>JAXJQX010000001.1:0-377281 GCA_036310925.1 Acutalibacteraceae bacterium
CGAAGTTCTCGGTACTGCCGTACCTCGCTTTTCGACCGCTGCGCCATTTCGTTCTTCGTTTATTCGTCCGCAGGACGCACTCGAACAAAATGCTGCCAATTCCGCCACACCCGCATATTTTGATGTATTTAATTTATGCTACGAAATTTAATTCTCATCACACAGTGCCGACGCACTCTGCGTGACTCTTGCGGTGCCCGAAGTTCTCGGTACTGCCGTACCTCGCTTTTCGACCGCTGCGCCATTTCGTTCTTCGTTTATTCGTCCGCAGGACGCACTCGAACAAAATGCTGCCAATTCCGCCACACCCGCATATTACCGTATCATTTTACTTTATTAGCAACATTTTGTCAAGTGTTTTCATCTTAAAAGTGCTAAAACTGTTCCAACGATTTATTTAAAAAGTTCCTTGTTTTTTGTGATTTGGGATTTTGGAAGATTTCTTCGGGTGTTCCCATTTCTTCAATAACACCGTCCGCCATAAAAATAACCTTATCCGAAACCGATTTCGCAAATTCCATTTCGTGGGTTACAATTATCATTGTGCTATCCTTACTTTTAAGCCCTTTAATAACCTTTAAAACTTCGCCGGTGAGTTCAGGGTCTAATGCCGATGTCGGTTCGTCAAAACACAAAATATCGGGTTCTAACGCTAAAGCACGGGCTATTGCAACACGTTGTTGCTGTCCCCCCGAAAGTTGGCAGGGGTAATAATCAATTTTATCCGAAAGTCCGACCCTTTTTAATAAATCAAGCGCTCTTTTTTTATTATTATCTACCGTGTCTCGCTTTAGAAGATTCGGTGCTAAAACCACGTTTTCCAAAACATTGTACTGCGGAAAAAGATTAAAACTTTGGAAAACCAAACCGAAGTGCAAACGGTTTTCCCTAATTTCCGTTTCTTTGATTTTTTCAAAATGTTTTCCGTCGAAAATTCGGTTGCCGTTTACGCTAATAGTCCCCTCCTCTGCAAATTCCAAAAAGTTAAGACACCTCAAAAGGGTTGTTTTACCGCTTCCCGAAGAGCCGATTATTGACAAAACCTCGCCCTTTTCAAGCGAAAAAGTAATACCTTTTAAAACTTCGCATTTAGCAAAACTTTTTTTAATATTATTTACTTCAAGTATAGCCATAATCAACCTCTGTAATAATCAAGTTTCTTTTCAACAAAACCGAAAAGAAGTGTTAAAACACCGTTAAACAGTAAGAAGTAAATACCGGTATAGAAAAGCGGCCATATTACGCCTTTACCGGCATATCGCTCTGCCGCCATAAGTATTTCGCCAACCGCAATAATTCTGGCAAGTGAAGTATCCTTTACCAGAGTGATTATTTCGTTGCTCATAGGCGGTACAATTCGCTTTACAACCTGCATTAACACAACTTTAAAAAATATTTGGCTTTTGGTCATACCAAGCACCTGTCCCGCTTCGTACTGACCTTTTGAAATACCTTCTATGCCTCCGCGGTAAATTTCCGAAAAATAGCAGGAATAGTTTATTACAAATGCAATAAGAGCCGCTGTCATTCGGTTACGCATAGGAACGCCGAAAACCAAACCGGGGACGTATAAAACCACAAAAAGCTGGAGCATCAGAGGAGTACCCCTGATGACCCAGACAAAAACTTTTGTGAGTAATGATAACGGTTTGAATTTTGACATTGAACCGAATGTTACCACGAGTCCCAACGTAATTGCCATTAAAAGCGTTAATGCAAAAACTTCACAGTTTTGCCAAAACCCGTGTAATAATTCTTTTGTTACAATTTCAAACGTCATTACACTAACTCCGATTATTTTTCTTTAATAACCATTACCTGTTTGTTTTGCATATAAGGAATGGTGATGCTCATTGCTTCGCTGCGTTCTTCGGTAATTGTCATACCGTTCCAAATACAGTCAATATTTTTAGCGGCGAGTTCGGTTTCTTTTGCCGACCAGTTGATTTCCTGGAATTTAGCGGTAACACCTAAAACTTCGCAAACTGCTTTTGCAAATTCGGTTTCAAAGCCAACAAGTTCGCCTGCTTCGTTTTCGTAGTTCATAGGTGCAAAATATGTAATACCGATTACAAGTTCGCCTTTATTCTTTATGTATTCCCAGTCGGAATCCTTTTCGGACTGTTTGAAAGCATCAAACTTATCGTTTGCTAAAATAAGTTCTTCTAATTTGTACTTTGTTGCAATTTCGTTAAGTTTACCGTTTTCTTTGAGTGTAGTAATCGCTTCGTTTACCTTTGCGGTAACATCAGAACCTTTGCGGAAAGCAATACCGTAATTTTCGGGTTCGTAACCTTCACCGTCTACAACAACGTTTTCATAATCTGTGCCTTTGCCTATAGAACCGATTGAAGTTACATAGTCAATAATTGCGGCATCGGCTGTGCCGGAGGCAACTTCCATAATTGCCTTTGCTTGTGTATCAACCGCAGTATATTCGTAACCGTCAAGTTCTTTTGCTACTTCTTCACCTGCAGATTCTTTTTCGGCAACGATTATCTTTGCAGTGTTGCCGCAACCGACAAAACAAAATACCATTGCCAAAACTGTTATGATTGCTAATATTTTTTTCATTTTGTATTACCTCTTTTGGTTTTTTGATGCTACTATTATACTTCATTGTGATGAAGTTGTAAAGTGTTTTTTATAAAATTCTTTAACTTTATAACTTTACATAACTAAAGTACTAAAGTTTTGTAGATTTTTCACATTTTTTACAAAAAATTCTTTTATTTAGCCGCTTTAAATACCTTTTAACCGCCAAAACCGACACAAATATTAGGAAAGATATTAAAAAAGAAAAGATAAAATCCGCCATAAAACCGCCCAAATTTCATTTATTAACATACTATTCACAATAAAAACAGTTGTTATTATACAAATAATGTGATATACTTTTAATGTTGTGAGGTGCATTTATAATGGATTTCAGTATCATAAAAAAAGGTGTTTCGGTTTTTTTCACTAAAACTGTAAAAGAATTTTTTAAAAACACCTTTGAAATAAACTATTCTAAAAAGTCAAAAATAACCGGTTCGGTATTATGTATTCTTTCGTTGATTTTAGTTGTTTTAAGCGTTAATACCTATTCTTCGCTCAAGTATTCGGTTCGTTGGATATTGCTGGCGGTCGACCTTGCGTTACCCTTTTTAATTGCATTAGCGGTTATTTATACCGTAAAAATCAAAAACGAAACTTTTAATAAAGTTTGGCAAATGGTTTTTATGTTCCTAATGCCTATTATTACCGTAACAATGACCGAATGTCTTAATAATGTTTTTGTTTATGATATGACTTATTTGGGATTTTTCGGCAATTATTTGGTTATTTTAGTATTCAATTTTATTTTCTTTGCCCTTACGGGTAGTTTTAGGGTTTCTTATCTTTGCGTAAATACCGTACTGTTCGGCCTTGCCGTTGCTCACAGTTATGTTATGGATTTTCGCGGTACACCCTTTCAGCCAATGGATTTTTTAACGGTTACAACCGCTTTAAATGTTGCCAACACCTATAACTACGCACCGAATTATAAAGTCATTACCGGCTTGTTCTTATTTATTTTAATTGTTGTAATTTCAATTAAAACCTCCACGCCTAAATACAAATTACCTACAAAAATTGTATCACGTGTTTTTACCGCTACCTTTTCCGGTGTACTTTTAATACTTTTTTACGCTACAAGCGTCTTTGCGGATATGGGTGTCCGCCCTGACTTTTGGAACCAAACAAGGGGTTACCACAACTACGGTTTTGTTTTTAACTTTTTTGCCAATACAAAATATCTTTATATGAACAAACCCAGTACCTATGACCCCAACCAAATAGATAACATAATAAACAAAAACGAAAACAACCAACAAAATAATGTGACCGGCAATAAAAATTCACCTAATATTATATGTATTAT
This sequence comes from Acutalibacteraceae bacterium, assembly GCA_036310925.1. Lineage (GTDB taxonomy): Bacteria > Bacillota > Clostridia > Oscillospirales > Acutalibacteraceae > UBA737. The sequence goes on from JAXJQX010000001.1 coordinate 3,908, forward strand.
GAACGAATCCCTGTCCGACCTTGCGGTACTTGGTAATTTAACAACCAACGAGGACTATATGCCCTTTATGCGTTCGCTTACCGAAAATACTATTAAAGGTAACCTTTATGTTCCGGTTATCGGTGCGGGTACATCTAATACCGAATTTGAATTTTTAACCGGCCACACAACTGCGTTTTTACCTTCGGGCAGTAACGCTTATATGCTTTATGTTAAAAATCCGCTTTCTTCCCTTGTTTCAACCCTTAAAGCGCAAAACTATTCTTCTTATGCGTTGCATCCGTACTATGCTTCGGGTTGGAAACGCACCGAAGTTTACAGCAATTTCGGTTTTAATAAATTCACCTCGTTAGAGGATATTATTGATATCTCTTTAATGAAAGAATATCAGGATAACGGCAGTAATCCCGATTATTTACAACAGTTGGTCGAACAGTATTACCCCGATATACAAAAGATGCTTGTCCGCCAATATATAAGCGATTCTTACAATTATCGTCTGCTTATTGAAGATTTTAAAAACCGTGACAAAAATCAACCCTATTTTGCATTTAATGTTACAATGCAAAACCACGGCGGTTACACCCCAAGTTGCATAAACTTTAACGAGGCGATTTATTCAACCTCCTCTACTAAGAATTACAATAAAGCAAACAAATATCTTTCGCTTGTAAAAGAAAGTGACAATGCTTTTAAGGAACTTATAGAATATTTTTCCAAAGTGAAAGAACCTACCTTAATTTGTATGTTCGGCGACCATCAGCCAAATGTTGAAACCGAATTTATTGCCGAATGTCTTGGTGTAAACACGCTTTCAAACCTAACTGTAGAACAGGAACAGGCGCGTCACATCACCCCGTTCTTTATTTGGGCAAATTACGATATTGCGGAACAGTACATTGATAAATTAAGCAGTAACTACCTTTCTTCCCTTGTGCTCGAAACCGCAGGCGTAAAACTTACCGAATATAATAAATACCTGCTTAATCTTTCAAAAATTCTTCCGGTTATAGATACCGTAGGATATATTGACAGCGAAAACAATTACTATAAATGGAGCGATTATTCACCCTATACCTCTATTTTAAGCGAATATGAAAATTTGCAATATAACGGAATATTCGACACACAAAACACCAACTTAAAGGCATTTTATTTGGACGGTTACGTTCACGAATCAACCGAACTCGGGGAAAAAGGAACCGAATAAAAATGATTAACACAACCCTTTGCCATATTGAAAAGGACGGCAAATATTTAATGCTTCACCGTACCAAAAAGGAAAATGATCTTAATCACGATAAATGGATAGGCATTGGCGGTAAATTTGAAGATAAAGAAAGTCCCGAAGAATGTAACAAGCGGGAAACCCTTGAAGAAACGGGACTTACTTTAAATTCCGCACGTTACTGCGGTATTGTCACCTTTGTGTCGGACAAATATCCTACCGAATATATGCACATTTTCCATTCTAAAGATTTTTTCGGAAATCTAAAAGAATGTGACGAGGGGGAACTTTGCTGGGTGGATAAAAATGCTCTCTATTCCCTACCCATTTGGCAGGGCGACAAAATTTTTTTAAAACTGATTGAGCAAGAAAGCCCCTTTTTCTCACTCAAACTTGAATACAAAGGCGAAACTCTTGTAAACGCAGTATTAGACGGCAGGAGTATTATATGAATATTTTAAAGACAGTAAGGGAGATTGCGTAAAATGCAATCTCCCTTAATTTTTTCTTTAATTTACGGCAAACATCCTAAAACACCGCATTTAGTTCTATTTTAAAAATAAAATTTCCTCCTTATAATTCCATACGCACTTTTTCTTACTGTTATAAATGTTACATTCCGATTTTATTGCGGCGTCTAACGCATTTTCAAACAGAAAAAACGCCCCTACTTGAGAAGCAATATCAAACCAACTTTTTCTAACCCGAAAAAGTTCTATATCATCTTGTGTTTTCATCAACTGTTTCCTCCGCAAAAAATTCCCTAAGACACTTAAGTGCTCGGTTTTTAAGCCGGTTAACTGCCTGTCGGCTTATCCCTAACAACACAGCAATTTCAAAATCACTGTAACCGTATATGTATTTATAAACTATAATCACTCTTTGTTTGTAGGACAAAACTTTCAAACTTTGAATCAGGCAAATATGCTGTTCAAAATCGGGCAAATATCCGTGATTGTCATTTAATATGTTGCATATTTTAATATATCGCTCTTTCCTTGAAGATAAAGTGTAATATCGGTTTTTAATTGATACCGCAATATACCTGTTTATCGAAAAAGATTCATCTGCCGAAAATTTAGATAAATCTATTTTATAAAAAAGTTCCACTAAAAATAGTGTCAACTCACTTACCGCATCGTCGTAATTCAGTTTGTTTGAATAAAATTTAATAAGCCGTTTAAACACATCATACAGTATAGGGAATACCGTAATATCCTGTTTTCTGAATTTTTCAATAAGCAGTTTTAAACATCTGTTGCACATCATAAACCATCCTTACATAATAATATAAAGAAAACGGTTTTAAATTTGTAAACCTTTTATTCCAAAAAATGTTTATTGCATTATTTTTCCGTTTTCTTAACAATAATTGCCATTTTAGCCAAGGAATTAAAAAATTGTCGAAAAACGGAGTAAAAGGTAATATCTTTGGAGTAAATAGTTAATTTTGCATAATCGATAGTTATTTATTGACATTTTCAAACAAATATAATATAATAAAAACAACAGTCTGCGGGGATTGCAGACTGTTGCCTTAATAGTTGCATTTTAACTTGTAAATGAAAGTAGATAGCAACCATTCACATTCTAAAAAATGTTTGAAAGGTTGTCAATTAAAATGGAGCCAAAGGTAAATTTTCGGGAGCAAAAGAAAGGAATAATATTTTTTAAAAAGTGTTTTAAAATGAGAATAGCAATTTGTGACAGCGACATAGACCAACGTAAAGGGTTGAAAAAACAACTTTACCGCTATTCTAATTCAAACAAAACGGAATTTATTGTTGAAGAATTTTCAAGCGGTGAAGAACTTTTAAAATCCAAAAATAAGTACTGTTTAGTTTTTACGGAATACACTCTTTCGGGCAATAACGGACTTGAAACTGCCGTTAAGTTACGAAAAAAAGACACCGAAACGTGTATTGTGTTTGTAAGCGAAAATACAGATTTTATATTTGATTCTTTTAAAGTATCGCCTTTTAGGTTTTTAATAAAACCGCTGGATATCAATACACTGTTTAAAACATTAGACGACTTTTTTGTAACCTACAGCGAACATTACCCTTTGTGGATAACAAACCAAATCAACACATATTGTCTTAATACTTCCGAAATTTTTTATTTGGAAGCAAACAATAAACATTCATTTATTCATTTAAGTAATGAAGTCATTCCCTGTAATAAAACCATGGCAAGGGTTTTCAGCACCTTGCCGAAGAACTGTTTTAAGAAAATCAACCGTGCGTTCGTTGTAAATTTAAACTGCATTTCTAAATTTAATAACGAATATGTTTTTCTTAAAAACGGCGAAAGTATACATATTAGCCGTAAATACTATAAATCTTTTAAAGAAGAATATTTACAGTTTGCCAACCCCAAAATACCCTAAACTCCGCACAGTTCTCTTTAAATAAGGGAACTGTTTTTTTAATAAATTTTGCGGCACTACCGTTATCGACATTATTTTCACCGAAATAACGGTATAATTGTTTTGGTGATTGCTTTGATTGTATATGCCGATGTACTGATTTTCCTAAACCTGATTGTAAATTATTTTTTATTAAGTATCTGCGTTAAAATATTAAATACCAAGCCGTCTTTGTTTAGAATACTTCTTTCCTCCGTAATAGGCGCAATATCTTCACTCTACATATTTTTGCCGAAACTCAACATTATTTTGGAAACACTCTTAAAACTTATAACCTGTGTTTTTATGGTTACGGTTTGTTTCGGTTTTAAAAAAATCTTAAAAAGCGTCAGCGTTTTGTTTTTAATAACCTGTGCTTACGGGGGTGTTATGTTCGCTATTTGGATTATGTTAGGTCCCAAAGGTATGGTATTAAATAATTCGATTGTGTATTTTAACATTTCTCCCCTTGCTTTAATAATTTTTACAATTTTATGTTACATTCTTTTTAATGTTTTTCATTATCTTTTCGGCAGAACTTCAAAATTTGCAAATCATTGCAGTGTTACGGTTTTTGCAAACAAAAAGAGCTTGCGGCTTGAAGCAATAATAGACACCGGCAATTCTATTGAAGATATTTTTTCAAATTCCGAAATAATTATAGCCGATAAGCAAAAGGTGGAAGAACTTTTCGGCGAATCCGATAAAACTACGGCACAATACCGTGTTCTTCCCTGCAGCACAATAACCGGAAACGATATGTTGGAGGGTTTTAGGTGTGACAGTGCGGTTGTTATAACCGAAAACACAAAAACGGTGCTTAATAAACCGATACTTGCAATTTCCAAAACAAAATTAGATGACAGTTATAACGCAATAATAAATCCGAAAGCGATAAGGTGATAGTATGAAAATTTTAAATTTTTTTAAAAAAATTCTTTTAAAAATCGGTTTAATAAAGCCAACATTTTACATAAACGGACCCGAAACTCTGCCCGCTCCGTTAGACACACAGGAGGAAACCGCACTTTTAATAAAAAACGATAAAAACTCCCGTGATAAACTGATAATTCACAACCTGCGGTTGGTGGTATATATCGCCCGCAAGTTTGACACCGCAAACACAGGCATAGAAGATTTAATTTCAATAGGTACAATCGGTCTGATTAAGGCGGTAAACACATTTTGTCCCGAAAGAAATATTAAACTTGCCACCTACGCCTCCCGTTGTATCGAAAACGAAATTTTAATGTTTTTACGCAAAAACTCCGCACAAAAAAACGAAATTTCAATAGACGAACCGCTTAACATTGATTGGGACGGCAACGAACTTTTACTTTCCGACGTTCTGGGAAGTGACAGCGACGAGGTAGGCAGAGGGGTTGAACTCGAAGACGAACGCTCGCTTCTAAACGGCTTTGTAAAACAACTCCCTCCCAGAGAAAAACAAATAATGGAAATGCGGTTCGGTATGAACGGATATAACGAATACACCCAAAAAGAGGTTGCCGATACATTGGGAATTTCACAGTCATATATTTCTCGGCTTGAAAAAAGAATTATTGTAAAACTTAAAAAACAAATTGAAAAAGCGGTTTAAAAATGTTATAATACAGGAAATTTAAATTTTCGGTGGTATAATGGAGTTTATTTTAGGGTATCTTATTGCCGTAAACCTGATTTCGGCAGTTGTTTGCATTTACGATAAAAAGCAGGCAATTAAAGGAAAAAGACGGATAAGCGAAAAAACATTGTTAAATCTCTCTGCCCTTGGCGGAGGGATTGCAATGTATATTACAATGATTTTAATACGCCACAAGACCAAACACCCTAAATTTATGGTTGGTATTCCCTTAATAATTGCCACACAGACCGTTATTTTACTGTTAATTTTAAAAAATTTTTCAATTTTATGAAATTTATTGTTGACAAACAAGTATATAGTTGATATAATATTAAAGCTGTCAAAAATGATTCATTAGCTCAGACGGTAGAGCACTTGACTTTTAATCAAGGTGTCCGGGGTTCGAATCCCCGATGGATCACCAAAAAGAAGAAATAACCTTTTGGTTGTTTCTTCTTTTTTATATTTTAGCGGGATGAGAACCCCGGTGGGGTTCGTCGAAGCAGCCCGAAAGACGCGACAGTCTTTCGGGACTGTGAAGTCTCGAGCAGCGAAGATTTTTCGCAACCGTTCGGAACGGTCGAAAAATCAAGTAGCGCAGAGTATCCCCGATGGATCGCAGGCATATTATTTAATTTGGGTTTAGAGTACCATATTATATATAAAAACAGCCGAAAATTCGGCTGTAAAATATCACTCAATTATCCCATTTTGTTTTAAAATTCTAACAAATTTATCAATTTCGCCAAGCGCCAAAACGGTGGAAATTTCAAACTCTTTCAGCAATAAATCAAGCATCTCGTTTTTGGAAACTTCCCTTTCTTTTAAGGTGTTCCACAAAAACAAGGAAATATCGTCAAGAGTAATAATTTGGTTAATTTTAACGCCGTTTTGGTTTTTTACAATAAAATGACCGTTTTCATTTACTACATTAAAACCGCTTTTAATCTTCATTTTCATCACCCTTTTATAAATTTATTATAAACTATATTTATTTATATTGCAAGAGCATATTATTTGTTGTATAATAAAGTAGAAAATTTTTACAAGAGGTAGTTTTATGGATACTTTTTTTGAACAAATAATTAAAATCAACAAAAACGGTAAATCGCTTGCCGGCGTATTGGGAATTTGGTTTTTGGCATTGGTGCTGGCTTTTGTCGTTTTCCTATTTTCGGGATATTTAGGTGCATTTTTCGTTTTGATTATTGCAGGTATTATTTACGGCGCTTATAAACTTTCATCGCTTTTTAATATTGAATACGAATACATTATCACAAACGGCAGTATGGATGTTGATAAAATTGTAAATAAATCAAGCAGAAAAAGGGTTTTAAGTTTTGAACTTCCGAATGTAACCCGTTTAGAAAAATACACCCCAAATATTTTAAACAGTGTTAACATAAAAGAAGTTGTTTTTGCTTGCAATCAAAATGATGATAACGCTTACTTAATGGTTGCCGACAAGGAGGGCGGTAAAGCTTCTTACCTTGTTTTCTCCCCTAATGATAAAATTAAATCGGCAATTATTAAATTTGTTCCCAAATTCATTTCAAATACTGCGTTTAAATAAGGATGTGCCGCTATGAAAGTATTAACACGGGCTTTAATTAAAAGTCATGAGGAAAATGCTGTCAATAGCGGCATTTTTTCTTTTGAAGGGCTTATGAAAACCGCCGGTGATAAGGTATTTGAGATTATAAAAAACAATTACAACTTATCGGACAAAAAAATTGCCGTAGTGTGCGGCAGCGGTAACAACGGCGGTGACGGGTTTGTAATTGCACAGAATTTAAGGGATAACGGCTATGATGTAACTGTTATAACACCGTTAGGCGAGCCGAAAACCGACACCGCAAAATTTTACTATAATAAACTTTGCGGAATTAAAATAACCGAAAATTTTGAAGATGATTTCGATATTATAATAGACGCTCTTTTCGGTATCGGTCTTAACCGTGAACTAAGCAAAGAAATTATATGCTTGATAGAAAAAATAAATTCCGCTGACGCTATTCGTATTTCGGTTGATATTCCTTCCGGTATTAACTGCGATAACGGTAAAATTTTAGCCGGGTGCATAAATGCCGATTTAACGGTTACTTTTATCGCCCTAAAACCCTGTTTTATGTTACCGCCCGCTACCGATTACTGCGGTAAAGTGACTGTTGCAGATATCGGAATTAACCCTAATGATTTTATTTTTGAAACAATAGATGAACCAAAGCCGATAAAAAGAAAACATAATTCCCACAAAGGCACTTTCGGTACTGCCGTTTTGTTTTGCGGAAGTTACGGTATGTTGGGTGCCGCTATTTTATCGGCAAAGGCGTGTTTAAGAAGCGGTGTAGGTATTGCAAAATGCGTTTTGTGTAAAAGTATTTACAAACCCTTTACGGTCTCGGTTCCGGAGGCGGTTTGCGTACCTGTAAGACAAACCCTAAACGGCTCACTTTCTTCAAATATTAACATAAAAAAAATAACCGAAAAAGCAACAGCAATACTTTTTGGGTGCGGTGTGAAAAATACTAAATCTACCGAAAAACTGCTTAAAAAACTTATTTTAAACACAAATATTCCGCTTATTATTGATGCCGATGGCATAAACGTCTTGTCTCGCAACATAGAATTACTTAAAAAGGCAAATGCTCCGATTATATTAACCCCCCACCCTGCCGAAATGGCGCGGCTTTGCAAAAAAACTACCGCCGAAGTAGAGGCAGACCGAGTAAACACCGCAATAACTTTTGCAAAAAAATATAACTGCTATTTAGTGTTGAAAGGCGCTAACACCATTGTTTGCACACCCGATTCGGAAGTTTTCTTTAATATGAACGGAAACCCCGGTCTTGCAACAGGCGGCAGCGGCGATGTACTTGCGGGAATTATCGTTTCTAAAATAGCGCAAGGTATTCCCATTTGCGAAGCACTAAAATCTGCGGTTTATATACACGGCAATGCGGCAGACCAAAAGACAAAAATTTTGGGTGAAGAAGCACTGCTTCCCTCTGATATAATCGAAGCACTTTAAGGGAGTGTTCGGTTTTGAAAAAACTTTTTTGCATTATTTTGCCGTTGTTTTGCCTTTGCTCTTGCAGTTCAAAGGCAAATAACACAACCCCGGTTACAAAAGGAATTTGTTTTAATAGTGTTATTAAATACTACAACGAAAGTTATGAATGTAAAGTGGACATTGCAAAAAACGGCGATACAGGTATTGAATTTTTAACCCCCGAACCGCTTTTAGGACTGAAAATCACCTACTGCGCAAACACAGTTACTGCCGACTATAACGGAATAACACACAGTATTGATAACGGTTTGCCGGAATTTTCGGCTGCCGATATTATTTATAAAATTTTTTCCGCTGAATACACCGAAGTTTTGAAAAACGGCGATAAATATTATGTAAACCAAAATATAGACGGTACAAACATTAAAATGTATATGGGTGCCACCGGATTGCCAATTGAAGTTACCTCACCCTATTTTAATGCAAAAATCAAAAATGCTACCATAAAATAGAAAAAGAACCGCAAAAACGCGGTTCTTTTTCTTATAAGGGGTTTGAGGAGAAATTTCTTAAATGTTTTTAAGAAATATACCAAAACGGATGCGGCTTCCTTTTCGGTACAAGCATATAATACACTAAAATAATTACCATATTATGAACGAATTTTAAAATTTTTTAAAGAATATAATTTGTTCTTTTTGTCAATAATATTTGCGAAAGGAAGATGATTATGAAATATACCGAAGATTCCTCCCAAAAAAGAGGTAATTCCGCTTTTTATATTGTTTTGGCAGTATGTCTTATAGTAATCGGCATTGCGGCTTGGGCGGCTTTTTCAAATTTGGCGGACACCAAACCCGAAATAGATAATAACAGCAGCCAAAACAGTGAATATAATAATAACAACCCGTCATATAATGAAAACACAAACCCAAATACCAACCAACCCAACGGGGTTGAAAATGTAATACCCACTACACCCACTGCAGAAGAAAAACAAGATGTTCCGGTAGAAGAACCAACCCCCAGAAAAGCGTATTCGATGCCCGTAAACGGCGAAATTTTAAAAGATTTCAGTTTAACCGCATTACAGTACTCCGAAACCTACGGAGATATGCGAATACACGGTGGGGTTGATATTTCCTGCAAAGAGGGTACGGTTGTAACCGCCTGCACCGACGGTAAAGTACAATCGGTAGAACAAACCGCAACCTACGGCACGGTTGTAACAATAGACCACGGCGAAGGTCTTGTAATTAAATATTCGTCTCTAAAAAACTTAAATGTAAAAAACGGCGACACCGTAAAAACGGGAGATAATTTAGGCACGGTAACCGAAATACCGAGCGAATGTACCGAACAAAGCCATCTTCACCTTGAGGCATATAGAAATTCCCAACCTATATCTATTTTAAGTTTATTCGAATAACCTGCCCTCGGAAAAAATGTTTGCATTTTCGTTTAGGGGCATATTAAAAATTGTGTAAGGCATATTGCTTTGCACAATTTTTATTTTGCAAAAATTTTTGATTTGTGTTAAAATACAAACGGTGATAATATGTACGACGAATTAACTAAAGTGGATATTGAAAAATTAAAGGAAGAACTTGAATACCGCATCGGTACGGTTAGACCGAAAATTCTTGAAGAGGTAAAATTTACCCGCAGTTTCGGTGATTTGTCCGAAAATGCGGAATACCACGCCGCAAAGCGTGAAAGGGGCAAAAACGAAAGCCGAATAAGATATTTACGCAATATGATTAAAACCGCTGTTGTAATTGATGCCGAAAGCCGTCAGGACGAAATTGGTTTATTTGACACCGTAACCTATTATGTTGAAGAAGATGACTGCGAAGAAACGGTACGTATTGTAACAACACTCCGCCAAAACTCTATGAAAGGTTTAATTAGCAAGGAATCCCCCATTGGCAACGCCATTTTAGGCAAGCATTTAGGCGACAGAATTTATGTAAAAGTGTTTGACGATTACGGATATTATATAGTTATTCGTAAAATTGAAAAAGGCGAGGATGACTCCTCGCTTGAAATCAGGAAATTTTAAGTCACAAAAAAACTACCTCAAAAAAATGGGGTAGTTTTTGTTTAGAAACTATTATTCTTCGGCGGTTTCTTCTGCAGTAGTGTCTTCTTTCATTTTTGCAAAGCACTCGCTGCAGTACACCGGACGGTCGTCACGGGGAATGAAAGGAACCTTTGCAACACCTCCGCAAGCGGCACAAACTGCTTCGTGCAATTCTCTGGGTGCTCTGCCGGCGTTTTTACGCTTGTCACGGCAGGGTTTACAACGTTGCGGTTCGTTTACAAAGCCCTTAGATTCATAAAATTCCTGTTCCCTTGCGGTGAATACAAATTCCTCTCCGCAGTCTTTGCAAACCAGTGTCTTGTCTTCAAACATGTTTTTTACCTCTCTCGGTCTTTATTAGCCCCGGACGGAATTGCACCGACATCTTTGTTTTCAACGTTCTTCTTTTAAACTACATGGGCATATAAAACGGTGTAAAACCGTTATTTTTTTAACTTTTTTCGTATTCTCGCAAGCGCATTATCCACCGCTTTTTCGGTAATGCTTAAACTCTTTGCAATATCGGAATAACTTTTACCCTCTAAGAATAATTCAAGCACATTAAATTCCATATCGGAAAGTTCAAGTTTAATTGTTTCGGTAAGCGCTTTGTAATTTTCTTTTTCAATAAGTATTGATTCGGGACTGTTGGAATCCGTAATTTCAACATCCTCAATAGATGTGATAAGTTCTTGCGGTATCATTTTTTTGGTGTTGTTTTTCCTTATTTGCGAAATAACCGCACGCTTAATACAGGTAGTGGCAAATGTGGAAAAGGAGGATTTTTCGCTGTCATAATTCTTTATTGCGGAATAAAATGCAAATGTTACTTCCTGCACCGCATCTTCTGCCTGTATTTCCGGCAAATACTGCTTTGTGAGGCATATAATTAGGGGCAAATATCGGTCAATAATAACCGAAAGTAACCGATAATTACCGCCGCCGATTTCTTTGATAATTTCTTCGTCGGTCAATTTATTGTTATTTTCGACAAAATTTATACTCATTTATGCTCCAAACTATAACTACTTCACAATGTAATGTTATAATACAATATTTTTGGTACTATGTCAAGTAATTTTTTATAAATACAATAAATACTTAATTTAAAATATATCATTTTCGTCATTTTTCTACAAAATTATTGCATTAAATATCCTGACGGCTTATAATTAACTTACCACTTATTTTCGGAGTTTTATATGAAAAAGACACTAATCATCATTCTTTGTGTTTTGCTTGCGGTAATTGCAGGCATTAGCGCAGTTTTTATTATAATAAAGGTTGCCAAAAAGTCGGCAACACCTTCACTTTCTTCACAGATTTCGGTCATTTCGGAAGAATCGAGTGCTATTCCGGTGGATACTCCCCCGCCCTTGCCCGAACCGGCGGTTTTAAATTTTTCTTCACCGAAAAATGAAAAGTTTACCACCACCGAAGACAAAATAACATTTAGCGGTAATTTCACCCAAAACACCGTAATTTTGGTTGGAAACGAAGAGATTTTGACCGATAATGACGGCAATTTCACGGTAACAAAGGAACTGAATTACGGAAACAATACCTTTACTTTTAAAGCGGGTGACTCTGTAAAAACATTTATTATTAACCGCAGATTTGTTGTTATTTCCTCCTTTTCCCCTACCGCCAACCAAACCTATTCGGCGGGGGCAAAATTCCCTGTTACCGTTTTTGCCCGTCAAGGCAGTAATGTTACGGCGACATTTAACGGTGTCACCGTTTCCTTAACTCCTTCCGGTAACGCACAAAACGAATTTATAGACTATAGCGGCAGTTTTAGTTTGCCTACGGGGCATTTTCGTGACCTGAATTTAGGAACGGTTACCTTTAAGGGTACATACGAATCCTTTAGCGAGACCTTTACGTCGGGTAAAATTGTTTGCAAAAAGGAAGACACCGTCCTTGAAAGCGACCCTAACGCTACCCCGAAAGGCGGAAAATACACCGATGTGGGTTCGGGAATTATTACCGAAATAGTGGCATTTCAAGCCGAAACATTTGACGCAGGTACGAATAAAGATATTTCAAAACCGTATAATAACTATCTTCCCAAAGGAACGGTGGATTACGGTTCGGCAAACAGTGTTGCTGTTAAGCGTGACGGATACACCTATAATCTTACAACACTTCGTTGCGGAAGAAGCGTTTACAATACCTACCCCGACAAGCCGACCAAAAACATTACAACCGTCATAAAACAGTATTTAGGAACTTTGCCCGACCATAACGAAATCACCTTTAATTCTTTGGATATAATAGATTCACACACGGTGCTCAATTTAGGTGTAAACTGGAAAGCCCCCTTCTATTTTGAACTGTTGCCGCAACATTATAACGGCGACTTGACAGTATCAAATATTTCTTATAATTATGTGGATATAACATTTTGTTATGCAACGGTATTTAACGGTGAAGTAACAATTCCTCAGGATAATCCCGTATTTTCGGGTGCAAAAGTTATTAAAAACGCAAACGATATTACTTTGCGTCTATACCTAAAAAAGCGGGAAGATTTTACGGTTGGGACTCTTACTATGACGAGAACGGAAACCTTTGTTTTGAATTTTTAAATCCTAAAACCGTAACCCAAACCCAAGATAACATTTACGGTGTGGATTTAAGCGGTGTTAAAATTTTAATTGATGTCGGTCACGGCGGTTCGGATTGCGGTGCTTTAGGTGCGGACGGTGCCGCTTTAAGCGAAGCCAACCGTAACTTAAACCTTGCACTTAAGGTTAAAGACCAACTGGTATCAATAGGTGCAGACGTATATTTAACCCGTTCTTCGGATGTTACTTCAACATTTAACGATAAAATGAGTATGCTAAAACGCCTAAAACCCGACTACTGCATTGCAATTCATCACGATTCCAACAATTCAAAATCATTAAACGGCTTTGGAAGTTATTACCACCACCCTTTTTCCAAAAAGGCGGCGGAATTTGTTTTAAACCATAGTTTTAACACAGGAATTTATAAAAAAAGCACATTTAAATTTCATAAATACTTTGTTTTACGCAGTTCGGTTTGCCCCGTTGTATTGACCGAAAACGGATATATGTCCAACAGTTTTGACTATACAAATATTAAAAACGAACAAATCAACGACCGAAAGGCAGAGGCAATAGTTAAAAGTATTGCAGAGTATTTTGTATACATTCAATAAAAACAAAAAAAGTATTGATTTATTTCTCCGCTTCTTATATAATATAATTGTTATATTGCGTTTAAATATTTTGAAATGAGGTTTACTATGAATAACATATCAATTTACCGTTTGTTTAAAATACTTGTAAAAAATATAGTTACAATTATATTAGTGGCAGTGCTGTGCGGTGTTTCTGCATTTGTTTACTTCAACTATCTGGTTGAAGAAAAATACGCAGCAACCGGTTCGGTAATGGTAACAAACGGTGCTATACTGCAAGGGGACGCATCTTCGGGACCTGTCAAAGGTTCGGATATTTCGGCTTCAATTTACCTTTTGCCCACCGTAAAAGATATTCTTTCCAGTAATGATATTTATAAAATGCTGGCAGATGAACTCGGAGGAAAATACTCTTATTCGGCACTTAAGAGTTTTTCAAAAATCAGCAGTCGTGACGAAAATTCATTATTTATTGATGTGCGTTTTGAAACTACCGATAAATCCGAGGCAATGCTAATCACAAACACGTTTTTAAAATTAGTACCTGAGTACATCACCGAATTTATACCTAATTCTTCTTCAACCAGGGTAACTTTGGCAGACGGTGCGGCTAAAACCTATCCTAATACAATGTCTTATACCGTTTTAGCGGCGTTGGCAGGTGCTGCTTTATGTTATGCGATTGTCTTCCTGTTTTCCTTAAACAATGCTACCATTGAAACCGAAGAAGATTTATTGTCCTCTTACAATCTTACAGTATTAGGAAATGTGCCGGATTTCACCAAAGCACAGTCTAAAAAATATGCTAAATATACTTATAAAAAGGGGTAAAGCAAATGGCAAAAATTATGAATAATTCAGAAAAAAATGTAGTACCTAACATCAATACAAAAACCCCTTTCTTTATTGTTGAATCATACAAAAACATACGCACAAACATTATTTCGCTTTTAAATAAAAACGGCGGTAATGTTTTAGCCATTACAAGTCCAAATGCCGGTGAAGGTAAGTCTACAACCGCTATCAATGTTGCAATAACTTTATCTCAACTTAACAAGAAAGTTGTTTTGCTTGATGCGGATTCACGTCGTCCTTCAATAAACAAACGCCTTAAAATTGATGCCGAAATCGGTTGTGTCGATTATCTTTGCGGCAACAATAAAATCGATGATGCAATTGTTAATTACAACAATTATTTAGATGTTGTTATTTCCGGTTCAAAGGCAAAAAACCCTACCGAATTATTCAGTAGTGAAAATTTTGAATCCTTAATAGATGAACTTAAAGAGCGTTATGATTATGTAGTAATTGATACACCGCCGATAAACCCTGTGTCTGATTCCCTTATTATTTCCCAAAAATGCGATGCACTTATTATGGTAGTAAAAGCCGGCTCAACCACTTACTATTCATTTAACAAAGCTTACGAAGCACTTAAGGTTTTAGATATTGATGTTTCGGGTGTAATACTAAACGGTTCGGTTTCCAATCCTTCCTATTCGTATAAATATAAAAATAAAAATTCACAATATTATAAATATTAAAGGGCGGATATTATATATCCCCCTTTTTTATACGGTGATAATTATGTTAGACATTCATTCTCATATTTTGCCCGCAGTGGATGACGGTGCAAAAACAATTGAAGAATCTATAGCCATACTTGAAGAAATGTACCGTCAAGGGATAACTGATGTTGTAGCAACACCGCACTTTTATCCGCTTGAAGATAATCTTGAAGATTATCTTAGTATAACCCGAAAGGCATTTTCTTTATTAAAAGAAAAAACCGAAAACAAAAAAGTTCCTAATATTTTTTTGGGTTGTGAAATATTATATTATAGCGGAATAAGCAAAGCATCCGAATTAAAGCACTTCACATTAAACGGTTCTTGTTTTCTTCTTTTGGAATTAACGCCTGATTTGATAAATGATAATTTATTTGACGAATTGTTGTATTTAAAAGAAGAACGAAATATTGTTCCTATAATTGCCCATATAGAGCGTTATAAAACCGCTAAAAAATATCGAAAGTTTATTGAATTCGTTAAAAAAAACGGAATACCGAGCCAAGTAAACGCAACATCATTTTTAATTAAAGATTATTCTAAAACGCTTGATAAACTCTTTTCTGAAAACGTTGTAACATTCATCGGAACGGACAGTCATTCGCCACATAAACGCCCCCCGTTTATGGACATTTCTTTAGAAAAAATTGCCCAAAAATACGGCAATGAAACAAAAGAAAAACTAATTGAAAATGCAAATAAACTATATCTTGACATAACAGGTAAGGAAAAATGCAATGAAATCAAATAACCTTAATATAAACATAAACGGTGAACTTTTGTATATTACATTCCCGAAACTCGAAAAAACGGGAATTGTAAACCACCTGTTTTCTACCCGTCTTGGCGGTGTTAGTAACGGACAGTACAAAAGTATGAATTTAAGTTTCAATAACGGCGATACACGTGAAAACGTACTTAAAAATTACGAAATTTTGTGCAACGCAATTGGTACTGATACCCACAATCTTGTTTTAAGCCGTCAAACCCATACCGATAATATTAAAATTGTTGACGAGTCCCACCGCGGAACGGGAATTTTCAAGGACTCTTTTTCCGATATTGACGGACTGATTACCGGTAAACCGAAAGTAGCCCTTGTGACACAGTATGCCGACTGCACTCCCCTACTGTTTTGCGACCCTGTCAAAAAGATAATCGCAACCTCTCATTCCGGCTGGCGGGGTACTGTAAAAGAAATCGGAAAAAAGACGGTAGAAAAAATGGTTTCAAATTTCGGTTCTAATCCGAATGACATTATCGCCTGTATCGGTCCTTGTATCGGCAGTTGTTGTTACGAGGTGGACACACCCGTTTATAACGAATTTAAAAAACTTTCCTATCTTCAAATCGATAAAATATTTACCGAAAAAAGCGGCGGAAAGTATATGCTCGATTTAGTAGAGGCGAATAAACAAATTTTAATAAACGCAGGTATTAACCAAAATAATATGGACATTTCGGATATTTGCACCTGCTGCAACAAAAACGAACTTCATTCCCACAGGGCAACTGCCGGAAAGCGTGGCAATTTAGCGGCTATAATTGAACTAAAATAACAAAACCTCACGGCAAACCGTGGGGTTTGTTTTTTTATAAAAAAGTAAATATTCTGTTAAAAGTATTGCATTTGATTTTTTAAAGTGCTATAATATTTTTTAAAATATGAACATTTTGGGGTATTCTATTTTTAACAGTTAGAACACTTAAATGATTATATAAAGAAAGGAATCTTGACCTATGGAACTAAAGATTGAGGATTTGGTCTCCTCCATTAAAAAGGACGGAATTGATGTAGCCAACGCTAAAGCCGAAGAAATTATTTCAAAAGCCAAAAAACAGGCAGACGACATAATAAACAAAGCCAAAGCCGAGCAGGAAAAAATAATAGAAAAAACAAAACTTGAAGTTGACCTTTTACGTGAAAGTGCCAAAACAAATATTTTGCAGGCAAAAAGGGACGCTGTTTTGCTTTTTGAAAACGAAATTAAGCAAAAATTTGAAAAAATTCTCGAAGCGGACATTAAAAATACGGTTAAGGGCGAAACCCTTGCAAAACTTATTAAAGCCGCAATAAACGAAGAAAACCCCGCCGATTATACCGCAGAAGTTTGTGAAATAAACGACGGACTTAAAGCGGAATTGGCAAATGAAATTAAAAACGGTTTGGAAATTAAAATTTCCCCTGCGGTTAAAACCGGTTTTCGCCTATCTTTAAAGGATAATTCGGGCTATTTTGATTGTTCTAACGCAGAAATTGCCGATATGTTAGATCTTTTTCTTACGGATATTGATATTTAAGGTGAATAATTTATGGCATCATATTTTTATTTAATGTCAAGTTTACCTATGTTAAAACCCGATACGGAAATGCCTATTAGTTATGATGATTTTCTTTATAACTGCAAAGGTAATATAAGCGATTCTAAATATGAATTACTTAAAAACCTTTCATTAGATTCCGAAGACGGACCGCTTGTTAAAGATTGGGCTAAAGTTTACCGCAAATACAAAGGCGAACTTACTTTCCAAAGAAGTAAAAAGTTAGGACTGCCGTTAAATCAAAATTACGATAAGGATGACAGTGTCGGCAAGGTTGTTTCTTTGGCTATTGCGGACGAAAACCCCCTTAATGCCGAAAAAACTTTGCTTTCTTTCCTTTTCGATAGATTGGATTTACTTATAGGCACTCACGCTTATGATGATTATGCCCTTTTCGGCTATGCCTTAAAGTTAAAACTTTTGGAAAGAAAAACGGTTTTTAATACCGAAAAAGGTAAAGCGGAATTAGACAAACTTGTAAAATCACTTGAAGAACAAATTACAAAAATAAACTGAAAATTAGTTTATATAGGAGAATAGCGATGGAAAATTGTGTTACCGGTTTAATTACCGGTGTAAACGGAAACCTTGTATTTGTTAAGGTGGACGGTTCTATAAAGAAAAATGAAGTTGGCTTTGTTATTGTAGGAACTCAGCGGTTAAAAGGCGAAATTATCAGGGTAAATAACGGCGTTGCCAGTATGCAAATATACGAAATGACCGAAGGTATCAAGGTTGGCGACAAGGTGGAATTTACCGATGAACTGATGAGCGTTAAATTAGGTCCCGGTCTTTTATCCCGTGTGTTTGACGGTCTTCAAAACCCCCTGCCGGAACTTGCCGAGCAGTGTGGTTTCTTCCTTGAGCGCGGGGTTTATTTAGACCCTATTCCCAATAAGGACTGGGAATTTACCCCTGCCGTTTCGGTTGGTGATAAACTGCGTATTGCCGACACTTTGGGAACTGTACCCGAAGGACTTTTCGAGCATAAAATTATGGTTCCCTTTTATTTGGAAGACACCGAATGGACGGTGGAAAAAATTGCCGAAAAAGGGGTTTACAATGTAAATGACACTATTGCGGTTATAAGCGACGAAAACGGAAACCGCCAAGAACTTACAATGGTATTTTCCTGGCCGATTAAAAAAGCAATTAAATGTTACGAAAAGCGTCTTCGTCCCGACGAACCGATGATTACAAAAATCCGTTGTATTGATACTTTTTTGCCTGTTGCAAGGGGCGGTACATTTTGCGTTCCCGGTCCTTTCGGTGCGGGTAAAACGGTGTTACAGCATATGGAGGCAAAAAACGCCGATGTTGACGTTGTTATTGTTGCCGCTTGCGGCGAACGTGCCGGCGAAGTTGTTGAAATTTTAAAAGAGTTCCCCGAACTTGTAGACCCCAGAACCGGACGTTCTTTGATGGAGCGAACAATTATTATTTGCAACACCTCCTCAATGCCGGTTGCATCACGTGAGGCATCGGTTTACACAGCAATCACTTTAGCCGAATATTTCAGACAAATGGGACTTAATGTTTTAATGCTGGCTGACTCTACCTCACGTTGGGCACAGGCACTCCGTGAAATGAGCGGACGTCTTGAAGAAATTCCGGGTGACGAGGCATTCCCCGCTTACCTTGAATCGGTTATTGCGGGATTTTACGAACGTGCGGGCAAGGTTAAATTAAGGTCGGGAGAGATTGCATCGGTTACAATAGGCGGTACTGTTTCCCCCGCCGGCGGTAACTTTGAAGAGCCCGTAACACAGGCAACCCTTAAGGTTGTAGGTGCTTTTCACGGTCTTTCCCGTGAGCGTTCGGACGCACGTAAATACCCCGCCATTCACCCGATTGATTCTTGGTCTAAATACCAAGGCATTATTGATATGGATAAGGTGAACGAGGCGAGAAACGTTTTAATAAGAGGAACGGAAATAAACCAAATGATGATGGTTATAGGTGAAGAAGGTACTTCGATAGAAGACTTTATAACCTACCAAAAAGGCGAATTTTTAGATGCGGTTTATCTCCAACAAGATTCTTTTGATCCCGTTGATGCCGCTTGTTCGGTTGAACGCCAAAAATATGTTTTTAATTCTGTATTTTCCGTTTTACAGTCGGACTATTCTTTTGAAAGCAAAAAAGATATTCGTTTGTTCTTTAACCAGTTAAGACAGGAATTTCTTGACTGGAACGTAATACCGTTTGATACACCCGAATTTTACAAGCAGGAACAGAAAATTAAAGATTACTGCAACGCAAAAATTACTAAATAAGGAGGTGCCCTAAATGCAAAAGATATATACAAAAATTGAATCCATTGTAGGTAACGTTGTTACGGTTAGAGCCGAAGGCGTCAGAAACGGCGACCTTGCAATGGTTGGCAAAAGTTATGCTAATGTAATTAAACTTGATAATGACAAGGTGTATTTACAGGTTTTTTCGGGTACACAGGGCATTTCAACAACCGATACGGTTAAGTTTTTAAACCGACCTATGACGGTTTCTTATTCCGACAAATTGCTTGGCAGAGTTTTTAACGGTGCGGGTGTTCCCCGTGATAACGGACCTATTCTTACCGACAATATGATAACCGTCGGCGGTCCTTCTGCTAATCCGGCAAAAAGAATTGTACCCAAAACAATGATAAGAACCGGTATTCCGATGATTGACGTATTTAACACCTTGGTTGAAAGCCAAAAACTGCCTATTTTTTCGGCTTCGGGCGAGCCGTATAACCAACTATTAGCCAGAATAGCAATGCAGGCGGAAGTTGATATTATAGTTTTAGGCGGAATGGGGCTTAAATACGATGACTATTTGTTCTTTAAGGACACCCTTGAAAAAGGCGGTGCTATGGGACACACCGTTATGTTTATTCACACCGCTTCCGACCCGACGGTTGAATGTACCCTTGTTCCAGATATGTCACTTGCGGTTGCCGAAAAATTCGCCCTTGACGGCAAAAAGGTTTTGGTTCTTCTTACCGATATGACCAACTATGCCGATGCTCAAAAAGAAACTGCCATAACTATGGAACAAGTCCCCTCCAACCGCGGTTACCCCGGCGACCTTTACAGTTGCCTTGCCGCACGTTACGAAAAAGCGGTTGCTTTTGACGGACTGGGTTCTATTACCATTCTTTCGGTTACAACAATGCCGGGTGACGATGTTACCCACCCCGTTCCCGATAATACGGGTTATATTACCGAAGGTCAGTACTATTTAAAACACGGAAGAATTGAGCCGTTCGGTTCGCTTTCACGTTTAAAACAAAACGTAAACGGCAGAACAAGAAACGACCACCGTGCCCTTATGGACGCTATGATTAAACTTTACAGTTCATACAAAGAAACTCTTGAGAAAAAGTCAATGGGCTTTATGATGAGCGAATGGGACGAAAAACTTTTAAAATACGGCGAACTTTTTGAAACAAAACTTATGGATTTGTCGGTTAATATCGGTCTTGAAGACGCACTCGACCTTGGTTGGGAAATTTTAGCCGAATGTTTTGAACCAAACGAAACAGGTCTTAAAACAAACTTGATTGAAGAAAGATGGCCGAATAAAGGCGGACTAAAGGTATAAAAATATGGCATCTGTTAAACTTACAAAAAATGAGTTAAAGGTGCAAAAGGATAAACTAAAGCAGTTTCAAAGGTATTTACCCACATTGGAACTTAAAAAACAGCAACTGCAAACGGTAATGATGAAAATTACCGCCGAACTGCAAAAATACCAAGAAGAACTTTCCCGTTTGGTAGCAGGGCTTGATGATTGGGTTGCCGTTTTCTCGGAAAACACATTATTTTCAGATGACAAAAAGTTGGAAAATCTTGTAAAACCGAAAAGTTCTGTTTGTGTTACCGAAAATATTGCGGGCGTTACCGTTCCGGTTTTTAAGGAACTGACTTTTGAGGATATACATTACGAAATATCCGATTATCCTTTATGGGTTGACGAGGCAATTTTCAAATTACGTGATATTGCACGGCTTAATATGCTCCTTAAAACTCTTAAAATTCAAAACGAATTGCTTGGCAAAGAATTACGTTTTACTTCACAGCGTGTAAATTTGTTTGAAAAGGTAAAAATTCCCGAAGCAAAAAATAATATACGGCAAATAAGCATCTACTTGGGCGACCAGCAAACAAGTGCCGTTGTTAGGGGTAAAATTGCCAAGAAAAAGCGGCAGGAGGCGAGTGTATGATTGAAAAAATGAATTTGACGCACATTGTCGCTTTGGAACAAAATAAGGACCAAATGGTATCGGCACTCCGTGATTTAGGTGTTTTGCATATCAGTGAAAAATGCAGTGCCGACGAAAAAATCAATGCAAGATTTGCTTTGTTGCAAAAACTGTCTATAGAACTTTCCGAATATGCGCCGAAAGAAAAAACGGCCGAAACAATTCTTAATGACGACGATTTTGAAGAAATGTTCCAAAACACCAAAAAAGCGTTAGAGCGCAAGGCGGTTTTGGAAGAAGAAAGAACAAATAAACTTTTAAGCGTTGACAAAATTTCCGCTTGGGGCGATTTTGACCCCCAAAAGGTAAAAGAACTTAAAGAAAACGGACTTGACTTTCATTTTTACCGAATAGACAAAAAGGAACTTAAAAAGTTAAGCGAAACGCAGGATATTAAGTATATCAAGTTGGCTTCGGTTGATAAAATGGATACTGTTGCGGTTTTAGGCGAACTCTCACGTGATATTACGGCAACCGAATTTTTACTGCCCGAAAAGGGTATTGGCCAATTAAAATCCGAAATTATGCTTTGCGAAACCGAACTTGACAAAATCACCGAGACACTTAAAAATTACGCTTTACAACTTGAAAGTTACAAAGCGGCGCTTATTAAAACCCAAAACGATGCCGAGTTTTCTTCGGTTAAAAACACGGCAAAATCACAAGACGGTCTTGTATGGCTTACCGGTTATATCCCCGTAAGCGAAACCGAAAAATTTGTTGCCTGTGCCAAAGAAAACGGTTGGGCATATCAGTATGAAACGGTTGAAGTTGACGACGGTTTTGTTCCCACAAAGGTTAAATACAACAAACTAACTTCGCTTATGAAGCCGATATTTGATATTTTGGGAACTGTTCCGGGTTACGGCGAATATGACATTTCGTTTTGGTTCTTATCCTTCTTTACCCTGTTTTTTGCAATGATTATCGGCGATGCGGGTTACGGAGTAATTTTCCTTATTGCCGCAATAGTTTTAGTTTTAAAATCCAAAAAATTTACAAACGCCACATTGTTATTAACAGTTTTGTCGGTTGCAACAGTTATTTGGGGTGCGGTTACCGGCACTTGGTTCGGTCTTGAAAGTGCAATGAAAGTCCCCTTCTTAAAGGCACTTGTAATACCGAGTTTTGCAAACTATCCGCAATATTTCGGTATGGAAACGGCTTCGGTTCAAAACAGCGTTATGAAGTTTTGTTTCAGCATCGGCGTTATTCAGTTATCCCTTGCCTGCCTTATGAATATAAGACGGAAAATCACAAGAAAAGATTTAAGTATGCTTGCCGATATAGGTTGGTTACTGTCGATATGTGCTTTATATTTTATGGTACTCTTCCTTGTAATAAATCAGCCGACAAATATTAAAATTGTTGCAGCGGTAGTTGCTGTCGGTTTCTTGCTTGTGGCGGTGTTCGGCGGAATGTCCCCCGAAAAGACCTTTGCGCAAGGGCTTAAATCGGGACTTTCGGATACATTCACGGTTTTCCTTAATACTATAAGTGCTTTCGGTAATGTTATGAGTTATATCCGCCTTTTTGCGGTGGGAATGGCTTCACTTGCGATTGCACAAAGTTTTAACAATATGTCCGCCGGATTTAGCGGTCCGCTTTTGATAGTGGGAATAATTATTGCCGCCGTCGGTCATATAATGAATATAGTTATGGGATTTTTGTCGGTTGTGGTTCACGGTGTCCGTCTTAACCTTTTGGAATTTTCGGGGCAACTTGGAATGGAATGGTCGGGAACCGCTTACGAACCTTTTAAAAGAACAAAACAATTAAAGAAATAAAATTCAAAGGAGAAATAATTATGGATATTCAAACAATAGGTATGGCATGTGCTTTGGGTCTTTCGGCAGTCGGTTCCGCTTTCGGTGCGGGATATGCCGCAATGGCATCGGTTGGTGCTTGGAAAAAATGTTACGCCAACGGTAAACCCGCATCTTTCTTGATGGTTGCTTTTTCGGGAGCTCCCCTTACCCAAACCATTTACGGATTTTTGTTAATGAACTTTATCCGTTCGGCTTACACAAACGGTACTGCATCGGCAACACTTGCTATGGCAGTAGGTATTTTTGCAGGTATTGCAATAGGTCTTTCGGCTTTGTTCCAGGGCAAAGTTGCCGCCGCATCGGCAGACGCTTTGGGCGAAACCGGCAAAGGTGCCGCTAACTACTTTATAGTAATAGGTATTGTTGAAACCGTTGCATTGTTTACATTGGTATTCAGTTTGTTGCTTTTACAGTAATAAACCGAAAATTCAAAATAAAAAATCGGCAGAAGCGTAAATTAAATGCTTCTGCCGATTTTTTATTATTACCGTTTTATAATATCTTCAAGAGTTTTGCTGTCAAAAAACCGATTTACCGTTTCATAAAATTCCACCCAAAGCGGAAAAGTACGACATTTATCCGCCCTGTCGCATGGTTCTGCGTCCTTGCAAAGACAGGCAACCGGTGCTAAATCCCCCTCGGTCAAGCGGAGAATATTGCCGATGTTACATTCACTCGGTTCGATTATCAGGCGGTATCCTCCGCCCTTACCCTGTACCCCGTCAATAATTCCGTTTTTGGAAAGTACGGGAATAATTCGCTCAAGATATTTAAGGGATATTCCCTGCCTTTCGGCTATATCTTTCATAGGAATATAACCGCCGGTATTATGTTCCGCAAGGTCTATAAGCACACGCAGAGCATACCGCCCTCTTGTTGAAATCATCATAAAAGGTTACCTCCTCCTATAACGCTTTCGGCGTATCTTACGGTTTCCATTGCATCTTTTGCATATTTATCCGCACCGATTTTTTGGGCATATTCTTCGGTTAATACCGCACCGCCTACCACTGTTTTGCACCACGGGGCTTTATTTTTTAACTGTTTTACCGTTTCCTCCATTGCAGGAACTGTTGTAGTCATAAGTGCGCTTAAACCCACTAACGGTGCGTGGGTTTCCACAACCGTTTTAACAACCGTTTCTATCGGAACGTCTTTTCCTAAATCAATAACGTTAAACCCGTAATTTTCAAGCAAAAGTTTTACAATATTTTTGCCGATATCGTGTATATCGCCGTAAACCGTAGCAATTACAAATGTGCCTTTTTTAGTTTGGCTTTTGTTTTCTGCCAATGAAGTTTTAATTCCCTCAAAGGCGCTTTTTGCCGCTTCGGCACTCATTAACAGTGACGGCAAATAGACCGTCTTTTTTTCAAACCCTTCGCCCACGGTGTTAAGTGCGGGGATAATTTCATTATTAACAATTTGCAGCGCAGGAACATTTTTTAACATTGTTTTGGTTAATTCGGCAGCTTTATCCTTAAGTCCCTTTATTACCGCATACTGCAGTTCGGAACTGTAGTTTACACCGGTTTCGCTTATAACCTTTTCCGAAACGGATGCCGTGACCGTAAATTTATCGGCATTTTCTATATATTCGGTGCAGTTTCGGTCAAGTCCCGCAAGTGCTTTATAAGAATAATAAGTTTTCATCATATCATTAGAAAACGGGTTCATAATTGCGGCGGAAAGTCCGCTTTGTAAAGACAAGGCAAAAAATGTTCCGTTTACTGCGTCACGGTTAGGCAAACCGAAAGACACGTTGGAAACACCCAACGAGGTGTTGCAACCCAGTTCATTTTTTATACGGCTTAAAGAATTAAGTGTAGCAACTGCGGCATTATTATCGGCACTTATTGTCATTGCCAATGTATCAAAAATCAAATCTTTCTTCTCTATACCGTACTCCCTTGCCGTATTAAGAATTTTTTGGGCAATTTGGAATCTGCCCTCTGCCGTTTCGGGTATGCCGTTTTCGTCAAGAGTAAGGGCTACAACCAAACCGCCGTACTTTTTAACAAGCGGAAAAACCGCTTTCATACTCTCAAGTTTTCCGTTAACCGAATTTATCATTGCCTTGCCGTTATAATATCGGAGTGCGGTTTCCATTGCCTTAATATCCGAAGTATCTATCTGCAAAGGTAAATCTATAACCGCCTGCAATTCACAAACGGCGGTTTTCAGCATTTTTTCTTCGTCAATATCGGGAATTCCAACATTAACGTCAAGAATATGAACACCCTTTTCCTGTTGCTTTACCCCCTCGGCAAGGATATAGTCAATATCGTTTTCCATAAGTGCCTGTTTAAAGCGTTTTTTGCCCGTGGGGTTAATTCGCTCACCGATTAGAATAGGAGCATCACCGAATTTTACGACATCAGTATATGAAGATACTGCCGTAATGTTTTTATCATGAATCGGCAGGGGTGTTAAATCTTTTGTTTTGCCGAATAATTTTGATATATATTCGGGTGTTGTTCCGCAACAACCGCCTATCACCCGAACACCTTTTTTAACAAGTTCTGCAACTTCGCTTGCAAATTCATCTGCGGTAATATCAAACACCGTTTTACCGTCTACCGCTTTCGGCAAACCTGCGTTGGGTTTCATTATTACGGGAATTGATGAATTTCGGAGTAATTCGTCCATAACCCCTTTCAACTGTTTCGGACCTAAAGAACAGTTTGCACCTAAAGCATCTGCTCCCATTCCCTCAATAAGTGCCGTCATAGCGGCAGGTGAAGCACCTGTCATTAGTTTTCCGTCTTCACTGTATGCGTTGGAAACAATTACGGGTAAATCGCAGTTTTCCTTTACCGCAAGCAAGGCGGCTTTGGTTTCGTAACTGTCATTCATGGTTTCAATTAAAACCAAGTCTACACCGTATTTAACCCCTAATTTAACGGTTTTTGCAAAAACAGAAACCGCATCTTCAAAATCAAGGTCACCGAGCGGTTTTAAAAGTTTACCCAAAGGGCCTATATCAAGTGCTACAAATTTTTCTGCTTTGTTTTTTGATAAATCCCGTGCCGTTTTTGCGTTAAAAACTGCCGACATTATGATGTTTTCAAGTTCACTTTTTTCAAATTTTAAAGAATTAGCACCGAAAGTATTTGTGCAAACCACATTACTGCCTGCATCAAAATAATCTTTGTGTATCCCGATTATTACCTCCGGTCGGGTAATATTCCACCTTTCGGGGTATTCACCGGGTTTTAAACCGTTTTCTTGCAGTAATGTACCCATACCGCCGTCCAGATAAACAATATTTTCCATTAAAAATTCTTTAAAATTCATAAAACACCTCTGTAAACACAGTCCTTAAAGTCGCAAAAAGCACACTTATTTTTTATAATTTCACCCTCATTTTCGGTTATTCCCACAATAGCCGTAACCGATTTTGAAGGCGACATCAACAAACTTTCGTTTAATGTAACCCCTATTCGTTTTTGCGGGGTTAACAGGTCAAATATTTTGTTTTGTGTATTAAGCGGTAAATCGCCGTAACCGGGACTGAAACGGGGTTTTTGCCCGCTTCTTTTTAATAACCTTATATCTTCGCAAAAAGTATCGCAAACTGCCTCTATTCGTTCTGCTCCTATTGCTTGAAACATAAGCGCTTTAGAGGGGGCAATACGGCCGTATTTTGCAATCAGTCGGTCAATTTCCACCCCAACTGTTGCGGCAAAAATTATTGCGGTTTTACAGCCGTTTAAGTTGTTACTTAAGTTTTCGGAAGTAACGCTGAAACAACCGAAATCGCAAACATTTCGCTCTAATTTGACCTCAAGTTCAATATAACAAACCCTATAACATAGTTTGCCTTTAACTTCGTTTAAACAGTTTTTTAAAAGTGCTTTTGTGTCACCGTTTGTATTATCCGCCCTGCAACCCGCATAACGCAGTATTTCCCTTTCACACAAAGGCGGTGGAGTATAATTTTTTGTTAATACCGTTAAACTCATTTTTCTAAAATATCCGATAAATTATTCATAATTTTTGCGGCAACATCCGGCTTGTTCATTGAATAAACGTGAACATTTGTAATACCGTTTGCATATAAATCAATGATTTGGTCGGTAGCGTAGGCAATGCCTGCCTGTTTCATAGCATTTGGGTTGTAGCCGAATTTATCTACGATTGCTTTAAACCTTTGCGGCATAAACGAACCCGAAAGTTTTATTGCCCGTTCCACTTGATTTGCGTTGGTAATAGGCATAATACCCGGAATTACAGGCACGGTAATTCCCGCTTCACGGATTTTATACAAAAAGTTGTAAAGCAGGTTATTATCAAAAAACATTTGGGTAGTAAGAAAATCCGCACCCGCATCTACCTTTTCTTTTAAATGTTTAATATCCTCGGTTTGGTTGTTGCTTTCGGGATGAATTTCAGGGTAGCAAGCCGCACCGATGCAAAAATTTCCGCCCGAAGATTTAAGTTCGCTTATTAGATCGGTAGCGTAGCGGTAATCCCAACCGCTGCGGTCGGCATTTTGGAGTTCTACCGGTATATCCCCTCGCAAAGCCATAACATTCTTAATACCCGATGCTATAATATCTTCTATTCTTTGTTTTACGGTATCCCTTGTGGAAGAAACACAAGTAAGGTGTGCCAAAGTCGGTACACCGTAAAGTTTGTTTATATTCTTTGCAATATCAAGGGTGTATTTGCTGGTACCTCCCCCGGCACCGTAGGTAACGCTCATAAAAGCGGGTTTAAGTTTTGCAATTTCCTCGGTGGCGGTTTTAACACTTTCAAAACTTGTATCGGTTTTAGGGGGGAAAACCTCAAATGAAAGGGATAATTTCTTGTCGCTTACAATATCTGTTATTTTCATTCCGTATTTCCTTTTAACTTTTTTGATATTATACACCTTTTCAGTAGGTTAATCAATACTAAATATTGCAGCAACCCTCACAATTTTCGCACTTTGGAAATAGCGAACGGTCATATTCGATTCCGTTTTTTTCGTAATAATCCTGTAACGCTTTTTTAATTGCTTCTTCGGCAAGCACCGAACAGTGGATTTTGTGTGCCGGAAGACCGTCAAGCGCCTCTACCACCGCTTTATTGGTAAGGGTAAGTGCCTCGGACACGGGCTTACCCTTTATCAGTTCGGTAGCCATTGAACTTGAGGCAATGGCGCTGCCGCAACCGAAAGTTTCAAATTTTACGTCGGTTATAATATCGTTTTCAATTTTTAAATATATTTTCATAATATCTCCGCATTTTGCGTTGCCTACTTCCCCTACACCGTCGGCATTTTCAATAACACCGACATTGCGCGGATTGCGGAAATGGTCCATTACTTTTTCACTGTATAAAGCCAAAATTAAAACCTCACTTAATTATAAATTCTTTTTTGCCGTCTGTTAAGTCGTGCCAAATCGGTGACATTTTGCGTAAATACTCTACAACCTCTTTAACCGATTTTATTGTATATTCTATTTCCTCTTCGGTTGTTTCTTCGGATAACGAAAGCCGCAGCGAACCGTGAGCAATATCGTGAACCCTGCCTATTGCAAGCAGTACGTGGCTTGGGTCAAGCGAACCGGAAGTACAAGCCGAACCCGAAGAAGCGCAAATGCCTTTGTCATCAAGAAGTAAAAGTAGAGATTCGCCCTCTATACCCTCAAAACAGAAATTTACGTTAGAGGGAAGGCGTTTTTCCCTGTCGCCGTTTAAAACCGAATGCGGAATTTGTGACAGTCCGTCAATTAGTTTATCCCTTAATGCGGATATTTTTTCTGTATTTTTGTCAATAGAATTTTCGGATTCTTCCAGCGCAGCCGCCATTCCCGTAATTGCGGGAATATTTTCGGTTCCGGCACGTTTTCCGCCTTCTTGCGCTCCGCCCTCTATTAAGGTATAAAGCGGTATTCCTTTACGGCTGTATAATGCCCCTATTCCTTTAGGACCGTGAAATTTATGTGCCGAAAGGGAAAGCATATCAATATTTTGTTCGTTCACATCAATATGCAAATGCCCTACCGCCTGAACGGCATCGGTATGAAAAAGCACGCCTTTTTCCCTGCAAATTTTTCCTATTTCCTTAATGGGCTCTATTGTGCCTATTTCGTTGTTGGCATACATAACCGAAACAAGGCAGGTATCCTCCCTTATTGCATTTTCCACTTGTTCGGGGTGAACAAGCCCGTTTTGGTCAACATCCAAGAGGGTAATTTCAAAACCGTACTCCTTAAGTTTATTTAATGTATGCAAAACGGCGTGGTGTTCTATTGCGGTGGATATTATATGCTTTTTACCCTTTTTACTGCCTATTTTTGCAGCAGAAAGAATTGCTTGATTATCCGCCTCACTTCCGCCGGAAGTAAATGTAATTTCCCTTGCCGTACAACCAAGGCATTTTGCAATTCGCTCCCTTGCGTCATATAATGCTTCGGCGGCAGACTGCCCAACGGAATGAAGGGATGAAGGATTGCCGTAAACCTTGTCCATAAACGGCAACATTGCATCAATTGCGGTTTTGCTCATTTTAGTGGTTGCGGCATTGTCAAGATATATTGTTTTGTTTGTCATATAAAAAACCTTTCTAAATAGTTTGGGCACTCTAAAAAAGAGTGCCGTTAATTTAAGTTATTCCGAAAACAGCGGTGTTGAAAGATAGCGGTCACCAGTATCGGGGAGAAGTACAACTATTGTTTTTCCTTCGTTTTCGGGACGTTTGGCAAGTTCTATTGCCGCAAAGGCTGCCGCACCTGCGGATATACCCACAAGCACACCCTCGGTTTTTCCTATTTCCCGTCCCGTAGAGAAGGCATCTTCGTTTGTAACTGCAATAATTTCATCGTAAATTTCAGTATTAAGAACTTCGGGAACAAATCCGGCACCTATACCCTGAATTTTGTGCGCCCCTGCTACACCGGTGGAAAGTACGGCAGAAGATGCGGGTTCGACCGCAACAACCTTTATTTCGGGGTTTTGGGATTTAAGATATTCGCCTACCCCCGTAACAGTACCGCCCGTACCTACACCGGCTACAAAAATATCAACCTCACCGTCGGTATCGCTGAAAATTTCGGGACCTGTGGTATTTTTATGGGCAGTTGGGTTTGCTATGTTTACAAACTGTCCCGGTATAAAACTGTTTGGTATTTCTTTTGCCAATTCTTCGGCTTTGGCAATAGCGCCTTTCATACCTTTTGAGCCGTCGGTTAATACGATTTCCGCACCGTACGCTTTTATAAGTTGACGGCGTTCAACCGACATAGTTTCGGGCATTGTAATAATAATTCTGTACCCTCTTGCGGCGGCAACCGATGCAAGACCGATACCTGTGTTACCGCTTGTCGGTTCAATAATTACCGAACCGTCCTTTAATTTTCCTTCCTCCTCGGCTTTGTCAATCATTGCTTTGGCAATTCTGTCCTTAACCGAACCTGCGGGATTAAAATACTCAAGTTTAGCAAGAATTCTTGCCTTTAAACCGTACTTCTTTTCAATATGTGTTAATTCCAAAAGCGGAGTTTTTCCTATAAGTTGGTCGGCTGATGTATAAATGTTTGACATAAAATTACCCCCGTTATTCTACCGCACTAAAACCGTTTTCAAGGTCGGCGATAATATCATCAATATGCTCCGTACCTATTGAAAGACGGATTGTATTTGGTTTAATGCCTTGGTCGGCAAGTTCTTCGGCGTTTAGTTGACTGTGCGTAGTAGTGGCGGGATGAATGACAAGTGATTTAACATCTGCCACATTTGCAAGCAAAGAGAATATTTTTAAATTATCTATAAATTTATGTGCCTCGGCTACGCCGCCCTTAATTTCAAAGGTGAATATTGAACCGCCGCCATTAGGAAAATACTTTTTATAAAGTTGGTGGTCGGGGTGGTCGGGTAATGACGGATGATTAACCTTTAACACTTTTGGGTGGTTTTTCAAAAATTCAATTACTTTTTTGGTATTTTCGGCGTGGCGTTCAAGACGGAGTGACAAGGTTTCCACACCCTGCAAAAGCAAGAATGCCGCAAACGGCGAAAGCGTAGCACCCGTATCACGCAGTAATACCGCACGTATATATGTTACAAATGCCGCAGGACCTACCGCTTTTACAAACGAAACACCGTGGTAACTTGGGTTTGGCTCTGCAATAGCAGGATATTTACCGCTTGCCGCCCAATCAAATTTACCCGAATCCACAATAATTCCGCCAAGCGTTGTACCGTGACCGCCAAGGAATTTTGTAGCCGAATGAACCACAATATCCGCACCGTGTTCTATAGGACGGATAAGATAAGGTGTACCGAAAGTGTTATCAACCACAAGCGGAACACCGTGTTTGTGTGCCAAATTTGCGAGTGAATCAATATCCGGAATATCGCTGTTAGGGTTGCCGAGTGTTTCAATATAAATCGCTCTTGTATTTTCTTTTATTGCATTTTCAACCTCCGAAAGGTCGTGAATATTAACAAAATCGGCGGTAATACCGAAAGCGGGCAAAGTATGGGCTAAAAGATTGTAACTTCCGCCGTAAATTGTTTTTTGGGCAACAAAGTGTCCCCCATTTTGACCTAACGCTTCAAGGGTATAGGTTATTGCCGCCGCACCCGAAGCGAGTGCCAAAGCCGCCACACCGCCCTCGAGAGCGGCAACACGTTTTTCCAAAACTTCCTGTGTGGAATTTGTAAGTCTTCCGTAGATATTGCCGGCATCGGTTAAACCGAAACGTGCGGCAGCGTGTTCGCAGTTTTTAAATACATAAGAAGTGGTTGCGTAAATAGGTACCGCACGGGCATCGGTTGCAAGATCGGGTTCTTCCTGACCCACGTGGAGTTGTAAAGTTTCAAATTTATAATCAGACATAATTGGTTTTTCCTTTGTTAATAAATGTATTTTGTAAATATTAAAACAAATTACAACAACACATTCGTCCGAAACGGAAATTAGCACGTACAAGTTTTTCAAAAAAGTTTTGCATAATGATTATCCTTACCAAAGAATTATTACCTACCTATCGGGTAGGTTTTTATTATAGCAATATTTACCTTAATTGTCAATAGTAAATTTATAAAAAATTAAAACGGCATAAGATTTTTTAACCCCCATACCGTTTTATTACTTAATATCTTAAAATACCTCTTCTTTTATGTTCGCTTCTTGCGTGCAAACGGTCAATAATTTCCTTTTTGTCGCTCGGTATTTCTTTGCCGGCAATATAAGCGTCCAACTCGGCATAAGTCACGCCCATTTCGGATTCATCGGTTTGTCCGTCAAAAAGAGCGGCAGAGGGCGCTTTTTCAATAACGCATTTCGGTGCATCTAAATACCGCAAAAATTCGTAAATTTCGGTAACGGTAAGGTCGGAAATAGGGTTAAAATCGTGTCCTCCGTCACCCCATTTTGTAAAATAGCCGACAAACATTTCACTCTTGTTACCCGTACCCGCAACCAAAAGGTTTTCAGCCGCCGCCACCGCATATAAAGTGGTCATTCTAAGTCGGGGTGCAATGTTGGAAAGCGCCGCCGAATTTAAGGTTGCCACACCGTCCAATGCGGCAATTTCCGCTTCCCTTACGGCGGTTAAATCGACCGTTCGGGTTTCTATACAATACTTTTGTGCAACTTCCAAAGCGTCTTTTGTATCTTCGTTGTAATTCCTTTTAGAACTGCAAGGCAAAATAATGCCAACGGTATTTTCACAAGCCGCCTTGCAAAGAATACCCACCAAAGCAGAATCTTTACCGCCGCTGTTGCCGAAAACAATGCCGTTTACTCCGCTTTCCTTTACAATGTTTTTGATAAATTCTACTCTTTTTTCAAATTCAAGTTTGTAGTCACGCATTATGGTTTTCTTCCTTTCAGTATAAATCCGCACGCCTGTTTTTTAAAACAGGAATACGTTTTCTAATATCGTCAAGCACCTTAAAACTGCAGTTTGCGGTTATAATTTGCTCTGTTTCGCCGGCATTGGCGAGTGTTTCACCCAACGGGTCAATTATTGCCGAATTACCGCCGTAAACGGTGCTTCCTGCCGTACCGCAGGAATTACAGCAAACTACAAAGATTTGATTTTCTATTGCCCTTGCCGTGATTAAACTTTTTAAATGAAAAATGCGTTCTTTAGGCCACTGGGAGACAACAAAAAGTACCTCTATACCCTCTAACACAAGTTTTCTTGTAAGTTCGGGAAAACGCAAATCGTAACAAATTATTATTCCGCATTTTACACCGTCAAGCGTAAAGGTGCAAAAACCGTTACCGTAGGTGAAAAACTCATCCTCCCCCATTGGGGTGAAAAGGTGGGTTTTGTCATAACTTGCAACGCATCTGCCGTTACGTTCAAAAACATAGGCGGTGTTATATACCTTGCCGTCTTTAAGGTTTGAAACCGAACCCGCTACAATATTAACCTTGTATTTGTCCGCCAAGCTTGCTATAACTTCTTTAACTTCTTTGCCGTCATTACAGCAAAGTTGCTCTAAGTTTTCTTTAGGGAAAAACCCCGTATTCCAAGTTTCGGGCAATACAAGTATATCTGCCCCGTCATTTACGGCTCTTTCAATTAAAACTTCCGCTTTTTTAAAGTTTTCTTGCGGACACCCCAATTTCATATCCATTTGAAGACAGGAAATTTTCATATTATCAACCCTTTTTCAAAAGTTTGCAAAGTCGATCTGCGGCTTCTTTGGTATCTTCGGGACTGCCGAAGGTTGAAAAACGGAAATAACCTTTTCCGCATTCGCCGAAACCGTCCCCCGGTACACCTACCACTTGAATTTCGTTTAACAAATAGTCAAAAAATTCCCAACCGCTCATACCGTCGGGGCATTTAAGCCAAATATAAGGCGAATTTTTACCGCCGATATACCAAATCCCCGCCTCGTCAAGCGCTTCCATAAAGTAGGAGGCATTTTTCTTGTAAACGCCGATGTTTTTGTGAACACATTCCTGTCCTTCGGGAGTAAATACCGCCAAAGCACCTTTTTGAAGTATATAAGAAATACCGTTGGTTCTCGTTTCCCTGTTTCGTGACCACATTTCGTTTAAGTTCATACCCGCACGGATAAGTTCTTTCGGAACGGTGGTATACCCTAAACGAGTGCCTGTAAATCCCGCCGTTTTGGAAAGTGAGCAAATTTCAATAGCGCAGGTTTTTGCACCCTCGATTTCGTAAATACTGTGGGGAATATCCTCGCCCTCTATAAATATTTCGTAAGCGGCATCAAATAGTATTACCGAACCGTGTTTATTCGCAAAATCCACCCAAACTTTTAACTGTTCACGGTTATAAGCCGCACCTGTGGGGTTATTGGGGGAACAAATGTAAATAATATCTGCCGGTGTTTCGGGCATAGGTAAAAAGCCGTTTTCTTCGCCCGACGCTAAATGAATAACCTTTCTGCCGCAGAGTATGTTAGTGTCCACATATTCGGGATAAGCGGGTTCTATTACCAAAACCGAATTGTTTTTGTCAAAAAGTTCCAAAATATCGCCAAGGTCGTCACACGCACCGCTTGAAACAAAGATTTCATCTTCTTCTACCTTTGCACAAAATTTTGCGTAGTATTCCTTAATGGCTTTACGAAGTGAAGCGTCACCTACTTCGGGCATATAGCCGTGAAAGGTCTTTTTATCGCCTTGATCGTCCACCGCTTTATGAAGTGCTTTTATTACGGGTTCACAAAGCGGAATTGAAACATCACCCACACCCATACGCAAAACCGTTTTTTCGGGATTTTTCTCTAAATACTCGTTTGTTTTGCGGTAGATTGTGTTAAACAAATATGTGTCTTTCAGTTCTTTGTATCTTAAATTGGGTTTTAACATATTTCTGTCTCTCCTTCGTATACGAACTCGGCAGGTCCGGTCATTTCTACGGTATTATCGGGTGATATTTCAATTTTTAATGTGCCGCCGTCAAGCAATACCGAAACGGTTTCACCGTAATTGCTTTTCTTTGCGGAAATTGCCGCCGAAACCGAAGCGCAAGCACCCGTTCCGCAAGCCAATGTCACACCGCTGCCCCGTTCCCATACACGCATACGAAGTTTATCGGGACTTATAACCTCTACAAACTCCACATTAACACCGTCTTTAAATTCCTTATGGTGTTCAATTTTAGGACCTAATGTATAAAGCAGTGCTTTTTCTATATCGTCCACAAATATTACAGCATGAGGATTGCCTACAGACACCGGAATAACCGATACGGTTTCACCCTCTATTTCGAGTATTTTTTCTTCCTTTGCTTCGGCTTTACCCATATTTACCGTAACGGTTTTAACCTTGCCGTTTACTACTTGAAGTGATAAATATTTAATACCCGAAAGGGTTTCAATGCTTAAAACCTTTTTGTCGGTATAACCCTTGTCATAAACGTATTTTCCTACACATCTAATACCGTTTCCGCACATTTTGGCTTCGCTTCCGTCGGCATTAAATATACGCATTTTAAAATCGGCAACATCGGATTTGGAAATATATATCATTCCGTCCGAACCCGCTCCGAAATGCCGATCGGACAGTTTTTGCGAAAGTTCAGATACATTCTTCGGAACTTCGCCGTAAACATACAAATAGTCATTACCTATTCCGTGCATTTTTGTGAACTTCATTTTTATCACCTTTTTTGGCATCAATAGTGGAAATACCAAGCGTAACTTCTTCTAACACGTTAAGTAACATTCTTACCGTGTCAAGCGAAGTAAGCATTGTAATATTGTTTTGTGCCGCACATTGGCGGATTGCTATACCGTCCCCAAAATGTTTGCCTGACAGTATGGCACGTGTGTTAATAACGTAACTGACATATCCCGCACGTATGGAATCAAGCACTTCAGTACTGCCCTCGCTGGGTTTGCCGAGAATACGGGTTTTAATTCCTTTATTTCTTAAAAACTTTCCGGTTTCGGTTGTGGCTTCAATATTAAAGCCCATATTGTAAAAACGCTCTACTAACGGCAAAGTTTCCTCTTTGTCCTCGTCTGCAACGCTTACAACTACCGTTCCGTAATTGCGAAGTTTAAGACCGGACGCTACCATTGCCTTGTATGCCGCACGGTGAAGTTTTTTATCGTAACCAATCGCTTCACCGGTAGACTTCATTTCGGGTGACAGATAAGCATCCATACCCAAAAGTTTTGAAAAAGAAAATGCAGGTGCTTTTACGTAATAACGTTCTTTTTCTTTGGGATATATTTCAAAAATCCCCTGTTCCTGCAAAGAAAGTCCCAGCATACAAAGTGTTGCAATATCCGCAAGACTGTAACCCGTGGCTTTTGAAAGGAAAGGAACGGTTCTTGAAGAACGTGGGTTTACTTCTATAATATAAACATTGTCACTTTCGTCTACAATAAATTGGATATTAAAAAGCCCTATAATTCCAATACCTATTCCTAATTTTTGCGCATATTGCAAAATTGTGTCTTTAACGTTTTCCGATAAACTGTAGGATGGGTAAACGCTTATAGAGTCCCCCGAATGGACGCCGGTGCGCTCTACAAGTTCCATAATACCGGGGACAAAAACGTGTTTACCGTCACAAACGGCATCAACCTCAACCTCTTTACCCCTAATGTACTTATCTACCAAAACGGGTTTATCCGCATCTATTTCAACTGCGGTTTTAAGGTAGTTGCAAAGGTCTTCTTCCTTGGCAACAATCTGCATTGCTCTGCCGCCCAAAACAAAGGACGGACGTACCAAAACCGGATAACCAATTTCCTTTGCGGCTTTTATTCCTTCTTCAATGCTTGTAACCGCTCTGCCTTTCGGTTGCGGAATACCGAGAGAAATCAAAAGTTTTTCAAAACTGTCACGGTTTTCGGCACGTTCTATTGCGTCGCAGTCGGTACCGATGATTTTTACGCCCCGTTCACGAAGCGGTTCTGCCAAATTTATTGCGGTTTGACCGCCTAAAGTTGCTATAACACCTTCGGGCTTTTCAAGCAGAATAATGTTCATAACATCTTCGGTACAAAGGGGTTCAAAATACAGTTTGTCCGAACAGGTATAGTCGGTTGAAACGGTTTCGGGGTTGTTGTTTATTATAATCGCTTCATATCCGGCGTTTTTAATGGTTTGCACGGCGTGAACGGTAGAATAGTCGAACTCCACACCCTGACCGATTCTGATAGGACCGGAACCCAAAACAATTACTTTTTTCTTGTCCGATACAACAGATTCGTTTTCTTCTTCATAAGTAGAGTAAAAATACGGGATATAACTTTCAAATTCCGAAGCACAGGTATCAATCATTTTATAAATCGGTATAATATTATGCTGTTTTCGCAAATTGAAAATTTCGGTTTCGGCAGTACCCCAATACTGTGCTATAACTTTATCCGAAAAGCCGATTTTTTTGGCTTGCTTTAAAACAGCAATATCACCGACATTTTGTTTTAATTCGTTTTCTTGTTCTATGATATTTTTTAATTTATCAATAAAGAATTTATCTATTGCGGTTAAATTTACTATAGTTTCGGTATCAACACCCTGCCTTAAAAGTTCGGCAATGGCGTAAATACGGTCATCTGTTCCGATTTTGATATATTCTAAAAGTTCATTTTGCGGTTTGCCGTCAAACTTCTTATGATGAAGGTGGCAAAGCCCTATTTCAAGCGAACGAACGGCTTTAAGCAGACTTTCTTCAAAGGTTCTTCCAATGCTCATAACCTCGCCCGTGGCTTTCATTTGGGTGGATAAAGCGTTGCTTGCGTCGGCAAATTTATCAAACGGGAAACGTGGCATTTTGGTTACCACATAATCAAGTGCGGGTTCAAAAGAGGCAGGTGTATTGGCAATCCTTATTTCGTCCAAAGTCATACCTACACCTATTTTTGCGGAAACACGTGCAATAGGATAACCGCTGGCTTTAGAAGCAAGTGCCGAAGACCGTGAAACACGGGGATTAACCTCTATTAAATAGTACTGAAAAGATTTGGGGTCAAGTGCAAATTGAACATTGCAGCCGCCCTCTATTTTAAGTGCACGGATTATTTTAAGCGCACTGTCACGCAGCATTTGATATTCTTTATTGGTAAGTGTTTGAGAAGGGCAAACCACAATAGAATCACCCGTGTGAATACCGACAGGGTCAAGGTTTTCCATATTACAAATTGTAATTGCGGTGTCGTTACTGTCCCTAATTACTTCGTACTCAATTTCTTTATATCCCTTAATGCTTTTTTCAATAAGCACCTGACTTACAGGTGAAAGCGAAAGGGCA
Source organism: Acutalibacteraceae bacterium (assembly GCA_036310925.1). GTDB lineage: Bacteria > Bacillota > Clostridia > Oscillospirales > Acutalibacteraceae > UBA737. Next base: position 42,594 of record JAXJQX010000001.1, read on the forward strand.
TTTTTCATAAGGGGTAAAAATTCCTCTTGCGTTTCGGCAAAACCGCCCCCTGTACCGCCCAAAGTAAATGCAGGGCGAAGCACAACAGGGTAGCCGATTTTTTCAACTACTTTAAGTCCTTCTTCTACCGTGCTTGCAATATCCGAAGGAAGTACCGGCTCGCCCAATTCTTCACAAAGCGCCTTAAAGAGTTCACGGTCTTCGGCACGCTCGATAGAAGCGCTTTTTGTACCTAAAAGTTCTACCTGACATTCGGATAATATACCCTTTTTTTCAAGTTGCATTGCAAGATTAAGTCCGGTTTGACCACCTATACCGGGCAAAATTGCATCGGGACGTTCAAAACGAATAATTTTTGCAATATATTCCAATGTAAGCGGTTCCATATACACCTTATCCGCAATGGAAGTGTCGGTCATAATGGTGGCGGGGTTGGAGTTGCAAAGCACAACCTCGTACCCCTCCTCTTTAAGTGCTAAACACGCCTGTGTTCCCGCATAGTCAAACTCTGCCGCCTGACCGATAACAATAGGACCGGAGCCAATAACAAGTACTTTTTTAATATCGGTTCTTTTAGCCATTGTTTTGTTCCTCCATTAGTTTTATAAATCGGTCAAAAAGGTATGCGCTGTCCTGCGGGCCGGGGGCGCTTTCGGGGTGATACTGCACGCTTATAACTTTATCTTTATCGCATTTAAGTCCCTCTACGGTATTATCAAGCAGGTTTATGTGGGTAACGGTAAGCGGTGTTGCCTGTAAACTTGCTTCGTCAACCGCATAGGAATGATTTTGCGAGGTAATTTCAATTTTTCCTGTTTCCAAATTCCGAACGGGGTGGTTACCTCCACGGTGTCCGAATTTTAATTTATATGTCTTTGCGCCGTAAGCCAAAGATATTATTTGATGTCCGAGACAAATACCGAAAATGGGATATTTGCCTATAAGTTGTTTTACGGTTTTTAAGGTTTCTATCACATCTGTCGGGTTGCCCGGTCCGTTAGAGATAAACACCCCGTCGGGAGAAAGTTGTTCTATTGTTTCCGCCGAAGTATCAAACGGCAGAACGGTAACTTTACAACCGCAAGCGTTAAGTGAACGGACAATATTCATTTTCATACCGCAGTCGATTGCCGCTACGTGGTATTTTGGATTTTCGGGAGAAAAAACCGTAATTTCTTTACCGGAAACACGCCTTACCGCATCGGTAGGGATATTAGTATTTTTAAGTATCCTGAGTCCCTTTTCCAAGGGAGTGTCAATATCGGTTATCAGCACTTTACGAGAACCGTAATCACGGATTGATCTGTTTAATTTTCGTGTGTCAACACCGTAAATTCCCGCAACACCGAATTTTTTCATAATTTCCGACAAGGTGGCGGTACTTCTGAAATTAGAGGGGTTATCGTTATACTCACGAACAATTAAAGCACCGATAGTAGGTGTATCACGTTCAAAATCGTCATCTGCCATACCGTAGTTCCCGATTAGCGGATAGGTCATTACCACCGCTTGGTCGGTATAAGACGGGTCGGACATAATTTCCTGATACCCTACCATAGAGGTATTAAAAACAATTTCAAGCACCGCCGAATTATCGGCACCGAAACCGTAACCGTAATACTCTGCTCCGTCCTCTAAAATAATTTTTTTATTAAATTCCTTTGGCATAACCGCCGCCTCATTTCTTTTTGTCGGATAATCGCCTTTCAAAGCGGTCCTTTCGTATATCTGTTGGAATTTCTGTGGGATAAACCCCATTAAAACAAGCGCCGCAAAAACCGCAGCCGTTTGTAAGTTCCGATAATTTTTCCTCCGGGAAATACCCTAAAGAATCCGCCCCTATAATATCGCATATTTCGGGAATTGTATGCTGACACGCAATCAAATGTTCTTCGGAATCAATATCTGTTCCGTAATAGCAAGGGTGCAAAAACGGCGGAGAGGAAATTCTTACGTGAACTTCTTTTGCGCCCGAATCCCTTAAAAGTTTTACAACCCTGCCCATTGTATTACCCCGTACAATAGAATCATCCACCAGAACAACACGTTTATCCTTTACGGTTTCTTCTACGGCGGCAAGTTTAATTTTAACACCGTCAATACGTGCACCCTGTCCCGGTGAAATGAAGGTTCTTCCTATATATTTGTTCTTAATAAGACCTATTCCGTAAGGTATACCCGACTCCCTGCTGAAACCGAGTGCGGCATCTAACCCCGAATCGGGAGCGCCTATTACAATATCGGCATCCACAGGGTGGGTTTTTGCCAATATTTTTCCCGCCTTTAAGCGGGAAGAATGTACCGAAACACCGTCTATCACCGAATCGGGACGGGCAAAGTAAATATATTCAAAAACACAAAGTTTTTTATCCTTTTTTCTGCAATGTTCCGTGCGGGAAACAACTCCGTTTTTACTGAAAACCAAAATCTCTCCCGGCTCTACGTCCCTTATAACCTCTGCACCGACTGCTTTTAAAGCGGCGGTTTCGGAAGCGACAACATACATACCGTCCGCCGTTTTGCCGTAACACAAAGGACGGAAGCCGTACGGGTCCCTTGCACAGATTAGTTTTTGGGGGGACATTAAAACCAAAGAATATGCACCGTCAATAATATTCATCGCACGGCTTACCGCCTCCTCAATAGAGGGGGATTTTAAACGCTCTTTGGTAATAATGTAGGCAATGGTTTCGGTATCGCTTGTTGTATGGAAAATAGCGCCGCCGAGTTCAAGTTCGCTTCGCAAAACTGCGGCGTTACTTAAATTACCGTTGTGTGCCAAAGCCATTCGGCCCTTTTGGTGGTTTACTTCAATAGGTTGGCAGTTGTTGCGGTTAGTACCTCCGGTTGTGCCGTAGCGTGTGTGTGCTACCGCCATAGTGCTTTTGGGTAAACGTGATAAAACATCGCCCGAAAAAACTTCGCTGACAAGTCCCAAATCCTTGTGAGATAAAAAAACGCCGTCATCATTTACCACAATACCGCAACTTTCCTGTCCGCGGTGTTGGAGCGCATAAAGTCCGTAATAACAAATATTTGCTACATCGGTGGCTTCGGGTGAAATTGCACCGAATACTCCACATTCTTCGTGAATACTCATTATTTGCCTCCGTTGGTTTCAAGTGCGGCTCCTATAAATCCTTTAAACAAAGGATGGGGTCGGTTCGGTCTGCTTTTAAATTCGGGGTGGTACTGTACGCCGATATGGAAAGGACGTTCGGTTAATTCCACCGTTTCTATAAGTTTTCCGTCAGGCGAACTACCGCTTAAGGTAAGTCCCGCTTCTTGCAAAATTTCACGGTAATCGTTATTAAATTCATAGCGGTGTCTGTGACGTTCGCTTATAACATTAGTGCCGTAACATTTTTCCATTGCGGTATTTTCCTTAATATTGCAAGGATAAGCACCAAGCCGTAATGTGCCGCCTTTGTCTATATCCTCGCTTTGACCCGGCATAAAGTCAATAACCTTGTTTTTGCAAAGTTCGTCAAACTCGCCCGAATGAGCATCGGTAATACCGGCAACATTTCTTGCGTATTCAATAACCGCAATTTGCATACCAAGGCAAATACCGAAATAGGGTATGTTTTCTTCCCTTGCGTATTTTGCAGCAAGTATCATTCCCTCAATACCACGGCTTCCAAAACCGCCGGGAACTAAAATACCGTCTAAATCGGCTAATTTTTCTTTGTAGTTTTCGGGTGTAATTTCTTCGGAATCTATCCATTTAATGGAAATGTGGGTATTATGGTAGTATCCCGCATGACGCAACGCTTCGGCCACCGAAAGATAAGCGTCGTGCAGTCCTACATATTTACCTACAAGCCCGATATTTACGTTGTGTTCCCTTTGGCTTATTTTATCCACCATTTTCGTCCATTCGGTAAGGTCGGGTTCTTTTGCATCTATTCCCAGTTCACGGCAAACAACCGATGAAAAATTCGCCTTTTCGAGCATAAGGGGTGCTTCGTAAAGATTAGGCAAGGTGATATTTTCGATAACACAATCCGGTTTAACGTTACAAAACATTGAAATTTTCTTAAAAATAGAATCTTCAAGCGGTCGGTCACAGCGAAGTACCACAATATTGGGGTTTACACCCATTCCCTGCAATTCCTTAACCGAATGTTGGGTGGGTTTGGATTTGTGTTCGTCCGAACCGCTTAAAAACGGAACTAATGTTACGTGAATAAAGAGCGAATTTTCTTTTCCCACTTCAAGCGAAATTTGGCGCACCGCTTCAATAAACGGCTGGGATTCAATATCACCGATAGTTCCGCCGATTTCCGTTATAACTACATCGGCGTTTGTTTTTTTGCCGACACTGTAAACAAATTCCTTTATTTCATTTGTAATGTGGGGAATAACCTGAACCGTAGAACCGAGATATTCCCCACGGCGTTCTTTATTTAAAACATTCCAATAAACTTTACCTGTTGTAAGGTTGGAATATTTGTTTAAGTCCTCATCAATAAACCGTTCGTAATGACCTAAATCAAGGTCGGTTTCCGCACCGTCTTCGGTTACGTAAACTTCGCCGTGCTGATAAGGACTCATTGTACCGGGGTCTACATTTATATAAGGGTCTAACTTTTGCGCCGCAACTTTAAGTCCTCTTGCTTTTAAAAGCCGTCCCAACGAAGCGGCGGTAATACCTTTTCCGAGTCCCGAAACAACTCCCCCGGTCACAAAAATATATTTAGTCATTTCAAAAACTCCTTTTTCTAATTATTCAACAGTAACTGATTTTGCAAGGTTCTTCGGCTTATCTATATCACAGCCGTTTTCCTTTGCAACATAGTACGAAAGCAACTGTAATGGAATAATTTCTACCGCCGCCGTGAAAATAGTATCGGTTTCAGGTACGAAAACCATATCATCTGCCAACGGAACGATTTTTTGGTTATCCTTAAAGGTAACTGCCAAAATATCGGCACCTCTTGCCTTAACCTCTACAATATTGCTCATGGTTTTTTCCATAAGCGCCCTGTTACAGCACAAAGCAACAACCGGTCTGTGTTCTTCAATAAGCGCAATAGTTCCGTGCTTTAATTCACCTGCGGCATAGGATTCGGCGTGAATGTAGGATATTTCCTTAAGTTTAAGTGCCGCTTCAAGTGATACCGCATAGTCGGTATTTCTGCCTATAAAGAATACTGAATCAACGCCATGATATTTTTTGGCTAAATTAGCAATTCCCGTATTCATATCAATTGCTTCCTGAATTTTTTTAGGTAAACTTTTTACGGTTTGCAAAGCGTCTTTATACTCTTTATCACCGATACTTGCGATTTTCTTTGCGGTATATAAAGCAAACAGATAAAGAACCGCAACCTGTGTTGTGTAACCCTTGGTTGTAGCAACCGCAATTTCGGGACCTGCCCAGGTGTATAATGTATTATCGGCAATGTTTGCAATGGTACTGCCGACAACGTTTACAATGGCAAGTGTTTTAGCGCCCCTGTTTTTACATTCTTTCATTGCGGCAATAGTGTCTGCCGTTTCGCCCGACTGCGAAAGTACAATAAGTAAGGTATGTTCATCAATAAGCGGGTCGCTGTATCTGAGTTCGCTTGCCAATTCAACCTGCACCGGAATACGGCAAAGTTTTTCAATGGCATATTTGCCCGCACAGCCGGCATAATAAGCCGAACCGCAGGCGGTAATAACAATTTTGTTTATGCTTTTTAAGTATTCGGCGGTAAGGTCGGTATCGTCAAGCACAATATCGTCACCCTTAATTCTGGGTGCAATGGTGGCTTTAACCGCTCTGGGTTGTTCCATAATTTCTTTAAGCATAAAATGCTCGTATCCGCCCTTTTCGGCAGACTGAATATCCCAGGTAATTCTGCTGATACTCTTTTCAATCGGTTTGCCGGCAGGGTCAAACACGGTTATAGAGTCGGGTGTGATTTCGGCAAATTCGCCGTCTTCCATATAAATTGCGTTTCTGGTGTATGAAACCAATGCCGTAACGTCCGAAGCGAAGTAATTTTCACCGACACCTACGCCTAAAATAAGGGGACTTGCTTCTCTTGCTACATATATTTTTTCGGGTTCGTCGGTGCAAACTACACCTAAAGCGTAAGAACCATGCAGCCTTGCGGAGGTTTTAATTACGGCTTTTTTTAAATCGCCTTTGTAGTACATTTCAATAAGATGTACTACAACTTCGGTATCGGTTTCGCTTTGGAATACATAACCTTTTTGTATAAGTTCTTCCCTTAAAGCAATATAGTTTTCAATAATACCGTTATGCACAACCGCAAATTTACCGTCATTACTTAGATGCGGGTGAGCGTTTGTATCAGTAGGGGCACCGTGGGTTGCCCATCTTGTATGACCTATACCGACCGTTCCGATACAGTTTTTTCCGTCTTCCGTGAGTTCGCACAAATTTGCGATTCTTCCGGTAACTTTTCTAATATCTATTTTGCTGTCGTTAAGTATTGCAATTCCCGCAGAATCGTATCCGCGGTATTCAAGTTTTTTAAGACCGTCTAATAAAATGGGAGCCGCTTGCTGTGAACCGATAAAGCCAACTATTCCACACATAAATTTTTCTCCGTTTTCTAAATATTTATTCCCACTCTACCGTTGCGGGGGGTTTTGAAGTTATATCATACACTACTCTTGTTATACCTTTGATTTCGTTTGTAATTCTACTGCTTGCTTTTTCAAGCACTTCAAAGGGCAGCCGTGTCCATTCCGCCGTCATAAAATCGTCGGTAGTAACCGCACGCAACGCTACCGTATAGCCGTAGGTTCTGGCATCACCCATAACACCTACCGAGCGCAAATCGGTTAATACGGCGAAGTATTGGTTTGTGCAGTTTTCAAGTTTTGCATTTGCAATTTCTTCCCTGAAAATAGCATCGGCTTCACGCAGAATTTCAAGTTTATCCTTTGTGATTTCGCCAATTACACGAACTGCCAAACCGGGACCCGGGAAGGGCTGACGCCATACAAGTTCGTAAGGAATACCAAGTTGTGTTCCGGTTTCACGCACTTCGTCTTTAAAAAGTTCCCTAAGCGGTTCTACAATTTCGTCAAACGCAATAACATCGGGAAGACCGCCTACATTATGGTGGCTTTTAATAACCGCAGAGTCACCTTTACCGCTTTCTATAACATCGGGGTAAATTGTACCCTGAACCAAAACGTCAATTTTGCCTAATTTTTTTGCTTGGTCTTCAAATACACGGATAAATTCTTCACCTATGATTTTGCGTTTTCTTTCGGGTTCGGTAACACCTTTTAATTTAGTTAAAAAGCGTTCTTCAGCATTAACCCTTATTAAGTTTATGCCAAAGCCCTTGCCGAAGGTGTTTTCTACAAAATCTCCCTCGTCTTTACGTAACAGACCGTGGTCTACGAAAACGCAGGTTAAATTGTTGCCTATCGCTTTATTAAGAAGTACTGCGGCAACCGAAGAATCCACCCCGCCCGACAAAGCAAGCAATACCTTTTTGCCGGCAAGTTCCTTTTTGTATTTTTCTACCGAAGTTTCAACAAAGTTTTCCATTTTCCATTCACGTTTACAGCCGCAAACCGAGAAAATGAAATTAGAAAGCATCTGTTTGCCGTATACTGTGTGGGTAACTTCGGGATGGAACTGAACTCCGTAAAGTTTACGCTCCCTGTCACACATAGCGGCGCAGGGGCATTTATCGGTATATCCGATTACCGTAAAACCTTTAGGCGGTGTTTTAACATAGTCGGTATGGCTCATCCAGCAAATGCTTTCTTTCGGGACACCGTCAAACAGTACCTCGTCTTCGGTGAAAACGGTGGTTTTTCCGTATTCGCTGCTGTTTTCAGCCGAAGTGATTTCACCCTCTGCCATATATGCCATTAACTGACAACCGTAACAAATGCCCAGTATCGGCACGCCTGCGTTTAATATTTCGGGGTCATAATGGGGAGAATTTTGGTCATAAACGCTGTTAGGACCGCCTGTAAAAATAATACCCTTATATCCCTCTTGTTTTATTTGTTCTACTGTGATTTTATTATAGGGTTTAATTTCGGCATAAACCTGCTCTGCTCTTACCCTGCGGGCAATCAGTTGATTATACTGACCGCCGAAATCCAAAACAAGGATTTTATCCAATACATTCTCTCCCTTCTTACAAATCAATTTCCGCCGACTGTTTTTCAATTCCCGAAAGCAAGGGTTTGATTTTTTCTAAAAATGCCGTAACCTGTTCGGGACATCTGCCGATATAGAGTGACGGAGTAAGAAGTTGGTTCATTTCTTCTTCTTTCAGTCCGAATTCTTTTTCGTTTGCCAATCTTGAAAGCAAGTCGCAATCCTTGCCCGCTTTCATACCTGCGGTGGCTTCCATAGAACATTTGCGGATAATTTCGTGCAACTGCTGACGGTTTCCGCCCCTCTTTACCGCTTCCATCATTAAGTTTTCGGTAGCAATAAAGGGCAAAAATTCTTTAACGTTTCTTTCGATTATTTTTTCGTTTACACGTAGACCGTCGGTCACGTTTTGTGCAAGACGGAGTATTGCGTCACAGGTCAAGAAGCCCTCGGGCAAAGATATACGGCGGTTTGCCGAATCGTCAAGCGTTCTTTCAAGCCATTGGGTAGAGGCGGTCATTGGTGCGTTTAAAGCGTCCGCCATTAGATAACGTGCAAGCGAGCAAATACGTTCGCTGCGCATGGGGTTTCTTTTATAAGCCATTGCCGAAGAGCCGATTTGGTTCTTTTCAAAAGGTTCTTCTATTTCACGGTCATGCTGTAATAAACGAATATCGTTTGCCATACGGTAGCAACTTTGAGCAACCGAAGAAAGCGCATTTAAAATACGGCTGTCAACCTTGCGGGGATAGGTTTGACCCGAAACATCAAAACATTCCGAAAAATCAAATTCCCCTGCTATTATACGGTTCATTTCGTCAATTTTTGCATTGTCACCCTCAAATAAATCAACAAAACTGGCTTCGGTGCCGGTAGTTCCCCTACAACCCAAGAACTTAATATTTTCAATAGCAAAATCAATTTCTTTAAGGTCGGAAAGTAGATCCTGCATCCAAAGTGTTGCACGTTTGCCAACCGTTACAAGTTGTGCGGGTTGGAAATGTGTGTAACCCAAGGTGGGTAACGCTTTGTAATTTTCGGCAAAATCCGAAAGGTTTTTAATTACCTTTAAAAGTTCCGTTCTTAAATACTTTAAGCCGTCCCTATAAATTATAAGGTCGGCATTGTCGGTAACATAGCAACTTGTAGCACCAAGGTGAATAACGCCTGCGGCTTTAGGTGCAACCTTGCCGTAAGCATAAACGTGTGCCATTACGTCGTGACGTACTTCTTTTTCACGTTTTGCAACACACTCATAGTCAATATCGGTAATATGTGCCGAAAGTTCGTCAACCTGTTCCTTTGTAATGGGAAGTCCCAATGTCATTTCTGCCTTTGCAAGTGCTACCCAAAGTTTACGCCAGGTTTGGTATCTTGTATCGGACGAGAAAAGCGAACACATATAGTCGGAAGCGTATCTTGAAGATAACGGTGATTCGTAATTTGTTTTCATATATTTTCTCCTTGGAATTTATCTTATTACAATGCTTTCACGTTCGGGTCCTACCGAAACATACTTAATAGGACAACCTATTTGCTTTTCAACAAATAATACATAGTCCTGTGCCTCTTTAGGTAAATCCTCCCACTTGCGGGCGCTTGTAATATCACACTTCCAACCGTCAAAATACTCAATAACGGGTTGTGCGTTTTTAAGTGCTACAGGGAACGGGAAACGGTCGGTTTCTTTTCCGTCAACCAAATATTTAGTGCAAACGGGGATTTTATCCATATAACTTAAAACGTCCAACTTTGTAAGGGCAATAGCGGTTGCCGCCTGAACTTCAACCCCGTATTTTGTTGCAACAATATCAATAGGACCTACTCTGCGGGGTCTTCCGGTTTTAGCGCCATACTCAAAACCGTTTTTGCGGAGTTCTTCGGCTTCTTCGCCGAACATTTCGCAAACAAACGGTCCTTCGCCTACACAGGTAGAGTATGCTTTAACAACACCTACAACATCGTTTATTTTTGCACTCGGAAGACCTGAACCGATGGGCGCATAAGCCGCCGTGGTGTTAGACGAAGTGGTGTAAGGATAAATACCGTAATCCAAATCACGCAAAGAACCTAACTGTGCCTCAAAAAGAATATTTTTGCCGTTTTCCTGTTGTTCTTTCAAGAATGCACCGGTATCGCAAATATAGGGTTTAATCTTTTCGCAATAGGTGTTAAGCCATTCTTCCAGCATTTCTTTTGTATAGGGTTTTGCACCGTAAACCTTTGTTAAGGTTAAATTTTTCCATTCCATAATATCATAAAGATGCTGTCTTAATTCGTCGGGGTAAAAAAGTTCGCCCGCAAGCACGGTTTTCTTTTGATATTTGTCCGAATAAAAAGGTGCAATACCCTGTTTTGTAGAACCGTACTTTTTGTCTGCAAGACGCATTTCTTCAAGTTCGTCCATATCACGGTGCCACGGAAGCAAGAGGGACGCACGGTCGCTTATTTTAAGGTTTTCGGGGGTTAAACTAACCCCTTGGGACATAACTTCTTCCATTTCGTTCCAAAGGTTTTCCGGGTCTATTGCAACGCCATTGCCAAGCAGGTTTACAACGCCGTCTCTGAATATTCCCGAAGGCAAAAGGTGAAGTGCAAATTTGCCCCGTTCGTTTATTACGGTATGACCTGCGTTACCGCCGCCCTGAAAACGAACAACAACGTCATACTTTTCGGTAAGTAAATCTACCATTCTGCCCTTGCCTTCGTCGCCCCAGTTTATACCTACTATTGCGCAATTAGACATTTTCGCACCCCCATTAAATATGTTCGTTAAGACGTTTCATAATTTCGGCGTAAGCGTCTTCCACTCCGCCCATATCACGTCTGAATCTGTCTTTATCCAATTTTTCGTTTGTCTTGCTGTCCCAAAGTCTGCAAGTGTCGGGGCTGATTTCATCGGCAAGTACAACGGTACCGTCCGAAAGTTTACCGAACTCTAATTTAAAGTCAACCAAAGTAACACCGCAACCCGACCAGAATTTCTTTAATTCTTCGTTTACGGCAAATGCGTATTTCTTAATGGTTTCGATTTCTTCAGGGGTTGCCAATTTCATAGCAATAGCGTGATAACCGTTCATTAACGGGTCACCGAGTTCATCGTTCTTATAAGAAAATTCAATGGTGGGGGTTTCAAAAACGAAGCCCTCTTCTACGCCGTAGCGTTTAGAAAAAGAACCGGCCGCAATATTGCGGATAATAACTTCAAGCGGTACGATAGATACCTTTTTAACAATTGTTTCACGGTCGTTAATTTCTTCAACGTAATGGGTGGGTATACCCGATTTTTCAAGGCGTTCCATAAGCCGATTGCTCATTTTGTTGTTAATTACGCCTTTGCCTGCAATAGTTCCTTTTTTAAGGCCGTTAAATGCCGTAGCATCGTCCTTATAAGAAACTATAAGACATTCCGGATCATCTGTCTTAAATACCTTTTTTGCCTTTCCTTCGTAAAGTTGTTCTTTTTTAGTCATAACTCTTAAAACCTCCGCTTTTTTTAAATAAAAAAAGGCAATAATGCTTTAATGTTAAACATTAAAGACACCTTTGCCCTTACTTGCTGATTTTGGCTAAAAAAAGATACAAAGACACTTCCAGCCATAAGTCAAAGACGCCTTTGCCTTTTCCCGCATTATTATACTATTTTTTCGCCTGTTTGTCAACTGTTAGAATTGTATATTTATATTTACATTCTACTGTATATTTGTGTTTACTTTTTTAGTAAATAAAAGGCATTTTGGTAATAAAAAGCATTTTTGTTTTAATGTTATGTAAGGTTATTTATTATGTTTTCTATTTTCCGCTGTCGCCGTAGTTTGAAAGTACACGGGCAGAGGGGTCATTTACGTTGCAACCCTCCCACTGTTTATTGGGCATCCAAAAGTCTACAATCATTTCGGACTGTCCTTTATAATACTTTTCAAATATCTCTCTGTAAAGCAATGATTCTTTTGTAAAGGGTTTTGCGTGGGTATATTTTCGGCATTTGTCAATAAACTCTTGGTCGGAATACTGCTTTTCGGCATATTCTTTTAGGTAATCCACCATAGAATGACCTACCGCATCCGAAAAAGCGGCTTTTTCACGCCAAAGTATTTCTTGGGGTAAATAATCCATTCCGTCAAAAGCGTGGCGCAAAAGGTATTTACCCTTGCCGTATTTATTAACCTTCATTTCAGGGTCAAGCGACATAACGTATTTTACAAAATCAAGGTCGCCGAACGGAACTCTGGCTTCAAGCGAGTTTACCGAAATACAACGGTCGGCACGTAGTACGTCATACATATGGAGTTCCCTAACCCGCTTTTGTGCCTCCTCTTGGAAAGCTTGGGGTGAGGGTGCAAAATCGGTATATTTATAACCGAAAAGTTCGTCCGAAATTTCACCCGTTAAAAGTACACGTATATCGGTTTGTTCGTGAATTGCCTTGCAGATTAAATACATACCCATACTTGCACGGATAGTGGTAATATCATAAGTGCCGAGAAGTTTTATAAGCGAGTCAAGGGTAGCTGTAATCTCTTCGGGGGTCATATAAATTTCTTTATGTTCACTGCCTATATAATCGGCAACCTGTTTTGCGTATTTTAAGTCAATAGCGTCCTCGGTCATACCTATTGCAAAGGTTTTAATCGGTTTTTTCGACTTTTTTGCGGCAATAGCGCAAACGAGCGAAGAATCTAAACCACCCGAAAGCAAAAAACCAACCTTTGCATCGGCAACAAGGCGTTTTTCAACCCCTGCAATCAGTTTTTCACGTATATTTTTACAAGCGGTTTCCAAGTCGTCGGTGCATACGGTATCCACCTTTGCTATATCGCAGTAACAGTAAAATTTGCCGTCTTTATAATAGTGTCCGGGTGGGAACGGCATAATTTTATCCGCAATACCCACAAGGTTTTTGGGTTCGCTTGCGAACAAAATAATACCGTCTTTATCGTAACCGTAATACAAAGGACGAATGCCTATAGGGTCACGTGCGGCAATATATTCGCCCGTTTCGCCGTCATAAATTATTAAAGCAAATTCGGCATCCAACTTTGAAAACATATCCGTACCGTATTCACAGTATAAAGGAAGTATTATTTCACAGTCGCTGTCACTTTTAAACTTATATCCCTTTTCTGTAAGTTTTTCACGTTCTGCCGAAAAGCCGTAAAGTTCGCCGTTACAAACCGCATAACTGCCGCCTAAGGAGAAGGGTTGCATACCCTCCTCCGTTAAACCCATAATGGCAAGCCGATGAAAACCGAGAAGTCCTTTACCGGTGTCTATAATACGGCTGTCGTCCGGACCGCGTGATACCGTTTCGCCAAAGCCCATTTTAAATTTTTCGGTAGTGGCACCTACACCACAATACCCCATAATAGAACACATATTAAATACCTCCGTAAAGTACTCGGTTTTCACCTTTAAATAATTATTCTACGTCTTGCAAAGCGTCGTAACCTTCTTCGCCGGTACGCACTTTAACAACATTTTCAACATCGTAAACAAAGATTTTACCGTCACCTATATGACCGGTGTAAAGTACACGTTTTGCGGTATCTATAACCGTTCTTACGGGAACCTTGCTTACAATAATGTCTACCTGAACTTTAGGCAGCAAGTTTGCTTCGATTTGAACTCCACGGTAGTATTCGGGTTTGCCTTTTTGTATTCCGCAACCCAAAACGTGAGAAACCGTAATACCTGTAATGCCTATTTCCATCATTGCGGATTTAAGTGCCTCAAAGCGGGATTCTTTACAAATAATTTCAATCTTCGTAAATTTAGGCGTACCCTCTTCAAATACCGGCACTTTCTTAATCGGAATTGCTTCCGCAACGGGTGTTTCACCGCTTACCGGAACTGCTTCGCTGTAACCGTAGTCAATGCTTTCAACTGCCGGTACAAAGTCTGCATAAGCGCTGGGTAAACCATGTTCGGTACTGTCAAGACCTTTGATTTCCTCTTCTTCGCTTACACGCAAACCGATTGTCTTTTTAATAATTGCAAAGGTAATGCCCATTGTAACCGCAGTCCACAAAAGAATAGCAACTATACCGAGTGTTTGAACGCCTAAAAGTGTGAATTTACCGGTGTAGAAAAGACCTTCAAGTCCTGCAGGGGCTTTGGGGTTAGCCAAAAGACCTACCGCAACAGTACCCCAAACACCGTTTGCCAAGTGAACGCCTACCGCACCTACGGGGTCGTCAATGTGGAGTTTAAGGTCAAGCCATTCAACAACCACTACAACAAGAATACCCGAAACAATGCCGACTATAACCGAACCGAAAGCATCTAATGCGTCACATCCTGCAGTAATACCTACAAGACCTGCAAGTGAAGCGTTAAGGCACATTGAAACATCGGGTTTGCCGTTTTTAATCCAAGTGTAAATCATTGTGGTAACGGTAGCAACGGCAGGAGCTATGGTTGTGGTAACAAAGATTGATGCAAGTGAATTTTTATCCCAAGCGGCGGCACCGTTAAATCCGTACCAACCGAACCAAAGAATAAAGCAACCGAGTGCGCCTAATGTAATTGAGTGACCGGGAATTGCGTTTACTTTTTTAACCTTACCCGATTTGTCTTTTATGTATTTGCCAAGACGGGGACCCACCATAATAGCACCGATTAAGGCGGTGATACCGCCAACCGAGTGGATAGCCGCAGAACCCGCAAAATCGTGGAATCCCAAATTTACAAGCCAACCTTTTGAGTTCCAAACCCAACCGGCTTCCACAGGGTATACAAAGAGTGAAATAACACCCGAATATATACAGTAGGAAATAAATTTTGTACGCTCTGCCATAGCGCCCGATACTATTGTTGCCGCAGTAGCACAGAACACAAGGTTAAACACAAATGACGGTGCGTTGCCGTCTTTTAAGAACTGACCGAAGTTTGTTAAAATCTGCAAATTCGGAACACCGAAGATGCCGAAAACATAATCTTCAGCCATCATAAGACTAAATCCCAAAAGAACAAATACAACTGTTCCTATGCAAAAGTCCATAAGGTTTTTCATTATAATGTTACCGGCGTTTTTGGCTCTTGTAAAACCGGTTTCAACCATTGCAAAACCCGCTTGCATAAAGAACACAAGTGCGGCACCTATAAGAAACCATACACCGAAAACTTCGCTTGTTACGGTTTCTTCGACAATTTTCGTAATTTCTTCTACCATAATAATTCCTTCTTTCTTTACTTAACACCGAATAATAAATCGGCGTATGACGGATAAGGCCAGTATTTCTTTGCGGTCTTTGTTTCGGCAACATCACAAAGCGCACGCAATTCGCTCATCTTTAAAATAAGGTTATCCCTTATTGCAAAAGACTGTTCCTCTATATCATCAGCACCGTTTACGGTGTTAAGTACGCTTTCCAATTCTTCGCACTTTAATGCGATACTGTCATTAAGACCCGAAAGTGTTTTTAAAGTTTTGGTTTCATAATCACAGGCAATTTCGGGGTCGATATTCTTTTTAGCGTTAATACCTTTAGCCAAAACGCTTGTGTATTTTGCTATTGCGGGCAAAATATCGGTAAGTGCCATATTAAGCATTGTATTTGCTTCGATAATAATGGTTTTGCAGTAGTTTTCCAAGGTGATTTCATGTCTTGATTCAAGTTCGGCGAGGGTGAATACACCGTGGGAAGTCAACATATCCACATTCTTTTTATCGAGCAAATGAGGCATACAGTCGGCAGTAGTGCGGTAGTTAAGAAGACCGCGTTTTTCGGTTGCTTCTTTAATCCAACTGTCGTCATAACCGTTGCCGTTAAATATAATGCGCTTATGGTCTTTAATGGTTTTCTTTATCATTTCGTGGAGTGCGGTTTCAAAATCCTTAGCACCCTCTAACCTGTCGGCATATATTTTAAGTGATTCGGCAACCGCCGTGTTAAGCATTATGTTGGCGCAGGCAATACTGTTTGATGAACCGAGCATACGGAATTCAAACTTGTTGCCCGTAAAGGCAAAGGGAGAAGTTCTGTTACGGTCGGTTGTGTCACGGTTGAATTTGGGAAGAACGGTAGCGCCCAGTTTCATCTGTGTTTTTTCTACACCCTTATAAGGTGTATCGGTTTCTATTGCTTCAAGTACTGCATTAAGTTCGTCACCCAAGAAGATGGACACAACGGCGGGAGGTGCTTCGTTAGCGCCCAAACGGTGGTCGTTACCGGCAGTTGCAACCGATATACGCAATAAATCCTGATAATCGTCTACCGCTTTAATTACGGCACAAAGGAACAAAAGGAACTGTGCGTTTTCGTAGGGTGTAGCACCGGGTGAAAGCAAGTTCTGACCCAAATCGGTGGCAATAGACCAGTTGTTGTGCTTACCGCTTCCGTTTACACCTGCAAAGGGTTTTTCGTGAAGCAAGCAAACCAGTCCGTGCTTACTTGCAACTTTCTGCATAATTTCCATTGTAAGTTGGTTATGGTCGGTTGCAATATTTGTTGTAGAATAAATCGGTGCTAATTCGTGTTGTGCGGGGGCTACTTCGTTGTGTTCGGTTTTTGCCAAAATACCCAGTTTCCAAAGTTCGTCGT
The DNA here is from genome assembly GCA_036310925.1 of Acutalibacteraceae bacterium. GTDB lineage: Bacteria > Bacillota > Clostridia > Oscillospirales > Acutalibacteraceae > UBA737. The sequence goes on from JAXJQX010000001.1 coordinate 59,229, forward strand.
TAAGTTCTTCCATATATGCGGCAACTCTGGGTTTAATTACACCGAAGTAGTGGTCGTCCATTTCCTGTCCTTTAGGCGGTTTTGCACCAAAAAGGGTTCTGCCGGTAAAGCGCAGGTCGGGACGCTGTTCGTACATTTCTTTGGTAACAAGGAAGTATTCCTGTTCGGGACCTACCGAACTTGTAACACGCTTAACTTTATCGTTACCGAAAAGTTTTAAAATACGAAGTGCCTGTTTGTTAAGTGCCTCCATTGAACGAATCAAGGGTGTTTTCTTGTCAAGCGCATGACCGCCGTAAGAACAAAATGCAGTGGGAATACAAAGGGTTTTGCCTTTTATAAATGCGTAAGAAGTCGGATCCCAAGCGGTGTAACCCCTTGCTTCAAAGGTTGCACGAAGTCCGCCTGACGGGAAAGAAGAAGCATCCGGCTCGCCTTTTATAAGTTCTTTACCCGAAAATTCCATAATTACGCTGCCGTCGGGTGAGGGGGTAATAAAACTGTCGTGCTTTTCGGCGGTAATTCCTGTAAGCGGCTGGAACCAGTGGGTGTAATGGGTAGCGCCTTTAGAAATTGCCCAATCTTTCATAGCGGCGGCAACTGCGTTTGCCACATTTATATCAAGTTCCGCACCCTCGTCTATTGTCTTTTTAAGCGAGGCGTAAACTTTAGCCGACAAGGTAGATTTCATTACTCTGTCGTCAAAAACCATACTTCCGAAATAATCTTTTACTGTACTCATAATAATTTCTCCTTATTTTTGAGATTATAAAAAAAGAAAAGATGCCTTTAATGCTTAATACATTAAAGACACCTTTGCCTTAATTTTTTAACTATTATATTTTATACAATACCTTGAGCGTTCATTGCGTTTACAACTTTTTCAAAACCTGCTATATTGGCACCGATAACAAAGTTATCCTCAAAGCCGTACTTTTTAGCAGCATCGTCAATATTGTGATACAGGTTAACCATAATACCCTTGAGTTTAGCGTCAACCTCTTCAAAAGACCAACTGAGACGTTCGCTGTTTTGTGACATTTCAAGTGCGGAAGTAGCAACACCGCCGGCATTTGCGGCTTTACCGGGCAAGAATATTACTCCGTTTGCCTGCAAATATTCGGTAGCATCTGCAGTGGTAGGCATATTTGCACCTTCTGCAACAACGGCTACACCGTTAGCAACCAATGCTTTTGCATCGTCAATATTAAGTTCGTTTTGAGTAGCGCAAGGAAGTGCAATATCACACTTAACAGACCATACGCCTTTGCCTTCGTGGTATTCGGAATTAGGTCTGTAATTCTTATATTCGGTAAGACGTGCACGCTTAACCTCTTTAATTTCTTTCAAAGCGTCAACATCAATTCCGTTCGGGTCGTAAACCCAACCTGTAGAATCCGAACAGGTTACAACCTTTGCACCTAATTGCTGTGCTTTTTGTATTGCATAAGTAGCAACGTTACCTGCACCCGAAACAACAACGGTTTTGCCTTCCATAGAATCACCGTGGCATTTTAGCATCTCTTCGGTTATGTAAAGAAGACCGTAACCGGTTGCCTCAGTTCTTGCAAGTGAACCGCCGTAAGAAAGTCCCTTACCGGTAAGTACGCCTTCATATAAATTGCGAAGACGTTTATACTGACCGAACATATAACCGATTTCACGTGCGCCTGTACCGATGTCACCTGCAGGTACGTCGGTATCTGCACCGATATATTTACTGAGTTCGGTCATAAAGCTTTGGCAGAAAGCCATAACTTCACGGTCGGATTTACCTTTGGGGTCAAAGTCCGAACCGCCTTTACCGCCGCCTATGGGCAAACCGGTTAAACTGTTTTTAAATACCTGCTCGAAACCTAAGAATTTAATAATACCTAAATTAACCGAAGGGTGTAATCTGATACCGCCCTTGTAAGGACCGATTGCGCTGTTAAACTGAACACGGTAACCTGTGTTTACCTGAACCTGACCTTTATCGTCAACCCACGGAACACGGAATTTAATCTGTCTTTCAGGATTTACAATTCTTTCAAGCAAAGCATCTTTACGGAACTGTTCTTCGTTTGCGTCAACCACAAGACGGAGAGAATCCAAAACTTCACGAACCGCTTGGTGAAATTCGGGTTCATTTGGGTTTTCTTTAATAACTCTTTCAATTACTTCATCAACGTATGACATTCTTTTTTCCTCCCTAAAATATTGCCATATAAAAAAAGAAAAGACCCCTTTAACGGCACGAAAATACTCACACCATTAAAGACGTCGTTGCCTTTATGTTTTGCATTATACTACCGCAGAATTTATTTGTCAACCCCCAATTTTGAAACTTTTTACAATTTTTTAAAAAATGCTCCTTGACAAACCGAATACACAAGAGTATAATTGTGGTAAATGAGCAAAGGTGTTCATTTCGGTGCAGAACCGTATCTGTGCCGGAATGAGCGCCTTTTCTTTTTATTATATCCCGAAAGGAAAGAAAGTTATGAAAAAGGAAGGACAGGTACGAATCCCGTCAGGATGTGCTATTGCCGCAGTGATATCAAAAGAGGGCAAAAAAATGTCCGGCGAAATGATAACAAATGCAATGATACCTATGCACGACCGTTCCAACGGACTCGGAGGCGGTTTTGCGGGTTACGGAATTTATCCCGATTATGCCGATTTTTACGCTTTGCATATGTTTTTTGATTCCCGTACAACCCGTAAAGACTGCGAAGTATTTTTAAAAGAAAGGTTTGAAATTGTTAAAAGCGAGATTATCCCCACAAGAACAATCCCCGCAATTACCGACGAACCTATTATTTGGAGATATTTTGTTTCACCCTTAAAATCCTTGCTTTCTTCTATGCAACTTGACGAAAAAGAATTTGTTGCACGTACCGTTATGAAAATAAACACCGAAATGAAAGGCGCTTACGTATTTTCAAGCGGTAAAAATATGGGTACTTTTAAAGCGGTCGGATTTCCGGAAGATGTTGGTGTGTTTTATAAATTAGAGGAATACGAGGGATATTCCTGGACAGCACACGGACGTTATCCTACCAACACCCCCGGTTGGTGGGGCGGTGCTCACCCCTTTACGCTGCTTGACTGGTCAATAGTTCATAACGGCGAAATTTCCTCTTACGATGCTAACCGCCGTTTTATTGAAATGTTCGGTTACAAATGCAATTTGCAAACCGATACCGAAGTTATTACATATATTATGGACTATTTGTTAAGGGTTCAAGGGCTTACTTTGGAAGAAGCGGCAAGCGTTATTGCCGCACCGTTTTGGAGCAGTATTGCCGAAAAAACCAAGGAGGAAAAAGAAAAACTTACCTTCTTGCGTACAATGTTCCCAAGTTTGCTGGTTACAGGGCCTTTTTCCATTGTATTGGGTTTTGAAGGCGGACTTATGGCGCTTAACGACCGACTGAAACTTCGTTCTATGGTTGTAGGCGAAAAGGAAGACAAGGTATTTATAGCAAGCGAAGAAGCGGCAATCCGAACAATGGAACCGAATGCCCAAAACATTTGGTCACCTGCGGGCGGCGAACCCGTAATTATTAAGGTAAAGGAGGGGGCATATTAAAATGAGTGTTGAATTTATATACCCCGAATTTGAAGTTATAAGAAATGCCGACAGGTGCATTGCCTGCCGTGTATGCGAAAGACAGTGTGCAAACCAAGTTCATTCCTTAAATGAAATAAAGGGCGTTATGACAGCCGACGAAACAAAGTGCGTAAACTGTCAGCGTTGTGTGTCTCTTTGCCCCACAAGAGCGCTTAAAATTGTTAAAAGCGACTGTACTTTGCGTGAAAACGCAAACTGGCAAAACGACACCGTAAAAGAAATTTACAAGCAGGCAAACAGCGGAGGGGTTTTACTTTCTTCTATGGGTAACCCCAAACCGTTGCCGGTATATTGGGACAAAATTCTAATTAACGCGTCACAGGTTACAAATCCTCCCATTGACCCGTTGCGTGAACCGATGGAAACCCGTGTATTTTTAGGCAAAAAACCCGAAAAAATCACACGGGAAGGAAACGGTAAATTAAAATGCGAATTGCCGCCCCAAATTGAACTGTCTATGCCCGTGATGTTTTCGGCTATGAGTTACGGTTCTATAAGTTACAATGCGCACTCCTCCCTTGCACGTGCCGCAACCGAACTCGGAATCCTTTACAACACGGGTGAAGGCGGTTTACACGAAGATTTTTACTGCTACGGCGAAAACACAATAGTTCAGGTGGCATCGGGCAGATTCGGTGTTCACGAGGACTATTTAAAAGCCGGTGCGGCTATTGAAATTAAAATGGGACAGGGTGCAAAACCGGGTATAGGCGGACATTTGCCGGGGGCAAAAATTGTCGGCGATGTTTCCAAAACCCGTATGATTCCCGAAGGTTCGGATGCTATTTCCCCTGCCCCGCACCACGATATTTACTCTATAGAAGACTTACGGCAACTTGTATTTTCGCTTAAAGAAGCAACCGAATACAAAAAACCGATTATAGTTAAGGTTGCCGCCGTTCACAATATTGCCGCTATTGCAAGCGGTATTGCACGAAGCGGTGCCGATATTATTGCGATAGACGGTTTTAGGGGCGGTACAGGTGCCGCACCCACCCGTATAAGAGACAACGTAGGTATTCCGATTGAATTGGCACTGGCGGCGGTGGATACCCGTCTTCGTGACGAGGGTATACGCAACAATGTTTCGCTTGTTGTAGGCGGAAGTATTCGCAGTGCCGCCGACGTGGTTAAAGCCGTGGCTTTAGGTGCAGATGCTTGCTATATTGCAACTTCGGCGCTTTTGGCGCTTGGCTGTCACTTATGCCGTACCTGCCAAACCGGTAAATGCAACTGGGGTATTGCAACCCAGCGTCCCGAACTTGTAAAACGCCTTAACCCCGATATGGGCAGTCGGCGGCTTATAAACCTTTTAACCGCTTGGCAGCACGAGATTAAAGAGTTAATGGGCGGTATGGGTATTAACTCGATAGAAGCGTTAAGGGGTAACCGCCTTATGCTAAGAGGAATAGGACTTACCGACAAAGAATTAGAAATACTTGGAATTTCCCACGCCGGAGAGTGATAAAAATGAAACGTGTATATGTAAATGAAGAATGGTGTCTCGGTTGCCATTTATGTGAATATAACTGTGCCTTTGCCAATTCGGGGATAAGCGATATGGCAACGGCACTTAAAGGAAAACCGATTTACCCTAGGATACATATTGAAGAAAATGACCGTGTTTGTTTTGCGGTATCCTGCCGCCATTGTACCGACCCCATTTGCGTTAAAAGTTGCATTGCCGGCGCAATATCAACTAAGGACGGAGTAATTAAAATTGATAAAACTAAATGCGTGGGTTGTTTTACCTGTGTTTTGGTATGTCCTTACGGTGCGTTATCCCCTAACGAAAACGGCGTAATGCAAAAATGCGAACTTTGTTTGCAAAACAGTTGCGGTGAGCCCGCTTGTGTTACGGGTTGTCCCAACAGGGCAATAGTTTATGAAGAACGGGGCGAAGAAGAATGAAAGAATATGTTATTATAGGAAACGGTGTTGCCGCCGTAGGTACTGTTGAGGGTATACGTAAAATTGATAAGCAAAGCAAAATTACCGTTATATCCGAAGAAAATCATCCCGTTTACTGCCGTCCTTTAATTTCTTATTATTTAGAAAATAAGACAGATTTGGAACGCATTAACTACCGTGACAAAGCTTTTTACGACAAAATGAACTGCAAAGTAATTTACGGCAAAAAAGCGGTAAAAATTGATACCGCCAAAAAACAGGTTTCACTTTGTGACGGTTCATCTATTCCCTATTCTTCGGTTTGTGTTGCAACGGGTTCATCCCCCTTTGTACCTCCCTTCACAGGACTCCAAACGGTTGAAAACAAGTTTTGTTTTATGACACTTGACGATACCCTGGCACTCCAAAAGGCGATAACCGAACAAAGCCGTGTTTTAATAGTAGGTGCGGGACTTATAGGTCTTAAATGTGCCGAAGGTCTTTGCGGCAGAGTGGCAGATATATCCGTTTGCGACCTTGCCGACCGTGTTTTATCGAGCATATTGGATAATGACTGTGCGGCTATTATGCAAAAGCATTTAGAAAACAACAAAATTAAATTCCTTTTAAATGATAGTGTAAAAAGTTTCCAAAAAAACACTTGCTTAATGCAAAGTGGTAAGGAAATTGAATTTGACATTCTTGTGTTAGCGGTAGGTGTTCGTGCCAACACTTCGCTCTTAAAGGATATAGGTGCAGACGTAAACCGAGGTATTATCGTTAACGAAAAAATGGAAACTTCGGTAAGCGGTATTTATGCCGCAGGCGACTGTACCGAGGGCGACGATATTTCTATAGGAGGAAAACGGGTGCTTGCCATTCTGCCTAACGCATATATCCAGGGCTTTACCGCAGGGGTAAATATGGCAGGCGGCAACCAAGCGTTCGATAATGCCATTCCTATGAATTCCATCGGCTTTTTCGGTTTACACGCTATGACCGCCGGCAGTTATGACGGCGAAGTTTACGAAAAAAAGACCGAAAACACCCTCAAACGTCTTTTTACAAAGGACGGAAAATTAAAAGGATTCATTTTAATAGGCGGAAACGAACGTGCGGGAATTTACACCTCGCTTATCCGTGAACAAACCCCGCTTGACACGGTTGATTTTGAACTTTTAAAAGAAAATGCCACAAAAGTTGCATTTTCTTACAAAAACCGTAGAAAAAAATTCGGAGGTGTGGTATAATGACATTAGATGTTACAAATCTCGGCTATAAAGAGTTAAATGACGCTATTAGACAACAAAAAGAACCCTGCACCATTGTCGGCTGTATAGGTCAGCGTTTTATCGGTGCCGGTATGTCCGAAAAGGATATTACCATAAACGGTATCCCGGGAAACGCCCTTGGCGCTTACCTAAACGGCGCTACAGTTACGGTTAACGGAAGCGTACAGGACGCTGTGGGTGACACTATGAACCAAGGTAAAATTATCGTTCACGGAAACATAGGCGATGCCGCAGGTTATGCAATGCGCGGCGGAAAGATTTTTGTAAAAGGCAATGCGGGTTACCGTGCCGGTATTCATATGAAAGCGTATAGAGATAAAGTACCGCTTATGATAATAGGCGGCAGTGCGGGAAGTTTTTTAGGTGAATACCAAGCCGGCGGTATCATTGTTGTATTGGGACTCAAAACCGAATCGAACCAAATTGTAGGCAACTTCCCCTGCACCGGAATGCACGGCGGTAAAATGTTTTTACGAAGTGAATGCAAAAAGGTTAAATTTCCAACTCAGGTTACCGCACGCCCCGCAAATGAATCCGATATTGCGGAACTTAAAGAGTATTTAACCGAATATTGCGGTTTGTTCGGCTTTGATTTAGAGAAAGTATTATCCGCACCCTTTACTGTAGTTACTCCCGACAGTAAAAACCCCTACAAGCAAATGTATGTTGCTAATTAACACTATTAGAAAGAGGTAAAATATTATGAAGTATTCAAAGGAAGAGGTACTGCAATATGTCAGAGAAGAAGACGTAAAATTCATTCGTCTTGCTTTTTGTGACGTATTCGGCAAACAAAAAAACATCTCAATTATGCCGGAGGAATTACCCCGTGCCTTTGAATACGGAATTGCTTTTGATGCTTCGGCGATTACGGGCTTCGGTGACGAAACAAGTTGCGACCTGTTACTTCATCCCGAACCCGAAACCCTTATGTTGCTTTCTTGGCGTCCCGAACACGGCAAGGTTGTAAGGATGTTTTCTCACATAACCTATCCGGACGGCAAACCCTTTGAATGTGACACAAGAAATTTGCTTAAAAATGCAATAGAAGATGCTAAAAAAGCGGGATACACCTTTTCTTTCGGTTCGGAGCAGGAATTTTATTTATTCTGCCTTGACGAAAACGGCAACCCGACCCATGAACCCTACGACAATGCGGGATATATGGATATTGCCCCCGAAGACCGTGGGGAGAATGTCCGCCGTGAAATTTGCCTTACTTTAGAACAAATGGGTATTCGTCCCGAAAGTTCCCACCACGAAGAAGGACCCGGGCAAAACGAAATTGACTTCCGCTATTCCGATGCGCTTACCGCCGCAGATAACACAATGACCTTTCAAACCATTGTTAAAACCGTGGCAAGAAGAAACGGTCTTTATGCCGATTTTTCACCGAAACCCATTAAAAATCAGCCGGGTAACGGTTTTCACATCAATATGTCGGTAAAGCCAAATGAAAGTTCCGAAAATCTTTGTTATATGATTGCAGGTATATTGGAAAAGTCCGAAGAAATGACAGCTTTCCTCAACCCTACCGAAAATTCGTACGCAAGATTCGGTCAAAACAAAGCCCCCGCTTATATTTCCTGGTCGAGTGAAAACCGTTCGCAGTTGGTACGTGTTCCTGCGGCAATAGGCGAATACCGCCGTGCGGAACTCCGTTCCCCCGACCCGGGCGCAAACCCTTATCTTGCGTTTGCACTTATTATTTACGCAGGGCTTTACGGAATACAAAACAAATTACCTTTGCCCGACGTCAACAACATTAACCTTTATAAAGCAGATTCCGAAACACTTAAAAAGTTTAAAAAACTGCCGGAAAATTTGGAAACTGCCTGCAAAATTGCCGCAGAAAGTGAGTTTATTAAGGAACACATACCTGCCGCTATTTTGGATATATACTGTAACAGATAAACCGTTTTATTAACATTTAAAGGAGGGGTGGAAAATGAGTCTTAAAGAACGGGTTTACAGCGTTCTTACGGTTTCGGCAACCGACACTTTTAATACTTCTATCTCCTCCTTACTGCCTAAATCCAAGTACTCACCTCTGCACATTGTCTCAAGCGTAAGTGCCGCAAAACGGGTTATGGCAGAACGCAGTTATGACTTTGTAATTATAAATTCCCCCCTGCCGGACGATACGGGAACCCGATTTGCCATTGATGTTTGCAACACGGGTAATACGGTTGTACTGCTTTTGGTAAGAGCCGAACTGCACGAAGATGTTTACGACAAAGTGGCGGAACACGGAGTGTTTACCCTTTCAAAACCGACATCTAAACCAACCATTTTAACTGCGCTTAACTGGTTGACAAGTGCAAGGGAAATGCTTAATAAAACCCAAAAGAAAACCCTCTCCATTGAAGAAAAGATGGAAGAAATACGTATTGTAAACCGTGCAAAATGGTTGCTTATTTCAAACCTTAAAATGACCGAGCAGGATGCTCACCGACATATAGAAAAACAGGCAATGGACCGTTGTATTCCAAAACGCAAAGTTGCCGAAGAAATTATCAACTCATATACATAACATAAACGGCAAAAGCAAATAATCGCTTCTGCCGTTTTTTACATTTATTTTAATTTCACACTTATTTCACCCGATGATAAATACTCGGTTTTGCCGTCTTTGTATAAAACCTTTAATCGGCATTTATCATCTATTTCTATTGCTTTTGCAGTTATTTTTTCACCGTTTTTCAAAACAAAAATATCCTTGCCTATTACAACATTTTTATCTTTATAATAGTTTAAAAATCCGCCCGAATTATAAATTTCAAAAAAATTATCAATAACCTTTGCGGTTAATTTGTTGGCTCCTATCTGGTCTTTTTGCTTAAAAACGCAGGTGGCAATATCTTCAATACTGCCCTCAAAACCGTTTTCGGGTTCAAAAAGGTTTATTCCTATACCCACAATAACAAAATATTTGTTACCGCAAACACCCGATTCGCACAAAATTCCGCAAACCTTTTTGCCGTTTATTAAAACGTCGTTAACCCATTTAATATCTGTTTTTATACCGCTTGTTTCCTCTATTGCTTTGCTAACGGCAACTGCGGCGGCAGAAGTTAAAAGGGTGGTATCAAAATTAAACTCTTTCGGGCGAAGTAATATGCTTAAATACAGTCCGCCCTCTTTTGAAATAAAGGTTTTACCCCGTCTTCCCCTACCCTTTGTTTGGGTTTTGGCAATCACCACCGTACCGTTCTTTGCACCGTTTACGGCTTTTTGCTTTAACAAATCGTTTGTAGAGGTGACCGTTTCAAATACTTCTAATTCTATTTTCTTGTATTTAATATATTGTAAAATTTGCTCTTTCAATTTTTATCTCTTTTTTAATATTTTTTTAAATTTAGAACGAACCCTGTTAAAATAAAAGACCGACATTCGTGCTACCGCAATATCGTAAACCACAAAAACAATGTTAGCGAGTATTATTAAAATCGGTATTCCGTACTGTTTTAAAAAGGGAAAATCATCTGCCGACACCGCAAAAAGTCCGCTAAACAAACCGTAAACAATTAAGATAGCCACATTAAAAACCGCAAATTTACATATCCATTCCGCAATTGGTTTACGTATTCTTTCAATAACGGATTTTACTATCGGGTAATATCCGAAAAGGAAAACATACATAAATTTACTTTCCGGTTCGCCTATTAAAAAAACGATTACGGCGGATACAGCGTAACTTAAAACCGCCCATTTGGGGCCAAATTCCAAAAGCACCGCCATAACACAAAGCCCTGCTATTGCAGGGATTGCGTAGGTTAAATACGGAAAATATGCAGTCATCATAATAACAACCGCTAAAGCCGACATTATGGCACTAAAGGTTATTTTGTTTGTGCTATTCATTTAGCAACACCTAATTAAATCTCCGCCCATACATTCACAGCAACAGTCAGCACAAATAAGTCCCTGACAAAGGTCACAGGCAGAACAGTCATTAGCCGAACCGTAAGAACGGTAGGGGTTGTTGTACTGCACCCGTGTCTGTCTTTGGGCGTTATTTAAAGCATTTCTGTATTCGGGGTTGGTGGGTTCCATACGTGAAGCGGTTGCAAAACTTGTATACGCTTGGTCAAACCAACCTCGGCGGTAAAGCACCGTTCCATTTAAAAAATACCATTCGGCATTACGGCTTCCGGGCAGTACGCCGTCAAGCAGTTCCTGTGCCTCTTCCAGGCGGGATTGCTTAATTAAATTACGAATTTCGGGAAAAGCCGACTGTGCAGAGGAGGAATATTCTCCGCTGTCGGTACTCTTACCCTTGCGGGTATTCATAATAGCGTCATACGCTTCGTTTATTTCCTGCATTTTTTCTTCCGCCAAATCGGAAAGCGGGTTATCGCCGTAATTATCGGGGTGGTATTTTCTTGCCAATTCCCTGTACGCTTTTTTGATTTCTTCATCGGTTGCGTTCCTTGTAACACCTAACACTTCATAAGGGTTTTTCATTTTTTAACTCCTTTTTAAAGGTTTCTTCCAAACCTAAATAAATAATATTACCAAGTATTGTTTTATACTTTTTAATATCGAGCAATTCGAATGCCTTTGCAGATTCGTTAATGCTGAAATATATTTGTTCGGTTACAAAATCTTTAATTTCGCTTTCTTTCTTATTTTTAAGCACATTGTAAGAGCCGGTTTTCTTATCGTCTTCCAAATCGCAAGAGGCATCCATCAAATAAATATACCGTCCAAGGCAATAACCCATACGTTCCAAAACCCGTTTTTGCGAACTGTCTTCACTGCAAAGTGCAAGTATTTTGGAAAGTGCCTTTGCGGTTGGGTCGGCAATCACGTCAAATTCCCTGCAATCTTCTTTTTCAAGTTTTGTTTGCGTAAATATATATTCTTTTACGATTTCCTCCACCCGTGGGTATTTTAGCGACGCTTTTTTATTAGCGGCTGTTAAAAAGGGCTTTAAGCACAAATACCCTATTTTTTTTATTCCCTTTTCGTCTTCAATATTATCAAGCAACTTGTAATAGGTCATTATCATTGCCGCCGCAGAGGGCATTTTTAAATCATCATCCGCTTTGCAGTAGTTACACTTTTTAAGCGGATTGAAAACGCAATGTTTTTGTTCGATTCTGTTGCAACCGTCTTTAAGCGACATATTAAGGAGTGCTAAAAAGGTGAAATCGTAACTTAAAGTGAAACGGGAGAGTATACCGTAACTTTTTCCGAGTTCTTTGCAAAGCGAACAGTAAACCGCTTTATACATTTCGTATTCTTTAATTTTAAGTTCGCCTTTTGCAACACGAATATACCCAAACAACCCTTTCACCTCTTTAACATTTTACATATATTTTATGGTAAATGGTGAATAATGTGTAAATTATATTAAATACACCTAAATTTACCAATTATTAAGTAATAAAAATATCATATAAATCATTGACAAAGACTGCTGAAAAAAATATAATATACAGGATGTAAAAACTACGGGGGAATTGAATTGAAAAAACTTTTGGAAAAAGTTTTATTACATAAAACAATATTGATATCGGCATCAGTATTTACTATTGTCACCGCTTCTATTATAGCAGTTGTTTTGATAGAAAACAATCATAAAAAAGAAAAAACTATATCATCTATACCGAATGACACCAAAACAGTATCATCTGATATCAAATCTGATTCTGAAGTCGTATCGGAAAATGAGGAAATTTTGCCTGTTATAGAAGTGGATATTAACAGTATACCCAAAGAAGAAACCGAAATTAAACCTTCAACCGGAAGTGTTCTAACCGCACCCGAATTTAGTTATAAACCCGAAGAAGATACCTCCAATAATAAGGTTAACTCTGATAAATTTGCCCCGCAAACACCTCCTGTTACCAATACCGTAAATCCAAATGTAAAAAAAGTGGAACCTACGGATAACAATGTTAACGTGAGAGTCGATGCAGGTACAAACTTCAAATCATTAGGCAAGGTTAAAAAAGGTGAGGTATTCGATTATTTGGGTGAAAAAATCGGTACCGACAATATCATTTGGTATAATATCAGCGGAAATATTGACGGAAAGCAACAAAGCGGTTATATACGTTCGGATTACGCAAAATATGTAGAAGAAACTATCGAAACTCCATCACCCGCCGATAATTATAGGTTTGAACAAAAGGAAGGCAAAACCTATTGTTACAAAAACGACCAACTTTTGAAGGGCTATGCTGATATTAACGGACTGCGGTATTATTTTAATACACAAACAGGTGCTAAAGAGTCTTATACTTGCATAGATGTTTCAAGATACCAAAAAAACATAAATTGGGCAAGCGTTAAAGCGGCAGGAATTGAGTACGCTATTATAAGAGTAGGTTTCAGAGGATATGAAACCGGTAGATTATCCATTGACCCTTATTTTGAACAAAATATTATTGGGGCAAAAGCAGCGGGAATAAAATGCGGAGTTTATTTTTATTCGGTTGCAAAGGATATAGCGGAAGCGGTTGAGGAGGCAAACTTTGTGCTAAATGCCGTTAAAGATTACAACCTCGATTTACCTATCGCCATTGATATTGAACACTATGGTGACAGAGTAATAAATCTAAACGCCGTTGAAAGAACAGATAATGCCATAGCATTTATGGAAACAATAAAGCAAGCCGGCTACAAAACAATGCTTTATACCTACTATAATTATTATAATAATCATCTTGAAAAATCAAGACTTTTAAATTACACACTTTGGATGGCGTATTACACCAATAACAGTAGTTTATTAAGCAATATGATTTATGACGGTTGGCAATATGCAAGCAACGGCACCGTTTCCGGTATTGACGGTAATTGCGATATGAATGTCATATTTGAATCTATGATAAGCGGAAATAAACAAGATAATCCTCTTACCAACAAAAAAGAAGAAAGTACTCCCGAAACAGACAATGAAGACACTTCCTCAACAGACAGCGAGGTTACGTCCTCAACAGACAGCGAAGTTACGTCCTCGACAGACAGCGAAGTTACGTCCTCGACAGACAGCGAAGTTACGTCCTCGACAGACAGCGAGGTTACGTCCTCGTCAAGCAGTGAAACATCATCCGAAAACACCGGTACAGCAATACAAAACAATTAAAACCGCCTTAGGCGGTTTTAATTGTACAACAATTTTTTAAGGAATTTTCCCGTATAAGACTTTTCACATTTAACAATATCTTCGGGTGTACCGCTGCAAAGCACCGTACCTCCCTTATCCCCGCCTTCGGGACCTAAATCCACAATATAATCGGCGGTCTTAATAACATCAAGATTGTGTTCTATCACAAGTACGGTATTACCTGCCTCAACCAACCGCTGTAAAACTTCAATAAGTTTGTGAACGTCTGCGGTGTGAAGACCGGTTGTGGGTTCGTCTAAAATATAAATGGTTTTTCCGGTACTTCTTTTGGAAAGTTCGGTTGCCAATTTAACACGCTGTGCCTCGCCGCCCGAAAGGGTTGTGGAGGACTGACCGATTTTGATATACCCCAGTCCCACATCATAAAGGGTTTTTAACTTGCGGTGAATTTTCGGTATGCTTTCAAAAAAGTACATACCCTCCTCAACCGTCATTTCAAGTACATCATAAATATTTTTGCCCTTGTATTTAATGCTTAAGGTTTCCCTGTTGTATCGGCTGCCGCCGCACACTTCGCAAGGCACGTAAATATCCGGCAAAAAGTGCATTTCAATTTTTAAAATACCGTCGCCTTGGCACGCTTCGCACCGTCCGCCTTTAATATTAAAGGAAAATCTGCCGGCATTATATCCGTGCATTTTGGCATCTTTAGTAGAGGCAAAAAGTTCACGTATATCACCAAAAACACCCGTATAGGTTGCCGGGTTGGAACGTGGGGTTCTTCCTATGGGGGATTGGTCGATATTTATTACCTTGTCAAGATTTTCTATACCCTCAATAGATTTATAATCGCCCGGAATGGTTTTAGCGTTATTAAGTTTATTAGCCAAAACTTTATAAATTATTTCATTCACAAGGGAGGATTTACCGCTGCCCGAAACACCCGTAACACAGGAAAATGTCCCCAGCGGGATTTTTACATTAACTTTTTTTAGGTTATTTTCCGAAGCCCCTTTTACGGTTAAAAACGCACCGTTGCCTTTTCTTCTCATATTTGGTACGGGTATTAGTTTTCTGCCGTACAAATAGTCCGAAGTGAGCGACTGTTTGCAAGTTTCAAACTTATCAATTTCACCCGAAAACACAACATTACCGCCGTGTATACCGGCACCCGGACCGATATCAAGAATATAATCGGCGGCACGCATTGTATCCTCGTCGTGTTCAACCAGAATTACGGTATTACCTAAATCACGAAGCCGTTTTAGGGTGGAAATCAGTCGGTCATTATCCCTTTGATGAAGTCCTATGCTCGGTTCATCGAGTATATAAAGCACACCCATAAGCGAAGAGCCGATTTGGGTGGCAAGCCGTATTCTTTGGCTTTCCCCACCCGAAAGAGTACCCGAAGCACGTGAAAGGTTGAGATAATCAAGTCCCACACTTTGCAAAAAACTTAACCGTTCACGAATTTCTTTTAAAATCGGTTTGGCTATCATACCGTCACGCTGACCGAAGTTTAAAGAATTTATAAACTCAAGTTCGTCATTAACCGACATATCGCAAAATTCAATAATATTCTTACCGCCCACGGTTACCGCCAAAAATTCGGGTTTAAGGCGTTTTCCGCCGCAGTCGGGACAGGGGGATTCGGTCATATAACTTTCTATTTCGTTTCTTGCGTAATCGCTCGTAGTGGTCTTATACCGTCTTTCAAGGTTGTTAATAACCCCCTCAAACTCGGCATAATAAGTTCCCCCGCCGAAATCGGTTGTGCGTACAAGTTTAATCTTTTCGCCTTTTGTTCCGTACAAAACGGCGTTTTTACCCTCCGGCGTTATATCTTTAAAAGGTAAATTTATATCAAAATTATAACGTTCCGCAATACCTCTGTAATACATTTCGGCTATTGTGGAAGAATCGGGGGTAGTCCAAGAATTTACACCCCAACCCGACGCTTTAATTGCACCCTCAAGCAAGGATTTATCCTCGTCAAAAATAACAAGTTTTGGGTTTACCTTCATAAATATTCCAAGTCCCGTACAGGTAGGACAAGCCCCGAAAGGACTGTTAAAAGAAAACATAGTAGGGGTAAGTTCGGGTATGCTTATACCGTGTTCGTCACAGGCATAGGTTTGCGAAAACTGCATTTCCTCGCCGCCTATAACATCAACCGAAATCAAACCGCCCGAAAGGGTTACGGCAGTTTCAATACTGTCGGTCAGTCGGGGTACAATGTCTTCCTTTATAACAAGGCGGTCTACAATAACCTCTATAATATGTTTTTTGTTCTTTTCAAGTTTAATTTCTTCGGACAAATCGTAAATATTGCCGTCTATCCTTGCCCTAACGTAACCCTGTTTGCGTATATTTTCAAGTTCCTTTTTGTATTCGCCTTTTCGGCCTTTAACTATGGGAGAAAGTATTTGAATTTTACTTCCCGCTTCTAAGGTCATAACGGCGTCTACAATTTGGTCGGTGGTTTGTTGGGTAATTTCCTTGCCGCAAACAGGACAGTGCGGAACACCCACACGTGCGTATAAAAGCCGTAAATAATCGTATATTTCGGTCACTGTACCAACGGTGGAACGAGGGTTTTTAGAGGTTGTTTTCTGGTCTATTGAAATTGCGGGTGAAAGCCCCTCAATAACCTCTACATTGGGCTTTTCCATTTGCCCTAAAAACTGGCGTGCATAAGAAGAAAGCGATTCTACATACCGTCTTTGTCCCTCGGCATAAATAGTATCAAACGCAAGGGAGGACTTACCGCTTCCCGAAAGCCCCGTAAAAACAATAAGCTTATCCCTTGGTATCTCTACATCAATATTTTTAAGGTTATGCTCGTTTGCACCTTTAATAACAATTTTTTCGCTAGCCAAAAGTTCTAACCCTTCCTTAACTTGTTAATTTTGTCACGCAATGTTGCGGCATATTCAAATTCAAGTATTTTTGCCGCCGCTTTCATTTCGTTTGTAAGGCGTTTGATTTCTGCCTCACGCTCTGCTTTGGACATTTTAGATATCGGCTTATCCTTAATTTTAGAGCCGATTTCAATAACCTCGTGAACGTTTTTAATAATCGTTTTGGGTGTTATGCCGTTTTGTTCGTTATATTTTTGCTGAATTGCACGTCTTCTTTCGGTTTCGGTTATTGCCCTTTCCATAGAAGGCGTTACACTGTCGGCATACATAATAACCGTACCCTCTGCATTACGGGCGGCACGTCCTATGGTTTGCACAAGTGAAGTTTCACTACGCAAAAAGCCCTCCTTGTCGGCGTCCAGTATTGCAACAAGGGATACTTCGGGAATATCAAGTCCCTCACGCAATAGGTTTATACCTACCAAAACATCAAACTCACCCAAACGCAAATCTCTGATAATTTCCATACGCTCAATAGTATCAACATCATAGTGCATATATCGTACTTTTATATCAAGGTTTGAAAGATAATCGGTCAAATCCTCTGCCATTTTTTTGGTGAGTGTTGTAACCAAAACACGTTGTTTTTTAGCAATTCGCTCGTTTATTTCACCTACAAGGTCGTCAATCTGTCCCTCGGTAGGTCTTACCGAAATAAGCGGGTCTAAAAGTCCCGTAGGTCTTATTACCTGCTCTACGATTTGTGCGGCTTTTTCTTTTTCAAATTCGCCCGGTGTTGCCGAAACAAAGACCGCTTGGTTTATGTGGTTATAAAATTCGCCGAAGTTTAAAGGGCGGTTATCAAAAGCGGAGGGCAGACGAAAACCGTATTCCACGAGATTTTCTTTCCTTGCCCTGTCCCCGCCGTACATACCCCGTACTTGGGGTAATGTCACGTGGGATTCGTCCACAAAAAGTAAAAAATCTTTGGGGAAATAATCAAGCAAAGTAGACGGCACACTGCCGGGTGCTCTGCGGGAGAGTACCCTCGAATAGTTTTCAACCCCCTTGCAAGTGCCGATTTCACGCAACATTTCAATATCGTATTCGGTGCGTTGCCGTATTCTCTGCGCCTCTATCAACTGCTCGTTTTCAATAAAGTAGTTTACACGTTCTTCCATTTCCTCTCGGATTTCGTCTAACGCATCGCTTAATTTATCCTGCGGTACAATATAGTGTGACGCAGGGTAAACAGCAATATGCGAAAGCAATGTTTTAGCTTCACCGGTTACGGTGTTGATTTCGCAAATGCGGTCGATTTCGTCCCCGAAAAATTCCACCCTAATTGCGTTTTCCATACTGTATGCGGGAAAAATTTCAACCGTATCCCCCCGTACACGGAACTTATTTCTAACAAAGTTAATATCGTTTCGCTCGTACTGCAAATCAACAAGTTTTGCAATTAAATCGTCACGGCTTTTTTCCATTCCCACCCTCAAAGAAATAACCATATTACGGTAATCAATAGGGTTACCGAGCGAATATATACACGAAACCGAAGCCACAATAATAACGTCACGCCGTTCGGACAAAGCACAGGTGGCGCTATGACGCAGTTTATCAATTTCGTCATTTATTGAAGAATCTTTTTCAATATAAGTGTCACTTCCGGGGATATATGCCTCGGGTTGATAATAGTCGTAATATGAAACAAAATATTCCACCGCATTTTCCGGGAAAAATTCTTTAAATTCCGAACAAAGTTGTGCGGCAAGAGTTTTGTTGTGGGCGAGAACAAGTGTCGGACGGTTTACCTTTTCAATAATATTCGCCATA
Source organism: Acutalibacteraceae bacterium (assembly GCA_036310925.1). Lineage (GTDB taxonomy): Bacteria > Bacillota > Clostridia > Oscillospirales > Acutalibacteraceae > UBA737. The sequence continues at coordinate 77,805 of JAXJQX010000001.1, forward strand.
GTAAAGGTCTTACCACTACCCGTAACACCCAGCAAAACCTGTTCCTTATCGCCGCGGTTTAAGCCCTCTACCAGCTTTTCAATAGCTTCCGGTTGATCACCGGTAGGTTTGTAATTTGAATGTAAAATAAACTTATCAGGCATATTCTCACCCTCTTTTAATATTTACTATTCGCCAAAAATCACCTTTTTATTATAGCACAAAAAGTTTAAAAAGTAAATACAAAGCAGTAATTTCGTTTTACCGTTTATATTTCGTTTTGCATAACCTTTATGAATATAACAAGACACTTATTCTTGCTAAAACGGTTTGTATGTGCTATATTTATATTAGTTAATATATTTGTGAGGATATTATGAAACGTTTAATGATTGTAGTTCCCTGCTTTAATGAGCAAGAAGTTTTGTACGACACCGCAAAACAACTGACCGAGGTAATTGAAAATTTAATAAGAAAAGGAAAAATAACCCAAAACAGCGGAATACTGTTTGTTAATGACGGCAGCCGTGATAAAACTTGGAAACTGATAGCAAAAGCAAACAAAACCAATAAATATGTCTACGGGCTTAATTTAGCCGCAAATGTAGGTCACCAAAACGCATTGCTTGCAGGGCTTAACACCGTAAAAGATATTTGCGATATTGCAATAAGCATTGACGCCGATTTACAGGACGATATTAACGTTATAGAGCAAATGGTTGACAAATACTACGAGGGTGCGGAAATTGTTTACGGTGTACGCAACGACCGTAAAAGCGACTCGTTTTTTAAACGTTTCACCGCCCAGGCGTTTTACAAATTTATGTCTTTAATGGGGGTAGACACGGTTTATAACCACGCCGACTTTCGGCTTATGAGCCAACCCGCTTTAAACGAACTTTCCGCTTACGGGGAACGCAACCTGTTTTTACGTGGAATTGTGCCGCAAATCGGCTATAAAACCGACTTTGTTTATTATGCCCGAAAACCCCGTACTGCCGGGGAAAGCAAATATTCACTTAAAAAAATGCTTTCTTTTGCATTGGACGGGATAACCTCTTTCAGTATAAAGCCCATTAAACTTGTTGCCGCTTTAGGTGCGGTTATAATTCTTTGCACGGCTGTTGCGTTTATTTATACGCTTATTTCATATTTTTCGGGGGATACGGCTGCCGGTTGGTCTTCCCTTATGATTTCTATTTGGTTTTTAGGCGGAGTGCAGTTATTCTCGATCGGCATTGTGGGGCAATATGTAGGTAAAACTTATATTGAAACCAAGCAACGTCCCCGCTACAATATTAAGGAATTTTTGGACAATGAAAAGCATTAAAGAAATTTTCTTAAAATACAAAAGTATTATTTTGTATATTCTTTTCGGCATCTTAACCACTTTAGTTAATATATTTGTGTATTTTGCCTGTTCCTGTCTTAAGTTTTCAACTGCCGCAAGCACCCTTACCGCTTGGATTATTTCCGTTTTGTTTGCTTATATTACCAATCGCAAATATGTTTTCGATAGTAAGTCGCAAGGTGTTAAATCGGTTTTTAAAGAAATTTCAAACTTCTTTTTATCCCGTTTTGCAACAGGACTTCTTGACCTTGCGGTTATGTTGTTGTTTGTAGATATCCTTAATTTTAACGGTATGTTAATTAAGGTTATTTCAAATATAGTTGTTATAATTTTAAATTACGTTTTAGGTAAATTTTTAGTTTTTAAACCGTCGCATAAACAGTAGACGGCATTATGTGTTGATGTGCAATTTCACCAATTTTGATAACAATATTTTTAGGTTTTTGAATGTCTTGACACATAAATGAAAAAATGTTAAAATAAAATAAAATAATATTGAAAGGTGTGTCCTAAAATGAACAAGTTTATGTTAAACGAAACCTCTTACCACGGTGCAGGTGCTATTACTGCAATCCCCGATGAAATTAAAAATCGCGGATTCAAAAAAGTTTTTGTCACCTCCGACCCGGACCTTGTAAAATTCGGTATTGTTAAGAAGGTAACCGATTTGCTTGAAAAAGCAAACATCGACTACACCCTCTACACCGATATCAAGGCAAACCCCACAATCGAAAATGTTCAACACGGCGTTGAAGAATTTAAGGCAGCCGGTGCTGACTGTATTGTTGCTATCGGCGGCGGCAGTGCTATGGATACTTCTAAAGCAATCGGTATTATTATTAACAACCCCGAATTTTCGGATGTTCGCTCTTTAGAGGGTGTTGCTCCCACTAAAAAGCCCTGCGTTCCGATTATTGCCGTTCCCACAACTGCAGGTACCGCAGCCGAAGTTACTATCAACTATGTTATTACAGATGTTGAAAAGAAACGTAAATTCGTTTGTGTTGACGCTCACGATATCCCCGTGGTTGCTGTTGTTGACCCCGAAATGATGAGTTCAATGCCTGCCGGACTGACCGCTTCTACCGGTATGGATGCTTTAACCCACGCTATCGAAGGTTATATTACCAAAGGTGCTTGGGAACTTTCCGATATGTTCCACATCAAGGCAATTGAAATTATCGGCCGTTCCTTGCGCGGTGCCGTTGCTAACACCGCCGAAGGCAGAGAAGGTATGGCTTTAGGTCAGTATGTTGCCGGTATGGGCTTCTCTAATGTCGGACTCGGTGTTGACCACTCTATGGCTCATACACTTTCTGCTTATTATGATACTCCTCACGGTAAAGCATGCGCTATTTTACTTCCTACCGTCATGGCTTACAACGCAGAATGCACAGGCGAAAAATACAAGGATATTGCCATTGCTTTGGGTGTTGAAGGAGTAGATAAAATGACTCAGGACGAATACCGCAAAGCGGCAGTAGATGCTGTCCGTAAACTTGCCGAAGACGTTGGTATTCCGACAACATTAAAGGGCATTGTTAAGGAAGAAGATATTGACGCATTGGCTCAAGATGCTTATAACGATGCTTGCCGTCCCGGCAACCCGAAGGATGTAACCGTTGAAGACATTAAGCAACTTTTCAAAAGTCTTATGTAATTCATAGATTTGTCCTATTTCTCTACATTTTACAACGAAGCCGCTTCTTTTAAGAAGCGGCTTCGTTCAGATTGTCGAAAAATCCGGTTTTTACTGGGCTTTTCGACAGTCTGAAGCTTGCCAAACAGCAAGCCCTTTATCATAGTATTTTACATATCCAATAAATAATCCCATACACAACACTTGCCAAAGTTCCGTAAACAATAACAGGACCTGCTATTACAAACATTTTAGCACCGAGACCTAATACCCAACCCTCGCTTTTAAATTCTATTGCGGGGGAAACTACGGCGTTGGCAAACCCCGTTATCGGCACCAAAGTACCCGCACCTGCGTGTTTTGCGATTTTGTCAAACAGTCTTAAACCCGTAAGCAAAGCCGACAGGAATATCAGCGATGTGGGAACTAACATTTTTACAATTTCTTCGTTTAATCCGCAAACCGATGTATACAGTTCGTTAAGTAACTGACCGATTACGCAAATAAACCCGCCTACGCAAAAAGCCCATAACATATCTTTGAATTTAGGCGACGGCGGTGACTTCTTTTTAACCGTTTTGGAATATTCTTTATTTGTAGGTCGCATAAAAACAACTCCTTTTGTGTTAATTTGCCACAAAAGGAGTTTTAATATTCATATTACATTTCAATAATTTCAATGCTTTCGATTTTAACGTCTTCTACCGGTTTGTCGTTAGCGCCCACCTTAACATCGGCAATAGCGTCAACAACCTCCATACCTTCAAAAACCTGACCGAAAACGGTATGACGAAAATCAAGCCAGGGTGTTCCGCCCATTTCGGCGTATGCTTCTGCACATTCCGGCGGATAAGCGTCGGGCAAATCTTTCATTTGTTCCAACATTCCTGCGGGAACTTCTTTCGCCTGAACAATAAAAAACTGACTTCCGTTTGTATTAGGTCCTGCGTTTGCCATTGAAAGCGCACCCCTAAGATTGTGAAGTTTCGGGGTGAATTCGTCTTTAAAACTTTTGCCCCAAATAGATTCTCCGCCTATTCCGCTGCCCAAAGGGTCACCGCCCTGAATCATAAAATCTTTAATTACACGGTGGAAAATAAGACCGTTGTAATAACCGTTTTTGGCGTGGGTTGTAAAGTTTTCAAATGTTTTTGGTGTTTCCTCTTTAAACAACTTGATTTTAATGTCACCCATTGTGGTGTGCATAACCGCAACGGTATCCCCCGCAATCGGCTTATTTAACTGAATATTCGGCATATTAGCCCTCCTAAATAAATTTAATTTACACTTGCATTTTACCACTATATATTGTATAATACAAGTAATTTATTTAACTTTTTTCTTTAAAGGAGTATTAGTTATGAAATGTCCTTTTTGCGGTTATGAAGAAAGTAAGGTAATTGATTCACGCCCAACCGACGAAGGTCAGCGTATTCGCCGCAGACGTGAATGTTTACAATGTTCAAAACGCTTCACCACCTACGAAGTAATTGAAAGTTTGCCTATTATTGTTATAAAGAAGGATAAATCCCGTGAAACCTTTAACCGTGACAAACTAATGAACGGTTTACTGCGTGCTTGTGAAAAACGTCCCGTTTCGTTTGACACGCTTGACAATATGATTGACGAAATTGAAGTTATAATTCAAAATTCGCTTGACCGTGAAGTAAGCAGTGAAAAAATCGGCGAACTTGTTATGGAAAAACTTAAAAACATTGACGAAGTGGCTTACGTTCGCTTTGCTTCGGTTTACCGCCAGTTTAAGGATATTAACACCTTTATGAACGAACTAAACAAACTTTTATCAAAATAACAAATTTTCAAAGGGTATTGTGAATACCCTTTGTTTTTTAAAGATGAGGATATTATGACAGACAATTATTTATTAGCTGATTTACTTTTACCCAATATTACAAAAGAACCCGAATACTACGAAAGCCGTTACCCTGCCCGCAATTTGCCCGAGGGCGCAAGGGTTACCCGAATAGCGCCCAGTCCTACGGGGTATTTGCATTTAGGCACTTTGTTTGCAGCCCTTGTAAACCGCATTACCGCAACATCTTCGGGCGGAGTTTTTTATACCCGCATTGAAGATACTGACAAAAAACGTGAAATAGAAGGCGGTATTGAGGATATTATTGACGGACTTAACCGTTTCGGCATACAAATTGACGAGGGCTTTTTCAGCGGCACAAACCAAAAAGGCGAATACGGACCGTATAAACAAAGTGAACGTGCCGAAATTTACCAAACCTATGTTAAAAAACTAATTAAAGAGGGACTTGCCTACCCCTGTTTTTGCACGGCAGAAGAACTTGAAGAAGTAAGAAACATTCAGGAAAACCGAAAAATCCGTACCGGTTACCACGGTGAATGGGCAAAACACCGCAACATAACTTATGCCGAGGCAAAAGAGTTAATAGACCAAGGTAAACCCTTTGTTATTCGTTTAAAATCCCCCGGTAATGAGCAAAACAAAATTATATTTGAAGATGCGGTTAAAGGTAAAATTGAAATGCCGGAAAATGACGAAGATTTTGTACTATTAAAATCGGACGGTATTCCTACCTACCACTTTGCACACGCTGTTGACGATCATTTGATGCACACAACCCACGTTCTTCGCGGCGATGAGTGGATTTCTTCGGTGCCGAAACACATTCAGTTGTTTAAAATTTTAGGGTTCAAACCGCCGAAATACGGTCACATCTCCCCTATTATGAAATTGGACGGCGGCGCAAAACGCAAAATTTCCAAACGCAAAGATCCCGAAGCCGCAGTGCATTTCTTTGCCGAGCAAGGGTATATGAGCGAATGTGTTATTGAATATTTAATGACCATTGCCGCTTCGGATTTTGAAGATTGGCGCAGGGCAAATCCCGATAAATCTTACAAAGACTTTAAGTTTAATTTAAAGAAAATGAGCGTTTCGGGCGCTTTGTTTGACCCCGTTAAACTTATTGACGTAAGCAAAAACCGTGTTTGCCGTCTTTCTAGTACCCAAATGTACTCTTTAGTTACCGACTGGGCAAAGGAATTTGACAAAGAGTTTTACGATATTTTAACCCGCAACCCCGACTATGCCAAATCGGTATTTGCCATTGACCGTGACGTACCTAAACCCCGTAAAGATATTGCAAAATGGAACGAGGTTAAGGACTATTTTTCGTATATGTTTGACGAATTGTATTCCCCCGATTTTACCTTGCCCGAAAATATTTCAAAAGAGGATGCCGTCGCTTTCCTCGGCGAGTATAAATCGGTTTATTCCGATACCGACGATAAGCAGACCTGGTTTAACAAAATCAAAGAAATTGCGCCTAAACTTCAATTTGCAAGCGAAACCAAAGAATATAAAGCAAATCCCGAAAAATATAAGGGACACGCAGGTGATTTAAGCACGGTTCTTCGCATTGCAATAACCGGCAGACGCAACACACCCGACCTTTGCAGTATTATGCAGGTTTTGGGTAAAGATAAATGTATTGAACGCATTGAAAATGCTGTAAGAGGTTGAATTATGGAAGAAATTATTATAAATGAAGAAGAAAATAAATCTTCTAACTTTATTCACGATTTTATTGACAAAGATTTAGCGGAGGGTGTTTACAACAAAGTGCAAACCCGTTTTCCGCCCGAACCCAACGGATATTTGCACATAGGCCACGCAAAAGCCATTTGCATTGACTTTGCAACTGCCGAAAAATACGGCGGAACTTGCAATTTACGGCTTGACGACACTAACCCCACTAAAGAAGACGTTGAATATGTAGACGCTATTAAAGAGGACATCAAATGGCTCGGCTTTAATTGGGACAATGTTTACTACGCTTCGGATTATTTTGATTTTATTTACGAATGTGCATTAAAACTTATTGATAAAGGACTTGCATATATTGACGAATCCACTCCGGACCAAATAAAAGAAATGCGCGGAACATTAACAGAACCGGGTAAAAATTCTCCCTACCGTGACCGCCCTATTGAGGAAACAAGAGACTTATTCGCAAGAATGACCAAAGGCGAATTTGAAAACGGCGCTATGGTACTTCGTGCTAAAATTGATATGTCGTCTTCAAATCTTAATATGCGTGACCCGATTATTTACCGCATTATGAAAGCCACCCACCACCGCACGGGGGACAAATGGTGTGTTTACCCTATGTACGATTTTGCCCACCCTTTAAGCGACGCTAAAGAGGGTGTTACCCACTCGCTTTGTTCGCTTGAATTTGAAAACCACCGACCGCTTTATAACTGGTTCTTACAGGTTTTGGAAATCCCCACCCCTCCCCGCCAAATTGAGTTTGCACGAATGAACGTAAACTACACCTTAACAAGTAAACGCAAGTGTTTAAAACTTGTTAATGACGGTTTGGTAAGCGGTTGGGACGACCCGAGAATGGCAACAATCTGCGGTATGAGAAGACGCGGTTACCCTGCAAAGGCAGTACGTGCTTTTGTTGATAAAATCGGTGTTTCCAAAGCGTACAGCGTTATTGACTATGCTTTGCTTGAATCCTGTGTCAGGGATTATCTAAACGAAAACGCCGACCGTGCAATGGCGGTTTTACGCCCCTTAAAGGTTGTAATTGACAATTACCCCGAAAATAAAAGCGAAGAAATTTCGGTTGATATTAACCCAAATAAACCCGAACTCGGCAAAACTACCGTTACTTTCTCCCGTGAAATATTTATTGAGCAGGACGACTTTATGTTAAACCCGCCCGGAAAATATTTCCGCTTGTGTCCGCAAAAGGAAGTTCGTTTAAAGGGTGCCTACTACATTAAATACGCCTCCCACGAGACCGACGAAAACGGTAATATCACGGTTGTTCACGCAACCTATGACCCCGAATCTTTCGGTGGTGAAACACCTGACGGCAGAAAGGTTAAAGGTACTTTGCATTGGGTTGATGCCAACAACTGTATTGACACCGAAGTACGCCTTTATGACCGACTTTTCAATGTCCCCAACCCAAGTGATGAAGAGGGGGTTTCCTCCTTTGCGGACAACCTTAACCCCGATTCTTTAACCGTGCTTAACGGCTGTAAACTTGATAAATCTTACGCTGATGTTAAGGTGGGCGACACTTTCCAATTTATGCGTCAGGGTTATTTCTGCGTTGATAAGGACAGTAGCGATAACGCCCTTGTCTTTAACCGCACGGTAGCACTTAAAGATTCTTTTGTTAAGAAGGCGTAAAATGACCGTAAAAGATATTTTTAAATTTTTAAACAAACACTTCCCCACCGATACTGCCTGCGATTTTGATAATGTGGGTATTTTGGTTGGGGACGAAAATGCAACGGTTACAAAAACTCTTATTGCGCTTGACTGCACAAGTGACGTCATAGAGCAAGCGGTGAAAAGCGGTTGCAATTTAATAATTACCCACCACCCCGTAATTTTTCATCCGCTTAAAAATGTGCTTAAAGGCAGTATTGTTCACAAGTTGATTGAAAACGGGCTTTCGGTAATCTGTATGCACACGAATCTTGATATTGCGCAAAACGGCGTTACCGATGTGCTTTGTGATTCTTTATCCCCAAAAACAAAAGAATTTGTTACTGCGGCGGACGGATACACTTTAATAAAGTGCGAAATATCCCCTGTTTCAAGTGAGGTTTTAGCAAATAAACTTAAAAACAGTTTAGGCGGTACTGTTAAATATGCACCTACCGAAAGACCGATTAAAACCGTTCTGTTTTGTTCGGGTAGCGGCGGAAATTTCGTTGAAGATGCCCACAGTTTAAACTGTGATGCCTTAATTACCGCCGATGTTAAGCACAGTCATTTTTTATGGGCTTTAGAAAACAGTATTGCGCTGTTTGACGCAGGACATTTTAACACCGAAGATGTTATTGTAGAACCGTTAAAAGAAATGCTTTCCCGTGAGTTTAAAGGGGAATTTTTAACCACTCATATTTCAAAAATTAAAAGTTGTTAATACTATAACAAAAAATACTCTTAAAATTTTATCCCACCCTCAAAAAGGGTGGGATAATTGTTTAATACTATTTATTTTTATCGTCAATTTTGAAACGGTTTCCAATTTAAGTATATTTTTTAAGCGAGTTTGATCGACCTAATTTCATCAGCAAAAAATTCAATATCAGAAATACAAATACTGTCGATTTCGGGAGTGTTTTCGTCAGCCGGGGTAAAGTCAATCGCTAAACCCTCATAAAAATTACCATTATTAGTTGTAATTTTGACTCTCTTGTTTTCATAATGTGACAATTTCATCATTTTAACCTCTTTTTATTACAATACATAATACGTGAGGATACTTTGAACCGGCAATAACCAAAAAACAATACTAAAACGCTCGATTTTTTATATTTGTCGGCAAAGCCGACACCAAACTTTTTCACTATTTGCTATTACTTATTACTTCCAAATCCACAAAGGCATATTTAGTTAAGAGTGAAAAGTGAAGAGTTAAGAAGTAAATCCCCAAAGGCATACGCCTTTGGGGATTTGGAGCGGGTGATGGGAATCGAACCCACACAACCAGCTTGGAAGGCTGGGATTCTAGCCGTTGAACTACACCCGCATCGAACAACGATTATATTACCACAAAACTAAACTTTAGTCAAGTGTTTTTTAAAGATTTTTTGAGAAATTTGAAAAATTGTTTTAAACTGTAGGGTTTTTGTGCCGAATATAAACTAATATTGCCCGAAACAAAGAAAGCAATTATTGAGGCAATTATAATATACAAAGCGCATTTGCCGCTAAACATTTCAAGTGATAATGCTATTGCCGCCAAAGGACAGTTTGTAACACCGCAGAAAAGCGCAGTCATACCTATTACCGCACCAAATGCGACAGGCAAGCCGACTATTGACGCTAGAAGCGCACCGAAAGTAGCACCGATAAAAAGTGTGGGCACAATTTCGCCACCTTTATATCCCGCCGCAACGGCAATACAGGTAAATACCATTTTTACAAAAAATGCTTCGGGTTTAAATTCGCCCTCTTCAAATATTTTTTCAATAATATTGACGCCTGCACCGTTATAGTCGTTGCATTTAACCAAAAGAGTTAATACAACCGTAACAATACCGCCTGCAGCAACACGGAGGTAAGCGTTTTTAAAGAGTTTTTTGAAAAGTTTTTCGCACCACTCAATAGAATAGCAAAAAAACATAGCAACAAAACCGCAAAGAACAGAAAAAGAAACAACCGAAAGCAAGAGTAAACCGCTAAAATTTGGTATGTTTCCAATATGAAAACGTTCGGGGTGAGAACCCAACAAAACCGCAAAAGAGTAAGCAATAAGCGAAGAAACAAAGGTTGGAACTACGGCTTTAAAGCGAATTTTCCACACAAAAACTATTTGAAGCGCAAATATAAATGCGGCAATGGGAGTACCGAAAACGGCAGAAAACAAAGCCGCCATACCGCAATATGTAAGTATTTGGGTTTCTTCATCTTCAAGTTTAAATATGCGTTCAAAGAGGGAAGTTAAACCGCCGCCTAACTGCAATGCCGCACCTTCACGCCCTACCGATGCACCAAAAAGATGGGATATAGCCGAGCAAACAAAAATTGCAGGGGTTATAAGGGGTGATAGTTTGGTTTCACCCGTACAGTTTTTAATTACCTGATTTGTTCCTACACCCGTAACCTTAAGTTTATCGTAAATAAATACAATAAGAAAACCGGCAATCGGCAAGAAATATATAAGCCAACTGGTATTACTGCGAACGCCGGTAACAAGTGCTATACATTTTGAAAAAAGTGTACCCAAAACACCGCCCGAAAGACCGATTAAGACACTTAAAAGCAGTATTTTTAAAGTATTTTTAAAATCCTTTTTGTTTTCCAAAATAATTCCTCTTTTTTGTTTTTTAAGAATTATAACACATTATTTTTACATAGTCAAATATTGACATAAAAATGCGGCAGTTGCCTGCCGCACTGAAATTATTTGCTCATAATATATTCATCAATGGCTTTGGCGGCGGTTTTACCTGCACCCATTGCCAAAATAACAGTTGCCGCACCTGTAACAGCGTCACCGCCGGCATAAACACCTTCACGTGATGTTTTTCCGGTTTCTTCGTCTACTACAATGCAACCCCACTTATTAACTTCAAGTCCCTTTGTGGTATCCTTAATAAGCGGATTAGGTGAAGTACCGATTGAAACAATAACCGAATCGGCATCAATAACCGTTGTGCTTCCCTCTATCGGAATAGGTCTTGCTCTGCCTGATTCGTCGGGTTCGCTCAACTTCATTTCCTGGCAAACAATCTGTTTAACCCAACCGTTTTCGCCCTTAATTTCAAGCGGATTAGCAAGGAATTTAAAGTTAATACCCTCTTCCATTGCGTGTTCAACTTCTTCACGGCGAGCAGGAAGTTCTTTTTCGGTACGGCGGTAAACTATTGTTACATCCGCACCCAAACGTTTAGCGGTACGTGCCGCATCCATTGCAACGTTACCGCCGCCGAATACAACTGCCTTTTTAGCATGCATAACGGGGGTTGCGCTGTCTTCACGGTATGCTTTCATTAGGTTATTTCTTGTTAAAAATTCGTTAGCGGAATAAACGCCGTTAAGCGCTTCACCGGGGATACCCATAAATCTTGGCAGTCCCGCACCCGAACCGATAAATACCGATTCATATCCCATTTCAAAAAGTTCGTCAATAGTGATAGTTTTACCGATTACAACATTGGTAACAACATCCACACCCAATTCTTTAAGGTTATTAACTTCCTTTTCAACTATTTTTTTAGGCAAACGGAATTCCGGAATACCGTAAACCAAAACACCTCCCGACAAATGGAACGCTTCAAAAATGGTTACGCTGTAACCTTTTTTAGCCAAGTCACCCGCACAGGTAAGACCCGAAGGACCCGAACCGATAACGGCAACTTTGTGACCGTTGCTTTGCGGTTTTTCCGGTGCATCTTTTTGGTTTTGGTTGTGCCAGTCGGCTACAAATCTTTCAAGACGGCCAATAGCAACCGGTTCGCCTTTAATACCCCTAACACACTTGGATTCACACTGGGTTTCCTGCGGACAAACACGGCCGCAAACGGCAGGCAAACTTGAAGACTGTGCAATTACGCCGTATGCACCCTCAAAATCAGATTCCTTTATTTTACTGATAAAATCCGGAATATGAATATTAACAGGACAACCCGATACGCAAGGCATATGTTTACAGTTAAGGCAACGTTCTGCCTCGTTTACCGCAACTTCGGCAGTATAACCTAAAGCCACTTCATTGAAATTTGCAGAACGCACATCCGCCGGCTGTGTAGGCATTTCATTCTTTTTAAGACTCATATTTGCTGCCATTATTACACTCCCTTATTAAACAAATTACAAGTATCTTCATAAGCGTGACGTTCGAAGTTACGGTATGCGCTGTTGCGGTTCATTGCCTCGTCAAAATCAACAAGGAAACCGTCAAAATCGGGACCGTCAACACAGGCAAATTTAACCTTACCGTCAACCGTCAAACGGCAACCGCCGCACATTCCTGTTCCGTCTATCATAACGGGGTTCATAGAAACTGTGGTTTTAACACCGAACGGCTTTGTGGTTGCTACTACGAACTTCATCATAATAAGCGGTCCTATTGTGATAACTTCGTCAAATTCCTCGCCCGATTCAAGCGCCGCTTTAAGCGGTTCGGTAACAACGCCTTTTGTGCCGTATGAACCGTCGTCGGTCATAATTTTCAAAGTTTTGGAAGCGGCTTTAAATTCGTCCTCCAAAATTACCAAGTCTTTGTTTCTAAAACCGATTATTGAGTGAACTTCGCAACCTTGAGCGTGTAACTGCTGTGCTACCGGCAAAGCAATAGCGCAACCAACACCGCCGCCGACAATACAAACCTTTTTAAGGTTTTCGGTTTCGGTAGGTCTGCCCAAAGGACCTACAAAGTCGCTTATGTATTCACCCTCATTCTTGTGGTTTAGTTTTTCGGTTGTAGCACCTACAACCTGAAAAATAATGCGCACACTGCCCTTTTCACGGTCATAACCCGCAACGGTTAAAGGCATACGTTCGCCCTCTTCGTCCACACGCAAAATAATGAATTGCCCTGCTTTTGCCTTTCGGGCTACAAGCGGAGCTTCAATTTCCATTTGGGTAACGGTTGGGTTTAAACTTTTTTTGGATAGAATCTTATACATTTCATCACCCTGTAACTTCAAATTTTGTTAATATTTTATCATATTATAATTTAAAAATCAATAGTATTTATACATATTATATATAATTTTTTACCGTTTACTTTAAATTCTATATGATATTTTGAATATTCAAAAGCGTACACCCTGTTTTGGTCGTTATGGTAATGCGGTCTTGGGTCGCTTTTAAGTATTTCGGCAATATCGTTAAGGTCATTTTGCGGTAAATTTTTCGCTATATCGTCCGGTATAAAAACTTCTAAATCATCGAAAAAAACATCTTCCGAAAAACCGCCGGCGGCGTCAATATGGCAGTCGGTATACGGTATATAGGGTTTAATATCATAAATCGGGGTATTATTCATTAAATCTGCCCCCGAAACTTCAATAACAGTTCCGTTTTCGCCATCGTCATAGATTTTTTCAATCTTTACACTTGAAAGTCCCAAACGGTTAGGACGGTAGGGTGAACGGGTTGCAAACACCCCTACCCTTTTATTACCGCCTAACCGAGGAGGACGGACGGTGGGAGACCAATCGGTGTTCTTATTGTCCGAAAACTCCCAAATCAGCCACAAATGGGTAAAACCCTCCAGTCCCCTTAAAGCGGAAGAATCCCTGTATTTTTCTTCAAAAATAATCTTTCCTGCGGTTTTAATAAGTCCGCTTTGACGGGGAATACCGAACTTACCCCTAAAATCGGTTTTAATTGTTGCGATTTTGTTTATTTCCATAAACCCACCGTCAAGTTAAATAATCTTTTAAATGATTGATAGGAAGTCCCACTACATTGTAATAGTCGCCGTTTATTTCTTTCACAAAAATCATAGCAAGACCTTGAATACCGTAACTTCCTGCTTTATCATAGGGTTCATCGGTATCCAAATATTCCTCTACATCATCTTTATCGAGTATGTGGAAGGTAACTTCGGTTGTAACCGAAAAACTTTCTGTTACCCCGTTTTTTACAACCGCACAACCCGTAATTACCTTATGCGTTTTACCCGAAAGAGCATTTAACATACGTTTAGCGTCTTTACGGTCCTTCGGTTTTCCTAAAATTTCATCACCCAAAATTACCGAAGTATCCGCTCCCACTACTATGTCTTCGGGGTATTTTTTTGCAATGTCTTCTGCCTTAATTTTTGCCAAATATTCGGGCTGTTTTTCGGCTTGCAAACCGTCGGGCACGGTTTCGGGTATATTAGACGGGCAAATTTCAAATTCGTCCACAATTTTTGAAAAAAGTTCTTTTCTTCTCGGCGAAGCCGATGCTAAAATATATTTCATAAAACCACCTTAAATTCCCGCCATAAAAGTAGGAAAATTTTCGCTGTTTACTCTTTTTATATGCTCGTTATATTCGCTTACGGCAATACTTGAATGTGTTAGATACACCGTAATAAAAAGCGGAATAGTGTATATTAACGGAATAAACAAAAAGGACAATAAAACCCAACCCAACATACTGAATAACAAATAGATAAAATCCAGTACCGTATTTTTAGAAATCACTACCGACATATGCACCGCTTCGTTTACGTCCATTCCCTCGTCCGCCGCTAAAAGCATAGGTGATAAATAGTACTTAAGCATTAGAAAAAACGTACCTATTAGTGCAATAGATTTTAAAAATACCGCAATATTTGATAAATTTGCACTCCAAAGCGGAATTGTAAACCCTAAAAATTCGTAAACTTTTGCGCTGGAAATAACCGTTACCGCAAAATAAGGAATAAGCATTAAAACACCGTAAAACACGGTTTTAAGCGTTAAATAAGCGGTTAATTTTAATACCTTTAAATAATTTTGCTTGCTTGTAAAGGTGTAAAATACCGCAAGCGGAGAATCCGAAACACCGCAAAGCATACGCCAAAAATACCTTACACCGCCGAAAAGCACCGGTGCAAACATTAAAAAGTTTAAAAGGTAAAATATTATATTTGTTAATACATCGCCGCCAACCCAATAAAATGACGAGGCGATACAATAGATTATTAAATAACAAAACAAAATTACAGAAGAAACCGCAACCGCATTGATACAGTTGTTTTTTAGTGATTCTTTTGCGGTTTTTTTAATTGCGGAACTTGCTACTGTCATAAACATTCCCCCATTTTTATACCATTATATAGTGCGTGTTACATCAATTGATTAAAGAATTGTTAATTTTGCAAATCCCGCCATAATTTTTTTAGTGCCAACGGTGTCAAAGGCAATTTCAAGCAAGGTGTCGTTACCCATCGGTGTAACCGAAAGAATCATACCCTCGCCGAAAGTTTTGTGTAAAACCTTTTGACCTATACCGTAACTTACAGACGGCGCTGTGGGTTTTGCTTTTGTAACAAACGAAGAAGTTGCCGACTTTTTAGAAGGTGTAAAACTGCTTGCAAAGGTTCTGACTTCGGCTTGTTTTGGAACAATGCCGGAACTTTCACAGAGTTCTAACGGTATTTCCTTTAAAAAACGGGACGGCATATTACGTGTAGTACTGCCGAAAAGCATACGGCTTTGAGTATTTGTAACGGTTAGTTTTTTCTTGGCACGGGTAATTGCAACATAAGCCAAACGGCGTTCTTCCTCTATCTCCGCCTGACCGCCGTAAATTGACTGATTTCCCGGGAAAATACCTTCCTCCATACCCACAAGATAAACATTGTTAAATTCAAGCCCTTTAGCCGAATGGATTGTCATTAAAACAACACGGTCGCTTTCGCCGTCAAGCGAATCAATATCGTTAATAAGGGCAATTTCTTCCAAAAAGTTTGAAAGCGTAGGGGTGTCGTTTTCAAGTTCGTACTGGGTAATGTTAGATGCCAATTCCTTAACGTTTTGCAGGCGTTCAAGTCCCTCTTCGCCTTCTCTTTCCAACATAGATTTATAACCCGTAAGTTCCAAAACCTTTTCAAAAAGTTCGGTTATTGAAACTTCTTCGGCAATATCACAAAGTTCATCAATAATACCGCAAAAGCCGTTTATTTTAATTTGAGCACGTGAAAGGGCGGCAAATTCGTCCGCACGTTTTAATACATCATAAATCGAAACGCCCAATTCCCCTGCTATTTCGGCGGCGTGGTTTACGGTTGTATCTCCTATGGAACGCTTTGGCTCGTTAATAATTCTTTTAAGCCGTATATCATCTTTAGTGTTGTTAATTAAATGCAAATATGCCAAAACATCCTTAATTTCTTTGCGGTCATAGAACCTTGTACCGCCTATGATTTTATAAGCAATACCGCTTCTTGCAAAAACATTTTCCATTGCGTTAGACTGTGCATTCATTCGGTAAAGCACCGCATTGTCGGAAAATTTTCCGCCGCCTTTAACGTAATCCAAAATGACTTCGGCTACAAATCTCGCCTCATCACGTTCGTCGTATGCGGTATGCAGGGAAATTTTTTCACCTTCGCCGTTATCGGTCCAAAGGGTTTTGCCTTTTCTTCCCCTGTTGTTGCTTATAACCTTGTTTGCGGCATTAAGAATATTAGAAGTTGAACGGTAGTTTTGCTCAAGCCGTATTGTTTTAGCACCTTTGTACTCGTCCTCAAAATTTAAAATATTCTCAATAGTAGCACCCCGAAAACGGTAGATACTTTGGTCATCGTCCCCAACAACACAAATATTGTTTCTGCCCCCTGCAAGCAAACTTACAAGGACATACTGTGCATAGTTAGTGTCCTGATATTCGTCTACACAAACATAACGGAACTTGTTTTGGTAATACTCCAAAACGTCCGAATTGCGTTCTAACAAACGAACGGTGTTTACAATCATATCGTCAAAGTCCATAGCGTCGGCATTTAAAAGCCGTGTTTGGTAAATTTTATAAAGTTGCGCTACGGTTTTTTTGCGGTAATCTGCTCCTGCCTGTGCCAGATATTCCTCCGGTGTTATAAGTTTATCTTTCAAAGAAGAAATTTCCGCCAAAACATATTTATGCGGTACAAACTTATCGTCAATATCGTTTTGCTTCATTATTTCTTTCATAAGCCGCCGTTGGTCGTCGGTATCGTAAATGGTAAAATGCGAAGAAAAACCCAAAAGTTCCGCATTACGGCGGAGTATTTTACCGCAAACCGAATGGAAAGTACCTGCCCAAATATCGTTAGCGTCCTCCCCTAATTTTGCGGCAATACGCTCTTTAAGTTCGCTTGCGGCTTTGTTGGTAAAGGTAATTGCCAGTATGTTCCAGGGTTTAACTTCGTTTACACCGAAAATTCCGTCAGGTACATAATCGGTAACACCGTTTAAAAAATCTTCCCCCGCTTTAATTTCACTTTCGGTAAAAGTCGGAACAAAGGTACTGTTATAGCCGTTGCCGAACTTAACAAGATTAAGAATACGGTTTACAAGCACGGTAGTTTTACCGCTGCCCGCACCCGCAAGCACCAAAACAGGTCCCTCAACCGTTGTCACCGCTTCAAATTGGCGGTCATTCATTCTGCCGAAATATTTCTTTATTACTTCACGTCTTAAATTTAAAAAATCCATTATTATAACTCCAAAAAATTCTTACTACAATATAATACTATTTAAGCCGTTAAAAGTCAAACCAATGTTGCACTTGATTTTTAATTTTTATTATGATATTATGATAAAAAGATTTACAAAATAAAGGAAGATAAAAATGTCAGTAGGATTTAGAAAGAGTTTGTTCGGTTTTAACTGCGAAGATGTTACAAACTACATTCAAAAAATGCATAAAAACTTTGCTCAAAAAACCGATATCTTAAACGAAAAGGCAGACTCACTTGAAAAGGAACTCAAACTTTCTAAAGAAGATTACCTAAAACTTATGGGTGAAAAGCAAATTGTTGAAGAAAAACTTAATGCCTTTAACGAAAAATACGAAGAAATCGAACGCCTTTCGGACAATATAGGTAAACTTTATTTGGTAGCCCAAGCAAACGCACAGGCGATTATGGCAAATTCCAAAGAAAATGCCAAACTTTCCGATATGGAAGTAGAAAAAAATCTTACTTCAATAGACGAGGCACACGAATCGCTCAATTCCTTGCGTGAAAGCATTGTTAAAACGTCGGACGATTTTGTAGCAGAGGTAAACCAACTAATAAGTTCGCTTGAAAACACCCGCCAAAAAATTACCGAAAACACCAAAACAACCGAACAGGCAAAAGAACAGTTTGACAAAGTTTACGAAAGCATAGTAAACGGTTAAAACCGCAAAATCTATTATTCTTAATCCTTTATTTATTATAAAAAAGCACCCTTTCGGGTGCTTTTTTGTTAGTTATCACGCTTTTTAAAACCTCTGCGGTTATTATCACGTTTCGGTTTGCGTTCGTTTTCCTCGTCGGCATCGTCCTCTACAACGGCACCGTTAATTTCTACCAACGCATCTCTGCGTGAAAGGTTAATTCTGCCCTGGTCGTCAATTTCGGTAACCTTTACAATAACTTGGTCGCCTACGTTTACAACATCTTCAACCTTTTCAACACGTTTAACGTCAAGTTTGGAAATGTGAACAAGTCCCTCTTTACCGGGTGCAATTTCAACAAAAGCACCAAAGGTCATAAGACGGGTAACTTTACCGCTGTAAATACCGCCGATTTCGGGGTCGTTAGCAATAAGTTCAATAATAGAAATTGCCTGTTTTGCTTTTTCGGTGTCAAGTCCCGAAACGTAAACTCTGCCGTCCTCTTCAATGTTGATAGTACAGTCGCACTGTTCTTGGATTGACTGAATAACCTTACCCTGCTTACCGATAACATCACCGATTTTTTCGGGATTTATTGCGGTAGTAAGCATTTTGGGTGCATATTTAGAAAGCTCGGGACGGGATTCGGGAATACATTTAAGCATAACTTCGTCAAGAATATACTTTCTTGCTTTGTTGGTTTTTGCAAATGCTTCTTTAATAATTGCGGGGGTTAAACCGTGAACCTTTAAGTCCATTTGAATAGCGGTAATACCCTTGTGAGTACCTGCAACCTTAAAGTCCATATCGCCGTAGAAATCTTCAAGACCTTGAATGTCTACCATTGTCATAAAGTCACCGTAGACACCGTCTTCCCCGGTAATAAGACCGCAGGAAATACCTGCAACGGGGGCTTTTATCGGAACACCGGCAGCCATAAGTGCCAAAGTAGAACCGCAGATAGAACCCTGCGAAGTAGAGCCGTTAGAGGAAAGCACTTCACTTACTACACGGATAGCATAAGGGAACTCCTCAACCGACGGAATAACCGGAACAAGTGCTTTTTCTGCCAAAGCGCCGTGACCTATTTCACGTCTTCCCGGTCCTCTTGAAGGTTTGGTTTCGCCAACCGAATAGGACGGGAAATTGTAGTGGTGAATATATCTTTTGGAAACTTCTTCGTCAAGACCGTCAAGTTTTTGTGCTTCGCTTACAGGTGCTAATGTTGCAATGGACAAAACCTGGGTTTGTCCGCGTGTAAACATACCCGAACCGTGAACACGAGGGAGCAGGTCAACCTGTGCGTTCAAAGGGCGGATTTCGTCAATACCGCGTCCGTCAACACGTTTCTTTTCGTCTTTAAGCCAACTTCTTACAACGTGTTTTTGAATAAGGTACAAAATTTCGTCAATCTTTGCTTCTTCGCCCTCAAACTGAGCGTCATATTTTTCGTGCAAAGCATTGCTTATGGGAAGTAAAGCGGCGTCACGAACGAGTTTATCATCGGTATCAAGTGCTTTTTTAACGTCCTCTATACAGAATGCTTCCATTTCGGCAAAAATTTCGGGGTCGGGGTTGTTTGACTTGAATTCAAACTTGGGTTTACCGATTTCGGCAACAATACCGTTAATGAATTTAACAATCTCTTTATTAACTTCGTGACCTGCCATAATGCAGTCGAACATTAAATCGTCGGGAATTTCGTTACCGCCTGCCTCAATCATTGCAACCAAATCTTCGGTGGAAGAAACGGTTAAGTTAAGGTCGGTTTTAGCACGCTGTTCCAATGTGGGGTTAATAACAATCTCACCGTCAACAAGACCAACATTTACGCTTGAAATAGGACCTGCCCACGGAATATCCGAAATTGCAATAGCGCAAGATACACCGATAGCGGCACAAACTTCGGGTGAACAGTCAGGATCTACCGACATAACTGTAGCAACAACCGAACAGTCATTACGCATATCTTTGGGGAACAAAGGACGGATAGGACGGTCAATGCAACGGGAAGCCAAAACGGCTTTATCGGTTGCTTTGCCCTCACGACGGGTAAAAGAGCCGGGGAAACGGCCAACCGAGTACATTTTTTCTTCATAGTCTACAGAAAGGGGGAAGAAATCCACACCTTCACGGGGTTTAGCCGAAGCAGTAACGGTACAAAGTACACTTGTTTCACCGTAAGATGCCATAACGGCGGCATTTGCAAGCCCTGCCATCATACCGGTTTCAAGTTTTAAGGGTCTGCCGGCTAATGTTGTTTCATAAACTTTGTAATTTTCAAACATTTTTCAATCTCCTTTTCTTTTTCGAGATTTTCGGTTAGCAATAAATCCAATATACAGTAAAAACTATACACTCGATTTACCGCTAAACCGCAAAAATCCCTTTTAAAATTTAAGTTTTAAAAATGGCAATAAGGCAGACCGCTGTTTTGCGACCTGCCTTTTTAAACAAATTACTTACGAAGACCTAAACGCTTAACGATTGAACGGTATCTTTCAATATCATTCTTCATAAGGTAAGCCAAAAGGTTTCTTCTGTGACCGACCATTTTAAGAAGACCACGGTAAGAATGCTTATCCTTCGGGTGGTTTTTAAGGTGAGCGTTGAGTTCGTTGATTCTTGTGGTAAGAAGAGCAATTTGAACTTCCGGCGAACCTGTATCACCTTCGTGAACAGCGTATTCGGTCATAATCTGTTGCTTTAATTCCTTTGTCATTGTTTTCACTCCTTTAAAATAGTTTAAACCACATTCCGTAAACCAAGCAATAGGTCACAGTGAACTCCCAAAGGGCAGACACCCAAAGCATAGTATACGGTTGCCGTATGATTATATCACACCTCACATTAAAAGTAAAGTATTTTTTTAAAAACTTGAAAATTTACCGAAATTATACCGTTTTCAAGCAAAAATATGCAAAACTCGGCAAATTTCGATTATGCTTTTCGGTCTTAAAATTTCAAATATTACCAACACAAATTATTTTGCTTGATATAAACGCTTTTTTGTGGTAAAATGACCGTAAGTTGTTGTTTACTTTGGAGGACACCGAATGGCTTGCAATAAATTAGATACCGAAAGGGTATTTTATTATTTTAACAAACTTTGCTCTATTCCGCACGGTTCGGGCAATATGAACGGTATTGCCGATTTTTGCGTGGAATTTGCAAAGCAACATAATTTAGAATATAAACGTGACAATGCTGACAATGTTATAATTTACAAACCCACAAAGAATTATCCCTTTGACGCCGTTATTCTACAAGGTCACCTTGATATGGTTTGCCAGAGTGATGCAGGGTTTAATATTGATTTTTTGAAAGACGGTATCAAACCCTTTATAAAGGACGGTTTTTTAACTGCCGAACACACAACGCTCGGTGCGGATAACGGAATTGCCGTTGCTATGATACTTGCAATTCTTGAAGATGACCGACTTGTCACCCCTTCGATTGAGGCGGTTTTCACTACCGATGAAGAAATCGGAATGGTTGGTGCAAAGGCGCTTGATACTTCACTTTTAAGAGCCAAACGAATGATAAATATTGACTCTGAAGATGAGAATACCTTAACCGTTTCCTGTGCCGGCGGAAGTGATTTTTCGGTGCAAATTCCCACTGCTTACACTACCGTTACTTCAACCGAAATTACGGTTATTTTAAAGGGACTTAAAGGCGGTCATTCGGGTATTGAGATTGATAAAAACCGTCATAACGCCAACATTCTTGCCGGCAGATTTTTAAATCATATGAAAAATCAATGCCAGTTCGACATTATTTCGTTAAACGGCGGGGACAAGTCCAATGCCATACCCAACTGTTGCACCCTTAAACTTTGCACAAATAATCCTAAAAACTTTGAAACCGAAGCACAAAAATATTTGCAACTTATAAAAAGTGAAATATCAGCCGGAGAACCCGATTTTTCCCCAGAAATCGTTATAGGCGAAGAAAAAGAGTTAAAAACGTTATCCGAAAATACGAAAAATGATATAATTTCGGTTTTGCTTACCTGCCCTAACGGTATTATGGAAATGAGCGCCGAAATTGAAAATTTAGTGGAAACTTCGCTTAATTTAGGTGTTTTAGATACTCACGAAGACGGTATTTCCCTGCAATTTGCATTAAGAAGCAACAAACAGTCCGCTTTAGACTTTTTGGAAGAAAAACTTTACGGCTTTTTTGAACGGTTTAACTGTAAAACAACGTTGGGCGGAAAATATCCCACTTGGGAATTTAAAGAAAATTCCGATTTAAGAAAACTTTACTGTGATACTTACTTTGAATTGACCGGCAGGCAAGTTTCGGTAGAGGCAATCCACGCAGGACTTGAATGTGCGGTATTTTCTTCCGCTATTCGAGGGCTTGACTGTATTGCTATAGGACCTACAATACTCGGTGCGCACACAACCGAAGAACGGTTGAGTATCCCAAGCACCGAAAAGATTTTTAACGTTTTATTGAGTTTATTAAAAAAATTAAAATAAAAAAGATTGGAGAAATTATGGAAAACAAAAACGAATTCAAACCCTATGTTGCGGCCGAAAAAATAACGCCGGAAATTACCGTAACTTCCATTGTTATAGGTGTTTTATTGGCAATTGTTTTCGGCGCTGCCAATGCGTATTTAGGGCTTCGTGTAGGTATGACCGTGTCTGCTTCTATCCCTGCGGCGGTTATTTCTATGGGAGTAATACGCATTTTACTCCGCAGAAATTCTATTCTTGAAAACAATATGGTACAAACCATCGGTTCTGCGGGTGAATCGCTTGCGGCTGGTACTATTTTCACATTGCCGGCTTTGTTTATTTGGGCAAGTGAAGGTAAAACTTCCGCTCCCGACATTGTAGAAATCACCCTTATCGCCCTTATAGGCGGTCTTTTGGGCGTACTGTTTATGGTACCTCTCAGAAACGCTCTTATTGTAAAGGAACACGGCGTTCTTCCCTACCCTGAAGGTACCGCCTGTGCCGAAGTGCTTTTAGCGGGCGAACAGGGCGGCGCAAACGCCTCTACCGTATTTGCAGGTATGGGTTTTGCCGCACTTTTTAAATTTATTATTGACGGTCTTAAATTAGTAGCCGGCGAAGTTTCGGTTCGTGTTAAAGGTTTTGCGGGCGAAATAGGCACTCAAATTTATCCTGCAGTTATGAGTGTGGGTTACATTTGCGGACCTAAAATTTCCTCTTATATGTTTGCCGGCGGTGTACTCAGCTGGCTTGTTATGATTCCGCTTATTGTCCTTTTCGGCGGCGATATGGTATTAGCCCCCGGTACTGCACCTATAAGCGAAATTTTTGCAAACGGCGGTGCAGGTGCTATTTGGGGAACTTATATCCGTTACATCGGTGCAGGTGCGTTAACTGCCGGCGGTATTATAAGTCTTATTAAATCACTTCCGATTATCGTTAAAACTTTCAGCGGTGCTATTAAAAGTTTAAGGAGTTCAAAAGTCGGCTCTGACGAGCGTACTTCCCGTGACCTTAATATGGTATTTATAGTAATTGCCATTGCGGTTTTAACACTTCTCATTTGGTTAATCCCCGCTATTCCGGTTTCGCTTTTGGGCGCTGCTATTATTGTTGTTTTCGGTTTCTTCTTTGCAACCGTTTCTTCAAGAATGGTAGGACTTGTAGGAAGCAGTAACAACCCCGTTTCGGGTATGGCTATTGCCACTTTACTTGTTGCAACACTTGTGCTTAAGGTTACAGGACTTAGCGGTATTAAAGGTATGTGCAGTGCCATTGCAATCGGCTCTATTATCTGTATTATTGCCGCTATTGCGGGTGACACTTCGCAAGACCTTAAAACAGGTTTCTTACTCGGTGCTACACCTAAAAAACAGCAAATCGGAGAAATGGTTGGCGTTATTGCTTCGGCTTTGGCAATAGGCGGTACATTATATCTTTTAAACACCGCTTACGGCTTTGGCACAGACGAACTTGCCGCTCCGCAAGCCACCCTTATGAAACTTATTGTAGAGGGTGTTATGGGCGGTAATCTTCCGTGGACACTTGTGTTTATAGGTGTATTTATCGCCGTGGTTGTTGAACTTATCGGTATTCCTGTTCTTCCCTTTGCAATAGGTGTTTATTTGCCGGTTCAACTCAACGCTTGCATTATGGTGGGCGGTCTTGTACGGCTTATTGTTGAAAAAATCGCAGGCAAAAAGGAAAACAAAAAGGAAATTGTCAACAACGGTATTCTTTTCTGTTCGGGTATGATTGCGGGTGAAGGTATTGTAGGTATTCTTTTGGCATTACTTGCGGTATTCGGTATTGACAAAGCATTAAACCTTTCGGAAAAATTGGGTATTTCCCCTGTTGTTTCACAAATCGGCGGTGTATTGTTATTCGCTGTAATTATTCTTACACTCCTCTCATTTACCTTTGGTAAAAAGAAAAAATCTAATGAAAAACAATAAAAATTTTCTTGAAAATAAGCCCAAAAAGAACCCTGATATAAATTGGACTATTAAGGACGGCAAGGTGACTTTAGAAATAGAAAACAAGGGATTTTTTAACCGAATTGCGCAAAAGATTTTCAAAAAACCGAAAATAAGTTATATTCACCTTGACGAAACCGGAAGTTTTATTTGGCCTTTAATCGACGGCGAAACCGATATTACCGATTTAGGCAAACAGTTGAAGGAACATTTCGGCGAAAAGGCAGAACCGCTATACGAACGGCTTTCAAACTACATTAAAATACTTGAAAGTTACGGGTTTGTTAAGTTATAAGAGGTTAAGATTATGAAATTACAACAGAATATACTAAACCGTGTAAGAAAGGTCGAAGAAAAAAGAGGCATTGTTTATGCCAAAACAGACGGTAAACTATATAAAACACTCAAGGTATTTTATATAATATTTTTGGTTTATACCTTTATTATTAACGCCCTGTTTGTATTATCCAACTTTATGGTTTATTACGGAACGGATACTTTTAATAGTGTTAAAAAACCGATAATTATTGTTATTTGCTCTACATTTTGCTTTATTGCCTCTTTGTTTGTTTTAAGATTTAAAGACAAAATATGGGCGAATATTGCAACCTTAATCTTAAATCTTTTGCCCTCTCTATTAACCGTTTTGGTTTACGCAAAACTTATGGAAGACTCTTTGGGTTTATTCGGTTATAAATACAGTTTTTATTGGCGGCACTCTGTTCCGCTGGCACTTATTGCGGTTTTTGCAATATGGCTTTCGGTTTTAGCGTTAAGAGCAAACATAAAAACCAAAAAGCAGTATAAAAAAATCACCGAAAATCTTTACAATCAGTATCATATTTCAGAGGAAAACGAGCAATTATCCGAAGAAGAATGGCAAGAATTTATTGAAAATTATAAGTTTTAAACCGCAACAGCTTCTTGTGATATACTTATAATAAAAACCGTTTACGGGATCATTACCGTAAACGGTTTTTATTATCTTCTTTCAAGACAGGGGACGGTTCGGGAAAGACAGGGTTCCAAACATCGTTTTGTGTCCATATTCGGACAGTGATGTTGACCTAACGGTCAAATTATGTTGCGAGTAAACTCGCAAACGATGTTGTGTCCTTTCGGACGCAAACCCAAAAAGAAACACTTCCTTTTTGGGAAGTGTTTCTTTTTGGGTAGTTTTAACTTAATGACACGAATTGAACGGCTCTGAAAACTGTTATTTTCAATTATTATAATCAATTACACGGTCTATTCAAATTTGAAATAACCTGATTTTTAATACTAATCATTCCCTGATATGTAGGATGACCTTCAATCTTTTCGATATCGGAAAGAGTTATATAATTAACATTATAGTGGTCACAAATTTTTAGTATACCTTCCCTAATCTCTTCCCTTAAGTTTGTATTTACTATGAAGCAAATGTTTTCTTGTGGCACTACTTCAAGAAGTTTTTTAATAAAATAACTAATCCCCGGCAATACCAATTTCAAATCATCCTCGGCCCAGTTATCAAAAATCAATTTGCCCGCAGTATTTCCTGTCCATGAATCGTTTGTAGCACCAAAAATAAAAACTCTGTCGATTTTGTTTTTGCTGAAAAAACCTTCATCAATAAGTTTTGTAAGTCTGCATATAAAGGAAGAAGATTTTGAGCAGTCTCCATTATATCCTGTATTACAAATTGTAGATCCTGACCAACTATTGTTCAAAACAATTTCCGATGCAGTTTCATTGGCAAGCATATACCACCAAGTTTTTGACACGTCCGACACATCAGCCCTTGGATAATATACAGCATATTCCTCAGGAATATATCCTTCGAAGGTCGAATAACTATCCCCAAATATCATGATTTTTTCATTCTTCATTATACTAGATTCCTTTATAAAAACATTATCAATGTCATAATAGCTTTCCGACATTCTGTTGCAGTTGAGCTTTATGCGTTGATTAAGTTCATCTGTTGGTATCATTTTTTTTAAACTTATCACTCCTATAATAAAAATCCGTGGTTTTGGGATTCCTCTGTTCTATCTAAAGATTCCCTTTTAAATTCATTGTACCATATCAGCAGTGTGAATGCAAGCATTTTCTGTTGAAATCATACCGAAGGTGGTATAAATTATCAACGCGAAATGTTGTATGTAATCCGCAACTTGTTGCGGTATGTAATCACGGCAACGCCGTGTATGTAATCAACCGCAGGTGGTATGTAATCAATCCGAAGGAAGATACACCTACGGTGATGCCATACATGCTCCGCGTGATTACATACGCCCGACGGCGATTACATACCAATCCTTCGGATTGGATAAAAATATTTAATCCCTTTCCGCCCGGAAAAACCCACATAACATCAGACGGCAGGGTTTCCCCTGCCGTAACAAAATGCTCCACGGAATAAACATAGTCAATATTAAGAGAACCAAGATTATATATTTTCATTTTTCGTCAGCTAAATGTTAATATGCTTAAGCGTTAATTGCACACGGTCGGAAATTTTAACCGTTCCGACACCGAATATTGAGGTATGCAAGGTATCGTTTATAGGTTTAGTCCAATACTCGGTGATATTGTCTATTCCCCTTGCCATGCCTATTATTGAACCGACAGTCGCACCGTTGCAGTCGGTGTCAAAGCCTGTTTCTACCGCCATACAAATTGATTTGCCGTAATCGCCATTGCCATATAGCAAAGCCGCCGTTACAATCATCGCATTTGAAATTGTATGACACCAACCGTGCCCCGTATATTCATCATATTTTTTGTGAATATTATTAAAAGTTTCTTTCTGGCTGACGCCGTTTTTAAATCCGTTCAAAACCTCCGTAACTGCTTCGTAAAGTCTTGAAGTATACGGTATCTGGGCAAGACCGCCCTTAATTATATCTTCAAAATTGTCAGTTTCAGCAGCCACGGCAAGCATAGATGCAACGAACATTTCACCGTAAATTCCGTTTTTAGTATGCGAAATTGAAGCGTCGCGCCACGCCATTTCCGCCGCAAGTTCAGGATTGCCGGGATTTATATAGCCGAAATAATCGGCTCTTATTTGAGCGCCGATCCATTCGCGGAACGGGTTTTTATATATTGCGGATTCAGGCGGAACATAACCTTTTATAAAATTACAATAAGCCACACGTTCAGCAGTCCAGTAGGCGCTTTTAGGCTGGTAGTCAAGCCATACTCTTGAAACATCGTAAGGTGTAAAATCCTTTCCGTATTTTTCAATTAACTCCTGTGCGAGTACCGTATAATTTGTATCGTCATCAATAGGCATTCCGTCTATTTCATCGGCATATGCTCTTGAAGCAAAAGGATATTTATATTTGCTTAAAATTTCATTGCTTAACTCGCTTTTGTAAATATATCTGTGCATCGGATAGTTATCGGTTTCTTTCAAAAACGGAATAAGCTCATCTGTCTTGATACCTTCGATTGGCTTTCCGAGCATACAGCCGCAAATTCTTCCAAACCAAGCGCCCTTATTTTTTTCTCGGTATTTTTTATCCCTGAGCAATTATAACTGTAAGGCGCACGCAATTCCTTTATGGAATCAAGGTCCGACGGTTCGGTATATTTATAATCCTTTTTTTGTTTTGCACCTGATATTACCGAAAATAAAATATCTCCCATTTTCTTTTTGATTTCATTTTTCGGCAGCTGCGAAACTGCTTTAAAAAGGTTGCTGTATTGCTCAATATCCAAGCCTTCTTCTATAGACTGTTGATATTCGTTTAGAATATTGGATGAATAGAATACATCGTCTTCTATATTCTGATACTGAGGCTTAATTTCCTTCGTGCTTTTAAGCTCCTCTACAATTCTGTTATCGTTACCTAATATAAGCGCATCTAATGACACGCCGAAATATTTTGCAATGCTCACAAGTTTGCTGAGCTCAGGTGTTGCCGCATCTGTTTCCCATTTTTGAACCGACTGCTGTGAGACACTAAATAAATCGGCAAACTGCTCCTGAGACATATGTGCATTTGTTCTGAGTTTATTTATTGAATTTCCTAAGGTCATAATTATTTACCTCCAAAACAATATGCAAATATTATACATTATCAATTTTCAATCGTCAACAAATCCACGGTTGTATTTTTTACAATCGACAGTTGTGCCATTGCAAATTGAGGATGATTTTGTGGTTGGTATCGTGTATGAGGGCAAACTGCGAGGCGAAAGCCAAATTATTCATTATTCATCAGCGTAAGCGCCTTACATTTTCATTATTCATTTGAAAATCCGTTCTCGCTTAATGAATAATGAATGATTCATACAAACGAAAAAGAACTGGTCAAAAACCGAGGGTTTTCTTTACTTATTGCCGGATAGTTCTTTTTCAATCAATTCAGCAACGCCGGGTGTAATATGATCAGCAAGTTTTTTAATCGTATCGACGCCGTTTTCCATTGCATACGAGTTGAATTCCTCTATCATATCTTTATCATTAACATTGTCGCCGACAACAGTAACATCTTCGTATTTTGCACCCAGCAAATTCATTAGAATGTACAGGCCATTAGCTTTATTTATGTCCGCCCTAACTATATCAACAAATGCACCGTTTTTCAAGGGATTAAGTGCATCACCAAAGCACTCTCTAACAGATTCGGTTATCTCCTCAGCTGTTTTGTTATCAGAACATTTTGCGCTGATTTGGTTGAAATAAGAAATTTCGGGCAGAGTATCAAAAGTGTATTTGCCATTTCTATCGCAGTCGCCTTTGTCAGCATATATTTCACACGCAAAATTTGTGGTCACATATGCACATGAACATCCGTTTTTTAAAAGATGATTCAAAAGAGGAGCTGCTATACTGCCGTCACATTGAATTGAATAAATGACCGTACCGTCTACCTTCGCAATAACGGCTCCATTGCTACCAATTAGATAATCACATTCAAACGAGTTTCCATTATATATTCTCAAGAGATCATCAATACTTCTGCCACTGACAATCGCAAAAATATTTCCTTCTGAGCGCCATCTGCCAATAGCCTGTCTTTTTGCGTCATCAATACCATTATGATTAAGTGTTCCGTCGAAATCACTTCCAAGTATTTTCATTTAATCTCAGTCCTCATTAGTAAAGGTGAATTTGCTCGTTTATTATATCAAATTAGTGGTGGGGAGTCAAGGGATTAAGTGAAGCACTCGCTTGCGCTCGCATGAAGCGAAGCGTTCCTTAATGTGCCGAAGGCACTCTTCATAGCCGAAGGCTGCTTCATTAGCGTGAGCGTCTTCATGTTCCCGAAGGGAACGCTTCATTGAAAAAGAAAAGAGACGATTTTTCAATCGTGTCTTTCTTTTTCTGGGAAGTTTGAACTTAATGGCACGAATAAAATGTGCCTGAAAAGTCAAGATTCTCTACTATATTGAATCAATTTTAACACAGAGAACCTTCACCTGTATCCCATGGGTATGCTATAATAAAAAGTTATCTGTTAAAATCAAAGTCAATATGCTTCACAAACTCTTTTGCTTGAAGCATTGCTCCCATTCTGTTAGGATGTACTCTATCCCATGCTAATTTGGAAGAATGTTGGATTTTACAGAAATCTTCAAATGTTTTTTGAAAATCCACAAAATATAGTGAATACTTCTTTGCAAGTTTTTTGCATATTTCTACATATTCGTCCATTCGCTTACGCATATAATCCTCTTTGTTCGCTTCAATATAATATGGCGAAATAATAAAAATTCCCTTTACATTATCCTAAATTTTTAATATCATCTCTTCCATATTTGATTCATATTCTTGAGGCATCACTGCAGCCTCAGAAATTGCCGGGACATCAAATTGGCGCCATACGTCATTGATACCGATACATATAGATACCCAGTCGGGCTTTAAATCAACAACATCTCTGTCGAATCTCGCCGCAAGGTCACGACTTGTGTTACCGCTAATTCCACTATTTGTTACGCGAATATTAAGTTCGAGATACCAAGCGGTCAGTAGATTTTCAATCTCTCTAACATATCCATTTCCGAGGCTTTCAAAAAGCCCCTCGCCAACAGGATTTGCACTTCCCATATCCGTTACCGAATCTCCTGCAAATACAATTCTATCTCCATTTTCAAACAACATCGCCTGTTAGCTCCTTTATATAAAAAACTCGTTGTAAAAAAATCGACAAATCTACCTCAAGATTTGTCGATTTTTTGGGTAGTTTGAACTTAGTGACACGAATTAAAGGGCTCTGAAAACTACAGTATTGCTTTACTTCTTGCACATTGCTATAAATTTTTTAAAAAGTTCTGCTCCGTCAACAGTGTCATCTCTTTTTTGTCCAAAACACATTCTTTCAGGATGCCATTGCACACCGAAAATCGGCAAAGACTTATGCTCATACGCTTCAACATATTTGTCTTTCCAAAACGCCGCCGCATCTAATCCGTTGCCCAAAACCTTAACCGCTTGATGATGCGCACTGTTTACAGAGAAAGATGTTCCGTAAATTTTTCCAATAATACTGTTTTTCGTTGCCTTAACGAAATGTGTTGTATAATAATCTGTTTTATTTGTATGTAAAGACGCTTCCGGCAAATCCTGATACAGCGAACCGCCAAAGAATATATTAATCAACTGAAAGCCTCTGCAAATTCCCATAACGGGCTTGCCGGCGTCTATATATGCTTTTAGTAAATCAAGTTCCACTTGGTCCCTATCTCTATCGATCTCTATCGCACCATCAACAGCCTCATTATATCTGCTTGGTTCGATATCATTTCCTCCACAAAGAATAAGTCCGTCATAACTTGTGTCAATACAAGGAAGATATTTTGCATCAGCTTCTGCACCAACACCGTTTACGGCGTCAATATAATATTGCAAATTGGTTTTACCTGAAAGTAAAATTCTAATAGTATCCATAAATTCCTTCCTTTCGATATGCATTATAGCATAAAAGCGGCAATAAAATCAACGGCTTGCCGTTGTATATAATCAATTCCGCAGGAATTGCATATCCTCAACTTCAAAAGAAGTTGTATATCATCAAGCCGACAGAAATGCACACTTCGTGTGATGATATACGCCTTCGGCAATGATATACAGCCCTTTTGGGCTGATGATATACCAAGCCTGTCGGCTTGGATAAAAAACTCTCGTTCCGAAGAACGAGAGTTATTTGGAGCTGCTAACCAGAGTCGAACTGGTGACCTCATCCTTACCAAGGATGCACTCTACCTCCTGAGCCATAGCAGCGTGTCATAAGCGACTTGTATATTATACTAAAAGCCGCTTAAAAAGTCAAGTGTTTTTTTGATTTTTTGTCCCAAACAGTGTTAAAATTTAAAGTCAGTTTGTCTGTTCGGCATTTTTATTGATTTTGTTGTGTATTTCCTGCATTTTATTATCAAGGCGGCTTATTTCTTCGGCACAGGTTTTAAGTTCGGCAGAAATTTCTTGGAGATCGGTTTCTATATTCTTTTTGTATTTAAGTTTGTGTTCAAGACTTGCCCAAAAATCCATTGCAATAGTGCGAAACTGTACTTCAACCCGCATAAATTTCTTTTCGTCCATTAAAAATATAGGAATTTCCACTATCAAGTGCAAACTTCTGTAACCGTTTGGCTTTGGATTTTTTATATAATCTTTACGCTCAATAAGGCGAATATCGTCTTGAGAGCAAAGTCGGTCAGCCAATAAATATATATCTTCAATAAAAGAACAAATGACTCTTATACCCGCAACATCGTTAAGATTTTTTTCAATACTTTCGGGACTCAGTTCAAAACCCTTGCGGTTGAGTTTTTCGATGATGCTGGCAACGGTTTTAATTCGGCAGTTTATCGACTCGAACGGATTGCGGTCGTTTTCAAGCGAAAGTTGGGTATTAAGGACGTCAAACTTTGTTTTTACTTCAAGCATAGCGCATTTATAACGCATCATAAGTTCAGCAAAGGGGCGGGTTTGCTCCATAATTTCGCTTTTGCGGGCAATAAGTTCCCTTGCCGCTGTATTCCTAATTTCATTCATTTTATTCACTCCGTTAACCACTTACCGCAAAAATAAACGGCAAAGTATAGAAAACAGTCCTGCCCCGTTTAAGAGCAAGACTGTATAATTTGCGAAATTTAGTTGTTGAAGAAACTCATAACATCGTCGTATGCTTCGTCATCGTTGCTGTTTTTCATAAGAGCATCTAAAACATCCGACTTTTCTTCTTTCTTATCATCACCGAGACCGGTAGCAACAACGGTTACACGGATGGTATCTTCAATAGATTCATCAAGTTGAGCACCCCAAATAATGGTTGCATCGGGATGAGCCATTTCGGAAATGATAGAAGAAGCAAGTTCAACTTCTTCAAGTCCGATATCAACAGAACCGGTAATGCTGATGATTACGCCGCGTGCATTATCCATAGAGGTTTCGATAAGGGGACTTGAAATAGCGGCACGTGCTGCTTGCTCTGCCTTGTCACGGCCGGTAGCAATACCAACACCCATATGTGCATAACCTGCATCTGCCATAATTGATTTAACATCGGCAAAGTCAAGGTTAACAAGTGCGGTAACATTGATAAGTTCGGAAATGCTTTGAACGCCTTGACGGAGAACATCGTCCGCAATGTCAAACGCATTTTTGAAGGTGATTTTTTCCTGGCTTACGAATTTGAGACGTTCGTTAGGAATAACCACAAGACTGTCCACCTGTTCACGCAATGCGGCAATGCCTGCTTCGGCTTGGGTCATACGTTTTTTGCCTTCAAAAGCGAAGGGCTTGGTAACAATACCAACCGTAAGAATACCCAGTTCTTTAGCAATAGAAGCAACAACGGGTGCAGCACCTGTACCTGTTCCGCCGCCCATACCTGCTGTAATGAAAATCATATCTGCTTCACGAATAGAAGCGGCAATTTCATCACGTGATTCTTCTGCTGCGGCATGTCCGTTATTGGGGTTTCCGCCTGCGCCCATACCTGCGGTAGTTTTATCACCTATCTGTAATTTAACATCTGCTTTTGATTTAAGTAATGCTGCTTTATCGGTATTGATAGCAACAAATTCTACACCTTTAACACCGGCGTCCACCATGCGGTTAACAGCGTTTCCTCCGCCTCCGCCGACACCTACAACTTTAATTTGAACAACATTGTTTTGTTCTTCTGCAAACTCAAATGGCATTTTAATTCCTCCGTATTATTATGTATATATATTTCATTTCCTCAAGTGTTACTAATTTATATTAACACATAACTTTATAAATTTCAACACTTTTTATTACAATTTTGTTATTTTTTCAATTTGTGTTATTTTGAACAAAAGTACATTGCCTGTTTTGTGGATTCCACATACTTAAAACAATCCGCCCCGACTTACCTTCTTCTATGGTTTCGATCATGGATTTAAGGTGTTTTATTTTTGCTTCAAGATAACTGTCGGTTCCGAATTCGGCAATAAATCTGCCCTCTACACCCGCTTCTAAATTTATATCGTCAGACACATCTATATAATCAATACTTATTTTTTGGGCGTTTAAGTATTCAATTATTTGTTCTGTTTTTTGCTTTTCGTTTTCATTTTTATACCGGACTGCTTTACCTACGGTTAATTCAGCCGCCTTTGAAATAATCAAAAACACGTTCTCGCTCGGTTCGGATGTTTCCTCCAAAACCCAACCTTCAGCGCTTACGGTGTAGTATTTATCCCCCGACTGATAGCAAGCATATTTTTCAGCGTCGCTCACCGAAACTTTCAATGTATCAGGCAAAATTCTTTTAAATTTAACCGTTTCGATAAAGGGAAGTTTTGCTCTTAAATTATTAAGGGTATCTTTGCTCGATACGGTAAACAGATTATCCCCTAAATCAATACCCGAAACGTCGGTTATTTGTTCGGGTGAATAGATTTTACTTCCCGAAACTTGCAATTTTTTTATAGGAAATAAAACCGTGAGGGATAGAATAACGCCGACTGTGAGTGACACTATTATAAAGAATATAAACCAAGCAATCAGTCGGCGTTTTCGTATTCTTCTTTGCCGTTCTTTGCGTTTTCGTAAAAATTCGTCGGTATAATCTATATTTTTCAAAAAATCATTCCTTAATTTTAATATCGGCATTAAGCGAACTCAATGTCCCAACAATATCGTCATATCCACGTAAAATATGTGAAATTTCCCCTATTACGGTTTGACCGTTAGCGCAAAGCGCCGCAACAACCAATGCTGCTCCCCCACGCAAATCGGTGCAGTTGCAGTTCGCACCCGAAAGACGGTTCACACCCTCTATAACCGCAACCTTATTTTCAACCTTAATTTTACTTCCCATTCGGTTAAGTTCTCCGACAAAGCGAAAACGGTTTTCAAAAATGTTTTCCACAAAAACCGTAGTACCCTCCGCCACCGACTGCATTGCAATTACAATCGGTCCTGCATCGGTCGGAAAACCGGGGTAAACCTGACTTCTGATTGTAGGAATCCGTTTTAATTTTTGCGGGGCTTTAATCACTAAAGATTTACCCGTTACGTCTATATTGCAACCGCTTTCCCTATATAGAGAAAGCATCGACACCATATGGGACGGCATTATATTACGAAGTTCAATTTTACCTCCCGTAACCGCCGCACACGCCATATAAGTGACCGCCGCTATACGGTCGGGTATTATAGAATGGACCGTTCCGTGTAATTTTTTCACACCGTGAATATAAACCGTGTCCGAACCGCCGCCGTAAATTCTAGCACCTGCGCTGTTCAAAAAATCCGCCAAATCGCTGATTTCCGGCTCCCTTGCCGCATTATGTATTACAGTAACACCTTTTGCGGTAGCCGCCGCCAAAATAATATTTTCGGTAGCACCCACGCTTGGAAAACTTAAATGAATTTCCGTACCTATTAAGCCGTTTTTTGCGTTGCAATAAAGAAAACCGTGTTCTTCGGTAATTTCCACTCCCAATTTTTGAAGGGCGGATAAATGCAAATCAATAGGACGAGGCCCCAATTCACAGCCGCCGGGACTGCTTATAACCGCTTTCCCGGTTCTGCCGATGATTGCACCTAAAAACACCACCGAAGAACGCATTTCACGCATTAAATTTTCGGGTATTTCATTTGAATTTACATTTTCGGAATTAACCGAAACCGCATTATTCTGCTTTTGGCAAATGCAACCTAAACAGTTTAAAATTTTTACAGATGTTTCAACATCCGAAAGGTTGGGACAGTTATTTATTACACACTCACCGTTACATAGAACCGTACCGGCAAGTATCGGCAAAACGCTGTTTTTAGCACCTTGAACGGTAATACTGCCCGAAAGTTTTTTACCGCCGTTTACAATAATTTCAGACAAGAAGAGCACCTCGCACAAATAGAAATTGTTTTCACAATTCATATTATGCGAAATGCAAAAAATTGCTACGCAGTTGTAAATAAACGCATTATAACCTTGTAAATTCGCTCGTTTGCGTCAATAATTGCATTTTTCTTTGCCGCATTACCCATACTCTCAAGTTTGGGTTTATTTTCTATTAAGTACTTAACGGTTTCTATTAACTTTTCGCCGCTTAGGTCTTTTTCTTCTATAATTTCCGCCGCACCCTCTTTTTTAAGGGTCATAGCGTTGTGGAACTGATGATTTTCGGCAACATAGGGTGAGGGAATTAGTACTGCGGGTTTACCGCAAGCACCGATTTCACCGAGTGTTATAGCCCCTGCACGGCAAATTACCAAATCCGCCGCCGCCATACAAACGTCCATATCGTCTATATATTCACGAATTGTAATATTTTCCCGAAGTTTTATATCCTTTAAACTTTCAAGCATATCGCCGTAACCGACTTTACCGGTAGCGTGAATGTGATAAAATTTATCACTGCCGTTATGCCATTTAATTAAATCCGCAACTGCTTCGTTTAAGCGTTTAGCACCCAAAGAACCACCGAAAGAAAGGATTAAAGGGCGATTGTCAAGTCCTAATTTTGCCCTTGCCTCCTCCCTTGTTATTTTAAGCAATTCAGTTCTTATGGGATTACCTGTGATAATGGGTTTTTTATTTAATTTTAAATATTTTTCCGCTTCCGGCATTGCAAGCATTACCGCATCCGCCTTTGGTGCTAACATTTTGGTTGTAACACCGGGGAAAGCGTTTTGTTCGTGGATTGCGGTTTTATAACCCAACTGTTGTGCCGCACGAAGTACCGGACCGCTTACATATCCCCCTGTACCTATTACTACATCGGGGTTTATTTGTTTAATAAGTTTTTTCGACTCTGCCGAAGAAGTAACCGCCATTTTTGCGGCAGAAATGTTATGCGCTATGGCTTTAACCGAAAGCGAACGGTAAAAACCCGCAACCTTTATTGTGTGAAAATCGTATCCCTTTTGCGGAACAAGTTTTGCTTCTAATTTTTCTGCCGTTCCTATATAACTGATCTCGGCATCGGGGTGACGTTCTTTAATATAATCGGCAATAGCCAATGCGGGGTTAATATGTCCCGCCGTGCCGCCGCCTGCAAACAAAATTTTCATAAAATCACCTAAACCTTTTCAACATTGGCACTTCTTGAAACTGAAAGCACCACACCCATTTCGGCAAGCAGTATAAGTAACGATGTACCGCCGTAGCTGAAAAAGGGCAAACTTATACCCGTATTCGGAATAGTATTGGTTACAACCCAAATGTTAAGCATTGCCTGAAGTCCCACTTGGAAAGTAAGACCTATTGCCATAAGCGAACCGAATTTATCTGGCGAACGCATTGCTATAGTAAACCCTCGCCAAACAAGCAAACAAAAAAGCAAAATAATAATTACCGCACCTATAAGTCCCAATTCTTCGCATACTATTGAAAAAATAAAGTCGTTGTGCGGTTCGGGAACCCAAAGGTATTTTTGCCTGGACTGACCTATACCTCTGCCCAAAATTCCGCCCGAACCGATAGCCAAAAGCGACTGAATTGTTTGGAAACCCTCTTCTTTTGGGGCAAGCCAGGGGTTAAGCCAGTATTTTATACGGTCCGAACCGTAACTGATAGCACCCGATAGAATCAGTGCCGCAACACCGCCGACACCCACACCGATACCGCCGAAAATATATCTTTTGGGAAGTCCGCCTACAACAAGCAAAACAATACCCAAGCAAAAAACAAGTATTGTTGCCGAAAGGTGGGGTTCCAAAACTACTAAAACGCAGGTGAAACCCAAAATACCTACCAAAAAAGCAATAAAAGAAAACTTTTTCATTTGTTTATAGTTTGCCGCAATAAGGGAAGAAAAAAGCAAAATTATTGCAAATTTAGCAAGTTCGGAGGGTTGAAAGTTAATAGGTCCTATTACCATCCACCGCTTTACATTCATTCCCTTTACCATTGGCGGTAAAATAAGCAAAACTATTAGCAAAATCACTACCGCAATATAAATAAATAATGCAAATTTCCGCAAAAAATGGTAGTTTATTTTGGAAACAAAAAGCATTACTCCTATTCCTACGGCGGCAACAACCGCCTGTTGAATTATAAACTTGTAACTGTTGCCGTAATATTCATAGGAATAAGCATAACTTGCCGAAAAAAGCATAACTAAACCTATTGTAACGAGTATCAGCACCAAGGAAAGAAAGGTTATATCTAATTTTCCGCTTGCCCAAAAGGTGGCAGTTTTACGTTTTGCAGGTTTTGCCATGCTTTTTCCTCCAATTATTTAAAAATGAAATATTATAGGTAATATTGCAATAAGAGAGCCGAAAAATGCAACAACCGAGAATACTAAAACAATTTTATCCTCCGACCAACCGCACATTTCAAAATGATGATGAAGCGGTGCCATTTTGAATACTCTTTTTTTGGTTTTTTTGTAATAAGCCACTTGAATAATATCCGAAAGGGCTTCAAGTAAATAAACAATACCTGAAAAAATAAGCAATACGGGACGTCCTATTCCAAACGACAATGCAACCACCGCTCCGCCTAAGAACATTGAGCCGGTGTCCCCCATAAACACCTTTGCGGGGTGACCGTTCCAAACAATGAAGCCGACACATACGCCCGCTAAAGCGGCAGAAATTACATTATTTGTGGCAATTCCCAAAAGACCGGATGCCAACATAAAACCGCAGGCAACAACAAGGGTAACGCTTGATGCCAAGCCGTCTATACCGTCGGTCAAATTAACCGCATTTGTAAATCCGTATATAAACACCAAAGCAATAGGCCAAAAAATTAACCCGAAACCGCTTGTGATTTTAACATCGCCTATAAAGGGCAATGTGGTGGTTTTCATTCCCGCCAAAGCCAAACTGCAAAGATAACCGGCAGATACCAACAACTGCAAAAAGGTTTTTTGGCGAGCCGTGAGTCCCAAATTGCGTTTTTTAACCACCTTTATATAATCGTCCATAAAACCGATAGCCGCCATACAAAGCGCAAGTGCGATACCCGCTATCATAACGGTTGCACGGTAACCGTCCTTTATTTCAAACGCTAAATTTTTTCTGAAAATTAAGGAATAAACCAAAGCGATTAAGACCGATACTATAAAGCCGAAAATCATCATAATACCGCCCATTGTGGGTGTTCCCTGCTTTTCTTTGTGCCAATTAGGGCCAATATCGAGTATGGTTTGCCCGAACTTTAATTTTCTTAAAAAAGGAATTACATAATAACCCGAAAGGGCAGTAACACCAAAACCGACAATAGCGGCAATAACCGCTGTGAGATCCTTCATTTTATCACCCTCTAAATTTCTTCAAGTGCCTCGGCAATTATTTCACGTTCATCAAAGTGAATTTTTTCTTTTCCTATAATTTGATAATCTTCGTGACCTTTGCCTGCCAATACTATTATATCATCTTTTTTTCCAAAAGAAAGAGCAAATTTTATTGCTTCTTTTCGGTTTTCAATAACCTTGTAAGAAGAAAAACCGTTAGGTATTCCGGTTAGAATATCTTTAATAATTTCCGCAGGGTTTTCGGTACGGGGATTATCGCTTGTAACTATTACATAATCGGCATAGAGTGACGCAATTTCACCCATTAAAGGACGTTTGGTTTTATCACGGTCACCTCCGCAACCGAACAAAACAATAAGTCGGTTTTTCTTACATTCTTTAAAGGTTTTAAGAATGTTTTTAAGTCCGTCGGGAGTGTGGGCATAGTCGATAATAACCGTATAGTCCTTTCCGGTCGGTACCGCCTCTGCCCTGCCTTTAACACCGTTAAGTTTTGCCAAAGCCGCCGAAATATCGGCAATGGAAACACCAAGCGTAGTAGCACAACCTATTGCACAAAGTGAGTTGTAAACCGTAAATCTACCGCCTGTGTTCACTCTTATAGTGTTAATGGAATCGGTTAAAATTTGGTATTTAATGCCGTCCGGTCTGTAATCTATTGCTTTTGCCATAAAGTCCGATTCATTTTCAATAGAGTAACTGACGCTTTCGCAGGATACTTCCTCTAAAAGACGGCGGCCGTATTCATCGTCCTTGTTTATTACGGCTGTTTCGCATATTTCAAAGAGTTTTCTTTTTGCAAGAAAATAATTTTCCATATTTCCGTGGTAATCAAGATGGTCTTGGGTTAAATTTGTAAACATAGCCACACGGAAATTAAGTCCGTAAAGGTATTCCCTTGCAAGTGCGTGAGAAGATACCTCCATAATAACGTATTTGCAGTGTTTTTCACGCATTTTGCTGAAAAGTTCGTTAAGATACCACGGGTTAGGTGTTGTGTTAATAGCGGGGATTGTTTCACCGTCAATATAATTACCCACAGTTCCTATAACCCCTACTTTTTCACCGATGTATTCCAAAATCGCCCTTAACATATAGGTTATAGAGGTTTTTCCGTTAGTACCCGTAACGCCGATTAAAATTAAATCATCGGTAGGGTTAGAAAACCAGTTTGAAGTAATTTTTGCATACGCTTTTCTCGTGTCTTCAACTGTTAAAGTGTTTTCAAAATCACAGTCCTCGCCGTTTACAACTGCAATTGCGCCCTTGCTTACCGCATCTTTTACATAAGCGTTATCGTTTTGGGTATTAACAAAGCAAAAGCCCTCTTTCACCTTGCGTGAATCATCGGTTACACCTTTAATTTCCAAACTTGCAAGCGGTTCTTT
The DNA here is from genome assembly GCA_036310925.1 of Acutalibacteraceae bacterium. Classification (GTDB taxonomy): domain Bacteria; phylum Bacillota; class Clostridia; order Oscillospirales; family Acutalibacteraceae; genus UBA737. The sequence continues at coordinate 118,617 of JAXJQX010000001.1, forward strand.
ACAAGCAATTAACTGTGATAATTTCATATCTGTTTCCTCCGAAAAGTTTAATCTACCGTTGTTTCATCTCTAAAATATACCGTAATTATACTTCCTGCTTCTACGCTTGTTCCGGGCGCAACACTTTGGTTATACGCTTTAAGTCCGCCGGTTGCGGTATTGCCCGAAAATTCAATATTAACCCCCGCATTTGCCGCCGCTGTGTTTGCCTCGGTTGCGGTAAGTCCCCTAAAATCGGGTACGGTTACGGTGGTATTTTCGCTTTGTTCGGTGTAAAGAATTACAACACCGCCGCTTATAACCTTGTTTCCCGCTTCGGGTAATTGGCGAATAACCTTTTCACCCGAGCCGACAATTTTATACTGAAGTTTTGCCGTAGTAAGTTTTCCTTTGGCATCATCTACACCAAGACCTACCGTATCGGGTACTTCTATTGCAAGTTTTTTAAGTTCTTCTTCGGTGTAACTCGGTTCGTAACCCAAATAAGGCAATACATCTGCCATTATTTTGGAGTTTACGGGGGCTGAAATAACACCGCCGTAATAGTTGCTTCCCTTCGGTTCGTCAAGCATTACAAAAACCGCAATTTCGGGGTCGTCTATCGGTGCTACGGTAGCACAAGAGCCGATATATAAGTATTTATCGCCTGTTTGCTGAATTTTGGCAACCTTTTGCGATGTACCTGTTTTTGCACCTATTCTGTAACCCGTAACCAAAGAGTTTTTTGCGCCGTTTTGCGCTACATATTCCATAAGTTCACGCATTGTAGCCGAAGTGGTTTCGGAAATTACCTGCCTTTTGTAAGTTGTTGTTGTAGTTTTTACAACTTTACCATTTTCGTCAACGGTTTTTTCAAGCAAGTGCGGCTGAACAAGATAACCGCCGTTTACCGCCGCCGAAATTGCCGAAAGTAACTGAACCGGGGTTACGTTAAATGTTTGACCGAAAGAGGAAGACGCCAATTCAACAACACCCATTTTTTCTTCTTTGTGATATGTTGAACGGGATTCGCCCGGTAAATCTATTCCGGTTTTTTCGGCAAATCCGAACGCTTTGAAATATTTTGAAAATGTAGAAACTCCTATCAATTGCCCAATGGTAATAAACGCAGGGTTGCAGGAATTGGCAATAGCCATACCTAAATTTTGCGTACCGTGTCCGCCGTGTTTCCAACAACCGTAACCCTGCCCCGCAACGGTGGTTCTGCCGTTACAGTAAAAGGAATTGTTTTTATTTACTAAGTTTTCTTCAATAGCAATAGATGCGGTAACAACTTTGAATACCGAACCCGGTTCATAGGTATCCGAAACTGCTTTATTACGCCATTGGCGGTTTAAAAGTTCGCCTTTGAGTTTGTCTTTTTCTTCCCCTTCCAAAGCGTCTACTTTTGCCTGGTCTTCTGCCGAGAGTGCAAAAGGTTGATTGGGGTTAAAATCGCCTTTTACCGCCATAGCCAAAATTGCACCGGTTTTAACATTCATAACAACCGCCGCACCACGTTCGGCAATTTGGTTTTGTTCTATTGCGGTTTGCAAATATTTTTCGGCGGTATGCTGAATATAAGAATCAAGCGTTAAAACCAAGGAATTACCTTTTTGTGCCTCCTCCACCTTTTCATAGGTAAAGGGCATATCGGTTCCCGCCGCATTTTTTGCCGCAACAACACGGCCTGCAACACCTGTAAGTTCGGCGTCGTAATAACTTTCTATCCCTGCGAGTCCCTGTTCGTCCGCACCGACAAAACCGATTACCACCGAAGCCAAACTGTCATTAGGGTAATACCTTTTAGTGGTTTGGTCCAAGCCGATATATTTGGTAATTTCAAGGTCCTTATTGTCCTTAATAAACTGACGGACTTTATCGGCAGTTTCTTTATCTATTTTCTTTTTAACAATAACATAGTATGAATTTTTATTGGTATTATCGTAAACGGTTTGATAGTCAACCTCCAATATTTCGGAAAGACCTTTGGCAATAGTGGTTCTTACCTTTTCCCGTTTAGCATCATCACTTATTTTCTTTATGCCGTTAGGGGTTATATAAACCGTCCAAGCAGTTGTGCTTGTAGCCAAAATTTGCATATTTCGGTCATAAATATCACCCCTGGGAGCAGTTACAAGACTGTCGTAGAGTTGTTGCTCGGACGCTTTGCTTTGATATTTTTCACCGTTGATTATCATAATATTTACAAGACTGGCCCCCGAAACTATGGAAAGACATAAAATCACTATTATCATTACCACAACCGTACGGGTTATCATCATTTTACCGGGTTTTGCTGCCATTGTGCCACCTCTTATAATTCAGGTCTTTTATGCCCGAATACGAGAGCCAATATTTTTTGACTCTCGTACCCTAATAATTATATTATAGTATTCCCTTTAATTATTACTCTGCGGTAATAACCTTACCGTCCGCAGTTTCGGCGGCGTTTTTGTTATTTACCCTAATATAAACAACATCTTCCTTGCTGGGTTTTTTCATGCCCATCTCAGCCGCCTTTGTTTCCAAATTTGCAAAAGAAATTCTTCTTTCATATTCCATTTCCAAACTTGTTTTTTCACTGTCAAGTTCGGCTATTGCCGCTTTCATATCGTTAATTTGGGAGTTTACCTCGTTAATTTGAAGCCGTAATGCAATATTACCGCAAAGTCCTGCCAAAACAAACACCGCACCCATTATAACCACTACCGAAGGCGAAAGCGACCTTGCGGCGGCACGTCGGCGACTTTTGGTTTTTTTAGCCGTCTTAGGCATTACAACAATATTATCCCTTGTGTTGGTTTTTGGGGCGGTTTTGGGCATAAACATTTCAAAATCGTATGCTAAACTATCGTTGTAATACTTTAGATTATCCATTTTGGGGCGCTCCTTTTAATTTCTTAATTTTTTATAATTACCCTTAATTTTGCACTTCGGCTTCGGGGGTTTATTTCAAGTTCCCCCTCACTCGGTTCAATGGGTTTTCGTGTTAATAAATGCCCTTTTGGTGTTTTTCCGCAAACACAAACGGGAAAATCGGGCGGACAGGTACAACCTGTGCAGTATTCTTTAAATCTTAATTTAACCATTCGGTCTTCCAACGAATGGAAAGTAATAATAGAAAGCACACCGCCGCTTTTCAGTAAATCGAACGCTTTGTCAAGCGTTTCGTTTAGGCGGTCAAGTTCGGCATTTACCGCAATTCTGATTGCTTGGAAACATTTTCGTGCGGGGTGACCGTCCCTTCTTGCCGAGGCAGGATAAGCGTTTGCAATAATTTCCGCCAATCGGGTTGTAGTTGTAATTCGGTTTTTTTGCCTTTCGGTTACTATTTTAGAGGCGATTTTGCGGGAAAATTTTTCTTCCCCGAACCGCCAAAAAATATCCGCCAGTTCGGTTTCGGAAAAGTTGTTTACAATATCCTCTGCCGAAATTCCGCTTTTGGACATCCGCATATCCAAAGCCGATTCTTTATGATAAGAAAAACCACGTTCGGCAGTATCTAATTGGTAGGACGAAACACCCAAATCAAGCAGTATTCCGTCAACTTTATCAATGTTAAGCGACACAAGAACTCTATCCATATCGCAAAAATTACTTTGTATTATCGTGGCGTTATAACCTTTAAGCCGTTCGGTTGCGATTTTAACCGCATCGGGATCCTGGTCAAGCGCTATCAATTTCCCTGAGGTAAGCCGTTTTGCTATTTCCAAAGAATGCCCCGCTCCGCCGGCAGTACCGTCAAGATAAATACCGTCTTCTTTAATGTTAAGGGATTCTATTGTTTCGTTTAATAAAACCGATATATGATTAAATTCCATAATTAAAAATTAAGTTCTTCCATAATAGAAGCGATAGATTCGGGTGTGTATTTGTTGTTTTCTTCTTCCCAAAGTTCGGTATTCCATATTTCAAGGTTACTGTCCATACCGATAATGTGTGCATTTTCAAGCAAATTTGCATATTCACGCAAAACGGCGGGAATAAGTATTCTTCCTTGCGAATCAAACCCTACCGAAAAAGCACCGTCATACAAGAAACGCTTAACATCGCTTGATTTTGTGCTGGGCAAACTGCTGATTCTTTCTACAAGTTTGTCCCATTCTTTTAAAGAATAAACGCAAAGACAGCGCTTGCCCGAAATACCACGGCAAACTATAAATTCTTCGCCTAATTCATCACGGAATTTTGCAGGAATGAAAACCCTGCCTTTTTTATCTATATTGTGCTGATAACCGCCGAAAAGCAAGATTTTCACCTCTTTTTACACCACTTTAATGCACTTTAGTGGTTTTTTAATCCACTTTGCACCACTATTATGTATTATAATTGGTGTTTTTATAAAAATCAAGTGTTTTTTTAAAAAAAAGCAAAATAAAAAAACACCCTTTACCGAAACCGACTGTAAAAGGTGTTTTTAGTTAGGTAAAATATTAAATTTTAAAGTTTATTGGCAATATCCATAATCAGTTTTTCGGTCTTTTTCCAGCCAAGACAGGGGTCGGTAATAGATTTGCCGAAGATATGCTCGTTAGCACATTGAGCGCCGTCTTCGATATAACTTTCTATCATAAGACCTTTAACTAATTTCTTTATATCGTCATTATGCCGTCTGTTTGCGACAACTTCTTTTGCGATTCGTATTTGTTCCAAATACTTTTTGCCGGAATTTGCGTGGTTGGTATCCACTATTACGCTGGGGTTTAAAAGTCCCGAATCATTATAAAGCGAATTAAGTTTTTGCAAATCTTCGTAATGGTAGTTGGAAACATTTTTTCCTGCAAAGTCTGTATATCCGCGCAAAATGGCGTGTGCGTAAGGGTTGCCGCTGCTTTGCACTTCCCAACCTCTGTATAAAAATGTGTGGGAACTTTGTGCCGCTTTAATGGAATTCATCATAACGGTCATATCCCCGCTTGTTGGGTTTTTCATTCCCACCGGTTCATCCAAACCGCTTGATACCAATCTGTGTTGCTGGTTTTCAACCGAACGTGCGCCTATTGCAACGTATCCCAACAAATCGGACAAATAACGGTGGTTTTCGGGGTAAAGCATTTCATCTGCGCAACTGAAACCGTAATCTTTAAGTGCGGATAAATGCAAATCACGAATAGCAATAATTCCCTTTAACATATCGGGTGCATTTTCGGGGTCGGGTTGATGAAGCATACCTTTGTACCCCTCGCCGGTTGTTCTGGGTTTGTTGGTGTAAATTCTCGGTACTATTACAATTTTGTCCTTAACTTTATCCTGCACTAAACGGAGGCGGGAAATATATTCAAGCACCGGTGCCTTATGGTCGGCAGAGCAAGGACCTATAATAAGCAAAAACTTATCCGAACTTCCGTCAAAAATTGCTCTTATTTCTTTAGCATTTTGCTCTCTTACCCTTACCATTTCTTCGCTCAACGGATATTGTGCTTTTAATTCTTTCGGAATCGGTAATTTTCTGTTAAACTGCATATTCATATAAATTACTCCAAAAATAGTTTTATTTCTTATCAAAAAGTTTTCTCCGCTCGGTTGAAAGGCGCATCATCTCTCTCATACCTTCACGGTCATCATTTTTAATTTTTTCGTAAAGTTCATCAAACGAAGTTCTAAACCGTTCCATTTCTTCCAACAAATCGTTTTTGTTGCTTAAAAACAGTTCGCTCCACATTTCGTCATTTATTCGGGCGATTCGGGTTAAATCCCTAAACGAATCACCCGTGTATGCTTCAAGCCCCGGTGTTTCGTTGCAACACATAAGCGATACCGCAATACAGTGGGTCAACTGTGACAAAAACGCTATCATTTTATCGTGTTCTTTAACCGTTAATATTGCCACCTGTTTAAACCCTAAAAGTTCGCCCAAATTTTTACACAGTTCTATCGCTTCATCGGTGTTTTTTTCGGTTGGAACTACAATGTAGTTGGCACCTTTAAAAATTGCGTCATCGCTGTTTTCAACACCGCTTACTTCTTTACCCGCCATTGGGTGGGCGGCGATATACTCAACATCACTTCGCAACATATTCTGTATATCTTCAACAATGCAACCCTTAACGCCCGTAACGTCGGTTAAAATTGCACCGCTTTTAAAATACTGTTGGTTTTCCTTTATCCATTCTTTAAATATGTGAGGATAAAGCGCAAAAATTACCAAATCGGCTTTCCCTATAATTTCGGGTTCGATTTTTGTTGTGCCGTAGTCTATTATTCCGTTTTGCAAAGCAAAATCAACCGATGTTTTATCATTGGTAATTGCGTTTACCGTAAACCCTAATTTTTTAAGTCCCCTGGCATAACTTCCGCCCAAAAGACCTAAACCGACAATTAAAATATTTATCTTTTTAATTAACTTCATTTACATCAATACCTAAACTTTGAATTTTACTGAAAAAGTCGGGATAACTTTTACTGACCGCTTCTGCGCCTGCGACAGTTCCTCCCTTAAGGGTGCAAAGCAAACTTAAAGCCATTGCTATGCGGTGGTCGTTGTGAGAATTTAAAACTTTATCGGGTTTTCGCAAAATTCCATTTTCAACAATTACCCTGTTTTCTTCCACAAAAACATTTATCCCAAACTTTGAAAGTTCCGTTTGCATAGCGGTAGCACGGTCGCTTTCTTTTATTTTAAGCCGTGCCGTACCCGTAAAGACACCGCCGTCCAAAGCCGCCGCCACGGCAAAGCAAACCGGAGCTAAATCGGGACAGTCGGATAAATCAAATTCTTTTACCCCGTTTTTAAGTCCCGGAAAAATGTCTTTATAAACCCTGTCACCTTGAAGTGTGTTTTGGTTCAGTCCCTTTACCGCAACGTTACCGCCAAGGTAATTAAACGCTTCCAAAAATGCGGCGTTGGAGCAGTCTCCCTCTACCGTTAGTTCTGAATTTTTCGGTTTTTGATTACCCTTTATTTCAAACACATTGCCGTTACGGTTTATTATTATGCCGTATTCTTCCATAGTTTGCAAAGTTAAATCTATGTAAGATTCACTTTCAAATTTACCTGTAACTTCCAAACGGCTGTTACCCGAAAGCAAAGGCAAAGCAATTAAAAGCCCGGTTATAAACTGGCTTGAAATATTGCCCGCAACCGAATATTCTCCGCTTTTTAAATTACCGCAAACCGTAACGCTGTCCTCGGTTTTTAAAAATTCTATACCCTGCTCTTTTGCAATTTCACTGTAAACCGTAAGCGGTCTTTCAAAAAGCCGTTTTGCGCCGAAAAGGGTGATTTTTTTGCCCGCTGCCATACAAAGCGGTAAAAAGAACCGCAAAGTACTTCCGCTTTCAAAGCAAGGTAGTTTTGCATTTTCGGGAATGTTTTTAAAATCAAGTCCGCCTACCGTTACGGTGTTTTCGTTCACAAGAACACTCGCACCCAAAGATTTAAGGCAGTTTAAGGTCGCTTCGATATCCTTTGAAAAGGCAACATTTTTTATAACGCTTTTTTCACTTAAAGCACCGAAAATTAAAGCACGGTGTGCTAAACTTTTAGAAGGGGGTGCGGTAATTTCCCCCACCGCCTTTGAAGGCGCAATTTTTATATCCATTACCTTTCTCCCAAAAGCCGATCAATTGCTTCTAAATACCCGTTAAATCCGTGCCCCGAAATTGTTGCAAAACAGTAAGAACGCACAAAACTTATTTGGCGAAAATCTTCACGTTTGGAAACATCCGAAATATGTACCTCTACCGCAGGTATTGCCACCGCTTTAAGCGCATCAAGCAAAGCAACGCTCGTGTGGGTATATGCGGCGGGGTTTATAACAATTCCGTCGGCTTTGTTATACGCACTTTGTATTTTATCCACCAAGTCCCCCTCGTGGTTGGACTGATAAATTTCCACTTCTACACCTAATTTTTTAGCATAGTCATTTATTAAACTGCATAAATCACTATAGGTATTATTACCGTATACAGACGGTTCACGAATACCCAACATATTAAGGTTAGGTCCGTTAATAACTAAAATTTTCACTTTAAAATATCCTCCAAAACGGCATTTACCGTATCGGTTTCGGTACCGTTTGATATAATATGCCTGTCGGCACAGTTACGGTAAATGTCATATCTTTCGTTAAAGCGTTTTTCTAAATCTTCCCTGTTTGAAGAAAGGGGACGGTCAGGTGTTGCACAGATTGATTCGAGCGGTCGGTCTAAAAAATATATTCTGCCGTTACGCTTTAATAAATCGGTGTTTTGCGCTCTTAAAACCGCTCCCCCTCCGGTTGCAATAACCCTGCCTGCGACTGCGGAAATTTCTTTTATAACTTCGGATTCGTAATCTCTGAAAACCGCCTCGCCTTTAGTTTTAAAAATATCGGTAATGTTGCCGTACTTTTCTGTTATTAAATTATCAGTATCTAAAAATTCCAATTGCAACTTTTTCGCTAAAAGTTTACCGACGGTGGTTTTACCGCTGCCCGGCATTCCCACTAAAACAATGTTTTGCTTTTGGTTCAAAATACTTTTATAAACCGCATCGGTTTTTTGCGGTTCTATATTAGTATCTAAAAACTTTTCGGCGGCAAACACGGCTTGGGAAATTAACATATAAAGTCCGCCAACCGCTTTTATTCCTCTTTTTTGGGCATCACACACAAGTTTTGAACGCAAGGGGTTATAAATTGCGTCTACCACACCCTCTAACCTTTTAAACGCCGAAATATCCAAAGGCGAAACATCAATATTAGGGTACATTCCGCAGGGTGTAGTGTTAATTAAAATTTGTGCGTCGGTGTGGTTTATATAGATATCTTCATAAGTTATAAAGCCGTCTTTTTTATTGCGGGAAATCTGCAATACTTCCTTTGCACCAAGCGAATTTGCCACCGCAAATGCCGTTTTGGAAGTGCCTCCGCTGCCCAAAATAAGAACTTTTTTATTATTTAAACTTATTCCGCTTTTTTGGATAAGCGATTTCAAACCCCAAAAATCGGTATTATACCCGTAAAGTTTGCCGTTTTTGTTTACCACCGTATTTACGGCGCCTATTTCCTTTGCAATATCGCTTATAAAGTCTAAATAAGGGATAACCTTTTCTTTATAAGGAATGGTTACGTTTATTGCCTTAAAAGCTCTTTGTTTTAAGAATAAATCCAATTCATTTTGCGGAATTTCTTTTAATTCATAATCGTAATCAAATAATTTGTTATGAACTTCTTTGGAAAAACTGTGACCTAATTTTTCCCCTATAAGTCCGTATTTCATTTATTACCCAACCAATCTGTTCCGTATCTTCCTATAAGCATATCCGCTAAAACAATAGCGGTAACACTGTCCTGCACAACTCTTGCACGGTGAACAATGCAGGGGTCGTGCCTGCCTCTTGCATTTAAAACCGCATTTTCGTTTTTGCTTATATCAACGGTATTTTGCGGTTTTGAAATTGTGGGCGTGGGACGGAAAGCGGTGCGGAATATAACCGGCATACCGTTGGTAATACCGCCGTTAATACCGCCGCTGTTATTTGTTTCGGTTATTACTTTTCCGTTGTTTATTCTAAACGAGTCATTAGCGCAAGAACCCCTCATAGAACCGAAACCGAACCCTGCGCCGAATTCTACCCCTTTTACTGCGGGAATGGAAAAGAGTGCGTGGGAAAGCAAACTTTCTACCGTGTCAAACCACGGTTCGCCCACACCGCAGGGTAAACCGATTACTGCCGTTTCCAAAATACCGCCAACGCTGTCGCCGTTTTTACGTGCGTTCATTATTTCTTCGGTCATTTTAAATTCGGCATCACCGTCGAGCACGGCAAAATCGGTGTTATTAAGGTTTTTTATATCCTCTGCCAAATCGGTGAAATCACGGTCCGAAACATTACCGCACCTTTTAATATGTGTGCCTATTTTAATTCCTTTTTTCTCTAATGCGGGAATTAAAATTCCGCCTACCGCAACCAGCGGTGCGGTTATTCTTCCGCTGAAATGTCCGCCTCCCCTGTAATCTTCAAAACCGTGATATTTACAGTTTGCGGTATAATCGGCGTGAGAAGGGCGTGCTAAATACCTCGTTTTCTCGTAATCCTTTGAGTGGGTGTCACCGTTTGGGATTATTATGCAAATAGGTGTGCCGGTTGTTTTACCGCAAAAAACTCCGCTTACTATTTTGTAAGGGTCAGCTTCACTTCGGGGGGTGGAAATTTTACCGTGCGGACGGCGAAGAAAAAGCATTTTTTCAATAAATTCATCATCCACCGTAAGACCGGGGGTTATACCGTCTATAACAGCGCCTATACTGTCCCCGTGGCTTTCGCCGAAAAGGGTTACGGTTAAATTATTTCCCAATGTGTTTTTCATTATTTCGCCACCTTTTTTACAAGTTCCTCAAATTCTCCGAATGATATATTTTTAAGTTCAAATTCGCCGATTTTATCCACCGTTACAATGGTAATATTTTCGCCGAACGCTTTTTTATCGTGCTTGCATGCGTTTATGATTTCTTCGGCACTTTGGTCTAAAACCGTAGGTAAACAGAGTTTTAAAAGCACCGGTAACAAACGGTTTTTCACTTCTTCGCTACACATAGGCAACATACCTATTGCAACACATTCGCCGTGGTAATACCGATCCATTTGGTTAATACTTTCAACTGCGTGGGCAATAGTATGACCGAAGTTTAATATTTTACGCAGTCCGCCTTCACGCTCGTCCTTTTCCACTACATCTTTTTTAATAAGTAAGGAACGTTCAATAACCTTATCCAAAACTTCATCTTGCCAAATGTCTTTTTCTTCAAAGATTTCAAAAAGTTCCTTATCGCTTGTAAGTGACATTTTTACTGACTCGGCAAGACCGTTTGAAATTTGTCTTTTAGGCAGAGTTTTTAAGGTGTCTGAATCAATTACAACCTTTTTAGGCGGATAAAAAGCACCTACCAAATTTTTGTAACCCATAAAATCAACAGCGGTTTTACCGCCTATAGAAGAATCGACCTGCGAAAGCAGAGTGGTGGGAATATTGTAAAAATCTATTCCTCGCATAAATATTGCCGCCGCAAAACCTGCCATATCGCCCACAACACCGCCGCCTACCGCAACTACACAGTCGGTACGGGTGAAATCGTTTTCAACCATTGCTTTTAAAAGGGTTTCCAAGGTAGACATTTGTTTTGATTTTTCGCCTTGCGGAAATGTAACAACTATAGGTTTATGTGAGGCATTTGCAACCTTTTGCGAATATTCGGTGGGTACGCCGTCATCGGTGACAATAAGTACCCGCCTTTTTAAATTAAGCAAATCCCCTATTCTGTTTAAAGCGCCCCGTTCTAACACAATGTTGTAGCCAGAAAGCGCTGTTTTAACCGAAATTTCCATAACAACCTCTTAAATATGAATTTCTTTTTCAAATGTTCCCAAAATTTTAAAGTTACTGCAACATTTTTTAAGTTGTTTTAGCATTAGTTTGCCGTAGTCGCTGTAAATATCGCCTTCACCTTCGGCATAAAAGTAATAATCCCAAATAAGTTCCTTTGTGGGACGGCTTTTAAGCGCCTTAAGGTTAAAGCCGAATTCGCCTATAACCGAAATTGCCTTACCCAAAGAACCCGCCGCATTTTTAACCGTAAACAACATAATAAAATGCTTATCATTATTAGTTTTAGAACGGTTTGTGCGTGAAAATACCGCAAACCTTGTAGTGTTGCTTCCGCTTTGGTTGATGTGTCCTTCAAGTTTTTTAAGGCCGAATTTTTTTGCGGCTTCGTTACTGCCTATTGCCGCAATATCGGTTCGACCGCTTTTTGCAACCTGTCTTACCGCTACCGCAGTATTAACCGATTCTATTGTTTCAAAACCGTGAGCGGTAATATATTCCGCACATTGACCGAGTGCTTGCGGATGGCTTATTACCTGTTTTATACTTTCGATTGTTGCCCCTTCATTTGCCAAAAGGTTTTGCACAACCTCTATTTCGTAAATGCCGGTAATATAAAGCGAACCGAAAAACGCAAGGTCAAGTACCTGACCTACATCGCCGTTAAAACTGTTTTCTATCGGCAACAGGCAACAGTCGCACTCGCCGTTTACCACCGAATCGTAAGCCGATTTAAAATCCTTACAGGCAACCGCCGCAGCATCGGGAAAAATACGCTCTGCCGCAATATTGGCAAATGCACCCTCTACCCCGCTGTACGCTACCCGCATACCGTCAAGCAGGCGGTGTTGAAGTTTTTTGGAAAGACCTATTGTATCCTTTAAAAAGTTTACGTAATAAGAACGGTATTCCTCGCTTTCAACAAGTGCCGTATTGCGTTTAATAAGTTCCTCTTCACGTGCAAAATCATCAATAGGCAGACCGTGTTCCTTTTTGTAATTTGCAACCGTTTTTGCGGCGTCCATACGCTTTTCAAAAAGTTTTGCCATTTGTTTATCGGTTTCGTTAATAATTTTTCGTGCTTTTTCAAGTTCAGTCATTATACTTCCTCCAATAAAAAAACCGCACCCACATTGCCGTTAGTAAGGCACAAGCGGTTGCGGACTGTCCGTTAATCGTTTGCCGTAAAATATCGGCAAAAAGCGGTAAACGGGCAGCCCTTTTTAAAATAATAAAAGTAAAATTTACTGTTTTTGAGCATTCCGTTTCACCTACCAGAATCAAATATAAACCTATTTTATCCCAAACTAAGCGGTATGTCAAGTATTTTTTCGCTTTAAAGCGTTAAATTTTTAATTTTTTTATAAATTTAGGGATAGGTGTCCTTAACCTCCGCTAAACCGACGGACGGATTTTAGACAACTATCCCTGCAAATTAAATTAAATTTTAAACAGCAAATCGCCGTAACTGGGATACGGCCAGTAAGATGCGGGAACAACGCTTTCGGCACTGTCCGCATATTTTCTGATATCCCCCATAAGCTTTAAAACAACGGCGTGGTATTCGTTTGCACGTTCAAAAACATCTTTAGAACGCTCTGCCGAAGAAACCGCCATTTTAAGTTGTGCAGTCAAAGAGAATATTTCCTTATTTGCGGCGGAAAGTTTTGTAATAAGTTCGTATTCAACCGTACTGTCCGCCCTGATAAGGTTTTTGTTATTAACCGTTTCGCAAAGTGAATTTGTGTATGCGGTTATTGCGGGAATAACATCACGGTTCATCATTTCAATAAGGGTTAGTGCCTCAATATGCACGGTTTTTGCATAGTTTTCAAGAATAATATCAATTCTTGAATTTATTTCGGCACGGTTAAAGACTCCGTGGCGTTCAAAAAGTGCAATATTTTCTTCACTCTTAAGCAGCGGCAAAGCATCTACCGTGCTTGGAAGATTCAAAAGACCACGTTTTTCTGCCTCTTGTTCCCATTCTTTGGAATAACCGTCCCCATTAAAGATAATACGCTTATGATTATGTAAAGCGGTTTTTATAATTTCATTAACTTCGTCTTCGATATTTTCGGCATTTTCAAGTTTTTTTGCATATTCCGCAAAAACGTCCGCCAACATTGTGTTAAGCATTACGTTAGTGTCCGAAACAGAGGAAGCCGAACCCAACATACGAAATTCAAACTTATTACCGGTAAAGGCAAAGGGAGAAGTACGGTTACGGTCGGAATTATCCTTACGGAATTCGGGTATAACCTCAGCACCCATTTTCATTTTTTCTCGTTTCACGGCATCGTGATGCACACCGTTTTCAACCGATTCCAAAAGCGAAGTTAAATCTTCACCTAAAAAGATTGAAATAATAGCAGGCGGGGCTTCATTTGCGCCGAGTCGATGGTCGTTACCGGCAGTTGCAACCGCAATACGCAACAAGTCCTGATGTTTATCCACCGCTTCTATAACGGCGGCAAGGGTTAAAAGGAATAACTGATTTTTTTCAGGATTTTTGCCGGCATTTAAGAAGTTTATGCCGGTATCGGTAGAGATTGACCAGTTATTGTGCTTACCGCTGCCGTTTACACCGTCATACGGTTTTTCGTGAAGAAGACAAACCAAACCGTGACGCATAGCGACTTTTTTCATAAATTCCATTGTGATTTGGTTATGGTCTGCGGCAATATTGGTGGTTGTAAAAACAGGTGCCAATTCGTGTTGTGCGGGGGCTGCCTCGTTATGCTCTGTTTTAGCAAGAACGCCCAACTTCCAAAGTTCGTTATCAAGGTCACGCATAAATGCCGCAACACGGGGTTTAATTACACCGAAATAGTGATCGTCCATTTCCTGACCTTTAGGGGGCATTGAACCGATTAGGGTTCTTCCTGTAAAAATAAGGTCGGGACGTTTATTGTAAAGTTCCTTGTCTACCAAAAAATATTCCTGTTCGGGGCCTACCGTTGTATTAGTACTTTTAACATCGCTATATCCCAAAAGGTGGGCAATGCGAAGTGCCTGTTTATTTATTGCCGACATACTGCGAAGCAAGGGGGTTTTTTGGTCAAGCGCTTCACCGCTGTATGAACAAAAGGCAGTAGGAATACACAAGGTATTATCCTTAATAAAGGCGTAAGAACTTGGGTCCCAAGCGGTATAACCTCTCGCTTCAAATGTAGCACGAAGGCCGCCCGACGGGAAAGAAGAAGCATCCGGTTCGCCCTTTATAAGTTCCTTGCCGGAAAACTCCATAATAATTCCGCCGTCTTCCGCCGGAGAAATAAAACTGTCATGCTTTTCGGCGGTAATGCCGGTTAAAGGTTGAAACCAATGGGTATAATGGGTAGCACCCTTTTCTATTGCCCAGTCTTTCATAGCGTCAGCCACGGTATCGGCAATACTGCTGTCAAGCCCTTTGCCGTCTTTCACCGTATTTTTTAGTTTTTCATAAACATCTTCGGGAAGACGTTCTTTCATAACCGAATCCGAAAAAACGTTAATACCGAAAAAATCACTTATCTTTTCCAAAATTTTACCCCCAAATGTGTAAACTTATATACAGTAAGTATACCAATTAGAAGTAGATTTGTCAAACACTATTAGTTGTCACTTCGTTGCAAATATTAGTTGTCAATAAATATTAAATTTGCAGAAATTTCCTTTATATAATCTAACCAACCGTAAAGAGCGGGTACGGTAAGGTTGGTTTCGCATCTTTCAATAATTTCTGAAAACATTTCTTTTGTCATTCCCACATTTGAGATTTTGTCACAAATTGCCTTTATTATTTTCCGTTTTAAGGAAAAATCTTTGTCCGCTATGATTAAATCTTCTACCTGAACGCCCGTATATCTTAAAGTTTTATTTCCTAAGACAAGTTCTATACCCCCTATACTGTCCACAAAATCGGCAACAAAATCCAAATCCGCTTTAGCTTTAAAATCCACCGGGTATTCAAAACTTTCTCCACTAAAGGCGACTAAAATATTTTGGTTTTCAAAATCAAGGTAAAAATAGGTTTTGTCCCCGCTTATTTCAAAAAGCAAACCGCTGTTTTGCGGAATTTGTTTATAATACGGTACAGAATTGTTTTCATTTTGGGCAGTAACAAAACTTCCCCTTAAATAGAAATAACCCGCACCTATAAAAAGAATCAGACAAACCGCACTTATTAAGACGGTTTTTAAAAATAATTTTGTGTTGCTTTTCAAAAAATCACCCACGGTAGTATACCCTGTAAATAACAAAAAAGTCCTTTCAAAAGGACTTTTTTGAAATAGATATTAACTTTCCATAATAGCACGGAAGTCTTCACCCGAAATTTTTTCACGCTCGAAAAGAATTTTTGCGGTTTCGTGAAGTTTGGGCATTGCCTCTTTCAAAAGATTTAACGCTTTTTCGTACTGTGTCATAACAACACTTTCAATTTCTTCATCAATAATTGCCGCAGTCTTTTCGGAATAATTGGGTGTTGAAGAGAAATCACGGCCTAAAAATACCTCATTATTATCGTTTCCGTAGGCAACTAAACCTAACTTATCGCTCATACCGAATTTGGTAACAATTTTGCGTGCCAAGTCGGTTGCACGTTCAATATCGTTAGATGCGCCGGTGCAAACGTCATCCTGCGTCAACTGCTCTGCCGCACGGCCGCCGAGCAGCGAACAAATTTGTTCCAACATTTGCTTTTTGGAAGTATGACCTTTTTCTTCGGTAGGCAGATACATTGTATAGCCGGCCGCCATACCTCGCCTTATTATGGAAATTTGATGAACAGGGTCTTGTGTAGGCAGGAAGTAAGAAACAACTGCGTGTCCCGCCTCGTGGTAAGCGGTAACCATTTTGTCCTTTTCGCTTACAACGTGGGATTTCTTTTCCGCACCCATAACAACCTTGATTGTCGCCTCTTCTATTTCCTCTTGGGTGATGGCTTTTTTGCCGTGGCGAACAGCCAGAAGTGCCGCTTCGTTCAAAAGGTTTTCAAGGTCTGCACCCGTAAAACCGGAGGAGGATTTTGCAATAGTGCCGAGATTAACATCGGGTCCTAACGGCTTTCCTCTGGAGTGAACCTTTAATATCTCTTCCCTGCCCTTAACGTCGGGATAGTTTACGGTAATTTGACGGTCAAAACGTCCCGGTCTTAAAAGTGCTTTATCAAGTATATCGGGGCGGTTGGTTGCCGCCATAACAATTACACCTTCATTAGCGCCGAAACCGTCCATTTCAACCAACAACTGGTTAAGGGTTTGTTCACGTTCATCGTGTCCGCCGCCGAGTCCTGCACCCCTTTGACGGCCTACGGCGTCAATTTCGTCAATAAATACTATAGCAGGGGCGGATTTTTTTGCTTCGCCGAACAAATCTCTTACACGGGAAGCACCCACACCTACAAACATTTCAACAAAGTCCGAACCGGAAATTGAAAAGAAAGGAACGCCTGCCTCACCTGCAACCGCACGTGCAAGCAAGGTTTTACCGGTACCGGGAGGGCCGACTAACAAGACGCCTTTGGGTATTCGAGCACCTAATTCGTTAAACTTTTTGGGGTCTTTCAGAAAATCGACAATTTCTGCCATTTCTTCTTTTTCTTCATCGGCGCCTGCAACATCGGCAAAGGTGGTTTTCTTTTTACCGTCGGCTTTTTTAACCTTTGCCTTGCCGAAGCCCATTGTTTTGTCCGCTCCCATAGAGGCGTTCATACGCTTCATAAAGAAGATCCAAAAACCAACCATAGCAACAATTATTAAAACGGTAGGTAACAGGTTTGCAATCCACGCACCTTCATTACCCCGTTCATAATTGTATTTAATTATTTTATCGGTACCTTTATTTTCTTCATTTATTTTGTTTACCGTCTCATTAACGTCATTGTAAAAAATGGAAGGGTCGGCAACGGTGTAACGGTATTTATTACCGTCCGCACGTAAGGTATAGGTCAACTGACCGCTGTAAAGGTTTAATTCGTATTCCGAAATTTCGTTATCTTTAATCATTTCAACGATTTCGTAATACTTTTTTTCTGCCGTACCTTTATTTAAAAAGGAAACCAAAGCAACCGTGACCATAAGCACAATAGGTATTCCTATAAATAAAAGCACATTTTTTAGATTCTTTTTCAAGGGACTTCTCCTTTCCTATTTGTCGGCGTAAACTCTTGGAGATAACACACCTACAAAAGGTAAATTTCTGTATTTTTCATCATAATCGAGTCCGTACCCGATTACAAACTCATCAGGGATTTCTTTTCCTACATAATCGGCTTGAATATCTGCTTTTCTGTTGGCTTTTTTATCCAAGAAAGTACAAACTTTAATACTGTTTGCGTTACGGTCAAGCAACAACTGTTTTAAATATGCAAGTGTAAGACCCGAATCGAGTATATCTTCAACAATAAGTATATCATATCCTGCGGGATTTATGTCCAAATCTTTTTTAAAACTTACACAACCGGTAGTTTTAGTACCGTTATAGGAAGAAACCGCCATAAAATCAATTCTAAGGTCACAGGTGATACTGCGCATTAAGTCTGCCATAAAGGGCACACTTCCCTTTAAAACGCTTACAAGCAAAAGTTTCTTATCCTCGTAATCTTTGGAAATTTTTTTGCCGAGTCGCCGGCAAATTTCCTTTATTTCCTCTTCGGATACCAATACTCTTTCAACATCGTTCATATCAATTTTCATAATTCTTGCACTTCCACGTTAAGTATTTTTTTAGTCTGCTTTGTAACGGCGGTCCGTTCGCAAACACCGAGACCGTATACCCAAATAACCCCCAAATCATCTGCTATTACGGGAATTTTACTGCGAATTTCGTTTGGTACTTTATTTTCCGTGAAAAGTTTTTTAAGCGTTTTGGTAACTCCCCGTTTATTAAGACGGATTTTATCCCCCTCTAAACGGTTTCTTACAATCCACTTGCCTACAATCTTATCACAATCAATAAGGTTATTTGAGAACAAATTATTAACATTTTCGCTTTCGGTAACTTTTACCGCAAAATTTACGCTGCTTTTTGTGTTTCGGTCTTTAAAATTCAGATATCCGTCCTTAACAACGGCATATATATTTGAAGGCAAATTAAGTTTTCCCGTGCCGTTTAAACAAATTGAGTATATATCCTTTATATGGCGGTTGTCAAGCGAAATATCGGGAAAATCGGTTTCAAAATATTTCTTAATTACCCTTTTTAAAACCGACGGCGGAATATTTTGCGCATCGCCTATATAAAGTTTATCTTCACCTAAATTTTTAAAAAGAATTTCCGAAGAAACGCTTTCCAAAAACGCATTGTCCTCTAAAAGAGAAAACGAAGTACGCAAAGCCGATTCTTCGCAACAAGAATTTATACTCTTTAAAACGGGTATTACCGTATGTCGGATTTTATTGCGTGAATAATCATCGCTTAAGTTGGTACTGTCCGTAACAAACGGGATTTTATTCTGTTCACAATAATCTTCTACATCCTGCCTTGTGCAAAGGATTAGCGGACGGACAAAAATTCCCCTTTTTACGGGTATACCGCAAAGACCTTTTAGTGAAGTTCCCCTTGCTAAATTGAAAATCATTGTTTCAAGATTATCGCTTGCGGTGTGTGCGGTGGCAACCTTGCCGACCGCTACCCTGCTTAAAAATTCATACCGTTCTTTTCTTGCCGCAAGTTCTGTACTCATACCGTTTTCTTTTGCTATTTTCGGAATGTCTTTCCTTTCGGTAAAAAGGGTTACACCTAATTTTCGGCATAAATCAGTTACAAATTTTTGGTCACGCTCGGCTTCTTCGCCCCTTATTAAATGGTTTAAATGTGCCGCATTAACGGTTATTCCCAAACTGTCTTTAAGGGACAGTAAAGCATACAAAAGCGAAACCGAATCCGCACCGCCCGAAAGGGCAACCGTGACAATATCCCCCTTTTGGAGCAAAGAAAACTTATTTACGGCGTTTAATACTTTATTTTCCATAATCAATTAAACTTATCCACCGAAGTAAACCGTGTAAACTGACCGTCCCAGTGCATATCAATAGTGCCTATTTCGCCGTGACGGTTTTTAGCCACGATACATTCTGCTTTATTGGGGTCGGACCTGTCTTCATCGTCGCCTTTTTCGCTGTCATAGTAAGTATCACGGTAAAGGAAGAGTACAATATCTGCGTCCTGCTCGATAGAACCCGATTCACGCAGATCCGAAAGTGCAGGTTTGTGGGATTTACCCTTGGTTTCGGTACCGCGGGACAACTGCGCACAGGCAATTACGGGGACTTTAAGTTCCTTTGCCATAATCTTTAAATTTCTGGTTATTTCCGAAACTTCCTGAACACGGTTTTCGGTTGATTTTGCCGATTTCATAAGACCCAAATAGTCAATAACCACTAAATCAACCCGTTTCATACGGCGAAGTTTTGCTTTCATTTCGGGAACGGTGATTGACGAGGTCTCATCAAAATAAATGTTGGCTTTAGAAAGATTTTCACCCGCTTGGGCAAGGCGTGTCCATTCGTCGGCATCAAGTTCACCGGTGCGAAGTTTTTCGCTTTTTATTCCCGCCTCGCTTGAAAGCATACGCTGTGCCAACTGGTCACGGGTCATTTCAAGCGAGAAGAAACAAACCGTTTTACCGTCGTTTACCGCAACGTTACGTGCAATATTTAAAGCAAACGAAGTTTTACCCATACCGGGACGTGCGCCTAATATAATAAGGTCGGACTTATTAAGTCCCGTAATCATACGGTCAAGGTCGCCTATACCCGAGGGTATACCTACATATTCTCCCCTTGTTTCGGGGTTGGCAAGTTTTGATAAGCGGTCGTAAGTTTCGTTTTCTATTACGCTTTTAATGTGCGTAAGTCCCGAAATTTCCCTGCCCTGTCTTATTTCATAAATACGCTGTTCGGCAGAGTCAATAAGTTTGCCCGAATCAAGTGCATTTTCGTTTATATCTTTAATAATGTTTTGTGCTACGTTCATAAGCGCTCTTGCGTAATATCGCTCACGCACTATAGAAACGTATGTAAGCACATTTGCGGAAGACGCAACATTTTGTGCCAAAGTAGTAAGGTATTCTTTACCCCCTGCTTCGTCATAAACGCCGTCTTTCTTTAATTTTTCAAGTAAAGATACAAAGTCAATCGCTTGGCTTAATTCGTACATTGAAGACATTGCGGCATAAATTTCTTTATGCTGTGGGATATAAAAATAATCGGTCTTCATTTGTACGGCAATTTCGTTAAGGCATTTAGGGTCAATAATAACCGACCCTAAAATTGCCTGTTCCGCCTCTACCGAATAAGGCAGACGAACACCCTCTAAATCGTATATCAATTTATCGTTTGCCATTCTATTCCGTAACCTTTACAGTTATTTTTGCGGTTATTCCCGTGTATAATTTAATTTCTGCGGTATATTCGCCAAAGTTTTTAATATCGGCTACACTCATTTTTTTACGGTCGATTTCAATTCCGAGACTGCTTGCAATTTCGCTTGCAATTTCTTTAGATGTAACCGAACCGAAAAGTTTACCGTTTGAGCCCGCTTTTGCTTTAATTGTAACCATTTTTCCGTTTAATTTTGCGGCGGTTTCCTTTGCGGCGTTGATTTCTTCCTGTTTGTGGTGTGCTGCCGCCTGTTCACGGTTTTTAAGTTCGTTAAGTGCGGCATTATCTGCCTGCAGTGCCAACTTTTTAGGGAACAAAAAGTTTCTTGCGTATCCGTCCGACACGTTGCAAAGTTCGCCTTTTTTGC
This sequence comes from Acutalibacteraceae bacterium, assembly GCA_036310925.1. GTDB lineage: Bacteria > Bacillota > Clostridia > Oscillospirales > Acutalibacteraceae > UBA737. The sequence continues at coordinate 139,640 of JAXJQX010000001.1, forward strand.
CGTGTCCTTTAACATCCTGTAATAATATAACTTTCATAACAATTCTCCTTTAAACTTCCATAATAAGGGGTAATACCATAGGACTGCGTTTGGTTCTTGTAAACAAGAACTTTGAAACGCCGTCTTTAATTTTGGTTTTAATGGTAGACCAATCTTTAATTCTGTTTATATAGCAACGTTCTAATATATCACATACAAGTTCGTTGATTTCATTCATAAGGTCTTCGGATTCTTTTACATAAACAAAACCACGGGAAACAATATCAGGTCCCGAAACTACTTCACGTGTAACCGAATCAATAGAAACGGCAACAACTATAATACCGTCATCCGAAAGCAGTTTACGGTCACGAAGAACAATACTTCCAACGTCACCTACGCCTAAACCGTCCACAAATACTCTGCCTGCCGTTACCGTTTCGGTGCATTTTATTTCTTTTTCACTAACCGAAATTACCGAACCGTTGGTTGCAACCAAAGTATTTTCAGGGGGAATACCCACAAGTTTTGCTAAATCGGTGTGCTTCATTAAGTGCTTTTGTTCGCCGTGTAGCGGAATAAAATATTTCGGCTTAACAATACTCATTATAAGTTTTAATTCTTCCCTGCAAGCGTGACCCGAAACGTGTACGTCATACATACGCTCGTAAACAACGTTTGCGCCGTGTTTCATAAGTTCGTTAACAACCTTTGTAACAAGTTTTTCGTTGCCGGGAATTGGCGTTGCGGAAATAATAATCATATCTCCGGGGACTATTTCGACCTGTCTGTGGTCGGAAAATGCCATTCGGTGCAATGCCGAAAGGGGTTCACCCTGACTGCCGGTTGTAATAATTACGGTTTGTGCAGGGGTGTAGTTTTTCAGTGCATCTATCTCTATTAAAACATTATCGGGAACATTTAAGTACCCAAGTTCGGATGCAACCGACACAACATTCAGCATACTTCTGCCCGAAACCGCAACCTTGCGGTTGCAACGGTTGGCCTCATCAATTATTTGCTGAATACGGTGTATATTAGACGAGAAGGTGGCAACTATTATACGGTTATCCCCCGCTTTTTGGAAAAGATTTGAAAGGGATTCACCCACCAATTTTTCCGAAGCGGTGTAGCCCGGTCTTTCGGCGTTTGTAGAATCGGCAAGTAAAGCCAAAACGCCCTCTTTACCGAGTTCGGCAAATCTGCCTATGTCTATTACACGGTCGTCAATGGGGGTAGTGTCTATCTTAAAATCGCCTGTGTGGACAATAGTTCCGCCCGCACATTTTATGGCAAAACCGACTGCGTCGGGTATAGAGTGGTTTACGTGAATAAATTCAACGCTGAATTTTCCTAAATTAACCGTATCCCCTGCTTTTACCACATTGAGTTTTGCGTTACCGAGCAAACGGTGTTCTTTAAGTTTGCCCTCTATTAAACCTATTGTAAGTTTGGTGGCATATATCGGCAAATTAAAATTTCTAAGCAAATAAGGAATTGCACCGATGTGGTCCTCGTGACCGTGGGTTACAACCAAACCCTTAATCTTATCCCTGTTTTCCAAAACATAGGTAAAATCGGGTATAACAATGTCAATACCCGGCATATCTTCGTCCGGGAAAGCCATTCCGCAATCCACTAAGAACATATCGCCGTCATACTCGTAAAGGGTAATGTTCTTGCCTATTTCGCCAAGACCGCCGAGCGGTATAATCTTTATAGGTTTTTTGGAAGTCGTGCTTTTTTTACTGCGGGTTCTGTTAATAGGTCTTTTAGTGTTACCTACATTCCTTTTAGTTTCCGTTTTTTTTCCTTTTTCCGTTGTTCTTTTAACATACTTTTTTTGTTGTGGCTTTTGTTTTGAATTATTTGAAATTTTTTGCTCTTTTGTTTCAGCCATTAAATCTTATCCTCCGTTAAAAATTATGTAAAACACCCTTCTGCCGAGTGTAAAGTATATAAAATCGGGTAAACTACCCCTTATACATATATCTTTTTATATTTTACAATTATTACCCCTTTTTTGTCAAGCAAATTAGTAATATTATTATCAATATTTTGGAAAATAATACAAAATATATAACTAAAATTTATAACTGTTTATATTCTAAAAATTAAAGGGAATAATAAATGCGGTGATAATAATGTTTTTTGAAGATTTAAAAATGGGAACTCAAATTGAAATTCCCGAGGCGGTAATAAACAAAAAAGATATGATAGAGTTTGCATTAAAATACGATAATATACCCTTGCACACCGACGAAAATTACGCAAAAACCACTCCGTTCGGCAAACTGATAGCCCCGGGTGTTATGTCGCTTATGTCGGTATGGGCAAAATATTTGGAAGTTGATATAATGGGAAACGAATTTATTGCGGGAAACAGAAGCCAAACCGAATGGTTAAAGCCGGTATACGCAGAGGATAAACTATACGGCAAAGCGGTAATAACAAATCTATTTAAACGAAACGATAAAAACGGAATAGTTGAACTTACAATAAATATTTGCAACCAAAACGGTGATTTGGTAATTATAAACCGAACCCAAGCGGTTGTAAAAAGCCGACCTTAAAAAGGCCGGCTTGAGAGTGTCGACAAAGTCGCCGCTCTCTTGGCGGAAATGCCGCTCGCCGAAAATCTTTTAGATTTTCGGACTGCGCTCTACTCCCGCCAATACCACCCACGTGTCCTTGAAAACCGCATTATATGCGGTTTTCGCTTACAAGGAGTTTTTCTGCCGCACATGTCGGCAGAAAAACAAAAATGCGGCTAAACGCCGCAAAACTTTAAAAATAGAGGTTTTTAAAAAATTGAGCCGACCTTAAAAAGGCCGGCTTTTTACTTAATATTCAGTTAAATTCGCAAATTTCTTTGCGTGTTTTTAAGATTGAGTTAGGTGTTACCGAAAATTCGTCAAGTCCCCATTCAATAAGTTTAGGAATAAGCGCACCGTCTGCCGCCGCTTCGCCGCACATACCAACCGGTATTCCGGCATTTTTAGCGCATTTAATTGTCATTTCAATCGCTTTAAGCACGGCGGGTTTTTGAACGTCATAAAGTTGCGTAACCTTTCCGTTTCCTCGGTCAACCGCCATTACATACCCCGTAAGGTCGTTTGTGCCGATGCTGAAGAAATCTGCAATTTTTGCCAATTCATCGGCAATAAGCACCGCCGCAGGTGTTTCAATCATAACCCCTAACGGAACATTTTTCTTAAACAACGCACCCTCGTTTTCAAGTTCGGTTTCACATTCTAAAATCAGTTGCTTTGTGCTTTCAACCTCTGCGGTATCGGTAATAAGCGGAAGCATAATTTTAATGTTGCCGAAATATGCAGCACGTAAAAGCGCCCTTAACTGAACCTTGAAAATATCGGGATTATCAAGGCAGTACCTAATTGCACGGTAACCCAAAAAGGGGTTATCCTCTTTCGGAATTTGTAAGTAAGGTACGGCTTTATCACCGCCGATATCAAGGGTACGGATAATTACTTCCTTTTCGCCCATTGTTTTGGCAACGGTGGAATATGCCTCGAACTGTTCTTCTTCGGACGGAAGGGAAGGTCTGTCCATAAAAAGAAATTCGGTTCTGAAAAGTCCTATTCCCTCACCGCCGTTGTGCAGTACGTTTTCGGCGTCTTCGGGTTTGCCGATATTGCCGTATACGCACTTTTTAATTCCGCTTTTGGTTACGGTCGGTTTGCTGAAATACTCGGTAAGCGATTTTTTCTCTTCAAAATATCTTTCCCGCATTTTTTCATATTCCGTAACCGTTTCTCGGTCCGGTTCAAAAAGAATTTTACCTTTACTGCCGTCAATAGCAAGCAAGTCGCCGTCTTTAATAAGCTGTGAAGCATCCTTTACGCTTAAAACTGCGGGAATATCAATCGCCCTTGCCAAAATAGCGGAATGAGAGGTAACCGAGCCGACTTCGGCAATTACGGCGTATACATTTTCACGGTTAATACGGGACGTCATTGAGGGTGTAAAGTCCTTTGCAATAAGAATAGATCCCTTAGGAACATCCTCTATAGCAACACCGCTGTCACCGCAAAGAATGCCTATAATACTATTCTTTATATCAAGTATGTCAGACGCTCTTTGCTTCATCATTTCATCGTCAACCGCCGAAAACATATCGTAAAAACCGTTGCATACCGAATCGGTAGCTTTCACTGCGGTATTACCGCCGTTTATACTGTCGCCGATCTGTGAAAGCATAAACGGGTCACTTAACATTACAAGGTGACCTTCCAAAATTTCGGCGTTTTTCTTGCCGGCGGTTTTGGTGAGTTCCTCTATCAGTTCTCTTGTATTTTTGGTATAAACCGAAACAGCATCTTGGAATTTCTTAATTTCCTCCTCCGCCGAAGTATATTCGGCGGAGTTTAAATCCCGTTCAATTTCCTTTATAACTATTGCTTTACCCACGGCATATCCGGGGCTTACACCGATACCTCTAAGCGTTTTCATTATTCCAACCCGCTTTCGATAAGTTTTACCGCCTCGTCAAGCATTTGCTGTTCGTCTTCGCCTTCGCAGATAATGGTTATATGACTGCCGTATTTTATGCAAGCCGCCATAATATTCATTATGCTTTTGCCGTTGATTTTATTTCCGTTAAATTCTATTGTTATATCGGATTTATATTTGGTCATAGCCGATATAAAGTTATTTGCGGGACGCATATGAAGTCCCATTTTGTCAATTACAACTGTTTCTTTTGATACCATAATCTATACCTCGTTAGTTTGCTTTTTTCTTTTTAAGAAGACCGAGCATAAGTGCGCCTGCAACAGAACCTGCAATAAGTGCAACTAAATAACCGAGCGGATTTTCAACAACAACGAATGTGAAGATACCGCCGTGAGGAGCGGGACAAGCACAACCGAAGAGTGATGTTACCGCACCTGCAACTGCAGAGCCGACTATGCAAGAAGGAATTACTCTAAGCGGGTCGGATGCAGCGTAAGGAATTGCACCTTCGGTTATGAAGCAAAGACCCATAAGATAGTTTACAGGACCGCTCTTGAGTTCTTCTTTAGTCCAACGGTCTTTGAAAAGGTTGGTAGCAAGTGCAATAGCAATGGGAGGAACCATACCGCCGATCATAACTGCTGCCATAATCCAGGTGTTGCCGTCTGCAATAGCGGCAGTACCGAATACATAAGCGGCTTTGTTGAACGGACCGCCCATATCAATAGCCATCATACCTGCAAGTACTATTGAAAGCAATAATTTACTTGTGTTACCGAGTGAAGAAAGTCCGCTTGCAACCGCACCGTTAATAACGCCCATAACGGGGTTTACAACAAGCATAAACAAGCCGATAAGAAGTGTGCCTAAAAGCGGATAAATGAATACGGGTTTAATACCGTCCATTGATTTAGGTAACCAACTAAATGCCTTTTTAAGCAGATTTACAAGAATACCGGCAACAAAGCCCGCAAGCAAAGCACCAAGGAAGCCGGAAACAGCCGAACCGTCGCCTACAAGGTTTTTGTTTTCAATAAGTGAAGCAAATGTGTAACCACTTGAGGCAAACACACCGCCTACAAAACCGGGCAACAAACCGGGGCGGTCGGCTATTGACTGTGCAATATAACCTGCAAGAACAGGTAACATAAATGCAAATGCAGCTTTACCGATCCAGAAAACGATTGCGGCAACAGAGTTTGTAAAACCGAAAGTACCGCCTACGTCAGCATTACCTGCGATAGTATCAATAAGGAATCCGAGTGCAATAAGCACACCGCCGCCTACAACGAACGGAAGCATATGCGAAACACCGTTCATTAAGTGTTTGTAAACCTTTCTGCCGAAGCCCTCTTTTTCTTCGCTGTCAAATTCGGCACTGTCACCTTCGTGGCGGTAAATCGGTGCTTTACCGTCAATAATCTTTTGTACCAATTCTTCGGGTTTGTTAATACCGCTCGAAACCGAAACCTTTATTACGGGTTTACCGTCAAAACGTGCCATATCAACATTTTTGTCTGCGGCAATAATAATACCGTCACATTCTTCAATTTCCTTTTTGGTAAGTACATTTTTAGCACCGCCCGAGCCGTTAGTTTCGGCTTTTAAGGGATAACCCAATTTTTCGCCTGCTTTTTGGAGTGCTTCGGCAGCCATATAGGTGTGTGCTATACCGGTAGGACAAGCGGTAACTGCCAAAATGCGGTAACCGTCTTTTTTTGCTACGGGTTTTGCTTCTGCGTACTTTTCGGTTTCTTTGTCATCTATGAGTTTTAAAACTTCTTCGGCGGATTTCGCATTTCTAATAGCATTTGCAAAATCTGCGTCCATAAGCATAACCATAAGACGTGAAAGTATTTCCAAATGTAGGTCGCCGTCTTCGGTAGCGGCAATCATAAACAAAAGATCGGTTTTCTTTCCGTCGGGCGCAGAATAATCAACACCTTTAGGAACAGTGATAAATGAAAGTGCGGGAGTTTTAACTGCCGAAGATTTTGCGTGGGGAACAGCAATTCCCTCACCTATTGCGGTGGTTGAATGTTCCTCTCTTTTTAAAATGTCCTCTTTGAATTTTTCGGAATCCGTAAGGTTTCCTGCTGCCTTGTGGAGTGCAATGAGTTTGTCTATTGCTTCGCTTTTACTGCTGACATTAGCGTTCAACTCAATTGCGGTAGATTTTAATAAATCTGTGATGCGCATAGTTTTTCCCCTTTCATAATGTTTTATAAATTTTTTGTATTTCATCGGCTTTGGCTAATTCGCTTGAAAATGCCGTTGCCGCCGAAGAAGCAACCGAAAGTTTTAATGCTTCGCCGTAATCACGGGATTTTATATATCCTGCTATAAACCCTGCAACCATAGAGTCCCCGCAACCGACCGAACTTATAAGTTTTCCGTCTACCGCATCCTTTGGGTAAACCTTGCCGTATTCATCAATAAGTAAAGCACCGTCGCCCCCGCGTGAAACAAGCACGTTTTTAGCACCCATTTCTTTTAACTTTTTTGCATAAACGGTAATTTTTTCGGTAGTGTCCATTTCCTCGCCGAAAATTTCCGAAAGTTCGTGATGATTTGGTTTTATAAGAAACGGTTTATATTTAAGCACGTTTAAAAGTTGATTTCCCGTTGTGTCTACAACAACATTTACTCCTTTTCCCTCTAACATTTCAAGTATTTTGCTGTATAAATCGTCGGGTAAAGAGGGCGGAACACTGCCTGCCAATACTAAAAAATCTCCGTTTCTAAGACCTTTTAATTTTTCAAGCAATTCGTCAATTTTTTCTTTCCCTATTTCGGGGCCGTTTGCGTTAATGTCAAGTTCTTTACCGTATTTAACCTTAACGTTTATTCGGGTAAAACCGTTATGAAGTTCAATAAAATCGTTTCTTATTCCGTCGCAGTCCATCATTTCTTTAAGTTTTTGTCCCGTAAAACCTGCGGTAAATCCCAATGCAATATTCGGAATTTCAAGGCGGGACAAAATTGCCGATACATTTATTCCTTTTCCGCCGTAATAAAGTTCTTCGCTGCGGGTTCGGTTAATATCATCGGTCGTAACCGAATCAAGATTCATAACATAATCAAGTGCGGGATTAAATGTAACTGTGTATACCATTTTTATTCTCCTTAAATAATCAGTCTACAACCTTTACAACGGTAAGTTTTTCAAAAATCGAATCGGGCTTTTTGTCGGTAATAATGCAAGCACGGTCAACCGTTGCAAAACTAACCGAAGAAACTTTGCCGAATTTGGTTGAATCGGCAAGCACATAGGATACAAAAGACCTGTTAATTGCCGCCGATTTTACAAATGCCTCATCACTGTCGGGTGTGGAATAACCCTGGTTTTCGGTTATTCCGTTTGTGCCTAAAAATGCTTTTGTGAAATTATAATTTTGAAGATTGTTAGCCGCCGAAAGACCTATAACCGCTTCGGTTGTGCTTTTTAACTGACCGCCGATAATCACAACCTTATAATTTCTTTTTGCAAGCAGTTTTGCGTGGCTTATTCCGTTTGTAACAAAAGACGCTTTAAGGTCTTTGGGCAAATAGTCTATCATAAATAGAGTGGACGTTCCTGCGTCAAGATATACAAAATCGCTGTCGGTTATTTGTTTTGCGGCATATTCGGCAATTTTGCGTTTTTCGTTTACATTCTTTTCACGTTTGTCATTAACCGTGTCTTCGTTAATAATAAACTGCCTTTTATTTAATGTAGCACCGCCGTGAACCTTGTTAAGCACTCCCGCTTCGGAAAGTTCTATCAAATCACGCCTTACGGTGGATTCCGAAACACCAAGCACTTCGGTAAGTTCTGCAACCGAAACCGCTCCCTTTTCATTTAATATTCTTAAAATCAGTTCGTGTCTTTCGGGATTAAACATTTCAATCACTCTCTGTTTTAATATTTTTTCCATAATTATTCTAACATTAAATTTAACAAATTTCAAGCGTTTTCGGTCATTTTCGGTCAAGTTTGGCTGAAATTACAAAAGAATTTTATATAGTATATGCAAAATGAGATATAAAATGACTGAATTTGACGGTTTTCTGAAAACAGTTAATAATTCGGTCAAATATTTTTAAGCGATTTCCTTTTTAATATTTAAAAAAATGTTGCCAATAATATTTTCGGTGATTATTTTGATAACTACAATTATCCGCACAATAATTCTTTACGGTTTCATTACCTTTGCCATAAGAATAATGGGTAAACGCCAAATCGGTGATATGCAACCTAATGAACTTGTAATTACCCTTTTAATATCCGAAATTGCCGCAATTCCGTTGCAGGATATCTCACAACCCATTTTAAGCGGTGTGGTTGCAATTTTTATGCTTATTGTTTTGGAAATTATAATGTCGGTTCTTTCTATGAAAAGCATAACTGTACGAAGATTTATGAACGGAAAATCTGCCGTAATCATTAAAAACGGGGTTATAGACCAAAATGTTATGAAAGACGTTAGAATGACCGTTTTGGACTTAGTGGAACTGTTACGGGGACAAAATGTGTTTGACATTTCTGCGGTTGCTTTTGCCGTGCTTGAAGTAAACGGTAATTTAAGTGTGCTTTTAAAGGGCGGCGAACAACCCGTAACCGCTAAAGATTTAGGCATTAAAAAAGAAAAAGAGTCACTCCCCTTGCCGGTTATAAGTGACGGCAAAATTTTAAGCGATTCGCTTAAAGCACTTAACATCACAAATGAAGATATACTGAAAAAAGTTAAGGCAAACAAAACCGAGGTTAATAATGTATTTCTAATGACTCTTGACCGCTATGACAACATCTGTCTTATAAAGAAAGGGGCATAAACAATGAAACGTCTTATTCCCGCAGGGGTACTTCTCTGCTTTGTGATTGCGGTATATCTTTTCAGTTTTAATTATATAAACAAAAGTTGCGATAAAACTTTGAATTTGCTTAATGAAACAGTAGAAACATATAAAACCGGCGCAACCGCCCAAGACGCTGCAAAAAAATTAAAGAAATATTGGGATAAAGAAGAAATTGTGCTGTCGCTTTTCATAAACCATAATCATATTGACGATATCGAAAAAGCAATTTCCTCGCTTAATGTTTATGCAAAAGAAAAAAATAATGTAATATTTTACGAATATGCCGACGAAATTAAAATTTTACTCCACCAAATTATAGAAGACAGTAAAATAGGTGCACACAGTATTTTTTAAGTGTGCATAAATATGCGAAAATTAGTTGACAGTTATGAATATTTATGATATACTCTCCTTAATAAATTATTTAAGGAGAGTTTCTTATGAAAAAATTATTAGCAATTTCACTTATGTTAGTAATGCTCACCGCCTGCTTTGCAGGTTGCGGTTCAAAGGGTAAAACCGTGGCTTCGGTAGATGACCTTAAAGGCGCTACTATCGGTGTTCAGTTAGGCACAACAGGTGATATTTACGCAACCGATTATGAAAAAGACGGTTCTAAAATCGAACGTTACAACAAAGGTGCTGACGCTGTATTAGCACTTACCCAAGGTAAAATAGACTGCGTTATTATTGATAACGAACCCGCTAAAGCATTTGTTGCCGCAAACAAAGGTCTTAAAATTCTTGATGAAGCATTTGCAATTGAAGATTATGCAATTTGCGTTTCCAAAGAAAATACACAACTCACCGCCGACATTAACAAAGCGCTTTCAGAACTTAAAGCCGACGGTACGGTTGAAAAAATTATTAAAAACTACATAGGCGACGATACAAAAGGCAAATCACCCTATGTTTCACCCGAAGGTGTGGACACCTCTAAAGGCGAACTTCATATGGCAACCAACGCTTTCTTTGAACCCTATGAATTTTATGAAGGCGATACAGTTGTAGGTATCGACGCTATGATTGCCAAGGCAATTTGCGATAAATTGGGATACAAACTTGTAATTGACGATATGGATTTCGATTCTATTATAACCGCCGTTCAAAACGGCAAGGCAGACTTCGGTATGGCAGGTATGACCGTTACCGATGAACGTCTTTTGGAAATCGACTTTACCGATTCTTACACAACTGCAACACAGGTTATTATTGTTAAAGAATAATTAACTGCTTAAATTCTTATGGGGCGGCAACTATGCTGCTCCATATTTGTGTTTAATATTTTTTTGTAAAGGAAAATGAAATGAACTATTTTAACAGTTATTTGGCTTGTTCGGCTTTTTTCCTAAATCTGTCGGACAGTTTCAGGAAAACCTTTATTTACCAAGACCGTTGGAAACAACTTTTAAAAGGGTTGGGAGTAACCCTCCAAATTACCGTTTTTGCCGCAGTTATCGGTATAATTATCGGTTTTATTGTTGCCGCAGTCCGTTCTACATACGATAAAAACTTACAGGGCAAAAAATGCCGAAAATTAAGCGATTATCTTCTTAAATTTTTCAACGGTTTGTGCAATGTATATCTTACCGTAATACGCGGAACTCCCGTTGTTGTTCAACTTATGATAATTCACTTTATCGTGTTGGCTTCGGTACGAAACGGTATATATGCCGCTATTGTTGCGTTCGGTGTCAATTCGGGCGCCTATGTTGCGGAAATTGTACGTTCGGGTATTATGTCTATTGACAAAGGTCAGTTTGAAGCCGGCAGAAGTCTTGGTTTTAACTATGTTCAAACTATGTGGTACATTGTATTTCCGCAGGCGTTTAAAAACATTCTTCCCGCACTGGGAAATGAATTTATTGTGCTTATAAAAGAAACTTCGGTAGCCGGTTATGTTGCACTTCAGGATATAACCTATGTCGGCAACCTTATCCGTTCAAGAACATACGAAGCATTCTTCCCGCTTATAACCGTTGCGGTTATTTATCTTACCATTGTTATGATTTTATCATATTTCTTAAAGAAACTTGAAAGGAGACTTCGCAACAGTGACCACTAACGAAACACTTATTAAAGTAGAAGATTTAAAAAAATCTTTCGGTAAAATTGATGTTTTAAAGGGCATTTCAACCGAAATTACAAAGGGCGAAGTGGTTTGCATTATCGGTCCTTCGGGTTCGGGTAAATCCACCTTTTTGCGTTGTCTTAACCTTTTGGAAGAACCCACGGGCGGCCATATTTACTTTGATAATACCGATATTACCGACCCTAACGTAAATATTAATCTTCACCGCCAAAAAATGGGTATGGTTTTTCAGCAGTTTAACCTTTTCCCCCATATGACGGTGCTTAAAAATATGACCGTTTCCCCCATAAAGGTTTTGGGAATTTCCAAAGAAGATGCAGAAAAACGTGCAATGGAACTGTTGGAGCGTGTAGGACTTGCGGACAGAGCGAACGCTTACCCGTCGCAGTTATCGGGCGGACAAAAACAACGTGTGGCTATTGTTCGTGCTTTGTGTATGCAACCCGAAGTTATGCTTTTCGACGAACCCACCTCGGCTTTAGACCCCGAAATGGTAGGCGAAGTGCTTGAAGTTATGAAAGCACTTGCGAAAGACGGTATGACAATGGCGGTTGTAACCCACGAAATGGGCTTTGCAAAAGAAGTTGCCGACAAGGTCTTCTTCATTGACGAAGGTATAATTATGGAACAAGGCACACCGGAAGAAATTTTCACAAACCCCAAAAGTCCCCGACTTAAAGACTTTTTAAGTAAGGTAATATAAAATTACAATTTATATAAATGTTTGTATATTAGAAAATAACGCCTCCCTTGCCTAAAGGGAGGTGGCAAAACTTCAGTTTTGACGGAGGGATTGCACACGGACAAGTAAATTTCCAAATTTTTTAATATTGCAAAACAATCCCTCAGTCTGCTCCGCAGACAGCTCCCTTTACACAAGGGAGCCGTTTTTTTATCTTGACAAAGCGAATATTTTAATGCGTTTCTATTACCGCCATAAAATAATTTGCAACCGTTTCGGGCGGTTCGGTCATTTTACCGCCTACCCACCATTTAACCGTTTCGCAAAAACTGCCCACAAGGTAATTCAGCAAAAAATCGGCAGGCACATCGGTTTTAAAATCCGCCAAATACATTTTAAACAGCAAATTAAGGTTTTCTTTTAAATACCCCATAAACAACTCCCCGCTTCCCGAAGATAAAATGCCCATTATATCCTTTTCAATCTCTTTAAAATGCCACAAAATATGTGCAAGACGTGACTGTAAATCCTTTTTGTCGCCCTTATAACTGCAAAGTTCATTGTCAAATATATGGTTAAAAATACTGTGGCACATTTCTTTCAGCAACATATCTTTGGTTTCAAAATGGGCATAAAAGGTACTTCTTCCTATGTCCGCTTTGTCTATAATGTCCTGCACCGTTATATGTTCGTAACGTTCGGTTTCCAAAAGCGAACTAAACGCTTTAAAAATAGATTCCCGTGTTTTCTTTTGACGTCTGTCCATAAAATTCTCCTGTACAATTTTTTAAAAATGTTCATTATCTTACAAAAGCCATAAATTATTTATTGAAAACTTTAGTACAATGTATTATCATACAAAAGGTAAGATACCGAACATATTGTACAGTAATTTTTACGGTATGTCAATAGGAGGAACTATGAAAACTCAACACAATATTCTAATTGCATTTATACTTAATTTTGCTTTTTCTGTTTTTGAATTTTTAGGCGGTATTTTCACGGGAAGTGTTGCAATTATATCCGACGCAATACACGATATAGGCGATGCGGCGAGTATAGGTATTTCCTACTTTCTTGAAAAGAAAAGCAAAAAACAGCCCGATGATATCTACACCTACGGCTATGCCCGTTATTCGGTTATAGGCGGTATTATTACAACGGTTATTTTGCTTGTCGGTTCGGTTTTTGTTATAATAAACGCCGTTAAAAGAATTATTGCGCCTATCGAAATTAACTATAACGGAATGATAGTTTTTGCCGTTATAGGTGTTATTGTAAACTTTGCGGCGGCTTATTTCACCCGTGAGGGTGACTCTATTAACCAAAAAGCGGTAAATTTGCATATGCTGGAAGATGTACTTGGCTGGGTTGTTGTGCTTATCGGTGCTATTGTAATGAAGTTTACCGATATTTCTTTAATAGATGCGCTTATGTCAATCGGTGTGGCGGTATTCATTCTTGTTAATACACTTAAAAATTTAAAAGATATTTTTAATCTGTTTACCATTAAAATGCCCGACGGTATTTCGAGCAGCGAAATCACACATCACTTGCTTGAAATCGAGGGTGTAAAGGACGTTCATCACATTCATATTTGGAGCATCGACGGACATTCAAACTACGCTACAATGCATATTGTAACAAACGCCAATCCAACCGAGATAAAGCAAAAAGTGAAAGAGGAACTTTTAGAACACGGCATTTTTCACAGTACACTTGAACTTGAAACCGAAGACGAAAACTGCACGTCACACGAATGTAGCATAGACGAAACCCACCATTCGCACGGTCATCATCACCATCATCACCATCATTAAATAACTTTACAAAAATCAAAACCCAAGACGAATAATTTCGTTTTGGGTTTATTTATACTTAATTTATCTAATTAAAGTTTTAAAATGACGGTATTTAATTTGTTATTTACCAACGCAGAATTTCCTGAAAATTTCGTCGGTCACTTGGTTGGTTACACGTTTGCCTGTAAGTTCAAAAAGTGCCGCCAAAGCGTCGTCCACACAAACTCCCACGGCATCCATAGTTTGTCCGCTTTCCAAAGCAAAAATTGCTTCGTTCACACCGTCAAGCGCACGTTCGGCACAGGCACGTTGGCGTTCGCCTATCAGCACCGCACTATCGGGACTTAAATTGGCAGTACCCGAAATTTCGGCAATAGCGGTTGCCAATTCCCCGTACCCCGTTTTAAGTTTTGCGGAAATTTCCACAACCTTTAAATTCCCGAATGCCGAAGTATCAATTTTATTTTCAACATCGGTTTTGTTGATTATTATAATAGTGTTTTTATTTTTAATACTTTCTATCAGTTCAAAATCTTCTTTATCAAGCCCGTTTGTACCGTCAAACACCGCAAGTACCAGTTCGGCGGTATCAATTCTCTCTTTTGCTTTTTCAACCCCTATGCTTTCCACCCTGTCGTTTGTGTTGCGAATACCTGCAGTATCCGCAAGACGCAAGGTTATATCGTTAACCACAACCGTATCTTCAATAACATCACGTGTTGTACCTGCAATATCGGTTACAATGGAGCGTTCCGCACCGCTTAACATATTCATTAAGGTAGATTTGCCCACATTCGGCTTGCCTACAATTACGGTTTCAATACCCTCCCGCAAAATTCTGCCCGCATCATAGGTTGAAAGCATATTTTCAATTTCGGCTTTAGCGGAATTTAACATTTTAAGGAAATTTTCGTAATCAAGCCCCTCTATATCCTCATCGGGATAGTCGGAATATGCGGCAATAGATGCGTCTGCCGATACTAAATCACCTTCGATTTTCTCGATTTTTTTGGAAACTCCGCCGATATGCGCCGCACGTGAAAGCCGTAATTCCGATTCACTTCTGGCGCTGATAAGTCCCATAATACTTTCGGCTTTGGTTAAATCTAATTTGCCGTTTAAAAAGGCACGTTTGGTAAACTCACCGGGTTCGGCGGCAAAAGCGCCGTTTTGCAAAATCAAACGCAAAACCGTTTTTAACATAAGCGTTCCGCCGTGAATGGAAATTTCCACCACGTCTTCCCCGGTGTAACTTTTCGGCTCACGAAAAACAAGTGCTACCGCATCGTCAATGATTGCACCGTTATCCGTAATTTCGCCGTAAAGTGCCGAATAACCGATTAATTGGCTTAAAGTTTTTCCCGAAAAGGAAGAAAAAACCTTATCGGCAGTTTCAATGGCTTTATCGCCCGAAATTCTTATAACCCCAATAGAACCCTCCCCGAGTGGGGTGGCGATGGCGGCAATAGTACGCATACCCGATATCACTCCTTTTTGCAGTATAAAGAAAAAGAGATGTAACCTAAGTTACACCTCTCTGTGTTGGCATCTACCTATTTTCCCGGGCGGCCTCCCGCCAAGTATCTTCGGCGCCATGCGAGCTTAACTTCCGTGTTCGGTATGGGAACGGGTGGACCCTCGCCGCAATCAACACCAACTGTGTGTCACCGTCAGGCGACTTTGATATAATACCACACCGTTTTACATTTGTCAAGCACTTTTTTAAATTTTTTTAAATTTTTACAGCAATATACAAACCAAGCCGTTGCAACCCTCGTTTATTACCCTTTCAACCGTTTCCTGAACCCTCATTCTGGCATCCATAGGCATTCTTGCAAGTTTGGTATGAAGTCCTTCGTTTACAAGTTCGTGAAGTGATTTACCGAATATATTGGAGTCCCAAATTTTAACAGGGTCTTCTTCGAATCCCGAAAGCAAATACATAACCAAGTCCTCCGACTGTTTTTCACTGCCCACAATGGGGCTTACTTCGGTAGTGATGTTTGCTTTCATTAAATGAATTGACGGTGCGGAGGCACGAAGCCGTACCCCGTATCTTCCCCCCTGCTTTACAATTTCGGGTTCTTCAAGTGCCAATTCTTCTATATCGGGCATTATTATTCCGTAACCTGTTGCCTCTACTTCGTCTAAAGCGCCCTTAACCTTTTGGTATTCTTTTTTCATTCCCGCCAATTCTTTTATGGTTTCCATAAGTTCCTGTTCGTCGTTTATTGCAAGTCCCGTAGTTTCGGTTAAAATTTTATAGAAAAGTGACGGTTTTATGTTAATTGTAACTTCCGCACTTCCGTTGCCTAAATTTATACTGTCTATCACCGCATTTTCAATGCTTTCGCTGTTTTTAAAGTTCTTTTCAAACCTTGCAACATCCCTTATATGTTGTATGTTTTTGGCACTTTCTTTAATTTTTTCGGTAATTTCTTTTCTAAGCGGGTGGTCTAAAGTCAAGGTGTTAATCCAGCGTGGGAAACTGATATTTATTTCCTTTACGGGAAATTCAACCAATATTCTTGAAATAAGTTCCTTAATATCTTCTTCACGGAGTTCCAAGCAGTTAATGGGTTTTACCGGCACGCCGTATTTTAAGGACATTTCTTCGGCGGTGGTTTTTGCCTCTGCCGATTCGGGGTACATACAGTTTAAAAGAACTATAAACGGCTTATTTATGGCTTTCAGTTCGTCAATAACCCTGCTTTCCGCTTCGGCGTATTCTTCACGCGGGATATCGCTTATACTGCCGTCGGTAGTAATTACAAGACCTATTGTTGAATGTTCGTTAATAACCTTTTGAGTGCCTATTTCCGCCGCCATATTAAAGGGAACGGGTTCGTTAAACCAAGGTGTCATAACCATTCGGGGTTGGTCATCTTCTATATACCCCAAAGCGCTGGGTACAATGTAACCCACGCAGTCGATAAGCCGTACATTCATTTTAACCGAATCTTCTATACAAATTTCCGCCGATTTTTCGGGAATAAATTTCGGTTCGGTTGTCATAATTGTTCTGCCGGAGGACGACTGCGGCAATTCGTCAACCGCACGTTCTTTTTGGTATTCTCCCGCCATATTGGGAAGCACCAACTTATCCATAAATTGTTTAATAAATGTTGATTTACCTGTTCTTACAGGTCCTACAACCCCTATGTATATATCCCCGCCCGTTCGTTCGGCAATATCCTTATATATACTGGCATTACTCATAGTTTTTCCTCCGTTTTAAATTATGCATTTCTTTGTAAAATACTATGCGGTGTTTATTTTATTTATGACAAACTTGTATTTTAAGAATAGTATAGATTGTATAGGAGGATTTTAGGTTATGAATCTTTTTGAATTACAGTCGGGAAAAAGATGCCTGATTGATGAAATAGGGGTAGACGGCAGTATGAGAAGACGGCTTTTGGATTTAGGTCTTACGCAAAACACAAATGTTGAATGTGTAGGCATAAGTCCCCTTGGCGACCCGAAAGCGTTTTTAATACGGGGGGCGGTAATAGCCATTCGCAAAGAAGACTGCGAAAAAATTTTAATAAAGGATGTGATATAAGTGACACCTGATACTGTAACGGTAGCCATAGCGGGAAATCCAAACGTGGGCAAAAGTACCATTTTTAATGCGCTTACGGGTATGAAGCAACATACCGGAAATTGGACAGGCAAAACGGTGAGCACCGCAAAGGGATACTGCAAAAGCCAAAAACACATCTACGAATTTGTTGACATACCGGGTACTTATTCGCTTATGGCACACTCTTTTGAAGAGGAAGTTGCAAGGAATTACTTATGTTTTAAAAAACCGAAAGCGGTAATAGTGGTATGTGATGCCACCTGTTTAGAGCGTAATTTAAACCTTGTTTTGCAAACAATGGAAATTACCGAAAACATTATTGTTTGCGTAAATTTGCTTGACGAAGCAAAACGCAAAAAAATTAAAATAGATTTAAAACTGTTGTCCGACCGTTTGGGTGTGCCAGTTATAGGTACTGTGGCACGCAGTAAAAAAAGCATTAACGGATTGCTTTTGGAACTTGATAAACTGATAGACGGCGAAATAACACCTAAAGGGTATAGAATTAAATACCCGTCTATTTTGGAAAACGCCATTGCAATTTCGGAAGATACCCTAAAAGAAAAATTAAAGGGAAAATTAAATTCCCGTTGGTTAGCACTAAAACTAATGGAAACCGACTTTTTATTATCCAAAGAAATTAAGGACTTTTTAGGAAATGATTTCTTTAACGACCGCAGAATTAAAACCGCAATAGAAAACGCTAATAACTATTTGACCGAAAACGGAATTACGGATAACGAATTTAAGGATATATTAGTATCTGCCATACTGAAAAACGCCGAAGAAATATTAAAAGGGGTAGTAAAAACCGAAGAAAGCCACACCTCTTTCGACCGAAAGTTAGACAAAATACTTACGAGCAAAATCACAGGTTTTCCCATTATGTTACTGCTGTTTGCACTGATATTTTGGATAACAATAAGCGGTGCTAATTATCCGTCACAGTTACTTTCAAATTTTCTTTTCTATATCGGCAACTGTATATTATCCTTTTTAGAAACAGTAAATGCACCGCTGTTTTTAAGAGAACTTCTGATTTCGGGCGTATGGCGTACACTCGCTTGGGTGGTAAGCGTTATGTTGCCGCCGATGGCAATATTTTTTCCGCTTTTCACCTTGCTTGAAGATTCCGGCTATTTGCCCAGAATTGCCTACAACCTTGACAAACCCTTTAAAAAATGTAACGCTTGCGGTAAACAGGCACTTACTATTTGTATGGGTTTCGGCTGCAACGCCGTTGGTGTTTCAGGGTGCAGAATTATTGATTCCAAACGGGAGCGACTGCTTGCAATACTTACTAACAACCTTGTTCCCTGCAACGGCAGATTTCCCGCAATTATCACCATTATAACCGTCTTTTTTTGCATTGGAAACGGCTTTTATTCCTCTGTAATATCGGCACTTATTTTAACCCTTGTAATAGTTTTCGGGCTTTGTATGACCTTTGCGGTTACTAAATTGCTCTCCCTTACCGCTTTAAAAGGTGAACCGTCTTCCTACACTTTGGAATTACCGCCTTACAGAAAGCCGCAAGTAGGCAAAGTTATTGTCCGCTCGGTTTTTGACAGAACGCTTTTTGTATTGGCAAGAGCCGTTTCGGTTGCCGCCCCTGCGGGACTTGTTATTTGGCTTATGGCAAATATAACCGTTAAGGATATTTCCGTACTCAACCACCTTGCAAATTTTTTAGACCCTTTAGCAAAACTTATGGGACTTGACGGTATTATTTTAATCGGTTTTATACTCGGTTTTCCCGCCAACGAAATTGTAATACCCATTATTATAATGGGTTATATGGGAACCGGTTGCCTTACCGAGCTTTCATCAATTTCACAGGTTCATTCACTCTTTGTTGCAAACGGTTGGAATAGCATAACCGCCGTTTCGGTAATACTTTTTTCACTTTTGCATTGGCCGTGTTCCACAACCGTGCTTACAATAAAAAAAGAGACCGGCAGTGTAAAATGGACCTTGCTTTCCGTATTACTGCCGACCTTTATAAGTATTGTAACCTGTATTATATTTAATTCTCTGGCAAATTTGGTGCTTTAACAGTAAAAAGCCGTCCCCCGACGGCTTTTTGAGTTATTTAATAGGATATGTCCAACCGAATTTATCCTCTGTTTTGCCCCATTGAATACCTGTCAAAGTATCATAAAGCGTTTGGGTTACATCCCCGATTTTTCCGTTATTAACGGGATATTTTTTGCCCTTGTAAGCCAACTCGCCAATGGGAGATACAACAGCGGCAGTACCGCAACCCCACGCTTCTTCGAGAGTGCCGTTTTCAAGTGCGGCTTCAAGTTCGGCAACATCTAAAAGACGTTCTTCAACTTCATAACCCATATTTTTAAGCACTTCAATGCAAGACATACGTGTAATACCGGGAAGAATTGAACCGGTAAGCGCAGGGGTTACAATTTTACCCGCAATTTTGAACATAACATTCATAGCGCCTACTTCTTCGATGTATTTTCTTTCTACACCGTCAAGCCAAAGTACTTGGGAATAGCCCTCTCGTGCCGCACGTTCGCCTGCACGGTTACTTGCCGCATAGTTACCGCCGCATTTAGCGTAACCCGTAC
This sequence comes from Acutalibacteraceae bacterium, assembly GCA_036310925.1. Taxonomy (GTDB): domain Bacteria; phylum Bacillota; class Clostridia; order Oscillospirales; family Acutalibacteraceae; genus UBA737. The sequence goes on from JAXJQX010000001.1 coordinate 159,684, forward strand.
CGCCTCTTACCGCACGAACGTCCTGGTCTTCTATCATAATTTTAACCGGGTTAATACCCTCGGCATAATAACTTCCAACAGGAGATGCAATAATACAGTAGGTAGCATTATGAACTGCGTGAACACCTAAAGATTCGTCATTACCGAACATAAAGGGACGAAGATAAAGCGATGTACCCTCTGCCGACGGTGTCCAGTCCTTTTCAAGTTCCACAAAAGTTTCAAGCACCTTAAGGGCTAAATCTTCGGGGATTTGAGGCAGACAAAGACGTTCTGCCGAACGGTTCATACGGCGGATATTTTCAATAGGTCTGAAAAGTTGAACCTTGCCGTCTTTTGTACGGTATGCTTTTAAGCCCTCAAAAATTTCACTGCCGTAGTGTAAAACGGTAGAAGCGGGATGAAGTGAAATATTGGCGAAAGGAACTATTCTGGCGTTCTGCCAACCGCTTTCATTGTTCCAATCCATTAAAAACATATGGTCGGTAAAAATTTTACCGAATCCCAATGTACTGCTGTCGGGTTTTTGTTTTAAAACCTCGGCTTTTGTGATTTTAATTTCCATTTAAAACCCTCCTAATTATCAGCACCGATTTGCAATGCCTTTAAGTTAACATCCAGCATATCGGCGTGTTTTGCGGAAATAACTTTAGAAAGTGCCGCATTAACGCCCTCACCGAATTCATTAAATTCTTTAAGAATTTTACCCACAATAATCATATTTGCCAATGTAGGCATATTGTTTTCACTTGCAAGTTTGGTTGCAGGGATATAGTGAACCGTAACATCGGTTCTTTTTACTTTGCGTTCAATAAGCGAAGAATCAAGGAAAATTACGCCGCCGGGTACTACGGCATCTTCGTACCTATCAAGTGACGGAAGATTCATAGCAACCAAAACATCGGGTTTTGAAACTATAGGCGAGCCAACAGGTGAATCGCTTAAAATAACGCTGCAACTTGCAGTACCGCCACGCATTTCCGGTCCGTAAGACGGAAGCCAACTTACCTGTTTACCCTCGGTAAGTCCTTTATAAGCCAAGAATTTACCCGAAAACAAAATACCCTGACCGCCGAAACCTGCAAATAAATACTGTTTAGTAGCCATTATTCTGCCTCCTTTGCACTGCGGTCTTTGTAAACACCTAACGGATAGTAAGGAATCATCTTTTCATCAATCCATTCAAGTGCTTTTTTAGGGGTTAGTCCCCAGTTGGTAGGACAACTTGAGATTACTTCTACAAGTGAAAATCCCTTGCCGTTAATTTGGTTTTCAAACGCTTTTTTAATTGCTTTTTTAGCATTTTTAACATTTTTAACATTGTTTACGGCTACCCTTTCAAGGTATTCCGCACCGTCAACTTGAGAAAGCATTTCACAAATTTTCACAGGGAAACCGCAATGGTTTGTATCCCTGCCGTAGGGGGAAGTTTGGGTTACCTGACCGGGAAGTGAGGTAGGCGCCATTTGACCGCCGGTCATACCGTAGATTGCGTTATTTATGAATATTACGGTAATATTTTCGTTCCTTGCGGCGGCGTGAACGGTTTCCGCCATACCGATAGAAGCCAAGTCACCGTCACCCTGATATGTAAATACCACATTTTCGGGCAAAGCACGTTTAACACCGGTTGCAACTGCGGGTGCACGTCCGTGTGATGCCTCAATCATATCACAATTAAAATAGTTATAAGCCATAACCGAGCAACCAACCGGAGCAATACCGATTGTTTTACCCTCTATACCCAGTTCGTCTATTACTTCGGCTACAAGACGGTGAACAATACCGTGGGTACAGCCGGGACAGTAGTGCATTGGCACGTCGGTCAAAGCATGGGGTTTTTCAAATACAACCATTATTTTGCACCTCCGTTTTTATTTGCGGTTTCAATGGCTGAAAGTACTTCTTCGGGGGAGGGAATCATACCACCCACACGGTTGCAAAGTACATATTCGCCACGGCATTTTGTTGCCAATTTAACATCATCAATCATTTGACCCATTGAAAGTTCAACCGAAATAAAGGTGTGTGCCTTTTCGGACGCTTTCAAGAAAGGTTCATTTGGGAACGGCCAAAGGGTAATAGGTCTTATCATACCAACCTTTATTCCCTTTTTACGTGCCTCTGCAATAGCGTTTTTAGCAACACGTGAAGCAATACCGAATGCCGCAATACAAATTTCGGCATCGTCCATCATATATTCTTCATACATTGCTTCGTTTTCTTCAATGTATTTGTAACGCTCGAAACGTTCTATATTGGATTTTTCCAATATCTCGGGTTGCAGGAAAAGCGAATTTACAATATTGTGTTCCCTTTCCATATTGGTACCGGTTGTTGCCCACTTCTTTTCGGGCATTTCTTTAATGTCATATTGGAGTGAAACGGGTTCCATCATCTGTCCCATAGTACCATCTGCCAAAATCATTGAAGTCATACGGTATTTATCGGCAAGTTCAAATCCCTTTACGGTTAAATCTGCCATTTCCTGAACCGATGCCGGTGCTAAAACCAACATACGGAAGTCACCGTGACCGCCCGCTTTGGTTGCCTGGTAATAGTCCGACTGGGAGGGTTGAATACCGCCAAGACCGGGTCCGCCCCTTTGAACATTTACAACAAGTGCCGGTAAATCCGCCCCTGCCAAATAGGAAAGACCTTCGCTTTTAAGCGAAATTCCGGGGCTTGAAGAAGAAGTCATAACCCTGTGACCGGTAGAAGAAACGCCGTAAACCATATTTATAGCAGCAATTTCACTTTCGGCTTGTAAAAAACATCCGCCTATTTTGGGCATTCTTTTAGCCATATAAGCCGCAATTTCGGTTTGCGGAGTAATAGGATAACCGAAGTAATGGCGGCAACCGGCAATAATAGCGGCTTCGGCAATCGCTTCGTTACCTTTCATTAAAACTTTATCTGCCATTTTAAAAATCATTCCTTTCTGTGAAAAAACACAAGTAAAATTCTACCCAACCGTTATCTTTCAACGGTAATTATGCAGTCAGGACACATAGTTGCGCAAAAAGCACAGGCAATGCAACTGTCGGGATTAACTGCCTCCACGGGGTGATGTCCCTTTAGATTGATTTTATCTGTTGCAAGTGCCAAAACTTTTTTAGGGCAAACTTCTACACAAAGTCCGCAACCCTTACACTTATCGGTTAAAAATTTCAAATTTGCCATATTGTTCACTTCCTCTAATTGATTTTAGTTTGTAATTTAAGGGGGAATGCGTTTGGAATAATATCCTTAACGCCGTCGTAAACCTTGCTGTCAACTGCGGTGCAAATTATAGGCAGTCCCGTAATTTGAGAAATTTCATTAGCGTAATCCAATGATTTAATTATATGTGACGGTTCGGTTTCTTCCCCTAAATTTGAATTGTTTATAATTGCGGTAAATTTAATTTTTCCCGCTTCTTCAATTTCCCTCATCACTTCAATAGTTGACTCGGCGTCCCTTGTTAAGGGGCGGTAGCAGTTAATTACAAAAATCATTTCGTAATTGTTTTCCTGCTTTATGGCATCGGAAATTCTGCCAAGTGCCAAAGCGCCTCGGTCATCTCCCCCAACGTCAATAATGCACATTTGGTCCTTATTGTCGGTTATAGAGTAAATTTGTTGAGGCATTGCGGGAATATCAACATTACTTCCGGCATATTCGGAACAAATAAGCCGTATTCCTAAATCTTCAAATTCGCCCGCACTGTCTTTAGTCCTGAAATACGGGTTTACTATATCCAAATCGGCTATTAACACCTTTTCGTTTTGCTTTTTAAGGTCATAAGCCATATTTACGGCAATATTTGTCTTTCCGCTTCCGTAATGTCCGCATAAAAGTGTAATTCGTTTATAAATCATAATTTATTTCTCTGTATCTTACCGCTTGTGGTTTTGGGCAAACTGTCACGGAATACCACAATTCTTGGGTATTTATAAGGTGCGGTTCTTTCCTTAACATAATTTTGAATTTCTTTCTTTAATTCTTCGGTGGGTTCGGTGCCGTTTACAAGCACAATGCTTGCTTTAACAACCTGACCTCTAACCTCGTCCGGAGCGGCGGAAACACCGCATTCGAGTACATACGGCAATTCCATAATAACGCTTTCTATTTCAAACGGACCTATACGGTAACCCGAAGATTTAATAACATCGTCAATTCTGCCGACATACCAATAGAAACCGTCTTCATCACGCCAAGCGGTATCGCCTGTGTGGTAATAGCCGTCACGCCAGGTTTCGGCGGTTTTTTCGGGTGAACCGTAGTAACCGACCGCCAAACCGCAAGGCAAACCGTTTTTGATGTTAATAACAATTTCACCGGTTTCACCAACGTCAACGGGGTTGCCGTCGGGGTCTACTATGCTAACGTCATAAATCGGTGCGGGTTTACCCATTGAACCGATTTTGTGTGTAGTACCAATCATATTACCTATAATCATAGTACTTTCACTCTGACCGAAGCCCTCAAGAATTTGCAGTCCCGTTGCTTTTTCAAACTGACGGTAAACTTCGGGGTTAAGTGCTTCGCCCGCCGTTGTCATATGTTTTACCGAAGATAAATCATATTTGGAAATATCCTGCTTTACCATCATTCTAAGCATTGTAGGCGGTGCGCAGAAAGTGGTGATATTGTATTTTGCAAACATAGGCAAAATATCCGCCGCATCAAAACGGTCAAAGTCATAAACAAAGGTTGCCGCCTCGGCAAGCCATTGACCGTAAAGTTTACCCCACATTGCCTTTGCCCAGCCGGTATCCGAAATGGTAAAGTGCAAACCCTCGGGGTCAACATCGTGCCAATATTTTGCGGTGTGGAAATGACCTAACGGGTATTTATAGTTGTGTGCCGCAATTTTGGGATAACCGCTCGTACCCGAAGTAAAGTACATAAGCATTAAATCTTCACCGCAGGGCGAATCTTCGGTGCGGTCAAAGTGGGTTGAATAAAGTTCGTATTCTTCGTCAAAATTACGCCAACCGTCACGACTGCCGTTTACAATCATTTTGTGTTTCAGTTCGGGGCAATTTTGTGCCGCAATATCTACTTGGTGTGCTGTGTCGCCGTCCGCCGTGCAGATAATTGCGCTAACCCCTGCCGATTTAAAGCGGTATTCAAAATCGTGTTCCTGCAACTGATTGGTAGCGGGAATTGCAATAGCGCCGAGTTTGTTAAGACCTATCATTGCATACCAGAACTGGTAATGACGTTTAAGTACAAGCATTACCCTGTCGCCTTTTTTTATGCCCAGCGACTTAAAGTAATTGGCGCATTTGTTAGACGCTTTTTTAACATCCGTAAAGGTGATACGGCGTTCTGTGCCGTCCTTTGAAATATGTAACATAGCAAGTTTTTCTGGTTCTTTTTTTGCTAATTCGTCTACAAGATCAAAAGCGAAATTGAACTTTTCGGTATTTTTAAATTTAATTTCGGTAGGTGTGCCGTTTTCGTCCTCGGTAATATCAATAAACTTGCTGTAAATACGTTCACTTTTATCCTTACGGGTGCGTTTATAACCTTGGGTGTTAACCAACTGCTCGGGTGTAAGTTCGGGAATGGGTTCACCGGTGGGATTAAGTACTATTGCATAAAAGGTACAGTCCTGTCCCTCAACCGCAATCATACCGTGAGGGGTATTACTGTCAAAATAAATGCTATCCCCCGGTCCTAAAATTTCGGCGTGTTCGCCCACTTGAACCTTTAAGTGACCGCTTATAACAAGGTCACATTCCTGACCCGAATGGGTAGTACATTCAATCGGCTTATGCTGTGCTTCTTCACTGTATGCACTTTTAACGTAAAGCGGTTCGGCAATACGGTTTCTGAAAGCCGCCGCCAGGTTGTAATAGGTCATACCGTGTGCTTTTTCTATTTTTTGCCCTTCTCCCCTGCGGGTTACGGTATAAGAACGAAGACGTGGGCTATAACCCTCTATAATATCGGTAACGTCTACGTTAAAAGCATTAGCACAGCGGTAAATAAAGGCAAAGTGAAGATCCCCCTCGCCGTTTTCACAGGCAATATATTCTTCTTCACTGACACCGGTTTTTTGCGCCATTTGGGAAACGGTTAGGTTTTCAATTTCACGAAGTTCCCTAATACGTCCGGCAATTTCTTTGATTTTAAAATCAAGTTCCTTAATTTGTTCCATTTAAATTTCCTCCGTCCAGATAATGGGACGAAAAATAATAAGCCCGCCCCAAAGTTATGACTTTGAGACGAGCATTGATTTTCTCAATATACCCGCGGTACCACTCAAATTGCAGCAAACGCTGCCACTCTTGGAATCAAACAATTCCTATGCCTTTACGCAGCAATCACGAAGGGGTTCTACTCGTTTAAACTTTCTTCCCCTTTGCTCGGAAGTTACAGACGTAAAACCGTATAAATGACTTGCACCGACCGTCATCTCTCTTAATATACGCAAAATTACGCACTCTTCGTCAACGCTTTTATTTAGGTATTATATCATAACAAATGGAAATTGTCAATATTTAAAGTTTATTTCTTTGAATTTTTCCGCTTATTGTTTTGGGAAGTTCATCACGGAAGACAATAACTCTTGGGTATTTGTAAGGTGCGGTATGTGTTTTTACATAGTTTTGAATTTCTTTCTTCAATTCTTCTGTACCTTCGGTACCCTTTGTAAGCACAATACTTGCCTTAACAACCTGACCTCTTATATCGTCGGGAACGGCGGAAACACCGCATTCCACAACATAGGGAAGTTCCATTATAACGCTTTCGATTTCAAACGGTCCAATACGGTAGCCGGAAGACTTAATTACGTCATCTATACGGCTTACATACCAGAAATATCCATCCTCGTCGCGCCAAGCGGTATCACCTGTGTGGTACATACCGTCGTACCAAGCGTCGTCGGTTTTTTCTTTATCAAGATAATATTCCTTAAACAGTCCGCAAGGTGCCTGCTTATCGGTACGGATAACAATTTCACCTGTTTCACCGTCGGCAACGGGGTTTCCGTCGGGGTCTACTATATCAACATCATACTGCGGTGATGCTTTACCCATAGCGCCGACTTTCGGCTTAGTTCCACGCAAGTTTGCAATGGTAAGGGTGGTTTCGGTTTGACCGAATCCCTCCATAATTTCAAGTCCCGTTGCGGCTTTAAACTGCTTAAATACTTCGGGGTTAAGCGCTTCGCCTGCGGTGGTCATATGGTGGATTGAGGACAAATCAAATTTAGAAAGGTCGCCTCTTATAAGCATTCTAAGCATTGTAGGCGGTGCGCAGAAGGTAGTGATATTGTATTTCGCAAACATCGGCAAAATGTCGTTTTCGTCAAACTTGTCAAAGTCATATACAAACACCGCACCCTCGCAGAGCCATTGACCGTAAAGTTTGCCCCAAAGTGATTTGCCCCAACCTGTGTCGGATATAGTTAAGTGCAAACCGTCACGTTCGCAGCAATGCCAGTATTTGGCGGTAACATAATGTCCCAAAGCGTAGGTGTGTTTGTGTTCCGCCATTTTGGGGTTGCCGGTTGTACCCGAAGTAAAGAACATAAGTGCCGGGTCTTCGCCGCAAGAGGTATCTTCGGTTCTGTAATAATGTGCGCTGTAAAGGGGATATTCGCTGTCAAAATCCTGCCAGCCGTCACGTTTTCCGCCAACCATCACAAGTTTTTCAACCTGCGGACAGTTTTTAGCGGCATTTTCCGCAATTTGTGCAGTATCACCGTCAGCGGTGCAAACAAGCATTTTAACCCCTGCGGAATTAAAACGGTATTCAAAGTCGTGTTCTTTAAGTTGGTTGGTAGCAGGAATAGCAACTGCGCCGATTTTGTGAAGTGCTACCATACAGAACCAGAACTGATAATGTCTTTTAAGTACAAGCATTACCTTGTCGCCTTTTTTAATTCCCAAAGAGGTGAAATAGTTTGCAACCTGGTTGGAAGCACGTTTAATATCGTTAAATGTAAACCTGCGTTCGGTTTTATTAACGTCAAGGTGAAGCATTGCAAGTTTGTCGGGATACTTATTTGCAATACCGTCCACAATGTCAAACCCGAAATTGAAGGTTTCGGTATTTTTAAACTTAATATCCTGCAAAGCGCCGTTTTCGTCTTCAAAGGTTTCAACAAACTTTTCGCAAACCAAATTGCCGGTCTTTTTAGTGGCAACAATGCTTTCTCTAATTTCCTCTTCCTTTGTGCCTTCGCCCGGTAAAACCACCGCACAGAATACGCAGTCCTTACCGTCAACGGCAATCATTCCGTGAGGGGTTGAAGAATTGTAATAAATACTGTCACCCTCGTGCAGAATTTCGGTATGGTTGCCTATTTGAACCTTTAAACTACCGCTCATAACAAGGTCAAATTCCTGACCGGAGTGGGTGGCTAAATGTATTGGTTTGTTTTGTTGTGATGCGGAATATTCGTATCTAACCCAATAAGGTTCTGCAATTTTATCCCTAAATTTAGGTGCTAAGTTTTTAATGTCAATTCCGTCTTCCTTTGCGGTTTGAAGTCCGTGACCTTTACGGGTTACGGTATATCCGGTAAGACGTGCGGCATTATGTCCTTCCAAAAATTCGGTAAGTTCAACGCCGAATTCCAATGCACATTTATGTATAAAACTAAAGGGAATATCCGCATTTGCAGTTTCGTAGTTTACATATTCCTCTTCGGTAACTTCGGTTTTTTTAGCCATCTCTTCGGTAGACCAGCCCATAATTTCACGCATTTCCTTAATTCGTGAAGCAATCTCCATAAGTTGCTCTTTGGCTGTGTTTGTAGTCATTTTAAATACTTCCTTTCGTAAGATGATAAATATAAAAGCACCCGCCTCAAACTTTGAGACGGGTGCATAATAAACACTCGCGGTACCACTCAAATTGCAGTTAAACTGCCACTCAGAATCTAACAATTCTTATGCCTTTACGCAGCAATCACGGGAAAACCTACTAACAATCTAACAATATGCGTTCAGCCGTCCGGCTCGGAAGTGATGGGTTATCTTGAACAGTTGCTATCGGCTTACACCGCCCGCCGACTCTCTAAAAACAATTCTTCAAAACCGTCTTCGTCAAAGCCATTGTAAAACTTTTTGAAGATTATAACACCTAAATTTCGGTTTGTCAATACTTTTTTGCAAAAAATATTGACTTTTTTGATTTAATGTGCTAATTTAATCTAACTGTTATATATAAGGGGCAAAATATGGGAATTAAAACAAAACTTATAGGCACAAAAGATTTTTACAAAAAGGTTTTTGCAATAGTTTTACCTATGATTATTCAAAACACCATAACCAACGTTGTAAACCTGCTTGACAATGTTATGGTAGGAAGAATAGGCACACTTCAAATGTCGGGTTTAGCTATTGTAAACCAACTTATATTCGTTTTTAACCTTTGCATTTTCGGCGGTCTTGCCGGTGCGGGTATTTTTTCTACCCAATATGCAGGTGCAGGCGACCATAAAGGAGTAAGGCACTGTTTTAGGGCGAAATTATTTATAGGCGCTTTAATGCTTGTTATCGCTTTATTTGTCTTTTCACAGTTTCCCACCCCTTTAATTAAAATGTATCTTGCAAAGGATACTCCGAAAGACGCCGTCACCGCCACATTGGGTTACAGTCTTTCATATTTAAAAATAATGCTAATCGGTCTTCCTCCCTTTACGGTTACACAGATTTATTCAAGTTCGTTAAGGGAAATAGGCGAAACAAAATTGCCCATGGTTTCAAGTGTTGTTGCCATAACGGTAAATTTCACATTTAACTATTTACTCATTTTCGGCAAGTTCGGTTTTCCGAAACTCGGTGTAGACGGTGCGGCAATAGCAACCGTACTTTCCCGATTTGTGGAGGTTATAATTATTGTGACTGTGGCAACCAAAAGAAGAAACGAATTTAAGTTTTTAAAGGGTGCGTTTCGCAGTTTGTATGTTCCGCTTGAACTATGCAGAAACATTTTACAAAAGGGATTTCCGCTCCTTATTAACGAATTTTTATGGTCTTCGGGTATGGCGGTTCTTTTGCAGTGTTATTCGGTAAGGGGGCTTAATATTGTAGCCGCTCTTAACATTTCAAACACCATAAACAACCTATTTAATGTGGTATTTTTAACAATGGGTAACGCCGTTGCAATAATAATAGGTCAACATTTAGGTGCTAACCGAATTAACCAAGCCAAAACTTCGGTTTGGCATTTACTTACCCTTTCTGTTTCCTGTTGTATAGTAATAGGCAGTATTATGGCGTTATTGGCACCCTTTATTCCCCGCCTTTACAACACCGAAACCGAAGTCCGCATTTTAGCAACAAATTTCCTTTATATTGTAGCCCTGTTTATGCCGGTATACGCCTTTGCGCATAACTGTTATTTCACACTTCGTTCAGGCGGAAGAACCCTTATAACCTTTTTATTCGATTCAGCGTTTACTTGGGGTGTTTCGGTACCCTGCGCATTCATTTTGGCAAGGTTTACGGGATTACCTATTTTAACCCTTTACATCATTGTTCAAACCCTTGAATTTGTTAAATGTATTGTAGGATTTACAATGCTTAAAAAAGGAATTTGGATAAGGAATATTATAGACCGAAACAATGCTTAAATCCCCTTTAAGCATTGTTTTTTAAACTGTTGTATTTATGTTTTGTAGCCATTCCGCCGCGTATGTGCCGTTCTCTCTTGTTTTTTTCAAGCACTGTTTTTACTTCTTTATAAAGTGCGGGATTATCGTGTGAAAGCCGTTCGGTAACATCTTTATGTACTGTAGATTTGCTGATTTTAAAAACCTTTGCGGCAGCCCTAACCGTCGCCCCTGTATCCAATATATATTCACCTAACAAAACCGCTCTTTCCGACACTGTTTCCATCATACAATCAACTCCTCAGACTGTTTAATTGTATGATTTATTTTTAAAAAGTATGTCGCACTATTCAATTTGCGGAATAAAAAAGCAATTATTTGGAAAATTTTTTGTTTGGAACAAAATCCACTGCATAATTGCGTGATTATAGATAAACGTCAAACCTCGCCTACAGTACCTTTATGAATTATCAAATTGATTTCCTTACAACGGTCTTGCACATAAAGCCAAACTCGGACATTTAAGCCCCCGTAAACGGAAAGACTTATTTTTTAATAGTTTCCTACTCTAACTGCTTAATATTCAACTAATTAAATTTTTGAAACTATGGATGAATAGAACACCAAAAGTTGATGCGGCAACCTTATTGATAAAAGGATGATACTTCACCTTAATATTTTTGAAGAACATAAAAAACGCAACAGAAACAGCCAGTGCGGTGATCTTATTTGAATCAGCAAAATAATAATAGTTAATTAGCCGCTAATGCATTTCCCTCATTGATTGATGTCATTAATCCTGAGTTCACCACATAATGATGTGCAACAATGGCAAACATAAGAATGATTCTTATAATTCAGGGTTGCTATCTCTTTTATTATTCTGATATACCACCCGAAAATTTTTGCTATTAGCTATTTCTTGTGCTATCATTTTAAAATTACCTCACAAATTCGGTCTACATCTATCAGCGACAAGTCTGCATACAATGGCAAAGTCAGCACACGCAATGCCAAATGTTGTGCCACAGGCGTTTTTTCTACCCCTGCGGTGGGGTAATTGCGATAGCACTCAAAGCTGTTGGTCAACGGGAAGAAATACTTCCTAGCAATAATTCCCTGTTCCTGTAATTTTTCAAAAACTTCATTGCGGGTATATTTGTATCCGTCAAAAACCACCGGGAAATAGGCATAATTGGATTCTACGCCCTCTTGGACCGCACTCAACTTGATGCCCTCAACTCCGCTCAAACGCTCACGATAACGCTCCACCAGAATTTTGCGCTTTGCTATTTCTTCATCAAGATGGCGAAGATTGCAAATACCCATTGCGGCTTGAAATTCATTCATCTTGGCGTTTCCACCTATGTAGGCAACCTCTTCCGGACCGTGAAAACCAAAATTCTTCATATCGTTCAAAAGTTGTACCAGAGAATCTTGCTTGAAGCATACAGCGCCGCCTTCAATAGTGTTAAACACCTTGGTGGCATGGAAACTAAACATAGATGCATCTCCGAAATTGGCAACAGACACGCCCTTATATTTCACGGCAAAGGCATGGGCGGCATCATAAATCACTTTCAAGCCATACTTCTTCGCAATGCGGTCAATGGCCTCTACATCGCACAGATTGCCATAGACATGAACCGGCACGATGGCAACGGTCTTATCCGTAATCAGCGACTCGATTCTATTTACATCCATGGTATAATTTTGGTCATTTACATCGCAAAACACCGGCACTAACCCATTTCGCACGATGGCATGAGTGGTAGAGGCAAAGGTGAACGGAGTAGTAATTACCTCCCCGCCTTTTGGCAGATTCATAGCAGCAATTACATTTTCCAGTGCCAGATGACCGTTCGTATATAGGGTCACATGAGGCACGTCCAGCAATCGCTCTAATTCTGAGCAAAGTTGCTTATGTTTTGTACCCATATTAGTCAGCCAGTGGCTGTCCCACAATTCCTTAATTTCTTCACAGTATTCCTCAAATGTAGGCATCGAGGAACGAGTAACATTAATTTGTGACATGTTTAACCCCCCTATAAATACCGTTCAATTCTATATTCGTAATGGAATATATAATCTAATTATCAAAATCCACTGTTTACAAATAGAATTCTTCTCTAAGTATCGAGTACATTACCATATTTATAAACTTCCCGTTTTTGAAATTCGACTCTCTGAGAACACCTTCCTGTACAAAACCTAATTTTTCATAAAGATGCCTTGCACGGGAATTATCTTCTAATGCTGTCAAATATATACGCCTTAAATTCATATTTTCAAAGGCATGTTTAAGAATTACATTAACAGCAAATGTTCCAATACCCTTACCGCAGTTATCTTCATCGCCTATCATTATATTTAATTCTGCAGACTGATTTAAATAATCTATAGAATTCAAACTAACTAAACCCTTTATAATATTATCGCTATCGTCCACAATAGCACAACGCACATTAACAGCACGATTTGCCATATAATTGTCAAACCACTTTTCATCAACCTCGTTATTAATGAATCTAAATGGTGCACCTAGGAAACTAATTAAATACGGGTTATTTCTCCATTTATTTATAGTCTTTAAATCATCGCGTTCTAATTCTCTTAATTTAAGCATTTTGTACCTCGCTAATTATGTATTCCATATCTTTTCTTGAATATCTTTGGTCCACTGGTAACGGTAAAATATTTTCTGCCATATCATATTCCAAATCATCTTTTTTACAAATTTCAAAAACATCCGGCCAAAGAGTTGGAATATAAATTTTCTTTTCTTGAAGCTTTTTTCTCAAAGATGCACCATTTTCAATATACAACGGATACATAAAAGCTCCTTCCGGAACCGTCAATGATAATTTGTTAATTAAGTAAAGATTTTCATGCAAAAAAGCAAAATTATTGGTTCTTTGGACTTTAACACTTTCATAATCGATTCCTCGAAGAAGATTATTCGTTAATTTTGACATTTTCTTAATCGGTTGATTTTTAAACAGCAAATTATTCTCTGCATACTCATTATAAAATTCACCGGCAGTACGTTCAAATCTTCCGGTTAAGAATCTAATACGCTCAAAAGATTCATCGTATTCTAAGTCTCTGTTAATAATCTTATCCGTGTATAAAAACGCCCCATCAGACACTCCAAAAAACTTTCTACAAGTATATAATGTATCTACTCCTAAAACAGGCATTTGAAAATATGCCTGTGCACAATCTACAATTACTCGTTTATACTTTTTAACAAAATTTAATATTATTTCATTTGTTAATTGACCATAGTAATTGATCAAATATAGCCATTCCCCATCATCCAAGCTTATATTTTTAGGTAAGAAATTCATATTAATAGAATAATAACGAACAGCTACATTATATTTTTGTAAAACTCCATTACACGAATCGCACATATATCGTGGCATTACAATTTTCTGTATTTTTTTTGCTTCAATCAAATAAGCCAAAGCGTTTCGTCCACAATTTAAGGCAATAGCATCTTCGTGTAACAAAGGAAGATGATATCGATCTAACTCAATATACCCACCGATTTCTTTCATACCGCAACCTCTTCAAGCTTCTAATTCAATATGCAACCACTCATTTACCCTTGACATTACATCATCCAGTTCCTTGCGGCTATCAAATCTAAAGAACATATCTCCTAACGACATATTTGCACCCGTAAAGGGCAGAACTTTATCGCCCGGTTTTGCATACATATCAGTTAGTTTTAAATACTTATTTTCTATTTCTTTATCGACATAAATACATCTTAAAATTCCGCTTTGACCGGGTCTGGCATGAACCACCATTTCACACCAAACTCCGTCGCAATTTGTCTGTTTGATTTCTTGTAACGGCATACCTATAGCTTTTCTTACTTCGTTTTCAATCAAATCTACACCATATGCTAATCGTTGTATTTCGGCGATTTTACACCCACCTCCACGAGGTGAAACCTCCATCAAATACGGTTTACCATCCGATGCCACGCAGGTTTCAATATTGTAAATTCCGGTATCCATATGCAACAAAGTCATTAATCTTTGCGTTTCTGTCGTCAATTCATCTTGGTATTCCTGATTCATAGAAGACGGCCAAATAATATAAGCCGGCGTATATGGATTTTCAGCTTCCTTGTCGAACAACTGGTCGGAATAAGATACAAATTCTAATTTTCCGTTTACAGTAAATGGATCTGCGCTTGAATGATATCCTTTAAATGTTAAAAAGTCTTCAATAATAAATGCCCCGTTATGTGACCCCTCTACAGCAATATCTATTGCTTTTGACAGTTCTTCCGGCTTTTCAACTTTTGTTACTCCTTTACTGCCGGCAGAATCCACCGGTTTCACTATTACAGGCCATGTGAAGAAATCTATATCTGAAAACGGAGCTTCCTTATCTGTATAACGCTTTGCATGGGGAACATTAAAATTATTATCAGATAAAAATTTCCTAAACAGACCTTTGTCTTGCAAAATAGTTGTTGATTCGTACGAACCTTGAAACGGCAGACCCATTTTCTCTGCAACATATGCAGCCGTAACAACTCCGGGGTCACAGGCAAATGACATAATACCATCGATCTGTAAATTTTGTGCTGCTTCTAATACTTTTTCTTTATCAATGATACTTACATTTATATATTCATCGGAAAACTTGTGTGCCGTATTGTCCGGCAAATAGTCACAAGTTATAACATATATACCAAGTTTATGTGCCGTTTCAATTACTGACAACAAGTACCGAGAACCACCTAACAACATTAATTTTTTCATTTTACTTACCTCTTTTAATTACTTTTAATATATTAGGTTTTGCCATATTTAAAAAATATGTGAATGATTCAAGCTTTAATAATGCTGATAGACCAACAAATATTATTGCGCCGAGTGGGACTTGAATCAAAAGAGTTAACCAATTATTTAAACCGATAAAATTCACACAATATACACATCCAGCCATAAACACGGCCAACAGTATACCCGGTAGTATATCCTTTAATTGTTCCAAATAACTATAATTCATTAGTTTTTTATTTGGCCAAGAATTTATTATCTGACTTAAAACACTTGTGACCAGCAAACTGTATGCCATAGCCATAACACTGATTCTAAATGTAACCAAAATTGCTGTTAGGCCAACTACTTTTTTTAATATTTCCAATTTCAAGAAAAGATCGGGTCTTCCCATCGCATTTATAGCATTTAAATTAGCCGTATGTACGGGATAAAACATATATGTTGTACAGAATATGACCATAAACGGATATGAAGGCAGCCATTTGTCTGTAAGTAAAAGCGAAATTAAGGTTTGTCCGCAAGCCGCAAGTCCCATCAATAACGGTGCCATAACATAGGTGCTTGTTTTCATTGAGCGGCGCGTCATTCCTTTTACGCTTTCCTTAGAATCTTGAACACTGGACATTGACGGTAGTAAAACGCTGTCAATTGATGAATTAACATTTCCTATGATCATACCCGGAAAAGCATCTGCCTTATTATAATAAGCCAAATCAGCGGAAGAATAGACCTTTCCGATAATCAAGTTTCTGAGTTGATTATATCCTGTATCCAGCAAGCCGGAGCAAAGTAATTTCCAGCCGTAAGAGAATAAACCGCCTAACCGTTTAATTGAAAACATTAACTTTGGACGCCATTTAACCGTAAACCAAAGAATGAGCGTATCGATCAAGTTATTGCTTATACTTTGTGCTACGATAGCCCATGCGCCGCAACCCTTGTACGCCAAAAACACCCCTACAAACGCCGAGAAAATAGTTCCGCCCAATGTTGAAAAGAAAAATCTTTTAAAGAGCATATTTTTAGACACGTAGGAGCATTGGATGCCCTTAACACCGGAGATTAAAAAGGTCAAGCTTAAAACTCTTGTTAGAGTAGTCAGTTCGGGTTTGTTATAGAATTTTGCAATCAATGGCGAGCAAAAAAACATAACTATATAGAGCGTTATGCACATAAACATATTAAAATAAAATACCGTTGAAAAATCCAAATCATCAGCATTCTTTTTTTGTATAAGTGCACTGCCCATACCGCTGTTAATAAATACACCGAGTATAGCTATAAATACATTAACGAGTGCTACCGTTCCGTAATCATTAGGTGACAACAATCGAGCCAGTAGAATTGAAACAACAAAACCTACTCCTTGTGCACCGCAACGTTCAGCAAACCGCCATAAAAATCCATGGAAAGTTTTGCTCTTAATTGAATTATCGCTCATGCTTTGCAGACCTCTTTTTATATAATTTTCTTTCCATATTATTTTCTTATCCTATAATAAAAATCGGCTATTTTTGGAGCGTATGCCTTCAGCACAACATAAACACTGTATTTTCTACTGTGTCTTTTTAAAAAGTAACGGTTTTCTTTTTTAAGCAATATCTTTGCATTTTCCGGATCATCTAAATTTAACGCATATTTTGTTAGATAACATACTTTCCTTCGCGGGGACAGTTGCTTTTCATACTTATTATCGGTAAACTCATTAAATGCATCATACATTTCTAAGATAAGGTTATAATGTAGCAATTGATTTTTGGAATCAGATTTCATCCTTGAGGACCAACTTCCTATGCTATTTCTTCTATAGCAAGACATTATTTCGTCGATATAATAAACATCACCAAGATGTCCGAAATACAACATCATTGGCTCATCCCCAACATCTGCCACCTTTACAAATTCAGGAGTGTTATTTACATATTCCTTCATATCTGCCATTCTTACAAAATAACTGCTTGTTTGAAACGAATAAGCAATTCCTATAATTTCCATAAAACGCTCGGTTTTTATTGCTCCGGTATCTAATGCAAAATTGGGATAGTATTGGTTAAGTAACTCGCCGTTTTCCTTAGTGGCACAAACCTTATGCACACAAAAGTGACATTCAGGATTTGATTCCATAACATCATATTGTTTTTGCAATTTATATTCATCGCACCAATAATCATCGCCCTCGCAAAAAGCAATATACTTCCCCCTTGCCCGAGGAAATAAAATGGTATTAGTAATTTTTACGCCTTTAGAATACTGATTTTCGGTTTGATATATTGGTTTTATGATATCGGGATATTTGGTTTCATATTCTTTTATAATATCTACCGAATTATCAGTTGAAGCATCATCATGAATGATTACTTCAAATTTAAAGTTTGTTTTTTGATTTACAAAACCGTCCAAACATTTTCTTAGGTACTTTTCGTGATTATAAACCAAGCACAATACCGAAACTGCTATTTCTTCCATTTAAATTAACTCCTTTTAGTTATTATACTAAAAAGCTTACACTTTAATCCCTTCTAAACAAGTCTCTTGTATAAACCTTTTCTTTTACATCGTCCAAACATTTATCATAACGGTTTGCAATAATTGCATCCGAACCGTTTTTAAATCTTTCAATGTCGTTAACAACAAGACTCCCGAAAAAAGTAATTCCGTCTTCAAGTGTCGGCTCATAAATAATAACCGTTGCTCCCTTTGCCTTTATTCGTTTCATAACTCCTTGAATTGAACTTTGACGGAAATTATCCGAATTAGACTTCATTGTCAAACGATAAACCCCAACGACAACCGTCTTCTCGTTTGATGCATCATAATTAACTGAATTGCTGTATGAATAGTATCCGGCTTTATTCAACACCTGGTCGGCAATAAAATCTTTACGGGTTCTGTTGCTTTCAACAATAGCTTCAATAAGATTTTCAGGCACATCGCTGTAATTTGCAAGAAGTTGTTTTGTGTCCTTAGGCAGACAGTAACCACCGTATCCAAAGGACGGGTTGTTGTAGTGATCACCTATACGAGGATCAAGACAAACGCCTTTGATAATGTCTTGTGTATTTAGTCCCTTAATTTCGGAGTATGTGTCCAACTCGTTGAAATAGCTAACCCGCAAGGCAAGATATGTATTAGCAAAAAGTTTAACCGCTTCTGCTTCGGTGAAACCCATATACAGTGTAGGTATATCTTTTTTAAGCGCACCTTCCTGCAGAAGCTCTGCAAAGGTCTTTGCCGCTGTGTTCAATCTTTCACTTCCATCAGTCGAAACGATAATCCGAGACGGATACAGATTATCGTACAAAGCTTTGCTTTCTCTTAAAAACTCAGGACTGAATATTATATTATCACTGCCCATTTTTTCACGAACGCTTTTTGTATATCCAACCGGAATAGTAGACTTAATTACCATAATGGCATTAGGGTTTACTTGCATAACCAACTTAATAACTGCTTCCACCGCAGAGGTATCAAAGTAATTTTTCTTACTGTCATAGTTGGTCGGTGCCGCTATTACCACAAAATCGGCATCTTTATATGCCGACTCGCCGTCCAAGGTTGCGGTTAAATCCAAATCCTTTTCAGTCAGATATTTTTCGATATATTCATCCTGAATGGGTGATTTTCTGTTGTTGATCATCTCCACTTTTTCAGGAATAATATCCACCGCCGTAACACGGTTATGCTGTGCTAAAAGGGTTGCAATAGAAAGACCGACATACCCTGTTCCCGCTACCGCAATTTTTTTATTCATTAAAATTCACCCGCTATTTTATATAGAAATCCTTGTACCACTCTGCAAATCGGCGAAGCCCGGTTCTTAAATCGGTAGACGGCTTAAACCCGAAATCTCGCTCAAGTGCCGAGGTATCCGCAAATGTTATAGGAACATCGCCGGGTTGCATTGGTACAAGCTCTTTATGCGCTTCAAAATTGTAATCCTCGGTCAAAACTCCCGCCCTAATAAGTTCTTCCTGTAAAATGCTTACAAAATCCAAAAGATTTTCAGGATTGCTGTTTCCGATATTGTAAACCGCATACGGAGGCAACGGCAAACCGTCTTCACCGAGTTTTCTTTCCGGCGCTCCCTGCATAACACGTTTGACACCCTCTACTATATCGTCAACATAAGTGAAATCTCGTTTGCAGTTGCCGTAGTTAAAAATTTGAATTGTCTCGCCTTTAAGCAATTTATTGGTGAATCCAAAATATGCCATATCGGGACGACCGGCAGGTCCGTAAACCGTAAAGAAACGAAGCCCCGTGGACGGAATATTGTAAAGTTTAGAATAAGCGTGGGCAAGCAATTCGTTAGATTTTTTTGTCGCCGCATAAAGCGAAACAGGATTATCCACCTTATCGTCGGTAGAGTAAGGCACCTTCTTGTTAGAGCCGTAAACGCTTGAGGAGGAAGCATACACTAAATGCTCAACACCGTTTTTGCCGTCATCATAAGAGTGCCGGCATGCTTCCAAAATATTATAAAATCCGATTAAATTTGATTCTATGTAAGCGTCGGGATTTGTTATGCTGTAACGCACACCCGCTTGAGCCGCTAAATTAACAACAATATTCGGACAATACTTTGCAAAAATTTTGTTTATCAATTCTTTATTTGAAATACTGCCTTTAATAAAAATATAGGAAGAATCAGGGTAAGAATCCGCTTCTTTTTTGTTTTCGTCAAGTCGCCATTCCTTTATAGAAACATCGTAATAATCGTTCATATTATCTATTCCGATAATATGAATAGGTGAAACGCTCCTAAGCAACTTTGAAACTAAATTGCTGCCTATAAACCCTGCCGAACCTGTTACAAGGACGGTTTTGTTCTTTAAATTTATACTTGTCATATTTTCTTACTCCGTAGGAAATATTTATTTTGCTTTCATATTTTTTTCAATCAATCAACTCTATAATCTGATTTAGGTATTCAGGAGCAACATTTTCAGAAACAATATTACCGCCTGCTACTTCGTTAACATATTTTCCTTCAAGGGCAATTTTGTCGGTTGCGCCGCGTAAAAACCATTCATATTCAACATCTATATGTCCAATATCTATTGCCCAAAACCCTTCTTTGGCAAGATCATAAGCTAAAACCGTTGCAGTCATTCCAAGAGCAATCAAAATCAGTTTATCCTTTCCGTTTTTTCTTGCCGCCTCTAATAATAAATCGTACCTGTCAAAAGCGTTTTGTGCCGGTCCTAAAATACGCTCAATACTTTTTGCTCCATCAAATAAGTCGTTACCTACACCTAATCTTGAATACTTGCCCTCTATAATCAAAATATCCCTATTAAACCAAATTTTTTTGTTTTTTTGAAACCATCTTTCACAATTCGATTTATCTTTAAACATATTATAGCAACGCGTAAAAAAAGTATTATAGTATACTTTGTTAACATCTATTAAATTAAGCCATTGGCGTCTTTCATTTCCCAATAAACCTTTATTGAATTTTATGGAACTTTCCCTTAAGTAGTTAAGGTTACCAAAAATATTAGGAAGGCAAACAATATGATTCTTAACAGAGTTTTTTAAAACCTCTTGCAAGCGATTTCCCAAATTCTTGTTTTTTTCTTGAAATCCGTTACTTTTACCCAAAATTACAGCAAATTCTCCATCACCAAATCGACTGACAGAACAACGATGCTCAATTATATAATCTAAAGTGTCATCAATGCTTTTAACAATGGGTTTTTTCCAAATATATTTTCCGATATTATTATTGTAAAAGATTTTTAAATGGGTTTTCATTTTTTGTATTAACATTATTATTCGGCTTCTCCTCACAATATCTTTTAAAATATTTTTTAACCTTGTTGAGATTATTAACAATCCTGTAAATCTATGATTAAAAGCCCACGCTTGTAGGTTATTTATAGGATTGCTTCCGTATTCTAACTTTGTTCTTTTCAACACCTCAAGAAGATCTTTACTGTGAATAGTTTCGCTAATTTTTACCTTTTTTTCCTGCTTAGTTAAATCGCATTTTTTGTGAAAAAAATTCCCCGTTGCGACCGAAAACATTCCGCCGACAAACCTTTTCTCAATATATTTTAAAACACGCTCGTCATCTAATTCCCATGCATTGTAGAAATCCATAAACTTGTGATAAACATCGGTAATTATATCGGCTTTGTTCGGTAAATACCTTGAACCTGCGTTGTTATTGGAATATATAACATAATGATAATATGCCTTTGGAGAAATATATACATTATTTAGTTTGGGATACAACTGCATATTAAATGGCTCATCCTGCTGAATTCTCTGATCGCCGAAATGAAAATCATATTCTTTAAGAAACTTCAATCTGTAAAACTTATTCCATGCAAATCCGTTGCCGTGCTTCATCCAAAGCAGCTCATCGCAGTATACCCGCTTCAAATCTTCATTGCAGTGAACATCGTGCTCCTTAAGTGAAATAAGTTCCTCCGTGTTCTCGTTTTCAAATCTCGCATAATATCCGAAAATAATCAAGTCTGAATTTTTTTCTTCCGCTATTTTAACATTTTCTTCAACAAGGTTTGGCTCAATATAATCATCTACATCAAAAAAATATAAATACTTTCCCTTAGCTTTATCAATTCCCACATTCCTTGCACTGCCCAAACCGCCGTTTTCCTTGTGAATTACTCTGATTCTTGAATCCTGATTTGCAATTTCATCGCATAAAAACGGTGTACTGTCGGTCGAACCGTCATCTACAATCAAAATTTCAAGATTTTTATATGTCTGCGATAAAACAGAGCGTATCCCGTCCTGTAAAAACTTTTCGACATTATAAGCGGCAATAATAACCGTAACCAAAGGATTCATTTTAGCACTCCTCAACTATACTATATAACTTATTTATCTCCGAAGCGTTGGTATAATCAGTCTTTTTTGTGTTTTCAACCAGTTTTTCCTGTAGCTCTTTATTCTTGATAACCTTAATTATTCCATCGGCGCAAGCGTCGATATCCATAGGAACGATTACACCGTCGATGACGTCATTTAGCTGGCTTGCCGCCGTTGCGTAGTTAGTTATAATCACGGGTTTACCCAGTATCTGCGCTTCTCTTACCGCAACAGACTTACCCTCGTAACGGCTGGGTTGAATGTAAATATCGCACGCCTTAATATAGGGGTAAGGGTTTTCCTTTTTACCTAAGATTATTACAAAATCTTCAGCTCCCGCCTCTGCAATCCTTTGGCGTATCAGGGCTTCGTCACCGCCGAATCCGATAAGATACCATTTAGCATCAATACCGCTTTCGCGTATACGCTTGCAAATTTGCGGGATTTCATCCATTCTCTTTTGGTATGAAAAACGCCCAATTGTCAGCAAGTTTATGCTGTTTTGCGGTATTTCCTCCTCTGCGGAAAAAGCAGCTGCCAATTCCCGCATATATTTCATCGGCATAATATTTTCAATCATTACGATTTTATCTTCTAATGACGGAAAAGTTTTTACAAAACTTTCCGTCACATTGTCGGAAATTGAAATTATATTATCGTATCGTTCCCACATATCAAGTTGTGATCGTTTGTCAACCTCAACAAAGGCATAATCCGTATGTATCCAAGCAATTTTCTTTTTAGCTTTAACTTTGTCTGCAACAAAATAGTGAGGGGTTAAAAAACTTATAGCCAAATCATACTCTTCTTTGCTCACCTGCGGCATATAGCGCAATGTATACTTATGGCTGTACTCCAAGGCGACATCATTATCGCCGAGTTTCAACTGTTTTACCCGTTTTCTTGCCGCATTCAAACCACTTAATCTTCCGAAAGCGACACCGAATTGACGGCGCTTAATGACCTCTTTCATAGGAATTGCAAGACAGGAATACTTTTTATTTTCAGGCAATAAGTTAACATCATCAGGGATATACTTCATCAATTCTCCCTGATGTCTCATAAGAAATAAATCAACGCTGTATTTTGTTGTATCAATGGTTTCAAGCAGTCCGAGCAGTGCACGCTCCGCACCGCCGAGCTCCATTGCATGAGAAAATATAAGTATTTTTTTCAAATTATACGCTCCTTGTATAAAATTTGTCACAGCTTAATTCCATATTTGTTTCCTCACCTGTGCTTTTTTGAACTCCCGAAACAATCAACACCGAAAATGCGGTGAAGAGGTTTGCTTATAACCGAACGGATTTTTTGTCTTGTTGTCAGGCAACTTCCCATATACCAATGTATGGAAACGGTATTTTCGGTTTTGTTAAGCACTCCCGTTGTACTCTCATAAGGATTGAAATATTCCTTTGTATAAACAGTTCCCCATGAGAATTCCTGATAAGATCCGTCTCTTTTAAGTCCCAATTCAACCAATGCTTCCGTATTCAATTTCGGACAGCCTATTACCCCATGTTTTCCGTCCAACAACGGTAAATATTCGTCAATCATTTGATTAACAGCGGTATTTTCTGCCTCTGATCCAAAACCAACACCTGTATTCACATATTCACTGCATTCAAATCCAAAAAACGCTTGATTTTCAAGCAGAAAATCGGGATTTCTTATCAATTCCACATCGGTATCGAAATAAATTCCTCCATTTTGATACACCACCAGCAGTCTCACATAATCGCTTAAAAAAGCATACTTTTTATTTTCATAGCACCATTTTGTGTACTCATTTGTGTTGATATCGAAATTATCCTCATTCCACTCAATAATTTCATAGTCGGGGCAGTATTTTTTCCAACTTGCAATGCATCTTTTAGCAAGCTTTGGCTTTTCACCCCTACCAAACCAACAGTAATGAATTTTTTTGGGTATCATTTTCTCTGTCCCCCTACCTTGCACTTAATATAAACAGTCAAAAGCAGTCCGAAAGGAATAGCAAGTATCGTTAATAATTTTTTAGGGGACTCTGAAATAAAATGCCGGTTTCCCGCAATTATACTGCTTGAAACATAGTGTATACAGTCAATAAAATTACGCTTGGTTGAATTTATATACTTCATATTCTCTTTACGAACAAAAGCAAAACCATTAGGATTTTTCAGATATTGCCGTAACATATTCATAGAAGAACCGTCTGGTTGGTATTCAACATTACAAAGCACTGTATTTGTTGTTTTAAGTTTATATTCTTGATCGCACAACTGATATTTCCATCCGAGAGAAACATATTTTTCACCTGGGAAAACAGGATAGGGGGGCAAAGTTTTCATTATATCGGTACGGTAGACTAACTTCTTATCACCCGAACCTCCGTTGTCATAAAATCCTTGAAGCGTTGTTTCGTTCATATATTCGGGAAAAGAAGTTCCTATAATATTTCCGTTACTCATATCAGCATCCAAACCTATAATCCCCGCATATTTTTTATGATCTGAATTTTTCCATAACTTCACGATACTACTGATTGCCCCGTCTGCAAGCATATCGTCCGAATCGATACATACATTAAGTTCGGTATCGATATTTTCATATGCGGTATTATGGGCGGTGTGCATTCCGCCATTCTCTTTATATATATATATTATTTCAAAGCCGTTATCTTTTTTTTGCCATTGCGAAACAAGCTCGGCGGTATTATCGGTTGAACCATCGTCAATAACCAGCCAAACAAAATCCTTGCAATCCTGCCTTAATAAAGATTCATAAGTTCTATGCAATGTATGCGCACGATTATACGCAGGGGTAAAAACTGTTAAAAAAGCCATTTATTCTCCTCCGCAGGACACCTTAATGTAAAATTCTTGCAATTTTAATACGTTTTCTTTAATATCAAAGCCGGCGTTTTTGATTTCTTCAAATGTATTCTTACGCTGAATTTTTGCGGCGTTTATAACTGCTTCCGCCCAAACTGTGGCGCCGGATTTAAGATTGATTTGCCGTACTAAATCTGTTTTTTTGCATTCAATAGGCACTCCGTCCGAAATCAGTACCGGAAGTCCTGCGGCTTGTGCTTCAACGCTGGCAACCGAAAGCCCCTCAAATAAGGACGGAAAAATGAAAACATCCATTGCCTGCATTAAATCTGCAACATCGCTTCTCACGCCTGTAAAAATAACATTTTGCAATCCCAAATGCTCAACCTTTTGGTGAATTTCCTTTCCGAGAGAACTTTTATCGTCACCGACTAACAGAAGTACAGCATTCTTGTCCTGGTTTTGAACATCTGCAAAAATATCAATTATAAACTTATGATTTTTCTGCGGGTCGAACCGTCCTACATGACCGACAACAATTTGATTTTCGGATATTCCGAAAGTCTCCCTTATTTCTTGCCTTTTAACGCAATTATATGTATATTTTTCAGCGTCAATTGCGTTATTCAATTGAATAAACTTATCCTTATTCTTTTTCCCGAAAAGCCATTCTCCCGACTCTTCCCCGCACATAAACATATGCGTAATATGAGGCATGATTCTTCTTTTGTAGTACCATCTAAAAGGTGTTTTTAAATCAATACCGTAAGGTCTGTTATGAGCGTGACAAATCCTGATAGGGATACCCGCTCTCTCGGCCTCAGAAAAATCATAATATCCAAGTTCCGACATATGGGAATGTATTATCCTATACTCTTTATGCTCGGCATAAAACTTTCGTATTTCCTTTCGGTAAGAAGCGTCGGACCACGGACGAATTGCCGGCATACGGTAAATTTTACCGCCTAACGACTCTATTTCATCGTCATACGCTCCCTCTTCTTTTCTATGAACCATAAAGTCGAATTGTACCTTTGTTCGGTCAATATTACGATAATAATTCATTACCATGGTTTCCGCTCCGCCGCGGTTCATAATTGTGAATAGGTTTAGTATCCTTATTGGCTTTTGCATACAAACCTCCTATAATTTTTTTAATGATAATATCCCAAAATATCACTACCGTAACCAAAAGCGCCCTGATATTTCATTTGATAAACATAAAACGCTAAATAAATAATATAAAATAACGGCTTGATAATATTACGGTCTTTACCCTTTATTGAAACATTTAACAAGTACGGATATAAGATTACATTGTAAATGCTCATATATGTTGAAAGTCTGATTATAAACAACCCGCTTGTGAAGGCAGCCAAAATATTTAACAGCAGATTCAAAAGCGACATATTAACACAAATATCAATCATTGGATTATTTGTATTATCTCTGTACATATATGCCAAAACTACAGGAACTGCCGCAATAAACGCTCTTACAATAGACGAACCGGAATCAGAATTCATAGCACTTATGGCGTAATCGTATGTTGTATCCGCTAAAGTTTTTTCCATAGTATTGAGCAGCGGATTTAAAAATATCATGGCGACAGCAAAAATTCCGATTATTGTTAATTGTTTTTTTGACCACGGCTTGCCCTGCACAATAAAATACACAGGAATCATTACGTATGCCGAAGCGTGAAACTGTGCGACAAAAACACAAACCAAAAGATATTTTAAAAATTTCTTGTTTTCAATAAACCTTGACGCCGCAAAGAGAATCGCTATTGCGAACCATTGGCGCATCATCGAAAAATAATTATAGTAAAGTGCGTTGCAGAAAAAGAAAAAGCAAGCATCAAGTATAGAAACCGAATATCTTCTTAATATGTATATAAAAGCGAACGACTCTATCACGGCATAAAACGCAAACCACCAATGATAATTGTCAGATATAAACATTTTAAATAAAATACTTACCGCATCGAACGCCCAATCCTTACCCTCACCTGCGGAAGACACCTGATTCCAAAATGCCTGCCAAGAAGCTTCAAGATTGTTAAACGAATGAATATACGCTCCAGTATCGTTCATACCGCTTCTCATAGCTGCAAGAAATGCAATGTATCCGAAAATTAAAAACCAAGGCAAAAACCGAGTTTTAATGGGCTCGTTTTCAGCCAAGCAGGACAGAGCGTGTTCTTTATTACTTTTTTCAAAAAATATGCAAGTAAACAAAATTACGCCCAGTATAGAAAAATGGATGATCATATACTACCTCGAAAGTATTTTTTGTATTATAAATAACAGACCGTATACACCGGTTGCTAATTTGTATTTCGCACAGCCGTAAAATAATTTCCAATGCACGGGAAAATAATTAAAGCATAAATCTTTATATGCCTTTTTATACCTTTCCGATTTAATGATTTCCTTTATCATTTTTATCTTTTTTACAGCTGAACAGTTACAGGACATTATATTAAGTCCAAGCCCCAATATACTAAGGGCGATTCTGTTATTTAAAGCCGACTGATAATCGGATGGCAGATTGTTTTTGTGAATATACTTCTGCATAAGGTCAAATAAATTCTGCCATTGTGTATATAAACTTTGCTTATATGTTTTAGTTAATGATACATTGTTGTCTTTTCTGTAATGATTAAAGCATTTTTTTACATATACCGCTTTTTTTATATGTCCTAACGCATATAAATTAAAAAGTGCGTCTTCCGTACCTATTTCCTTAGTATCGACAAAGGTAATGTTGTTATTTAAAAGCCGTTCAGCCAAATAAAGCTTTCCCCACGCAGTTTCCAAAGCATTTGCGTAATCTGGATGCGCTAATTCCTCTCCTAAAAGACCGCAAATCCTTCTTTGAAGTTGATTTTTCACTTGTTCTTCTTCAAATACCGCTTTATCTTCCCAAAACATCATTTTTTCTTTTGAAGAATTTCCGTATTCCCTTGTGTAAGACCAAAAAACCAAATCTGCATTAAATGATTCAGCGGTATTAAACGCCGTTTCGCAGGTTTCGGTTTCAATCCAGTCATCACTGTCGACAAACATAACATACTTGCCGCTCACATACATCATACCTGTATTTCTTGCCGCCGAAAGCCCCTGATTTTCTTGTTTAACTACAATTATTCTTGAATCTCTTTGACTGTATTTATTTAGAATTTCGCCGCAATTATCAGTTGAACCGTCATTAACGCAAATAATTTCAATATTTTTCAATGTTTGACCAATCAAAGTGTCCAAACATTTTTCTAAATAATCTTCCACATTATAAACCGGCACTATTATACTAACCAGCGGCTTTTCTTTCATGATCGCACCTCTACAAATTTGCTATTGTATCTTTAACTACTTTCTTTTTATCAAATATTTCTTCCATACGCCGTCTAGCGGAAAGGCCCATATTTTTCTTTTCCGCATACGTCAAGTTGCAAAAACGGTTCATTGTATTATATAGCATTTCGGCGTTCTGCTTTTCGCACAGGAACCCCGTAACACCGTCCTCCACTGCTTCAAGACAGCCGTGAATATTGCTTGTAATCACGGGTCTTGCCATTGCCGAACATTCAAGGTTAGTATTCGCCATACCTTCGTGCCAGGAAGGAAGCACAAAACAGCTTGCGTTTTTTATAAACGGTCGAACATCTTTTTGATAACCGTGGTAATTAAGCCAGCCCTCGCTTTCGTAACCCTTAAGCTTTTCGGTATAATCCTCCTCACAACCGCCGACCACATCTAAAATGCAGTTAACTCCGTCCTCTCGGAGTAACTTCATTGCTTTAAACAATTCATCGATACCCTTTTCTTTCATAACTCTTCCGACAAACAAAAATTTTGTTGTTCCGTCGTCTTCGGGGTATTCTGCAACACCAAAATGCTCAATATTTACTCCCGCTCCGTTTAACAGGCAAGTCTTTCCCTCTTTAACGATTTTTTCATCAATAAAAATCCGCCTGTTTTCCGAATTCTCAAAAAATACGATTTTGGCTTTTTTCAAACCGACTTTATACATTAAGGTAACCAATTTGCGAAGTATACCTTTACCCTGAAATGCCGTACCGAGACCCGTAATATTCGCCGCATACGGAATTTTAAGCAAGCGACAGGCAAAACCGCCGTAAACATTCGGTTTAATTGTATATGTAATAACTAAATCGGGGTTTATCTCCATAAGAAGCTTTTTATAATTTCTGAACAGTTTTAGATCTTCCACAGGGTTGATTCCTCGACGATTTATCGGCGTTTCTATCAGTTTCACACCTAACCGGTTCAATTCCTCAATTCTGTCGTCAAAAGGCGTAAGTGCAATAACTGTATCTCCACGGCTTTTAAGTTCCGACATAAGCATTCCGCGAAAATCATATAATCCACCGGAATTGTTTGCTAAAATCACAATCTTCTTAGGCATTTAGAAAGTTCATTTCCTCTTTATTTTAATTTTGTTATATACTTCCATAGTTGATTCAACTTGTTTTTCTATAGTAAATTTATCAAAAACTGCTTTTTGACCCTTTTTACCCATTTCTTGCATAGCCGCACGGTTGTTGTATGCATAAATCAGGTGCTTAGCCAATCCGTCAACATCGCCCTTTTTAAAAATCAAAGCGATATCCTTTGTATCCGCCCAACCCGGCGTATCAGAGCGAATTACAGGGCAGGACATTGCTAAAGACTCAATAACGGTCAGCCCAAAACCCTCATAGATAGACGGCAAGGTTGATATGTCGCAGATTCCGAAAACATCTCTCGGTTTCCTGAAACCCAAATACTTTACATCAATATTGTGTTCCGCTGAATATGTTAATAATTTATCTAAATATTCCCTTTTGTGTAACTTGCCTGCTATTAAAACTTTTATATCTTTGATATTGTTTTCGTTTTGCATTTTATTCACAGCTTCTAACAGATACATATGACCCTTACCGTATGACATACGAGCCAACAATCCGATTACATATTTATTTTCACATTCATATTCTTTTTTTAGATTATTAATTTCTTCTTCGGTCAAAGGGCTGAATTTATCAAGATTTATTCCGTTATTAACCACTGTAATACGGTTTTCTTTTACTCCGTATTCGTTAATCAACATATTTTTTAAATCTAACGATACCGAAATAATCGGAAAATGCAGTATTTTTAATATCTTTTTGAAAAGTTTAGGATTTGCCATCTCATCAATATGATTTGTCCAAATATAAGGAATGCCGGTTTTCAGCTTTACAAAAGCTCCTACAACACATAAGCTTTGGCTGTGCATATGCATTATATCTATGCGCTCATCATTCACTATTTTGCTGAACTGTTTTACCGTTTCAAACAATCGTCTCGCATCACGCTGAACACCGGATAAGTTGACAGAAATAAATTTAAATAATTCCGACTTCTCTAATTCAGTTATCGCATCTAAATAATTTGTATCGCAATCGTTTTTATCGGAAACGAGACAAACTTTAACATTTCTTTGATTAAGTTGCTTACACAAATCAAGAATATGTGTAGTTACCCCCCCATTTCCGGCAGTAATATTTGTAACCGCTAACATCACGTTCATATTTTTATTACCTTCCCCTACTTATATTAACCGATAACTTCCTACGCTATTAACAGATTTTCATACCTAAAAATATACTATCAAATCGCTTAATTTTTCTATCATATCCGCACCAACAGCATTACCCCTTGAATAAAGGCCTTCTCTATTCTTGAAATAAACGCTCCTCATTCCAAGTTGTTTTGGTGCGGTAAAATCCTTTGCGGGATTATCCCCTATGTAAATCATTTGCTCAAAAGGAATTCTCCATCTGTGTTGCATAATACGGAACGCAATATCGCAAGGTTTTCTGAACTGCATACCACCGAGTTCGTCTGTAATGATAATGTCATCTATCAGCTTATCTAACCCCAATGCTTGAAGTTTTCTTTTTTGCCCGGATACCCTTCCATCCGTTATGATTCCAACCTTTATGCCTTTGGCCTTCAAGTCCTCAATTATATCGACCGCACCATCATACAGTGTAATTTCCGGCATCTGCTCCCGATATACTTCCAAGCATTCGTCTTTTCTGTCCAAAAAGCCGAGTTCATTCAACAATTCATCAATCGCCGGCTTTCCATTTTCAAAGTATGCCCAAAGTTTATCTGCAAGAGATTCATCGCCCAGCAGTTTTGCTACTGCTTTATATCCACTTCTGACATATTGCTTTTCGGAGTACAATGTGTCATCGAGATCAAAGATTACACCCAATATCGGCTGCTTTCTCTTTCCTTCTGCAGTACAGACACTCTGATCGAATCGACTGTACACCGCCCCGTCATCAACTACATCGGAATAATCTAATTTTTCATCAAACAACAGTTTTAAAATTGCTTCTGCCGACCTTGCACCGGCTTTCATACTGAGTGGCGCACCGCCGCCAAATCGAGGATTGATTTCTATGTAATAATCATCGCCGGTTATATTCTGGCGGATTAACTGCACAGTCATCGGACCGCAAGGTTTGAACCCGGCAATCAGTTTTCGGCACTCCTCTATAATCCTTTCATCCATTGAAATCTCGGTTTTAAGAACCTCGCCGCCCCTTACGGCAATCCTTATACGTGGGGTAATGAAAATCGGATTTCCGTCAAAATCACAGAAAATGTCAACCGTGTACTCCGTACCCTCGATAAACGGCTGTATTACATAGTCCTTAATTTGTTCGGCATAAAGTTTTAAATCAAATTCATTTTCAACCTTAAACGCATTGATACTGCTACTGCCGTCCTTAGGTTTTATAAAGCAGGGGTATGGGTCTTTATATTTCTTATAATCGTTAACCGTTCGCGGTGCTTTAAGACCGCAATCCTCAAAAAAGTCCGCCGTGTAATTCTTATCTCTGCAAACTGAAATTTTATCCGTTTTGCTGATAAGCACCCGTGTTCCTACTGCTTCAAACTTATCAGTATTACGGCTTAATACCAACAAATCGGTATCAATAGTCGGAATAAGCAAGTCAATCTTATCATTACGACAAATATCAACCAACTTAGGAATATAATCGGCATCTCTCATACCGCAAACAATCCGTGTGTAATCACAAAAAGCCAATGCGGGTGCTGTAGCGGTCATATCTGCTCCGTAAAGCTTTAAATCAATATTTAAAGTTGTTGCGGCTAGGCGAAAAGCTTGAACAAGCTCAATTCGTCTTCCAACTCCGGTGAAAAGAATTTTAAGTGTATTCATACTTGTCCCCTTAAAAACATACTGCTATGCCACTATGCTTTTATAATAAATGCTTTATTCACGATATCCTTGCTTCCTGTTTCAGTTTTTTCTCTCTTATTTCAGCCAAATTTCCCTCGTGGTTAAGTTCTACTCCCTCAACCTTGATAAACGCCTTTTTTACCGTTAATAGAATTATTTTTATATCTCCGAAAAAGGTTATATTGCTAACATATTTTAAATCCCAAGAAAACTTTTCTTCCCAGGTTACGGCGTTTCTGCCGTTTATTTGTGCCAATCCCGAAAGTCCCGGTCTTACATCGTGCCGATGGCGTTCGGTTTCGGTGTAAAATGGCAGATATTCGGGCAAAAGCGGCCGCGGACCGATAACTGCCATATCACCTTTTAATATGTTAAAAAGTTCGGGCAATTCATCAAGCGAGGTGTGGCGCAAAAAATTGCCGTAACCGGTGAGCCGTTGCTCATCGGGCAGAAGCTTTCCGTCCTTATCTTTTTCGCAGGTCATTGTGCGAAATTTTATAAGTTTAAATATTTTTTCGTTTTTACCAGGGCGAAGTTGAAAGAAAAACGGGTTACCTTTCATTATTATTGCACCTATAACCGCTAAAACAATAAACAACGGTGAAAGCACCGTTAAAGCACAAAATGAAAGAAAAAAATCTGTTATTCGCTTTATGTATTTTGCATATATTCCGTCAGAAACAGTAAATTCCCGCTCTGTTTCTTTTGTCCTCGTTTCGGTCATACTTTTCCCCTCAAAATCAAAACTACGATAATTTATGTTTTAGCACAGGCAAAACCCACAAAAAGAAAGGACGCCTGTGATATTTTGCATATAACCACAAAACCCTTGTCACTGCGGTACTGTGCAAGTAACAAAGGCACTACTGCCGATAATATAAAAATACCATAAGCGACCGTCTGCCGTTTAAAATTGGTGGGTTATTCATTTTTCTCTCTACTCTCTTAACTCGTCTAAAACCGGACACCTCTTAATAAACCAAACATTATAAGAAATAATACCGACAAAATTATGTAATTGTATTATCTCTAACGTAAGTATACTACAAAAGTGTTCTAAAGTCAATACTGCGCCCCACTCTTGTTTCTTATGCAGATCATACTACATAATTATGAAAAATATGGGATTTGGATTTAAACACCATCTGCGTGTTCTCTAAAATTTGAAGCACGCAGAATACCCGTGCAAGACTTTACACCCCATTTTTAGGGGAAAGTCTTTCTCGTATCAATCATGATAGGATTAGGCAAAAATCAAAACTCCGCTGACGAAAAAATCAGCGGAGTTTTGATTTTTTAATTTATTAAATCTTTTTTGTTTACATCAAGTTTATCAAATGCTTTTATTCCTCAATTTTTTGGATGTGCGGGCAGTCGATTTCCTTACGGTAATCGGAATATGCCCAGTTAATAGCATTTTTAATCACTTTTATAATCTGCGGATTGTGATAGGTGGGGTAACTTTCATGACCCGGTTGGAAGTAGAAGATTTTACCGTAACCGCGTTTGTAGCAACAGCCCGCTCTGAACACTTCACCGCCCTCATAACTTCCTATAAATACAAGTTTGTCGGGTTCGGGAATACTGAACGGTTCGGAATAGGTTTCCTCGCAGTCAAGTTTTATATAACGGTCAATACCCCGAACTATCGGGTGGGACGGATCGCATACCCAAAGATATTCCCTGTCTGCGTTTTCACGCCAGCCAAGCGAGCAGGGAGTACCCATAAGAAGTTTGAAGGGCTTTGAATGGTGTGCGGAATGAAGAAAAATAATTCCCATACCCGAAAGTACTGCGTTCTGCACCCGAATTGCCACCTCGTCGGGTACATGACCGTGGTACAAATGACCCCACCAAAGCATAACATCGGTTTCGGCTAACAGATCGTAGGTAATATCGTTTACATTGTCAAGCGTGACAGTTTTAACGGTAATTTCGCCATCTTCAATGTGTTCTTTTAATGCAGCGTGTATGCCGTTCGGGTAGATTGCCTTAACGTCATCATCTGTTTTCTCGTGCATAAATTCATTGTATACCGTAACTCTTATCATAAAAAAACTCCTAAATTCTTATCGTGAATATATTAAGTGTTTTATACAACTGATTATACTTTAAATATTTAGGTTTGTCAATGCAAAGCCGGATTACTTTCTAAAAATGAACTTATGTGAAGTTTATTTGTTGACATATTCACTATATAGTGGTAAAATTAAATGGATAATTCCATTATGTTGGGTATCTATCTTAAATTTTTGGGATTTTGGCGAGCCCGAAAAAATTTAAGTTATTTGTAATGTTTATCTCTTAAAATATTTGATAACCATTTACCGCAGGGGAACAACGCGTGGCTCCTGCCGCCGTATTATTCGGAAAAAACCACGCTTATTATATAGGAGGTGCATTTATGCAGCCATACATTATTATGGGTGTCGTAGCAATTGTGCTTGCCGTTGTCGGCTTTTTTGCCGGTTCTGCATATCGCCGTAAATCGGCGGAATCAACTATCGGCTCTGCCGAAGACGAAGCAAGGCGCATTTTAAACGATGCTATGAAAACTGCTGAATCAAAGAAAAAAGAAGCATTATTAGAAGCAAAAGACGAAATTCACAATCTGCGTCAGGAAACCGAAAAGGACCTTCGTGAACGCCGCAGTGAAGTTCAGCGTCAGGAACACCGTCTTCAACAAAAAGAAGAAACTCTTGACCGAAAAATTGACAATCTTGAAGCAAAAGAAGAAAAACTTAACATTCGTTCTAAAGAGATTGATTCAAGAATTGAAGAATGTGACCGAATTAAGCAAAGCCAAATGGATTTGCTTGAAAAAATTTCCGGTTTCACTAAAGACCAGGCAAAATCCCACCTTTTGCAACTGCTTGACGATGAATTGACCCATGAAAAAGCAGTAAAGATTATGGATTTTGAGCAACAAACCAAAGACGATTGCGACCGTATTGCAAAAGACATTATCGGTCACGCAATTCAGCGTTGCGCCGCTGACCATTCGGCGGATTTGACCGTTTCGGTAGTACCTCTGCCGAGCGACGAAATGAAAGGCCGTATTATAGGACGCGAAGGCAGAAATATACGTGCTTTGGAAACGGTAACCGGTGTTGACCTTATTATTGACGATACACCCGAAGCCATCACCCTTTCGTGTTTTGAACCCGTAAGGCGTGAAATTGCACGTGTTACGCTTGAAAAACTTATTTTGGACGGACGTATCCACCCGGCAAAAATTGAAGAATGTTTTGCAAAAGCCACTGCCGAAGTTGAAAGCACAATTAAACAAACCGGTGAACACGCTATGATTGATGCGGGTGTTCCTAACTTGCACCCAGAAGTTATTAAACTTTTAGGTAAACTCCGCTACCGTACAAGTTACGGTCAAAACGTACTTAACCACTCGCTTGAAGTTTGCTACCTTTCGGGACTTTTAGCTGCCGAAATGGGTGCGGATGTTTCGCTTGCAAAACGTGCGGGATTACTTCACGATATAGGCAAAGCGCTTGACCACGAACAGGAAGGTTCACACATTCAGTTGGGTGTGGAAGTTGCCAAAAAGTACCGTGAAAACGAAACTGTTGTAAACGCCATTCATGCTCACCACGGCGAAGTTGAGGCAAAAACACTTATTGCCTGCATCGTTCAAGCGGCGGACGCTATTTCAGCTGCACGTCCGGGTGCTAGACGTGAAAACCTTGAAAACTATATCAAACGCCTTGAAAAGTTGGAGGAAATCGCCAATTCCTTTAACGGTGTTGAAGGTTCGTTTGCTATTCAGGCAGGACGTGAAATACGTATTATCGTTAAACCTGAAGTTGTAACAGAAGACCAAATGGCACTTATGTCACACCAAATTGCCCAGCGTATTGAAAACGAACTTGAATACCCCGGTCAAATTAAGGTTAACGTAATCCGTGAAAGCCGTGCTGTTGACTACGCAAAGTAATAAATAAGGTACAAAAAAGGGACTGCAAGCAGTCCCTTTTAATTTTTGCGTTTTCGGTTTTAAATATATTTTACGGCAGTACCGTAAACAATTACTTCCGCCGCACCCTGCATTACCGCAGAAGATGCGTAACGGATATTTACAACGGCATCAGCACCTAATGATTCTGCCTCTTCTACCATTCGTTTGGTAGCAATCGCTCTGGCATCGTTCATCATTTGGTTATATGCCTTTAATTCGCCGCCCACTAAAGTTTTTAAACTTTGTGTAATATCCCTGCCGATATTTTTTGACTGAATTGTACTGCCCTTAACCAGACCCAAAGTTTCCAGTTCCTTACCGCTTATGTAATCAGTATTAACTAATAACATAATTTTCACCTTTCTTATTCAATATTTAATTCGGGCGGTACATCAATATCTTCCGAAACGTATTTGCCGTTTTTCTTTCTCTGGCGCACACATTCGGTTAAAAGATATTCAATTTGACCGTTTACCGAACGAAAATCATCTTCTGCCCAAGCCGCAATATCGTTATACAGTTTTGCGGATAATCTTAACGGTATTTGCTTTTTGCCCTGTTCTGCCATTAGTAAATGCTACCCGAATTCACAACCGGTTGTGCATCGTGATTACCGCAAAGAACCACAAGCAAATTAGAAACCATAGCCGCTTTTCTTTCCTCGTCAAGGGTTACTACGTTATTTTCGTTAAGACGTTCAAGTGCCATTTCAACCATTCCTACCGCACCGTCTACAATCATTTTGCGGGCATCAATAATTGCCGATGCCTGCTGACGTTGGAGCATAACTGCCGCAATTTCGGGAGCATAAGCCAAGTATGTAATTCTCGCTTCGATTATTTCAAGTCCTGCCGCCGCTACTTTAGCGCCGATTTCTTCCCTAATTCTTTCGGCAACAATTTCACTCGAACCCCTTAAACTGCCTTCATCTGCCATACCGTCACCCGTTGTATCAACATTCGGTGCTACATCGTAAGGATAATTTCTTACAATATTTCTTAAAGCGCTGTCACACTGCAAAGAAAGGTATTCTTTGTAGTTGTCAACGTCAAATACCGCTTTTGCGGTGTCAACCACACGCCAAATTACCGCAATTCCTATTTCAACAGGGTTACCTAAACAGTCGTTAATTTTTTGACGGCTGTTATTTAATGTCATAATTTTTAAGGAAATTTTCTTGCTTGACGGTTCGTTTACAGCCGCTCCGTTTGCACTTACCTGCATTTTAGGTGTAACCTTAACGTCCCCGCTTTGGCTGAGTTTGGTTTTAGCCGCAGGATTTACAGCCACACAAAACGGATTTACAAAGTAAAAACCGCTTTCTTTTAATGTGCCTACATACTTACCGAAAAGGGTTAAAACCAACGCTTCCTGCGGGCCTATAACCTTTAAACCTAAAAGCGGAAGCCAGCCGATACAAAGCCATGCCATACTTACTATGAACAAAATTGGATTTCCGCAGTTGTCTAAAGTTATTCCGCCGCAAATTACGCCGATAACTGCGGCAAGATACAAAAGTACTGTAATTAAAAGAGCCGCCATACCGTTTTTTCTTTTGCTTAAAACTTTTTCTTTCATTAGAAATTCCTCCATTTCTATTTGATATCATTATGATATCACGAAAGGAAGATTTTGTCAATACATTTTTACGACTGAAGTTCGGCTATTGTGACACCGCTTTCACCCTCACCAAATGTTCCCAAACGGTAAGATTTAATATTCCTGTGTCTTTTCAAATGTTCCTGCACATTTTTCCTTAAAACGCCCGTACCCTTGCCGTGGATAATGCAGATTGATAAGATACCCGAAAGTATTGCGTTATCTATATATTTATCAAGTTCTAAAATTGCCTCGTCCGAAGCCATACCACGCAGGTCAACTTCCCCCGAAACTTCACGGTTTGCACGTGATTTTATTCCGC
Organism: Acutalibacteraceae bacterium; assembly: GCA_036310925.1. Taxonomy (GTDB): domain Bacteria; phylum Bacillota; class Clostridia; order Oscillospirales; family Acutalibacteraceae; genus UBA737. The sequence goes on from JAXJQX010000001.1 coordinate 197,872, forward strand.
TGACATTTCGGGTTTTCTTAATTTCGGTTGAGGGTTTATTTTTTGATTTATGCTTTAGATTATCAAAATCCACCCACATTTTTATTGAACCCGACATTACAAATGCTTTCTTTTCGTTTGGCTTAACCTCAATTACGGTGGCATCACGGTTAATATCCGCAACAATTACAATGTCTCCTTTTTCAACCTTTTCAACCGTTTCACCCGTGATTTTTTTAGCCATAACAGGGTCGGTTTCGTCTTCAAGTTGCCTAAAGGTAGATTTATAATCTCCCCTTGCTTTTTCTGCCAATTTTGCGGCATTTTCGGAATCAATTTTTTTCTTCATTTCTTCTAATTCGTTTAAAAGAATTGAAGATTTGTACCGTGCGTTTTCAATAATTGTGTTGGCTTTTTCACGGGTTTGTTCCATAAGTTTTTCTCGCAATTTTTGGAACTCCTGCTCTTTTAAATCCATTTTTCGCTTGGCTTCGTCCAATTCACGGCGGAGTTTATTCACTCTTTGGTGTTCGGTTTCGGCTGAACGCCGTGCATTTTCAAGCGATTCTACCACACGTTCAAAGCGGGTGTCTTCTTCTTTTACCTGCATCTTTGCGGTTTCTATTATATTTTGGGGTAAACCTAATTTACCCGAAATTGCAAAAGCGTTCGACCGCCCCGGCATACCTATGATTAAACGGTATGTGGGCTTTAGTGTTGCAACGTCAAACTCACAAGAGGCATTTTGTGCTAACGGAGTATCAATAGCGTATGATTTTAATTCGGGATAATGGGTAGTAGCAACCACATTACTTCCGTAAGCCGACAGTTGCATTAGAATTGCTTTTGCAAGTGCCGCACCCTCAATAGGGTCTGTTCCCGCACAAAGTTCATCAAAAAGCACTAACGAATCACTGTCCGCCGAGTCAACAATATCGATAATATTCACCATATGGGAAGAAAAGGTTGAAAGCGACTGTTCAATGCTCTGTTCGTCCCCGATATCGGCAAAAATTTTGCTGTAAACCGCAATTTCGCTACCGTCGTCACACGGGACCATAAGACCGCACATTGTCATTAAAGTTAAAATTCCTATTGTTTTAAGGGTTACGGTTTTACCGCCGGTGTTAGGTCCTGTTATTACAAGTGTTTTGTATTCTTTGCCAAGTTCCACCGTAATAGGGACAACCTGTTTGTAGGGAATAAGCGGATGTCTTGCCCGTTTTAAATAAGTAAAACCGACATTATTGATTTTCGGCACAACCGCTTTCATTTTGTATGCGAGACTTGCTTTTGCAAATATTAAATTAAGTTGGCTTAAAGCGTTGTAAGAAGAAATAATGGTTTGCGAAAAACCGCCCGCTTCGGCAGAAAGTTCAGCTAAAATTCTTTCAATTTCCTCCTGTTCACGAATACGCAAAACCCTTATTTCGTTATTGGTTTCAACCACGCTCATCGGCTCTATAAAAATTGTGGAGCCGGTTGCCGAAGTATCGTGCACAATGCCTGCAATTTGTCCTTTGTATTCGCTTTTTAAAGGTACTACAAACCGCCCGTCACGTTGGGTTATAATTGCATCTTGCAAATATTTTGCGGTAGGACCTTTAATAATTTTATCAAGATTTTCACGCAGTTTCGCCGATTTTGAGGCAATTTTACGCCTGATATCGTAAAGTGCCGAGGAGGCATTATCGTTAATTTCGTCTTCGCTTTTAATTGCAAAGGTTATCTTTTCTTCAAAATATTTATTTGGAATAAGGCAAAAAAACAAATCTTCAAGCGAAGTATTTACCATACCGCTGCAATTTTCACGCCATTCTTTAACGGTTCTTATAACCCGCAAAGTTTCGGCTATGTCCAATAGTTCTCGAGTGGAAAGCACCGCCGAAGCATCTGCACGGGAAAGGGACGAATTTACGTTTTTAGCACCCGAAAAGGAGGGAGCGGCATATTTTGCCATAAATTCGTAAGCGTCCCCCGTGTTTAAAAGCAGGGTTTTGACTGTTTCAAAATCGGTGCTTGGTGTAATTTTAAGCGCCGATTCTTTTGCATCTTCTATTGCGGTTTCGGCCGCTAATAGGTTTAAAATTTTGTCAAGTTCTAATGTTTTTATACATCTTTTTAAATCCAAAACCGTTACTCCTTAATAGTTTCGTAAAATTCTAAAGTTGAAAACTTATGGTCGGTTTGCACCGTTATATATTTGCCCGTAATATCCGAAAGAATTTTTGCTTTATCTTTAGGTATTTCAAAAGAATATAATTTTTGAAATTCAGAGTAAACTATATGCCGCATAGCCGAAAGAATTGTACGGTCCAAGGGCAAATATTCCCCCTGTTTTTCACACGTTTGGCATTTAAGTTCGCCGTCACTTATTCCGAAATACATAATATCGTCTTCAAATTTACCGCACCCGTCACAGGCAATTAAATTGGGGCTGTAACCCGAAATTACCGCACAACGGAGTTCGGTTACGGCTTTTATAAGGGGCGGATAACGCTTTTCCTTTGTCAAAAAATGAAGTGAATTTAAAATAAGCCGTAAAAGTTCGGTATTAGGTGTTCCGGCAACCGCAAAAACATTTGCCAATTCGCAAAAATACTGCGAAAGGGTTAATACTTCAATATCGCACCCCGCACCGAAAAACATTGTAATGGGGGTTGCTTCGTAAATTCGGTAACTGTCACCTTTGCGTTTAATTGTAAAACTTCCGTATGTAAGCAAACTTGTAGCCGAACCTTTTTTAGATTTAATGTTTTTAGCACCGCTTGCAAATGCTTTAATAATGCCGTAATCACGGGTAAAGAGAGTAACCAAACGGTCACTCTCCCCTACATTCATTTCCTTTATTACAAGTGCCTCTGTTGTAAAACGAGTTTGAACTTCCGTCACTTATTTTATTCTCCTTGCAAGAATTTACAAAATCCAAATAATCGGTTACTTTTCCGCTTTTCATAAAGCGGAGCCAAGCATTTTCAATTTCCAAAACCATCACCTAAAAATAGTTTTATATGATTTTCGGAAATTAACAAAGGAAAAAATTAGTCTAAACCGAAGGTATGAATAAGACCCTGTCTGTTACGCCAATCTTCCTTAACCTTTACCCATAATTTTACAGTGGCACGGATACCGAAAAATTCCTCAATATCCTTTCGTGCCATAGTTCCTATCCGTTTAAGCATTGCACCGCCTTTGCCGATAATTATTCCTTTGTGGGAATCTTTTTCGCAAATAATGGTTGCTTCAACCTCCACAATCGGTTCGCCGTCCGCCGTGTCACGCTCAAAGAACCGTTCCAAATCAACCGCAATTCCGTGAGGTACTTCTTTGTCTAAGGTTAAAAGCAGTTTTTCCCTTATTATTTCGGCAACCATAACCTTTTCGGGTTGGTCGGTTACATCACCGTCCGGGAAATAGTGGGGTGACGGCTTTGAAAACTTTTTGATTTCATAAAGCAATGCGTCAATACCGTCCCCCGTTTTTGCCGAAAGCGGTACAACCGTTTCAAAATCGAATACTTTAGTATACGCCGTTATCATATTAAGCAATTGTTCCTTTTCGGGCAAAAGGTCTATTTTATTTATAATAAGTATTGCTTTTAAATTACGTTTTTTAAGTTCTTTTATAAGTTCAAGTTCGGCAGAGGGTAAATTGTCCCCGTCAAAACTGAATTTAGGATTGGCTTCCACCACCAAAACGGCGGCGTCAACATCTGCCATACCGTCGCCAACCGCCCTGTTCATATTTTTGTCAAGTTCATTTCGGGGTTTATGAAAACCGGGGGTATCAATAAACACAAGTTGGTTTTCGCCGTCGGTCTTAATGCCCATAATTTTGGTGCGTGTGGTTTGTGATTTATCCGAAACAATGGCAACCTTTTGCCCTAAAATTTTATTAAGCAATGAAGATTTGCCGACATTCGGACGTCCTATAATAGTAATAAAAGCAGATGTTTCTTTCATATTGTTTTCCTTATAATTTAATTATCGCAAGTCCTAAAGTATCAAGTATTGCTTCTTGCTTTTCAAACATTTCGGCTTCCTCAAGTCCGCCGTTTACGTGGTCATAACCCAAAAGATGGAGCATTGAATGTACCGTTAAAAAGGCAATTTCACGTTCGGGGGAATGACCGTATATATCGGCTTGGTGAAGCGCGTGGTCTATTGAAATTACAATATCGCCGAGCAGACAAGCGCCTGTTTCGGGGTTTTTATCGTAAATTCCGTTTTCGCCTAACGGAAAGGACAAAACATCGGTAGAATTATCAATATTTCTAAATTCGTAGTTCAGTTGCTTTATGGTTTCATCGTCCACAATGCTTACGTCAATTTCCGCATTATCGCCGAAATTTTCATAAATAAGTGTTGTTTTACACGCTTTTCTTATTAAAAGACGTGTTCCCTTGGGCAATTTTACACCCTTTTGTTTATCGGTTATGTTTACTTTTACAGTCATTTGTTTTCTCCGCTTCTTTCATACGCTTTTATTATTTCCCGCACAAGCCGATGCCGTACAACATCTCGGTCGTTAAGACGCATAATTGCAATATCGTCAATATTCTTTAAAATTTTTACCGCATCTTTAAGTCCGGATTTTTTGCCGTCGGGCAGGTCTAATTGGGTAATATCACCCGTTACAACCGCTTTGGAATTAAATCCCAAACGGGTTAAAAACATCTTCATTTGTTCGCAGGTGGTGTTTTGGGCTTCGTCTAAAATTATAAAACTGTCGTCCAACGTTCTGCCTCGCATATATGCCAAAGGTGCTACTTCAATATCTCCCCGTTCTTGGCATTTTTGGAAATTTTCCGCACCCAGCATATCAAAAAGTGCATCATACAGCGGTCTTAAATAGGGGTCGATTTTTTGTTGCAAATCACCCGGCAAAAAGCCCAATCTTTCCCCCGCTTCAACTGCGGGGCGTGTCAAGATAATGCGGTTTACCTGTTTGGCACGGAAAGCCGCTACCGCTTCTGCCACCGCCAAATAGGTTTTGCCTGTACCCGCAGGGCCTATACCTATTGTTATGGTGTTGTTTTTTATTGCCTCTACATACTTTCTTTGTCCCAAAGTTTTGGGTTTTACGGGACGTCCTTTAGAGGTTATGCAAATACAGTCGGCACTTAGTAAGCTGCCTATTTTATTGTCTTCGCCGTCCTGCACTAAATTTGCGGCATATTCCACCGTTTGGTCGGTTATCGGCTCGCCTTTGTTAATTATGGTTATTAAACATTCAATAGTGCGAATGGCGTTTACAACATCCTCCGGTTCGCCCTTAACCTTAATTTGACTGCCGTGAGAAGTTACCGTTACATTGTATTTCTTTTCAACCGATTTGATGTTTTGGTCAAAATTTCCAAACAGGTTTATTAACTGTTCAATGCGTTCGATATCTACGGTTTTTTCAAACATATTCTTACTCCTTGGCATTTTCTTACTTTAGTATACCACAACACTTTTCATTTTCCAATAGTAAATATAAGATTTTCGCTATATGTTATATCTTCTGTTTTGGTTACAACGGCGGTTAAGGTTACGCCGTTTTCGTTTTGGGTGAGATCTTTGGTTTTAACGCTGAAATTTTCTTTTTGGCTTTGCAACTCTAATTGATTTGCAAGTTGGTTGCAAAGTTTATCGTAATCTCTTTTCTCGTTTTCTTTTTTTATGAAAATAAACTTTTTGGTGTAAATTTTTATGGGAATGTTTTGGGATAAAAGTTTCAAGTTTTTGCAGTCGGTTTCGGTTTTAAAATTCCCTTTTTCTTTTCCTATGTAAAGCGGAATTTTTATACCGAAAATTTCTAAAACCCGTCTTTTTGCCGTTTTGCCGGTGAGGGTTTCGGTTTTCTTTATAAAGGGTTCAAAAAGCGTGATTGTTTCTTCGGTTTTTGCCGTAACCGTACCTATTGAATGAACAAATTTTGTATCTCTCATCGTTTCGGTTATACCCGAAACCAAAAGGTCGCCTTTTTTAACAATATCCCCCACCTTTACAACGGGGTTACCGCTTGTCACGTCGATTTTTTCTATAATACCGTCCTTTGCGGCTTTTAGGTTGGTAGCAACCGTGTTATCTTCTGTTTTAGGGACAATTTCGGTTACATTTACGGTGAGTTTGCACCCCTCTATATTAAAACTTCCCCACGAAAGTTTATCTGTTTTTAAAAGTAAATCCTGCGGTGTGTTTTTAGTGTCTATACTGTTTCGTTTAACGCCGGTTTTAATACCTAAATCTTTACAAATCGCAAGTATTTCTCTGTCGGTTACGGTTTTGTTTCCCTCTACTTCTATTATCCAAATAAAGCCCGACATAAACTGCAACACCGCAAAGAAAATTACAATACCCGCAAAAATTCCAAACCGCCGTTTATAGCGGTTAATAAAAAACGGAAAGCCGGTTTTATTTAAAATATGTAACCGCAAACCGCTTCTTTTTAAAATTTTCGGCAGCCGCTTGAAATCCTTTACCGTAATAAAAAGCCGTATTTTGTTGTTTCCGTAATGAACGTTCCAAACGGCGATACGGTTTTTGGCACACAAATTTATAATTTTTTCAGGGTATATTCCAAAAAATTCAACCTCTAAAATTCCGCAAAAAAATCTATAAAGATAAAGCATAAAACCCACCTACAAGCAAAATTCAAGCGAATTTATTTTCCCTTTTACGGTTATTGTTTTTTCTTCATAGGTTACAATATCAAACCTTTCACCGCAAAGCACCAAAGCCCCTTTAGACAACCGCAGTTTTAAATATGTATCGTTATATTCGTAAACACCCAAACACCCATCCACTACAATTTGATTGTTACAAAACAGTTCAATGTGCGGCCCTTTTATTAAATCGTCGTCTAAAACGGCGGAATTTAATTTAAACAAATTCCACTTTTCCTTTTTTTCTGATTTTTCTATTTTAAATTTTTTACCCAACAATAACACTCCAATTTACAATAACTGTTATAATGCTATGAAAAATACTATAAAATAATTCATAGGTGGTGTTATGAAAAAAGCGGTATTTGCGGCAGGAATTGCGGCTTTGATTTTAATGGTAATAAACCCTACGGTTTGCAAAGACGGTGCGGTTTACGGGCTTTTACTGTCTTCAAATGTTATTATTCCAAGCATTTTCCCCTTTTCGGTTTTTGTTTTGTTTGTTTTAAAGTGTTCCTTTTTGGGTTATAGCCGATTTTCGCTGTTTTTGCTTTCGCTTATAGGGGGTTACCCGATAGGTGCTAAAGTTTTAAACAGTGCGGCAGAACTTAAAAAAATTGATAAAACTACGGCAGAAACAATGCTAAACTACTGTGTAAACGCCGGTCCCGCTTTTATTATATTAGCGGTGGGAAGCGGAATACTCGGCAGTAAAAAATTAGGTTATATTCTCTTTTTTTCGCACGTTTCGGCATCTTTTGTGCTTTTTTTGCTTTCTCGAAAACCGAAAATTACACAAACTCCGTCCGCAAAAACAGACTACGGCATTATAGAAAACTTTGTACTGTCGGTCAGTGAAAGCGCTTCGGCGGTAATTTCTATTTGCTCGTTTGTTGTTATTTTTTCGGTAATTTTAAACTACCTGAATTTTTATTCAAAAAATTTTTCGGTTTTAAAGAATTTCGGTTTCTTGCTTGAAGTTACAAACGCAGTAACCCAAAACAAAAACCTGATTTTTATTTCCTTTATGCTGGGTTTTGGCGGATTTTGTGTTTGGTTTCAGGTATTAAGCCAGGTTAAAAGTTTTAAAATAAACTATATTAAATTCGCTTTGTTCCGTATATTGCACGGCGTTTTGTCGGGCAGTTTTACACTTTTTTTAATAAAGGTTTTAAAAATTAATGTACCCACCTTTTCTAACGGAATAACGGCAAACTACACCTTTTCGGCTACCTCCCCCGCCGCCGCAATTTCGCTTATTATTATGGGAATAATTTTCATTATTTCGGTTTACGGCAAAAATAATGCTGGTAATTTGCTTGAAGATTTGGTATGATATATTAAAAGGAAGTGTATTTATGGCAAAATCGGTTTTTAATAAGAAGTTACCCCCCTCGTGCGAATACTGTATGCACGGCAGCCGTTTGGAATACGGCGGTGATATTTTGTGCAAAAAACACGGGGTGACCGAACTGCGTGATTATTGCCGCAGTTATAAATACGATCCGCTAAAACGAATACCGCAAATGCCCAAAATAAGCGAAAACTACAAACCCGAAGATTTTGAACTTTAATATAACAAAAGACCGCCCGCAAAAACGGACGGTCTTAAAATTTTTACAAATCAGTCATTAACATAAGGAAGTAATGCAATTTGACGTGCACGCTTAATAGCGGTGGTTAATTCACGCTGATGAGCGGCGCAAGTGCCGGTTGCACGGCGGGGTAAAATCTTTGCACGTTCGGAAATGAACTTGCGAAGACGTGCTACATCCTTATAATCAATGGCTTCAACACGGTCAACACAGAAATGGCAAACCTTTTTACGGGGTTTTCTGTGCATAGGTCTTTCGTTTCTTTCTTCCATTATAAAGCCCTCCTCACAATAAATTTAACAGAAAAATCAGAATGGCAAATCGTCGTCAACATCGCCGATTTCGGCAAAATCGTCCACACCGGCATTACTGAACGAAGCGGGTTCGCTTGACGGTGCGGAATCCCTTTTGGATTCAACAAATTGCACATTGTTTGCAACAACCTCAAACACGGTGCGGTTATTGCCGTCCTTATCTTGATATTTTCTGGTTTGGATTGAACCTTCAATACCGATAAGACTGCCTTTTTTGAAATACTTTGTTACAAATTCCGCAGTTTGACGCCAAGCCACAATGTTAATAAAATCGGTTTGGCGGTCCTCGCCGGAACGGTAACGACGGTCAACAGCAATTGAAAAACTGGTAACTGAAATACCGCTTTGAGTAGTTTTAAGTTCAGGGTCTGCGGTTAAGCGGCCTGTTAAAACAACTAAATTAAACATTACTGTTTCCTCCAATTACTTTTTGATAATCATTGTACGAAGAACACCGTCAGTAATTTTTGCAACACGCTCCAATTCTGCGGGGAAGTTTGCTTCGCTTTCAAAGTTAAAGAAAACGTAGTAACCCTCTGCTTCGTCGTTAATGAGGTATGCAAGACGGCGCTTGCCCCAATCATCAACATTTTCAATGGTACCGTTTTTAGCAATAAGGTCGTTGAATTTTTCTTTTAAGCCCTGTGTTGCTTCTTCACCGTTTGCTACGGAGAAAACCATAGCTGCCTCATACTTATTGGTCATTTACTTTTGCACCTCCTTCTGGACTTTTGGCCCCGTGATTTTCACGGAGCAAGGAGCCAATGGAACATACCGCCCCATTTAGCACTAAAGTATTATAACAACATTTTACATTTTTGTCAATAAAATTATTGATTTTATTATAAAAATAAATATAATATATATGAAAGGGTTGATAATATGTTACTTGCCGTTGATATAGGAAACACCAATATTACTTTGGGTGCTTATAATTCAAATATTCTTGAATTTACCGCCCGTCTTGCTACAGACACCCGCAAGACCGACGACCAGTATGCGGTTGAAATTAAGCAGTTATTATCCCTTTACGGAATTGAACCAGGTGACATTGAAGACTGTATTATTTCTTCGGTTGTGCCTGCCGTGGGCAAAAGTATAAGCCGTGCAGTTTCCAAACTTTGCCAAATTGTTCCCCTTACTTTAGGACCTGGTGTTAAAACGGGACTTAATATTAAAATTGACAATCCCGCACAGTTAGGTGCGGATTTAGTTGCCGGTGCGGTAGGTGCTATTGACGCTTATAAAATGCCCTGCGTTATTATTGATATGGGTACGGCATCTACAGTAAGCGTGCTTGACAGGAACGGTGCGTTTTTAGGCGGTGTTATTGCCGCAGGCGTTCGGCTTACATTAAAAGCGCTTACCGAAAACACCGCACAACTTCCCGCCATTCCCATAGAAGCGCCTAAATCGGTTATTGGCACTAACACAACCGAATCTATGCAGTCGGGTCTTGTTTACGGCACCGCTTCTATGATAGACGGTCTTTTAGAAAAAATAACCGCCGAACTGGGCGAAACTCCCACAGTGCTTGCAACCGGCGGACTTTCTAAAGAGGTTATTTCCCACTGTAAAACAAATATTATATATAATGAAAATCTTTTACTCGAAGGTCTTCGTGTAATTTACGAAAAAAACCGTTAGTAATTCCCCAATATGGGTTTTACATAAATTTATGAACTGCACCTTTTATGGGCAGTATCGGAGGTAATTTTATGAAAAAAACACAGGACAGAAAACAACAAACAAGAGTACTTGTATTCGGCGCCATTCTAACGGCTATGGTAATCGTTTTGCAACTGCTCGGCTCGTTCATACGCTTTGGTATGTTCTCAATTTCGCTTGTATTAGTACCTATTATTATCGGTGCGGCAACCTGCGGAACTAAAGTGGGAACATGGTTAGGGTTTATATTCGGCGTAGCAGTGCTGGCAAGCGGAGATGCCGCAAGTTTTATTGCCGTAAACTTCCCCGGCACTATTATAACGGTGCTTTTAAAGGGCGCTCTTTGCGGATTGGCGGCAGGACTTGTTTACAGCCTGCTAAAAAAACGCAATCAGTATTTGGCGGTAATGGCTGCTGCAGTCGTTTGCCCCGTTGTCAACACCGGCGTTTTCCTTTTGGGATGTGTATTGTTCTTCTTCCAAACGGTGGCTTCCTGGGGCGCTTCGTTAGGTTTTACCAACACGGTAGAATATATGTTTTTAGGACTTGCAGGCGGTAACTTTTTGGTTGAACTTATTGTAAACATTATTTTAACCCCCGTAATTATCAGGGTTTTAAACTTCGCTAAAAAGTAATACATAAAAATTCAAAAACACGGCAAAAGCAAATAACGCTTTTGCCGTGTTTTTTATGCAAAATCCGTAATATCTTTAATACATTTTTCAAAATCTACTCCATAGTCGGAATAATTAGGTTCTGCCAATGTTGCGGCTATGGATTTTTTGGTGTAGTCGCAAGCGAATTTTACCGCCTCTTTTAAAGGTTTTCCGCAAGACAATCCGCCGTAAAAGACAGACGCAAAGACGTCCCCCGTACCGTGAAAGTCATTTTGTTCCCTTTCGGTATAATATTCGAAAACTTCCCCGTCTTGGAGCAAACAAAAAACGCCAACCTGTGTCTCGGCCTTACGCACACCCGTTATTACAACATTTTTGGCGCCGTTTTGCCGTAGTTTTCGGCACATTTCCAAAAGATATTCGTTTCCGTATTCTTTTTTATAATCCATTCCCAGCATAAACGCCGCTTCGGTAATGTTGGGGGTTATAACATCCGCCATGGCGCAAAGCGTTTTGTTGGCAGAAACATATTCCATATCAAAATTAGCGTAAAGTTCGCCGTCGTCCCCCATTGCGGGGTCTACCATAACTATTCCGCCGTCATTAAACTTTTTGATAATTTCCTTTACGTTTTCTATTATATCTATACCGCCCAAATAGCCGGTATAAATACCCCCGAATTTAATGTTTTCCTTTTCCCAAGCACGTTTTATTGGGTCTATTTGACCGCACAAATTGGTAAAGGTCCAATTTTTAAACTGTGTATGTGTAGAAAGCAAAGCCGTGGGCAAGGCGCAACACTCTATTCCGAAAGCCGAAACAAGCGGAATTGCCACGGTCAGCGAACATTTGCCGACACAAGAAAAATCTTGGATTGTTAATATTTTTTTCATTGTATCACCTTTAAAGTATTATAAGTTCAATTAAAAACACAACTGCACACGCCGATACCGCAACCCCGAAAAGCGATACCCCGAAATATGCCAATAAAACACCCGTAACAAGTGCCGCAACACCCGACCAAACGCTGTTTGTTGCCTCAATAATTGCGGGAAAGGTCATAACCGAAAGTGTTACGTAAGGCACATAGTAAAGGAAAGAGCGAAGTGTAACATTTGTGATTTTTTTGCGGATAATCGTTAGCGGTAATACCCTTATTAAAAAGGTTACCGCCGCCATAACCGCTATGTAAATATAAACATTATTTTGCATTTTCATCCTCCTTCACAGGGAACAAAATTGCCGCCGCAAGAGCAATTATTACCGTTAAAACAATAACCCTTAATCCCGAAGACATACCGTTTAAAAGCGGTATTTTTGTTAAAGCAAAACTCAAAAACATTGAAATTATAACTATACCCGCAATAATTTTACTTTTCCTTGCAGGGGGAATTACAATAGCCAAAAACATTCCGTAAAGACCTACGCCCAAAGCACTTACAAGGTTATTAGGCAAAATGTTGCCCGAAAGCACACCCAAAGCCGCACCCAAACTCCACCCCGGGATTGCCACGGTCATAGCACCGTAGTTGTAATAAGGGTTAAGTGTTCCCTCGACCGCAACCGAAATACCGAAAATTTCGTCCGTAACGTCAAACGCTACAAGTGCCCTGTGCCTTAGCGGTGTATTAGGCGCCAATTTTTGGCTTAACGCCGCCGACATAAGCAAATATCTTGCGTTTACTATTAACATAGTAAGGGCAACATCAATATAAGTAGAATGTTCGGCAATGGCGGTAAAACCCGCATATCCGCCGGCAGATGCGTTTGTAAGGGCGGTTGCCAAAAAGGTTTGAAAAGCGGTCAAACCCGCTTTTTTTGCTACAATGCCTAAAGTAAATGATACCGCAAAATAACCGAGCCCTATCGGTATGCCGTCGCGCAGTCCTTTTTTATACCACTTTTTATTTTCCAAAATTATCACCTTGCACTATTCTACAATTTTTGCCGCTTTAAGTCAATATTTTAATTCTCACAACTTTAAAAACCCTACATAATATGATATTGAAGTCGAAAGCATACGGCTTGAAATTTTTAAGGAGGCAAATTTATGGCAGATTTACGAAACGGTTTCCCGACCGATTCCAAAGCAACCGACGCAGTTTGCATTGATGCCGGCAGAGTATACGATTCTTGCTGTGCAAAAGACTGCTTGGAAGATTTACGTTGCTTTTTTCTTCCCGAAACCCAAGCGCTTATCAACCACGCTAAAAGCGTAAGATTACGCAGTGCCGAAGTACTTAATGTATTTATTGATGTTGAACCGGTTAATTTTAACAAGGGGTTCTACTCTTGCGACCTTAACTTCTTCTTTCTTCTTTCGTTCGATTTATACACTTCTTCCCACTCTTGCCCGAAAATTATAAACGGTATTGCCACATTCAGCAAAAAGGTTATACTTTACGGCAGTGACGGTTGCGTAAAAACTTTTTCAAGTTCGCTTGATTCGGTTTGCGAGGGGGAAAATGCAACAATCAGGGGCAACAACAACCCCAAATGCGTTGTTCAAACGGTAGACCCCGTACCTCTTTCGGCAAAAATTTGCGAAATCAGGGACTGTTACGAAAACGCTTGTTGTGTTCCCAAAACGGTTAGCGAGGCAATAGGCGGAAATGTAGTAACCGATTTGCAAAACGGCACCCCCACAATTTACGCCACCATCGGCTTATTTACGGTGGTTCAGTTAATAAGAAATGTGCAAATGCTTATTCCGGTTTACGATTTTTGCGTGCCTAAAAAGACCTGCCGCAACTCTACCGACCAACCTTGCGACACCTTTAGCAAAATTGAATTTCCCATTGACGATTTCTTCCCGCCGAGACCTTGCAAGACCGAAAACGGGCCTACCTGCAGTTGTGAAGAGCCGGAAGAAGACGGCGAATAAAAAGACAAAAGAGAGTCAAAATTTAAAATTTCGGCTCTCTTTTAAATTTATCCTAAAACGTCGGCGTTGATTTTTTCAAACTGTTTAAAGAAATCTTTAATACCCTCGATATCCTTTTGTATACCGCCTTTAACATTGCTTTCAAAGTTCATGGGCATAACCGGGTCGTGAACCGAAAGACGGAGCAAGAACCAACCGTTTTCGGTGGAAACACGCACGCCCTCCCTGTTATCGTCGGCAATTTTGTACTGCGGTTTATCCTTTACAAATTCGCACAGTTTGTCAATAACCGTTTGACCGTAAGATTTAAAATCGGGGTCGGTAATATTAAAGCGGACTTCCTTTTCTTCTATGGGCATTTCGAGCGGTTCTAATATTTTTTCAATATCATTACCCTTTGCCAAATGGGTTACAATTTTGGTAACAAGGTAAGCGCCGTCGTCAAGGAAGTAGTTTTCCTTTAGTGCGGCATGACCCGAAGTTTCAATAGCAAGCGGGCTTTCAATCCCCTTTTCGCAAAGTTCTTGCGCTTTGTTAATAACGTTTTTATAACCTCGGCGGTAGCGGTAGTGCTTGCAACCCAAATTTTCTTCAATAAACTTTTTAAGTCCGTCACTTGTAACCGAATCGGTAACAATGGTTAAATCCTTTCTACCGTTTACGGCAATATAAGCAGCAAGTGCGATAAGGCGGTTGCGGTTAATCTCTTCTCCGTCACTTGCTACACAACCCGCTCTGTCAACATCGGTATCAAAAATCAGACCTAAATCGGCATTATTTTCCTTAACCGCTTTGCAAATGCTTTCCATTGCCTCTTTATTTTCAGGGTTGGGAATGTGGTTTGGGAACATACCGTCTGGGTTTAAAAACTGACTTCCCGTAATATCTGCTCCCAGTTTTTCCAAAACTTCGGTAGCGTAAAAACCGCCCGCACCGTTGCCGGCATCTACAACAATTTTAAAGCCGTTCAGGGGTTTTTCACTTTCGGTTTTACCTATTGAGTCGCAGATTATCTTACGTAAGCCCTTTGCATATTCGGTCATATAATCGGTAGGAATAACCTTACCCTTTTGCTCGCAAATAATTTCCTGCCCCTCGTTTGCAATTTCAATAATTTCGCTGATATCGGAAGAATCAAGTCCGCCTGATTTTATAAAAAATTTAAGACCGTTACGGTCAAACGGGTGATGGCTGGCGGTAATTTGTATTGCGGCGTCGGTTTTTAAATCTACCGTGGTCATAAACATTGCAGGGGTAGATGCAAGACCGCAGTCCAGCACGGTTACACCCGCATTAACAAGTGCTTGCTTTACCGTGTTTGCAATGCTCTCACCCGTAATTCTCGAATCGTGACCGAGCGCTATTTTAAGGTCGGCAGAATTCTTTTCAAACTTATTAACAAACCAAACGGCAAAAGCCGCAGATATATCGTATACCGCTTCCAATGTAAGATTAACGGTTTTACCGCCTAAATCACTTGCAATACCACGCACATCAGTACCGCTTTTTAATTCATTATAATTCATTTTTTAACTCCTTAATTCCCAAACGGGAGGTTTTTATGACTGTAACCGATTTAGATAAAGGCAAAATTAAAATTACCCTTATGGACAAAGAAATTTTAGCACTTTTCGGAACATACGGCAGGTTTTACAGTATGGATGAAAACGTAAAACCCATATTTGAAAGAATTTTGGAAAAGGTTTTGTTTTCCCGTGGGTTATCTCTTAAAGAGGAACTTATAATTAAGGTAAAAGTTAAGGCAAACTGCGGTTGCACCATACTGATTTCCCCTGTTTTAAAGCAACCGACCGAGCACATTTTTGTCTTCCGAAATACCGAAAAACTGTTAGACGGTGTGCTTTTTTTAAAACGCTGTAAAGCAAAAATTATAAAAAGCGAACTTTATAAAACATCTATAGGTTATGCGCTGATTATATATTCCATGGATGACAGTCCTTTTTTATTAACCCTTAAAGAATACTGTTTACCATACACTCCGCCGCCTTTTTACAGCGAATATTTAAAGGAGTACGGCAAACAAATTATAGCCGAAAATGCCACCGCAATCCTTTCAAAATACTTTTTTAAAGAGATTTAAGATAGTTATATCTTTCCTCCATTTTGTCGCAAAAAAGGTAACTGCCGGCAACCAAAACATCTGCACCCGCTTTTACCGCCAAGGATGCGGTTTCGCCGTTGATACCGCCGTCAATTTCAATATCACATTTAAGTCCCTGTAATTCAATTTCCTTTTTCAAGGCAGTAACTTTAGGCAAAGAATCAGGCATAAAGGACTGACCGCCGAATCCCGGCTCTACCGACATTACAAGCACCATATCGCAAAGGGGTAAAAATTCGAAAATTTCCTCCGCTGCGGTTTTGGGTTTTATGGTAAGGCAGGACTTACACCCTAAATTCCTTATTTCCTTTAAAGTTGCCGCAACATCGCTTCCCGCTTCATAGTGAAAACCCAAGATATCAGCATATTTTGCAAATTCCTTTATATATCTGTGCGGTCTGTCTATCATAAGATGAACGTCCAGCATTAGATTGGAATTTTCCTTAATCTTTTTAATAACGGGATTGCCGAAAGAAATATTAGGAACAAATATACCGTCCATAACATCAAGATGCAACATATCCGTTTTTAACGCTTCAAGACGTTTAATATCTGCCTTTAAATCAAAAAAATTCGCCGACAAAAGCGAGGGTGAAATTTTAACCGACATTTTGTGCCTCCTCAAATTACATACAACATTATTCTACCTTTAAGCGGTTAAATTGTCAATAAATATATCTAATTTTCGTACAAAACCCGCCCACCTCGGCAAAAAACCGAAGCAGGCGGGTTTAAAGTTTAATTACATTTTTGCAAGGTTTGCTTTAAGAGTTTCAAGTTGCTCTTTAAGTTTTGCGGGGAGTTTGTCACCGAACTTCTTGTAATGTTCTTCAATTTCAGCGGCTTCTTTTTCCCAAACTGCCTTATCAACGGTTAAGATATCCTTAAGAGTATCCATATCCATATCCAAGTCGGTAAGGTCAATATCTTCAGGTTTCGGAATGTAACCGATTGCGGTTTCGGTAGCGTCTGCCTTGCCTTCGCAACGGTCGATAATCCAGTTAAGAACACGCATATTGTCGCCGAATCCGGGCCATACGAAGTTACCCTCGTCATCGGTACGGAACCAGTTAACATTAAAGATTTTGGGTGCTTTATCACCGAGTTTTTCACCCATATCAAGCCAATGTTTGAAGTATTCGCCCATGTGGTAACCGCAGAAAGGAAGCATAGCCATCGGGTCACGGCGAACAACGCCTACTGCACCGGCAGCAGCTGCGGTGGTTTCGGAAGCCATTGCGGAACCTACGAATACACCGTTAACCCAATCTTTTGATTGATATACAAGCGGAGCGCATTTAGCACGGCGACCGCCGAAGATGATTGCGGAAATCGGAACACCTTCGCCCTTGTCAAATTCTTCGGAAATGCAGGGGCAGTTCTTTGCGGGGGCTGTAAATCTTGAGTTGGGATGAGCCGCATAGGTGGATTTATCTGCTTTGTCAAATTTAGAAGCATCCCACTTGTTGCCCTTCCAGTCAAGTGCGTTTTGAGGAAGATTTTTGTTAAGACCTTCCCACCAAACGGTGTTATCGTCAAGGTCAAGACAAACGTTTGTAAAGATAGTGTTCTTCTTTGTGCTTTCAAGAGCGTTGAAGTTTGAATGTTCGTTAGTACCGGGAGCAACACCGAAGAAACCGTTTTCGGGGTTAATAGCATAAAGACGACCGTCTTTACCTATCTTCATCCAAGCAATATCATCGCCTACCGTCCAAATTTTGTAACCCTTTTTGCGGAGATATTCGGGCGGAATAAGCATTGCAAGGTTGGTTTTACCGCAAGCAGACGGGAATGCGGCAGCCACATATTTAACTTCGCCCTTGGGATTTTCAAGGCCTAAAATGAGCATATGTTCAGCCATCCAGCCCTCTTTCCAACCTTGGTAAGAAGCAATACGCAAAGCAAAGCACTTTTTACCCAAAAGCACGTTACCGCCGTAAGCCGAGTTAACCGAGATAATGGTATTGTCCTGCGGGAAGTGGCAGATGTATCTGTTTTCGGGGTCAACGTTGCATTTTGCGTGGAGACCGCGAACCCAGTCATTACTGTCGCCCAAAACTTCAAGTACTTTAGAGCCGATACGTGTCATAATAGCCATATTAAGGACAACATAGATAGAATCGGTTACTTCGATACCGGCTTTAGCAATAGGAGAACCGATAGGTCCCATAGAATAAGGGATAACGTACATTGTACGTCCCTTGTAAGAACCGCGTGCAATATTGTAAAGTTTTTCGTACATTTCTGCAGGTGCGCACCAGTTGTTGGTAGGGCCTGCTTCTTCCTTGGTTTCGGTGCATATAAAGGTTCTGTCTTCAACACGTGCAACGTCGTTAGGAAGAGTTCTGTGCAGGTAGCAACCGGGAAGTTTTTCCTCGTTAAGTTTAATCATTTCGCCGGATTCAACCGCTTCTTTGCGAAGTGCTTCTAACTGTTCCTCGCTTCCGTCAATCCAAACAACCTTATCGGGATTTACAAGTTCCTTGACTTCGTCAAGCCACTTTAAAATCGTTTTATTGTTGGTCATTTTAAAAAACTCCTTTACAAAATAATTCAATTTTTTCCTTATAAATTATATCTTAAACCGAAGCAAAATTCAAGTGAGATTATCAAATTTTTAACAATATTTCAAAAATACTTTACAAATACTTAAAAATCGTTTGTGTTTTTAGCGTTTTTTGTTGAATTTTACTTAAAAACTAACTGTTTTTGTCCTTATATACTTCCTTTATATAGCCGGCATAGTTTTTAACCTCGTTCCACATTCGGTCGGTAACTACAACATCATTGCCAAAAAGGGCGGTTTTAAGGGCTTCTTCGTCCAACTTTGAATGTTCGCCGCCGCACAAATAACCCACGCTTACATCAAAATAATCGGCTATCTTGCAGATTGTATCGGTAGAAAGACTTTTTATTCTTCCCTTTTTATAATCGGTAAGTGACGAACGGGGAATTTTACATTCACGGCAAAGGGTTGTAATATTTATTCCCTTTCGCATACAAAGTTCTTCTATTAAATCGTATACAAAAATCATAATTTCACCTATTTTACTAAATTACGTAATTTTTACTTGACTTTTACTAAATTTAGTATTATAATGCCAAATAGATACGAAATTTAGTAATTTATTTCATTATAATACTTTATTCCGTAATTGTCAATAATTATGAGGTGACTGAAAAATGTATATCTGCCTTGAATGCGGTTACGAATTTAAAAAGGCAAAAAAATTAACCGAAAACCACTCTTTAGATAATCCGCCGTACGAAAAAATTTACGTATGCCCTGTTTGCAATTCCGGCGATATTGAAGAAAAAAAGACCGCCCACTGCCACTGTTGCGGAGCGAAGATTTTAAAAAGCAAATATCCCGACTATTGCTGTGAAGCGTGTAAAATTAAGGGCGAAAAACTAAAACAAAAGGAAACCGAATACAAAGAACGGTTAATGGGAAGCCCAATTTACACCCTTGCAAGGGAGTTGGAAGAATACAACAAGCGCCACAACACAAAATACAGTTACGGGCAGTATATCGCATTGGTTAGGCGGGCGAGAGTCGAACCCGTCACGCCTAAAGCAAAGGATAAAAAGAAATGCAAAAAAGTAAAAAACAATACCTAAATTCATATCTTTTACAGCAACCCAAAATTGACCGCTTGGAAAAAATGATTAAACTTAACCCATCTTTAAAAAAGGACTATGAAAGCCAAATTTTAAAGTCGGAAAATTTAAGAAAAGATATTGAAAGAAAAATAAAAGCGGTAGACGGCGGAATTTTAAGCGAAATACTCTTTCAAAAATACATATTAGGCAGAACTTTGGAAGAGGTTGCACTTGCGGTAAACTACAGCAAACGCCACATTGAACGGTTGCACGTAATTGCGCTGGAAAAATTTAAAATGTAATTCGGTCTTTACAAATTGTTGTAAAAGGGGTATAATATATCCGAACAAATGTTCTTTTGGAGTGATTTATTTTGTCGGAGCGAATTATACTGCACTGTGACCTTAATAATTTTTTTGCCTCCTGTTCCCTGCTTTTTAACCCAACCCTTAAAGGTATGCCGGTTGCCGTTTGCGGAGACAGTGAAAACCGCCACGGTATTGTACTTGCCAAAAACGAACTTGCAAAGCAGTTTGGCGTTAAAACCGCCGAACCGATTTTCAAAGCAAAGCAAAAATGCAACTCACTTGTAATACTGCCCCCTATTTATGACAAGTACGAAGAATTTTCCAAAAAAGCGCAGGAAATTTATTCCCGTTATACCGATATGATAGAGCCGTTCGGTATTGACGAATGTTGGCTTGACGTAACGGGAAGCACCCTGCTTTTCGGGAGCGGTGAAAAAATTGCGGTAAGTATTAAGGAAACGGTAAAAAAGGAACTCGGTCTTACCCTTTCGGTTGGGGTTAGTTTTAATAAAGTATTTGCCAAACTGGGCTCGGATATGAAAAAGCCCGACGCCGTAACCGTTATTTCAAAGGAAAATTTTAAGCAAAAAATTTGGCATTTGCCGGTAGGCGATCTTTTATTTGTAGGCAAAAGTACCGCCGATAAACTGCACTCTATAGGCATAAATACCATAGGCGATGTTTCTATATGCGACACGGCAACCCTAAAACGGCTTTTAGGGAAAAACGGCGTTTCGCTTAAAAATTACGCTTTAGGGCTGGACGATTCCCCCGTAACCCCCGTTACCAAAAGTTATAAACCCAAAAGTATCGGTAAATCGGTTACCTGTTCTAAAGATTTTGAAAATAACCAAGAAGTTTGGAAAGAGTTTCTTATATTTGCGCAAACCATAAGCGATTCTTTAAGAAAGTACAACTTATATGCCGGCGGGGTTCAAATTCATCTTCGCACTTCTTCGCTTGCCGTAAAGGAGTACAGCGTTTCCTTTAACCAAACCACCAACTGCGCTATAACCCTTGCAAAATACGGGTTCTGCCTTTTCACAAAAAACTACAAATTCACAGAACCTTTGCGTTCGGTGGGACTGCGTGCCATAAATTTGAAAGACGAGTCCTGTGCCGTTCAGCAGGATATTTTCGGGGATACCGATTATGACTTTAAAACCGAGCAAATTGAAAATTCCCTTTATAAGGTACGCCAAAAATTCGGTAAATCTTCGGTAAAACGTGCCACTACCGTTTAAAAAACTTTAGCGGTTTTACTTATGTAGTAAAACCGCCCGAATTTATATTAAGCCCAAAACTGACACTTAACGCCTTGTCCACCAAACCCATAGCGTCGGTGTCAAGACATCCCATTTTTTCCTTTAAGCGCTGTTTATCTATTGTTCTTACCTGTTCAAGCAAAACTATTGAATCTTTTGCAAGACCGCAGTTATCTGCATCTACCGAAATGTGTGTAGGCAGTTTTGTTTTGTTGTGTTGGCTTGTAATTGCCGCCGCAATAACGGTTGGACTGTATTTATTCCCAACATCGTTTTGAATAATAAGAACAGGTCTTACTCCCCCCTGTTCCGACCCGATAACGGGGCTTAAATCGGCGTAGTAAATCTCTCCGCGTTTTATATTCATATTCTTTTCACACTCCGATTATATTTTTACCTTAAATTTAAAAATTTAATCATTAAAACATAAATTCATTAACATAATATGTAACAAGGTGTGAAAATGTTAAGTCCCCAACCCAAAGGTCGGGGACTTTAATTTTACGCAAGTTTGGTTTTTAATACAATTTTGTCTTTAACCGAAGCGGAAATTGAACTTATACTGCCTTCATTATTATCTACAATAATATCAACAATTTTATTTTCAATTTCACGGCGGATAAGATTGCGAAGTTCACGGGCACCTCTTTTACCGCCGTCGCAATGTTCTGCCAAATAGTCGCAAAGGTCGGTTTTGTAGTTAAAGTCAATAAGTTTTTCCTTTAATGCTTCTTTTAAATCTTTAAGCATTAAATCGGCAATTTTGGAAAGCGATTCTTTGGAAAGGGGTGAGAATACCACGATTTCGTCCACTCTTGCAATAAATTCGGGACGCAAAAAACCTTCCAGCGCCTTTAATGCCTTTTCTTTTGAAGCATCCGTCTGGGTTCTTCCGAATCCCAAAAGGTTTTCCTTATTTTCGCTGCCTGCATTAGAGGTCATAACAATAACGGTATTTTCAAAATTAACCGTTCTGCCCTGTGCATCGGTAACCTTGCCCTCGTCAAGAATTTGCAAAAGGATATTTAAAACATCGGGATGTGCTTTTTCAATTTCATCGAAAAGCACTACCGAATAGGGTTTTCTTCTTACCTTTTCGGTAAGTTGTCCCGCCTCGTCATAACCTACATATCCGGGAGGCGCTCCTATAATTCTTGAAACCGAATGTTTTTCCATAAATTCCGACATATCAAGGCGGATTAAGGTTTCGGGGGTGTTAAACAACTGCTCCGAAAGCACCTTAACAAGTTCGGTTTTACCTACGCCGGTAGGGCCTACAAAAATAAATGATGCGGGGCGGTGAATTTTGCTTGTTTGCACCCTTGAACGCTTAACTGCACTTGCAACAAGTTTTGTTGCCTCATTTTGACCGATTATGCGTTCATTTAAGGCATCTTCAAGTGTTGCCAACTTTTTAAGGTCGCTTTCCCTGATTTTTGTAGCGGGAATACCTGTCCAAAGTTCAATTACCTTTGCAATATCCATATCGGTTACGGGTTTTGCCACAGCGTCTTTACAAAGGTCTTCCGACTGCTTTTTATATTTTTCAATATCGGCTTTTAAAAGTGCCTGCTTTTCATAGTCGGGGTTTTCAACGTCGGCTTCAAGTTCTTCAAGTTTTATGGTATATTCCGCAACCTTTTTATTGGCAACATAAAGGTCGTCAACCGCCTTGTTGGCAAGACTGGCACAAGCACACGCCTCGTCAAGTAAATCTATCGCCTTGTCGGGCAAGTAACGGTCGGTTACATATCTTTCGGAAAGCAAAACCGCTTTTTTTACAATATCGTCGGATATTGTGACATTGTGGAAGCCCTCGTAATAGCCCTTTACACCCATTAAAATTTCTTCCGATTCGGCTAATGACGGCTCTTCAATGGTAACGGGTTGGAAACGGCGTTCAAGTGCGGCATCTTTTTCAATATATTTGCGGTATTCTTTAAAGGTTGTAGCGCCTATAACCTGTATTTCCCCACGGGACAAGGCGGGCTTTAGTATATTGGCGGCGTTCATTGACCCCTCGGCCGAGTCACCCGCACCCACTAAATTGTGGATTTCGTCAATAAAAAGTATAATATTTCCCGCTTCCTTTATTTCGGAAACAAGTCCCTTTACACGGCTTTCAAACTGCCCCCTAAACTGTGTTCCCGCAACAAGTCCGGTTAAATCAAGCAAATAAATTTCTTTATCCAAAAGGCGTGCAGGGGCTTTGCCTTCGGCAATTTTCATCGCCAACCCCTCTGCAATGGCGGTTTTACCTACGCCAGGTTCGCCTATTAAACACGGGTTGTTTTTAGAACGGCGGGACAGGATTTGAATGGTGCGGTAAAGTTCTTTATCTCTTCCGATAATAACGTCAATTTGACCCGCTCTTGCCTTTTCGGTTAAATTGGTGCAGTACTGCTCCATAAACTTTTTGCGTTTTTTCTTATGCTTTTCAGCCGACTTCTTTTCTTCGCCTTTTTCGGCGCTTTTGGTTTCGTCCGAACCTGCATTACCGCCGAAATTGCCGAAAATCTTATTTAAAAACGGCATTGCGGGGGCAGTACCTAAATCAAAGGTGTCTTCGTTAAGTTCGGCATCGTCCATCTCCTCGTTCAAGGACATAATATCCATAAACTGTTCGCTCATTTGTTCTATATCCTCGTCGGATATATTCATCTTTTTAAGCATATCGTCAACCGGTTTTATGCCTAATTCCTTTGCGCAAACAAGGCAAAGTCCGTTGGGTTCGGCATTGGGATTGGTTACATCCGAAAGGAAAACCACAGCCGGACGTTTTTTGCATTTGGAACAAAGTTTCATTTTTAAAAATCTCCTAAATCTTGATTACATCTGTAAAGAATTTGAAAATATAAGAATTTTCTATATTAGCGGTATTAAAAATCCAAAAACCGTTTTCGGTAAGCGAAATTAAAAGTGCAATAACAATACAGAAAATCCAAGCGAATATTACACCCTTTACTATGCCCACAGTTCCGCCTAAAACCCTGTTTAATTTGCCTACCAAACTAAACGAAAACAGTTTGTTAACGGTGCGTGCCAGCAATTTTACAACTATCATAAGCACCGACATAAGTATTAGAAGATAAATCGTTTTTAAAATACTTACGGCAACGGGTTTTATTGTGTTTTGCGAAACATTGCTTACAATTTCCTCTGCGCCGTTTCCGATGTTTTCGCTTATATTCGCTGTTAAATCGTCCTTATTTATACCGAATTTTTCGGCGTTGTTTTTAATAAACCCGGGAAGCGATTCCCATGTTTTTTCCGCCGCCGAAGCGGTAGTATCCCCCGAAAAATCCTGGGAAGAGGAGATAATTTTAGGTTCTATTACCTTTTGGTATGTAAGGTCGGCAAAAGTTACACTTAAATTTAAAGAAAGCATTATTGCGGCAACAAATCCCACAACTTCTATTGCAACACGCACAAATCCCCGTTTTGCGGAAATAAAGCCCATTAAAATTATAAATGCAATTAAAATTAAGTCAAGTAAAATACCCATAAAAAATCACTCCTATTTTAATTTAATTTCCGAAATCAAATTGTCGGTAACGGCGGCAACCCTGTTTTGTCCTATTACCGCCATTCTTTTAACCCCGAAACCGCCCTGTGTGTTTCTTAAAATTTCGCCCTTTTCATTTAATATGTAAAGAGTTGTATCATTAAGGCAGTAAACATTGTTTGACTTAACGGCAATATCGGTTATTACGCCTTTATAATTTATCTCCGTTTTTAACTTTCCGCCGTTTGTAAAGGTTACAATGCGGTTATCGGTTTTGTCACTTTCACGGTTAAAGACCAAAACAGAACCGTCTACCGTATGCCTAAACATATCCGCCGAATATTCGTTTTTATATTCGGTTATCTGTTTTCCGCCCCAGGTAATAAAGTTATAAGAATTTTGGGTTACTGCCGAAAATCCCGAACCGTGAGAAGTAAGTTCATAAATAATAGTATTTTTAAAATCCTTCGTATATTCCGCATTTGCGGATTTAAAGCCGAATACACATAACCTCGAATCGTAACTGCCCACACCGTAAGAAATGGCGGAAACCGCAATTTTGTTACCTCTTCCCGATATTGCCACATTATTTATCATATCGTCCGAAGAAAACCATTGGTAAACGGGTTTGCCGTTCTTTTTATAAACCCTTACGGCTGCCGTGTAATTATCGTCCGGAGTGATTAACGCATAAGTTCCGTTTTCGCCGATATCGGCGTTGATAATTTCTTTTTCGCTGTTTACGGTGGATTTCAAACCCTTTGAATTAAAAATGAGCGCCTCTGTTTTTCCTTGGTCAAAAACCAAAGCCCTTGTGGAGGAGGTTTTCAAAATCGGTTTTTCAAAACCGTGGGTATATGAATACATAAGTTTGCCCGAATTTGAAACTGCGTAAATTTCGGTATCGGTCAAGACATAGTAATAAGAACCCTTTGAAACAACGTTTAAGGTATTGCCTGCAGTAAGTTCAATCGGATACTTGCCCGCACCCAAAGCCGAAATCAGGTTTGAAGCGGTTTCAAAAACTCCCGCCGGCATTATCAGTTGCAAAACAATAAACAATGCCGCCAAAACACCTACAGCCGAAACAAAACCTTTGAATTTTCTTTTTTGTTCAAGTTTTTTCCCCTTAACAACCCGCATTTTTTGCTTTTTGGGTTTTTGGTCATAAGGAGTCATTTCAATATCTGCGGAAAGATTATTTTCCTTTATCCGCTTTCGATTCATTTTGGGAACCGTTTTAAACCTGCTTCGCCTTTTCTTTTTATAATCAGCCATTTTTTCACCCTAATAATGTACTTTTTCCAAAAAAAGTCCTTGCGGCGGTGCAGTAACCCCCGCCAATTCCCGTTTTTTGGAATTCAATATTTTCGGTATATCCGAAAGATTTATCCTGCCGTCTGAAACTTCTACCGCAGTACCCACAATAATTCTGACCATATTATACAAAAATCCGTTTGCGCTTACGGTTAGTATCACGTCACTATCCTTTTTCGTTACATAACATTCGCTTACCGTTCTTACCGTATTTTCCACCGTTCTTCCCGAAGAAGAAAAAGCGTAAAAATCATGCGTACCTATGATCTGCCGTGCAAAATCATTCATTAAATCTATATTAAGCGGTCTTTCAATTTGCCAGGAATAGCGTGATTTAAAGGGGTCTTTTACCCTGCTGTTAAAAATATAATAACTGTAAGTTTTGCCCTTTGCGTTGTATCTTGCGTGAAAATTTTTCGGGACTTCCACACAAGTCTTTACCGCTATATCGGGCGGTAGAAGTGAATTCAGTCCCCTTACAAAAGCGGTTTCGGGAATATTATCTTCACAGTCGATATGGCAGGTAAATTCCCTTGCGTGAACCCCTGCGTCGGTACGGGAAGTTCCGACCGCATCGCAAGGGGTGCCTAACATTTTTTCTAAACCCTCACACAAAACCTGTTGCACCGTTACGGCGTTTTTTTGCACCTGCCAACCGTGGTAATTTGTGCCGTCATACCCGATTGTAAGCAAAACCCTTTTCACAAAAACACCGCCTTTAAATTAGGTTAATTAAAATAATTCCACCGCAAAAAAGCACCGTTATAAAACACATCACATAATCCATTGGTTTCAGACGTAACTGTTTCATACGGGTTTTACCTTCGCCCCCGTTGTAACAGCGACATTCCATTGCCTCGGCAAGTTCGTAAGCACGTCTGACAGAAGATATTAAAAGCGGAATTAAAATAGGTATTAACGCTTTTGCCCTGTCTTTTAAACTCCCGTTTTCAAAATCCGCACCCCTTGCTTTTTGGGCGTTCATAATTTTTTCGGCTTCCTCTACCAAAGTGGGTATAAACCTAAGTGCTATTGTCATCATCATAGCCAAAGTATGAACCGCCGTTTTAAGACCTACGTATTTAAGCGGAGAAAAAAGTTTTTCCATAGCATCGGTCAAATCGTTAGGGGTTGTGGTATAGGTTAATACCGAACTTATGAAAATGAGCAAAATAATTCTTGTTGCCATAAACACCGCTCGGTAAATCCCTGCGTCGGTTACGGTTAATTTCCAAATGCTAAAGAGTTTATTAGCATTCCCGTCGCTGTAAAACATATTTATAATGGCGGTAAAAACGAGTATTGGCAAAACGGCTTTTAAATTCTTTAAATAAATTTTAAAAGGTACTTTTGAAATAACCAAAACCGCCAAGACGAATAGGCAGGAAAACAAAAGCGCATACATATTTTTTGAAAGGAAAATAAAAACAATGGCAGTAATAAGCAAAACGATTTTCATTCTCGGGTCGGCACGGTGTATCGGCGAATTTGCCGAATAATACTGACCGAAAGTTATATCCTTAAGCATTTCGGTCACCTGCCTTTGCTTTTTTTAATACCTCTACCGCTTTTTCTACCGTAAAAACGTCTGTCGGGACATCTATTCCAATTTCCTTTAACCTATAAAAAACCCTTGTAACAATAGGAACATTAAGGCCGATTTTTTGAAGTTCTGCCCCATTTTTAAACACATTTTCGGTTTTATCAAACATAACAAGTTTACCTCGGCTCATAACAAGCAGTTTATCGGTAAATATTGCCATATCTTCCATACTGTGGGAAATTATTATTACAGTAGCACCGGTTGCTTTTCGGTAGTCGGATATTATTTTCATAACCTCCTGCCTGCCTTTTGGGTCTAAACCGGCTATCGGTTCGTCAAACACAATAATTTGCGGACGCATTGCCATTACACCCGCAATGGCAACCCTGCGTTTTTCCCCGCCCGATAAATCAAAAGGGGATTTTTCCATATATTCGGGTTTTATTCCGATAATTTGGCATATTTCGGTTACCCGTTTTTTTAGTTCATCGCCCGAAAGTCCCATATTTTTAGGGCCGAAAGCAATATCGTCAAAAACCGTTTCTTCAAAAAGTTGGTATTCGGGATACTGAAAAACCAAACCGACTTTAGAACGAATTTTGCGTATTTCTTTCGGGTTTTCCCAAATATCCTTTTCCTCTATTAAAACCGTGCCGTCGGTGGGTTTTAAGAGCCCGTTTAGGTGCGACACAAGTGTAGATTTTCCCGAACCCGTATGGCCGATAATACCTATAATTTCACCCGATTCCACGGTAAAACTAACGTCACTTACCGCATCGTTGATAAAAGGTGTATTTCCGCCGTAACAATAAGTCAGGTTCTTAACCTCTAAAACTGACAACTATTTTTCCTCCAAATAATTTGCAATAACCTTTGCAGTTTCCTCTACCGATAAAACATTAGTAGGAACCGCCATTCCGTTTTTGTTAAGTGCGTATAAAAGTTCGGTAGTTTGGGGAACATCCAACCCAACGCCCTTTAACATTTCCACATTTTTAAAAATCTCTTTGGGTGTACCGTCGGCTATAATAACACCGTCGTTCATAACAAGCACCCTGTCGGCATTTTCGGCTTCTTCCATATAGTGGGTAATTAAAACCACCGTTATGCCTTTTTCTTTGTTAAGTTTCATTACGGTATCAACTATTTCGGCTCGTCCCTTTGGGTCAAGCATTGCCGTCGGCTCGTCTAAAATCAAACAGTCGGGACGGAGTGCTATCATACCCGCAATGGCAATACGCTGTTTTTGACCGCCCGACAAATGATGAGGGGTTGAATTTTTAAATTCGTACATTCCGACCGCCTTAAGCGATTCGTCGACACGCTTTCTTATTTCTTTTGGGTCTAACCCTAAATTTTCGGGACCGAATGCCACATCCTCTTCAACAATAGAAGAAATTAACTGATTATCGGGGTTTTGAAAAACCATACCGACCTTGCGTTTCACTTCTATTTCGGTTTCTTCGGTTTTGGTGTTAATTCCGTCCACCAAAACGTCACCCTTTGTGGGTTTATAAAGTCCGTTAAGCATTTTGGCAAGGGTAGATTTACCCGAACCGTTATGCCCCAAAATTACGGTAAAACTTCCTCTTTCTATATTTAAGGAGATGCCGTTTACCGCAGTGTAGGCAACATTTTCTTCGTCCGCATTACTATATTCGTAACTGACGTTTTTTAATTCAATTATATTATCCATTTCACTTAATCCAAATTGTTGTATTTCCGCAAGGCATACTAATGCCCTTTTCGGTTATAGGTAAACCTATTTCGTCGGTATAAACTTCACCTTTGCGGTTTTTTACCACATACTGTTTTACCATATAGTTAAGTATCGTAGGTGAAAGACCGCCGGTATAGGAGTTTAAAAAGAAGAACAAAGCATCGTCCGAAAGCAGTTTGCCCGTTTCGGTTAAAAGTTCGGTAAGTTGCTGTTCAAGTTTCCATACTTCGCCGCCCGGTCCCCTGCCGTAGGAGGGCGGGTCCATAATAATAGCATCGTACTTTTTGCCCCGCCTTATTTCACGCTTAACAAATTTCAAACAATCGTCCACAAGCCAACGCACGTTACCTGAGGCAACACCGCTTGCCGCAGCATTTTCCTTTGCCCACTGTACCATACCTTTTGAAGCGTCCACATGGGTAACATTAGCCCCCGCCGAAAGGCAGGCAACCGTAGCACCGCCTGTATATGCAAACAAATTAAGCACCGAAATTTCACGGTTTTCCTTTTTAATCAGTTCTTTTGCAAGCCGCCAATTAACCGCCTGTTCGGGGAAAAGACCTGTGTGTTTAAATCCCATAGGTTTTAATCTAAAGGTTAAATCGTCATAGCAAATGCTCCAAACATCGGGTACACTTTTAAGTTTTTCCCAATATCCCCCGCCCGAATTGGAACGGTGGTAAATTGCGTTTGGGTTGTACCAGCGCTTATCGGTGCGTTTGCCCGACCAAATAACCTGCGGGTCGGGGCGGATTAAAATAATATCTCCCCACCTCTCAAGTCGTTCACCCGAGTCGGCGTCTATCAGTTCATAATCACTAAAACCTTCAACAGTTCTCATTTTACAGTTCCTTTAAAAAATAGATTGTTGGGAATTATTGCCCGACATAGGAATAGAAAGGTGGTCATAAGCCAATTTAGTTACACATCTTCCCCTTGCGGTTCGGGTTAAAAAGCCGATTTGCATTAAATACGGTTCGTAAACGTCCTCAATAGTAACCGCTTCTTCCCCCATAGCCGCCGCCAAAGTATCAAGTCCCACAGGGCCGCCCGAATAATTTGTAATAATGGTTGAAAGCATTTTGCGGTCAAAATCGTCAAGTCCCAATTCGTCAATTTCAAAACGTGAAAGTGCCGCACGTGCGGTTTTTTCGGTAATAACGCCGTCAAACTGAATTTGGGCAATATCACGCACACGGCGAAGCAAACGGTTGGCAATACGGGGTGTCCCACGGGAACGTGAGGCAATTTCCAAAGCACCGTCATACTCGGTTTCAATTCCCAATATTCCTGCCGAACGGGTAACAATTTGTGCCAACTGTTCGGGGGTGTATAACTCAAGCCGTAAAAGCACGCCGAAACGGTCACGCAAAGGGGCGGTCAACTGCCCCGAGCGGGTGGTAGCGCCGACTAAAGTAAATTTAGGAACATCAAGCCGAATAGAGCGGGCGGAGGGACCTTTACCCAAAATAATATCGAGCGAAAAATCCTCCATAGCGGGGTATAAAATTTCCTCTACATTACGGGGAAGACGGTGTATTTCATCAATAAACAACACGTCCCCCTCGTTAAGCGAAGTCAGTATTGCCACTAAATCGCCCTGTTTTTCTATTGCAGGACCGGAAGTTACACGCAAATTAACCCCCATTTCCTTTGCAATAATGCCCGAAAGGGTGGTTTTGCCAAGACCGGGAGGGCCGTAAAGCAAAACGTGATCAAGCGGTTCTTTACGTTGTAAAGCCGCCTTAATATATATACTTAAATTTTCTTTAACTTTATCCTGACCGATGTATTCACTTAGACTTTTGGGTCTTAGTGACATCTCGCCGTCATCTTCCGAAAAACTGTAGTCGGGCGATACTATTCGGTTTTCAAAATCCATTTCCTGTTCTATCATCTGTTATATTCCCCTTGCGAGAGTTTTTAACGCCTGTTTAATAAGTTCTTCGGTGGTAAGCGACATATCAAGTTTACCTACAGCCGAAGCCGCCTCGGTTTTAGAATAGCCGAGTGCTTCCAAAGCGGCAACCGCCTCTTTAGTGTTGGAATTATAGGTAGCATTGCCTAAATTCGGGGTTTCAAAAATTTCCGATGAAGTCAAACTTCCTACCTTATCTTTTAGTTCAAGCACAATTCTTTGGGCAAGTTTAATACCCACACCGGCGGCAGCGGTTAGGGGTTTGGGGTCGTTGTTTGCAATGTGCATTATAAGCCGAGCTGCCGTAAATTCCGAAAGCAACGCCAAACCGATTTTAGCGCCAACCCCGTTTACCGAGGTTATAAGTTTAAAAGCGTCAAGTTCCTCTATGCTTTCAAAACCGTATAAATCCATAGCATCTTCACGCACAACCATATATGTGTGTAAAAAAACTTCTTCGTTTTTTTGCGGCAGGTTGTAAAGGGTGTTTTTGGTAACAAAGCACTTAAAACCCACTCCGGCGCATTCAACTACGGCAACGGTATTGTCGGTATATATCAACTTTCCTCTTAAAGAAGCAATCATTTTCTATCTCCTTAAAACAGAATCGGAATAATGTCCGTGGCAAATTGCAAGTGCCAAAGCATCTGCCGTGTCATCTGGTTTAGGAACCGATTTAAGCGACAAAATGCTTTTAATCATTTCCATTACCTGGTGTTTTTCGGCTCTGCCGTATCCCGTAACGGCCTGTTTTACCTGAAGCGGGGTATATTCGCTTATTTTAAGCCCCTTTTGGTGTGCGGCTAAAACAATTACTCCCCTTGCTTGGGCAACGTCTATTGCCGTTGTGGTGTTGGTGTTAAAATAAAGTTTTTCTATTGCCAATTCGTCCGGATTGTATTTATCAATAATAGACAGAATATCATTGTAAATATCGGCAAGGCGTGTTTCAAACGGGGTTTTGGCTTTGGTTGTAACAGCGCCGTAACCGACTGTTGCAAATCGGTTTTTGGCATAATCCACAATCCCGTAACCCACTATTGCATAACCGGGGTCTATACCCAAAATCCGCATTTTTACACCTCTTTTTACAAATGAATATACTTACGGCATTATAATTCATAATATTATATCATAATTAAATAAAATCATCAACACTTTTTTAGTGATATTTGGGTGACAGTTTATTATAACCGCCTAAATTATTAAGTAAATACGCAAAAAAATTGCAGTTTGTAGAGATTAACAAACTGCAATTTTCAAAATCCTATGTATTTATTTGCCCAATTCAACCGTGCGTTTAAAGGATGCTTTGACACAGGTGTTTACACTTTGGTCGAACTGTGAATTTTGAAGTGAAATTACACCCTCTATGGTAGAGCCCTTTGGACTGCATACTTCTTGTCTTAAAACTTCGGGGGATTTTTGTGAAGAGAGCATAAGTTCCGCCGCACCCAAAAGGGTTTGTGCCGCATACTTTATTGCCTTTTCGGTTGGAAGACCGCACTCTGCACCCGCTTTTGCCATACTTTCGGCAAACATATAAACAAATGCAGGACCGCAACCCGAAATAGCACAACCGGCATCTATTAAATCTTCGTCTAATTTATCGAGTTTGCCCGCATTCTCTAAAATACCACAAAATTCGGTTTCTTCGGTTTCGGTAATCGCTTTGCAAGGCGAATACAAAATCATTCCTTTTCCTACCGCTACAGGGGTGTTGGGCATAATGCGGATTATGGGCATTTTTGCGTTTAACATTAAATTAAACTTTTCTATTTTAATTCCCGCCGCCATTGTTACCAAAATAAATCTATCGTTTCGGGTTTTAAGTATGGGAGAAATTTCTTCAATAAGCGAAAACATCATTTGCGGTTTTACACCCAAAAAAATGTATTTGCACATTTTTGCAATTTCTTCGGCACTGCTAATATTAGCGGAAATTTGCTCCGCAAGGTTTTGGGCTTTATCCTTTAAAGTATCTGCCAAAAATATTTCGGCAATACCGCTTTTAGCGACGGCTTTAGCCAAAGCACCGCCCATATTACCGCAACCTATAAAGCCAACCTTAATTTTTTGCATTATTCTCTCACCTGTCCGTTACCGTTTATTATATATTTATAAGTGTTAAGTTCCCTTAGTCCCATAGGTCCTCTTGCATGAAGTTTTTGGGTGGAAATGCCCATTTCGCAACCAAGACCAAACTGTCCGCCGTCGGTAAATCTGGTAGAGGCGTTGACATAAACCGCCGCAGAATCCACCGCCGATGTAAAATAATTTGCGTTTTTGCTATTTTCGGTTATAATGCTTTCGCTGTGGTGGGTAGAATGATTTGCAATATGTTCTACCGCTTCTTTCACACCGTCCACAATTTTTACCGCCATAATATAGTCCAAAAATTCGGTGTCAAAATCTATATCATTTGCAGGTGTTGCCGGAATAATTTTTAAAACTTCACTATCCCCTTTGATTTCCACCCTGCCTTTAAACATATCGTAAAGTTTTGGTAAAAAGTCACTCGCTACCGCCTTATCAACCAGGCAAACTTCCATAGCATTGCAAACCGAAGGACGGCTTGTTTTGGCGTTGTTTATTATTTTAAGCGCCATTTCGGTGTCAGCGTATTTATCCACAAAAATATGGCAAATACCGGTACCCGTTTCAATACAGGGTACTTTTGCATTTTCGGTACACGCTTTAATAAGCCCCTTGCCGCCGCGCGGAATAAGTAAATCAACATATCCCACCGCACTCATAAGTTGGTTCGCACTTTCCCTCGTAGTGTCTTCAATCAAATTAACATAATCGGGGTTAATATCGGCATTTTCAAGACCTTTTTTCAAAGCGTTTACAATCGCTTTTGCGGAATTATATGCCTCCTTCCCACTGCGAAGTACACAAACATTACCGCTTTTAAAGCAAAGTGCCGCCGCATCGCCCGTTACGTTAGGTCGGCTTTCGTAAATAATTGCAACCACCCCGAAAGGAACCGAAACCTTGTTTACCGAAAGTCCGTTAGAGAGTGTGTTATTATCTAAAACTTTACCCACATAATCGGGCAGGTCCCTTACTTCGCAAATGCCCTTTGCCATATCGGCAATACGCTCTTTTGTCAGTTTCAAGCGGTCAATCATAACCTCGCTGATTTTGCCCTTTGCGTTTTCAACATCGGTATCATTTGCCGCTAAAATCACCTGCGTATCGGCAATTAAAGAGTTTGCCATTTCGGTTAATGCCTTGTTTTTTTGGTTTTCTGAAAGTATTCCGCTTCGGCTTACCGCTTTTGCTTTTTTAAGTATTTCTAAAGTAGTCATTATTTTACCGTCCCTAAAAATCTTGTACCGATATCTTTACCCTCTACAATATCGTAAAGCAAATTGGGGTTTTCGCCGTTGGCAATGACCATATCTATACCGCTTTTGTTTACAATTTTTGCGGCGTTTATTTTGGTTATCATTCCGCCTGTTCCGAGCCGACTTCCCGCACCGCCGATCATACCCTCTATTTCGGGGGTGATTTCTGAAACTTTATGTATAAGTTTTGCGCCTATGTCCTGTCTCGGGTCGCCGGTGTAAAGACCGTCAATATCCGAAAGGATTATAAGTAAATCGGCATCTACTGCGGTGGCAACAATAGCACCGAGTGTATCATTGTCCCCTATTTCAATTTCGTTGGTCGAAATCGAATCGTTTTCGTTAATAATAGGCAACGCACCCAATTCCAAAAGCCGACGCATTGTGTTTATAAAGTTATGTTTGCGGTCGGTATTTGCAATATCGTCCCCCGTTACAAGAATTTGTGCAACGGTGTGGTTATATTCCGAAAACAGTTTGTCGTAAGTATACATAAGTTCGCATTGACCGACTGCCGCCGCCGCCTGTTTTGTGGGAATATCGGTAGGTTTTTCAGGTAAAGAAAGTTTGCCGACACCCATACCGATTGCACCCGAGGAGACCAAAATCACTTCATTACCGGCGTTTTTAAGGTCACTCATAACCTTGCAGAGTTCTTCAACACGGTGAATATTTAAAAGTCCTGTTTTGTGTGCTAAAGTAGAAGTACCTATTTTAATAACAACACGCATAATTTTTACTCCAATTTAAGCCAATGTTGCCGCTATTACCGCTTTAATTGTGTGCATACGGTTTTCGGCTTCGTCAAAGACTATTGACTTTTCGCTTTCAAAAACTTCGTTTGTAACTTCCATTTCGTTTATGCCGAATTTTTCGGAAATTTCTTTACCGACCGTTGTGTTAAGGTCGTGAAAAGCGGGTAAACAGTGCATAAACACGGCATTTTCTCCCGCATTGTCCATAATTTTTTTGTTTACTTGGTAGGGGGATAAATCTTTTATTCTTTCTTCCCAAACCTCGCTCGGTTCACCCATAGATACCCAAACGTCGGTTGCAATAACATCGGCATTTTTTGTGGCTTTCATCGGGTCGGTTTCAAAGTTAATTGTAGCACCCGTTTCGCTTGCAATTTCCAAACATTTATTTACTAAATCGCTGTCGGGAAAGTATTTTTTGGGGGCGCAAACCGTAAAATTAAGCCCCATTTTAGCACAACCTACCATATAGGAATTGCCCATATTGTAGCGGGCGTCACCCATATAAACAAAGTTAATGCCCGAAAGTTTACCGAAATGTTCTTTAATTGTTAAAAAGTCCGCCAAAATTTGGGTGGGGTGAAATTCGTTGGTAAGTCCGTTCCAAACCGGAACCCCCGCATAGCGTGCCAGTTCTTCCACAATTTCCTGCCCGTAACCGCGGTATTCTATACCGTCATACATTCTGCCTAATACCCTTGCCGTATCCGCAATGCTTTCCTTTTTGCCTATTTGCGAACCGGTGGGGTCTAAATATGTAACCCCGATTCCCAAATCATGGGCGGCTACTTCAAAACTGCAACGGGTTCTTGTACTGGTTTTTTCAAAAATCAAGGCAATATTCTTACCCTCGCAAATTCGGTGCGGAATACCCGCTTTCTTTTTATTTTTAAGTTCTTTTGCCAAATCAATCAAACATTCAATTTCAGCAGGAGAAAAATCAAGCAGTTTTAAAAAACTTTTTCCTTTAAAATCCATTAAATTTCGCAACCTTTCTTAATAACTTCCACCGCTTTTTCAAGCAGGTCAAAGGGTATGTTCAAAGCGGGCAAAAGCCGTACCTTTGTTTTGGCTTTAATAACCAAAACCCCGTTTTCCGTACAGTAATTTATAACATCGTTTGCGTTCTTTTCGGTTTCAATACCAATCATCAGTCCCATACCGGTGACACTTTTGACACCCTTTGCGTCTTTAAGGGTATTCATTATATAATCGGATTTTTCTTTAACCCCGCTTAAAAGTTCACTGTCTATTCGGTTAATGACACTTACCGCCCCTGCACAGGAAATGGGATTACCGCCGAAAGTTGAACCGTGCGAACCGAAACCGAAAACATCCTTTACCTTCTCGCCTAAAAGCGTAGCACCAAGCGGCAAACCGTTCCCGAGCCCCTTTGCGGTGGAAACAATATCGGGTTTAACCGAGTAGTTCATAAAGCAGTAAAGTTCACCCGTTCTGCCGTTGCCGGTTTGTACTTCGTCGGCTATTGTTAAAATATCTAATTCCTTTGCAAGGCAGAAAATTTTGTTTACAAATTCCTTTTGTAAAGGCAAAACACCGCCCTCACCCTGCACAAATTCAAACATTATACCGCAAACTTTGTTATTTTTTACAAGGTTTTCAAGTTGTTCGCAATCGTTTGCCTCGCAGTACAAAAAACCGTCTGTAAGGGGTAAAAAGTCATTATGAAAAACCTCCTGCCCCGTTGCGGCAAGGGTGGTTATTGTTCTGCCGTGAAAACTGTTTTTAAGGGTTATTATTTTGTTGTATTCGTTTCCCTTTTTATCCTCGGCGTATTTTCTTGCCGCTTTTATTGCACATTCATTGGCTTCTGCACCCGAATTGGAAAAGAAAACCTTTTTCATTCCCGTTCTTTGGCACAAAATTTGCGCTAAATTTACACACGGTTCGGTGTAATAAAGGTTAGATGCGTGTTGAATTTTACCCAACTGCTCGGTTACGGCATTTTGCCACTCTTTGTCTGCAACACCGAAGGTATTAACCGCAATTCCCGAAGATAAATCTATATACTCTTTGCCGTTTTTGTCATACACCAAAGAGCCGTTGCCCTTTTCCAAAACCACGGGAAAACGGGCATAGGTTGAGGCGATATACTCTTTATCCTTTTCAATAATATTCATTTTACTCACCTGTTACCATTGTACCCGCACCTTCGTCGGTAAGGGTTTCTATAAGAAGCGAATGGGGTATTCTTCCGTCCATTATAATAACCTTTTTAACCCCTCGGTTTATTGCCTCTAAACAACATTCAACCTTTGGTATCATACCGCCGGAGATTGTGCCGTCGCTGAATAAATCCTCCGCCTCTTTAGTAGTGATTTTGGGAATAAGGGTGGAAATATCGTCCTTATCACGCAAAATACCCGCAATATCGGTCATAGAAATCAGCGATTCGGCATTAAGCGCACCTGCGATATATGCCGCCGCAGTATCGGCATTTATATTGTATACATTCCCCTCATTATCGCAGCCTACGGTGGAAACTACGGGAATATAATTGTGGGATAAAAGGTCCAAAATCGGCTCAACATTAACGCCGGTAATTTTTCCCACAAAACCCAAACGCTCGTCCTTGGTTTCGGCGGTAATAAGCCGACCGTCCATACCCGAAATACCCATGGCTTTACCGCCCTTTATTTCAAGCAAATTAACCAAACTTTTATTTATTTTACCCGCAAGCACCATTTGCACAACTTCGGCGGTTTCCCTGTCTGTAACCCGAAGTCCGTCTACAAATTCGGTTTTTTTGCCTATTTTTGCAAGCATTTCGGTAATTTCAGGACCGCCGCCGTGTACCAAAACCACCTTAACACCGATAAGGTACAAAAGCACGATATCTTCCATAACCTGTTGCTTTAATTCTTCGTTAACCATTGCGTTTCCGCCGTATTTTATTACAACGGTTTTGTTGTAATACTCCTGTATATACGGAAGTGCCTGGGTTAACACTTCGGCTCTTTGAGCGTTACTGATGTTTAAAGACATAATAAATTTCTCCCTTATAGACTTAAAAGGGGTATAAAACCCCTTAAGTTCTGTAATCTCCGTTAATTTTTACATAATCATAGGTTAAATCGCAACCCCAAGCGGTTGAAGCAAACTCACCGCTATTTAGGTTAATTAAAATTTCAATTTCTTCCATCAGTAGAATTTCCTTTGCCTTTTCTTCGGAAAATTCTACCCCTGCGCCGTTTTTGCAAACTTCAATTTCACCTTTTTGGGATTTAAACGCAACGTCGATTTTAGCGGTATCAACCTTTGCACCCGAATAACCTATAGCGCAAAGTACCCTTCCCCAGTTAGCATCTGCACCGAACATTGCGGCTTTGGTAAGCGAAGAGCAAATGACCGACTTTGCAACGGTTTTTGCAATTTGCGAACTTTCGGCATTTTTTACCTTACATTCAAGCAGTTTTGTTGCACCCTCGCCGTCTGCCGCAATTTTACGGCAAAGGTTTACACATACCGTGTTAAGTGCCTGCATAAATATTTTAAAATCTTCACCGTCGTCGGTAATGAGTTCGTTTTCCGCCATTCCGTTTGCCAATACGGTTACCATATCGTTTGTTGAAGTATCACCGTCCACGCTGACCATATTAAAGGTGGTTTGAATGTCGGTAGAAAGAGCTTTTTTAAGCATTTCACCGCTTATTGCACAGTCGGTAGTTATAAATACAAGCATTGTTGCCATATTGGGGTGAATCATACCCGAACCCTTGGCAATACCCCCCATTTTACAAACCCTACCGCCTATTTCAAACTCTACCGCAATTTCTTTAAGTTTAGTGTCGGTAGTCATAATACCCTCGGCGGCGTCTGCGCTTTTATCAGTTGCAAGACCGCTCACAAGCGAGGGGATACCTTCCTTTATCGGCGCAATATCAAGCGGTTGACCTATAACGCCTGTAGAGGCAACAATAACGTCCTTACTGTCAATCCCCAATTCGGTTGCCAAGAGTTCGCAGGTTAAAGTTGCAATTTCAATTCCGTTTGCGTTGCAGGTATTAGCGTTACCGCTATTGCAAATAACAGCAGAAGCAAACCCGTCGGCAATATTGTCTTTAGTAACCTTTAAAGGTGCGCCTTTAACAAGGTTGGTGGTATAAACCGCTGCGGCGGTTGCCTTTTTTTCGCTGTATATTAAACTTAAATCTTTTTTTATTTTATTTTTGCGTATTCCGCAGTGAATACCGTTTGCTTTAAAACCTTTAGCGGCACAAACACCGCCCGAAATTATTTTCATACATTTCTCCTTACAAATCTAAACCTGTGGTTTCTTCGGTTCCGAGTACAATGTTCATACATTCAATTGCCGCACCCGAAGCACCTTTACCCAAATTATCGTAACGGGCAATAAGCAAAATTCTGTCCCCGTTTCCGCCGACCGAAATTTCCATACCGTCGCAAAAGGACAGTTTATTAGCCGAAACAAAACCGTTTTCGCTGAAATCTTCGGTAAATTTTACTATCGGTCCTGTGTATTTGCGTTTATAAATTTCTTTAATTTGGTCTATTGTTGCGTTTATATTAGAAGCGAAAATCGGAACTGTTACTTCCATACCGCTGTAAAAATCTGCCACAACCGGAATAAAAGCGGGTGCATTTTCAATTCCGCCGTATTTCACCATTTCGGGTAAATGTTTGTGGGTTTGGGCAATACCGTACTGGCGGGGAGCGTTTAGAAGTTTATCTCTTCCTTCTCCTTCGTATTCCGCTATCATATTTTTACCGCCGCCGCTGTAACCGGTTAAACTAAAGCAGGAAAGCAAACTGTTTTTGGGTAAAACCCCTGCTTCTATAAGCGGGTAAACAAGGGCTATAAATCCGCTTGCGTGACAACCGGGAACGGCAATTCTTTTGGATTTTTTAATTTTTTCCCTGTGTTTTTCCGAAAGTTCGGGAAAACCGTATGCCCAACCGTCATCCGTTCTGTGTGCGGTAGAAGTATCAAGCACAACCGTTTGACTGTTTTCTATTAAAGAAACCGCCTCACGGGATGCCGAATCAGGCAGGCACAAAAAGGCAATATCGGCACTGTTAAGCGCCTCTTTGCGGGCGTTAATGTCTTTTCTGTTTTCTTCGTTTAGTTTAATAAGTTCAATATCGGTTCTGGTTGAAAGACGCTCTGCAATACGCAGTCCCGTAGTGCCGGCACTGCCGTCTATAAATACTTTTTTCATTTTGTATACTCCGAAAGGTAGTCTAACTGTTTGTTTATAGAATCTAATCCCGTTCCGCCCTGTGAAATACGTTTTGAAACGCAGGTTTCAAGCGAAATTTCGTTATATAAATCATCGTCAAACAAACTGTCAAATTCCTTGTATTTTTCTATAGGCAAAGTTTCAAGCACTAAATTTTCCTTAATACAGTAAGCCACAATTTCGCCCACGTGTTTGTAAGCCGTTCTAAACGGCATACCCTTTTTAACCAGATAATCGGCTAAATCGGTGGCGTTTATAAATCCCTTTTGTGCCGCTTTATACATATTGTCGCAAAGTACCGTCATTGTTTCGATCATCGGTGTAAATACGCCTAAACACATTTTAACGGTGTCCACCGCATCAAAAACAGATTCCTTATCCTCCTGCATATCTTTATTGTAAGCAAGCGGAATACCCTTTAAAACGGTAAGCATAGAGATTAAGTCACCGTATACCCTGCCGGTTTTACCCCTTACAAGTTCTGCCATATCGGGGTTTTTCTTTTGGGGCATAATGCTCGAACCGGTTGTATAACTGTCATCCAGTTCGATAAACTTGAATTCCCAACTTGACCAAAGTATAATTTCTTCCGAAAAGCGGGAAAGGTGCATCATAAGAATAGAAAAAGCGGACAACAGTTCGGCACAAAAATCCCTGTCCGAAACACCGTCAATACTGTTTAGGGTTATACCGTCAAACCCTAATTTTTCGGCGGTCATATAGCGGTCGGTATTATAGGTAGTTCCCGCTAAAGCACAAGAGCCGAGCGGCGAATAGTTCATTCTCTTTTCAGCGTCTAAAAGGCGTGTAATATCACGTGAAAGCATCATACCGTATGCCAAAATGTGGTGTGCAAAGGTTATGGGTTGCGCACGCTGAAGATGGGTGTACCCCGGCATAATAGCGGTTTTGTACTGCTCTGCTTTTTCGCATATTGCCGCTATCAGTTTCTTTATAAGCGAGATGATTTCTTCGGTTTCGTCCCGCAAATAAAGGCGAATATCCACCGCCACTTGGTCGTTACGGCTTCTTGCGGTATGTAAGCGTTTACCCACATCACCGATACGTTTTGTAAGTTCGCTTTCAACAAACATATGTATATCTTCACAAGCCAAATCAAACTCTAATTTTCCGCTTTCTAAATCCTCTAAAATAACTTCGAGGGTAGCGATGATTAAATCGCTATCCTCTTTAGAAATTATATTTTTAGCACTTAGCATAGAAGCGTGAGCCATAGAGCCGGTTATGTCCTGACGGAACATTCTTGAATCAAAATGAATTGAAGAATTAAAATCGTCCGCCTGTTTATCAAGTGCTTTTTGGAACCTGCCTGCCCACATTTTTTCCATTTATAAACATTCCTTTAGTTTATTTTAAGTTGTTTTTTGCCTTCATTTTTGCGTAAACTTCGCTCGGAAGACCGTAAAGATTTATAAATCCGGTTGCATCGCTTTGATCGTAAACATCGTCTTCGTCAAAGGTTGCAATTTCGGGGTCGTAAAGCGAATAAGGCGAAGTAACGCTTGCGTTAATCATATTACCTTTGTAAAGTTTAAGTTTAACGTCACCCGTAACGGTTTTTTGGGTTTCCTTAACAAAAGCCAAAATTGCTTGGGTTAAAGGAGTAAACCAGAGTGCGTTGTAAACATTTTCTGCCAACTTTTGAGCAACAAGTGATTTATAATGTGCTGTTTCCTTGTCAAGACAAAGGGTTTCAAGCACTTTGTGCGCTTTGTAAATAATTGCACCACCGGGGGTTTCGTAAACACCGCGGCATTTCATACCTACAAGACGGTTTTCGACAATATCCAAAAGACCTATACCGTTTTCACCGCCGATTTTGTTAAGGGTTTTAACAAGCTCTACCGAATCCATTTCCTTGCCGTCTACTGCGGTGGGAATACCCTTTTCAAAGTGAATTGTAACATAGGTCGGCTTATCGGGTGCCATTTCGGGAGAAACGCCCATTTCAAGGAAGCCCTCTTTATTATAAAGCGGTTCGTTTGCGGGGTCTTCCAAATCAAGACCTTCATGTGATAAATGCCAAATGTTTTTATCTTTGGAATAGTTGGTTTCACGGTTAATTTTAAGCGGAACATTGTGCGCTTCGGCATAGGCGATTTCTTCTTCACGGGATTTAATTTCCCATTCACGCCAAGGTGCAATAATGGTCATTTCGGGTGCCAGTGCTTTAACAGCCAACTCGAACCTTACTTGGTCGTTACCTTTACCGGTACAACCGTGGCAGATAGCGTCTGCCCCTTCGGCAATAGCAATTTCAACTATTCTTTTAGCAATGGGAGGACGTGCAAAAGCAGTACCTAAAAGGTAATCTTCGTAAAGCGCGCCGGCTTGAACGCAGGGGAAAACATAATCGTCCAAGAATTCTTTGGTAAGGTCTTCAATATAAATTTTAGAAGCGCCGGTTTTAATGGCTTTTTCTTCTAATCCTTCTAGTTCGTCTGCCTGACCCACATTACCCGAAACGGCAATAATTTCGGGGTTGCCGTAGTTTTCCTTAAGCCAGGGAATAATGATTGAAGTATCAAGTCCGCCCGAATATGCTAAAACCACTTTTTTAATTTGTTTCTTTTCCATAATAATTCCTCCGTATGCATAATATGCAGTAATTTATCAATTTCTTTGCATAAATAATACCATATTATGAATAAATATGCAATAGTTATTTTTATATTTTACCTATTTTACATATTTGCCTTGCATTTTTTTGCAAAATTATGCATTTTTTACAACTAAATATTCTGTGGGGTTTAATCTTCCCAGTTTTTTTCGTTTTTGTCTTTGTTTTTGGAGTTAAACAAGGGGATTATAAACCCGCTTAACATACAAAGAATAAATACCGACCAACCCGCAATAATGTTGGAAGTTAGGTTGTAACCATCCGCAAGGCCGTAAATACCGCCTTTGTTTAAAAATAGGTCTACAATGTTCCAAACAAACAGGACGGTTAAAATTACGGGTGCTATAAACTTAACCGCCGCATCAAACCAAAGTTTGGAAATTTTAAAAGATGTGGCGTTGCGGTTAATTTCCTTAACAATTTTTTCGGTATTAAACAACCAGCCGACTGCCACGGTTTCTATTACCCCTATCAAAAT
This sequence comes from Acutalibacteraceae bacterium, assembly GCA_036310925.1. Lineage (GTDB taxonomy): Bacteria > Bacillota > Clostridia > Oscillospirales > Acutalibacteraceae > UBA737. The sequence goes on from JAXJQX010000001.1 coordinate 241,328, forward strand.
AAGGGTAAAACTGTTGCACCAATTATCCACGATATCCAACACCGCAAGACCCGCACCCGATGCGTAAATGATAGAAATTACACCCGCAACCGCACAAATTGTAACGGTTGTTTTCTTTTTATTTGTGCCGAATTTATCCGAAAAAGCGGTTGAAATACCCTCTACGAGTGAAAAAGCAGAGTCAATAGCCAAGGTGCAAAGGCAGAAATAGAATATAAACGAAAAAATTGCGTTAATAATTCCGCTGCCCGAAAGGTTTACAATAGCGGTGGGGTAAATAATAAATGCAAGTCCCACACCGGTTTTTGTAAGTCCGTCCTGAAGTCCCGTGCCGTACATTGTGGTAAACATAACAATACCCGCCAAAAGACTTACCGCCAAGTCGCTGAAAGCAATAATCAGTCCGTCACGTGCTATGTTGCTGCTGTCGTCAAGGAAAGAACCGTAAGCAATCATAATAGCCATCATAACCGACATACTGTAAAATACCTGACCTATTGCGTCCACCCAAAGCATTGGACTTTTAAGTGCCGAAAAATCAGGTATAAAGAAATGTGACAGTCCCCCCAATGCACCCGGCATTGTAACCCCCTTTACCGCCATAATAACAAGGCAGATTACGGGCAGAAATATTAAATATTTAATAATTTTATCCACACTTTTTGTGCCGTTGCGGATACAGTAATAAATAAGCGCCCAAGCGGCTACAAGACACAAAATAACCGGAACGGAAAATGTGCCGAACCCTTTAATTGTGCCGGTGGTTTTAATAAGATTTGCCCACAATCCGCTTGCGGCTTCGCTGTTACCCGTCATATTAACAAATTTAAAACTGAAAACCGCCATCATAATTACCCACGCAAAAACCACTGCGTAGTATGTAACAATTACAAATGCGTTGGTGGTTGCCGCCCAGCCGATGGGTTCAAACTTTTTGTTCATACCCCTTAAAGCACCCGGAGCGCCCGCACGCATTTTTCTTCCCATGGAAATTTCCATCATTAAAAGCGGAATACCCATTACAAGCATTGCAATTAAATATACAAGCAAGAATGCACCGCCGCCGTGTTTTGCCGCAAGTCCCGGAAAACGCCAAGCGTTACCCAAACCGACTGCGGAGCCTATCGCCGCTAAAATAAAGGTAGCATTAGAACCCCAAGTTGAACGTTCCTTTGTTGCCATAAATAATTCTCCTAATTCTCTGTTTTTACAGGTTTATTTTTTTCTCTAAACTCGCATACTTTTTTGCGGACAAGTAAATCGTCATAAGTTTTCTTAAAAGTAATTCTGCCCGAAAACTTATTTCCGCATTTACACTGAAAATTTGCCCAAAACCAACGGTTTGAATATTTCCAAGCGGAAACACGTTCGGCTTTTTTACCGCACTCTTCACAACTGAATTCAAGTTGGCTTTTATCTATATTACTGTCTTTAAGATTGGATATTGTATAGGGTTTATAACGCAGGCGTTTAAAAAATTCGGGATTGGAAGTATCCCTTATAAGTGCCTCGAACCGATTTTTGTTGTAACACTTTTTTAAAAGATAAGCACTTACAAGACTGTCATCTTTAGCGGTATGAAAGTCAATACCGTCGGTCCTAATTTCGAAAAATTCCGCCGCCGCTTCAAGCGACACCTGATTTTTGGACTCATACCCCAAAATCCGCATTTCACCCTGAACAAACTTTTGTAAATCGAGGTATTTTTCAATTTTAAAGTGCTTGTTATGTAAAATGTTATCCTCGTTTTCCAAAATTGTGTAAAGGTCGGAATTGCTCCAAGTCATTGTAACGGTATCTTCCCCTACCCAATTATTGTACTGCTCTACCGCAGTTTCAAAGGGTGTTCCGTGCATCATAATATCGGTACTTATCCCCGTAAGTTGCGAAAATCTGCCGGTCACCCTTTTAGAGATACTTGATTTAACCGTAACTTCAAAACAGTCGATAACTTCAAAACTTTCGTTCAGTTTAACCGCCCCTATTTGAAGTATTTGGTTTATAAACCGCCTTTGTTTTGGGAAATATGTGCTGTCCCATTCCAAGTCAAGAATAATATAGTTCATTATTTTCTCTTCGATTCGTATTTCATTCTTTCTTCTTTATTTAAAATGCGCTTGCGAAGACGGATATTGTTAGGTGTGATTTCCACAAGTTCATCATTCTTAATGAATTCCAAAGACTGTTCCAAACTTAATTTTGAATGTGGAACAAGTCTTAAAGCATCGTCCGAACCCGAAGCACGGGTATTGGTCATCTGCTTTTTCTTGCAAACGTTACAAACAATATCTTCATTTTTCGGGTTTTCGCCCACAATCATACCCTCGTAAACCGGTGTGCCGGGACCTATAAATAACCGTCCTCGGCTTTGGGTATTAAACAGTCCGTAACCGGTGGATTCGCCTGTTTCGTGGGCAATAATAGAGCCGGTTAATCTTTGTTCTATATCACCTTTGTATTCTTCATAACTGTTAAACACGTGGTTCATAATTCCGTTGCCGTTAGTATCGGTCAAAAACTGTGAACGGTAACCCAAAAGTCCCCGTGCAGGAATTAAAAATTCAAGGTGGCAGGTACCGCCCTCACGTGTACCCATATTGCGAAGTTCGGCTTTTCTTGTGCCGAGACGTTCCATAACAGGGCCTACGTATTCTTCGGGCACTTCTATCATCAAAAGTTCAATCGGCTCTAACAAATTACCCTTTTCGTCCCTTTTGTAAATAACTTCGGGCGGAGAAACCTGAAATTCGTATCCTTGTCTTCTCATAGTTTCAATCAGTATGGAAAGATGTAATTCTCCTCGTCCCGAAACCTTGAAAGTATCTGCCGAGTCGGTTTCCTCTACACGCAAACTTACATTGGTCATAACCTCTTTAAAAAGGCGGTCACGCAGATTGCGTGAAGTAACAAACTTACCGTCCTGCCCTGCAAAAGGTGAGTTATTAACAATAAAGTTCATAGAGAGCGTGGGTTCGTCTATCTTAACGAAGGGTAACGGTTCAATACAGTCAACAGCGCAGGCAGTTTCGCCTATTTCAAGGTTTGCAAGACCCGCAACCTGAATAATATCCCCCACTTTTGCGGATTCTTCCTCGTATCTTTTAAGTCCCCTGTACATAAACAGTTTTGCGATTTTAAGGTTGTTGGAAGTACCGTCTTTATGGCAAAGTGCAACGCTTTGTCCGGATTTTACCTGTCCCCTTACAACGCGCCCTACGCCTATTCTGCCTAAATATTCGTCATATTCAATGTTTGTAAACAAAATTTGAAGCGGTGCTTCCAAATCCCCCTCGGGCGGGTTAATTTCGTTTACGATAGCGTCAAACAACGGTTTCATATCTTCACCCTTAACATCGGGTGAATAACTTGCGTAACCGTCCCTTCCCGAAGCGAAAATAACAGGAAATTCAATTTGGTCTTCGTCTGCACCAAGCTCAATAAACAAATCAAGCACTTCGTCCACCACTTCGTGAGGACGAGCCATGGGACGGTCGATTTTATTTACAACAACCACCGCTTTTTTGCCTAATGCCAATGCCTTTTTAAGCACAAACCTTGTTTGAGGCATACAACCCTCAAATGCGTCAACAAGCAAAAGCACACCGTCAACCATCTGCAAAATACGTTCAACCTCTCCCCCGAAATCGGCGTGACCGGGAGTATCTACAATATTTATTTTAACATCGCCGTAAAAAACGCTGGTATTTTTTGAAAGAATGGTAATTCCGCGTTCTCTTTCCAAATCGTTAGAGTCCATAACCCTTTCGTCTACCGCTTCGTTAGCACGGAACGTACCGCTTTGTTTTAAAAGTTGGTCAACAAGTGTTGTTTTACCGTGGTCAACGTGAGCAATTATTGCAACATTTCTTAAATTTTCAATCTTTGCCATAACAATACTTCCCTTTATATATCTTTAACCTTAGTATTATAATATATTTGTCCGATTTTGTCAAACGAAATAAGCGACAAAAAAAGATGGTATTTTCGGCGAAAATGAGTTATAATTAAATTGAAGATAAATTTCTTTTAAAGGAGTGTTTTTATGTATAAACTTTTGCAAATTGACCCGTATCTTAAAGATTATGAAAAAGACATAAATTTAAGAATGGACTCTTACAAACAGAAAAGACAAGAACTGTTAAAAGCTTGTTCGGGTATTTCCGCCTTTGCAAACGGGTATAAGTACTTCGGTTTTCACAGAACAAAAACCGGTTGGGTTTACCGTGAATGGGCGCCCTCAGCCGAGCAAATGTACTTGACCGGTGACTTTAACGATTGGAATTTAACCTCCCACCCTTTAAAGAAATTAGAAAACGGTATTTTTGAAATTGAACTCAAAGGAAGAAATGCACTTAAAGAGGGACAAAAAATTCAAGCGGTTATAATACACGGGGGTGAAACGCTCCGCCGTATTCCGCTTTACGCAACCCGTGTTGTGCAAGACCCCGTAACACACCTTTGGTGTGCCGAAATTGAGGAAACCCTTAAACGCTATGACTGGACGGTTAAGGACTTTGTGCCGCCCAAAACCCCTTTAATTTACGAATGTCACATTGGTATGGCAGAGGACAAGTATGACATTGGCACATACGATGAATTTAGGGAAAATATTTTACCCCGAATTAAGGATTTAGGTTATAACACCATTCAAATTATGGCTATTATGGAACACCCGTACTACGGCTCATTCGGTTACCAAGTATCCAACTTTTTTGCCGCTTCTTCCCGCTACGGCAAAAGTGAAGACCTTAAAAAACTTATTGATACCGCCCACCAAATGGGTATTGCGGTACTTTTGGACGTTGTTCATTCCCACGCAGTTAAAAACACAAACGAGGGACTTAACTGCTTTGACGGTACGGAATATCAATTTTTCCACCAAGGTGCAAAGGGAGACCATTCGGCTTGGGGTACTAAACTTTTTAACTACGGCAAAAACGAAGTTATACACTTCCTTTTGTCCAACCTTAAATATTGGATGGAAGTTTTCAAGTTTGACGGTTTCCGTTTTGACGGTGTTACCTCTATGCTTTACCACGACCACGGACTTGGAAGTGCCTTTAGCAATTACGGTATGTATTTTTCAATGAATACCGATATTGAGGCAATAACCTATTTGCAGTTAGCAAACGAACTTATCCACAAAATCAACCCCCACGCCATTACGGTTGCCGAAGATATGTCGGGTATGCCGGGTATGTGTATTCCGATTAAGGACGGCGGAATCGGCTTTGATTTTCGGCTTTCTATGGGTGTGCCCGACCTTTGGATAAAACTGCTTAAAGAGTACAAGGACGAAGATTGGGATATACCGAAAATTTGGTACGAACTTATAGGCAGAAGGCCGAAAGAAAAGAACATCGGCTATGCCGAATCCCACGACCAAGCACTTGTGGGGGATAAAACGATTATGTTCCGTTTGTGTGACGCCGAAATGTATACCGGTATGAGCAAATTATACGGCAGTAATATGACGGTGGACAGAGGTATTGCGCTTCATAAAATGATTCGGCTTTTAACCTCCTCGGTTGCAGGTGAAGGTTACCTTAACTTTATGGGTAACGAGTTCGGCCACCCCGAATGGATTGACTTCCCCCGTGAGGGCAACGGTTGGAGTTACCACTATTGCAGAAGACAGTGGAACCTTGTTGATGACGAAAATTTGCGTTATTGCGACCTTAACCGTTTTGACAAAGCGATGATAGATTTACTTAAAACCGAGGATATTTTAAATAAACCCACCGTAAATAAATGGCTTCATAATGACGATAAAATTATAATATATACTAAAGGCGATACTTGTTTTGCCTTTAATTTCCACCCCACGAAAAGTTTTGACGGTTATTTTATTCCGGTTGATGAAGCGGGAGATTACAAAGTAATTCTTTCAAGTGACGATACTTCTTTCGGGGGTTTCAACCGTATTGATAAATCGGTTACCTATACTGCCGAAAAAACACCTCACGGTTGGGTCGGTTTTAAATGCTATTTACCGTCGAGAACCGCTGTTGTATTTAAAAAATGTCAAAAATAAACTTTTACCATAGTATATACTGTAAAATAATATTTTGGAGTGTATACTATGCAAAACAATTTCCCCTCGCCGATAGTTTCCGAAAAGGATTTAACGGTGTATGAAAATTATTTGAATAACGGTTCTAAACCCGCCGTTAAACCCATAAGCCGCACCTTTGTACCCGAAACACTCACTAACCCGATATTTTTACCCGCTTACCTTAAAAACCACATAGGCAAACTTGTGAAAATAGAATCCCTTGTGGGGGACTGTTTACAGGCAAGAATAGGTACTCTTTTGGAAGTGGGCGCAGACTTTGCGGTTATTAAACTCGGCGGCAGTTGCCAAACTTTGATAATAGAGGGTAAGGGAATTAAATTTATTACCGTTATCCACGATAATGATTTTAAAAAGGTTAATTATTATTAACACGCAGGCATAAAAACATCCACTCGCAGCAAAAAGCGGGTGGATGTTTTTTTAAAATCATTTATTTATTTCCTTAATATCATAAGGTGTGGTTTGGTAAACAAAATAGTTAAGCCAGTTTGAAAAAAGCAAATTTGCGTGTGAACGCCAGGTTACAATCGGCTCGTTTTGGGGGTTATCTTCGGGAAAATAGTTTTTAGGAATTTCAATGGGTTTACCCTCGTTTAAGTCCCTGAAATACTCGTTGGCTAAAGTATCAGCATCATATTCCGAATGACCTGTAATAAAAATCTGTCTGCCCTCGGCGGTGGAGATTGCGTAAACCCCTGCTTCGTCTGACGAAGCCAAAATCTTTAAACCCTCACACTTTTTTATATCGTCAATATCAACCGTAGTGTGTCTTGAATGGGGTGCCATAAATACATCGTCAAACCCACGGAAAAGGATAGATTTTTTATAATCCACCTTATGCGGGAAGATACCGAACATCTTTTTGTCCAATGTTTTTTTGTTTATGCCGAAATGATAATAAAGCCCTGCCTGTGCGCCCCAACAAATGTGAAGCGTGCTGTGAACGTGGGTCTTTGACCATTCCATAATTTCGCAAAGTTCTTCCCAATAGGAAACTTCCTCAAACTCCATAAGTTCTACCGGTGCGCCGGTTATTATCATACCGTCAAATGTTTGGTCTTTAATATCGTCAAAGGTTTTGTAAAAGGCAAGCAAATGTTCGGCAGAGGTGTTTTTGGATTTATGGCTTTTGGTATGGATAAGTTCCAAATCCACCTGCAAAGGCGAGTTACCTAAAAGACGTGACAACTGTGTTTCGGTTTCGATTTTTTTAGGCATTAAATTTAAAAGCAGTATTTTTAAAGGACGAATATCCTGTGTTATGGCTCTTGTTTCGGTCATAACAAATATATTTTCGTCATTAAGCGTTTTTACTGCGGGTAAATCGTTTGGAATTTTAATTGGCATTTTGTTTTACCTTTTCTTAAATTTTACTAAGTGCCTGTTTAATGTCGTTTATTAAATCGTCGGCATCTTCAATACCGCAAGAAAATCTTATCAAATCGGGTGTAATGCCTGCCGCCGCAAGTTCTCCGTCATTCATCTGGCGGTGTGTTGCGCTTGCAGGGTGCAAACAACAGGTGCGTGCGTCTGCCACGTGGGTTGCAATGGAGGCGACTTTCAGTTCTTTCATAAATGCTTCGGCTGCGCTTCTTCCGCCCTTAACACCGAAACTTACAACACCGCAACCGCCGTTTGGCATATATTTTTTGGCTAATTCGTAGTTTTCGTCACCCTCAAGATGGGGGTATTTCACCCAGGTAATCCTATCATCCGATTTAAGAAACTCTGCTACTTTTAAAGCATTTTCGCAGTGTTTTTTAATTCTAAGGTGCAAACTTTCAAGTCCCAAATTTAAAACATAAGCCGCTTGTGCCTGTTGACAGCAACCGAAATCACGCATAAGTTGAACGGTGGCTTTGGTAATATATGCACCCTCAATACCGAAACGCTCGGTATAAGTTACACCGTGATAACTTTCGTCAGGTGTGCAAAGTCCGGGGTATTTATCGGGGTAACGGGTCCAGTCAAACTTACCCGAATCCACAATACAACCGCCCACCGCACTTGCGTGACCGTCCATATATTTAGTGGTAGAATGGGTTACAATATCCGCACCCCACTCAAAAGGACGGCAGTTTACAGGTGTGGCAAATGTATTATCCACAATAAGCGGAACGCCGTGCTTGTGTGCCATATTTGCAAATCTTTCAATATCAAGCACATTTAAAGCGGGGTTTGCAATGGTTTCGCCGAAAACTGCTTTGGTGTTGGGTTTAAATGCCGCTTCAAACTCCTCGTCCGAACAGTTGGGGGAAATAAAGGTAAAATCAATACCCATTCGTTTCATAGTAACCGCAAACAGATTATATGTTCCGCCGTAAATTGTGGAAGAAGCAACAATATGGTCACCGCAACCGGCAATATTGAAAACAGCAAAGAAAGATGCCGCCTGACCGGAGGAAGTCAGCATTGCGGCAGAACCGCCCTCCATTTCACAAATTTTGGCGGCAACCAAATCGCAAGTAGGGTTTTGAAGACGGGAATAAAAATAACCCGATGCTTCTAAATCAAAGAGTTTTCCCATATCTTCGCTTGTGTTATATTTAAAGGTTGTGCTTTGATAAATAGGTATTTGGCGGGGTTCGCCGTTTTTGGGGGTATAACCGCCCTGCACACATTTAGTGCCCATTTTAAAATTGCTCATTCTTTACACTCCAATTTAAAAACTTTTTTAGCGTTACTATTAAGTATACACCTATTTTCGTTTTCGTCAAGTCCAAGTGATAAAAATGCCTCAATTTCCCTTTTGGGCGACCACATAGGATAGTCGGTTCCGAACAAAACTTTCTCCGCCCCGTATTTTCTTATAAGTTCCTTGGCTTTTTCGGTTCCGATAAACGGAAAAGTGGAAGAACAGTCTACATAAAAATTAGGGAAACTGTTAAGTTTTTCGGCAGCTTCTTCCCAAATCGAATAACCGCCCAAATGAGCGCCCACAAGGGTAAGCGAAGTATATATTTCCAAAATCGGCAAAAGTCGGTTAGGGTTGGAAAAATCGTACCTACTGTCCCCCGTGTGCATTAAAATGGGAATATTTTGCTCCTCGCAAAGTTCGTAAATTTTAAGGCAACGGTAATCGTCTATTTTAAATTTTTGAATGTCGGGATGAAGTTTAACCCCGCGCAGTCCCAATTCCCTAAGGTGCTTAATATCACCTTTAATATCCTCACTGTCGGGGTGGAGTGTGCCTATTCCGGTCATAATACCCTGTGAATTTTCAACTTCTTTTGCTATAAAATCGTTGATACTTCTAACCTGTTTCGGAGTAGTGGCAACCGACTGAACAATAAAATGGTCAATCCCGGCAGTCAACCCCTCCTCCATCAGGTTTGCCACCGTACCTCGGCAAGAGGATTTTACACCGTAAAAATTATCGGTTCCTGCAACGGCACGGTCAACGATTTTTTCGGGATATATATGACAGTGTGCGTCAATAGTAAAAATATTGTTTATCATTCTAAGCCCAACCTCTTTGCGGCGTCCTCACGCATTTTGTATTTCAAAATTTTCCCTGCCGCATTCATCGGGAAAGCGTCTACAAATTCAATGTAACGGGGCACTTTATGGCGTGCCATATGTGAAGCGATGTATTCTTTCATTTCTTCTTCGGTCATACTTTCGCCCTTTTTAAGGATAATCTGTGCCATAATTTCTTCACCGTAATTTTTATCCGGCACACCGATTACCTGAACGTCGCTTACCTTTGAACAGGTGTAAATAAATTCTTCAATTTCCTTAGGGTAAATATTTTCACCGCCTCGGATTATCATATCTTTAAGACGGCCTGTTATGCGGTAGTTACCGCTCTCGTCCCTGCAAGCAAGGTCGCCTGTGTGGAGCCAACCGTCCTTATCAATTGCCTCTGCCGTGGCTTTGGGCATTTTGTAATAACCCTTCATAATGTTATATCCCCGTGCCACAAATTCGCCGTTTACACCGTCGGGGCAGTCCTCCCCTGTTTCGGGGTCTACAATTTTACATTCAACATTAGCAAAAGCACTGCCTACCGTTTCGGTTCTAACTTCCAGCGAATCAAAATAACTGCTCATTGTGCATCCGGGTGATGCCTCGGTTTGACCGTAAACCGAAACTATTTCTTTCATATTCATATCCACGGTAGCACGTTTCATAAGGTCGGCAGGGCAGTTTGCACCCGCCATAATACCTACACGGATATGTGAAAAGTCGGTTTTGGCAAAATCCGGGTGGGACATCATAGCGATAAACATTGTAGGAACGCCGTTAAACGCCGTAATTCTTTCGGCATTGATACAAGCCAAAGCTGATTTGGGCGAAAAATACGGTAGAGGGCAAATTGTAGCTCCGTGTGTCATAGAAGCCGTCATAGAAAGCACCATACCGAAACAGTGGAACATAGGTACCTGAATCATCATACGGTCGGCGGTGGAAAGTTCCATACGGTCGCCTATGTATTTACCGTTGTTGACAACATTGTAATGGGTAAGCATAACCCCTTTCGGGAAACCGGTTGTGCCCGAGGTATACTGCATATTGCAAACATCGTCCTTATCAACGGCGGCAGCCATACGCTGTACTTCAGAAAGCGGTACTTCCGAAGCACGTTCTACCGCACCGTTCCAGGTAAGGCAACCTTTTTGCTTAAATCCAACCGTAATTACATTACGCATAAACGGCAAACGTTTTGCGTGAAGCGGTGTTCCCGGCTTTGTATTTTCAAGTTCGGGACAAAGTTCGGCAATAATTTCGCCGTAGTTACAGTCCTTTGAACCTTCGGTCATAATTAAAGTATGTGTGTCCGACTGGCGGAGCAAATATTCCACTTCGTGAATTTTATAAGCGGTATTAACCGTAACAAGCACCGCACCCAATTTAACCGTTGCCCAAAACGCAATATACCATTGCGGTACGTTAGATGCCCAAACGGCAACGTGAGTTCCGGCTTTTACCCCCAAAGCAATTAAACTTCTTGCAAAGGTGTCAACATCGTCACGAAATTCGCTGTAGGTTCTTGTATAGTCAAGGGTTGTGTATTTAAAACAGTATTGGTCGGGAAATTCTTCTACCATACGGTCAAGCACTTGGGAAAAAGTAGCATCAATAAGACGGTCCTTTTCCCAAACATATTTACCTGTGTGCGCACGGTTGTAATAAAGCGAATTATCACTTTTGGAAGTGTCCGCAAACTGTTTCATATAGTTTACAAACTGCGAGAATATGATTTCCATATCATCAAGTTCTTCGCACCATTCGGGAACCCATTCAAGCGAAATAAACCCATCAAAATTAACCGAACGAAGACCTAACATCATTTCGCCGATAGGAAGTTTACCCTCACCTATAATGCAGTATTCAATACCGTCATCATTCATAACCGCATCTTTAATATGAACGTGCTTAATATATGCGCCCAAGTTTTTAATTGTGGTTTCGGGGTCTTCGTTTTTAATAAAATAGGGCGAGTGCATATCCCAAAGTGCCGCAAGATTATCCGAGGCAAAACTGTCAAGCATATCACGAAGTTTCGAAGTATCGCAAAAAATACCAGAAGTTTCAATTAAAAGCACTATTCCCTTTTGCTCGCAAGTAGGCAAAACTTCGGCAATAATACCGTAAACAAAGTCATAATTTTCGTCCCCGTATGCCTTAACCCTTACATAAGGAATGTGCAAATTACCCGCAATTTCCAAACAGGCGTTAATTTCCTTTATACTGTCTTCTTTAGCAGAAGTATCCGCCAGGTTGCAAATCGTATCAATACACGGAATTTGCAGTTTCATTTCATAAAGTTTTCTTAAAGTTTTAGCGGCGGCATAATCGTGAAAAGCGCCGTCTTTATCGGTAAAAAGGCGGTTATGGATATTATGAAGTTCAATTCCCGAAAATTTCAAATCCTTTGCAATATCGCAAAAACCGTCAAAATCATTATCGTGCCAACCTTTTGTGGAAAATGAAAGTTTCATACTATTACGCCTCCTCGTATACTATTTTGTTTACGGCATTTATGTATGCCTTAATACTTGCGCTTATAATATCGGTTGAAATACCGTTGCCCGAATAAAGTTTACCCTCTTTTCTTAATTTAACAAGAGCGTTACCCATTGCCTCCTTACCCTGTGTTACAGAGTGAATTTGGAAATCGTCCAATTCAAAATGTGTGCCTGTAATTTGTTCAAGCGCCAAAAAAGCCGCATCAATAGGACCGTCGCCAATGCTTATTCCCTGCAGGTTTTCACCGTTCTTTTGAAGTGTAATCTGTGCCGAAGAAGTAATAACATTACTGCTGTTTACAACATAATTCACCAACTTGTAGGTAGGCGGAACCTGAAGCGCAACGGTTGCCACAATAGCGTCCAATTCGGTTAAAGTCACCTTTCTTTTGGAGGCAACACGCAAAAATTCTTCGTAAACCTTTGCACTGTCCTCTTCGGACAAATCGTAACCCAATTTCATAACTGCCGACAAAACGGTGTCGCTGTCGTCATTCGCATCTAATTCCATACCGTTTTCTTCCTGTGCGGTTAAAACGGCGGTTTTTTCGTTCTTCACATTGTCGGTAATCCAACCGATTTGCTTAATAATACGTCCCGATTCGGTGATTTTTATACCGCTTTCAATACTGCAACTGTTACCGCAGTTTTTGATAACCGAAGCGAATGTTCCGAGCGGAATATCGCTTCCGCCAACCGAAGTTTTAATAATGTTTGCTCCGTTTTTAATTGCAATAACGGCATCGGCTACTGCCAAACCGTTTTTATTGTCACACATAATGCCAATTTCGCCGTCGGTTTTAAGTTCCTTTATAAATTCACCGAAACTGTCCGGCAGCATTTCTGCCGCAGTATCACAAATCGTTACAATTTTAGCACCGGCAGAATAAGCCGTAGCAATAACCTCTTTCAAAAAATCGGTTTCGGCTCTTGTAGCGTCTACTGCACAAAATTCAACGTCCGAACATTTTTCGCTCGCGTAACCTACAAGTTCCTTAATATATTCGAGCATTTTTGGTGCCTTTTTGTGGCAGGTATATTCCATTCCCACGGTAGATACCGGAAGTTCAATGCGAATACGGGGCTTTTTTGCGGTATTAAGCGCATTTACGGCATTGTCTATCTCCTCTTTTGAAAAACCGCCCGCAACCGACAAAACGGCATCTTTTACAAATGATGCCACGGTGCGTACCAAAAGAGTATCCCTTTTAATATTATCAATTTCACCTATTTCAACCGTATCAACCTTTAGTTTTTCAAGTTGACGTGCAATTTCAATTTTCTCTTTAAAAGAAAATGTACGGTCATCTCTGCATAAAGTTCTGTCAAAAATTTCGATTTTCATAAAAACTACCTCTCAAAAATAATAAAACCCCGAGACTGCATAACGCAATCTCAGGGACGAATTACAAATTCGCGGTACCACCCTGCTTGCCGTGTAACACGGCCGCTTTGAAGACTCCAACAAGTCCTTTGCTATGATAACGGTGCATGCCGTAACGGCTTACTTAAAGTTCTGCCGTTCTGCTCGGGAATGAGACTTAACTTAAACCTATGTATCGGGCTTGCACCAACCGCCGACTCTCTTAACAATCGGAAAAAGCAATAATTCCTTCATCGCATTTCAAAATATAAAAGAATTATACCACCAAAAAAACGCTTTGTCAAGCATTTTCTTTGGCTTTGTTAAGTTTTTCAATACACTCGTTGCAAACGGTGTAACCCATATAAGGCACACTATCTGCAAGCGAATGGCAAAAAACGCAATTCGGCTGATATTTCTTTAAAACCACCAAGTCATCATCGGTATAAATTTCAAAAGAGTCCTTATCGTTTTCAATCTTCAAACGCTCACGAATTTCTTTGGGTATTACAACCCTTCCCATTTTATCTACCGGTCTTATTACTCCTGTCGGTTTCATAAAAATCACCTCTTTTTGCATTATACAATAAATACCATAAAATGTCAACAGAAAGGTTTTATAGCGGTTTTATTACAGGTTATTTGTTATACAGTTTAAATTCCCTTACATTTTTCAGTTCATCTAAAATAAATTCGTAAATTTCCTGCTTTAACGGTTGGGATAAATTACGCATAGCAATAACGGCGAATTTTTCGTAAACATCCTGTGCCACAATCATTCCAACCCCGTCAATATCCGCTTTAAATTCGTTAATATCTTTCATTTCCTTTTTCTGTATATCTTCGCCGTACAAAAGTTTCAGTACATCTACTTTAAGTATTTTGGTTAATTTTAAAAGTGTTTCGCAGGTTATGTTGCCCATCCGCTCCATTTGTGAGTATGTACTGGTTTTCATACCAAGCATTTGCGCAACGTCCGATTGATTTAAAAACAAATCTTTTCTGTATTTTCTCACCCTTTGGTTTATTGTTTCCATATAAAAACTCCCTAAAATTAAAAAAGTGCGCAACCGAAGTCACGCACCGAAAAACACATAACTCCGCTTGTCGCCAAACAAAATTTACATAAACACAAAAGTATATGCAAAATCGGAGCATTTGTATTTTTACCGAAGTAAACGTACAAATACCTTTGTGCTTATTTATAAAATTTTGTTTGGCAAATTTAGTTTACCATTTTTTATTAAAAAAATCAAGATAAAATAAAAAAAGTGCGCAACCGAAGTCACGCACCGAAAAACGCACAACTCCGCTTGCGCCACACAAGTTTGCAATTCATAAGAGAATGTCAAATTAAGAGAATGCGTTTTTACCAAAAATAAAAATACTTCTCCTACAAATTGCATTATTTACTTGTGTGGCAAAATTAGTATACCATTTTTTATTAAAAAAATCAAGATAAAATAAAAAAAGCACCCACTTCACAAAAATAGGTGCTTTTAAGTTTAATATGCCTTTACCTTTGTCCAAAGGGTTTCGTAATAGGTGCGAATTTCGCTGTCAATATCGTGGTAATACTGAACTTTGGGAAGGGTGCTTTCGTCGGGGTATAGGATTTCGTTTTGATAGTAGCAGTAATCTTTGTTGTTAATAACTGCGGTGTTGGGAGAAGCATAACCGAGATATTCGGCATTTGCGGTTGAAATATCCGGCTCTAAAAGGAAGTTGATATACTGAATAGCCGCATCGTAGTTTTTAGCGTTTTTAGGAATACAAACAGAGTCTACAAAAATGTTTGTGCCCTCTTCAGGGTAGAAGAAACGCAAATCGGGGTTAGTGTCAAGCATTGTTAAATAATCGCCTGCGTAATAGGGCGCTACCGATGCCTCGCCTGTTTCCATTTTACCGAAAATTTCGTCCATAACGTAAGACTGTAGGTTACTTTTACCCTGTTTCAAAAGTTCTGCGGCGGCATCCCAATCGGCCTTATTCAAAGTGTTTAAATCCTGTCCCAAAAGCATTTGTGCGGTCATAAAGGCATCACGGGGATTGCTGAAGTTAAGTGCCATATCCTTGTATTTTTCATCCCACAAAACGTCCCAGGAATGTCTAATATCTTTACCTGTCAGTTTTTCGTTGTAGATGATACCTACTAAACCGACATTGTAAGGTACACTGTATTCGTTATTTTGGTCAAAGAAAAGGTTTTTATATTTATCTTCAATTAAATCGTAGTTGGAAAGTTTTGAAGCATCAATCTTTGAAAGCATATTTTCGTTTTTAAGACGTTCTATCATATAGTCCGACGGGATAATAATATCGTAACTGATACCGCCGCTTTTTATTTGGGAATACATAGTTTCGTTGCTTTCAAAGGTTAAGTATTTAACCTTAATTCCTGTAAGTTTTTCAAATTCTTTGTTTACGTCTATTGTGCCGTCCGAACCGTCCGAAATATATTCGCCCCAGTTGTAAACCGTAAGGGTTGTGCCTTGGAGTGATTTATCGTAGTTTGCACGTAAATTTAATTCTTTATATTGGTAACCGCAACCGGTAAGTAAAACCGAAAGGAAAACTATAAGGGTGAGTAAAAGTGCGTAAAATTTTTTCATTTTTAAAAAATCCTTTCTTTAAGATGCGTGTTTCTTTTCACTTTTTGTTTGAAGTACATTATAAAGCACCATAAGCACAAATACCGAAATAAATATCAAGGTAGAAAGCGCATAAGTGTCCGGCTTGACCGACTTTTTGGTCATAGTGAAAATAACTATCGGCAAGGTTTGGTAATGCCCGCAGGTGAAGTAACTTATTACAAAATCGTCCAAAGACAGGGTAAAAGCCATTATAAAGCCGGTAATAATTCCGGTTGAAATAGAGGGCAAAATCACCTTGAAAAACGCTTTTAAAGGAGGACAGCCAAGGTCAAGCGCCGCTTCCGCCAAGTGACTGTCGGTTTGTTGAAGCCGAGGCATAACCGATAAAATCACATAAGGCAAATTAAATGTAATGTGGGCAATAAGCACCGTGCCGAACCCCAAAGATTCGTTAAGACCGATAAGTTTTCCGAAGAAGATGAAAAGCAACATCAACGAAATACCGGTTACAATATCGGCATTCATCATTGGAATTTGGGTTACCGACATTATTATTTTTTTGGAAAATTTACGCCTTATTGCGTTTATTCCGACTGCGGCGGCAGTACCCAAAACGGTAGAAATTATTGCCGAAGAAACGGCAATTATTACGGTGTGTTTTAATGCATTAAGCATTGCGGTATCATTACCGAGACCTTCGTACCAACGGGTGGAAAATCCCTCTAACACCCAAACGCTTGAAGAGGAGTTAAAGGAAAATACCACCATTACCGCAATAGGTGCGTAAAGGAACAAAACTATAAGCGCAATATAAATACGGGAAAGTATTTTCACATTAACACACCCCCGTCTTCGCTGTCTGAAAATCTGTTCATAATAAACAGACAAATTAAAATCATTACCATAAGCACAAGCGATATAGCCGAGGCAATATTGTAATAATCGGGACCTAAATTGAAGAAGTATTCAATAGTATCACCTATAAGCATTGTCTTGTTACCGCCGAGTTTTTGGGAAATGTAAAAGGTGCTTACGCTTGGTACGAAAACCATAGTAATACCCGAAATTACACCCGGACGGCTTAAAGGGAAAATAACCCTTTTAAATTTGTTAAACCCATTAGATCCAAGGTCTTCGGACGCTTCCAACAAAGAATTGTCAATCTTGCTCATAACCGAATAAATCGGCAAAATCATATAAGGTATAAAGTCATAAACCATACCCAAAATTACCGCACCCGGAGTGTTAATAAGTTTTAACGGACGAAGACCGATATTCTTTAAAAAGGTGTTAATAAGTCCCGTGTTGGCAAGAATGGTTATCCACGAATATGTGCGGATAAGAAAGTTCATCCACATCGGAATCATAACTATCATAAAAATCATCCGTTGGGACGAAATTTTAAGTTTTGACATAAAATACGCCATTGGGTATGCAAGCAAAAGGGTTATTGCGGTTGCTATTGCGGCGTACAAAATGGAAATGGCAAACGCTTTTTTGTATTCGCCCAGTCCCGATAAATTGGCAAGGGTAAAATTACCCGAAGAATCGGTCAAGGCGAAATATAACATTATAACAAGCGGTACTACAATAAATATTGCC
Source organism: Acutalibacteraceae bacterium (assembly GCA_036310925.1). Lineage (GTDB taxonomy): Bacteria > Bacillota > Clostridia > Oscillospirales > Acutalibacteraceae > UBA737. The sequence goes on from JAXJQX010000001.1 coordinate 258,935, forward strand.
GACCAAACAATGTACGGCGATGCTACCAACTTATTACCGAAAGTTTTTTTGTTCACGGCTATTCCTCCTCTACGTCAGAGAGGTGGTCGATTTCTTCACTGTAAGAAGAATAGTCACCGTAAAGTCCCGAATATTCCGACTTTTTCATTATATGAATAGCGTCCGGCTCGATATAAAGTCCCACCCTGTCATTCACAAAATGTTCGTCGGTGGTTTGAATCATCCACTTAAAACCGCCAATGTCAACAATAATTTCATAATGCACACCAAGGAATGCAACCGAGGTAACCTTACCTTTAAGCATACCTTTGTCGTATTCTACAATATCAACATCTTCCGGGCGGACAACCACGTCAACCTGTTCGTTTTCGGCAAAACCCTTGTCAAGACATTCAAAAGTGTATCCCGAAAACTCAACGCAAAAGTCTTTTAACATTTTGCCGTCAACAATATTTGATTCGCCGATAAAATCGGCAACGAAGGCGTTTTTCGGTTCGTTGTAAATATCCTGCGGAGTGCCGACTTGTTGAATTTTGCCTTTATCCATAACAACCACACGGTCGGACATTGTAAGTGCTTCTTCTTGGTCGTGGGTGACAAAGATAAAGGTAATGCCCAACTGCTGTTGAATTTTTTTCAGTTCTTTTTGCATATCCTTACGAAGTTTCAAGTCAAGCGCCGCTAAAGGTTCGTCCAAAAGCAAAACCTTTGGATGATTGGCAATAGCCCTTGCTATTGCAACACGTTGCTGCTGACCGCCCGAAAGAGTAGCAATATTTCTTTTTTCAAAACCCGAAAGGTTTACAAGCGAAAGCATTTCGGTAACCTTTTGCTTAATATCGCTTTCAGCCATTTTTTTGACCCTTAAACCAAACGCCACGTTTTCGTAAACATTCAGGTGTGGGAAAAGGGCATAACGCTGAAAAATGGTGTTTACCTGACGCTTGTAAGCAGGAACACCATTGATTTTTTTACCCTCAAAAACAACGTCGCCGAAGTCAGGTTCCAAAAAACCTGCAATTAAGCGGAGGGTGGTGGTTTTACCGCAACCCGACGGACCTAATAGGGTAATAAACTCTTTATCCCTAATACCGAGGTTAAGTCGGTCTAAAACCTGTTCACCGTCAAACGCCACCGAAATGTTTTTAAGTTCTACAATATTTTCTTTTTCCATAAAAAGCATCCCCCTTTGTTCAACACACAAGTGTCGAAACAAGAATAATTTTTTTGATACCGAAAAATGATAGAGCCACATTTCCCGATTATCTATCTTGCTCGATACCCGCCGTTTCCTCGTAATATGCCCTGAACAAAGGGTTTTTCATAGTTTTCTCGCCTAAAGCGGAAACTACGGCATAAAATCTGAAACAGCACTCTACACAAGATGCTTTGCCGCCGATACGGCATATTAAATTGTCATTTGTACAACAGTATGAATATATATTAAAACCACCGAAAAGTCAAGTTTTTTTTCGACAATAAATTCAGCACAAAAGTTATAATATAATTTGTAATTTTAAGGAACGACACGCAGGTCGTTCCCTACCGCCGTTTATTTTCTGATTTCCACCAATGTGCAAAGCACATCTTCCTTATAAATACCGACAGTATAGCCACCGTCGGTATTTGCTATTTTTACCGTTGCCGTGTCTTTATACATAAGCGGTTTTTTATACAAAATACGAAAACCGCTTATAAATTCCTGCGTATTTTCCAGCATATCCAGCGCATAGTCAAAATAAACCGTATTATGCACGTGGTCGTTAAAATCAATATCGGTAATTCTTACCGCCAAGGGTTTTTCCCGGTCATAAACTGCGGGTTCTTTAAGTTTTGCAAACCGGAATGTATGTTGCAACTCAGGTTCGGGGTTATAATTTCCCATCATTTCGGGGGTTATTCTTACAAGTTTGCCGTTTTGCAAATCTTCATACACAAGCCGTTCGCAGGCGTGAATAAACACATTACCTTGCTCATCTTTTATTTCAAATTCACGGCTTGTAATAATTTCCGGCTTTTTAAATACTGCCCAAGTTTCCACCAAAAGTTTTTGGTTGTTTTTAGGCAGTCGGTTTATTTCTACATTCCATTCAACCAATATCCAAGTGTACCCGTTTAAACGGCATTCTAAAATATCGTTTCCCGCAAAGGTTGAATGTTTTGCGCCTGCGTCTTCCAAAATACCTATGATACTTTTTACGCTTAAATTTCCGTTTTTATCGTATTCGCTTATTCTGGGTTCGTAAACCTTAGAGAATTTCATTTTATTACCTCCGTTTTAAACTCTTTAATACCGCACACCGAAATAAAATATTCTTTAAATCTAAAGGTAGTTATACCCTCGGGCAAACTAAAAACATCAAAACTGTCAAGTCCGCCATTTAACCCCGTACCTTTATACTTTAAATATGCCTCCTTTTTGGTCCATACTTCAAAAAATCGGTAATTACTGTCTTTTTCTAAAACATAATCCTTTTCGGTTTGGGCAAACCGATTTGCTACACGTAAATCGGCTTTTCTAACCTTTTCAATATCCACCCCAACGGGAGTTTCGGCTATTGCCAGTACCTTATAATCCCCCGAATGGGATATATTAAAATGAATATCCGTCCCCGGAAAATACGGCTTGCCGTGAGGACCCTTTTTAATTTCGGGCATTTTAATATTAAATTTTTCCTTTAAAACACTTTCCAAAAAGCCGTAAGCGTCAATTTCATTTGAAAGTATATACACAATATTCATAGATACTATTATATAATAATTGCATAAAATTTGCAATATCTTAAAAAACACTTGACAAAACCCACCGTTTAGTGGGATAATATAAACGATAGTATGGACAATGGGTTTTTTATATCCCTATTATTTATTGACTTTGGTGATGTAAATGCGTGTTATTACGGGTATTGCAAGGGGCAAACGTTTAGTAACCCCCCAAGGGCTCGATGTTCGTCCTACTTCGGACAGGGTAAAGGAAGCCATATTCAGCGCCTTACAGTTTGATATTGAAGGCAGAAGAATTTTGGATTTATTCGCAGGAAGCGGTCAATTAGGAATTGAAGCGTTAAGCCGAGGGGCAGAATCTGCCACCTTTGTGGATATGAGTTCCGCATCGATTAAAATCATTAAACAAAACCTTGAAATAACCAGGTTTGACGGTTGTTCTAAAGTTTACACATCGGATTATTCGTCTTTTACGGCTATGTGCCGTGACAGTTTCGATATTGTGTTTTTAGACCCGCCATATAAAGAAGGTCTTTTGTTGCCCTCTATAAAAGCGGTTTTACCTTTAATGAGTGATTTCGGCACTGTTGTGTGCGAACATCCCCCCGAAGTGGAAATCCCTGTGAGCATCGGCGGTTTTGGAATTTACCGTACCTACCGTTACGGCAAAATAAATGTAACATTTTTAAAAAAAGGGGCTAATTTATGAAAAACAGTATAGCAATTTGCCCCGGAAGTTTTGACCCTGTAACATACGGCCATCTTGATATTATTGAAAGAGCGGCAAATATGTTTGATAAAGTAATTGTTGTTGTGGCGGACAATGCGGCAAAAAACTATTGCTTTACCCCAAAAGAACGGGTTGAAATGGTTAAAAAATGTATACCAAACCTCGAAAATGTTGAAATAGAGCATTATTCCGGTCTACTGGCTGACTATGCGGCAAAGCATAACGCAACCGCAATCATCAAAGGACTTCGTGCTATGTCGGACTTCGAATATGAATTCCAAATGGCATTAACAAATAAGAAGTTAAACCCCAATGTCGAAACGCTGTTTTTAACCACCGCAACACAAAATATGTATTTAAGTTCAAGTATGGTTAAGCAAATTGCCGCTATGAACGGCGATATTTCAAGTTTTGTGCCGGAAGTTATTAAACAGGATATTATCGACAGAATAGTTCAAAAAAACAATACCAAATAGGTTTACGGAGGAAGAAAAAATGACACTTGACGAATTATTGGAACAGTTTGACGAAGTACTTGACAGCGGCATTAAAATTCCCGGCAAAAAAACCGTTGTTGACATTGAAAAATTAAGAGCGGTTGTAGACGATATTCGCCTTAATATCCCTGCCGAAATTAAGCAGGCAAAAGGCATTGTTGCCGACCGTGCTGATATTATTACCAACGCTAAGCGTGAAGCAGACGCTATTATCAGAAATGCCGAAGAAAAGGCAAAAGCAATGGTAGCGCAGGAAGAAATTGTAAAATTGGCTCAGGCAAAGGCAGCCGAAATTATTGCTAATTCACAAAGCAAGAGCCGTGAAATGAGAAAAGCCGCTCAAGACTTTGTTGATGATATTATGCGCCGTGCAGACGAAGGTCTTACCGCTAACCTCGGTGAAGTTCGCAAAACAAGAGCAGCGCTTAAGCAACAAATTCCCACGGTTAGCGAATAATTAAATTCACTTTAAAAACTTTGAAGGAGACTGCGGTTTTATTCGGAATTATAAAGCGAACGGGGGACGGTGCAAGCCCCGTAATTCTAAAAATCGGTATCACTCCCGAGTTGACGGCTGAAACTTTCAGTAAGCCGCTCCGTTTGTTTCACGTTACAGAAACCGCAAATGTCAGTTTGTCGTAATAGGTGGTTGTAAAGCTAATTCCCTTTACCCTATTATGCGGGGTAAAGGGAATTTTTTGAAAGGAGAAAACGAAATGTATAAAAACATTTCCCCAAACGTTAATTTTGTTGAAGAAGAAAAGAAAATTAAACAGTTTTGGGACGATAACCATATTTTTGAAAAAAGCATTAAAGAACGTGAAGACGGTGACCCTTATGTGTTTTATGACGGTCCGCCTACCGCTAACGGTAAACCACATATAGGTCACGTTTTAACCCGTGTTATTAAGGATATGATTCCCCGTTACCGCACGATGAAGGGTTCAATGGTTCCCCGCAAAGCCGGTTGGGATACCCACGGTTTGCCGGTTGAACTGGAAGTTGAAAAACTTTTAGGGCTTGACGGTAAAGAACAGATTGAAGAATACGGTTTAGACCCATTTATTGACCATTGTAAGGAAAGCGTTTGGAAATATAAAGGTATGTGGGAAGATTTTTCCAAAACGGTCGGTTTTTGGGCCGATATGGAAAACCCTTACGTTACTTACGATAATAACTTTATTGAATCCGAATGGTGGGCATTAAAACAGATTTACGAAAAAGGTCTTTTGTATAAAGGTTTTAAAATTGTGCCTTACTGTCCCCGTTGCGGAACTCCTCTTTCTTCGCACGAAGTAGCACAAGGTTATAAAAACGTAAAAGAACGCAGTGCGGTTGTTCGCTTTAAGGTTACGGGTGAGGATGCCTATTTCCTTGCCTGGACCACTACCCCGTGGACACTTCCTTCCAACGTTGCACTTTGCGTTAACCCGGACGATGTTTATTGCAAGGTTAAAGCGGCGGACGGTTACACCTATTATATGGCAAAAGAACTTTTGGACAAAGTTTTAGGCAAACTTGCAAGCGAAGAAACCCCCGCTTATGAGATTTTAGAGGAATACAAGGGCGCCCAACTTGAATATAAAGAATATGAACCGCTCTTTGATTTCCAAAAGCCGGTTTGCGATAGGCAAAATAAAAAAGCACACTTTGTAATGTGTGACAGTTACGTTACCATGACCGACGGTACGGGTATTGTTCACTGTGCCCCCGCTTTCGGTGAAGATGACGCACGTGTAGGCAGAAGATACGATTTACCCTTTGTTCAGTTTGTAAACGGCAAGGGCGAACTTACCGAAGAAACCCCTTATGCCGGAAAATTCGTAAAGGATGCCGACCCGCTTGTATTAGCCGATTTGGATAAGGCAGGTCTTTTGTTTGATGCACCGAAATTTGAACACGATTATCCTTTCTGCTGGCGTTGCGATACTCCCCTTATTTACTACGCACGTGAATCTTGGTTTATTAAGATGACCGACGTTAAGGAGGATTTAATCCGCAATAACAACACAATAAACTGGATTCCCGAAAGCATTGGTAAGGGACGTTTCGGCGACTGGCTTAAAAATGTTCAGGACTGGGGTATTTCCCGTAACAGATATTGGGGTACACCGCTTAATATTTGGCAGTGTGAATGCGGTCATTTACATTCTGTCGGCAGTATTGCAGAACTTAAAGAAATGTCCGATAACTGCCCCGATGACATTGAACTTCACCGTCCTTATATTGACGCTGTTACAATAAAATGTCCCGTATGCGGTAAGGAAATGCACCGTGTTCCCGAAGTAATTGACTGTTGGTTTGACTCGGGTTCAATGCCGTTTGCGCAACACCACTATCCATTTGAAAATAAAGCTTTGTTTGAAGCGCAGTTCCCTGCCGACTTTATTTCGGAAGCGGTTGACCAAACCCGTGGTTGGTTCTATTCGCTTTTGGCAATTTCCACCCTTATTTTCAACAAAGCACCTTATAAAAACGTTATAGTTTTAGGTCACGTTCAGGACGAAAACGGTCAAAAAATGAGTAAATCCAAGGGCAATGCGGTTGACCCGTTTGATGCACTCGAATCCTACGGTGCAGATGCTATCCGTTGGTATTTCTACACCAACTCTGCCCCTTGGCTTCCCAACCGTTTCCACGGCAAAGCGGTTATTGAAGGTCAGCGCAAGTTTATGGGTACTCTTTGGAACACCTATGCTTTCTATGTGCTTTACGCTAATATTGATAAGTTTGACCCGACAAGATACAACATAAACGACTGCAATTTAACCGTTATGGATAAATGGCTTTTGTCCAAACTTAATTCTATGGTTAAAACGGTGGACGATAATTTGGCAAACTACCGTATTCCCGAAGCCGCACGTGCTTTGCAGGAATTTGTAGACCAAATGAGTAACTGGTATGTTCGCCGCGGCAGAGAGCGTTATTGGGTACAGGGTATGACCGACGATAAGATTGCCGCATACTTAACCCTTTATACCGCACTTGTTACAACCGCAAAAACCGCCGCTCCTATGATTCCGTTTATGGCGGAAAATATTTACCAAAACCTTGTAAGAAGTGTGGATGAAACCGCACCGGAAAGTGTTCACCTTTGCTTATTCCCCGAGGTTAATGAAACTCTTATTGACACAAAACTTGAAGAGCAAATGGAAAAAGTGCTTGAAATTGTTGTTTTGGGACGTGCCGCACGTAACGGTTCTTCACGCAAAAACCGCCAACCCCTTAATGTTATGTACGTTAAACTTGACGGCGAGTTGGAAGAAACCTATACCGATATTATTAAGGAAGAACTTAATGTTAAAAAGGTTGATTTTACGGGCGAGGTTGACAATTTTGTCACCTACACCTTTAAACCCCAACTTAAAACATTAGGACCTAAATACGGCAAGCAGTTGGGCGAAATAAGAACTGCTTTGGCAAGTATTGACGGCAACGCCGCTAAAAAGCAATTAGACCAAACCGGCAAACTTGTTTTAACCCTTTCTTCGGGCGATATTGAACTGCAAACTGAAGATTTGCTTATTGACGCCGTTCAAAAAGAAGGTTTCTTCACATTAAGCGACAATGGCATTACCGTAGCGCTTGATACCGTTCTTACCGACGAACTGATAGCCGAAGGGTTTGTAAGGGAACTTATCAGCAAAATCCAAACCATGCGTAAAGAGGCCGGATTTAACGTAACCGACCATATTGAAATTACCATTTCGGGTAGTCAAACGGTTACCGATATTGCACTTAAATACAAGTCTGATATTGCGGGTGACACTTTGGCGGATTCACTAAATAATACCGCACCCACCGGTTTTGTTAAGGAATGGGATATCAACGGCGAAACAGTTAATATTGGTGTAAAAAAGATTTAACGAGGTGTTTTTATGAGCAAAAACGATTCTCCTTTTGAAATCATAACCGAACCGGAGGAACAGGAAGTGTCGGAGCAAAAACCGAATCTTTTAACCCGAATCACCGATTCTTTCAGGATAAGCAACATTGACAAAATAGTTAAAATAATTTCCTTTATTGTATCAATCGCTGTTTTGCTTGCATTTATTGCGGTTGCCGTTCTGCTTTACTTTATAGACACTATATTTTTAGTGGTTTCGGTAGCAATTTTAATTCTCGGTTTGGTAATTTCACTTATAAATCTGTTTATTCTTTACGGAATGGGACATATTCTTACCCAAAACGGAGAAATAATCGAACTTTTAAAACGTAAATAACAACAAAAAATGGCAGAAGCGATTTTGCTTCTGCCGTTTTTATTTATGATTTTATTCTTTCCAGCGCACTCTTTTCAAGGCGGGAAACCTGTGCTTGGGAAATACCTATTTCTTCCGATACTTCCATTTGTGTTTTACCCTGCATAAACCTTAATGTCAGAATATTCTTTTCCCTTTCGCTTAAATTTTTAATTTGCTCACGAAAAGATATTTCGGCAAGCCAGTTATTATCGTCATTATTATCCCCCACTTGGTCAAGCACATATATTGTATCTCCCCCATCGGAATAAACGGGGTCGTAAAGCGACATCGGACTTACAATGCTTTCAAGTGCTATAACCACCTCGGCGGCGGGAATTTGCAGTTCTTTTGCAATTTCCTCTACCGTAGGTTCGGTTTGTTTTTCGGCAATAAGCCGTTCCTTGACCTGCATTGCCTTATATGCCGTATCTTTAATAGAACGGCTCACCCTTATCGGGTTATTGTCCCTTAAATATCTTCTAATCTCGCCAATAATCATCGGAACAGCGTAGGTTGAAAATTTAACATTTTGTGCTACGTCAAAATTGTCTATTGACTTAATAAGCCCTATGCAACCAACTTGAAACAAATCATCAAGGTTTTCACCCCTTGCGGTAAAACGCTGTATAACGCTTAAAACCAACCGCAGGTTCCCGTTTATAAGTTTTTCCCTTGCCGTTTTGCTACCGTTTTTCACTTCTTTCAAGAGTTCTTCTTTTTCCCGCTCCTTTAACACCGGCAATTTTGAAGTGTCTACCCCGCAAATAAAAACTTTGTTATACATAACTTTACCTCCGTATAAAGTAATTATTACCGTTATGTATAAACAATAAACTTTAAAAATATTTTTTGTTTCGACAAATTTCACTTGCATTTTCAAAAAATAAAAGACCGCAAAAGCGGCCTTTCTTATTTATCTTTTTTGATTTCTTCAAGAATTTTTGCTAACAGTTCTTCGGTAGTAGGACCTTTGGGTTCTTCCGGTACTGTTTCTTCCTCTTTTTTCTTGTTCTTTTCCGCAATTTCCTTTGCTTTTGCCATTAGTTTAATAACCAAAAAGACAATAAATGCAATAAGAACAAAGTCAATAACCGTTGAAATAAATGTGCCTATACCGATAACCACTTCGGGTTTAACCACCGCACCGTTAGCGTCGGTCACGGCTTTTGCCAAAACAATGTTTAAAGCGTTTAGGTCAATATCGCCGATAATCCAACCGATAAACGGCATAAAAACATCATTTACAAGACTGGTGGTGATTTTGGTGAATGCGCTTGCAACGATAACACCTACTGCCATATCAAGCACATTACCGCGCATAATAAAAGTTTTAAATTCCTCAAAAAACTTGCTTTTCTTTAACTTCATTTTTCTCTACCTACAGATTTTCGTACATACCGGCATCAACCATAGCACCGATAGCATCAACAACATTTTGCTTGTCTTCTTTATATGTAACGCCGTACCACTTATCTTCGGCTATTAGTACTTCTACCTGTTTTTCGCCCTTTTCAATAAGCGAAGATACTACGCTTGGCAGGTAGTATTCCGACTTTGGAACATTTATGTTTTTACTTAAAAATTCCTTAAATCCGTCTTCAATATACCCGAAAATATCCGGCATAAATCCCCAAAGGTTCATAGAAACAACCGTATCGGGTGACATGGGGATCCAACTTTCGCCGTCATCCTCGGTATATTTGCAGTCAACAATTTTGGTGCGTTCGGTAACCGACGATAACTTATTATCCTTAATTTCGCAAACACCGCGGGAAACATAGCCGTTTTCGGTTAAAGTATTAACAAGACGGAAACCGACCATACAGTAATCCTTTGTTTTCTGTTTTAAAAAATCGGCAATTTTTTTGAATGCCGATCGTCCGTAAAAATCGTCCGCATTAACAACCGCAAAGGGCTCTTTTACAACATCTTTGCAACAAAGAATTGCGTGTGCCGTTCCCCAGGGTTTAACACGATCTTCGGGGCAAACAAAGTTTTCGGGCAAAACATCATTTTCCTGAAAAACGTACTCAACCTCTACCATTTTTTCAATCCGTTTGCCGATAATTGCTTTAAAATCTTTCTCAATAGCGTGCTTAATTACGAAAACAACCTTTGTAAATCCGGCTTTTACCGCATCATAAACCGAAAAATCAAGCAAAACTTCGTTATTTTTGCCAACGGGTTCAATTTGCTTAAGTCCGCCAAAACGGCTTCCCATACCTGCCGCCATTACTACCAACGTAATATCTTTAGTCACTAAAACTACCCCTTTACATATTTTTAATTATTTTAGCATATTTTAAAAAATTTTGCAATATCGCTTTTTGTTGATTTTGGGCATTATATTTTTAGGAGTTGATATAATGCAAGCCACACTTTGGCAGGACACCTGCAAACCCATACATTTTCCAAAAATTTCACAAGATATGAAAACCGACGTTTTGATTGTGGGCGGCGGAATGGCGGGTATTCTTTGTGCCTACTATTTATCCAAAACCAACACCGATTACATTCTTTGCGAGGCAAAAGAAATCGGCAGCGGTACAACCGCCCGAACCACCGCCGTGCTTTCGGCACAGCACGATATTCTTTACGGCAGGTTAATAAGAGAATACGGCGAAGAATATGCCAAACTGTATTTAGATGCGAATTTAGAGGCAATAACCGAATACCGAAAACTTGCAAACGAAATTCCTTGCAATTTTGAAATTTGCGCGTCTTACCAATATTCCGAAATAAACGACAAGGCGCTTCAACACGAATATTCGGTAATCGAAAAACTTGGGTTTAACGTAAAGTCGGTGGAAAAAATATCTTTGCCGCTTAAAAGCAAAGTCTGCATCGGTTTTCCCATGCAGGCACAGTTTCATCCGCTTAAATTTGTTTACGGTATTGCAAAAAATCTTAATATATACGAAAACTCAAAAATAGACAAAATCGAGGGTACTACCGCCCATTGCGGCAACCGTAAAATTTTTGCAAAACGTGTTATTATTTGTACGCATTTTCCAATAATAAATGCCCACGGTCTGTATTTTACCAAAATGTATCAAAAAAAGTCCTATGTTTTGGCGCTTGAAAATGCAGGGCAGTATCACGGCACATTTGTAGACCGAAAGAACGGTTATTACTTTAGAAATTACAAAAACCTTTTAATTGTGGGCGGCGGCGACCACCGAACGGGGCATATTAAGGACGGCTTTAAAACGGTTAGAGATTTTGTAAAGAAAACTTTCCCAAAGGCAAAGGAAAAATATGCCTGGTCAACCCAAGACTGTATGACGCTTGACAGTATTGCCTACATCGGCAAATACAGTAAAAACACACCGAACATTTTCGTTGCTACAGGGTTTAACGAGTGGGGTATGACTACTTCTATGATTTCGGCTGAAATTTTGTGTGATATGCTGTGTGGTAAAAAGAATAAATACGAAAAACTTTTTAACCCGTCACGCAGTATTTTAGAACCGCAACTTTTTGCAAATTTGGGTGAAACGGTTATAAACTTTGCAAACCCTTTTCCAAAGCGCTGTCCCCATTTAGGTTGTGCTTTAAGGTGGAACAAATACGAACGCACCTGGGACTGCTCTTGCCACGGTTCAAGATTTTCGGAAAACGGAAAAATCATCAATAACCCATCGGTTAAAGATTTAAAGTAATTCTTAATAAATTTGAGTATTCAGTAAACTGTTTTTTACAGTACTTTTTTAGATAATATGGTTGACATTACGGTAAAACCCTTGTATAATTTTACTTGTGTTACAATTTGTCAACCATAAAATGTTTCCGTAGCTCAGCCGGATAGAGCGACCGCCTCCTAAGCGGTAGGTCGGAGGTTCGAATCCTCTCGGGAACGCCAAATCCCCAAAGGAATACGCCTTTGGGGATTTACTTTTCACTTCTTCGCTTTTTATCTGTTACAAACAGACCGCCTACACGACGTAAGCGGTCTTTGATTATTAAGATTTTACAAACCGTAATTTTTGGATTTCTTATTTATCTTGGATATTACCTTTTTTAACATTTTTCTCAATGATTTTTTTGGTGTATTTCCAAATTTCCTTAGAACCTAATTCTGTTTTAATTTGCCTTTTCATCACCTGAGACTTTGTAACGCCATGTTTCCTCCAATCACCGCCATCATTTGAATTGTTTAGCAATAATGGCTGAAGATTATCCATCGCATGGGCAAATCTGGATTCGGGAGTTTCATACGCTTCAAATTCTTCAAATAATCTATGCAATTCCTCTTTTTGGTCATTCGGAAGCAACCCGAAAATTCGTTCAGCCGCCTTTTCCTCTCGTTCTCTCTGAGTTTTCAGTCCATCTGTATCGTAAGCGTATGTATCTCCTGCATCAATTTCGACAATATCATGTATCAGAGCCATCATCATTGTCTTGGTGACATCAATTTCTTCATTAGAATACTCTTTTAGCAAATAAATCATCATTGCCATATGCCAGGCATGCTCGGCATCGTTCTCCCGTCTCCCATGCCCACTCAAATGAGTTTGACGCACGATACTTTTCTCTTTGTCAGATTCTAAAATAAAAGCAATCTGCTTTTCAAATCGTTCTTTATCCATAATCTACACCCACTCCGAAAATACCGATTTGTTTTTCTATTATATATCAAAATTATGAATATTTCAACCGCCGTCTATTAACCTCAATTTTAAGGGAAATGGGCGGTTTTTGAATTAAAAAACTTTTTTAAAGTATAACACAAGAGGAGTGTGGTTTATTTCTTTTTTGTTATATGTGACAAATTTTAACCCCCGATGCAAATTTTACGGTTACATCGGGGGTTTGATTAGAATTTTTTACATAATCTTTTTAAAGGACTTCTGAGCAGAGCCATAACAACAACGGCAATTACGGTATTGGGCAACATATAAATTGCGTTGTAAACAATCGAGTAAAGTACCGGGTTTGAGAATGTTACGCCGATGCTTTCAATTTCGGTAGGTGCGGTTATCATATAAATTGTTACACCGCTTATAAAGTGAACTAAAAATCTTGCAACGCAGCCGATAAAGGTTGAAAGTTCTATAGCCCAACTTTTTCTTTTAAATATACCGGCAATACCCACAGCACCGTAAGCCAAAACATAGTCCAAAAGAACCGAAGGCAATCCCCAACCAATACCGCCGCCGATTAAGCATTTAATAAAGCCGAAGACAAGACCGCTTGCAATACCGTAGCCCAAACCGTTGCGGTAAGCGATGATAAACAGCGGTATCATTACAAAGTCAATAGAGCCACCGAAAGCACCTATTTCAAATTTTACCCAAATAAGTGCGGTTGAAAGTGCTACAAGCACTGCCGATTCACACAATTTGTAAATCGATTTTTTTGAATTTTCCTTCATTTTTATATCTCCTTTTTTGTTTTTGCAATCACCCTTTAGAAACACAAAAAACAAAAACCACAGGCAATACACCTGTGGCAATACAACACTGTATTTCCCTACGGCCGCATTATCGGCATCAGGTTATCGGTCGAAGTCATAGTACAAAACGGACTTCCTCTCAGCCGAAGTTTCATCCAGCTCCCTAATTGCAAGAAAATTATAACACCAAACAAAAAAATTGTCAACCGTTAAATTGCAAAATTAAAATATAAGCGCTGCTGCGCCGTAACTAATAAACGACACAATAATGCCCGCACTTATAACCCCCAACGCTACTGCGGGGAATGCTTTTTTAAGCGGGATATCAAGCATTGCGGCAATAAGCGACCCCGTCCACGCACCTGTACCGGGAAGCGGAATTGCAACAAAAAGATAAAGTCCCCAAGGGCCGTATTTATCAATAACATCACGCTTGCTGAACGCTTTGTTTTCCATTTTTGTTACAAACTTGTCAAGTTTATTGCTCATTTTACGCATTAAAGCGAAAATCTTTTTAATAAAAATAATTATAAACGGCACGGGAAGCATATTTCCCACAACCGCAACGGGTATTGCAATTCTCCAGTCAAGTCCCGCACCTGTTGCAATAGGTAACGCCCCTCTTAATTCCACAATAGGAACCATTGAAATTAAAAAAGTCATTACAATTTTACCCCAAAGGGTTTTCCACAGAAAGTTCATTTCGCTCTCCTTTTGATTTTGAAAAACGGTAAAATTTTTATCAAAAAAGTCATTATAAATTTACGGTTAATAACAAGCAGTACTACCCCGCAAACAACCTGAACGGGTATATAAAATTTAAGAGACAGTACCATAAATACACTTTGCACCAAAACCACGGCGGTATTAAGCATAACACGGGGCAAATAGAGTTTGAACGGAATATATTTACGTGCATTTAAAGCCCTTATTATAAATATTGCAAAATAACTTGCAAAGGTGGCTATTGCAGCACCCTGAACCCCCAAAACGGTGGGAATAAGCAGTAAGTTTAAAATAATATTAAGTACAGCACCCAACATTGCTGTTAAAAAAGAATTTTTACTGCGTTTTTCCACCACATAAACCGAACCCATAAAGTTGGCAAAACTGCTTAACACCATTGAAACGGCAAGCAACGGAATATATTTCCAAGCCGCATAATAGCGAGCCGTTGTAAGAATCTTAATAACCGGCACACAAAAAGCAATTATAACACTTGCCGCCAAAAACATAACGCTTTGGAACGAACCCCAAACCTTTGAAAAAAATTCGATATGCTCCTTTTCCCCGTTTTCTTTTTCGGCAACGGCGGAAAACTGCCACGCCTGCATAAACACGGTGGAAAGCAGGGTTAAAAAGGTTGGAATTTTATATGAAACGGCGTAAATACCATTGGCTTCCGTTCCGATAAAACCGCTTACCATATATCTGTCCGAAACGCTGGTAACCCACCAAAAAATAGTGGTGGGAATCATCGGAATACTGTATAAAAGCATATTTTTAAGGACGGTTTTGTCAATTTTAAGGGTAATTTGCCGCCAAAGTTTTTCTTTAAAGAAAATAAGCAAAGCCGAAAAACCGTCCGCCAATACAACCGACAAAACATACCCGATAACGCCCATATCGAAAACCGCTAAAAACAGTATATTAAGCAATATCACAAGCGAGGTATTAACAATGCCCTGAACCGCAAAAAATGCGGTTTTGCCAATCGCCCTTATATACTGCGAGCAGAGCGAATGGTAACACGAAGCCATTGTATAAATTACAATAAGCCAAATATAACCGTGAAACTGTTTTACAAGCAGTAAAAGCGGGGCGATTACCGAAAACATCAAACCGCCCAAAGTTATAGAAAACAAACCGCAGGAAAAAACCGACTTTTTATCACATTCACAGTCCATAGCAAAGCGGAAAACACCGTTTGTTATTCCAAGTGAAATTATGGGCAATAAAAGGTTTGCGGTTTGGGTAATAAGGTCCGAAGTGCCGTACTGCGATGTGGTTAAATAGCCCGTATAAAAACGCACCATTAAAAACACCAAAAGTTTAGAACCGAAAGTACCCAAACTTATTAAAGCAGTATTTGAAACCAAAGTTTTGTATTTATTCATTATTCATTACTTCCATATTTTTTACATCTTATATCCTACTATATTTAACTCTTAGTGTCAAGTTAAGATTGGATAAATCTACTGCTTACATACCCCACAATGCCGTTATATCCCACAAGTTTCCAGTCCGGCAAGGTTGCATAAACCGTAACTTCGCTTCCGTTAGGTATTCTTCCCACAATAAAAGCGTCAAGCGACGGTCTTGTTCTTACGTTCAGATTTCCGCCGTTTGTGGCAACGCTTGCAACCGTAATGGGTGTGGGCATATTAAAGGGTATACCGAAATATTCGGTAAGTGACAAAACAATAGTTTTAGCAATCAGGTCTATATTATTCCTTATCCAGTTTGCGTCTTGGGGGTTATCGTGGTAAGCAACCTCCACAAGCACCCCCGGTGCTTTAACCCGTGCCACTTCCCCAAGCGAGGTTGTGGGGACGGTTTTCACCATATTCGGCAAAGGGTATATGGTTTGCAAATTTCCCGCCAAAATATCGGCAAACCGTTTACCGCTGCCTGAAGACGGAAAATAGTAAACTTCGCTTCCCCTTGCCGCTCCGTCACCCGAAGCGGTTGCGTTGGAATGAAGTGCCAAATGCAAATCATAAACTCCGCTGTTTGAAGCGGAAATGGAAGACGCCGCCGTCATTTCGGGTGTATTCCTTACAAACTGTATTCCGCTTGCCGCCAAATACGGTTCCATAGCATCGGCAATAAGATTCATATAGTATTCTTCGTTACCTCCGCCCGAATAGGGGTTAAATTCTTGGGTAGAAGGGCTTAAATATATTGTAGGCATAAAAACTACTCCTTTCATTCCAAAATATGAAACAAAAGGAGGTTGTATGTTAGTTTATATTAAGTTGTAAAGCATATTTTTTAACTACCGACAAAAACCAGCAATAAACCGCTTCGCCGAGTTCTTGGTAAACAGGGTCACCGTCGTGCGAGCAAAGCATTGCAAAGGTTTGTCCCACACGTCTTTCAATATCTCCCCCTCGGCGGAAAGCCAAATAGTAAAAGGAAAAAGCGCCTGTGTCGCTGCTTGTTTTGTAAATTTCGCTGTTTACGGTTTTAATGCGGTCTATAAAACTTTTTTGTGCCACACCGCAAAGCGAATCGTCCGAACAGTAAGTTTCAAATCCGATTGTAGCCGTAAAGGAAAGCAAAAGCCGTTTTTGAATAAGCATATTAAAATCTTGACATTCCTGTTCGGATTCTTTTAAAAATTCGTCCGCAACAAGCACACCCCATAGTTTTGCGTTATTGTAAACTTCATCACTATGCGGTTTTTCGGAGGTTTGTTCGCTTAAATTTTTCTTAACATCAAGCGACGGTCTGTCCCCTGCGATTTTAATATCTTCATCCAAAAACAATTCTATTCACCCTTTGCCTGCTTTAATGCCTCTGCCAACTGTGCGGGGCAGGAGGTATTTTTAAATCCGCACTTAATATCTTTCAGTTTTTCAATAACGTCGTCGGCTTTCATACCGATAACAAGTGTTGCAACACCCTTTGTATTGCCGTTGCAGCCTCCTTCAAACTTAACGTCCTTTACAATGCCGTCCTGCACGTCCACAAAAATTCTTCTTGCACATACTCCGTTAGTTTTATATGAAATTTGCATACTTTTTATTCCTATCTGTCCTTAAATTTATTACTGCGTACAGGGTGACGCAGTTTCCTTAACGCTTTGGCTTCAATTTGTCTTATACGTTCCCTTGTAACATTAAATTCCGAACCCACTTCTTCAAGGGTATGGCATCTGCCGTCCAAAAGACCGAAACGCAGACGGATAACCGCTTCTTCACGTGGGGTTAATGTTTTAAGCACACCGTCGATATCCTCATTGGTAATGGTTTTAAGTGCCGCTTCATCGGGTGCTAATGCGTCCTCATCACGGATAAAGTCCATAAGGCGGGAATCTTCTTCGGGACCTATGGGGGTTTCCATTGAAACGGGTTCCTGTGCCACACGCATAATTTCCCTTACACGTTCAACCGAAAGTTGCATTTTTTCGGCAATAAGTTCTTCGCTGGGTTCAAAACCGTTTTCGTGCAAAAGTTGGCTTTGCACCTTTTTAAGGCGGTTAATGGTTTCAACCATATGAACGGGAATACGAATGGTTCTTGCTTGGTCGGCAATAGCACGGGTTATGGCTTGTCTTATCCACCAAGTAGCATAGGTGGAAAATTTAAAGCCCTTGGTATAGTCAAATTTGTCAACCGCTTTTATAAGCCCTACATTACCCTCTTGAATAAGGTCAAGGAAGTACATACCCCGTCCTACGTATTTTTTGGCAATACTTACAACCAACCTTAAGTTTGCTTCGGTAAGGCGTTGTTTGGCGTACTGGTTACCCTCGCTTATCTTCACGGCAAGTTCAATTTCTTCTTCGGAAGACAAAAGCGGAACTCTGCCTATTTCACGCAAATAAACCTTAACCGGGTCATCAAGCGAAATATTATCAAGCGAAATATCATCGGTAATCTGTTCAACGTCAACATCCCTTAATTCCTCTTCGGTGGGTTCTTCGTCAAAATCAAGGTCAAGTATCGGAGGTTCGGAAAAAAGTTCTTCCAAATCTTCGGGAGCGTTTTCAATATCGTCCAAAGTTTCCGCTCTTTCCTCAAATTCCACTGTTTCGGTTTCACCTATTACCAATTTTTCGTCTTTTTTTGCGTCAGCCATTGTTATTCTCCATTCTGCTTTTAATCTGCTTTTTTGTTGTTTATAATATCCTGTAATTTTGTTGCCCAGTCTTCTACCGACAAATCCTTAGGTTGAGAGCAATTTAAAAGCATATTCTCTTTTAATATTACCTCAATACAGTCTTTTAATACGGTTTTCGGGTTATTTCCCGCTTTATCGCCGTTTTGAAGGGATACTAAATACCCTACTTCGCTTGGCAGTAATTTTTGGGCAAATACCGAAATATCCAAATTTCTGCCTTGGTCCAATGTTTCGCAAATTATGCCGTAAATGCGTTTGTTAAGCGAAGTCACAAACTTATCCTGCGGCAGTTTTTCCTTTGCGTAGGAATAAAAATCGGGGTGTTGCAAAAGCACGGCAATCAAGGTTTCCTCCGCCGCCGTCGCCTTTAGCGAATTTCTCCTTTCGGGGTTTACGTCGTCCTTTGTAAATTTAGGGTGAATAATGTTGCCTATTTCCTGTTTTTGTTTTATTCTGCGGTTTTTCTTTCTCAGGTCATCCACCTTTGAAGTGAGTGCCGTGCGTGAAACACCGTATTTTTCGCTTAATCTTCCGATATATATGTCCCTTGTCATAACATCGTCGGTTTCGGCAATAATTTCCGCCGCCACACCCAAATACTTAATCTTGCCGTCGTCCGATTCTAAAGAAATTCCGTTTGCCGCCGTAAGCAGTTTATATTCAATATCGCTTACCGCACCGTTTAGCAGTCCCCTAAACCTGTCCGCTCCGTTTTTTCTTATATATTCATCGGGGTCTTTACCGTCGGGTATTACTACCACCTTTACCGAAAGTCCCGAATTTTCAAGTATGGAAGACGCCCTTTTTATCGCTTTTTTCCCTGCGGCATCGGCGTCAAGCATAAGTACTATTTCTTTGGTGTATCTTGAAATTAAGCCGGCTTGTTCGTTTGTAAATGCCGTGCCGAGCGGTGCTACAACATTGCAAAAACCCGCCTGATGAAGTGAAATAACGTCTAAATTCCCCTCCACCAAAATAAGTTGTTCGCTGCAATGGTTTTTAGCAAAGTTTATACCGAATAGGTTTTCGCTTTTTTTAAAAACCGGTGTGTCTGCGGTGTTTACATATTTACCGCCTTTTTTTTCGTTTTCGGGCATTGCTCTGCCGCTGAACGCCACAACATTTCCCCTAATATTTATTATAGGAAACATTACACGTTTTCTAAACCTGTCATAATATCCGCCACGGTCACTTTTACCTACAACATTCGCCGTATACATTTGCGACAGGGTGTAACCTTTGGATTTCAGGTGGTTTATAAGCATATCCCAACTGTCCGGTGCGGCACCCAACCCGAAATGCTTAATCGTTTTAATGGAAAGTCCTCGGTTTAAAAGGTAATCCAACGCCCATTTACCGTCTTCACTCATTAAATATGCGTGGAAAAATTTAGCGGTTTCACGGTTAATGTCATACACCGTGTTTTTAAGGTTTTGCATTGAGTTATCGTATCCGTCATGCGGCAGTACCACACCGCTTTTTTCCGCCAAAAGTTTTACCGATTCAATATAGTCAAGGTTTTCGGTAAGTCCGATAAAGGTAATTACATCTCCGCCTGCACCGCAACCGAAACAGTAAAACGAGCCGTTTTCGGGATAAATTGTAAAAGACGGAGTTTTTTCGTTGTGAAAAGGGCAAAGTCCCACAAGGTTTTTGCCCCTGCGCTTTAGGGTAACATATTGGGAAATTACCGTTTCAATATCGTTGCGGTATTTAATTTCGTTTATAACCTCCTCGGGTATTGCCACTTTTCTCACCTGCCTTTAAATATTCCAAGATTTCGGTATAAAAATATCCGAATAAACGCTTATAGCGTAATGGTCGGTCATACCGGCAATATAGTCGGCTACCGCCCGCTCTGTACCCTCTTTTTCCAAAACTTTTTTGTATTCGCCCGTTAATTTTTCGGGATTTTTTGAATAATAATCGAAAAGTCCTTCTACAATACCCTCTACCTTTGCTTCTTCCGACTTTGCAACGGGGTTTTGGTAAACTTTTTCAAACAAAAATTCGTGAAGAAGTGTGTAGTATTTTTCGGTTTTTTCGTCCATTACTATATCTTTACCGCTGTTATCCACAATAGATGTTACAAGCGAAGTTATTCTTTGACTTTTGGTAGACCCTAAATTTTCGGCAATATCTTTCGGTATATCGTCTTCACTTATTACACCCGCCCTTATAGCATCGTCAATATCGTGATTTATGTAGGCAATCCGATCGGCAAAGCGTACCAACCTACCCTCAAGCGTTTCTGAATATTCGCCCCTTGTGTGGCACTTAATACCGTTAAGCACTTCATAGGTTAAATTAAGTCCCTTGCCGTCCTTTTCAAGTTCTTCGCATACACGTACGCTTTGCATATAATGCGTAAACGGAAAGGACAATAGTTTGTCCAACGCACGTTCGCCAGCGTGTCCGAAAGGGGTGTGACCTAAATCGTGCCCCAGGGCTATCGCTTCGGTAAGGTCTTCGTTTAGCCGTAATGCCCGTGCCATAGTCCGTGCAATTTGGGAAACTTCCAAAGTGTGGGTAAGCCGTGTTCTGTAATGGTCGGATTCGGGGGATAAAAACACCTGGGTTTTGTGCTTTAACCGCCTAAACGCCTTTGAGTGAATAATGCGGTCACGGTCACGCTGATAATCGGTTCGCAAATTGCACTTTTCTTCCGCAATTTTACGTCCTTTGCTTAAAGCACTGAAAGCCGCATTTTCGCAAAGAATAATTTTTTCGTGTCTTTCGGTTATAATTCTCGGCAGTTCCACATTATTCGCCTCCCTATTATATTATTAGTAAATATTCGGGTAATTCCTTTATTATTTTTTAAAAGGAGTTAATTTTGTTCCTATTTCGGCAGTTTCAAGGGTTGCGCTGAAGGTTTCGCAAAGTTTTTTTGAAAAATCCTCTAAAAATTCGCTTTTAAGCGAAAAGATTACCTTAACTTTATCGGTAAACTCGGTAGTGTCAACCTTTCCGTCAAAAGATTCAATCAGTTTTAAAAGCCGTGCGTGGTCGGAATAGGGGCACTCAATTTCAAGCGAAGTGCAAGGAAGCATTATGTAAACATCGCTTTTTTGCAAAACGTCCTGTACCGACTTTGAATAAGCCCTGACTAAACCGCCCGTACCGAGCAAAACACCCCCAAAATAACGTGTTACAACTACCGCAATATTTGTAATACCGCTGCCCGTTATCACGTCTAACATAGGTTTACCCGCCGTTCCGTGGGGTTCGCCGTCGTCCGAAAAGCGGCAAAGCGAACCGCCCGATACCGAATAGGCGAATACGTTATGTTTAGCGTCCCAGTACTTTGAACGCATTTCGTTTATAAAATCATTTGCCTCGCTTTCGGTTTCGCAATGACGCAAGGTTGCTATAAAACGGGAACGTTTTTCGGTAAATTCGCTTGTATTTTCGCCGAATACCGTTAAATAACTTTCCAAAAAAACACCTGCCTTTACTAAAAAAATCCGCAACCGGCTTTACGGCTGCGGATAAGGTAATTATTTTGTAATGTTGAAACGCTTATTAAATCTATCAACACGTCCACCGGTGTCAACCAATTTTTGCTTACCGGTAAAGAACGGATGACATTTAGAGCAAATATCCAAACGGATATCTTTCTTTGTAGAACGTGTTTCAAATTCCGCACCACAAGCGCACTTAATTGTTACCTTTTCATACTCAGGATGAATTCCTTGCTTCATCGTTGTCACTCCTTTCAATCTCGTTAGCCAAATAATAATACCATAAACTTTTATAAATTGCAAGCATTTTTTATTTATTTACAAATTTTTTTATTTTTTCGTAAATTTCCACCGTTTTAAATCGCATAACATAATGTGAACTTTGCTTTGCAATGGTTGCAGACTGTGAATTTACCGTGTCGCTTAAATCCCCTTTTGAGGCGGCAGGGATACACACACTCGGGAAAACCACGCACCACCAGTTTTTTCCCTCGGCTTTTCCTAATTTAATAATAAGTGCGGGATAATACCCTGCAGGAAGTGTGAAATCTTCATATTCCCTTGTGCCGAAATAACTGTTGCCTATTTCTGCTTCGGCTTCATAACTAAACCCGTTTTGTTTAATAACATTGTTTGCGATTTCGTTTAACAGAGGTAACGAACTTCGGACCTTTTCTTCGGCATCATCAAGATTTTCGGTGTTTAAAAATAAATCGGAAGTTTTTGCTAATATTTCGTCCCTTATTAAAAGTTTTAAATCTTGGTCTTCTTTAGAGTCCGAATTTGCGATAATATGTAACCGCAAAACATTTTGGCGTAAATCTTCGCACTTAACATTAAAATTTGAAACCGATAAAAGTATAGCGCTTATCAGCCCGAATAATAGGGATAATTTAAATTTTGTCATAAATAAAACTCCTTGTCCTTTTCTATAAAGAATATTGGCAGGAGTTTTAAATTTTATTCAATTTCCAATGCAAAAGGTTTTGGCTCCGCTATAAAACATTCAATATTTTGTTTTTTCAGTTCTTCTAATAATCTGCCCGCATTTTCGTAATCTTCATATAAAGCAAAAAATGTAGGTCCGCTTCCCGTAAGTGATACCGCAAGGGGTGAAAAACGGTTCATTTTTTCCTTTAAACTGCTTTGCTCCCAAACCGTTTCAAAAGCATTGGCAAGGTTTTTTCCAAGCATTTTTAAATCGTTTTTTTCTATATACCCTATAACTTTTTCGGTATCTGCCTTAATCGGTTCTTTGCTGTCTATTATGCGGTACATTTCGGCTGTGGACGGCTTTTTATCCGCCTTTGCAAGCACAAAATACCCTTTACAAAGCGGTTTGCAGTCGGTCAAAATTTCGCCTATCCCCTCTGCCCGCTTGCAACCGCCTTTAATAAAAAACGGTACGTCTGCGCCGAGTGTTAACGCCATTTCGCAAAGGGTTTGCTCATTTAGTTTGGCGTTGTATAAACTGTTAAGACCAACAAGCACCGCCGCCGCATCTGCACTGCCGCCGCCCATTCCTGCACAGGTAGGTATGTTTTTTTCTATTTTTACTTTGCATCC
Source organism: Acutalibacteraceae bacterium (assembly GCA_036310925.1). Lineage (GTDB taxonomy): Bacteria > Bacillota > Clostridia > Oscillospirales > Acutalibacteraceae > UBA737. The sequence goes on from JAXJQX010000001.1 coordinate 282,403, forward strand.
GCCCGAAATACCTGTTTTTTGAAAAAACAGTTTGGCAGCTTTAAGGGCAATATTATCCTTTTCTTCAATATCGGCATTACTGCAAAAAACCGAAATACTGTCTGCTTTTTCTATTTCAACCAAATCGTAAATTCCTACCGAATGCATAACGGTATCTATTAAGTGGTAACCGTCCTGCCGTTTTCCGCAAACCGCAAGCCCTAAATTTACCTTAGCGTTTGCCTTAATTTTCATAACTTTTCACCCTTAAGTTTAAAATAAGCACAGAACCGAGTACCAGCACTATTCCGAAAAAACCCGAAAGGGTTAATTTTTCGCCGTAAATTAAAATACCCGTAACGGTTGCTACCACCGGCTCTAACGTGGCAATAATAGGCGCTACCGACGCCTCGACCCCTAAAAGTCCCTTTGTGTAGAAAATATAGGGTATTACGGTGTTAAACAACGCCATTAAAATCAGTGTGAACAGTGCGGTGTCGGAAGAAAGCAAAACCGAAACCGTATTTGTTACATTTATTAAAGGCAGACAAAAAACGGCGGAAAACATAAAGGTATAAAAGGTGATTGTAAAGGTGTTGTACCCTTTGTCAATAAGTATTCTGCCGAATATGGTATAAAGTGCGTAACCGAATCCCGTAAGCAACCCAAACAATATTGCAACCGGTGTAAGTCTTTCTTTAGAGCCGAATACCCCCGTCACAAACAAACAACCGATAAAAGCAACAAAAAGGGCGCAAACCTTTTTAAGGGTTAGTTTTTCCTTAAATAAAAAAACCGAAAGTATTACAACAAAAAACGGTGCGGTATATAAAAGCACCGCCGCCACCGAAAGCGAGGTTAAACTCATTGTTTTGTAATAACTGTAATTAAAAAGAATAATGCTGAAAACCGCCGCACCGATAAACAAGGGTAAATCTTTAAACTTGAACCTAAAATACTTTTTGTCTTTAAAAATTATTAACACCGCCAATATCAAAGCGGTAAAAAACGAACGCCCGAAAACTATTCCCATTTGGGACAAAGAAGTCGCAGAAAGTGTTCTTACATAAATACCGGCAGTACCCCAAAATATTGCCGAAATTAAAATGTATATAAAATGAAAGTTTATTTTGTGTTTCATAAAAACCCCTTAACAAAAAACAGGTAAAATTACCAATAATTTTACCTGTCTATTCTACATATTTTTAAGCAAACTGTCAAGTCAGTTATTAACCGCATGGCAGTACCCGTAGGTGCTTTCGGTAAGTCCCTCAAAACGGAAACCCATTTTTGCAAGACCGTCCAGCATAGCGGGAAGCGCTTCAACCGTAGTGCCTTTTGCCGCCGAATCGTGCATTAGTACGCAAATTGAATTTTTATTGACCGATTGATTTAAAACATTGTTAACAATTTGTGTTGCGGGAACGTTGTTACGCTCGGCATCGCCCGAAGAAACATTCCAGTCAAAATAAGCGTAACCTTTGGATTTTACTTGGTTTGTAAGACGGGACATAATCCCCACACAGTATTTTTTACTAACCCCGTTACTGCCGCCACCGGGAAAACGCATTATTTTGGATTTTATTCCGATTATTTGTTCAACCTTGTTTGAAATTGCCTCCAAATCGGCAAAATAAGCGTCGGTACTGCTGTAAATAACGTTATACCTGTGGGAATCGGAATGAAGTCCCACAACGTGTCCCCGTTCGTGAATTTGCTTTACATAGTCAAGTTTTCCGCTGCTGCCTATTACAAAAAAGGTGGCTTTGGCATTAAAGGTATCAAGAATATCTAAAATTTTAAGAGTATTGTCCGAAGGGCCGTCATCAAAGGTGAGGTAACAGACTTTATCGGCAGGAGGATAAACCGATTGAGGCGAATTTTGTAAAGCAGTCAACTTTTCCGCCTCAATCAATTTCTGGGCATTAAGTTTTTCAATTTCTGTTTTAAGATTGTTGTTTTCTTTCTGCAAATTACCGTTTTCGGTTTGCGCCTGTTCTAATTTTTGGTTAAGTTCGCCGTTTTGTTTTTCTTTTTCGGCTATTTGGTTTTTAGCATCGTCAAGTTGTTTTGTAATTTCGGTAATTTGGGTCTTGTTTTGTTTAATGGTTTTGTTTTTAGCACCGATAACAAAAAACGAAACCGAAAGCGCAACCGTTAGCAATACAACAACCGCATAAACAAGAATGTTTTTATTTAACTTAATTTTCATTCTGCCACCACCTTTCCCTTTAATTTGCAAATCTATTTTAACACATATATAAATAAACGCAAATGACAAATTGATTACAATTTAATTTTCGGTTGCCAAAACGGTTACAAAATGATATAATAAGTAAAAATTATTACTTTTGGAGTGTTATTATGCTTAACAATATTGTAATTACAAGTGACAGTACTTCTGATTTAAGCCCCGCTCTTCGTGAACGATATAACATAAAGACCCTTCCGCTTGGCGTGAATTTGGGTGACAAAACCTTTTTTGACGGTGTGGATATCACTCCCGACGAAATTTACGAACACCACAAAAGAACAGGCGAATTACCCAAAACCGCCGCTACTAATGTGGGTGACTGTCTTGACTTTTTCAAACCCTTTGCCGAAGCGGGAAAAACGGTTATTCACTTTACAATAAGTTCGGAAATGTCCTCTACCTACAACAATTCGGTTCTGGCTTCAAAAGAGTTTGAAAATGTATATGTAATAGACTCCCAAAACCTCAGTACCGGTATAGGTCTTTTGATGATTGCCGCCGCAGAGATGGCCGAAAGCGGTATGCCCGCTCCCGAAATTGTGGAAAAAATCAATGCACTTACCCCTTGTGTTGATGCTTCGTTTGTTATTGACAGTTTGGAATACCTCCACAAAGGCGGTCGTTGTTCCGCCGTTGCAATGTTGGGTGCCAACCTTTTGAAACTAAAACCCTGCATTGAAGTTAAAAACGGAAAAATGGGGGTTGGCAAAAAATATCGGGGAAAATTCGGCGAAGTTTTAAAACAGTATGTTGCCGAGCGCATCGGAAACGGCGAAGGCATTGATTTAGACCGTGTTTTTGTCACCCACGCAGGATGCGACCCCGATTTGGTTGACGAAATTGTTAATGAAGTTAAAAACGCCGCACCCTTTAAAGAGGTGTTTATGACCCGTGCCGGTTGTACTGTTTCTTCCCATTGCGGTGCAAATACATTAGGTGTTCTTTTCATTCGTAATACACCTATTGAATAAAACCGAATAGTATATATTAGGGGTTTAAAAAGGGTATCCTGCTTATCGGCGGCATAACTGTTATGTCTTTAAATTACCGATTCACCCCTTTAATATAGAAAGACCGTCATTTTTGGCGGTCTTTTTTATTGATATTTTTAAAAGAATGTGTTAAAATCAACTTATTATATTTAAAAAGGACTGATTTTATGAAAACTGTTGTGTCGGTTATCGGAAAGGACTCGGTAGGAATTACCGCAGACGTCAGTGCGGTTTGCAGAGATTGTAACGCAAATATACTTGATATTACCCAATCGGTAATTCAAGATATATTCGTAATGGTAATGCTTACCGATATTAAGGAATTAAACTGTTCTTTTGCCGATTATTCCGAAAAAATGAGAAATTTAGGCAAAAAAAAGGGACTGGACATTCGTGTTATGCACGAAGATGTCTTTAATTCAATGCACAGAATTTAAGGAGCGTTCCCAATGATAAACATTAACGATATTTTTGAAACCGTAAATATGATTTCGGAAGAAAATCTTGACATACGTACTATCACTATGGGTATATCTCTGCTTGACTGCTGTGATTCCGACCCCGAAAAAGCGTGTGAAAAGATTTATAACAAAATCACACGTCTTGCGGGAAATCTTGTAAAAGTCGGAGAAGATATTGAACGTGAATACGGTATTCCGATTATAAATAAGCGTATTTCGGTAACCCCTATTTCTATGATTATTGCTTCTTCGGGGGGTGACCCGGTTATGTACGCCAAAACACTTCAGCGTGCGGCAGATGCCACCGGTGTAAACTTTATCGGCGGTTTTTCCGCTTTGGTACATAAGGGTTTTTCCGCAGGGGACGAAGCGCTTATCCGCTCTATCCCAAGGGCTTTAAGCGAAACTACCAATGTTTGTTCTTCGGTTAATATCGGTTCAACCAAATCGGGCATAAATATGGACGCCGTAAAACTTATGGGCGAAATTATCCGTGAAACCGCAGAAATCACCGCCGACCGTGAGTGTATCGGCTGTGCTAAATTGGTTGTATTTTGCAATGCGGTGGAGGATAATCCCTTTATGGCAGGTGCTTTTCACGGTGTGGGCGAGCCGGACTGTGTAATACACGTCGGTGTATCGGGTCCGGGTGTTGTGCAGGCGGCACTTAAAAAATGCCCTGACGGTGATTTAGGTCAACTTGCGGAAATTATTAAACGCACCGCCTTTAAAATTACCCGTATGGGTCAGTTAGTGGGCAGTGAGGCATCTAAACGGCTCGGCGTACCTTTCGGTATTGTGGACCTTTCTTTAGCCCCCACCCCCGCAATAGGTGACTCGGTTGCCCATATTTTGGAAGAAATGGGACTTGAAACCTGCGGTACGCACGGCACTACCGCCGCTTTGGCAATGCTTAATGACGCAGTTAAAAAGGGTGGTGTAATGGCATCCTCCTACGTCGGCGGACTTTCGGGTGCGTTTATTCCCGTAACCGAAGATGCGGGTATGATAGATGCCGCACGTTCGGGCGACCTTTTGCTTGAAAAGTTAGAGGCAATGACCGCCGTTTGCTCGGTAGGACTTGATATGATTGCAAGTCCCGGCGAAACACCGGCAGAAGTTATTTCGGCAATAATTGCCGACGAAGCGGCTATCGGTATGGTCAATTCCAAAACCACCGCAGTAAGGGTTATTCCTGCTATCGGCAAAAAAACGGGCGAAGAACTAAACTTCGGCGGACTTTTAGGTTCGGGACCTATTATGAAGGTGAACCTTACAAAAAGTCCCAAAAAGTTTATCGACCGTGCCGGCAGAATCCCCGCACCAATGCAGAGTTTGAAGAATTAACATTGTAATTAACAACCGTATAAACTACAACAGTAAAAATAGCTATAGACGAAATAATCGCTGATTTTTTGGTAAAATGCTTAGTTTCCATATCAATCACCTTTTTGGTTTTAGTTTAAAGAAAAAAGCACCTTGCTCTTTCCTTTGATTGCCGTTATGGGTATTTTTACCTCACAATTCGATGATATCATTTTTCCTATTTCGTATCAATAATGGATAAGTGATCATTAGCGAAGCGACTTAAATATTCAATATTCATTTGAAAAAGTCGCTTAAATGAATATTGAAAGAATGAATAATACAAACGAAAAAGCCGCCTAAGATAACCTTAGGCGACTTTTTCGTTTGGCTTGTGGGTGCAATTTAGATAGCGCTTTGATGCGAGAGGAAAAACCGCAAAAAAAAAGAACCTCAACTACGCGTCTGCGTGTCGAGGAACTCGATTTATTACTTACCAAAGCCACAAAGGCAAGTTTAGTGAAGAGTGAAGAGGTAAGAAGTAAAAATCCCGATTGCTTACGCATTCGGGATTTTTGGCGGAGACGGAGGGATTCGAACCCTCGTCCCTCAAGGGGCATCATGATTTCGAGCAAAAGGCAGTATCTACCGCACCGCCCCTCTCCGTCCCTAAAATGTGCAATACGTCCACCCATTCTGCGAGAATTTGAAAACCACACGAATTTTTGCGAGAAATATGCGAGATAGATGCGAGAAAATCTATTGTGGCAAAACGAATTGATATATTATTCAAAAGATGTTATAATGATTTTATCATCTGTCAGGAGGGATTTGATGAGGCATATTGATACGCGATTTATTAGTGATCTTCTTTTCGGAGATCTGGAATATTTTCTAACCGAAGTCAAAAACAATCGTAATATATTGAGCCTTGAAGTCAGAAACGGATATATCAATGTCTATTACAAAGGCGGCAACCTACTTAAGATCACTCAAAAGTCAAAAGGTTATTCGTTCCACTTCGATGCAAAGTATAGCAAACATGAAGGTGGTAATAAAAATTTCGAACTTCTGAATAATCTACATAGCAACGATATAGACGGTTATAAAAAGCATTTTCATTTGATGATGCAGGAAATGGATGCTTGGTTTGATGAGCATCCAAAGGAAGAACGAGATTACCAACATCGCTTGCTGGTAAACAATCCGGAAATCGTTGATATTGAATATCAGATTGGTCGCCGTATGCGACTTGATATGCTTCTGTTTACAAACGGTAAACTGATGATTGTGGAAAATAAATTCGGCACAGGTGCCATCGGTGGCAATGCAGGAATATCAAAGCATTATGCGGATATCTGTGAAGTGTTGAATGATTCAAAGTTGCTTGAAGAAATGATTGATTCCGCTTGTCACATTTCCGAAGCGAAAAAAGCACTCGGCCTAACGGATACGGCAATTCAAAAATCGGATATCAAAAGCGTTGAAATTTTATTCTTATTGGCAGACTACAATCCGAGAAGCCAAAGCCTTTCAAACGAAGTTGGAAAAATGAATGGCTCTGTTCCTGCAAGTATTTTAACAACAACGAGTAAGCAGACAAAAATAGAGTTAAGCAAAGCAATAGATATATTCACATTGGAGGATAAAAAATGGAAAGAAATGATTTTATAGAAAAAATCCTGGGCGGAGTTTTTGCATTGATATCTATCGGTGCCGCAGTTGCAGAAATGCTTTTGAATGGCTTCTCTACAGAATCGATTGTAGGTGGAATTAAAGACATTTTTGGAACTTTAGTCGTTGTGGTTTTATTCTTGGCGATAGCAAAGGATATTGTTCCAAAAATAAAATTCGAAGACAAACTAAAAAATGCGCTTGAAGTATGGCAATCGCAAAACGGTAATATGATTATTCGTGATCCTGCAACGGATGTAGAACATAAAGGTGCAGAACCGACTTGTTTTAGTTTAAATTTAAAAACTGAAGTGGTGGATTTTTATAATGATACTACTGTAACAAAAAATAAAGGCCTTTTTCTTAGGATGCCCCTTTTACAAAGAGAGAATTATTCCAAAGAGGGCGTAGAACTGAAATTCTATCTTAACAAAGGCACTTTTTTCAGCAACCTTCCAAAAGGAGAAGCTACACCAGAGAAATATGCGGAACTGATAAAACTGTTTGCCGGACTAATCAATAATAAACACAAAGGTTTTGTTTCTGCAAGTGGAAAAGGTCAAGAAATAATCGTTAAATTAAACAAGCCTGTAACAACAAACTCCGATATAAAAGAACTTATTGCCGTTATCAATACAATGTATACTGCATATTTAGTTTCAGCAAATTTAGGAAAGTGATAATATGAATATTCATATACACCGAGGTCAAAATCAAATCGGTGGAAACATCGTAGAGATCTCCACCGAAAACACAAAAATACTGCTCGATATCGGTCTTGAGCTTGATGATGAAAAGAACAAAACACTTCCCGATATCAAAGGCTTGTTTGATTATAAGGGCTATGACGCTGTTTTTATTTCTCATTATCACGGCGACCATCTTGGACTTGCTTATCACATTCATAAAGATATTCCATTGTATATGGGTGAAAAAAGTGCGAAAATCATTCAAGCATCGGATACATATAAGAAAGTACCGACCATTGCGCCGTATGGCTTTTTAGAGCATAAGAAAACAATTGTTGTCGGTGATATTTCCGTTACTCCTTATCTTTGCGATCACTCTGCTTTTGACAGTTATATGCTACTCTGCGAAGCGGATGGTGAAAGCATTCTTTATACCGGTGATTTCAGGGGTAACGGCAGAAAACCTTATGATTGGTTGCTTTCCGAATTGCCTCAAAAGGTTGATAAACTCATCTGTGAAGGAACAACTCTCTCAAGAGAGGGTTATGTTGCAGTAAGTGAACAAGAACTTGAAAAACAAGCGGTAGAACTGTTTCGGGATAATAAAGGCCCCATTTTTGTGTTGCAATCTTCCATGAATATTGACCGTATTGTTACAATGTACCGTGCAGCCAAGAGAAGCGGTCGAACTTTTTTAGAAGAACTTTATATGGCAGATATAACATCGGCGGTTGGTGGCAGTATTCCGAATCCTGCATTTGATGATGTTTATGCGTTTATTACTTCCGCATCACGCTATGAAGGACTGAAAAAATATGCTCATAGAATGGGTAAGGATAGAATCGCCAAAACACCTTTTGTTATGTGTGTCAGAACGTCAATGCTCAAATATATGAAAGGTCTTTCTAAAAAAATGTCTTTCGAAGATGGAGTGCTGGTATACTCATTCTGGAGTGGATATAAACAAACCGAAGATATGAAACATTTTCTTTCCGAATGTGAAAACCTCGGTCTGAAAGTCGTTACTCTCCATACAAGCGGACACGCTGATTATGAATCGATCAAAAAATTAGTAAATACGGTCAACCCGAATGAGATCATACCGATTCATACGGAAGCACCCGAAAAAATGATATTTAATACCTAAAAAGCAAGGGACAAGATCTATTGATTTTGCCCCTTTTTATTTTCTCTGGACTTTTATGTTTTTTGTGATATCCTTTGTGTAAACTCGGGAAAAGAAAACGCAAGGAGAATAAAAATGAACCAAGAAAAACAAAGAGAAGCTTATGAAAAGATGCTCAAAAAATGCCCCGATATCTTAACCCCGATGAAAGCAAACCGATGGTCGCCCGTCGGTAAGAACACAATCTACACCGCGCTCAAAAACGGTGAGATCGAATCCTATACCTACAAAGGCGGTTACATATTCACCAAGGACGCCTTCATTGATTACCTCGTCAAGACCTCAAACGATAGCGGAAGACGGTACACAATCCGAGGTGATAAGAAATGTTGAGCGGTTTACCACAAGTGCTGTCGGGAGAACAGGTACGATGTGCTCTGCATATCAGTAAGCGTAAATGCGCTTGGATGCTTAATAACGGCTTCATCAAATGCCAGAACACCGGCAAGAGAACACGAAAATATACCGTGCTGAAGGAAGACCTGCTCACCTATATAGAGGACTCGGCAAAGCACCCCGAGAAATACGTTACTCCTCACGCCGAGTTTTCAACAGCAAAGTATGGGAACACACGAAAACCTCGACCGCGCAAAACAGGATTTCCTTTCTCTCTGCCGTCAACCTTCCGCCCTTGGCTCGAACAGGAATTTGAAACTGTTCCCGATGCACTCACTGTCCAACAAGTCATCACCACTACTGGTTATACTGATAATACCGTCAACCGCTGGATCCGCCAAGAGCACCTGAAGTCTGTCCAAACCCAAACTACAAAAATCATCCCAAAACTCTGGCTCATCGACTTCTACTGCTCCTATGCCTACACCATAACAAATATGTCCGATAAACACATCAAACTAATGCAAAAGTTCTTTAAACAAAATAAATAATCACACATAAACGAACTATTTGAAAATTCCGAATAGTTCGTTTTCGGCGTATTAAGGTCTTTCTTAAGCATATTTTCATTTGAATTTGATAAAGATAAATTTTATGATATAATAAAGGAGATAGCAAAATCATAACACACGGAGCGATATTATGCTGAATGGTAAATATGTAATTATTAAAAAAGATGGTCAATATACGGGTAAGGCTCAAATAAGTGATGAAGAATATAACAAATTGTTGAATGCGGCAAATATTTTAGAAGAATTTAACTAACAGAGAAGCAAAAAGAAACCTTTGAAAAGTTTAAGGACTGCCAAGGTGAATTATCCTGCATAACCGAGCGTGAGGCATTCAGTTCTGGATTTATTCTCGCCACTCGCATAATGGTGGAAGTGATGCAAGGCTTGGAGGAGGTCGAGGATATATGAGAAAACTCATTATCCTTCTTCTGTGTTGTGGGGAGCTCATCAGTATGGTAGGATGCGGTGGCAACACCGCACCGCCACTTACGGAAAGTACGCCGACAACAGTCTCGGAAACGGTAATAACAAAAACACCTACCGAAATAATACCGCCTACAACGGCGGGAGAACCGACAGAGAAAGAAACAGGTTCTATTGGAAGTCAGAAACAAACAATTGAGCCAACCGCTACTGCACCGCTGACAACGAAAAAGCCAACAGAAGAAGTAAAGCGTTCTGAAACAACAAATACATCAGAGGAAAAGGTTGCTCCTCAAATCGTGGAAACAGTGACAAGCATAACATCGCAGCATACAAGACCAAATCCAAGTAACAAAAAAGAATATATAATTACGGAGAGAACTGTATATCGTAGTCTTGGAGGATTCTTAAAAGCAGAATTATTCAGAGCACTTTCTGTCGGCAATGCTCCAAGACCTTGTGATAATTGCGGAAGGTATTTTTTGTCAATAGGTCAAGAAAAAACTCTTTACTGTAACCGAGTTGCACCTAATGATCCAAAGGGAAGGTTATGCCGTAAGGTTGGTGCTCATATCAAAGCTCAAAAGCTCAACGAGATTGCTTTTGAGAAAGCCTACAGAAGAGCATATGATAGATTAAAGCATCGAAAAAATTCGGGTAATATTGATAACAAAACTTGGAACAAACTCGTTTCGGAAATTCAAGATATTCGTGATGCCGCACGTGAAGGAAAAATCTCCGATGCCGAGGCTATTGATAAATTAAATGCATATTAATTATGTTGGCGTTACAGTTGCTATTTTAGCCTCTGTAACGCCTTTAACATTGCCCTTATTTCATATAAAAAAGCAGACAGGGTGTATTTACCCTACCTGCGATAGTTTGTGTTACAAACCCCTCTGAAACCCTTTGCAACTCGACCTTAAAATCGATTTTAAACAGCGTAGGAGGATAGGCTTGTGCCTATCCTCCAATTTTAGGTTATTTAATTCATTTCGCCGACCATTTTGTTTATATCACCGTCTGAGTCTACTATGATCACCCTCGTTTTACTTGGGGCAGCATAGCCGAAGCTGTCTATGTATGCCTTGTTTTGTTCTTTGATATGTTCGGTTCTGATTTTTCGTTCCTCATCGGTGAGGTAGCATTGGTCTTTCTGCATAATTTCATCTATGTCGATTTCATCTTCAATTCTGTTCCATTTCGCATAGACTACATCGTGCCTTGTGAATGTGAATTTCGTTACCTGATTCTGCTTGGTTCTTGGATCGGTGAACCATCCTGCGAAGGTGTAACCCTCTCTTGTAGGCACATATTCTTCAAGGCTGATTTTCGTGCCGTACAATTTCGTTACAGGTCTTATATAGCTTCCTGTTTCCGTTGCGAATCTCAAGGTGCAGAATCCTCTGATTCCAAGTTCGTTGTCAAATACGATTTGATTTCGGTTAATTCTCCATGGTGCCGCCGATGCCGTCTGTGACATTAGCATCACCGCCGCAAGTGCCGTACATAAAATTTTCTTCTTCATAACTTTCGCTCCTTAATATGTTTATTTACCTTTCGGCAACACAAACATACCACAGAAGATTGAGGAAGTCCACGAAGGATTTCGTTATAGTCTAATTATTGCAAATACACCATATATTATCTATATCCCGAAAACTCTCTCCCATAGTCTAACAAGTGAAAATCTATCCTGAACAGATTTTTGATATAATGTTGATTCGAGTTTTTGCCCATAAATCATATAAAATCTCACAAACGAACTAGGATTCCTTACGTTAAAGGCACTTGACAGTTCACCATCTTTGCTGAGTAGTGTTACAGTGCATTTCTCACCAATAGGGCAAGTAATTCTAATTAAAGTATCTACCCATTCTGCTCTGCAATTTTTATTATCACAAGTTAAATCATAATTTTCCTTTGTAATATCGGGTACACGCCCATATGAATATATTTCAAAAACTTGTGAGCCGTCTTTCTCAATGATATAATCATAGGCAAAGTTCTCGTCTTTATCCATAAATGTTATAAATGAGCCTTCATAAAATTCTTCATTTTCAAACGCCTCAACCTCTGTAAGTCCTGCGTTTTCACCTTCTGTTTTTTCTATTTTGATTGTAAATGCGCTTACATTGTCCTTGTTTACCGGAATTTCTGTTGCAATTCCTTTTTTGTTAAGCATTCCTGTTTTAATTTTAGTTCCGTCATCAAAAACTATTGTAGCCTCAAGTACATTATCCTCTATAGATGGGTTGTCATAAAGTACGATTTTATCAATATATTTGGCATTATCAAAGGAAAAAGCCGCTTCCTTTTGTATGTCATCAGGTGTCCACACACCATCATAAGGATTATATTCATGATTTGAAACATCTCTGCTTTCAAAAAGCATAAAATCATTTAAAAATTCTTTATTTCCGGAAGTTACTTTAACATTACAAGTATAACATATTGAGTCTGTTCTTCGTTTCCAAAATACTTTATCACTACTGCATATTCCGAAAATATGCTCTGTTGCATTTTGTGATTCGTGCGAAAGTAGAGCTCTGTAGTCATCTGTTCCAAAAATACTCCTTGATAATCCGCTTCCCATAACAGGAATTCTTACCCTCTTATTCCAATCATAAATTTCAACAAAATGGTGCTTTTCAGGTTCGTTATAAGCATTTTTCGTAGAAAGGGAATTTAGGGCATAAAAATCCTCCGTTCCCCACCAGGCTGTAGCATAAGCATACCCCTTGTAGACGATTGGCTTGTAATTTATATTTTCCTTTAAGATTTTCCCCATAACCTTTTCAAAAGCCAGACTTGTTGCCCTGTGATCTTCGTGGCAATCATAATCATTGCAAAATATTACATCAGGTCTATATTCTAAAATAACACTTTCTATATCCGACAGATAGTTTTCGATGGTATAATCTTTTTCGCCATTATAGCTTGGGTGAGTTTTTGTGCCATAGGTTTTTACTTTCCCGTTATAAGATTTAACAACTTGTCCCGGTTTTGCATTATAAATGTGCGGACCCTCCTTGTCCCACGAATCACCATAACCTAAAAATATAATATTACTTTCTGAAACACCTAAATCTTCATAGTATTTAATTACCTCTTGATACCTAATCTCTGCATTATCATAATAATCTCCATTGGTTGTAAAGACGACATAGAGTTCACTACCATTATTCAAATAATGCTTCACACTACTTCCCAAAAGATTTATATCATCGTCTTGGTGTGGTACTATTACCATAACCTTATGGTCTGAGAAAAAGTCATTTTTATTGTTATCTTCATAAATGTATTCTGCATTTTTTCTAAAGATATCTAACGCAAATCTGCCGCTAACCGTCAGCAAGATGATTACTATAAGTGTTAAAATTAAAGCTTTTACTAATCTTTTTTTCAAGAAGGGAACAAAGAAAAACACAACAAATAAAAGTGCAATAAGCCCCAGAAACATATAGCTTTTAAGTCCAAACCCACACATAACAACATAATAATCTATTATGCTTGATATTATAATCGAAAGAAGTAAACTTAAAAAGCACGGCAATATGATTTTTTCGAGTTTGTCCTTCAAGCCAATTTCCTCCCTTCTTAAAAATCAGGCTATTTATTTTCCTCTTTAAAAACAAAATATCTTTGACCTACATAATTAAATATAACAAACAATCCCATTCCCACAAGCATGGCAAGGTTTTCCTTGATTGACACCGATAATGGAGATAAAATCCATTCTACAACAGGCTTTGCCATTCCGTAGGCTAATAAATAGCACAAGGAAATATTTATTACAAACTTAACCACCTGCCACACAGTTTTCTCCTTATTGTTAAACGTGAAATACTTGTTTAAAACATAACTTACTATACTTCCAACGATATAATTAGAGGCAGATGAAATCCAATAATTAACCCCTGCAAAATTGTAAAGCAAAAACATTACGCTTGTACCAACTATGGTATTTATAATGCCGACTATAACAAATTTAACCGTTGTTTTGTCTATAAATTTCAATGTTCATTCTCCTACTTTTCCTCAAGATTTTTCGTATCATCAAGTATATATATTGGTCTGTTTTTAATTTCACTAAACAACACTGAGATATATTGACCAATAATTCCAATTACGCAAAGCACAATGCCAAACATAAAGCTCATTGCAACGATTATGGTTGAATAACCACTTGGTGCACCGTGAATGATTTTTTCAATAATGGTGTATATCATAAGAATCACACCAAACAAAGCAACAACAAGACCTGAATAGATGCCAAGCTTTAACGGCATATCCGAAAAACTGCAAATCGTTGCCATAGAAAACTTTATAAGCTTCGCCAAATTATATTTGCTTTCACCAAAGGCTCTTTCTTGCGCTTCGAAGGAAAGCGTTGTTTTCTTGAAGCCTACACTTTGCACAAATCCTCGAAGGTATCTGACATTTTCTCTGTAATCCTTTTTTAAAATCGTTGCAACTCTTTTTGAAAATGCGAAGAAATCAGAAGAGTTGTTTTCAAACTTAATCGGAGAAAGCATATTTAAAAGCTTATAAAAAGTTACTGCAGGAAGTTTTCGCAATAAGCTTTCTTTTTTTCTTGAACGTCTTACCATTGAAATGATTTCAAAGCCATCATCAAGCTTTTCTACTATTTCAGGTATAATTTCCGGCGGATGCTGAAGGTCTGCATCCATGCACACAATTCCATCACCTGCGGAGTGGTCTATCCCTGCTATCATTGCAGCCTCGTGCCCAAAATTTCTTGAAAAGTTAAGAACCTTAACCTTCTTGTTTTCTTTGGCAAAGCTATCCAAAATCATTCTACTGTTATCTGTGCTACCGTCATTGACAAATATAAGTTCATAATCCCAAACTATATTTTCTAAAACAGACAAGGTGTCAGAATAAAAGTTATGTAGTGATTGTTCTTCATTATATACTGAAACAACAACTGAAATTTTTTTATCACTCATAGTAAATACCTCATATACTTCTTATTTTCCTAAATAAACAATTACTGTGTCGCCTTTAACTTTAATAGCTCCCTTTGCAGGCCAAGGCGTCATATTTTTAAAATCCTCACTTTGTTCAATTAGCTTCGTATCTTCTTCTGTAGCGTTTTCAAGGTCCAATCCTGTGTACTCGCGAAGAAAAGTGCTAAGTACAAATTGGTCGGCAATAATCTCGTCAGTTTCTCTTAATATAAGTCCTTTTGTAAATCCTGTCATATCAGGTGTCATATCAAATGAATATTCCTCGCTACCCGCAAGAGTGCCGATAACAGATATCTTATCACAATTTTCTATTCCTTCGGTTTGCTCTATTCTATCTGTTATACGAGTTGCAACGCTATATGATTTTTCATAGGAAAGTTGCATTGTGTGATAGCTGATATTTGCAATCAATGTAAGGTTATATATCATAAGTGCCGCAACAACAAAAATGGACCACTGTTTAACAAAATTTAGACTTTTTTTATTAAATGTTAGTTTTTCATAGAAAAGCACCATCAGTATAGGAAATAAAACACTACCCATAAGTGTCAGGTTGTGATAATCCATATTGCTGTCGATAAAGAAAAGCGCTCTTGCTCCGAAGGGCATAACAGCTACAAATAATGCCGCATATAAAGCCCTGCCTACCGCATTCTTTTCTTTTCTTAGAACAGAAGCAATACCACAGACGCCAATGATTACAAACATTAAAATATTTAGCACGGTAAACAATGTAACACCATGAGAAAAGTCAAAGTAATATTCCTTAAACATATACAGACAATTAATGATTGCCGCAGGGATATTTATATTTGTAAGATTAAAGGCTTCCTGTGCGCCTTGATATTCAGTAAGTGCACTTCCCGAAACAAGCATATATACCTTAACTATAATCCAATATAGTCCGGCTGCTATAATGCCTGAAATTAGGAATTTTACCAGCTTTTTTGTTATAATGCTAAGGGATTCTTTTTGAAATACAGTAAGATTCAAAAGATATACCAAAATCAGCATTACGCTAACGGTTATGTATGCCTGATATACTCCAAGAGCAAATGTCATAAGTAAGATTCCGAGAATGTTTTTTAATATACCCTTTTTATCTACCAGAAACACAGCAAGAATACTTGCAAAAAAAGCCATAAAATATCCGTCTGCCGTGTATGAAAACGCAAAGGTAGATGTAACCGTAGGGAATGTTACCAAAAGTCCTGAAATTAAAACATACGATATTTTGTTTTTGAGTTTGAAAAGCTCACATATTACTACTGAACCAAGTGCAATAAACACAAGTGAAACAAGTCCGTTAATCCAAGGTAAATCGTAATATGATGTGAACATACAAGCCACTTTTGAGAATATTCTGCCTATATGTGTCATATTAAGCTCATCATATCTATAGACAATCGCATCCCAATTAGGCTCTAAATTCATAAATCTATAAAGATGTGCTATAAGACCAAAGATAATCACGGACACAAAGCAAATTACCCACTGCCTTTTCACTTTTGTTTTTATTAAGTTTATAATATTTTCCGGCATTCTGTTCCCTCGCAATCTATTTTTTAATAATGCTTCTTTTTATCTTCTTTAAAAATTCAAACAATTTTGATGTATAAAACCTAGCAATAAGCATATCAAATTTATCTTTTTTGGTAAGATAACTTCCATCATAGTGATGAATGGAATATGTATTTTTTGTAATTGTGATTTTTCTTGTAACAAAATCCTTTGGAGAAAGATATTCAGGTGGCAAAATGCAAAAATTATCTATAACCTGCATTTCACCATTTGTGATAAACCCAAGCTTTTTTAATGCCAAAGTATTGCGACGCGGACAAGGTAGCGTGTCAAAATTTCCGGTTTTATCCACAAACGGTATATTGTCATAGTCAGAAAGCATTGCAAAAACAATCTCGTTTTTTGGCTCGGCTCCCATTCCCAAACCGCTTGCCATCTCGAAAATTCTTTCATTTTCACTTATAAACTTGCCTTTTTCAAAGCCCATGTATCCACTATATGTTAATAGGTCATCTAACGACTTTATCAGTTCAACATCAGTGTCTAAATATATTCCCCCATTATCATACAGAATTTTTAGCCTTGCATAATCACTTACAAAGGCATATTTCTTGTTTTCTAAAGCCTGTTTTGCGTATAGGTTATCAGATACATCAAAGTTATCCTCGTCCCATCTTATAATCTCATAATCGGGACAGAATTTTTTCCAGGAGTTAATACACTTTTCTACGGATTTAGGCAAGGAATTTTTACCAAACCAACAATAATGAATTTTCTTTGGTATGCTCATTTTCGAATACTCCTTCCTAATTCCTTAATAGTGGCTATAGTTTCTTTTTCAATTATCAAATTTACGATAATATACAAAGGTGCAACCCATAGAGCATGCATAATACATTTTAATACCACTCCTACAAAAGAGGTTGATGCACCTGAGCTTACGCCTAAGACTATAAGAATTATAATAAACAATGTGAAATTCACGATATATTTTCGATATGTCTTTATAAGGCTTCTTGATAGGATTTTCTTATTTGCGTAATAAATCATCATATTTCCGCGATATAAAAGTGCTGCAATGGTACCAATAATTCCGCCTATAATACCCCAAAGGTTGATTGCAACAACCGAAACTGTAACATTCAAAACTGCTTCGATGACCGCGTGATGACGCGTCTTTTCAAACACACCTTCAAAGTTTAAAACATCGTTGCAGGGTATTTTACTGTTGGTTAAAAGCTTCATAACAGCAAACAAAACAAGCAGCATAGGGTTATAGTAGTCTATATCTGTGATGCCTTTTGTATAAAGCTCTATAATAGGTAAAAGGAAGGTTGCCATGAGTGTAAATACTATAAATATGGCTGTTATAAAAACCGCCTCGTATGCATCAAAATATCTTTTGAATTTCTCTTTTTCTGTCTGATATATTTGCCCGAGCTTATATGTATAGCTTGTTGATATCGCTGTTATAAACGTATCTATATACTGAAAAAACATCAGATAAATCATATATACACTAACTACTTTAAAGCCACAGAACATGGAAATTAAAATAGCATCTGTGTTATTAAATATCATTCCGGATATTTGGTGAAGCAGCACAGAGTTTTTCTGTGATATAGCGGCAATATCAGGCTTAACATTTAATTTAACCCACGGGTAATGCTTTTTGACATACCAAATCACAAGAAACATCTGCAAAATATGTTCTAAACAATAAAGGGATTGCACAAGTAGAAGATTGTTTGTGAAAACCAACAATAAAATCTTTAATATGGAATTTACCAAAACCATTATTGTCGAAAATGTTGTAAGGATATATCCTTTTCCCGTTCCCTCAAGTAAAATACGATATTTACCTTGCACAAAAAAGCTAATAACCGCAGGAAGTCCGTAAAATAATACAATCAAAAAGCATGTGCTTTTCGGAAGGTTGGTTGATATAACAAAGGGATACCCTATAGCGAATATCATCATAAGTGCAGCATATAAAAATCCTGTTCTGTTATAGTGAACTTTTGTTGCAGATAAAATTCCGTTTATCTTGTCCTTATCATCTGTCGCGATTGGCTTGTATAATGCTTGTTGGGAAGCAAGACCAACCCCTGCTTCTAAAAGCATTAAATACACAAAAACCTGCTTGACGGTAGATACCAAGCCATTAACTTCGCTACCAAAGTTCTCAAGGTATAGTCTTGGGATGATTAGACCCATTACTATTACCACAACTTGGTACAATAAATTCGAAATAACATTTCTAATTACATAATTCTTTTTCGAAATATTGTTTTCCGCCATCAGTTTTCTCCTTTACTTTGTATTTTCTTTAAACAAGTTACTACATTCATACGATTCCATAGGCATATAATAGTAAAATCCTTGAATGTATTTAACATTAGACTTCTTCAAAAACTGGGCCTGTTCTTCTGTTTCGGCGCCCTCACACAAAAGTGCAATATCAAGCTTTTGTGCCAAAGCTACGATATTTTCAAATACAGTTTTTCCAGTTTGTGTATTTGCGCTATAAAGTATATCTCTGTCAATTTTTATCAGGTTTACAGGATAATTAAGAAAATCATCATAGGATGTAATTCCTGAACCATAATCATCTAAATATATTGATAGCCCATGTTCTTTTAATGTTGTAAGGTTTTTTATTACGACAGGTTTATTTGTTTCTTCCTCGGATTCAGTGAACTCAATAGCAAGATTTTCTGTGGGAACCTTGTACTTTTCTATCAGTTCAATCACCCTGTTTGCAAACTCGCCGTGAGATATTGTTTTTCTTGAAAAATTACATGAAACAACTCTGCCGGCAAGTTCATCCTTTGTTCTCGAGCTGATCCACTGACAGCATTTTTCAAATATACAAAAATCAAACTGAACATTGAGCTTTTTGCGAGTTATGACCTCAAGAAAAATGCCCGGCATAACTAAACCACAGATAGGATGCTTTAGTCTTGCAAGAACCTCACAGCCCGAAATCTTACCTGTTTTCGCCTCGATATAAGGCTGCATCATAATATGAAACTCGTTTGTACCTATTGCATTTACAATATACTGCTCCAATTGTTTTGTTTCTTCAAAGCTATAAAGTGTTTCGTTATCACAAATTGCATAATCCTTACCACTTGCTATTGCATATCTGTATGTTTGCTTGGCATTGACCACCGCCTCTTCAAATTTTACGGCAGAATCTCTCGGCGTGTACATTCCAAACTTGACAACAGGTGTTTCTGATAGCCTGTTTTGAACAATATATTTTGAAATTTCATCGTAAAAATATTCGCATAGGCGAGTAAACTCATCTGATGTAAGATTACCAACCACAACAAAGCTACTGTCTTCTATAAGAGCAATAACCTGTCCCAAACCTTTTTTCACAGTATTCAAAAGATTTATATTACAAAAATCAATAGCTCGCCCAATCTCCGTTTTGCTGTGGACATCCTTTAATGCATCAAATTTCATATCAACATAGATGATGGATCTATTTGCGTTATCTGTTTGATTGTAAACCTTTCTTGCTTGAGAAAGATTTGATATAGAAATAAATTTTTCATCATCATTTTTGATAGCATGGCGAAACAGCAAGTATGCTCCAAGTATGAGTAAAACTATTAAAACAACCATTCCTATAATTATTGCCGTCATAAAAGGTCACCTCTTTTCATTGCTTTAGCAAATTTAACCAATGTATTCTTGCGCATTATACGCTCATATAAATTTTCAAAAGTCCTTATGATAAATTCCAAAGCTAAAAACCAAACCCCTAAATTTAGCAACTGCTTTGTTACATTTATGCCTTTTCTTCTATATTGAGAAAGAACTTCAAAGGATGCATATTTTAGCGAATTACTGGTAAAAGTATTTAATTCTCTGTTCTTATCCTGCACCTTTTTCAAAAATGCAGTCAATTTATTAAGGTCAGGCTCTTCCAGAAAATAAATGCCTCTTGTTAAAAAATCAAGCTCGTCATTCGATAGTTCAAACAACACAGACTTATAAAATTTACTCATAATTTTTCTGTGCTGCACAGCTTGGGCCTCTGATGAATTTTGGGTTATCTGATTTTTATGTATACGATATAGCATCATTCTTTCTCTCTGAATGGCTATTTTATTCTTGTTAAGCACCATACGAGTCCAAAGCTCTAAATCTTCACTGCAAGTAAATTCCACAAGGTATTTCATTTTTTTTGCCACTTCTGTCTTCATAATCACGCACGGATGACAAATTGGATTTGAAAATAGTAATCGTGCGTTGACAGACGCGCTATCTAATCTTTGTATCATTGGATTAGTCACAATTTCGCCATCAATATACCAATAAAACTTACAAGCAGACATCGAAAGATTGGAGTGCTTTTTCATAAATTTATATTGCTTTTCAAGCCTGTCAACTCTCATAACATCGTCAGCATCCACTCGGGCTATAAATTCTCCGCAAGCTGCATCTATCCCACGATTTAAAGAAGCCTGAAGCCTGATATTTTTTTCATTATGTAAAATTTTAATTCGTTCATCACTTTTTGCATAATCTTGCAGTATATTAAGTGAACTATCTGTAGAGCAGTCATCAATTACAATTAGTTCAAAATTCTTAAAGGTCTGTCTTAAAATTGAGTCCATAGTTTCCTTTAAAAGCTCTTCACCGTTATATACTGACATAATTACAGAAATTTTAGGTTTATTCATTGCTAAACTTCCTTTATTTACTGGTTTTGATAAAATTGCACATTTTCAAAAAATTGTATGTAAGTTTAAAATTACCTCGTTTCATAAGAAAATATGAAATCTTTGTTTTAAGAGTAATCTTACCAAATTTTGCCCTTTTAAATCTATCTATAAAGTTATACTCATAAACTTTTTTTGCTATTTCCGGTATAGCATCATGCCTCTTTGCTCTTACGGCGATATTTAAAATCACAAATGTTATAAATATGGTATATCTGTCGATTTGTTCAGCAAACCCATTTCTATCAGAGCATACCTTATCAAGTCCGCAGATACACTCATTAACACTATCTAACCACTTTATATTAAGCTTATTAGACATAGATGTAGTTCTGTGTCGGTAGTTGTACATTGGCTTTATTGAAACATAAAGGCTCTTTATGCTTGCAATCATCGGAACCGAACATGCAACATCCTCTGCATAGCTTATTGCACAGCTCACCGATAATTGTATAGGCTCTAAAATTTCTCTTTTTACAACCTTAACCGTTACAAGATAATTAAGGTTTTGCATATCTGCACTAAGTAGGGCATAGGGATATATTTTTTCTTTTATATCCTTTTCATCGTAAAAGCCTTCTTTAATGCACTCATCAAAAGTCCATCTTTTTTGGCCCTTAAAATTCATCATTGAAAAATAAATAGCATCCGGAGAATAGGAATTTATAATTTCATAGGAATTTTTTAGCATATCCTTATCTATGTAATCATCGCTATCTACATTGACGATATATTCACCCCGAGCAATTTTAATCCCTGCTTGTCTTGCCGAAACAAGGCCCCCGTTTTCCTTGTGAATAACCCTAACTCTTTCATCTTTTTTTGCATATTCATCACAAATTTTACCGCAGTTATCAGGCGAACCATCGTCAACCAAAATTACTTCAAAATCATCAAATGATTGATTCAAAATACTATCTACACACTCATTTATATATTCTTCAACCTTGTATACAGGCACAACAACCGAAAATTTCATATACATTACTCCCACATTATATTTTACTGCGTAGTTTTACTAACAGAATTTGCAGTCCTACCAAACGATATTTTAGACTGAAGGCAAAAATCGCTTGCATTAGAGATAGCTTTCTATAAGGAAATCTTTTAAATGCATTTCTTACATTTTGGTGGCCGCAAATATCACGAAGCCGTGGCTTTAGGTATTT
This sequence comes from Acutalibacteraceae bacterium, assembly GCA_036310925.1. Taxonomy (GTDB): domain Bacteria; phylum Bacillota; class Clostridia; order Oscillospirales; family Acutalibacteraceae; genus UBA737. The sequence continues at coordinate 304,697 of JAXJQX010000001.1, forward strand.
CTTTTCATCAGGATTATTTTGCGCGTAAATTACTTCCTGAATAGTCATTGCTCTTGCACTTGACAAAAGATGTCTGTCTGCACTAAAAATATATTGATCATAAGGCATTTTTTCACTAAGTCTTTTACAGATAGTTTCATTTAAGAGTACAATTCTATCAAATCCATCGGCTTTTCGGGTATTTGATAGAGAATTACTGATAAAATAATAATTATAAAATGCTCCCGGAACTCCTACAGCCTTTTTTGCACATAACACAAAGTCAATCATAAACAAAAGGTCCTCAGAGCCATATATCCTTTCAGATAAGAACTCTAAGTTATGTTCTTTTATAAGAGAAGTTTTATATATATTTTTGCAAACAGAAGTGCCATACTCGGAGTCCTCAAAAACTTCAAGAGGGGCACCTAATATCCCGAGTGCCAGTTTCTTTATGTCATCTTTGGTTTCAAAAACTGTTTCTTTTTCAAATGTGTGGTATGTAGCAGTAAGTCCATCTGTCTGAAACATTTTGCCGCCAATTACTTTTGAACCACAAAGTGCTATATCTGCATCGTATTTTTTTGCTGAATTTAAAAGGGATTCATACATGTTTTCGTCTACCGAATCATCGCTATCCACAAAGCCTACATAATCTCCGGTTGCCACTTTTATTCCTGCATTTCTTGCAGATGATAAACCGCCATTTTCTTTATGTATAACTCTGATCCGTGTATCCTCACTTTTAAGTTTATCACAAAGAATTCCGCTATTATCTGTTGAACCATCGTTTACCAATACAATCTCAATATTTTCATAAGTTTGCGAAAGTAGTGACTTAATACATCGTTCTAGGTATTTTTCTTTATTATACACAGGTACAATAACACTAATTTTCATATTACTTGCCTCTTATAATTTTTGTATATGTTTCAAATAATTCTCTTGTGTAATTTTCTAAAGTGACAATTTCATCTGCTTTTTTAATGCAATTTTCTGTAAGTTCATTTAACTTTTCATCATTATTTAAAAGCTGTGAAATCGTTTCAGCAAGTGCCTCTGCGGTCATTGGCTTAACATGAAGACCTGTGATACCATCTTCTACAAGCTCTGCCATTCCACCAACACCTGCTGTTACAACCGGTGTTCCCATTGCCTGTGCTTCTAGTATAGAAATGGGACAATTTTCATACCAAATGGAAGGTACTACTTCAAACTTTGCTTCAGCAATCAAACGGAAAAATTCATTTCCGCTTACAAAGCCTTTAAGATGAACATTTTTGATGTTTTCTAATACCTTCTTGTCAGGTCCGTCACCTGCTACAACAAATTGGATATCCGGCAAAAGTTTTGCAGTTTCAGCCAAAACTTCCACACCTTTTTCCTTGGATAATCTTCCTGCAAACAAAACATAGTCTTTCTTTTCGATTTTGCTTATCTTTTCTATCTCTGTTAAATCAGGAATTTTTGCATAGTTGCACATTACCTTTGTTTTGCCTTTATAAACCTTTGGTCTGCTAAGCAAAAGTCTGCTTTCCAAAAATTTACTTGGGCAGATATATAAATCAATTTTTTTATAATTATTGCGAATTCGATATAAAAATCCTTCTATAGTACCTAATATACTTTTTACTGTGGAGGAATGTATGCACTTTCCCTTGATACAATAAAATAAATTCCCGTGAATACATTTTTCACAGATTTTTTTATCTTTGATGTTATATAGTGAATGATTAGGACAAATCATTTGATAATCGTGGACTGTCATAATCATCGGTATCTTCTTTTTATAAACGGCATCTATAATTGAGGGAGTGAGTTGAAAATTTATGTTATTAAAATGAACAATATCAGGATTAAAATCCTCTAAAACTGTTGTAATTTTTTTATATGCTTCACGAGAATATAGAATGTTGAATGGATATAAAAATCTCGAAAATCTTTTTTCGTGAAAGTCCATATTACTTGTGTATTCATCTATTCTGTTTCCCACGGTATTTTGTGCATCATACATACCGAAATATTGCACATCGTGGCCAAGGCTTTCTAAAAATGCACCTACTTTAAGCATATAGGTTTCTGCTCCGCCTCTTGCATATAAGAATTTATTAACCATCAAAATTTTCATGCACTTTTACCTCTCTCTGTTTTCCTCTGAAATATACGAAAACCTCTTCATTTCATCAGCTCTTACTTTTTCTTCGAAAGAATAGCCTGTCACAAATATGGCTACTGCACCATTGAACAATGGGTAGTTCATCGTATTATCCGTAAGAGAGACGACAACCATAAACACAATTACCAAAAACATTAGTATCCCGCTACTCGTATCGCCATCTCTTCCAAAAAACGAGGTCCTGAGTGAAATAAAACTAAATAGCCAAATAATATAACCCCAAAAGCCAAGGTCAATGTAAAATTGCAAAAAGTCATTGTGGACACTTTTTACTCCAATATCAACAACCTCGGATAATTGATAGGGAAGCCAGCCCATTCCTTTTCCAAAATACGAAGGAGAAAATTCGTAGTATCCATCAACAGAATTGTAGATTTTGGCTCTGCCGCTTGTTTCAAGGCCTGCGTTTTCCAACACCTCAAACAGACCACTTTTAATGATTCCTACATATAAAATCAAAAATATTATCATAAGAATATTTAATATAGCAATCAGCTTCATAACCGTCTTGTGAGAGGTTCTTTTTTTAATCAAACTAAATATCCACCACAAAACGATAGCAACGCCAATTCCAAGCACTGCAATACGCTTAATAGCCGAAGTAAAGCAGAAAAAGCTTAATATGAGCAAAATCCAATGTAGAAGTTTTTTTCTGTCAAAAACAAACAACATATAAAGGAAGCTGATACCTGTGCAGAAAGATAGCTCATGGATTTCGGCCTTGCCGACAACATCACGGGAATCGCCTGCAAAGGACAGAACCTTGATAACATATTCTATCATATATGTTACAACTCCACCTTCAAGCATAATCTGTCCAATAAGGGCGAGATTTGCTATAAGGATAGATGCCATATAATACCACATTCCTTTTTTGCCGAACAAATACAAAAAGCAAATTCCGGCAAATGCAGCTGTGGTATTATTTATGAATATGAAGTAAAGCGATACACCTCTCATCATCATATCAGTTTCTGTTAAATTTACTGCCCAAATCAAAAGTGAGGCAGTAAGCATAACTACTATGGGGGCAGACATAACTAAGGCAGATTTCAGTGAAACAATTCCGCGAGAAATGTTTGGCTTTACCAAAAAGATTATCGCCGTTGAGAAAACAATAACAAGTGCAAATATATGCCTAAAGCTTATTCCGATACCGCCGATATAAGTCATATCTTCTACGAAATAATGCATCATAACGCCCAGCGCTATGAAATAAATTGCAAGTATATTTTCTGCTATCTTATGAACAACTGCCTTCACTTTGTTTTGCCCCCTTTCTAAAATTCAATTTATTTTCCTATTCTTGAGTATTTCTTCCTTTAGAAACAACCTCGATTTTGTTTTTATTTGCCATTGTAAGAAGAGTTCTTATTGAACGAACTTTTTCTTTGCCCGATTCAGAAAGTCCAATATCGTATATAATGTCGCCTTCGGCAAATACTTCTCTTTCGTCAATCAAAAGAGAGAGTCTTGACATAATGTATTCAACTGAAACAAGGTCTGATTTCTCAACTATAACAATGAACTGACCATTTCCGTTATAGACAGGCTTGAATTTCATTTTACCAAACACATTACGAATCACATCAGCAATGAGTTTCATTACACTGTCGCCCATATCTCTGCCAAATTCTTTGTTAATTGAAATGTGATTTTTCAGGTTTAGAATCATACAGTATGTGCCGTTTTCAAGCATTTTGCCATTATTCTTCTTCATATAATTATCGAACGAAGCTCTATTATCAAACCCCGTCATGTGGTCGGTATATAAAGCGTACCTCATAATATCTTCGAATCTTCCAAGAAGAATTGCACCACCACAGCAAATAACAAGGAAGAATAATGCCGCAATTAAAGTATAGAGAGTAACATTTAATCCTTCCTTAACAGTTGATGAAGAAAGAGTTGAAATGTTAGCAGCACCAATATACTCGTTATACTCTATATTCGTCTTTTCAATCTCATCATAGATTTTGACTAAAGAGTCAACCATTATTTTAATTTCGCCCTCAAGCTTTGTTTTAACTGCTTCGTAATCTCGATTCGATACCATCATACAAGATTGTGTTATATCTGCACTACATTTGCCACCCTCATAACACTTACTAAAAGTATCAATGATATAGTTTGCATAAGCTGTATCAATAATGGCTTTTTGCTTATCAAGGCTAAAGTTTCTCCAGCCGTATATTAACTCGTCATAGGTTACTGTCTGGTCTGGTCTTGCGATTACATTTCCGTTTTCGTCAGTTCCGTAATCGTCATAGAGTTCATCAAGTATATATTCATATGTAATGTCTGTATTTCCGGAAGCTGTCATTTTTCTAACATATTGCTCAATAAGCTTTAGATAATCTTTGAGTGAATCTTCACTCATTCCGATATTTAGAGTGTTTTGCCTGATTCTCTCTTCAAACGAAGAAATCAAAACCTCTTTGTTTTTGGTAATCTGATATTCTAAAATCGTTGCGTTGAGTCTTGAGGTATAAACACTATCGATATAATGTAGCTCGGTGTATAAATCCATAAAAGATTTTCCGGTGCTTGCCGCACGAAAATCCTGATTATTTGCACCTCTGTCCTGTAAAACCTCAAGTGTGTCTGCAACTTGTGATGAAACGATTTCCATCATTTCAATATAGTCATAATCTGCATTGTAGATTTCGGTGAGTGAGGTAGTTGTAATTTCACTGTTAATATATTTTTCAGAATATTCTGCGAAATAAACATCTAAAATTTCATCCAAAATACTTCTTGCAAATCCACGGCCCTCGCCGGCTCTTGCTGAAAAAGAAATAATAAATACATTAGGCTCCTTTTCGTATTCCATAGCTTCATCTATCATTGATTCTTTTAGTGCGGCTTCGTCAGGATCTAAAACCTCATAGGCGTTTGTTCTTGAAATCAAATCATCAATAGAATATTCATTGACATCAAGCTTTAAATTCTCGATTACCTTCGTCATAACCGCCGAAGATTTCACCTCACTGATATCAAGCCTTTCACCTGATGGAGTCTTGCCCTCAACTGCCAAAGGGTCCTCAAAGCGAATAACTGCCTCAGCATAATAGGTTTGCCTATTTTGAAAAAACATATTTACAAACAGGGTAGCTAAAATACAAAAAATTATAATAAATGGCAAAAACTTTTTTATATACCTGGTTATTTCAAAATTCTTCATACATTAGCCTCCTCTCTGCTTGTTTTAATATCTTCTTCGTCTGTTTTTACAAAGTATTTCTCAGTTTCTCTTTTGGGGATTTGATTTGTAGCAATAAGGCTTGTGAGTGCTATAAACATTCCAAAGCTTAAAATAAGGCTTATTGCCAAATCCTTTTTATGTGACTTTGGATACATAACACCTGTCACACACTGGTTCATTTTCTTGTTGCTGTATTCTAAAGCCACCTGTGATGCTTCTTGTGAATACTCGTTTATTGCATCAGATATTTGTACTATAAGAGTATCAATCGATTCATTGGTTTTAGCACCATTTCCTGCCATAATGGATGCAATAATATTCTTTTTATCCTCAATTTGTCTTCCTAAAGATGCTGTATCTGTACTGTAATTTGCGCTTTCTTCGGTAAGCTCGTCAAGTCCTATCTTTGTTTGCCCCATATAGAACTCACCTCTGTCATTTACCGTTGGAACAAGTACGATTCTCGCCATAGCTTCTTTATACATTTCTACAGCTTCTCGTGATATATCTCTGCCTGCCTCTGTTTTTTGCTTTTCAAACTCTAATAATTTAACTTCGTATTGAAGGCTTTTTATGTCCGTAGTATTGCTTTTAGATACCCCTGTATTTACTATCATTGCATATAAATCGTCTGCAATTCTTGTAGAACGAAGCTTGTATAATTTTGATGCAACAGAATTAAAGGTTTGTCCGTTTGATGCGATAAAACTGCTATTTTCTCTCGCAAGCTTTGACATATAATTTTCAAGAATTTCTGCTTCCATAGAGAGATAATTGCAAATATCTAAGTAACCTAAATCCTTAAAATCTTCTTCAGGCTTTATGTTCACAGAAATTGTGTCTAAGTTATCTGCATAGCTGTCTATAAGAAATTCTCTGTAACAATCCGATAAAAGCGGCAAAAACTTTTCACCATCGATACGATATGTATCCTTACTTGGTATATAGTCTATCTGAAATTCTGTAGAAACATGATACATTGTTTTATCAGAAGCACTGCCTGACACCGTTGGATATACAACGAGGGTTTCCTTTAACTGATCTACAGTTACATTTTTAAATGCACCTTTCTTAATGGTACGCTCTAAAACGTCATCACAAAGTATTTCTGACATATTATATCTTGTGCCGTTCATATTCTGGCCCTTTGATGCTTCTGCATAGTTTAGTGATACCTTGATGGAAGCAAAGGAAGGAGCAAGCATAAGACTTGTCATCAAGAGTAAAAAATATACTAAACATATAAGGAAAGACACTGGTCTGATTATTGATTTTTTGAAAAAATAACCCTTTATTGTTTCAAGACTATAATATTTGGCTCTTTTGAAAAGCTTTACTATTACGATAGCAAATATTACGCATACAATAGCCGCAAAAATTAGTTTTATTAGTGATGGACTCAATTTATACACCTCATTTCCTTTTTATCTGCCTATATCAACAATTACCAGCTCCGGCTTGTTGTTTATTCTAATTAAATCTTTGTTTGATAAACCACGGCTTACTATAAGGCTTGTGCCGGACACATCGTATCTGCCTCTCACATAGCGAGGGTGCCCTGTTTTTTCAGGGAACAGGCCGTGTGTTTGTTCCCACAAGGAGCCAACCAACGGAAGGACAGAAAGTCCGCCGTGAGTATGACCACAGAGCACTAAATCGCCCCATTGTTCTTCCTTGTATGTTTCGTACACATAAGGCTCATGTGATAAGAAAATCTTAACGTGATGCGTGTCCTCATACATAAACCTCTCATAATCTTTGCCTACATAATGCCAGAACGCTGATGGATTTGATGTAAATAAGCCGTATATATCAACCATGCCGCCATCTACTTCTATAGATTCCATTTCGTTCTGCAAAACCCTCACGCCGATTTTTTCAAGCTCTTTTCTTATTCCATTTGAGGCTACATCATCAAGTAATTTGTCTAAATCGTGATTATCTTTCGATTGTCCACTGACTTTTTCCAGGTCTTTTAGGGTTGAGTCAAAATCATAATCAAGAGCCCATTCGTTGTTTCCATAAACAAAGTATGTTGGTGCAATAGGCGTTAATTCTTTTAAAAGATTATAAGCTACATCTTGCTTTTTATCTCGTCTGTGTAAAATGTCGCCCGTTGCAACAATAACGTCGGGCTCAAGGTCTGAAATTCTTTCTATAAGTTTTTTGTTATCTTTTCCGTATTTACTGTTATGCAAATCAGAAAGCTGTATCACTCTTATAGTATCCTTTACCTTGATGGAGTTAACATTATAAAAGGTTTCATTAAAGGATAGATTTGTTATTAAATTTATTCCAACAAGGGCAATAAATATCGCAATAAAAACCATAACACACGCTGTAAGAATAAGTGCCAGTCTTGTTTTAATGCTTTTCTTTTGTGTAAATAAATATTTTATTTTGTTTTTCATAAATTCACCACCTAAAACCTAGCTATTTAATACGGCATTATACACCGCTTTAGTTTCTTTAACAACGCGCTCATAGCTGTAATTTTCTTTAATATATGCTATTTGTTCTTCCTTTTTTGTGTAGTCGCCATCCTCATCTAATATGCGAATTAAGTTATTTCTTAAATCGCTGACATCGCTACATTTAAAGGTATCACCAAATTCAAGTGTAACGCTTGTGTTTTCAGGAATATCACTCACAAGGCATCTTGTTCCACATGACATTGCCTCAAGTAATGTAAGTGCTAAACCTTCAATTCTGCTTGGAAGTACATAAAGTAGAGCATTTGAGTAAAGCTCCTCTAATTTTTCACCTGACACAGCCCCTACAAACTTAATTCTGTTATCATCTTTTGCGATTTCCTTTATTTCATCAACATATTTTGTGGGCTTATCATCTCCAGCAATAATAAGCTTTTTATCGGTATCAATTTCTTTAAAGGCTTCTATTAAATCCTTTATGCCTTTTTCAGGTGTTAATCTTCCCAGATATAATATGTAATCATTCTTATTAAGTCCAAAATCTTTTTTAATAATATTTGCCGCAAGCGCTCTAACCGGCGTAATCGCATTTTTTATAAGAATCGTATCTCTATTATATTTTTCTTTAAAATATTCTTTGTTAACATCAGATAAAACGATAACCGCATCTGCATACTTTGCTGCCATTTTTTCGCCGAACTTCAAATAGGTGGAAGCCAGAAATCCCCATTTATCCCTCTGCCAATCAAGACCGTGAACCGTAGCAACGGTTTTCTTGCCAAGAAAATGTGGGAAGAAGAGCATAGCTGATGGTCCGATTGCATGAAAATGTAAGATGTCATATTTTTTAAAAGTAGCTTTTATCGCCCCTGTAAACGAGGAAACCATTGCATTAAGGCTTTCCTTTTTAAAGGTTGGGGCAGGGCGGGTTTTAACGCCTTCTACATTAGAGTTTTTTGTAAACCATTTTGTTGTTCGGTTATATACTGTAACTTCCTCGCCCAATTTTGCCAAACGAGTTGACAGCTCATAAACAACAACCTCAACTCCGCCTGACCTTGACGGAAAATCTTTATGACCTATCATTGCAATTTTCATTTTTTTCTCCAATTTATTCGCCTTCTTTACAAAACATAACGTAAACTGTCTTAAATATAATCTTTATATCAAGCCAAAATGTTCTATTCAATACATAGTCAATATCCATATCCACCCATTCTTCAAACGAAACGCTATTTCGCTTTGGGTGTGTTTGCCAAATACAAGTAATCCCCGGTGTCACAACCAAACGAATTTTGTGGTATTCCGAATATTGCTCAACCTCTCTTGGAAGGGGTGGTCTTGGACCGATAAGTGCCATATCACCCTTTAAGACATTAAAAAATTGAGGTATTTCATCGAGACTAGTTGCTCTTAAAAACCTTCCAAATTTTGTAATTCTTGGGTCCTCTTTAATTTTAAAAACAGGACCATCCATTTCGTTGTCATCAAGAAGAGAATTAAGCATTTTATCTGCATCTTGTACCATTGTTCTGAACTTATACATTTTAAAAGGCTTGCCAAACCTTGTGATTCGTTCTTGCGCAAATATTGGATTATGCCCATCACCAAAAAAAATAATTAAGGCAATTATAGCCATAGGAAGCGCAAATATAATTAATGCCAGCGCAGAAAAGCTACAGTCAAATATTCGCTTACAAATCCAAAACTTCTTTCTATTTTTACTATTCATTTTTTTAAGTACATTGTCAACTTTTTGTTTTTCTATTGAATTTGTAATTGTATCTTCTTTTATGTACATAACAAGGCCTCCAAATCGATATTAAGACTTATAGCTATTCGTTGTTATTACGATAACGAATAACTTTTGCAGGAACTCCACCTACTACTGCGTTAGGAACCACATCATTTGTAACCACAGCTCCGGCACCGATAATTGCACCGTCACCAACAGTTACACCACCTATAATAATAGCTCCTGCACATACTGTGACATCATCGCCAATGACAGGGTTTTCCTCTCCATTGTACCCAATCGTTACTTGTTGGCTGATTCTGCAATTTTTTCCTATACTCTTTGCCGCTATAATAGTGGCAAAGCCGTGCTGAAAATTAAGCCCGCCACCCAAAGCCTCAGGCGGCATATTGATATATAGGCTATCTAATGGCTTAAACAAAATTCTTGCTATAAGATAAGACAGCGGATTTCTGTGCAATCTGTTAAGCAAAACATTTCTTGACGCTTTATGCCAAACTAAAATCTCGCCAAAATCTATCAAATTACCACAGGGCTTGCTGACATAATTTTTGCGATAAGCGCTAAAATCTTCTATGACTTTTTCCTTGTGCTTACATAATTTTGTAAGTAAATATACGGGGATTACTCGCCATAGATTTAATACTACGATTACTGTATGATATTTTTCGAGCATAATATTTCACCTCAAACAGTCTGTTTTGTGTTAAAATTATAATAAAATTTTTTCGGCTTCTTCCCTTGGAATAGGTCTGTGGTAGTAAAAGCCCTGTATATAATCACAGTCAGCATCTATAACAAATTGATTTTGTTCCTCTGTTTCAACGCCTTCTGATACGACCTTGAGATTTAATTTATGGGCAAGCTCAACTGCACCTTTAAAAAGTGCTTTTCCACGCTCATCGACTGCCTTTAAGAGAATCTCTCTATCAATTTTAACTATATCAACCGGATAATCACAAATATTTGCAAGAGTTGTGTATCCGCTCCCCAAATCATCGAGAGCTACTGTAAAACCGAGATTTTTGCACTCTTTCATATTGAAAAAGGCGTGGTTGATATCTTTTTCAATGGTATCCTCAATAATTTCAATACAAAGCATCGACCTGTCAAAAGTATATTTATCAGAAATTTCTTTTATCTTTTCGACAAAGTCTTTTTCTGAAAGTGTTATTCTTGTAAAGTTGCAAGAAATCATAACGTTATTAAATTTAGTGGTGTTCCATTTTTCAAGCTGGTGGCAAACCATTTCAAACATATTAAAATCGTGTTTTGAAATAAGTCCGACTCTTTCCATAATGGCGATATAATTGCCGGGTGAAATTAAGCCTTGTTTTTTGCTTTTCCACCTTGAAAGAGCTTCTGCAGACACTATTTTTTTGTTTTTGCATCTACTATAAATTGAAGATAAAGCTTAAATTCATCTTCTTTAAAACCCCTCATAATATTTTTTACCATTTGTTTTTCTTTCAAAGCTGCTTTCATCAGTTTGAAATTTTTCTCCATTTTAATCACCACCAATAACATATATATTTCCAAAAAATCTTTTATTTACAAAGAAAGACTGCACAACAAATACACCTAAACGCAAGGATGATTAAGTAGTGCAGCCGAACGAGCATAGTTATTTTATAACCTTAGCCTCTCGCTTTGCGTCATCGCCTTTCGGCGATTTTGCCAAGTATATTTACATTTTTTCAAAAACCCAAAGGGTTAAATCCACTTCTTCGCCTTGTTCAGCAAAGGGATAAACGCTAAGCATTACATCTTCACCGTTTGCCTTTTTGTATGTAATTCTCGGAATATTTCCTTCTGCCAGCTGCGCCGAAAGTGTCTCGTAATTTAAAAAGTTTAAGAGTGCTCTGTGGAAATCCGAATTTGCACTATTTTCTACATATTTTGTGAATATTCCGCTAAAGGAGATTTCCTTTTCATTATAACCTAAATACGCAGGCATCAAAATACGGTGCGCCTCATCAGTTTTCAGTGACACCTTGTATATGCCGTGATAACTGTATTTCATTGCAGTTAAAAGGGCATCAATTTCGCCAATTCCTGTCTTTATAACCTTATATTCCTCGGCATCCGAAGCAGATACACTTTTAGCCTCTTTGTTTTGATAATAATGGGCTTTTGCATCGTACATTCTCTTTTCAGCATCTGTCACCATATCCTCTGTGTTGGTGTTTTGCTGTCTAAAGGACATACCGATTGCCACATGGTAATTCTTTGGTGCAAGTCTCTCAACTGTCTGGTCAATCATATTTTTAACTGAATCTGTGTCTGTGTTTTTGATGAATACCAAATACTCGTCGCCACCCATACGATAGATGTAATGACCATAGAACACTTCTTTTAAGGTGTTGGCTATGTAGATAAGCATTTCATCGCCGGCAGCGTGGCCGTATCTGTTGTTCATCAAATGAAGTTCATTAACATCAATATAGACGCATGCAAAGTTTTTGCATCTTTCCTCATCAAAAATTTCAATGTCTTTTTTGTAGGTTACACGGTTCAAAAGACCTGTAAGTGAGTCTGTTGTTGCGGCAATCTCGGTTCTGTTTAAGTGTTTTTTATTATAGATTGCAATTGAGAAGCATACCGCAATATCTGCAAGTAAGATTTTTGCATCTTCAGCTTTTTTAGGGTTCAACACACACAGTACGCTGATATGATTGTTTTTGTCTGTAACAGATGCAAAAACAATTTCGTTCATTTCGTGATTTACCAAAAAATCATGGAATTTTGGATTTGATTTTAAAAGCTGATGGTTTGCTTTTATTGAAATTACATCAACGCTCTTTTTTCGCGCGATCCTAAGCTCTGCAGCATATCCTAAAATTTCGGATATGAAATAATTTCTTTCGTCGCCCGAAAGCAGTCTTTCTGCATAAATTGGCAAGATGAAGTTGTAATCTTCACCATCTGTATCCACATAAACGGCAGACCTTGCCTTTGAAAGCTTTGTTATTTTTTCAAGGGCTTCTTTTATATTGCTTTCTTGTTGGTTAATATCCAAAAGCAGTTTTCTTATCTGTGAGCCTTCTGATGTAATATGCTTCTTTGCATTTTCTCTTTTTAAAAGATATAGGAAATAAAGGGCAAGCACAATTCCTACAAACAGGAAGGATGTGTACATAATTTTTAAAATAAAACGTGCTTTTGCAAACACATGTGTTTCACGTCTTGCAAGCATAATCTTCCAATCGGCAATTTCAAGTGGCGAGTAATGCATATAGAGCTTTTCGTTCCATACAGCAGATTTGAAAACAGTATATCCTTTTTCTTCGGAAATCAATTTTTCGTAGGAATATCCTTCATCATATTTTCTTTCCTTAAGCAATTCAACATTACCTAAATCGGAAGCTATTGTATCTATGATAAAATTACCATTCCCTGATTCATATATAAAAAGCTGTGCATTAAGGTCGGAAACTGCATCCAGATAACGCTTACCAAGCGTATCCAAATTGATAGAGCCATATAAAATAGCAACAGTTTGGCCATTAACCATAACAGGCTTTGCTATTCTTATAATTTCAATTTCTTTGTTTGTTACGTCTGCAACTCTTCCGCTTATGTATTCGCCTTTACTTACTTCTTCTGCGAAGGACAATATGCCGTTAAAATTTAAAACACCCTTTTTTGTAAGAAATGTATCATCCGGCTGCAAAATTCCAACATTGGAAACGAACCCAGTCGGCTCATAAGAATCAAAAACAAGATTCATATCCTGACCTGTCTTGTAAAGCTCGCCGGCGAGGTTGGCCACTAACGCCAAAGCTTCACTGTCGGACTGAAGTTGCCCTGCGAAATCGTCTTTAAACTGCTTTGTTTGAATATGCAAATTTTCATAGCATTCTTCTTCCTCTTGCATATATACACCCATCATCATTAGTAAAAAAATTGAAAGCAAAAGAACGCTTGCAACTATAGCAAAAAATATATTATTGTTTTTTCTTTTAAAAATTCGATTCGTTGTTATAATGTTTTCTCCGTGTATTGTAAATTAGCAAAAATTATATACATAGTTATTATATCACCATTATCCAGATTTTTCAAGACCTTTGTCGCTTTTTCGTTATTTTGATCATTATTTTTCATTCAAGCAAATTCACTATATTCCTTTTTTTCTTAACCGCATAATCGTATGCTACCTTCGTACCACTGTTTGGTTGATAATCAAACAAATCTCGCTTACCATTTCTACGGCGAGGAGGAAGATAGCCTGCACCATAATAAACAACGCAATATGCCGAATTGTTTATCATTTCATAATTCCGTTCTACATAAGCTGCTCTGCCAGCATCAACCATCTTTTCCGGGTAGTAAGTTTCATCACACCATTGCAGAAGATATTTTTTATAGCTATCTTCTATGTACGGATATTCTGCTCGTATGTAGATCCGTCTGATGTGAGGATATTTTGTTTTAATTTCTTTGAGTGTGTTTTTGCATAGTGTATTGAATTGACTCTTGCTTCCAAGGAGAAACGTGTCAATTCCTTTGTTTATAATCAAGTCCTCTAGTGACGAATTTGAACACGCACTGAAGTATATCTATGAAAGTGGTTTTGTTTCCTGCAATGGCGATGAGCTTTCTTTGAATATTGCAATGGATAGCGATTTTAATGAATATCTTATTGATTTGCTTTCCTATGGATTAACGCGTTATTTTATAGACTTTGGCGATGAAAACGATTTCAAATTGTGGCAAAGCTATCGTATGGATCAAGTGCAGTTGAAATTCTTAAAGAATCCTCAGCACAATCAGGTTGGCACGTATTATTATGGCAAAGAAGTCATTATTTTTGCTTCTCTCAAAAAGGATTTGGGCGAGGAAGATCGACTGAATTATAACGACAAATTTCTTGAGCCTGCGCTATTCCAATGGGAAAGCATGGCGAATGTATCTGCTTCTGATGTAGAAAAACAGCAGAATAGATTGTTGGGATAACCCGATCGGTGCAAATAATCGATGCATATATCTTGAAAGAGATATCAAAAGCCGACTGAACCGATATGCAAAGGATGAGGACATTACTGACGTGTGGATCTGGACAGAAACTACAGGTAACAGTTGCTACGACATTTATATCGGCTACGCTTAATAATTGATATTGACCCTTATAAAAAGATCGATACAAGTATAAAAGAAAAATGATTTTCAATGTAATGCGAAAATCAAGGCGATTTAAGGCGGGTGTTTGCTCGGGCGAGTAAACACTCGCCTTTTTCCTTTTAATCGCAACGTGGGGCAAATTAACGCCCGAGAACGCCAAATTTATAGTAATTAAAAATTTTTTTAAAAAATTTTTTCGTAGAATATTTACTACTTAAAAGCACTCAAAAGAACGAAAAATACTGTATGTAAATAATGGACGACATTTTGTTAAAAACCTTGCTGCCATGCGATTTCAGGGGTGTTGACAAGGTGATCTTTGGTTGTTATAATGAGGTTACACCAAGGAAAATTGGTGCTTACAATTGAATAAAAAAGGATGTCGGTACAAAGCCGTCGTGGCCTTAACAGGAAAGCAAAGATGGACAACGCCGCCATGACCTCAAACAAGTGAGCGAGCGATAAGCGTATGTGCCGAACCGGAATAGCGACAACATTTTTTCGGTTTGCGATGACCCACGATTGGTATGATGATACTTCTGCATGGCAGCTCATAGGCATATGAGATGTGGACGATAAGGGATGGAATTGAAGCCCTCTTTGTTACATATGATTCTCTCGTTCTCACGGTACAATCCAAGAGATAGATGTTGCGAGAAACCAAACATCCTTCGTTTAACACAGCAACTTAGTTTTAGCACAGACCTTACCAACAGCACTTTCCTTATGACCCTTATGCGAAATGAAAAAGAACAAAGAAATTTTATTTGATTTTTATGCATTGCCAAGGGCGTACTATATCTAAAATCAAATACCAACAATTAGACCACCTACAAGAAACGTATCGTTTCATTGTGAGTGGTCTTTGTTTTTGAAAGGAGAATCGACATGATCAAAACACAACCGTCAAGGAGAGATTTCTTTATAGTGGCAAACCGTATTTTTGAATTCCAACTCAAGCCGCGAGATTTTACAGTGTACTGTTGCCTACTACGACACGCCGATATTGCAAACCATACTTGCTTCCCGTCAAGGCGAACCATTTCGAAAGAATGTCAGATTGACAAAAAGACGGTAGATGTGGCGCTCAATAGTTTAATAAACGTCGGGTTGATTCAAAAGATTACACGAACACGTTTTGACGGAAGTAAAACCTCAAACCTCTATCGTGTCGTAGATCTTACAAAAACCAATAGCGAATAAATCTCGGTTGGGTAGGTTCGAAACTTCTTATCAATAACAAGACTCATAGAACAAAACCCAGTAATTTTACAACAGAATAAAAAATATATAGGCAGCTAATGTAGAATGCAATAAATTGGTGGAAATGCAATCTTTGTCCCACTTCTTTCTTTTCTGCCGTAGTGGTAGCACATTGGACGAAAAAAAGCAGGAGAAAGGAAAGGTGACCCTTTTGGCCACCTTTCCGATTTACATCGGACGGCAACGCCGACCGTTAGGGGCTTTGCGGGCTTTTCGAGGGTCAAAAAACTGGTAGCACCCCTGTTTGCCAAATGTGCTACTTGGTGTGTTACCTTTGGGAATTATTCCACCACCGATTTCATACTCAAAATATCGAAAAATGAAAGGAGAACCTTCATGAGTTACAGATATTATTTCAAAATGTTTAAGAATGAACCTGATGTGTTGACAGTGCCGGATGTGGTAAGGCTGTTACAATTCGGGAAGAACACCGTCTACGGTCTTATCAAGGAAGGTAGGATTAGCAGTATCAAGCAGGGCAAGAAAATTATCGTACCGAAGGTTTGTTTGGTTGAGTTTCTGACCGATGCCGGAAACTATCAGATACCGTCCCCGACAGTCCCGAATAATCTCTGGACTTATGAAGATGGTTGTGATAGTGTTGGTGTTGCCCGAGAAACCGAAGGACAACTTCAAAAGAAAGGAGCGTGAGTAAATGAAACGAATCACAGGACGACTGACCGAGAAAAACAAAAAGTGGTATGCGGTCATCAATCTATATGACACCGAAGGCAAGCGTAAAGAAAAGTGGATGGGTCTGAACCTTGATACGACAAGAGGAAACAAGCGTGAGGCGGAATACCGCCTCCGTCAGATCCTTGACCAATACAACACCGATGATCTTTACAAGCGAGAGAATATGTCCCACGCTGACAAAGAGCGTAGCCGAGTGGCACACATGCAGGTAGCAGATTACCTTCCCGAGTGGCTCGAGTCGCACAAGGTGAACGTATCGGAAACCACATACGAAGGCTACAAGCTGATGATACATTCGCGTATGGTTCCGTTCTTCCGTGAGTGCGGTGACCTAAAGGTCAAGGATATAACCGGTGATGAAATCAACGATTATTATATTCGCATCCGCAACGACGGACTGAAAGGTACCACCGCGCAACGTCACCACGCGCTGTTGCATCTCGCTTTTAAGTCGGCGGTCAAGCGTAGAATCATACCGAGCAATCCTGTTGAACAAGCTGACAGACCGAAAGCGCAACAGTACATCGGCAAATATTATAACGCCACTGAGCTGAAAGAATTGCTTGACAAAACGGTGAGCGATCCCATACACATCGTAATTTTCCTTGCAGCTTACTACGGACTTAGGCGAAGCGAGGTGCTTGGACTCAAATGGTCGGCGGTGGACTTTGAAAATAAAACAGTCAGCATCAGTCACAAAGTGGTGCAAAACGACAAAGGCGTGGTCGGTATGGACGTTATGAAAACAAAATCTTCCTACCGCACACTGCCTTTGATACCTCAGGTGGAAGAAGTTCTCCTTGCAGAGAAAGAAAAGCAAGAGGAAATGATGAGAGTAATGCGCCGAGGCTACTGCAAAAAATACACCGACTACATCTGCGTAGATGCAATCGGTGAACTGATAAAACCAAACTATGTGACCGACCATTTCAAAGTTGTACTGAAAGAAAAGGGATTAAAACTCGTTCGCTTTCACGACCTCAGGCACAGTTGCGCATCGCTACTTCTCGCAAACGGTGTGCCGATGAAAATGATTCAGGACTGGCTGGGTCACAGTGATATGGGAACCACCGCCAACATTTACAGTCACATCGACAGTGAAAGCAAGAAAGCAAGTGCGATGGCGATCGGTTCAGCATTGGGATAAAAAAGAGAAAACTCCTTGAAGGATAAAACCTTCAAGGAGTTAGCGAGGATGATTTAATCGTCATACTCAATGTAATCCGGTGCCCAGTCAGGCCAAGGCTGGTAATGCTTGTTACGGCGATTACTGTTATGGATTTGTTGGTGTGTCTTGTGCTTGGGATTTAACTGATTCGAATGATTATCACGGTTAGCCTTGTAAGCTTTATTGTTGGGGTTATTCTGATTTGCCCAATTATCAAGTTGTTCTTTCGAATGAGTCTTACCCGAAACTTTCTTGCCCATATCATAGCTCCTTTCTGAGCCAAAAATATCCTTGCAGTCGTTCCGACGGTGCAAGGATAGAAAGAATTCAACTATGGTTTATCACTTTACACGCATCAAAACAAAACCAATGGATAAAATCCTTGGCTCGTAATTATGGTGTAAAGCAATGAAAAAATAAGGGATCTACTATAAGACCGCACAATTACTTTCTTGAACTTATAACGAGAATTGAACTAAGATCAATATTTTCATTGGTTCACGAATGTCTAATAAGTGATCAAGATTTCCCCGACCATTTTTATAGCCTCGTCCTATAAAGAATAAGTGTTGAAAATATATAAGCTCACTTATTGAATCCATTATATCACAGGCGGTAATAAAAATCAATCCATAACAAAAGAAAACAACCGCAATCCGAAGATTACGGTTGTCCTTGGCGGAGACGGCGAGATTCGAACTCGCGGGGGATTGCTCCCTAACTGATTTCGAGTCAGCCCCGTTATGACCACTTCGATACGTCTCCATATAAAATTGTAAAGGCTTTAGCCTTATTACCAAATTGCGAGAAAACTGCGAGATGCGGTTTTCTGAAAGTGCGAAACAAAGTCGCAGAAACCCCGATAAATAAAAGGTTTACGGAGATACAGTCGTGACAGACCCGACTATGTTTCGAGTCATGTCCGTTATGACCACTTCGATACGTCTCCGTGTAAATTACCTTGTTATTATAATAAATTTAGGTGCAAATGTCAAGGCAAAAAATAATTCGGTCTGTAAACATAACTATTCATTTCGAAAATCCGATTTAATGAATAGCGAAGAAGTAATAAGTAAGCCCCAAAGGCATATGCCTTTGGGGCTCTGGTGGGAGCGGGTGGATTCGAACCACCGAAGTCGAAGACAACAGATTTACAGTCTGCCCCCTTTGGCCACTCGGGAACACTCCCATATTAAATTTTGACCTTGAAAACTGTCCGAAAACTCTCAGGGTTCGAGTCCGACTTAAGACTCTTACTGAATTTGGTGGAGCTGGTGGACGGACTCGAACCCCCGACCTGCTGATTACAAATCAGCTGCTCTACCAACTGAGCTACACCAGCGTTTTTTCAAAGTGCCTAAATAATATACCACAACAATATTCGGTTGTCAAGCATTTTTTTAAATTTTGCATTATTTTTTTACTGTAAATATTTTTCTTCTTTTGCGTAAAAATAACAAAAGAAATCTTTTAAGGAGTGTTTCTATGAAACTGCGAATAACATCACTTATATTATCCGTTTTTTGTTCCGTTTCCTTAATTTCTTTTACGGGTTGCGGCAAAGCCAAAGCAGAGGTTTACTTTTTAAATTTTAAACCTGAATCTGCTGCAATTTACGAAGAAATTGCAAAAAAGTACAAGGAAGAAAAAGGTGTTACGGTTAAGGTTGTAACCGCCGCCGCAAACACCTATGAGCAAACCTTGAAATCCGAAATTGCAAAAACAAACGCACCCACTATTTTTCAGGTAAACGGTCCTATCGGCTACCGTTCGTGGGACGATTACTGCCTTGACATTAAGGACACCGACCTTTATTCTTTTTTGGCGGACGATTCGCTCGCAATTAAGGACGAGAAAGGCGTTTATGCCATTCCCTATGTTGTAGAGGGGTACGGCATTATTTACAACAATGCCATTATGGAACGTTACTTTAAACTGCCTGATAAAAAGACCGATATCGGTAGTATGGAGGAAGTAAACAACTTTGAAAGTTTAAAGGTGGTTGTAGAAGATATGACCGCCCACAAAACCGAACTTGGGTTAGAGGGTGTTTTTGCCTCTACTTCCCTTTCTTCGGGCGAGGATTGGCGTTGGCAGAGCCACCTTTTAAACATTCCGCTTTACTACGAGTTTAAGGACAGCAAAGAAAACCTTGACCCCACATTAGCACTTTTGGATTCCAAGGAAATACTTTTGAAATATTCCAAAAACTTTAAAAACATTTTCGACCTTTACACAAATAATTCAATAACCCCTAAAAACCTTTTGGGTTCTAAATCGGTTGCCGATTCTATGGCGGAGTTTGCGCTCGGAAAGGTTGCTATGGTGCAAAACGGTAATTGGAGTTGGTCTCAGATTTCGGGTATTAAGGGTAACACCGTAAAAGCCGCCGACATTAAAATGATGCCGATTTACACGGGTATTGAGGGCGAAAAAGGTCAGGGAATTTGCATTGGCACGGAAAATTACCTTGCAATAAATAAGAATGTAAGCGAGGAGCAAAGGAAAGCGTCGGTTGCATTTTTGGAATGGCTTTTTTCGAGTGAGACCGGCAAAAAATACGTTACAGAAAAATTGGGTTTTATAACCCCCTTTAACACCTTTAGCCAAGATCAACTGCCGAACGACCCGTTAGCAAAGGAAATTTCACGCTATATGAATGATGAATCTCTTACCACCGTTCCCTGGATTTTTACCGCTTTCCCGAGCGACCGATTTAAAAAGGAAGTAGGAAGCGGACTTTTAAGTTATGTTCAGGGTGAAAAGAAGTGGGACGAAGTCGAGAAAAGTATTACCGAAAAATGGAAGAGTGAACGAAAATAGATGAGATCGGTTAAAAAATATTTTCCGATATTTGTATTGCCAACCCTTTTAGCGTTTTTAATTGCCTTTTTAATACCCTTTGTGCTTGGAATTTACCTTTCCTTTACCGAGTTTACAACCGTTACAAACGCAAAATTTATCGGTTTTACCAACTATATAACCGCCTTTAGCGGTGACAGCGGTTTTTTAAATTCGCTATGGTTTACTTTAAAGGTTGCCGTAACTTCGGTTATAAGCATTAACTTTTCGGCGTTTTTGTTGGCACTTTTATTAACCCGCAATATTTTAGGCACAAAATTTTTCAGAACCGTGTTTTTTATGCCCAACCTTATTGGCGGCATTGTTTTGGGTTATATTTGGCAACTTATTATAAACGGGGTACTTTTAAGATTTGGCTATTCTATTACCTCCAAACCCGTTTTCGGGTTTTTAGGACTTATTGTTCTTATGAACTGGCAAATGATTGGCTATATGATGATAATTTATATAGCGGGAATAAGTAATATTCCCACCGACATTGCCGAAGCCGCAAAGGTTGACGGTGCGGGCGGTTTTACCACCCTTTTTAAAATTACCATTCCTTCGGTTATGCCGTCTGTAACGATTTGTTTGTTTTTAACCATAACAAATTCTTTTAAACTGTTCGACCAAAACCTTGCTTTAACGGCAGGTGCGCCTTCGGGCAAAACCCGAATGTTGGCGCTTGATATTTACGAAACTTTTTACGGCACAAACGGTTACGAGGGCGTAGGACAGGCAAAGGCGGTAATTTTCTTTTTGCTTGTGGCGGCAATAGCGCTGACACAACTTGTACTGACACGCAGAAAAGAGGTTGAACAGTAATGAAAAGCCGAATTACGAATACCTTATTTTTTATACTGCTTATCATACTTTCGGCTGTTTTTTTAGCACCCATACTGATTGTGGTTGTAAACTCTTTTAAATCAAAATTTTCAATAACAACCGAACCGTTTGTACTGCCGAATGTTACAAATTTCGAGGGCTTTGCAAACTATGAGACCGGTATTAGCACAACGGGTTTTCCCGTATCTTTCGGGTGGTCGCTGTTTATTACGGTTTTTTCGGTTGCGGCAATAATAATTTTCACTTCTATGACCGCTTGGTATATAGTGCGTGTTAAAACCCTTTTTACAAACATTCTTTACTATTTATTGATTTTTTCTATGATTGTGCCGTTTCAAATGGTTATGTTTACAATGTCTAAAACCGCAAACATTTTACGGCTTGATAACCCTATCGGGATTATTGTAATTTATTTGGGCTTCGGTGCGGGACTTGCCGTTTTTATGTTTTCGGGGTTTATAAAATCCGTACCCAAAGGGGTTGAAGAAGCCGCAACGGTGGACGGTTGCGGGGCTTTAGGGGTGTTTTGGAAGATTGTTTTTCCCATTTTAAAACCCACAACCGTTACGGTGGCAATTCTAAATACAATGTGGATATGGAACGATTATCTTTTGCCCTACCTTGTAATAGGAAAGGACTATAAAACCATACCCGTTGCGGTGCAGTATTTAAAGGGCGGTTACGGTTCGGTGGATATGGGCGCTATGATGGCTTTATTGGTGCTTTCAATTTTACCTGTGGTGATTTTCTATTTATCCTGTCAAAAGTATATTATAAAAGGTGTTGCCGCCGGTGCGGTTAAAGGATAAATTGCGAATATTTAGATGTTAGATAACGGACATGCGTCCTCGACTGTCCGTTTCGTTTATTCGTATATTAAAATCAACCTCTCTGCCAGAGAACAGAGAGGTTTTAATGGTTCTATTCATAATGTTGGGGTTTCACGAATTCGCGCCTCCCTCTGACGAGGGTGCGGATTGCCGGTGGCAATCTCTAAGCGGAGCTTAGAAGCACCGACCGAAACGGCAGTTGAGAGGTGAAACGGATTTACCGTGACGGAGGGAGAGAAAGGGTAAGGTTGCAAGAAAACGCAACTTTTTCTCTCCCTCAGTCTCACTTCGTTCGACAGCTCCCTCGTCAGAGGGAGCCAAACTAAACCCCAAAATTTACAAAAGAACCTGTATTTTTTTAATAGAAATCTTATATATTTATTGCAGTTAAGGTAATTTGATATTATAATAACTATATGAAGGTAATTTCCCACGGCGATTTTCGTCCCGTGAGTTTTTGCATTTAAGTATGTGAATAGAAGGAGATTTTACAATGAAATACGATTTTACTTATTACAACCCCACAAGAATACATTTCGGCAAAGATGCTATGAGCAAACTCCCTGCAGAACTTGAAAATTTCGGTGATAATGTATTACTGCTCTACGGTAAAAATTCCATTAAAAAGATTGGACTTTATGATGAAGTTGTACTAAAACTAAAAGAATGCGGAAAAAATATTACGGAACTTTCCGGCATTAAACCCAACCCAACTTATTCGCAGGTACTTGAGGGTGCCGAACTTTGCCGTGAAAATAATATTGACTTAATTTTGGCGGTAGGCGGCGGAAGCGTTGTTGACTGTGCAAAGGCAATTTCGGTTTCGGCGTATGCTGTGGGTGACCCTTGGCAAAGGTATTGGATTGACTGCGAGGATGTTGACAATGATGTTATTCCCGTGGGTACAATTCTTACAATGACGGGAACCGGCAGTGAAATGAACGGCGGTTCGGTTATTACCAACGAAGAAGTTACAATAAAAAACGGCAGAGTTTTTCCGCCTTTTGTATATCCTAAATTTTCAATTTTAAATCCCGAATTTACATATACAGTACCCAAAATTCAAATGGTAAGCGGTATATTTGATATTATGTCGCACCTTATGGAACAGTATTTTTCGGGCGATGATGACAACACCTCCGACTATGTGTTAGAGGGGCTTATGAAATCACTTATAAAAAGTGCTAAACAAGCGGTTATTAACCCTACGGATTATGAGGCACGCAGTAATATTATGTGGTGTGCAACCATCACACTTAATACTATCGCCGGTCTTTCTAAAATTCAGGACTGGGAAGTACATTATATCGAACATCAGTTAGGTGCATATACCGACTGTCCGCACGGACTCGGTCTTTCGGTAATTTCAATGCCTTACTACCGCTATATTTATAAGTTCGGGTTAGAGAAATTCGTTCGGTTTGCGGAAAATGTATGGGGTGTTGACCCTACAGGCAAAACCAAGGACGAAATTGCACTCCTGGGAATTGCACGCTTGGAAGAATTTTCAAAAAATTTGGGAATACCGTCTACTTTGCGTGAACTCGGCTGTACCGAGGATATGCTGAGGAAAATTGCAGATACCTCTTTGCTCGGCGGTGCTTACAAGCCGCTTTCACACGATGATATTTATACTATTTTGAAAGAGTGTTATTGATATGTTAAAACTCCTCTCAAACGAAAAGACCGCTACTTATAGGCGATGATTTGTCTTTGGTGCATATTGTTATAAAATATGCACTGTTTTGACTGTAATCGAAATTTCCTAAACGGTTTTGCGTTCTGTTTAATAAATTCATTTTCATCACCAAATGAATTAAAAATTATTGCAATTTTATAAACAAGGAGGGCATTCACGCCCTCCTTTGTTCTTTTAACCTTATTTCATATAATTTTCGGTCATTTCCTTCGAAATGCGGTTGTTAGTATCTTTGGCTTTTTGCATACTGTCTTCACGTGCAGAAAGATATATTTTAACCTTGGGTTCTGTACCCGAAGGACGAACCAAAATTTTTGCACATTCGGTTTGATATTCAAGCACATTGCTCTTTGGCAAACCGTTTACACCCAAATTATAATCCACAACCTTTATAACGGCTTTGCCATCCAAAGTTTTAGGCGGATTGGCTCTTAAATTATCCATAATATCTGCCATTTTTTGCATACCCGCAGCACCCTCGTAAGCAAAACTTGCCAAATCGTTGCGGTAGAAACCAAACTTTTCATACAAAGCGTCTATCGCCTCTGCCAAGGTCATACCCTGTTTTTTGTACCAAGCGGTCATTTCACAAGCGAGCATAGATGCGTTTACAGCGTCTTTATCCCTTACGTGACTGCCCGATAAATAACCGTAACTTTCTTCAAAACCGAAGATATAACGGTCGGTTTCATTATCGGCTTCCAACATTGCAATTTGTTCGCCTATAAACTTAAATCCGGTAAGTACACGGCGAAGTTCCACACCGTAAGCGTTTGCAACAGCGTCTGCCATATCGGTAGAAACTATTGTGGTAATTGCAACGGGGTTTTTGGGCATTGTGCCGTTTTCCAACCGTTTACGGCAAATATAGTCAAGCAGAAGAACACCCATTTCGTTACCGGTTATAAGGCGGTAATCGTCACCCTCCGGTACTGCAACACCCATACGGTCACAATCAGGGTCGGTTCCAAGCAATAAATCGGGTTTAATTTCGCGGCAAAGTGCCAAACCGCATTCCATTGCTTCCCTGATTTCGGGGTTGGGATACGGGCAGGTGGGGAAATTACCGTCGGGTTTTTCCTGTTCGGGAACAACCGTAACATCGGTTATGCCAACACGGTTTAAAATCTTTTTAACACATTCAAGTCCCGAACCGTTTAAGGGAGTGTAAACCAACTTTAGGTCTAATTTTTCGCCGCCTGACAAAGTACGCTCTTGCACAGCGTCCAAAAACGCTTCTATACATTCTTCACCTATAATAACGATTTTACCTGCATCTCTGCCCTCTTTTTCGGTGCAGATTTTAACATCCGAGAACATATCAAGCGAGTTAATTTCATTCAATACCGCATTTGCCACATCCAAAGTAATTTGGCAACCGTCCGCACCGTACACCTTATAGCCGTTATATTTAGCGGGATTATGGCTTGCGGTAACGCAAATACCCGCACCGCATCCGTAATATCTTACCGCCCAACTTAAAGCCGGGGTTGGCTCTAAACGTGGGTAAATATATGCCGTCAAGCCGTTTGCGGCAATAACACGTGCTGCTTCCATTGCAAACAAATCGCTTTTAATACGGCTGTCATACGCAATAGCCACAGATTGAGGCAATGAAGTACACTTTAAATAATTACAAAGCCCTTGGGTTGCCCTTCTTACAACATATATGTTCATACGGTTAGTACCTGCACCTATAACACCGCGCAAACCGCCCGTGCCGAATTCCAAATCACGGTAAAAACGGTCGTTAATCTCACCTTCATCGGTAAGACCGTCAAGTTCGGCAACCAAGTCCTTATCTTCGGTTGCTTTTTCTTTCCACAGTTTAAGTAAATCAACAGTATTCATATAATGCACTCCCCCAAAGTTTAATAATATGTTATGTATGCCATAATCACATCTTTAATTATACACCAACCACATACAAAATTTCAACAAAAAAATTACCCCGATAACATCTTTGTTACCGAGGTATTTAAAAATTACTCTTCGGGCATTTCCCAGTTGTGCCAAACCGCCTGAACATCGTCATTTTCTTCAAGCATATCAATAAGTTTTTCCATTTTAGAAATCATATCGCCGTCATCAATTTGCGACATTGTTTGCGGAACGTAACAAACTTCGGCAGAAACATATTTATATCCCTTTTCTTCCAAAGCGTCCCTTACTGCGCCTAAAGAATTCGGCTCGGTAGAGATTTCAAAAACTTCGCCGTCAAACTCAAAATCGTCCGCTCCGGCTTCCAAAGCATCTTCCATTACGGTGTCTTCGTCAAGACCTTCCGCCTCGATAACAATTATACCCTTGCGGTCAAACATAAACATAACCGAACCCGACTGACCGAGGTTGCCGCCGCATTTATCAAAATAATGGCGCATTTCACCGGCGGTACGGTTGCGGTTATCGGTCAGGGTTTCAACCACAACGGCTACACCGCAAGGACCGTAACCCTCGTAAATAAGTTCTTCGTAGTTAGCGCCGTCACCCTCGCCCGCCGCTTTTTTAATAATTCTTTCAATATTATCGTTAGGTACGTTTGCCGCTTTGGCTTTTGCAATAACGTCCTTTAACTTGCTGTTTTCATTCGGGTTAGCACCGCCCGCTTTAACAACAACGGCAATTTCCCTGCCTATTTTGGTGAAAACCTTTGCTTTTGCGGCATCGGTTTTTTCTTTTTTACGTTTAATATTACTCCATTTGCTGTGTCCTGACATAATATCATCCTTTCAACCTTGTAATTTTACCACAATTCTTTGTTTTGTTCAAGGGCTAATTCAATAATTCTTTCAATATCTTCCAAAGAAGAAATTTCCCCGCACATTCGGCGTAAATTAGCCGCCCCTTTAAGCCCTGTCATATACCACGCCGTATGCTTGCGGGATTCCAAGATTGCGTTGTGTGGGTCTTTGTATTTGTGCATTAAACCGACCTGTTTTAAAAGCACCGAAAAGCGTTTTTCAAGCGACTGGGGTGTATATTCCTTTCCGCTTAAAAAGGCGTTTATTTCGGCAAAAACAAAGGGGTTTCCCTGTGCGGCTCTGCCTACCATTACATAGTCGCACCCCGTGGCTTCGTACATAAATTTTGCGGATTTACCGTCACAAACATCGCCGTTGCCCACAACCGGAATTTTAACGGCTTTTTTGACCTGTTTTATCGTTTCAAAGTCCACACCCGGGGCATACATTTGAAGACGGGTTCTGCCGTGAACCGTAATCATTTTAGCCCCCGAATTTTCGCACCTTTTGGCAAGTTCCACGGCGGTTAAATTATCACTGTCCCACCCTGTTCGCATTTTTACCGTAACCGGAACATTAACAGCGTTTACCACCTGTTTTACTATTTCCTCGGCAAGCGAAGGGTCTTTCATAAGTGCGCTGCCTCCCCCGTTTCCCGCAACTTTCGGTGCGGGGCAACCCATATTTATGTCAATAAAATCGGGGTTAAAGCGGAGCGCCTCCCTTGCCGCCGCAGCCATTGTTTCGGGTTCTTTACCAAAAAGTTGCGATGCTATGGGTCTTTCGGCGTCAAAACACTTAATAAGTTCAAAAGATTTTTTATCACCAAGTGACACACCTTTGGAACTTGTAAGTTCACCCACCGTAAACCCTGCACCGTATTCTACACATATTTCCCTCATTGCCCTATCGGCTACACCCGCCATGGGAGCAAGAGCGGCAAAACCTTTAATTTCCAAATTTCCTATCTTCATAACACAAATTATACTTAAAAAAATAAAAACTGTCAATTTTTTTTAAAAATATGATGACATAATAATAAATAAGTGTTATAATCTACTATATATGCAAAATGGGAGGTTTGTGTTTTGAAACTACTTGCAATAGACGGTAACAGTTTAATTAACCGTGCGTTTTACGGCATTAAACTGCTGACTACCAAAGACGGCAGATACACCAATGCCGTTTACGGTTTTATAAATATTTTACACCGCCTTTTGGAACTTGAAAATCCTGAAGGTGTTGCAGTTGCGTTCGATTTAAAAAAGCCCACCTTCCGCCATTTAAAATACAGCCAATACAAAGCCGGCAGAAAAGGTATGCCCGAAGAACTAAAAAGCCAAATGCCGATTTTAAAAGAATGGCTAACCCTTGCGGGATACACCTGTGTTGAGTGTGAGGGGTACGAAGCAGACGATATTTTAGGCACTTTGGCATACTCACTTGAGCAAAGCGGTGACGAGTGTGTAATTTCCACAGGTGACCGTGATTCACTTCAACTGATATCTGACAAAACACGGGTTTTACTTGCCGCCACCAAAATGGGCAAACCCGAAATTATAAATTATGACAAACAGGCACTTTTTGAAAAATACGGCCTAACACCCCCCGAAATGATAGAACTTAAAGCACTTATGGGTGATTCTTCGGACAATATTCCCGGTGTTGCCGGGGTTGGCGAAAAAACCGCAACCGACCTTATTTCACGTTTTCACAGTATTGATTATATTTACGAAAATCTTGAAACGCTTGATATTAAGGACGGGGTTAAAAACAAACTTTCGGCAGGTAAAGAATCGGCATTTTTAAGCCGTGAACTTGGCACTATTTGCAAAACCGCACCTATTGATACCAATGCCGAAAACTACAAAATCAAACCGGCAGACAAAAACCGACTGGCACGGCTAATGACCGAACTTGAATTTTTCAAACTTATGGAAAAAATGGACCTTAAGGTTGATAATTCACTAGTTTCCGAAGAAAAACCGAATAAGAAAATCACCGTAACCGACACACCGGTTTTAAGTGACAGTGCCTATATTTTTGAACAAGACGGTGAATTTGCGGTTCTATCGGGCAATAATGTTTTTAAATGCAGTAACGAAACAATAAAAGAAATTTTTAAAAGTACAAAAATTTCAAAAAAAGTTTACGATTATAAAAAACTCTATAAACAGTTCGGCGATATTGTAAATGTGGATTTTGACGCTATGCTTGCCGGCTATCTTTGCAACCCTTCGGCTTCCTCCTATTCGCCCGACCGCTTGGCACAGGAATACGGTGCCGCACTTCCCGAAATTATAGGGGAAAGTGACCCACTTTTAGAAAACACCTGCCTTTTTGCCGAAACCTGCGAAAATCTTTTAAAAGAACTTCAAAAAACCGAACAGTTTAACCTTTTAAGGGATATTGAAATCCCGTTGGCAAAAGTTTTAGGGGATATGGAACTTAAAGGTTTTTTGGTTGATGCGGACGGACTTAAAAAAATGTCGGACGAACTTGCAGTCAGAATTTCCGAAATAGAAACCGAAATTTTTGGGCTTGTGGGTTACGAATTTAACCTTAATTCCCCAAAACAGTTAGGGGTTGCTTTGTTTGAAAAATTGGGACTTCCCGCAAAAAAGAAAACCAAAAGCGGGTACAGTACCAATGCCGAAGTTTTGGAAGATTTAAAGGACAAACACCCCGCCGTATCGCTTTTACTTGAATACCGCCAACTTGCAAAACTTAAATCCACTTATACCGATGGATTACAAAACTGTGTGGCGGAAGACGGCAGAATACACACCACCTTTAACCAAACCGAAGCCAGAACCGGCAGAATAAGTTCGCTTGAGCCGAATTTGCAAAATATTCCCGTCCGCACGGAACTTGGCAAAAAGTTGCGTGAATTTTTCATAGCAGAAGACGGCAACGCTTTGGTAGATGCCGATTATTCCCAGATTGAACTGCGTGTGCTTGCAAGTATTGCGAATGACCAAAATATGATTTCGGCATTTAAAAGCGGAGCGGACATTCACACCGCCACAGCGGCACAGGTTTTCGGTTTGCCGATTGATATGGTCACCCCTGTTTTGCGCAGCCGTGCAAAGGCAGTTAATTTCGGCATTGTTTACGGCATCGGTGCTTTTTCGCTTGCAAAGGACATTGGCGTAACCCGCAAAGAGGCAGATAATTATATAAAAAACTACCTTGCATCCTACCCAAATGTTGCTTTATATATGGAAAACACCATAAAAAACGCCAAACTTAACGGTTATGTCACCACCCTTTTCGGCAGACGGCGCTATTTGCCCGAACTTTCAAGTTCTAACGGAATGTTGCGTGCTTTCGGCGAGCGGGTTGCAAGAAATGCACCTATCCAGGGTACTGCGGCGGATATTATTAAACTTGCTATGATAAAGGTGTTTGACACATTAAAAAGGGAGGTTCCGTCGGCAAACCTTATTTTACAGGTGCATGACGAACTTATAGTAGAATGTGACAAAAAAGATGCCGAAACGGTAAGCGGTATTTTAAAAACCGAAATGGAAAATGCCGTTCAATTAAGCGTTAACCTTATTGCCGACGCTAATTACGGCAAAACCTGGTTGGAAAGTAAGGGCTAATGGATATTTTATTTGTTTGCACGGGAAATACCTGCCGAAGCCCAATGTCAGAGGGGTATTTGCGTTCATTAAATATAGAAAATTTAAAGGTTTCAAGTTGCGGTCTTTGTGCGGACGGCAGCCGAGTTTCGCAAAATTCGGCGGCTGTTATGGGTGAAATCGGCATTGATATTACCCACCATATTTCAAGGCAAATTACTGAGGACGATGTAAAAACCGCCGACCGAATTATTTGTATGTCAAATTCGCACAAACAAATGTTGGAAAGTTTGGGTATTAAAGCGGAAGTTTTGGGAAACGGTATTCCCGACCCGTACGGCGGGGATTTAAATGAATACCGCCGTTGCCGTGATGAAATTATAAGGGAAATTGATAAACTGTTCCGAAAAATTTCGGTTGTTCCGATAACCGAAACTAACATAAAAGACATAGCTAATTTGGAAAAAGAATGTTTTACTAATCCTTGGAGCGAAAAAACAATTACCGAAGCATATAAAAACGGCACAAAATTCTTTGTGGCAATAAAAAATTCGCAAATTTTAGGATATGCGGGAATTTCGGCTGTATTGGACGAAGGGTACATTACCAACATTGCAGTTGCAAAAAAATACCGAAAACAGGGTGTTGCCTCCGCTTTGATTGAAAATCTTTTTCTGTTTGCAAAGCAAAATTCCCTTAAATTCATTTCTCTTGAAGTAAGGGAGAGTAATATCCCCGCAATTACACTTTATCAAAAGTTTGGCTTTAAAAAAGAAGGACTGCGTAAAAATTTTTACGAAAACCCACGTGAAAATGCAATAATTATGACTAAAAGGTTTGATTGATTTTGAAAATTTTAAGCATTGAATCATCTTGCGACGAAACATCGGTTGCGATTGTCGAAGGCCGCACGGTGCTTTCCAACATAGTTGCAACCCAAATTGAAGAACATAAAATCTACGGCGGTGTAGTACCCGAAATTGCCTCCCGACGTCATACCGAAAGTATTGCGGCAACCTGCGACGAGGCGTTAGCCCAAGCAGGACTTACTTATAAAGATATTGAGGCGGTTGCGGTTACCTTTGCACCGGGACTTATAGGTGCCTTGCTTGTGGGGGTAAACTTTGCAAAGGCGTTGGCTTTCAGTTTGGGTGTTCCGCTTATTCCGGTTCACCACCTGCGTTCGCATATTGCCGCAAACTACCTGGCTCACCCCGATTTGGAACCCCCTTTTCTGTGCCTTTTGGTTTCGGGCGGGAATACGGTTATTGCCGAAGTAAGCGACTATACAAAGTTTAAAATTATCGGCTCTACGCTGGACGATGCGGCAGGCGAATGTTTTGACAAAACCGCCCGCTCTATGGGTCTTGCCTACCCCGGCGGAGTTAATTTAGATAAAATCGCCACCGTGGCGGATAACCGAAAATACCCTTTACCTTTTCCAAAGGTAAGCACCGGCGAATTTAATTTTAGTTTTTCGGGACTTAAAACCGCTGTTTTAAACTTGGTACATAATGCGGAACAAAAAGGAGAAGAAATTGACATTCCGGTAGTATGTGCCACCGTAAGACAGCGTGTTTGCGATTTGCTTATTAAAAACACTATGTCCGCCGCCGAAAAATACGGTTACAAGAAAATTTGCATTGCGGGCGGAGTTTCGGCAAACAGCGAATTACGCAGAAGAATGGAAGAAGAATGTAAAATCCGCAACTATAAACTTTATTACCCACCGCTTAAATACTGCGGTGATAACGCCGCAATGGTGGGTGCACAGGCAATTTATGAAATAGAAAGCGGTAATACGGCGGGAACAGACCTTAACGCAACCGCAACACTTGCTATTGATTACCGATGAAAGGAAACTTTTGAATGACAAAACGACTTCTTTTAATTGTTAATCCCTGTTCGGGACGGGCAAAAATGCACACCGAACTTTTAAAGGTTATTGAAATACTCTCGGCTGGCGGTTTTTCGGTAACCGTTTACCCCACAAAATTCAAGGGTGACGCTACCGAATATATCGCAACACTTGAGGACGGCGATTTTGAAACCGCCGTGGTTTGCGGCGGTGACGGCACTTTAAACGAGGTTATAACCGGTATTATGAACAAAGGACTAAACATTAAACTGGGTTATATTCCTTCGGGCACGCTTAACGAATGGTCAAGCGGGCTGAAAATTTCCCGCAATATTGAAACTGCGGCAGCCGATATTATAAACGGGTGCGAAACCACACTTGATATAGGAAAATTTAACGATAAATATTTTTCCTATACCGCCTCTTTCGGGGCGTTTACTTCGGCATCTTATTCCGCCCCGCAGGACGTTAAAAACGTTTTAGGTCAAGCGGCATACTTTTTTGAAGGGATAAAAAGTCTTGCCAACATTAAACCCATTCATTTAAAATTCACCCACCAAGATA
Organism: Acutalibacteraceae bacterium; assembly: GCA_036310925.1. Classification (GTDB taxonomy): domain Bacteria; phylum Bacillota; class Clostridia; order Oscillospirales; family Acutalibacteraceae; genus UBA737. The sequence continues at coordinate 337,459 of JAXJQX010000001.1, forward strand.
AAGTAATAGAGGGCGACTTTCTTTTCGGTGCAATTTCCAATTCGCTGTCTGTAGGCGGAATTGTTAAATACGATAACACAAAAGTAGAACTCAATGACGGCGAGTTTGAAGTTTTACTTATACGAAACCCCGACAATATTTTAAAACTTCAACCGATTATTGACGGTATTTTAAGACGGGATTTCACAAAAGAGGGTATGGAATTTTTCCGTACTAATGACATTCTTATTGAAACCGACGAAAATGTTTCTTGGACGCTTGACGGCGAATATGCCGAAGGGCAACCCAAAATGAGGGTGGAAAACCTGCACAAAGCAATTACATTTATATTACCAAATTAAAGGACGGAAAAAATTTATGTTTACAAGAGATATAGGTGTTGACCTTGGCACCGCAAACACATTGGTTTGTCTTAAAGGCAAAGGAATTATTATGAGAGAGCCGTCGGTTGTGGCTTATGACATTAGAAACGATGCCGTAAGAGCCGTTGGTACCGAAGCCAAAGAAATGATAGGAAGAACCCCCGGTTCTATTGTTGCGGTTCGCCCTTTGAAGGACGGTGTTATCGCCGACTTTGACGTTACGGCGGCAATGCTTAAACGTTTTGTGCGCCAAGCGCTTAAGGGTTCTTTCTTTTCACGGGTTAGAATGGTTATTTGCGTTCCTTCGGGCGTTACCGAGGTTGAAAGCCGTGCGGTTTATGATGCCGCAAAACAGGCGGGCGCTACCGATGTTGACTTGGTAGAAGAACCCATGGCGGCGGCAGTAGGTGCGGGTTTGCCCGTAGGCGATGCGGCAGGCAATATGATTGTAGATATAGGCGGCGGTACAAGCGAAGTTGCCGTTATTTCCCTCGGCGATATTGTAACCGCTCAATCGGTTCGTGTTGCGGGGGATGATTTGGACGAGGCGATTATTAACTACGTTCGCAAAAAACATAATCTTATAATAGGCGAACGCACGGCAGAACAAATTAAAATCGAAATCGGCTCGGCTAAACCATACGAAAACGAAACGAGTATTGAAATTAAGGGTAGAAACCAGGTGGACGGTCTGCCTAAAAACGTTATAATCTCTTCTGAAGAGGTGCGAACCGCTATGGCGGATACCGTTTCCCAAATTGTGGATACCGTTAGAACAACACTTGAAAAAACGCCCCCCGAACTTGCGGCGGATATTATTGACCGAGGAATCACCCTTACGGGCGGCGGTGCATTACTCCGCGGACTTGCAGAACTTATAGCCGAAGAAACCGGTATGCCGGTTACTATTGCGGCAAACCCGCTTGACTGTGTGGTACTCGGTACTGCCAAACGGCTGGAAGCAAACAGCGGTTTCCAAAACTACACATTCCGCAGAGGAAAAAGATTTAGATAATAACTTTTCGGAGGAAATAAAATGCGATTTTTCTTTCGCAGTAAGCAGTTTAAAATTATTCTTTCAATTTTAATAGTACTTTTATCGGTTTCGGTGATATTTGCGGTTATAGGCAGTAAAATGTCCCCGGGGTCTGATATTGCGGGCAGTTTAACCGCACCCATACGCTCGGCGGTAACTTCGGTTTCAAACCTTGTTTCGGATTTTTTTAATAAGTTAGAGGATTCGAACAAACTAATGCTTAAAAATTCCGAACTTGAAGCCGAAATCGAGCAGTTGCGTAAAAATCAGGCCGACTACGAACAAAAAGTTCAGGAAAACGAATTTTACAAAGATTATCTTGAAATTAAGGAAGCAAATCCCGACTTTAAGTTTGCCCCCGCCACCCTAATTTCACGTGATAATACCGACCCGTACAGGGGGTTTGTTATTAACCGTGGCTCGTTAGACGGTATTGAAGCTTTTGACCCCGTAATTACAAATGCGGGCGTTGTGGGGTATATTAGCGAAGTGGGGCTTACCACCGCTAAAGTTACCACCGTTTTAAGTTCCGAAATAACGTTAGGTGCGCTTGATAACCGCACAAACGATTCGGGCATTGTTTCGGGTTCGCTTGAAACCGGTAAAAACGGACAAACCCAGTTTAAAAACCTTTCCCGTTCCTGCAATATTGCAATAGGCGACTATGTTGTAACATCGGGCGAGGGAATATTCCCCAAAGGACTGCTTATAGGCACTATTAAACATATAGGAAACGACCAATACAATACCTCTATTTTTGCAAATATTGAACCCTTTGCAGATATTGAAAACATAAGAAATGTTATGGTAATTACCGAATTCCAAGGACAGGGCAATGTCTTGTCCGAAAAGGATAAATAATATGAACGACAAAAAACATCCTTTTATAATTTTACTTAACCTTATAATTTTTTCCGTAATTATTTTATTACAGTATACCGATAAAGCGTTTATCCGTATAAACGGTGTGTCCCCACTTTTAATTCTTCCCTTAATAACCGCTTTTTCTATGTTTCATTCTCCCCTTGCTTCGGCTTTGGCGGGTATGATTGCCGGAATTTTTATGGACTCCGTTACGGTGGGTTCCCACGGGTTTAACTCAGTAATTCTTTTAATTATAGGTGTTTTCGTTTCTTGTGTATCAAGCAATCTTTTTAACAAAAACCTTCCGTCTTGTGTTGTTTTAACCCTAATAATTTCTTTTTTGTACCATATATGCCACTGCATAGTGTTCCATACCTTCGGCACACGTTTTACCGAAACGGTTACCTACCTTTTAGAATACTCCTTGCCTTCGGTATTACTTGGAACTGTATTTATTTTCCCTTTTTACTTTATTTACAAACACTTCGATAAACTTAAATCTAATTAGAAAGGATTTTATACTTGCCTTTTAAGAAAAAAAGCCAAACTCAAATTACAATTCTTACCGTTTTACTCATAATTGCAATAATTCTGCTTTCGGCAAGAAGTTATTTTATTCAAATAGCAAACGCCGCAGAATATACGGGTGTTAATAAGGACGGTGCCGCCTCCTCAAGAAGTGCCGTGCTTAAAGCCCCCCGCGGCGAAATTCTTGACTGTTTCGGAAGACAGATTGCAATAAACCGTGACGGATATAATATTGTTTTTAATAAAGCATACATTAAGGACAACCTTAATGACATAATACTTTCGCTTATAAATCTTGCAATCGAATACCAAACCGAATGGGTAGACCGGTTGCCTATGGAAATGACGGCGCCTTATAACTTTAAAAAGGACGAGTCTACGGAAAAAATGCTTTCCACCCTTAAACTTGCCCACTATGCAACGGCAGAAAACTGTTTTGACGCTATGGTGGAACTTTATGAATTGGAAAATTATGCGCCCGAAGAACAACGCAAAATTATGGGCGTTAGGTACAGTATGCAAATTTCTGACTTTTCTATTTCCTACCCCTTTACCTTTGCGGAGGATATTTCCTCCGAACTTATGAGAAAGGTTTCGGAATCGGCTTTTGCCCTTTCGGGCGTTACTATAGACGTTGTACCCTTTAGAGAATATACCGACACGACCCTTGCAGTAAACCTTATCGGTTCGGTAGGACCTATTTTCGAAGAGGATTGGGAATATTACAAAGAAAGAGGATATTCCTATGATGACAAGGTTGGTAAAAGCGGTATTGAAAAATGGGCGGAAGAATATCTTAGAGGTACCGACGGTGAGATTACATATAATCTTGACAATAAAGGAAACATCATCTCAAGCAAAATCACCAAGCAACCCATAGCCGGCAAAACCGTTATGCTGTCGATAGACAAAAACTTGCAAAGAAAAACCCAAGATTCGCTTGAAAAATGGGTAAAAAGCATTCAAAGCAAGGGCGGAAGTTGCAAAGCCGGTTCGGCAGTTGCCATTGATATTGCTACCGGAAAAGTTTTAACTTCGGCAAACTATCCCACCTACGATTCCGCAACAATGGGCGAACAGTATGACTCGCTTGTAAAAGATCCCGCCAAACCGCTTATGGACAGAGCATTTCAGGGGGTTTACCCTATCGGTTCTACAATTAAACCCGCCGTTGCGGTTGCCGCTATGGAAAACAACCATTACCACTTGGGCGAAACCGTAAACTGCGTTAGGGTTTATAACTATTTTTCCAGTTACAAACCAAAATGTATGCACACCCACGGCAATATTGACCTTAAAAACGCACTGGCAAAAAGTTGTAACTACTTCTTCTTTGAAATGGGCAGAAGAGTAGGTGCTACCACCGTTACAAAGTATTTTAAGGACTTCGGTTTGGGGGTTAAAACGGGTGTTGAAGTAAATGACAGTGCGGGTATTTTAATTCAGCCGCAAAACGATAATGTAGGCGGTACAACACTTCAAATTGCAATCGGTCAAATGAACGCATTTACCCCGCTTCAAACCGCAAATTATGTTGCAACCCTTGCCAACGGCGGTACACATTACAGGGCAAGTCTTATTGACAAAATCGTTTCCTACGATATTTCGGAGGTTTACAAGGTTATTGAACCCGAAGTTGTAAACGAAATTGACATAAAAGATTCTATCATAAACGCCGTTAAAGAGGGTATGCTTTCGGTTACCGAAGACGGTACGGGACGTGCAGCCCTCGGCGACTATCCCATTAAAGTAGGCGGTAAAACAGGTACGGCACAGGTAAACAACGCCGCCGACCACAGTATATTTATTGCGTTCGCCCCGTTTGATAACCCCAAAATTGCCATTTCGGTTGTTTTGGAAAACGGAAGTTCTGGTTTTAGTGCCGGTTCTATTGTCCGTGATATGCTTGATGCTTACTTTTTTGTAGAGGAAAACATAAATTCTAACGATAAACCGTTTACAGTGTTAGATTAAATTTGACAAAATTTCAACACTATGCTATAATGTAGTGTTGAAGTGAGGTGGCTTTATGGGTGAAATTTTTTCGGTTACTTCGGGAAAAGGCGGAGTTGGCAAATCTACCGTTTCGGTAGGGTTGGCTTTTGCGTTTTCACAGCAAAATTTAAAGGTTCTGCTTGTCGATATGGACGAAGGTTTACCCTGCCTTGATTTAATGCTCGGAATAGAAGAACCCTGCATTTTCACCCTTTCGGATCTACTTTTGGGTAAAGAAATTTCGGATACGGTCTATAAACCGAAAAAATATCCGAATATCCACCTAATATCCGCCCCCGAAAATACCGGTATGATAGACGCTTTTGCCTTTACAAACTTTGTAAATAAAGTTAAACAACTTTATGATATTGTAATATTCGATTTCCCCGCAGGTATTGATTTTTCACTTTATACCTGTCTTCCCAAAGACAGTTTGTTTTTAACCGTCGCTTTCCCCGACCCCGTAACGGTGAGGGACGCTTCGGTCGTAAGCCGCAAACTTTACGGTATGGGATATAATTCACGGCTTATTATTAACAGTTTTAGGTATAAACTTTCCAAAAAGCAAATATTTAAAAATATTGACCAAATAATCGACGAATCGGCTTTACGGCTTTTAGGCATTGTCCCGCAGTCGGAAGAACTTACCCTTTTGTCGGTTAATCACAAACTTAAACCGCACGGTAACGCCATGAAGTCGTTCGGGAGAATCTCAAAACGGCTTTTGGGCGATAATATACCTTTACCAAATCCAAAAAAGATATGAAAGGAACGATAAATATGACTATTGCACTTATTTCACATGACGCAAAAAAAGAACTTATGGTTCAATTTTGTATTGCTTACTGCGGTGTTTTAAGCAGATACAATTTATTGGCAACAGGAACAACCGGCAAAATTGTTTCGGAAGCGACAGGGCTTAATATTACCTCGTTTTTAAGCGGTTCGCAGGGCGGTTCTCAACAAATCGCTTCACGTATCGGCTGTGACGAAATCGACCTTTTGCTTATCTTCCGTGATCCCCTTAATCCCAAACCCCACGAACCGGATGAGCAGTCACTTTTGCGCCTTTGTGACGTTCACAACATCCCGGTTGCCACCAATATTGCAACCGCCGAAATGCTTATCCACGGTCTTGAACGCGGTGACCTTGACTGGCGTGAAATTGTAAAAAACAACCACTGATTCGGAGAATTACTATGGCAGAAATTAACCGTGCCGTAAAAGGCACAAACGATATATTACCGAGCGAGGTTTACAAATGGCAGTTTGTTGAAAACCGAATGCTTGAAACAGCCCGTATATTCGGCTTTAACGAAATTCGTGTCCCTGTTTTTGAACATACCGAAGTTTTTAAAAGAAGTGTGGGGGACACTACAGACGTTGTTCAAAAAGAAATGTACACCTTTGACGATAAAGGCGGTCGTTCAATCACCCTCCGCCCCGAACTTACTGCGGGGGTTATCCGCTCGCTTATTGAAAAAGGGCTTGTAAACGGACCTTTACCCCTTAAGGTTTGCTACATAGGCGGTTGCTACCGTTATGAAAAACCCCAAGCAGGCCGTCTTCGTGAATTTCATCAGTTCGGCGTTGAATGTGTCGGCGCCGCCGCTCCCAATGCCGATGCGGAGGTTATTGCCCTTGCACGTCAGGTGCTTGACAGTATAGGTATTGAAAAAATCGCTTTGGAAATCAACTCGATCGGTTGCCCAGAATGCCGTAAAAAATACAGCGAGGCATTAAAGGAATATTTTAAAGCGAATATTTCTAACCTGTGTGACACCTGCAAAGACCGTTTGGAACGTAACCCCATGCGTATTCTTGACTGTAAGTCCCCCGTTTGCAAGGAAATTGCCGCTAATGCCCCCGTTGTACTTGACTATTTGTGTGACGGTTGCGCAGAACACTTTACACAGGTTAAAAAGCACCTTGATGCGGCTGGCATTAAATACACCGTAAACCCCCATATTGTAAGAGGGCTTGACTATTACACCCGCACCGTATTTGAATTTGTTTCGGGCGATATCGGCGCTCAAAGCACCGTTTGCGGCGGCGGACGGTATGACGGGCTTATTTCCCAAATGGGCGGTCAGCCAACCGCTTCTTTGGGCTTTGCTATGGGTATTGAACGGCTTATGTTAGTACTCGAAAGCCAAAAAACCGAACTTCCCAAACAGTCGGGTTGTGACCTTTTTATTGCCCAAATGGGTGAAAAAGCGGCTTTAGCCGCAACTGCGCTTTGTAACGATTTGCGTGCCGACGGATTTAAGGTTCAAACCGATATTTGCGGCAAAGGTCTTAAAGCACAAATGAAATACGCCGATAAAATCGGTGCTTCGTTTACAATGGTTTTAGGTGATAACGAGCTTGAAACCGAAAAAGCAAATTTAAAGAATATGGAAAACGGCGAAATAACCGAAGTTTCTCTTGAAAACTTGTCAGAGGATTTATTTTCGGCAGTTAATTCTTCGGCGTTTGATATGTTAGCCGATTCTATATTAAAGGAGCAAACCCATGAAACTTGACAGAATGAACGGACTGAAACGCACCGACTATTGCGGTACGCTAAATAAAGAAAATATAGGAAACACCGTAGTAGTTTGCGGTTGGATTCAACGTCAGCGTGATTTGGGCGGACTGATTTTTGCCGATTTGCGTGACAGAACCGGTATTGTTCAGTTAGCATTTGACGATAATACAGAAAAGTCGGTTTTTGAAAAGGCATCAACACTTCGCAGTGAATTTGTTGTAATGGCAAAGGGTTCTGTCCGTATGCGTTCTTCGGTTAACCCCGATATTCCGACCGGCGATATTGAAATTGAAGTTTCAGAACTTAAAATTTTGGGCAAAAGCGAAACCCCGCCTTTTGAAATACTAAACGACAGTTTGGCAAACGAGGAACTGCGCCTTAAGTACCGCTATCTTGACCTGCGCCGTCCCTCTATCCAAAACAATATTTTAATGCGCCATAAAATTACTAAAGTAACAAGGGATTACTTTGACGAAAACGGTTTTATTGAAATTGAAACACCTACCCTTATTAAATCCACCCCCGAAGGCGCAAGGGACTATTTAGTTCCCTCACGTATTCACAAAGGCAGTTTTTTTGCGCTTCCACAGTCACCCCAACTTTATAAGCAACTTCTTATGCTTTCGGGTTTTGACCGCTATATGCAAATTGCACGTTGCTACCGTGATGAAGACCTGCGTGCCGACCGTCAACCCGAATTTACCCAAATAGACTTGGAAATGTCTTTTGTGGAAATGGAGGACGTTTTAAAAATTGCCGAAGGGTACGTGAGCCGTCTTTTTAAGGAAGTACTGAATATTGATATCCCCACCCCGCTCCCCCGCCTTACCTTTACACAGGCGATGAACGACTACGGTTCGGATAAGCCGGATACCCGCTTTGATATGAAGATTAAGGATATTTCGGATATTGTGGAAAACTGCGGTTTTGGTGTATTTGCCGATACTGTTAAAAACGGCGGTACCGTGCGTGCCATTAACGCTAAAAATGCAAGTTCGGTTTTAACCCGCAAGGAAATTGACAAACTAACCGAAACGGCAAAGGGAATCGGTGCTAAAGGTCTTGCCTTTATCCGTTGGGTTGAGGATACTCCCACCTGCTCATTCTCTAAATTTATGACCGAAGACCAAATGAACGCTATTTTAAAGCGTACAGGTGCCGAAAAAGGCGATGTTATTTTAATAGTTGCCGACCGTAAAAATACCTGTCTTTCGGTTTTGGGTGCGCTTCGCCTTACGGTTGCCAAAAAACTTGATATTATCCCCGATAAGTACAATTTTGTTTGGATTACCGAATTTCCTTTCTTTGAATACAACGAAGAAACCGGAAATTGGGATGCTATGCACCACCCATTTACCGCTCCTTTGGACGAGTGTATCGAATATCTTGATACCAACCCCGAAAAGGTATTTGCCAAGGCGTACGATTTAGTGCTTAACGGCGTGGAACTTTCAAGCGGTTCTATCCGTATTACCGACCCCGAACTTCAAAGCAAGATGTTCTCGGCTCTCGGCCTTTCGGAAACGGAAGCACACGAAAAATTCGGCTTTCTTACCGATGCTTTCCGTTTCGGCGCTCCCCCTCACGGCGGTATGGGTATAGGTCTTGACCGACTTGCAATGATTATGTGCGGTTGTGACTCTTTGCGTGACGTTATTGCATTCCCGAAAGTTTCCAACTCAAGCGAACTTATGTCGGGCGCTCCCGCACAGGTTGATGATGCACAAATCAAAGACCTTGCTATTTCTATTATAAAAAGCGATAAATAAAATATAAAGCACTCTGATTTTAACAGAGTGCTTTATAGCACTAAATGTATTTTGCCATATTTATGAATTATGTCATTTTTTCAAAAAACGAGAGTAACATAAGAAAAAATAAAAAAGACCAATTTAAAGTTGACTTTTTTAAAAAAGTGTGATAATATAGTATCCGTGATTTTGAGAATGTGTAAAATCTAAATCATAAAAAAGTTTATAACAACATACTTTGCGCTGATAGCTCAGCTGGATAGAGCATCTGCCTTCTAAGCAGAGGGTCGGGGGTTCGAGTCCCTCTCAGCGCGCCAATCAAAAAAGGGAGTAGAGTTAATCTCTGCTCTCTTTTTCCTTTTTGCGAATTTGCACCGCCAATCAAACTTCGTTTTTTAACTCGTTTTCTTGGGAGGGACTCTCGCTTGTAAAAACAGTCCACCGGACTGTTTTTTCTTAACGCTCGGCTCTCAGCGCGCCAGTCAAAAAAGGGAGTAGAGTTAATCTCTGCTCCCTTTCTTTTTTATTGCCTTTACAATTTTTCATAAATTTCTACCGCATTTACATCATCATACGGCGGGATTTTAACCGAAATAAACTCCAATTTAGAGGTGGGGACATTTTTGCCTACATAATCCCCTCTAATAGGCAGTTCACGGTGTCCCCTGTCAACCAGTACGGCAAACTGAATGGTTGCCGCCCTGCCAAAGCGCAAAATCGCCTCCATAGCCGCTCTTGCCGTTCTGCCGGTATAAAGCACATCATCCACCAAAATAACATTTTTACCCACAACCGAAAAAGGTATATCGCAGGGTTGGATTACGGGGTCGGGCGAATTTACGGTTAAATCGTCACGGTAAAAGGTTATATCAAGAACGCCGGTAGGGACTGTTACACCCTCTATATTATATATATTTTCGGCAATCATTTGCGCTAACGGCACACCTCGGCGCTTAACACCGATTATACACAAATTATCGCACCCGTTATTTCTTTCCAAAATTTCGTGTGAAATTCGCTTAAGTGCCCTGCCGATTGCCGCTTGATCCATTAAAACTGCCTTAAATTTATTCATAAAAGACCTTCCGAATTAAATAGTTTAAGTAATAATGTCATAAAATACCTGCATATACATATTATATATGTGTATACCGAAAAACCTTAAATTGAGTATATCATAATACCGCTTTTTTGTAAAGCCATTTAACACAATATTTAGTTGCATTTTTTAAATTAGCCAAAAAAACATACTACTATTAGTATTTTTACCTTGTTTTACAGCGAGTTATCAACCGTGCATACTGTTATTTTGTATGGTTGCACAACCTAATTGTAATAAAATGTCAATATATAACGTAATTTTATTGGTTACAAGTTTGTAACTTTTATGTTTTTGATTATTTTTAGTTATTTTGCACAAAATTGAACCCGTTTTTTAGTTTGACATTATCTAAAATCGGCTTTATAATAGGCGTGCTTTGAAAAAATAGGTGAAAAATATTGTTTTATCTATATTAAAGGAGTTATTGGATGATAGAAAAAATAAAGTACCATTTGTCTTCTTTCCTTAAAAGCAGACAAATGCGAGTAAGCGCCATAAGTTTACTTACCGCTCTTACCGTCGCAGTAGTTACTTTACTAAACTGCTCAGTCCACACAATTAAAATTTTCGACGGTGAAAAAACCTACACCGTTCGCTCACTTAATAATAACGTAGCGTCGATTGTATCAGGTTTGGAACTTATGTCTAAAAATTATTCGGTATTAAAGACCGAAGTTTCCGGCCGTTTAACACAGGTTGAAATCTCTTACGGTTACCCCGTATACATTACGATGGGTGACAAAACTTCCGAAATCGAATTTTTCGGCGGTACGGTAGCAGATGCTATGGAAACTGCCGGCATTACGGTAGACGAGTTTGATTTTATTGAACCCGCTTTAGACACTGTAATTACCGATACTGTTTATATTGACTATACCGATATAGAATATATAAACGGCAGTTATGAGGAAAAAATCCCCTACGAAACCGAAACGGTTTATTCGGACAGTTTAAAAAAAGGCACTACCGTAACCACACCCGGTACTGACGGTGTTCAAAATGTTTACTACACCGAAAAATTGGTAAACGGTGTTTCGGTTGAAAAAACCGTTACTTCTACCGAAATTATAACAAACGCAGTTAATACACAAATTATGGTAGGTAATAAAAAAACCTCCAATGTAAGCAGTAACGTTAACTGTGTTTCAACCCTTACCCCCTCTTCGCCGATTGAACTTGATTCTAACGGCGTTCCGGTTAATTACAAATCTAAAATGACAGTAAGGGCAACCGCTTACACCTATACCGGCCGTAACTGTGCGACAGGTGTAGCACCCCAGCCCGGTTATATTGCGGTTAATCCCAAAGTTATTCCTTACGGAACAAAAATGTATATTAAAACGGTTGACGGTAAATATATTTACGGATATGCCGTTGCCGCAGACACAGGCGGATTTATTAAAAAGCACCCCACCGGCATCGATCTGTTCTTTTCAAGTGCAAGTGCCTGCTCCGCTTTCGGTGTAAGATACGCTGAAATTTATATTTTAGAATAGTAAAAACGAGACAGAATTTTGTGAAAGTTCTGTCTCGTTTATTTTAGTTTTAGATATTAGTCACAGGGTTATTATATTGGAACGAAACATCACGGTAAAATGCGGCTTTTGCGACTTCGGTATAAGGCAATAACCAAATCAAGCCGATTCCCAGCGATAAAACGCACAAAAATGCCCAACCGATAAAACTAAACTCCAAGCAGAAAAGTCGGAATCTATGTCCGTACATCATTTTTTTGGATAACTCAAGTGCTTCTTTTGTGGTAAGTTCGGGATTTTCTGCCAATATGTAATCGGTCAAAGCGTAGTTATACGACGCTATAATACCCGGAATTATAAACAACAAAGTCCAAAGCAGGATGTAAAGGGTTCTTGCAATGCGTGTAATAATTGCCACTTTCCAAAACCGCATATAACTGAAAAGGGTTGCAAAGCGTGCTTCGGTTACATTATCAACCAAATCTAAATTAAACCTTGCATAACCTATTCCCACAATACTACCAATAAAAAGGCGGGCGATAGAAAAAACCAAAGCCATATTAAGTAAGAATGCACCGGCTGCTCCTAAAAATACCATTTGAGAGCCGGTAAGGTTGCTAAACCAGGAAAAAACACTGTTTCCTGCGGTTTCATTGTCAGAATAATTGAAGTTAAAATTGATATTAGCCGAATATATACCGCCCAAAAACGAAGCGACAATACTCGAACCGATAGCAACACCCCATCGTCCCGTAAGTGCTCTGCGTGCTATAAATCTTAAATCCGAAGAACTTCTCATAATAAAACCCCTTTTTATTTTATAATGTTTTGGCTATTTCTTTGATATATTCCTTTAGTTGGTCACGGGTTTCGGGGTGGGATAGTCCCACTTCGATATTGGCTTTAAGTATTCCGAACTTGTTTCCCATATCGTAACGTGTTCCGCTGAATTCAACCCCTATCATACCCTTTGTACGTGCTATGGTTGCCATAGCGTCGGTCAGTTGAAGTTCGTTACCTGCACCAAGCGGTGTTTTTTCAAGAATACCGAAAATTTCGTTATCCAGTACACATCTGCCCAAAACAGAGAAATTTGAAAATTTTGTTTCTAACGAGGGCTTTTCTATCATATCGGTAACATTGTAATTCATACTGTCTATTCTTTCGGTTTTAAGGGAAGAATACTTTACAAGAAGTTCGTCCGACACTTCCTTAATACCCACAACGCTTTTTCCGAAAGTTTCGTACGCTGCTATAAGTTCCCCTATTGCGGGAATTTCGCCTATTATAACATCGTCCCCGTAAAGAACGGCAAAGGGCTCGTCACCCACAAACTGTTTGGCACGAAGTACAGCGTCCCCCAAACCACGGGTTTCCTTTTGACGAAGATAATAAATATTTGCCATATTTGCAAGGTTGTTAAGTTCCTCTAACGTGTCGGTTCTGCCACGCTTTTCTAACATATTTTCCAGTTCAACCGAATGGTCAAAATGGTCCTCTATTATACCTTTTCCGCGGTTGGTAATAATTAAAATATCAGTAATTCCCGCTTTTACTGCTTCCTCTACTATATACTGTATTGCGGGTTTATCCACAATGGGAAGCATTTCTTTAGGGCAGGATTTTGAAGCGGGCAATACTCTTGTACCGAGACCGGCGGCGGGGATAATTGCTTTTCTGATTTTCATAATATTCTCTCCCTTTTTAAATTAAAGTTGAAATTATAGCGGGTATGTACCTTACCGCAAATGCGCCTACAAAGAATAATAATAAACTCACTCCGCCTTTTTTACGGCAGTCGTTTTCAAAGTCATCACTTGTTTTTTTAAGTTGCCTTACCGTGTTTACGGTGTGGCACTTATACAAATAATCACCGAAGAGTGCAGAAAAAAGCGAAACCGCCAAACCAATCCACATACCGATAAATGCAATATAAATAACGGCAGGGCTGATGTTTCCGATATTTGCCATAACTTTTTGGGTCATTTCCAAATAAGATCCGGTTTCCATAACACCTAAATTAAGGATAACCTTTTGAAGCGGTATTGAAAGTAAAGACGAAATAACATTCAAAAAGCCGACAATTAAGCCGTTTTTGTACATTTTTCGGGACAAAAACCACCCGCACGGAAAAAGAAAAGCCAAAAAGTTCCAGGAAATTTTGCTTTGCCGCCCTAAGTTTGCAAATTTCGGAATATACCGCATTGTGTTGGAAAAAACAAACTTTGCGGCATCTTCTGCGGTTACGTCTTCGTCTATTAACTGCTCCTTCGGAACACCGCCTAAGAGGTCAAAATAAATCGGTGAATTAAACGGCGGATTAAAGCCACCCTGTCCGTCGGTTTTGGGTTCCTCTTTAGGTGGGGTTTTTTCTTGTTCTTCCTGCTGTTTTTGTTTTAGTTTGTCGTACTGCATATCGGTTCCGTGGGTTTGCTCTAACGCACAGTGACCTATGGAATTATAGCACTCCCTATGGTGGGGTGCACCGCAAACAGGGCAGTAAACCACGTCATCCTCTTGGAATAAATAGGAATGGCATAAACTGCAGGAAAGATTTTTTTGTTCTATACTCATACAGTTGCTCCTTGCAAACTTTCGATTTTTGAAAACAATTTATCGAAATATTCTTTTCCGTAGTTGTGAAATTCGGCTTTTTTAATCATACTTTGCAGTTCTTCGGGGGTTACCCATTTAGCACTTGCAACCTCGCTTTCCTGAAGTTTAAGTTGGTTTGCGGGGGTATTACAGATAATTGCCCAAACATCAAGAAAAGAATTTCGCCTTTTAAGCCGAAAAATTTTATTAAGTGTTTCGGGTGTGGAAGTAATGCCTAATTCTTCAAACAACTCACGGCTTGCCGCTTTGTAGGAATCCTCGCCCGAAATTGCCGCACCGCCGGTTGCCGCCCATTCACCCGGCATTAGTTTTTTGGTTTTAGAACGTTTTTGTATTAAAATTTTACCGTCGTCCGACAAAATCCATATATGCACAACAAGGTGGTATTCACCGGGTTTTAAAGCACCTATACCCCTAACGGCGGTTTTGCCGGTTAAAACACCCTGCTCGTTCAGTATATCCCATCTTTCGGTCATCATCGTTTTTCTGCAACTTCCCCTGCTTTTTTGTAAATGCTGTTTGCCTCAACAACCCCACGTACCGAAGAAAGCGGATAAATGTTTGTATTTTTACCTATAACCGTACCGGGATTTAAAACACTTCCGCAGCCGACTTCAACGCCGTCACCAATCATAGCACCGAACTTTTTAAGACCGGTTTCAAGGGTTTCACCGTCATTTTTAACCGCAACCAAGGTTTTATCCGACTTAACATTGGAAGTAATTGACCCCGCACCCATATGCGAACCGTAACCCAAAACAGAATCACCCACATAATTGTAATGCGGAACCTGAACCTTGCCTACAAGCACAACATTTTTAAGTTCGGTAGAGTTGCCTACAACGCAGTTATTACCGACAAGAGCATTGCCCCTTATAAAAGCACAATGCCTTACTTCGGTATTTTCACCGATAATGCAAGGACCTGCAATAAACGCAGAGGGGGCAATTTTAGCCGATTTTGCAATCCAAATATTATCCCCCAAATCTTCATAAACTTCCTTATCAAGAGTAGGTCCTACATTTTTAATATATTCACCTATTTTAGGCAATACTTCAAATGGGTAGGTCAAACCCTCAAACAAAGGCGAAATAATAGGATTTTCAAT
The DNA here is from genome assembly GCA_036310925.1 of Acutalibacteraceae bacterium. Classification (GTDB taxonomy): domain Bacteria; phylum Bacillota; class Clostridia; order Oscillospirales; family Acutalibacteraceae; genus UBA737. Next base: position 352,826 of record JAXJQX010000001.1, read on the forward strand.
GGTATATAATTCTTTTATTGTGATATTGTCCATAAACTTTCTCCTTAAAAAAGTTCTCATTGTATTATATTATACCAAGATTATAAAAAATTTTCAACAATTTATATTTTGCTATTGTAAAATTTAAAATGTTATGTTAAAATCAGTATTGTTAAAGTGCATTGCGTGTCGGAATGTGCGAATGGGCGGGTCCTGTGCGACGGGATGCTACGAACCATGTCAGGCGGGGAACCGAGCAGCATTAAGTAGTTTTTTCTGTGCGCCGCAGTAAATCGGCTCATTCGTGCATTCGGATACGCAAGTTTTTTATGAAGGAAGTGACAAAAAGTGGCATACCAAGCATTGTACCGTAAATACCGTCCCAAAACCTTTTCGGACGTTGTAGGGCAAGAACACATAACCGAAACCTTAAAAAACGAATTGGCAAACGGCAAAACGGTTCACGCTTATCTTTTTACCGGCACACGGGGAACGGGTAAAACCAGTTGCGCTAAAATTCTTGCCAACGCCGTAAACTGTTTAAATCCCCAAAACGGTGACCCTTGTTTGGTGTGTGAGAGTTGCAAAAGCATTTTAAACGACCAAAATACCGATATTGTTGAAATAGACGCCGCTTCCAACAACGGGGTTGAAAATATTAGGGAACTGAAAGAAAGAATAACCTTTGCCCCCGCCTCCTCTAAATACCGTGTTTATATTATAGACGAAGTTCATATGCTAAGCATCGGCGCTTTTAACGCTTTGCTTAAAACTTTGGAAGAACCGCCGAAACACGTTATTTTTATTCTGGCAACTACCGAAGTGCATAAACTTCCCGCCACCATTTTATCACGCTGTCAGCGGTTTGATTTTAGACGTATAGACACCGAAAAAATCTGCGAACGTTTGCAGTATGTAGCACAAAATGAGGGCTTAACCCTCACAGACAATGCGGCAACGCTTATTGCCTCTGCGGCGGACGGCGGTATGAGGGACGCTCTTTCCATTCTTGATTTATGTGCTTCGAGCAGTAAAGATATTGATGAAAGCATTGTGGAAAGCGTTTGTGCAATGGCAGGCAAAGAATATCTTTTGGAACTTGCCGGTTTTATTAAGCAAAGGGATACCGAAAACGCCCTTTTAATGCTTGACAAACTTCACAATTCTTCTGTAGATATGTTGCGTCTTTTGGGCGAACTTATTTCCCACTTTAGGGATTTAATGATTATTAAAACCGTAAAATCGGACAAAAAACCCATAGTTTGTTCTTCTTCCCATTTAGAAAAGTTGGAAAAACAGGCGGCGGATTTTGACATTAAAGATATTATGTATACACTCGGTATTTTGCAGTCTTGCGTCCCCTTAATGCAAAGCGGTAACCGCCGCTGTGAAATGGAAATGGCGGTTATTAAACTTTGTAACCCCGCTCTTTCGGTGGATTTGCAGTCGCTTGAACGTCGAATTTCAGCTTTAGAACAGGGTGGCATTAAGTTTAAGCCAAAACCCGAACCCAAAATCACCGAAACAGAAGAAACAAAAGACACAGAAATCCCCGAAGAGCCCAAACCTTCGGTGCAACCAAAAGGTGAAGAAACTGCGGTAGAAAAATGGGACGAAATTGTAAGTATCCTAAAAACCACCTGCCCGCTTATAGCAGGAGTTTTGGAGGATTCAAACGCTTATATTAAAGGTCCTTATTTGCTGATAGACGCTAAAAGCACCCAGTTTAAAACCTTGATTAACAGTTCCGGCGGAATGTATAAGGATGCTATAAGAAAAGCCGCCGAAAAGGTTTTGGGCGTTACTTATAAATTAGGACCTTATACCAAACCCGTAAAGACCGAATCCCAAGACCCGCTTGCGGTTTTGGCAGAAAAACTAAAAAATTTTGAAGTAAATTGACAGGAGATATATTATGAAAGTAAGATTACCTAATTCCGGCGGCGGAAATATGAACCAAATGCTCAAACAGGCGCAAAAAATGCAGGAGGATATGGCAAATTTGCAAGCCGACCTTGAACAAAGGGAATATACCGCAACCTCCGGCGGCGGAATGATTGAAGTAACGGTTGACGGCAAACACCTTATTAAAAACATTAAAATAAATCCCGACGCTGTAGACAAGGACGATACCGAAATGCTTGAAGACCTTATTACCGTTGCGGTGAATGAGGCAATTTCTAATGCTATTAAAACTTCCGAAGAGGAAATGGGAAGTATTACAAGCGGACTTAACATTCCGGGACTGTTTTAATTATGGCAAACTATAACATAGTCCCCTTAACCGAACTTGTATCCCAGTTTGAACGGTTGCCCGGCATAGGTAAAAAAACGGCGCAACGGCTGGCTTACCATATTTTGGAACAACCGCCCGAAAGAGCCGAAAAATTTGCCGAAGCACTTGTAAACGCAAGGAAAAAAATTCATTTTTGTAAAGAATGTCAGGGTTTTACCGACCTTGACATTTGCCCCATTTGTGCCGACGGTTCACGTGACCGATCGGTTATTTGTGTTGTTGCCGAACCCAAGGACATTATGGCGTTTGAACGCACAAAAGAGTTTGGCGGCACATACCACGTACTGCACGGTGTTATTTCCCCGCTTGACGGCATAACACCCGATAATTTAAGAATAAAAGAACTTATGGCACGGCTTTCAAACAGCGAAGTCAAGGAAATAATAATGGCTACCAACCCAACGGTAGAGGGGGAGGCAACCGCAAGTTATATTTCCCGCCTTGCAAAGCCGATGGGTGTTAAGGTAACACGGCTGGCTTACGGTATTCCGGTGGGCGGCGACCTTGAATATGCCGACGAATACACCCTAACCCGTGCTTTAGAAGGAAGAAATGAGATTTAGTAAATGGAACAAAAGAAGATTGACCGTATCAACGAGTTGGCAAGAAAGCAAAAATCGGTAGGTCTTACCGAAAATGAAAAGAAAGAACAGTACGCTTTAAGACGGGAATATATTGACTCTTTTAAACGAAGTCTTATAGGTCAACTTAAAAATACCTATATATTAAGACCCGACGGCACAAAGGAAAAGGTACACAGAAAAGACCAAGATACCGCAAAGTAGGTGAAGATTTGTTTTCAAGAATTAAAAGTGTGGGAATTTTCGGCATAGATTCTTATATGATAGAGGTTGAAGCCGATATATCTAACGGTCTTCCGGCTTTCGATATTGTAGGGCTTCCCGATACGGCGGTTAAAGAATCACGGGACAGGGTACGTGCAGCAATTAAAAATTGCGGTTTTAAGTTTCCCGTTTCCCGCATAACGGTTAATTTAGCCCCCGCTAACCGCAAAAAAGAGGGTTCGATTTACGATTTACCCGTTCTGCTTTCAATTTTAAAGGCATCGGGTCAGTTTAAAGCAAATTTAGAAGATTCGGTAACAATAGGCGAAGTAGCGCTTGACGGTATGGTTCGTTCGGTAAACGGAGTTTTAGCCCTTACAATTACTGCGGCAGAGAACGGAATTAAAAGCATTTTTGTTCCGAAAGCAAATGCCGCCGAAGCCGCTATTGTAGACGGGATTGACGTTTACGGTGTTGAAAATGTAAAACAGGTAATAGACCACCTAAACGGCGAAAAACTTATTGAAAAACAACAGAAAACCGAAACTGCCGAAACCGCCAACATAAAAATTCCCGACTTTTGCGATGTAAAAGGTCAAATAGCCGCTAAAAAAGCGTTGGAAGTTGCGGCGGCAGGGGGACATAATATAATTTTAGTAGGTCCTCCGGGTTCGGGTAAAAGTATGCTTGCAAAACGGCTTCCCGGTATACTGCCTGAAATGACCTTTGAAGAATCTATTGAAACGACTAAAATCCATTCCATTGCCGGCACACTTGACAGTAAAAATCCATTTGTAAACCACCGTCCTTTCCGCTCACCCCACCACACGGTTTCGGTTGCGGGTATGGCAGGAGGAGGCACTGTGCCAAAACCGGGTGAAATTTCTTTGGCACATAACGGTGTACTGTTTTTGGACGAACTGCCCGAATTCAGGCGTGACGTTATGGAGGCATTACGCCAACCGTTAGAAGACGGCAAGGTTACAATTTCCCGTGTTGCGGGTTCACTTACATACCCAAGTTCAATAATGCTTGTAGCGGCAATGAACCCTTGCCCGTGCGGATTTTTCGGACATCCTACAAGGCAGTGTACCTGTGCGCATAACACGGTGCATAAATATTTAAACAAAATTTCAGGTCCAATGCTTGACCGAATTGATTTACACGTTGAAGTTCCTCCGGTGGATTATACCGCTTTGAGTGCCAACTCAAACGAGGAAACCTCGGCACAGATTAAAGAGCGTGTAAACAAAGCACGGCAGGTTCAGCGTGAAAGATACAAAGGTACAGGGATAAACTGCAACGCACATTTAACACCCGCTTTGCTTAAAAAATACTGCGTTTTAACCAAAGAGGCGGCAGATTACCTTGAATTGGCGTTTGAACGGCTGGGTATGTCGGCAAGGGCGTATGACCGAATTTTAAAGGTTGCCAGAACTATTGCCGACCTTGACGGCAGCCGTGATATTGAAAAAAGCCATATTTTTTCGGCAATATCTTTCCGCAGTCTTGACCGCAAATATTGGAACGCATAGATAAAAAATTTATAAGGGAGGGTGCAAAACCCTCCCTTAAATAATATAATTAAATACGTTTTAACTATTTAATCTCTACTCCGCCGAAAATGCAGGTGCCGTTTATGTAAACAGTCGGGCAGTCTCCCCCGGAGCGTGCTTTATTTTCAATTCCGCCGAAGATTGCATTGGAATTAACCTTAACATTTACATTATTAGGCATTATAATATCCACACCTCCGAAGATTGCGCAAACGTTAATAACGCAGTCGGTTTTAATAATTGCGTTTTTCAAATTACATTCAACCCCGCCGAAAACTGCGGTAAGGTCTGCACCCTCAAACACTTCGCCGTTGTAGTTAATATCACAACCCGAAAAAACGGCGCAACCCTTTTTAACTTCTTTGCCTTCTTGGTTTATTGTTTTAATCATTTTTTCGGTTTTACCGCTAAATAAACCTTTAAACACCAGTTTAAGACCGATAACAACAATAACGACAGGAAAAAACAGTTTCCACAGCATATTGTACTTTAATACATCACGTGAGCATAAAAGCAAAAATACACCCAAAGCAAGACCGATGATATTTCCGGTTTTGTCCCTTTCGGTAAACAAACCTACGGCGCAAGGCACAATAATAAACAAGGTCCACCAACCTTTAAAAAATACATCAACATTTGTAATATTAAGCGAATTAAGTGCAAAAATTATGCCTGCCGCAACCAATGCAACGCCCCATAAAATACTGCTTGATTTTTTCATTTATATTCCCCTTTTCCCTTTTTAATCAAGAACAACCGATTTCTTTTTACCGTTTTTATTTTTGGGCTATAAATTTTTTTCGTTTAGACCATAAAAACAAAATAATAAATAAAACTATTATGGATAAGTATGTTAAAAAACTCAACCTTTCACCCCTTTGCGTTTGGTTTTATCCATTCCGCCTTACTTATTTGATATTATATCACTTTTGGTTTTAAAAATAAAGTATTTTTGCAATCTTTGCCCCATCATCCGAAATGGAGTAGTGCATCCATTTACCTTGCTTACGGCTTACCACAATACCTGAATCACAAAGGTTTTTCATATGGTGGGAGAGTGTAGGTTGGGTTACATTCAGTTCCTCAAGCAGTTTGCAATCACGTTTTTCGCCGCTTGTAAGCATATTCAAACAATGCAATTTGTATTCATTATATTGCTAAATGTTTCAAAATTTTAATAATTTACGGTCAATTTTTTGTTGAAAAAGTTTAATTATTGTAGTATATTAGATATAGTAGATTTATAAACGCATTTCTGGGAGGAATACACAATGTATAGGAAAATTTTGGCTTTAGCTGTTGTCGCTTTAATGGTATGTTTTGCGGGTTGCGGTAAAAAGGACACGGGCAGTGAAACTTCCGTTGATTTGCCCACCCAAGCAGAAGTAAAAAACGAGCCAAAGGCAGAATATTACACCAACCCCTTAACCGGTGTTGAAGAACTCACAAAAGAAAAAAGCCAGGACAAACCTGTTGCTATAATGGTTAATAACATTTCTGTTGCGCAAAAGGTTCAAGCCGGTTTAAGTAAAGCGGATATCGTTTACGAAACCGAAGTTGAGGGTGGAATTACCCGTCTTTTAGCGGTTTTTCAAGATATATCCAAAGTAGAAAAAATCGGAACTGTCCGTTCGGCACGTTATGCTTATATTGATTTGGCGATGGGACATAACGCAATTTATATTCACCACGGTCAAGACCCAAATTACGCCGCACCCCATTTGAAGGACACCCAGACAATGGCATTAAGCGAAAGTAATGCCGGCTACCGTGCTAAAAACGGTTTATCAAGCGAACATACTTTGTACGGTTACGGAAATAAAATTTGGGATTATTTAACCAAAAACAAATATAATACTAAACTTACAAAAGCCACTAATTGGCAGAATTTTGCCGATAAGGACACCCAAATTACATATACCAACACCGCAAATACTGTTGACGTTAAGTTTTCTAACAGTTATGAGTCTGTTTTTAAATATGACACCGAAAAAGGAAAATATGTAAGATTTTTCAAAACTACCGAACGTAAAGACTATTTTACAAACGAAAGCGAATACTTTAAAAACGTGTTTGTTTTGCAAACAAACATTACCGACTATCCAATCAAAAAATATAGAAAAATTGATTTGACTTCGGGCAGCGGTTATTACTGTGTAAACGGCACCTACACCCCAATTAAATGGAGCAAGGGCAATTCTTCAAGTTCTTTTGTATTTACAAATGAAGACGGAACACCCCTTACCGTAAACCAAGGAAATTCTTGGGTTTGCATTATGGGCAAAAACTTCGCTCCGTCATTCCAATAAGCCAACAAATAAATATTTTATAACTACAACAAACACAGGGAACGGTTAAAGCCGCTCCCTGTGTTTTTATTTTGATTATTCTTCTGCAAAGATTTCTTCTTCGGCAGTCGTTTCGGAAATTTCCTCGTCATAACAAGCGGGGTTAATTTCTTCACACTTCATACCTGTACCTGCAGGCACAAGTTTACCGATAATAACATTTTCTTTAAGACCGAACAGCGGGTCAACCTTACCTTTAATTGCAGCTTCGGTAAGAACACGGGTGGTTTCTTGGAAAGAAGCGGCAGACAAGAATGACTCTGTAGCCAAAGATGCTTTGGTAATACCGAGAAGTGTTGCCTTATAGGTGGCTTTTGAAAGTCCCTCTTCGCCGGCATCAATACGTGCCTGTACTGCATTGTTAGCGTCGGCAATTTCTTTGTATTCGTAACTTACATTCTGCAACAAGTCGGTAGAGCCGGCATCAATAATGCGAAGTTTTCTCATCATTTGACGGATAATAACTTCAATGTGTTTATCGTTAATATCAACACCTTGTGTACGGTAAGCGTTTTGAATTTCGGCAATAATGTATTCCTGTACTGCCTCGGGACCCTGTGCTTCAAGAATATCCTGCGGATATTTAGCACCGGGGATTAACATATCGCCCGCTTTTACATAGTCACCGTCATTTACAAGGCAACGAACACCGTAAGGAATGGTTACCTTTTCTTCGGTTTTAAGTTCGTCATTAGTGATAATAAGAACATTACTTCTCTTTTCTTCGGTAATGCGAACAGTACCGTCAATTTTAGCGATAAGACCGCAACGTTTAGGTCTTCTTGCTTCAAAGAGTTCTTCAACACGGGGAAGACCCTGTGTAATATCTTCGGTAGATGCAATACCGCCGGTGTGGAAGGTACGCATTGTAAGCTGTGTACCCGGTTCACCGATGGACTGCGCCGCAACAATACCGACTGCTTCACCGGTTGTAACCGGTTTGCTGGTTGCAAGGTTACGTCCGTAACACTTTTTACATACGCCGTGGTGGCTGTGGCAAGTGAGTACCGAACGGATTTCAATAGAATCTTTACCCTGTTCGGCAAGTTTTGCAACGATTGTTTTAGCGGCTTCGGCGGTTACTATTTCGTCTTTCGACCAAATAACTTCGCCTGTTTCACCGTCAACAAAATCATTGAACAAATATCTGCCTTCAAGGCGTTCTTCCAATGTTTCAAGAACGTGGTTACCGTCCTTAATATCGGAAATCATAAGACCTTCGGTAGTTCCGCAATCGTCTTCACGAACTATAACGTCCTGTGCAACGTCTACCAGACGGCGGGTAAGATAACCCGAGTCAGCGGTACGAAGCGCAGTATCGGCAAGACCTTTACGTGCACCACGTGAAGAAATGAAGTATTCAAGTACGTTAAGACCTTCACGGTAGTTAGCACGAATCGGAACTTCAATAACCTTACCTGCGGTATTGGCAATAAGACCACGCATACCTGCAAGTTGTCGAATCTGGCTCATAGAACCACGGGCACCCGAATCCGCCATCATAAAGATGGGGTTAAACTCGTCAAGGTTGCCCTTAAGTGCATCTGCAACATCTTCGGTTGCTTTGTTCCAAATTTCAATTATATGGCGGCTGCGTTCGTCATCGTTAATAAGACCTCTGCGATAGTTTTTGGTAACCTTATCAATCTGTTCTTCGGCTGCTGCCAAAATATCCTTTTTAGCGGGCGGAATAACAGCGTCGATAACGGCAACGGTAATAGCACCCTTTGTAGAGTACTTAAAGCCGGTTGCCTTAATGTTATCAAGAACTATTGCGGCTTCGCTTGTGCCGTGTTTTTCAATACATTTGTCAACAATTTTTCCAAGTTGCTTTTTGCCGACTTTGTTTTGAATTACATCGTCATTACTGTCAACAGTCAATTTGGAAGAATCCTTAACCTTAAAGCACCATTCAAGGTCGAATGCGGTTTCGGGATTGGTTCTGTCAACAAAGCCCAAATCCTGCGGGATAGATTCATTAAAGATGATAAAGCCGACTGTACACCAAACAAGTTTAGATTCGCCGTCCGCATTAGTCATACGTACACGGATAGGTGCGTGAAGACCTACTACACCGTCGCTGTAAGCCATAATTGCTTCATTTTTATCCCTAAATACCTTGTTTGCACCCTCTTCTTCGGATTTAACAAGGGTTAAATAGTAAGAACCGAGAACCATATCCTGTGTAGGAACGGTTACGGGTTTACCGTCAGACGGTTTTAAAAGGTTGTTAGCAGCGAGCATAAGGAAACGTGCTTCTGCCTGTGCCTCTGCCGAAAGGGGTACGTGAACTGCCATTTGGTCGCCGTCAAAGTCGGCATTGTATGCAGTACAAACAAGCGGATGAAGTTTAAGTGCTTTACCTTCAACTAACACCGGTTCAAACGCTTGAATACCCAGACGGTGGAGTGTAGGCGCACGGTTTAAAAGAACGGGGTGTTCTTTGATAACCAGTTCCAAAGCGTCCCAAACCTCTGCCGAAGCACGGTCTACCATCTTTCTTGCAGACTTAATATTGGTAACTGCCTTGGTTTCAACCAGACGTTTCATAACAAACGGCTTAAAGAGTTCAAGCGCCATTTCTTTAGGAAGACCGCATTGATACATTTTAAGTTCCGGACCTACAACGATAACCGAACGTCCCGAATAGTCAACACGTTTACCGAGAAGATTTTGACGGAAACGACCTTGCTTACCTTTAAGCATATCCGAAAGTGATTTAAGCGGACGGTTGTTAGGACCGGTAACGGGTTTACCACGTCTGCCGTTGTCTATAAGAGCGTCAACCGCTTCTTGAAGCATTCTTTTTTCGTTACGCACGATAATATCGGGTGCGTGTAATTCCAAAAGACGTTTTAAACGGTTGTTACGGTTAATAACACGTCTGTAAAGGTCGTTAAGGTCACTTGTGGCAAAACGGCCGCCGTCAAGTTGAACCATAGGACGTAAATCGGGCGGAATTACCGGAATTACGTCAAGAATCATCCATTCGGGACGGTTGCCCGACTGCCTGAATGCTTCCAAAACTTCAAGACGTTTAAGGGTTCTGATTCGTTTTTGTCCGTTTGCGGTTTCAAGTTCGTTTCTTAACTCTTCGCAAATTTTATCAAGGTCAATTTCGCAAAGCAATTTTTTAATTGCTTCCGCACCCATTCCCGCTTCAAAGTCATCTTCATACTTTTCACGCATATCATTGTATTGCTTTTCGTTAAGAAGTTGTTTCTTTTCAAGCGGAGTAGTGCCGGGGTCGGTAACAATATATTTAGAGAAATAAAGTACCTGTTCCAAGTCTTTGGGAGATACATCAAGCACTAATCCCATTTTTGACGGGATAGTCTTGAAATACCAAATATGAGATACGGGAGCGGCGAGTTCAATAGTACCCATACGCTCACGGCGTACCTTTGCACGAGTAACTTCAACGCCGCAACGTTCGCAAACCTTACCTTTATAGCGAATACGCTTATACTTACCGCAATGACATTCCCAGTCCTTTTGAGGTCCGAAAATGCGTTCGCAGAAAAGACCGCCCTGTTCGGGTTTTAAGGTACGGTAGTTGATTGTTTCGGGCTTTGTTACTTCGCCGTAAGACCAGCTTCTGATTTGTTCAGGAGACGCAAGTCCTATTTTTATGGATTCAAATTCAATTTCTGCCATTATTTTGCCCCTCCGTAATTATTCTTCGGACTCGTCAGAGTCGGTATCATAAGGAATGGCCTCGCCGTTTTCGTCTTCAAGACCGTATCCTTCCAAACCGTCTACAACGGTTTCTTCTTGGAATTCGCTGTCTTCGGGAATTGCGGGAGTGCCGAGACCGATATCGTCTTCATCTTCAAAAGACTGTTTTAAGTCGATTTCTTCATCGTACTTATCAAGCACCTTAATATCAAGTCCCAAGGACTGCAATTCTTTAATAAGAACCTTAAAGGATTCAGGAACGCCGGGTTTAGGAATATTCTGACCTTTAACGATAGATTCGTAAGTTTTAACACGGCCTACAACATCATCCGACTTAACGGTTAAGATTTCCTGCAATGTATAAGCCGCACCGTATGCTTCAAGTGCCCAAACTTCCATTTCACCGAAACGCTGACCGCCGAACTGTGCTTTACCGCCGAGCGGTTGTTGGGTTACAAGTGAATAAGGACCGGTAGAACGTGCGTGAATCTTATCGTCTACCAAGTGGTGGAGTTTAAGATAATACATATAACCGACGGTCACGGGGTTATCAAACGGTTCACCTGTACGTCCGTCATAAAGTTGGGTTTTAGCGTCCTGCGTCAACGGAATACGTGAGAAGTCAAGAGCGGCAGTATCCTTATAGGGATAATTTCCGTTCTTGGTAGACTCTTCAGCCAAACGGAAACATTCCCTTATGTCTTCTTCGTGCGCACCGTCGAATACAGGGGTACAAATGTGCCAGCCAAGTGCTTTTGCGGCATAACCCAAATGAACTTCAAGCACCTGACCGATATTCATACGGGAAGGTACGCCCAAGGGGTTAAGAACTATATCAAGCGGAGTACCGTCCGGCAGGAAAGGCATATCTTCGCTCGGTAAAATGCGGGATACAACACCCTTGTTACCGTGACGACCTGCCATTTTATCGCCGACAGAAATTTTACGTTTTTGAGCGATATAACAACGGACAACAACATTTACACCGGGGCTGAGTTCCGAAGAATTTTCCCTTGTAAATACCTTTACATCTACGATTGTACCGTATTCACCGTGAGGAACACGCAAGGAAGTATCACGTACTTCACGTGCTTTCTCACCGAATATTGCACGGAGTAGGCGTTCTTCGGCGGTAAGTTCGGTTTCACCTTTGGGTGTAACCTTACCTACAAGAATGTCACCTGCGGTAACTTCTGCACCGATACGGATAATACCACGTTCGTCTAAATCCTTAAGTGCGTCTTCACCTACATTAGGAATATCACGGGTGATTTCTTCCGGTCCTAATTTAGTGTCACGGCACTCAAGTTCATATTCTTCAATGTGAATAGATGTGTAAATATCGTCACGAACAAGACGTTCGTTGATTAAAACAGCGTCTTCATAGTTGTAACCTTCCCAAGTCATAAAGCCGATAAGGGCGTTACGTCCCAAAGAAATTTCGCCGTTGCTGGTTGCAGGACCGTCCGCAATAACCTGATGTTCGGTAACCTTTTCACCTACTTTTACAATAGGTCTTTGGTTAATACAAGTACCGTGGTTTGAACGTATGAACTTAATAAGTTCGTATTCGTCAATTTCGCCGTTAGTAGCACGGATTTTAATTTTATCTGCACTTACAAAAGTAACTTCACCGTCACGTTTAGCAAGCACAACAACACCCGAGTCAACAGCGGCTTTGTATTCCATACCGGTTGCAACAAAGGGATTTTCGGGTTTCAAAAGAGGTACTGCCTGCTTCTGCATGTTTGAACCCATAAGCGCACGGTTGGTATCGTCATTTTCAAGGAAGGGTATCATAGCGGTAGCAACAGATACAACCATTTTAGGCGATACGTCCATAAATTCTGCTTTTGAAGATTCAACTTCCTGGAATCCGTCACGGTAACGGGCATTAACCTTTTTATTTACGAAATATCCGTTTTCGTCCAAAGGTTCGTTTGCCTGTGCTACAACGTAATCGTCTTCTTCGTCGGCAGTCATATAAACAACCTCGTCAGAAACCCTACCGTCGGTTACTTTGCGGAAAGGTGTTTCAATAAAGCCGTATTTGTTTATCTTTGCAAAGGTTGCAAGGTAGGAAATAAGACCGATGTTAGGTCCTTCCGGAGTTTCAATAGGACACATACGTCCGTAGTGGGTGTAGTGAACGTCACGCACTTCGAAAGATGCACGGTCCCTTGAAAGACCGCCGGGGCCCAAAGCAGACAAACGGCGCTTGTGAGTAAGTTCGGAAAGCGGGTTTGTTTGGTCCATGAACTGTGAAAGCGGAGAAGAACCGAAAAATTCCTTAATAGCCGCAACAACAGGACGGATATTTATAAGTGATTGAGGAGTAATATTATCCGGGTCTTGCGACTGCAAGGTCATTTTTTCGCGAACAACACGTTCCATACGGGAGATACCGATACGGAATTGGTTCTGCAAAAGTTCGCCGACACTGCGGATACGGCGGTTGCCCAGGTGGTCAATATCGTCAACATCGCCGACATTGTGGGGCAAACCTAAAAAGTAACTTATGGTTGCAAAAATATCGTCAAGAATAATACTCTTGGGGATAAGATTGTCCGCATTTCGGAGCAATGCTTCTTTAATATCCTCTTTTTCGGAATTTTCTTCAAGAATTTCCTTTAATACCGAGAAAGAAACCTGTTCGTTAATTCCAAGTCGGTCAAGTTCTTCTAATTCTTCGGCGGTAAAGTCAACAAAGTCGGCAAGGTTTACCATTCCGTTTGAAAGCACCTTAACTTCGCTCTTGTTACCCTCGTTATCCATTACGTTAATGTATGCCGAGTTTACACCCTTAACCTCAATTTCGTTTGCCAATTCCTTGGTAACGGTTGTGTCCGCATCGGCAATAATTTCACCTGTCATAGGGTCAATTACGGGGCGTGACAAAACTGCGCCTTTGATACGGGCGCCTATTGCAAGTTTTTTATTGTATTTATAACGTCCAACCCTTGAAATATCATAACGGTGGGGGTCAAAGAACAACTGCTCAATATAGGTCTGTGCGCCCTCTATTGTAACCGGTTCGCTGGGACGTAATTTTTTATAAACCTCAACAAGTGCTTCTTCAACCGATTTAGTATCATCTGCTTCCAAAGTTGCCGCCAAACGCTCGTCTTCGCCGAAAAGGTCCCTGATTTCTTGATTGGAACCGATACCCAAAGAACGGATAAAGGTAGTAAGCGGGAGTTTGCGGTTTTTATCAATACGAACATAAAGCACATCGTTTACCGACGTTTCATATTCAAGCCAAGCACCGCGGTTAGGAATAACGGTGGAGGAATACAGTTTTTTACCGGTTTTTTCGTCCCTCTTAACGGCATAATAAACACCGGGAGAACGAACCAACTGCGAAACAATAGCACGTTCGGCACCGTTAATAACAAAAGTGCCCGATTCGGTCATAATGGGGAAATCACCCATTGAAACTTCGCTTTCCTTAATTTCGCCGGTTTCGTTATTGACAAGACGGGCAGTAACACGCAAAGGTGCAGCGTATGTTGCGTCACGTGCTTTACACTCGGTAACGTCATACTTCGGTTGTTCGTCAAGGCGGTAGTCAATAAAGCTTAACTCAAGGTTGCCGCTGTAATCGGTAATAGCGGTCATATCTCTGAAAACTTCCTTTAAGCCCTCTTCAACGAACCATTTGTAAGAATCCTTCTGGATTTCAATGAGATTAGGCATATCAATAACTTCGTTGATTTTAGAAAAAGTCATACGATTGTTTTTGCCTAATGCAACAGGTTTTACCATTGAAGTAGATTCCATAGGTTTTCAATCACTCCTCCGAATATTTTACGGTACATAAAGCACCGTACGAGACAACGGTTTAAGGCGGTATTTACAGTTATTGCCAAACAGGAAAAAAACAATAATACCGCATATTATCCCATCATCATTAGTAATTTACAATTATATACCAAAAAAATGTAATAGTCAACCCCTTTTTACAAAAAAATTTCGGCACTTGACAAAAAAAGAGGACGGCATATATCCGTCCCCTTTTCGGTAAATTATATTATTAGTAGTTTTCTGCGTGAACTTCAAAATAACTTTGCGGATGTGCACATACGGGGCATACCTCGGGAGCTTTTGTTCCCACAACAATATGTCCGCAGTTACGGCATTCCCAAACCTTAACTTCGCTCTTTTCAAAAACTTGTGCGGTTTCAATGTTTTTAAGCAAAGCACGGTATCTTTCTTCGTGGTGCTTTTCAATTGCGGCAACTGCTCTGAATTTTGCAGCAAGTTCCGGGAAGCCCTCTTCTTCGGCAGTTTTTGCAAAGCCATCGTACATATCTGTCCATTCATAGTTTTCGCCGTCAGCCGCTGCAGCAAGGTTTGCCTTGGTATCGCCGAGTTCTGCTAACTCTTTGAACCACATTTTTGCGTGTTCTTTTTCATTGTCAGCGGTTTTAAGGAACAAAGCCGCCATTTGTTCGTAGCCCTCTTTTTTAGCCACCGAAGCAAAATAGGTGTACTTGTTTCTTGCTTGGGATTCACCTGCAAATGCTTCCTGTAAGTTTTTTTCTGTTTTTGTGCCTGCATACTTGTTTGCCATAGTTTTTTCCTCCGTTTGTTTAATCACTTTTTCAAAATCCGATGCGGGATGTTTACACAAAGGACAAATAAAATCCTGCGGTAACTCCTCACCGACATATTCATAACCGCAAATTGTGCAACGCCAAACGGTTTGACCGTCCTTTGTTGTGCCTGATGCCTGCGGTTTTGGCTTAATGTTGTTTAGATAATACTCATAGGTTACCGAAGGCGCCGAAGACAGCACTTCCATATCGGTAATTTCACCAACAAACATTGTGTGGGAACCCAAATCCTCGCTTTTATTTACTTTTACCGAAATATAGGCGTTTGTACCCTCGGTAATATAATAAATACCGTTTACACCCCGTTTGCAGTTTGTAAAGTTTTCAAACTTGTCAACTTCCCGTCCTGACCTAAAACCGAAATGCTTAAACAGTTCAAAATCTGCATTTTGGCTTAATACCGAAACGGTAAACTCACCGGTTTTTTCTATCATTTCATGGGTATAGTTTGCCTTGTTCAAACAAATGCTTAATTGGTTAGGGGTTGAAGCGGCTTGAATTGCGGTGTTTATAATACAACCGTTGTCCTTTTCCCCGTCCCTTGCCGTTAAAACAAACAAACCGTAACTTAATTTATACATTGCCTTATTATCCATAAAAAACCTCCTAAAGTTTCTCGCAATCGGCACAAATTCCTTTAAAGTATATGTCATAATCAAGGATTTTTACACCGTTTGTGTTTTTAACATTGTTCAAAAAATCGGGCATTTCCATAATATCAACATCAAACAACTTGCCGCATTTAACACATTTTACGTGATGGTGTTTTTCGGGAACATAATCAAAACAGTCGGGTCCGTCAGGAATTTCTAACTTTCTGATAACCCCTTGTTCGGCTAAAATTCCTAAATTCCTGTATACCGTGCCCTTTCCTATTGTCGGGTGTTCTTTTTTAATAAATTCATACACCGCATCAGCGGTAATGTGGCTTTTTAATTCAAAAACGGCATTTTTTACTAATTCTTTTTGAATTGTACTTCGTCTTTTCATAAAATCACCGTTATTAAGAATAGTTCTTATTTAATATTATATATCGTTAATTGTCGTCTGTCAAGGAAATTTTTGTTACTCTTTTGCAGGTGGCAGAATATATTGTCGCTGTCAAGGTAGTGTAAAACAAATTGCAGTTTGTTAAGATGAATACAAACTGCAATTTGTTTTTATTACAACTTTTTCTTCATAAGTCCGTGTTTATTACAATAAATATACAAATAACCGCCGCCACGTAAGTTTAATCGGGTTTCGGCGTTGCCTTCGGGGTAAAATTTTACAAACTGCACTCGGTCAGAGGTTAAATGCGCCACAAACGAAATATAATGATTTTTGGTCATATCGTGGTTTATTTCCATAAAATATTCTTCCTCGACCTTGGTTAGTTTGATTTCGTGGCGGCTGTCAACTTCCTCCGCCTCCAAGGAAGGCAGAGTAATACCGCAGCAACTCACAATCGCTTCGCCCGTGGTGCGAATTATGTTGCCGCACAAAGGGCAAACGTAGAACTTTGAACGCAAAATGTTAGATGAAATATTTTGGTTTATAACGGCGTCCCCCGACATAAGTTCCATTACAGAAACACCCAAAGCAGCCGACAACGGCTCAATAAGGTTAATATCCGGCAGACCTTTGCCGGTTTCCCACTTGGAAACGGCTTTACTGCTTACGCATAATTTATCGGCAAGTTCCGCTTGGGTAAGTCCCTTTTTTTCACGCAAATTTTTTATTGCCGAACCTGTTATATAACTGTCCATAAAAATCTCTCCTTCTGTCAGCATTATAATATTTTTTTATAAACACTTCAACCTACGTATCGTGGATAATGCGGTATTATTTTATAAAATATAGAAAAAGACCTTGCAGAGCAAACCCCTGCAAGGTCTTTTTAAAGTTTAGTTTGTCTTAACCTTTATAATTCGAGTCATTCCCGAATTTTGGATAAATTATTTCATATCCTTAATAGCTGCCTGTGCTGCAGTACGCAAAAGGGGGAAAATATAATATATTTTAAGAATAAAACTATAAATTTACTGAATAATCCTTTTTAAAACCGTGCGCTCCGAAAATCTGCCACTTCCCTACGCCCAATCGTTGTAAAATAGCATTTCTTTCCTCTGAACATAATTTGGGGTCTGTATCAACAGATGTCATTAGTATTGGTGCATATCTGTTATATTTTTCCTGTTCAGCCGTAAGACCATGCGTGTTAATATAAATATCTCCTGTAATAGCAATGTGATTCGCATAATCTATTAAAACGATTTCCCCAGGCAGATGTCCGCCTTTCCCTTCATACACTTCAAAATTCAGCTCACCAAAATTATAAAAACCTGTTTGGGTAAGAGGTTTGTCATATGTTTGTGCACTTTCCCAAAGTTTAACAACCTTTTCAGGATTTATCGGCTTGTACTCAGTAAGGATTTTGCATATGTTAATGTACGGCTTATGTAAAGGATTTTCCTCGCGGTATCCATCAAGTCCATTATATTCCTTTTCTAGGCACTTTGCTGTTTTTTCGTTTGTAATTATCTCATCAAAAATTGGCAAGAGTCCGCAATGGTCTACATCCGCATGGGTGATAAGTATCTTCTTTTTTATAGTACTAAATTCAGGAATAATTTTGTTAAAGATATTAACCATTTCATTTTGATAACAAGCATATCCGCTATCAATAAATAAATACTCCCCATTACTATTTATGATTATAGTGTTGCTGCCACAGGGCGGCTCAACTAAAGTTATTTCAGTGTTTTCGGAAATTTTGTG
The DNA here is from genome assembly GCA_036310925.1 of Acutalibacteraceae bacterium. Taxonomy (GTDB): domain Bacteria; phylum Bacillota; class Clostridia; order Oscillospirales; family Acutalibacteraceae; genus UBA737. The sequence continues at coordinate 370,844 of JAXJQX010000001.1, forward strand.
TGTGCTTATACGTGGTGCAAAGTTTTTTCCTTTTGAAATACTTAAAAGTTCAGCAAACTTACTTATACTGTCAAACGTTCTATAAGGCGATAAACCTTTTTCATCTAATGTTTGCATAGCAAGATTAACATTTATTAAAAGTTCCTGTTTTCCATCTGCAGAAAGTCCCATCATTTGTGACAAACCCAAAACATAGGTGTTATAAAAAATACTATTATCGTACACATTCTTAGAGCGGTTATAATCAATAACCCGCACTTTACACAACTTTTCTGCTCGACTTAAAAAATAGGCAATTTTATCAGAATCATCAACATATAATCCCATTTTAAAATATTGATAATCTGTTCCGTTTTCTTGTGAACTAATATAAGAAATATTAAAATTAAATTCACTTATAAGTTTAAGAATATCTGTAACACTTCCAGGAACATCTTTTAAACAAAATTCCAACAAAACAACACTTGTTTTGCTAGAGTTGTCATTGCCTAAGTATCCGATTTTTTCAAGTTCCAAATCCGCTTTTTTAAGTTGTTCTTCTGTGCCATCAGCATCAATAAACAATATGTGAGAATCAATAGCTTTATTATAATTAACTCGGGTTATATTGATTCCCAACGAGGAAAAACACTCACTGGCTTTTAAAAAAGCGCCGATGTGGTCAGGCATAGATGTTATATAGGTTTTTTTCATAGTAATCGTCCTTAAAAAAGAAAAAGTTTTATTATTTAAGACTTATTATATCACATTAGTTGCAAAACACAATAAAAAATCCGCCCGAATTTCCTCGGGCGGATAAATTTGCTTTATAATGTTACAGGACAAACCTTTTTAGCGTCAACGGGACAAATTTTTTTATCCTCATTCCATCCCATTTTTCCTCGTTTTTGACCCGCCCTTTTTCTTCCTCTTTTTCTCCAATTTTCTCTCCGTTTTTCTCATCATCGGGTCAAGCCTAATGAGACTTGCGGAGTGCAATTTGGAAATTAAGAGGGTCCTTTTTTCTCTCTTTTTTTCTCGCACTTTCGGATTGAAAGAGAGCTAACAGGAAAGAAAGGGTTAACAAAGATAAAGAATGAAAGAAATGGAATGACGCTGATGTTAGCGTAGCTTTCTCAGCGTTGAAATCCCTATTTTATGCGGTTTTATTGAGGTTTGCCAGTGCATTAGCAAAGGTAAATACACCGAAGGAAAAAGATGAAAAAGAAGGAAAGAAAAAGATTTCTTATGGATTTCCAGTGCATTTAGAGTTGCCAGTGCACCCATAGTTTTGTAGGTCAGTGTTGTTACGTGCTGCTAGTGCAATGAGTCCTGTCAGTGCATAAAAAAAGACCCTGCGTACCTAAAAGGTACACAAGGTCGTTTTTCACGTTATTTTCTTGTTTTTTCTTTGTTCTCTCACGCTAAAAAAGTTTGTCCTTTTTTGGCGGGTTGAGATTAAAAAGGGTTATACAAGAACAATTAGGATAAATTATTTCATATCCTTAATAGCTGCCTGTGCAGTATAGCATCAAGGGATGACTTTTTACCACACTTAGCAGCGTTTAAGATTATACCATTTTGCTTTTCGTTTTTCAATAGGTTCGGGAAAAATTGTTGTAATTCAGTCAACCCGATTACATCCCCGATATGTAGAGGAGGTTCATCCTCCTCGTCATCATTGAAGCTGATGACTGCATTGCTTTTTCTGCCCTCTGTTACCATATCTATTGTGGTTGTATCTTTCCCATCCAAGTTCATATACCAACGGAAATGATTTCTACCATTAGGCACGATTTTAGAAACAAACTTACGAATGATGTGTCGGTCAATTTGCGGATTGGAAAAATCTATCATAGCATTAAGCGAAGATTGTATTTCGTCCCAACATATATCAGGATTTTGTATTGCATCTTCAGTTGCAAGCATACGCTCATATTCTTCCGTGAGTTCCAAAAGAGCTTTTTCAATTTTCTCTTTTTGCTCTTTATATTCCTCTTTGCTAATTTCACCGTCTGTTCTCATCTCAAGCAGCGTGTTCTTCTTGTTTTTATAACGCTCTATTTGAGCTACAATTCCGGTCAAATTAACCTTCTTAGGTTTCTCAACTTGATAGCACTCTTTGATTAGTTTGCAGACTGTATCGACCGTTTCTTTTCGTTCTTGCCATATCTGCTCAAAGATCATCTTTGCCATCATTTCAAGTTTCCAATCGGCAATCATTGATTGGTCGCAATATCCGGTATCATCAGCTCCCGCTTTTCTTCGTTGACTTGCCGAACCATTATTAAGTTGGTTGTAGCATTGATAACCATACGACCAAGGCATACCTTTGTTTTTGTGCCATCTGTTTTTTCTGAAAGAATGACCGCAAGTGCAGAGAAGTTTACTGCCCCACAAGTCTTTGTTTTCCTTAATTCCGTGAGTAGATTTTTTCTTCTGTGTGGCTTCATTGGCACTCTTAAAAGAAGTCCTTACTCTGCGAGCTTTAATCTCTTGACACTTATGCCATTCTTCCTCTGATACAATCGGTTCAAAATCTGCTTTAACACACATATAAGTAGAAGCATCGTGATTATTGACTCTCTTTTGCTCCAAGTAGTTATTGCTATACGACTTGCCGTATGCCATAACCCCCATATATGTTTGGTTATTAAGTATACGGGAAACCACTCCTGCGTTCCACTTGACTAAGCCTGAAGCATTTAGGCGTTGCAGACGAGTAAGTTCATTCGCAATAACCATAGTACCTTTTCCACTAAGGTACATATCATAAATCATCCTGACAGTTTCGGATTGGTCGGGGTTCTTAACATAAGTATCTCCCACACGGTCATAACCGAGGATATTTCCGCATCCATAAATCGTGCCGTTAATTCTGCTGATCTGTTGTCCCGCTTTCACTCTTTCGGAAACCTTGCGGCTTTCTTCCTGCGCCAACGTTGCCATAATGGTTAAGCGAAGTTCTCCATCGCCATCCATAGTCCAAATATTATCCTCTACAAAATACACTTCCACGCCAATGTTCTTCAATTCTCTTGTTGTAACAAGTGTATCTACGGTGTTTCGAGCAAATCGGCAAACCTCACGTGTAACGATAAGGTCAAACTTTCCTGCTTTGGCATCTTCAATCATTTGCAAAAAAGCAGGTCTTTTTTTAGCTTGTGTTCCGGTTATGCCCTCATCAATGTATTTATTGAGAACATTCCAATTAGGATGATATTTTGCTTGGTCATCGTACCATTGGATCTGATTTTCAAGGGCAGATAACTGAGCTTCGTGTTCTGTTGATACTCGACCATAAAAGACCATATCTCTTGTTCTGTTACGGTCTAAAAAAGCGTAAGGGTTTCCAACCCTTTGTGGACTGTTTGCATTTAACATCTTTATTACCTCCTTTGTTCTGAGTCTATTATAGAAATTATTTAGAGGTTTGTGAAATGTGCGATTGCTCGTCTTGCAGCTGTTGTTTGATTGCTCTAAGTGTAGGCTCGTTTATTAGCTTTTGTTCAAACAATATTTCTGCTAAGGCAATTACCGCATAAGTTCTGTCGATTTTCTTATCCATCACAACACCCCTCAGATGTTGAAGTGCGAGGTTTCTTTTTTATGATAAGATAATCATATCCAAAGGAAGTTTGGCATTTATCGCACCTCTCCTTATCTACTTGAAGCGGATCAACACGGCGTAAGATATTCTCAGGAATATTCATAAACTCAGCTCTGCATTTAGGACAGAGTGTTAATATCAGTCCGGTTCGTCTTGGCTGCGGTCTTTTAATCAGTCCAAATTCGGTTAAAACACCTTGCTTAATTGCATATATGGTTTTTTCATCTCGAACTTCACCAATGTATTCAAGCAGTTCTTTTTCCTTATCAACAGTTCGGATCTGTTCGAGCATTACAATAGAGTCCTCTCTTAATCCGCAAGATGTATCAAGTAAAATATGTGTGGGTTGATTTAGTTTTTTCAAAACGCTTGAGATAGTTGCAACAACAGTAGTTGGACCATTATTGTTTCCAATATTATTTTGAAGAACAAGTACAGGTCTTTTGCCCGACTGAACAGAACCTTTATTGCTTCCGAGATCACAAAGATAAATCTCGCCCCATTTTACATTAGTTATGTTTGCATTTTTCATAGGATTAACCTCATCTTCCATTATTAGTGGAAGGGGTTTGAACGTATCCGGAATTGAACAACCCCTTCACTAATTCCCACTGAGAGAGGTCAAATGCACACCCTAATCCATAAATTTTTTCAAATTTTTTATTGCACAAGCAATAGATTTATCAACCGCACTATATGCAACTCCTTCTTCAGCAGCTATTGTTCGAGCGCTTTTTCCGTAGAAAAAGAACTTTATTAATCGCTCTTTTTGTTTAGGCTGTAACTTTGTAATTGCCTCACGGAGTCTTAAAATCTCAAGATTTTGACACAATAATTCTTCTGTCGAAACCTCAATAAGCTCGTGATGGAAAGATGTAATCAGTTCATCATCATAGTTAAACGCATCAACACTTCGAGAAGCTCTCATTTGATGCTTCTTTTCATTTCTTCGGTAAACATCACGTACTGCACCAAACGAAGTTGTTAATATAATGTATGGACTAAATGGAGCGACTTGTTCGGCATATTTAGTGCAAAGTTCATCTTCTGATAAGTCCGTAATAATTGCCCACTGCTCAACCCCCGTATATCCGGGATACTCGTATTTAAGATTGATAACTTTACAATCCTTTTTGAATTGCTCATCAAGAGCAGAAATAATCGTATTATTCATTCCTTAATCTCCTTAAATTTTGAATTTTGTTGGTTTTCAAAATCTGTGGAGATCAGGGATATTTGGCAAGAAAACAAAGCCAACCGCTAAATAAGTACATAAAAAGAGCTTCCTTTCTGATTTCTCAGCCGGAAGCTCCTTTGTTTGTCTGCCAAATGAAAAAAGCCACCGGCAAGACAGAATTAGCCTATGGCTATCTGTCTTGTCGGCAGCCTCTCATATTAGCGTTTAGCAGGTTTGGTATAACGTACCGATAGTATTCAAAGCAACTGACCTGATAAGGAATTATGCAGTCTATTTCACCTCAACCTTACCGTCGTGTCGCCGTATTTAGTTTTTATGTGATGTGCGGTTACGTTTCGTAGCGCACTTGCCCAACGGGGGCATAAATATCAATTCTGTCGTGTCTGCGACCTTTCTGAGTTCGTACTGCAACAACTTTACACTTCTTGCATTCGTACTTAATTTTACCTTCTTCATTCCGATAGCCGTAATTGAGATGCCCACAATTTGAGCAATACATCGGGATCGGAGTCCATACATCATTTTTCAATTACATCACCTCATCAAGTTACTTGCCGTACACATCGAGGTTTTGTAAAAACAGAGTAATAAGAGTGTCTTATGTGGCAACTCTGCTTTTACCCTCAACGAACCATTTTCCATTTTCCTCATCGAAAAGATAAGTTTCCTGACCGCATATCATTACGGTGTAGCGAAGTCCCGTTCCACCAACCTTAGTAGAAGCAGCTCGGCAACAGTGCTTTACTCGGTCAATTTCGTAAACCTCGTCATTTTCAAACTTTATACTCTCAGGTCGGCAAGTACCGTCAATCAGGTGTCTTGCTCTAACCTCTACATACACTTTTCTACGATCTTCCATTGTTGTGTTCTCCTATCAATATTGGTTGATTGCCATAAGCACTTTCCCACAGAAAGTTGCTCCTGCGACTCTATTTCTTGAAAGTTTGTATTGGGGCGAAATATTCGACTTGAACTTAAACACATTGAGTAGTCCTTGTTGGAACTTGCTTTTTGTGTCTATAAACAAAATCGAACCCTCTACAATTCCTTCATTCAGAAAGTTATTATCTCCGTTAGCGATTAAGCAGATAATGCCGTCTATTTGTTCATAACCATTACAACCGAGCATACCCATATAGCCGCAAGGAACGTGATTATCCGATTGAGCAATACTATTCATAGCAACCTCCTAACTCAACATTCCGGTCGGCATTGTAAGTTCTGCCTTTTCAGGTGGCATCCTTAGATTTTGACAGAGGACTGCATTTTTAATGCTGTCCTTGCCGAACCTCTGTCGGATCGTTTCAATACATAAATCGAGCTTTTCCAATTTCTCAATTCTTGCAACATTCGTAAACATATCAATCTGTCGGGGCGTGTCTTGTGGCACTAAATTGATCGCCTGAATGGTAACTGAGCGAATTGGGTTTCTCCAATCATACCTTTTCTCAAACAGACTAAAAGCAGTCTTTGCTATGAGCATTGGGGACTGTGTAGGCATATCCAACTTCATTTGCCATTGCTTTGAGAAAAGCGTGTTATCTCGTATGTGAATAGCGACTCCATCCGCACACTTTTGATGAACACGAAGTTTGTGTCCTATGTCTTGGGTTAGCTCAAGGAAAACGGGCCACACCTGCTCGTTTTCTTC
>JAXJQX010000002.1:0-2661 GCA_036310925.1 Acutalibacteraceae bacterium
AGGGGCTGCATGTGCACATGGATAAGCCCGGTGGAATTTCGGATGAGGAATTTGACAAGCTTGTAGATACTGTTTCTGAAAAACATCTTGTTTTTCACACAGGATATATGTACCGCTATAATCCCTCAGTTTTGCAGTTAAAAGAGGATATAAACAACGGCAAGCTTGGTGACATCATTTCTGTCGAGGCACAGATGAACTGCCAACATTCCCAAAGTAAAAGAGAATGGTTGGGCAATTACCCCGGCGGTATGCTTTATTTCCTTGGTTGCCATATGATAGACCTTGCTTATAGTATCATGGGTGAACCGTTGGAGATAATCCCGCTTAGTTGTTCGTCGGGACTTGATACAACAGCCACAGATTTCGGCATGGTAGTATTCAAGTACAAAAACGGCGTATCTTTTGCTAAAAGCACCGCAATTGAAGTAGGTGGTTTTGAACGGCGACAATTGGTCGTTGTTGGAACAAAGGGTACGGTGGAACTTTGCCCGTTCGAATGGTTAAGTCAAGGGAGGACCGACGTTTTAACTCCTCAGGTTACAAAGGTAAGGGAGTGCTATTCTCCGAATTGGTACGAAAAAGGCAAACTTCACGACAGTGAGGTTTACGGTCGTTATGACGCTATGTTCCGCAACTTTGCCGATTACATTCGCGGTGATAAACAGAATCCATTTGATTACGAATATGAAAGAAAACTTCACAAATTGATTTTGAAGGCTTGCGGAGGAATATAAAAATGAAAGCAATACTTATAAATGATGATAAATCCTTAAAATGAGATGATGTGCCCGATTCGATTTTAGGGAACTATGACTGTCTTGTTAAAATTGAGGCTGCAGCACTTAATCGTGCAGACCTTATGCAAAGAGAGGGAGATTATCCCCCGCCTGTAGGCTGTCCTGAATGGATGGGACTTGAAATCGCTGGTACTATTGTTGAAATAGCCGATGGAGCAAAAGCAAAAATCTAATTGGAAAATTGGCGATAAGGTATGTATGTTCAAAATCGCAGGCCCCGTTATCGTCTACGGCACAGTCGCGAGTGTGGTGTATGGAATTATTTACTGGATTGCAACATTATTTTAACGCAAGGGGCTGTAAAAAAACAGTCTAAAAAATCCGAGGTTCGCGGTTAAACGCGAGTCTCGGATACTTTTTTATCTAAAAATCATAATTTAGTAACAAAATATAGAAAAAATAGGGATTTTGGGTACAAAAACCAAGCCGACCGTTTTTTGTCGGTTAATATCTTTAATAACTTTTTAGTTTTTTAAGCCGCAAGTTGTCGAGCAAGGCTTTTTAAGTGGTATTTGTGAAGATTAAAACCGCAAGAAATCATCGCAATCTCTAAAATTACACTTTTTAAACCTCTTCTTCGTATCCTTTGGTATGATTTGTTCCATTTTATTGTACCAAACGCTCCCTCAGCTTGTATGCTTCTGTTCATTCGAAGCAATGCACCGTGAACGCTGTTAAGATTACTTAAAACTTCCTTGTGAAATCCTGTTAATTCTTCGTTAAGTCTAACTATCCTATTGCCTTCGCATTTACAACATTTTTCTTTGTGAGGACAATTAGTACAGTCTTCGCATTGGTATAGTTCTTCTGTCCTGCCATACTTGTTTCCCTTGACAGGTCTACTGTAAAGATATGTAAATTCTTTGCCGTTGGGACAAACCGGATTACCATTTTCACTTATGGGAAAGTTCACTGCTCTATATGGATTATCTCTGTATTTACTATCTTCCGTTTCTTTTTTGAACATTGTGAACTTCATATATTTTTCCATTCCGTGTTCTTCGCAGTAAAGATAGTTGTTAAAGCTACCATACCCTGCATCAGCTACAGGATATTTGGGATATTTTCTGTATGTTTTATTAAACTTTTCCATTAAAGGCTGAAAGCAATCCATATCTGATGCATATTGCTTTACATCAAATACAGAAATGTATTCGTCACATATGCCAATCTGAATGTTGTAGCCAGGTAAAAGCTGGTCGTTACCCATATAGTCTTTCTTCATACGCATAAAAGTAGCGTCTGTGTCGGTTTTTGAGTAACTATTTCTTTCTTCTCCGCAAATCTTTATGTGTTCAGCGTATTTCTTTAATTTATTTGTGTATTCCACCAGCTTGTCGTAATTCCTCTGCTCTACAGACTTGTGATGTCCTCTGCCTCTAACTATCTTCTCTGGATGCAACCCAAAAAGACGTGCATATTGCTCTGCTATCTGTTCTAGATATTCTATTGCGTATTCTGTGCGAATGCCAAACTTTACGCATCTGCAAGCTACTGTTTCGTTTATCTCTTGCAATAGTAAAGTTATCTTTTCAAAGGTTTTGTTTCGGTTTTTCACGCAACTCTTTTTCCATACCCAACCGTATTTATATGCATTTGCCGGAATTTTAGTCCCGTCGATGTAGATGTGCTCGGTATCTACCTTTTCTTTTGAAAAAATACATCCGTTTATTTCAGCAAAAATATCTTCTATATTTCCTAAAAGTGTTTCATTCATAAAATTGTCTATGGTCATATGGCTGGGAGGATCGTTATCTTGCAAAAGCCACATAAAACGAATGTCTGTTTTACAGAGTTTTTCTATTTCACGCAGTGATACATAGCCTTTTTCCATAAACGCAAACAGTATTACTTTTAGCAA
>JAXJQX010000003.1:0-30022 GCA_036310925.1 Acutalibacteraceae bacterium
GCTTGTCGATGTTGTCTTTCCCAATCATTCACGTTAGTTTACCTCCATATCAAATAGTTCTTCGGGAGACCATTGGATGGTAAAGTCCACATCTTCGATGTTGTCACATCGAGAGAGGAAAGTGTCATCCATCTCTATGCGCTTCATAAAATATGCCACTTCTTCCGGTGTAGCTTTATATGTTTCTTCTCCACCATATAGATAGGCTTTCGCGTGAACAGAGACTTCGGTTTCTTCATCAATGTCTTCCATAAAGTTGTCGAAGGCAGTCCAGCCTTCAAGGTCATCAAACTCTCGAGGAATACCACCTACAAGGAATTCGACTTCTTGATCGTTTGCAGTCACAGTAACTGCCGAGAATAACAGAGCCATATTTATCATCATCTCCTTTCTTACTGCATAGTCATTTCGGGGGCAGGAGCATCCTCACCGAGCATAGTGGTGAGTGTAGTCCTTCGAGCAATAGCTGCTTCGTACTTTTCATAGTCTTCTCGAGAGACCTTTTCGCCATAGTCGAGGGCATGCTCTGTGCCATCGATAATAGGTGCAAGTTTTTCAAGCTCTGCTTTGATCTCAGGTCCGGATGGACAGATTTCTGTAGCTGCCATATTGAACATTGAGAGGCTATAAAACTCTCTTGCCCAATTTGGGTGCGCACGAAGGAAGTCTTCGTTGGATGCGTTAATTCCCAGGTTTGGGTTTCCATAAGCATCTTCCGTGTCATACACCAATTCAACGCTTCCGTCTTCCATTAAGATTTTCATGCCGGCTTTGATTTCCTTACCGTTCTTATCGAAATACTGCATGGGACACAACTCCTTTCCGATTTATTTACTCTTTCTCAGTGGTAGAGAAGGGAGCACAAAATAAAAAAGGAGGTTGCGCATAAAAAGTATGCGCAACCTCCAAGACACAAACATTTAACATTTATAAAAACAAAAAAAGGGCAGACTTTACGAAAAAAATCGCAAAATCTGCCCTTGATATCTATTGAATTTAGTTCAAGTCCTCCCCGAAAGCCGTTTTGGGCTTAGGATATCTATTGAGTTTCACTTGAAAAAATGGGATAAAAAAATCCAGTAACCATTGTGGTTACTGGATTTCTTGCGCCGATATCTAAATCGGTTCGCATTGTTGGTTGCGGAGGCAGGACTTGAACCTACGACCTTCGGGTTATGAGCCCGACGAGCTACCAACTGCTCCACTCCGCGATGTTTAATTTTTACTGCCTTATTATTATACACAAAAACTTGTAATAATGCAACCCTTTTTACAAATTTTTTTTAAATTTTTATCTTATTACAATTTATGTCATGTATTATTGATTTTTTATATGAAATATGTTAAAATTTCAGTATTGACACACCGTTTTAAATGCGTTTGTTTTTAAAGCGATTATTTAAAGAAGGAATTTTAATGAAGAAAAACACCGAAAACATTATTTTTTGTGCGCTCTTTACCGCCATTATTGCGGTTTGTGCCCAAATAAGTATTCCCACACCGCTTTTCATTTTAACTTTGCAGTCTTTCGGAATTGCGTTTTGCGGATATACAATGGGGGTTAAAAATACGGCTTATTCGGTTTCGGCTTATATACTGTTGGGCATTTTAGGCGCCCCTGTCTTTGACGGGTTTTGCGGCGGTTTTCACCACATTACCGAGCCGGCGGGCGGTTTTATAATCGGATTTTTGCCTTTTGCGCTTCTTTGTGCAATCTCCCACAAACTTAAGAGCAAGTTTAAAAAAATAGGTATCGGCGTGTTGGCTGCGGCGGTTTTGAATGTTTTTGGGGTGATTCATTTTTGCATAAACACCGGAACGAATATAATTAATCCCGCCGTTTTAATTTTTGCCGTCACCTTTGTTAAAGACACATTAAGTGTGGTTTTGGCTTACTACCTTTCGGGTATTATAAAAAAGCGGATAATGATATAAAATTGCCTTTTGTCTGCAATTTTAACCCACCCCTAAATACCCACAGAAAAACCGATTATTTATCTGCGTTTCCTTGAAAAATTTCGTAAAAATGGTATAATACCGAATATAATTCAATTATTATCTAAAAGAGGTTAAAAGTATGAGCAAAATAAAAATTATGACCGATTCTGCAAGTGATATTTCCTATGAGGATGAACAAAAATACTCCGTTTCGGTAATTCCGTTTCCCGTTACTTTGGGTGAAAAAAGTTACATCAGCCGTGTGGATTTTGATAACGGGCAGTTTTACAAACTTATGGAACAATATGACGAAATCCCGAAAACCGCCCAAATAACGCCTTTTCAGTTTACCGAAATTTATCTTAAAGAGGCGCAAGAGGGGGTTACCGACCTTATATTGGTACTTATCAATTCCAAGGGTTCTTCTACATACGGCAACTCTGTAATGGCTATAGATATGTTTTACGGGGAACACCCCGAGTATAAGGATGTTATTCATATTTACAGTATTGACGGAATGGGATATAATGCACTTTACGGCGCTCCCGTTGTAAATGCGGCAAAAATGTGCCAAGAGGGTGCAAAGGCAGATGAAATCGTCACATACCTAACCGAAATTCTTCCCCAAAGGCAAATATATTTCGGAATTTACGATTTAAAATATGCCGCAAAATCGGGTAGAATACCGTCTGCGGCGGCATTTGTAGGCACTGCGCTTAATATGAAACCGGTAATGAAAATATTTGACAGCGGTATTACCACGGCTGCAAAATGCCGAGGAGAACGCAAACTGGTTGAAAAGGTTGCGGAAATGAGTATTGCCGATATGGAACAGGGAACTCCTTATGAGTTAATATACGGAAACGATACCGAATGCCTTGAGGAACTGAAAAGCATTATGGTTGAAAAAATAGGTTACGAACCGGAAGCAACCTACCAAATCGGTGCGGCAGTTGCCGCAAATGCAGGACCTAAAGTGGTGGGAGTTGCATTTACCCGCAAAAAGGATATCGAAGATTCATAAAATCTGCTTATTTTTCAATAAAACAAACACCGATACGCAATTCTAAGCGTGTCGGTGTTTGTTTTACGAAGTATATGATTAAGCGATATTGGTTACTCTATAACCCTGTTCTGTAACGGCTTTAATCAGAATATCATTTGAAATTTCTTTTTCCGTTGTTACTACTGCAGTTCCACTTTCGTGGCTGACTTCGGCACTTTTTACCCCGTCGACCGCTTCAAGCGCTTTTTTTACGTGCATTTCGCAATGTCCGCACATCATTCCTTCAATTTTCATTGTTTTTTTCATTGATTTCAACTCCTTTCTATTTTTTGCTTTAAGTTTTCTTTTAATTTTGTAATCGTGTTTTGTATTATATATTTTAAATAGGTTAAGACGCAATGCGTTGGTTACTACACAAAAACTTGACAAACTCATTGCCGCCGCAGCAAACATAGGATTTAACTGCCAACCGAGGAAACCGATAAATACGCCGGCGGCCAAAGGAATACCGATAATGTTATAGAAAAATGCCCAAAACAGGTTTTGGTGAATGTTTCGTAGCGTTGCTCGGCTTAAACGGATTGCCGCAGGGAGATCGGAAAGACGGCTTTTCATAAGTACAACATCTGCCGAATCAATAGCAATGTCCGAGCCGGCACCGATAGCAATGCCTATGTCGGCTTTGGTCAGGGCGGGCGCATCGTTTATACCGTCACCCACCATAATCACTCTACCGTTTTGTTGCAATTTTGCCACAGCACTTTCTTTTCCGTCGGGCAGAACACCGGCAATTACTTGGTCTACGTCCGCCTTTGCGCCGATAGTTTTGGCGGTACGCTCGTTATCGCCTGTCAGCATTACCACACGCATTCCCATATTCCGAATTTCCTTTATCGCCCCGGGACTGTCTTCTTTAATAGTATCCGCAACGGCAATGATTCCGCAAAGTTTGCCGTCACGTGCGAAAAAGAGGGGTGTTTTTCCTTCGTGTGAAAGTTGCTCGGACTTTTCTTTAATTTCCTGCGGTACAAAGGTGTGTTGGCTTATAAACCCGTAACTTCCGCCAAGCAAACCGACACCGCCACAAAAAGCGGAAAGTCCGTTACCGGGCAGGGCTTTGAATCCTTCGGTTTCGTCCGCCGTTATGCCCTCCGTCTCGGCTTTTTTGTTAATTGCCCGTGCCAAGGGGTGTTCGCTTTTCTTTTCGAGCGTGAAAGCTATAGATAACAGTTCATTTTGGCTTAAGTTGTTGCACGGCACAATGTCGGTAACCATCGGTTCACCTTTGGTTATTGTTCCGGTTTTATCCAGCACTACAATATCTGCTTTTCCGGTTTTTTCCAAAGACACCGCCGTCTTGAACAAAATGCCGTTTTTAGCGCCCACTCCGTTACCGACCATAATGGCAACAGGTGTGGCAAGTCCAAGCGAACAGGGACAACTTATTACCAAAACGGATATACCTCTTGCCAAAGAATAGCCGACTGTTTGACCGGCAATAAGCCACCCAAAGACGGTTATTACCGCAATGCCTATAACCGCAGGCACAAATACGCCCGAAACTCTGTCCGCCGTCTTTGCGATAGGGGCTTTTGTTGACGCCGCATCACTTACCATTTTAATAATCTGCGAAAGGGTGGTATCTTCACCTACTCTTGTCGCTTCACAGGTGATAAAACCCGACTGATTTAGCGTTCCGGCAGAAACGGTGCTTCCAACCGTTTTGTCTGTCGGAATACTTTCGCCCGTCAGCGTGGATTCGTCTACTGCGCTGTTCCCTTTTAAAACGATTCCGTCAACAGGGATATTTTCACCCGGACGCACAACAAATACATCGCCCTTTACTACTTGCTCAATAGGTACTTCTTTTTCTTGCCCGTCACGCAGAACGGTTGCGGTTTTTGGGGAAAGTTTCATAAGTCCTTTAAGTGCGTTGGTGGTTTTCCCTTTAGAGCGTGCTTCAAGCATTTTTCCGAGGGTTATGAGTGATAGTATCATAGCTGCAGATTCAAAGTAAAACTCCTGCATATAGGTCATTACGGCGGCCTCGTTTCCCTTAAGTTGTGCATTTGTCATAGCGAATAGGGCAAATACACTATATCCGAAAGCGGCCGTTGCACCAAGTGCAACCAATGTGTCCATATTGGGTGAGAGATGCAAAGCGCTCTTAAACCCGCTTATAAAAAATTTTTGATTTATAACCATTATAGCAACTGTTAATAACAACTGCAAAAGTCCCATTGCTATATGATTGTTTTGAAAAAATGACGGCAACGGCAATCCCCACATCATATGCCCCATGGAAACATACATAAGCACCGCCAAAAATACTAAGGACGCAATCAGTCGCTTTTTTAGTAAAGGTGTTTCTTTGTCCTTTAATATATCCTCATTAGAATTCGGTTTTTTCGAGATTTCGTTCTTTAAAGAGGCATCATATCCCGCTTTTCGGACTGCTGATATAACGTCGTCGGGTTTGGCGGTTCCCTCTACACCCATAGAATTGGTAAGCAAACTAACCGAGCAGGAAGTTACACCCTTTACACCCGATACCGCCTTTTCGACCCTTGATACACAAGCGGCACAACTCATACCTGTGACTGTATATTGCTTCATATTTTTTTAACGCCTCCCTTTATTTCATAAGTTTTTGCAGAGTTACCACTAACTCGTCGATTACTTCATCCTTACCACTGCGGATATCTCTTGCAACACAGCCGCGAATATGACTTGCCAGCAGTTCTTTATTGAAAGCATTAACCGCCGCATTTACAGCGGCAGACTGAACCAAAATGTCCGCACAGTAAGCATCTTTTTCAATCATTCCTCGTATTCCTCGAATTTGTCCTTCAATTCGGTTTAGGCGGTGAATTAACCTTTTTCGTTCGTCTTCTGAACGGTTTGTTGTTTTATTGCAACAACCGCATTCTTTAGTATTCATTAAAAATGTCCTTTCATACCCGAAGTTGTATCTATATTATATACCCTACGGGGGTATATGTCAAGAGGTAAAAAATACATCCCAAAGACAAATTTAATCTGTTATTGCTTACCTCGCCAACTGTTGCGGTATTGTTTTGGGGTTTCATTTTCAAGGGATTTAAAAAGTTGAATGAAATAATTTGGCTCCATTCCTATTTGTTCGGATATTTCGGTTACCGCTAAATTTGTACCCCTTAAAAGCCGTTTTGCGTGGTTAATTCTTATGCTTGTAAGGTATTTTGCGGGCGAAAGACCGACAACCGATTTAAAGGTGCGTTGCAAATGAAATTTGGATATATTAAATTCATTTGCCAATGTATCAAGGTCTATTTCTTCGCTGTAATGGTATTTTAAGTACCTAATGGTTTCTTTTATATAGTCGGGTGCGGAAGTGTTTTCGGTACCGATTTTTGTTATACATTCTTTAAGCAGACAATTAAGCAAATTATCCGCAATAATTTCGTTATCTTGGTCATTTGTGTATTTTTTTGAAACACTTATAATATTTTCTATTATTTCACATGCGGTGCTGTTTTCGCTCAATAGAGCAACATTGGAATAGTTGCTTTTTTCAAGAAATTTTTCGTAATAGGGTTTAATGTTTTTGCCGCAAAAATGGACCCAAATTATTTCCCACTTTCCGGCGGTTTTATCGGTATAGTATTTTTGCGGTTTGCTGCAGTCAATAAACATAACGCTGTTTGGGGCAACAGAGTATTTTTCACCGCAATATTCTAATACACCTTTCCCCGAAAGGGTAATTTTAATTAAATAAGAATCTAACCCGCTTCGTTTTGTGTAGTAATTTTTGCCCGAACAAAACCTGCCTGCCTCTTGAATATACATTAAATTATCCTTTGCAAAGGGGCTTGCATTAACAAATTTCCAAACGGGCTTGTTAAGCATATCAAGTTGATATTTCAATTCCGGCATAACGTCCTCCTTAATGACCGCAAGAATTTAATATTTTTCCGCAAATGTATTATATCACTTATTCTTACAAAAATCTATAATAAAATAGGGTGATTAAATGAAATACTATCTTGCAGTAGACATAGGCGCTTCAAGCGGAAGACATATTTTAGGTTCGACAGAGAACGGAAAACTTGTTTTGGAAGAAATTTACCGCTTTGAAAACGCACTTAAAGAAGAAGACGGCAATTTAACTTGGGATACCGAATGCCTAACACAAAACGTTATAAACGGTATTGCCAAATGCAAGGAAATAGGAAAAATACCCGAAACGGTGGCTATTGATACTTGGGGTGTTGACTATGTTCTTTTAGACCAAAACAAAAATGAGTTAAAACCGACATTTGCCTACCGTGACAGCCGTACAAACGGCATCCCCGAAAAGACCGAGAGTATTATTTCGTCACAAGAACTCTTTAAAAGAACCGGTATTCAGCAAATAAACTTCAACACAATTTATCAGTTGTATTGCGACAAAGTTTCGGGCAAATTAGACAGTGCGAAACATTTTATGATGATACCCGACTATTTGTCTTACAGACTTACCGGAATTATTGCTAACGAGTACACAAACGCCACAACCGGCGGCTTGGTAAATACCGAAACTTGTGACTGGGATTACGAGTTAATAGAAAAGTTCGGTTTTAATAAGGATTTATTTCTGCCCTTATCACTGCCCGCAACAAAGTTAGGCGAGTTTTCGGAAGAAATTGCAAAAACAGTCGGCTTTAACGCTACTGTGGTTCACGCTCCGTCGCACGATACGGCGTCGGCCGTTGCCGCCTGCCCGATTGACGGAAAAAGTGCTTACATATCTTCCGGTACTTGGAGTTTAATAGGTACCGAAAACAAAGAACCCGTGCTTGATTTTACCGCACACCAAAGCGGTTTCACAAATGAGGGCGGGGTTGAATACCGTTACAGATTCCTTGAAAATATTATGGGTATGTGGCTTTTCCAAAATATTCGTAAAAATTTGAACAAAAAGTATACCTATGACCAAATGATGCAAATGGCTATGGAAAGCGATTATAAACAACTTATTAACCCTAACGATAGTTCTTTTGTTGCACCCGAAAATATGATAACCGCCATAAGGACGTATTTGGGTGACGCTGAATTGCCTTTGGGCGATGTTTTAAAGAGCGTTTATCTCTCCCTTGCAAATTCTTACGATACCGCCATTAAAACAATAGAAAAATATTCTAACAAAAAAATTGAAAATATTTTAATTGTGGGCGGCGGAAGTAAGGACAAATACTTAAACAAACTCACCTCACAAATTACCGGCAAAAGAGTATTAACGGGACTTAGTGAGGGTACGGCAACAGGTAACTTGCTTTCTCAAATAATGTTTTGTGAAAAAATAAATTTGGACAAAGCAAGAGAAATAATTAAAAATTCATTTGAAATTAAGGAGGCAATTTAAAATGAGCAGATACAGCGAAGCAAAAGAAATTTACGCAAAACTCGGTGTAGACACCGAAAAAGCACTTGAAACCCTTAAAAACGTAACCGTTTCGGTTCATTGTTGGCAAGGGGACGATGTCGTTGGATTTGACAACAAGGAATCCCTTTCGGGCGGTATCCAAACTACGGGTAATTATCCGGGCAAAGCAAACACTCCCGAAGAATTGATGGCAGACCTTGACAAGGCATTTTCTTTAATGCCGGGCAAAAAGAAATTAAATCTTCACGCTTCTTACGCCATTGCGGAGGACGGCGAAAAAATTGAACGTGACAAAATTCAACCCAAACATTTTGCTAAATGGTTAGAGTTTGCAAAGGAAAGAAATATGGGTATAGACTTTAACCCCACCTTCTTTGCTCACCCTATGGTTAAGGATAATTTAACCCTTTCTTCACCCGATGAAAAGGTAAGAAAATACTGGATTGAACACGGTAAAAGATGTGTTGAAATTTCACAGTACTTTGCCGAAGAAACAGGTATTCCTTGCGTTATGAACATCTGGATTCCCGACGGTTACAAGGATATCCCCGCCGACAGAATGGGACCCAGAGCAAGGTTTAAAGATTCACTTGACCAAATTCTTTCGGTTCCTTATGACAAATCAAAGGTTTATGTAACACTTGAATCTAAAGTTTTCGGTATCGGTCTTGAAAGTTACACAGTCGGCTCGGGCGAATTTTGCCTTTCTTATTCCAACTATAAGGGAATTACTCCGCTTATGGATAACGGTCACTATCACCCGACAGAGGTTGTAAGTGACAAAATTTCTTCACTTTTACTCTTTAACGAAAAAATTGCACTTCACGTTACAAGACCTGTTCGTTGGGACAGTGACCACGTTGTTTTGTTTGATGACGAAACCAAAGAAATTGCAAAAGAAATCGTAAGAAACGACGCACTTGACCGTGTATTTATCGCAACCGACTATTTTGACGCTTCGATTAACCGTATTTCGGCTTGGATTACCGGCATAAGAAACCTGCAAAAAGCACTTTTGTTTGCTCTTTTACAGCCCAATGCAAAGTTAAAAGCATTGCAGGATAATAACGAATTTACCGAACTTATGGTTTTAAGCGAAGAACTTAAAACCGCTCCTATAGGCGACGTTTGGAACGAATATCTCTCCCGTGAAGGGGTAGAAATCAACTACATTGAAGCAGTTAAAAAATACGAAAAAGAAGTTTTGGTGAACAGATAATGAAAAATATACTTGAAGCAAAATTTGTTGAAGAAATGAAAAGAACTACCGCCAATATGTACCGTCTCGGTTGGGACGAAAGAAACGGCGGTAACATCAGTATGATGCTTGACCCCGATGAAGTTGCCGAATATTTAGACCTTAACAATGTTATAAGAACTATTCCTACCGGATTTGTTGCAAATGACTTAATCGGCAAAATCTTTATTGTAACGGGTACGGGCAAATACTTTAAAAATGTTGAATTTGACCCCGAAACCAACCTTGGCATTATCCGTATTGCAAAGGACGGCACAACCGCAGAACTTTTGTGGGGATATAAAGACGGCGGCAGGTTTACAAGCGAACTCCCCGCACATTTAATGAGCCATATGGCACGCTTAAAACAAGACCCCGAAAACCGTGTGGTACTTCATTGCCACCCCACAAACACCCTTGCTATGAACTATGTTCACGAACTTGACGATAAAAAGTTCACACATACTCTTTGGCAAACCTGTACCGAATGTATTGTAGTATTCCCGGACGGTGTGGGCGTTCTTCCGTGGATGCTTTGCGGTAACAACGAAATAGGCGAAGCCACCGCTAAAAAGATGGAGGAATACCGTATTGTTGTTTGGGGACTTCACGGTCTTTACGGTGCCGGCAAAAATATTGACGAAGCATTCGGTCTTGTAGAAACGGTGGAAAAGGCCGCACAACTCTATATGATAAGCGCTCATTTGCCCAGAATTAACACAATTACCGACGACCAACTTCGTGAGGTTGCAAAAGGATTTAACCTAAAATTCAGGGAAGATTTTTTGGGTTAAAATAGTATTAAATTTAAAAACGGGACTGTTTAGTACAGCCCCGTTTTTGCTATATTTATAATAAATACCCTGCCGCAATTCCCAATGTTGCAGATATTAAAACAATTAAAATGGGATGAACCTTTTTAAAAGCAAGCAGGGCACACAAGCCGAAAATAACAAGCGACACATAAAAGGAAACGCTTGTGAAAATCCCTAAACTGTATCCGTTTGGTACAAAAACGGTTTTGCCTATGGATATAACCGCCGAACCGATAAGGCCGATTACCGCCGGTTTTAAACCACACATAATACCCGAAACAAGTTTACTTGTTTTAAACTTTTCAAAAATTCTTGCAACAATCAAAATTATTATAAAAGAGGGCATTACTACCCCTAAAGTGGCACAAACCGAGCCGAAAACCCCGCCTACAACGTTTCCCACATAGGTGGCAATATTTATCGCAAAAGGACCTGGGGTGGATTCGCTTACCGCAATGAAGTTGACAAGTTGCGAAAGTTCCATCCAATCCTGTGCCACAACTTCGGTTTGAATGAGCGGCAACATAGCATAACCGCCGCCAAAGGTAAACGCACCGATTTTAAAGAAGGTTAAAAACAGTTTTAAATAAATCATTTTTCCATCCTCCTTCTTGCAATTAAGGAGGAGGCAAGACCGATAACGGCGCAAATTATGATGCAGTAAAGCACATTAAGTTTAAGTATGGCAGCCATCACAAAAGCCAAAGCGGATATAATATACGAAATTAAATTTTTGGGTGTTTTTTTATACATAGTCCAAAATGCCTTTAAAATAAGCGCTAACACGCCCGCACGAATACCCTCGAAAGCGTATTTTATAACTGTCAGGTGCTGGAACTCGTCAAGCACAAAAGAAATAATTAAAATTATTGTAAAAGAAGGTAAAACCGTTCCAAGCGTTGCAAAAAAAGAACCCCAAGTGCCTGCAACTTTATATCCCACGAATGTGGCGCTGTTAATTGCAATCGGTCCGGGGGTGGATTCCGCAATTGCCACAATGTCAAGAATATCTTGGTCGGAAATCCATTTTTTGTTTTCCACCGTTTCACGGCTGATAAGCGGAATCATAGCATAACCGCCGCCAAAGGTAAATGCCCCTATTTTAAAGAACACCCAAAATACTTCAAAAAGTAATTTCAATTTCTTCATATCTAACCTCAAACCAAAAAGTATGTAACAAATTTAACGGGCGAACAATGTTCGCCCACTCTGGTGATAACAGATTTATAAGTGTCCCGCTCTGCCGTAATGTGCTTAAAATAACCTAGCCAAAAAGCCAGGTGGGTGCCGTCTGCACGACTTCGCGCTCCCTTCTTCCGAACTCGGCACAGCCGCGGGAGGTCTGCAAGCCCATCGCACAAGAAAAGGCCCCTTAAAATAAAAGTGTAGGGTTATATAAGTCACGGTCCGCGAACAGAGCAGGAACCAAAACGGTCTTTTCCGCCGTGGCACTATTTACGGTGACTTCGGAATATTTTATATATGCCTTCGTCACCTAAAATGCACCACAACGAAAAATCCCTGTTTTGGTTAAAATTTAATGAATGTCTTTTCCGCCGTGGCACTATTTACGGTGACTTAGAAGTATTTTATATACGTCTTCGTCACCTAAAATGCACCGCATAATTTTTTATTTATTATCTATTTCAAAAAAGTCTTCAAGTCGGTCGATAAAAGCATCGGCAACGGTTTCGTATTCGTCATCGTCTTCTATTTCGTAATAATATTCTTCGCCGTCTTCTTCGCCAACCTTAACAATTACAAGTTCCCCGCTTTCTTCAAGCATTTTTTTCGGGTCTTCATAAGTCGGTAAAAGAGCCAAATATCTGCCGATATCGGTTTCAATAGCATCAAGCACTTCAAAGGTGTATTCTTTGCCGTTATCGTCCGAAAGGGTAATTATGTCGGGATTATATTCGTTATTGGTTTCAGCCATTTTTATCATCCTCCGTAATCTATTTTAACTGCCTTTTTGCTTTAAGTCAATATTTAATACACATATATTTTAACAAAATGCACAAAGAATACTACAAATTATGAACAATTTGTTAAAATTTACAAAAGTTATTAAATTTCACTTGACAAATTGTGCATTAGTGCTTATAATAAAGACAGAAAGAAGAGAGGAGGCAGGGAAAATAAAATGAAAGAGTCAACACCGCCCGAAAGTTAACAAAATAACAGGAAAGGTTGAGTCCAATGAAATAAGTAACTTTAAACTAAACTGAGATTATAATTCTTAAAGAATTTAATATATAATAAAGAGTGATTTGTATGATTGTGAGAAGACAAATTATTAAATAAATTGATAAGGTGATTCCAATGTACAATTTAACTTTAAAAACTTAATTTACCGCATTTGCAATTTAAGTTAACACGGGGAACACCCCTTGAATAAAAAGAAATACCAACTATAAGGTAAAAGCAAAATAAGGAAAATTGAGTAATGCTTAAAACTGAATATTAGTAAAGCGATTATGAAAATTTAAATCATAATCGCTTTTTCTTTTATAAAATCACCTCTGTCGGCTTTGCCGACAGAGGTGATTTTATAATTATTTATTTGCCGTAAGCTACTATAAACCGTTTAATTGTATTGCGGTTCGGTTATTTTCTCAACTTTAAACTGACCTATTGCGTATTTGCTAACTTCGGCTTTAAGGTCTTTTACTGCTGCCGCAATATCCTTTTCGTATTCTTCGTCCTTAATAAGGTGGCGGGCGGTCATATCAAGATTGTCACGGTAATAAGTGTCGGCTTTAATATCCTGCTTTACAACAAGCAAAAATCCTGCGTCACTTTCTTTTTTAATAACCTTGATTTCGCCTGTTGTCATTTTGCAGATTTCGTCGTAATAATCGTGATCATAGCCGGAGTCCTTAGCACCTAAAACAGAAGCATATTGGTCCTTGGGTTTAGGAGTATCGTCCCCGGTGTCTTCGGTTTCGTTCTCTTCCGTAATGCCGTTATACTCTTTATAAATTTTTTCAAAGGTTGCGGACTTGTTTTTAAGTTGTTCGGCATAGGCGTTTAACTTATTTTCAATTTCTGCCTTTTCTTCATCGGTTTCCTCATTGAAGGTAACGTCCAAAAGATTTGCGGTAATAAAGGTATCATAAACCTTGTTGTCAACATCGGCTGCGGGAATTTCCTTTTCACCGTCTTTACCGTAAAGGTGTTCAAAATAAAGTGAAGAATAGTAAGAATCAACCGTATATTCGGTGTATGTAGTTTGGCTTACACCGTTGGGTTCAAAATATTGCGAATAACCGTTTTGCCAATAGTAAGCGGCATAACTTTCGGCATTTTGTTTGGTTTCCGCGTCGAGTTTAAGGTCTGCCTTTTTGCAAAGTGACTTGTATGTGGCATTCTCTTTAACAATTTCCAAAGCACGGTTTTCTACCCAGTCGGTAAACTTTTTGCCGTCAATCTTTTTAGAAAAATAGTCAACCTCTTTTTGTTTTTCTTCATCGGTAAGTTCTTCGTTCACTTTGCTTTGTGCTTCTGCCTTTGCGTTAATAAGGGCGCACATATAATAAGCCGATGTAAACTGGAACCCGTCTGCCTTAACGGCAATTTCGTTCTTTTTGTGGCAGCCAACTGCCGAAATGGCGAGTAAGCACACTAAAACAAGTGCGGATATTTTTTTTATAATCTTCATTTTGTTTCCTCCGAAAGAGTAAAATTCATATATTAGACATTATATAATAAACAATCCGAAAAGTCTACTAAAAAATTGTAAACCTTTTTTAAAGTGCGGCGGACAGTTCGTTGATAAAGTCGGATAATTTTTGGTTTTTATTAAGTTTTACGGTGTAAACCGGCTTATCCGCCATTTTAAGCAAAAATCTGTTGCCAAAATGTGCCGATATTTTTGACATAACTTCCGATTCGATTGAATTTATATGCAAAAATGCGGTATTTCCGTTTGCGGTAATTTCATAAATTTTGGCTTTAGCCGCCTTACTTCGCAAAAGGGCAATATCAATAAGCCCCATAACCGCTTTCGGCGGTTCGCCGAAACGGTCGCACAGTTCGTCAATAATATCGCTCGAATCTTCGTCACTTCTGATAGCGGCAATGCGTTTGTAAATGCCAAGTCGTGCAGGGAGCGAAGAAATGTAACTTTCGGGAATATGTGCCGAAATATTAAGGTCAACGGTGCAAGGGATATCGTCCTCCGGCTCTGCCCCGTTTTCTTGGTTTATTGCTTGGGACAGGAGTTTCAGGTACATATCATACCCAACGGATTCCATATTTCCGTGTTGTTCGCCCCCTAAAATACTGCCCGCACCCCTAATTTCAAGGTCACGCATGGCAATTTTAAAGCCCGAACCGAATTCGGTGTATTCACGTATTGCTTCCAGCCGTTTTGCCGCAACGTCGGACAGTTGCTTGTTTTGGGTAAAGCAAAAATAAGCGTACGCACGGCGGGGAGAACGTCCCACACGGCCCCTTAACTGGTGCAGTTGCGAAAGTCCCAAACGGTCGGCATCCTCTATTATAAGGGTGTTGGCATTCGGAACATCAACCCCCGTTTCAATAATAGTGGTGCATACCAGCAGGTCAATTTCCCGGTCCAAAAGTTGTTTCCAAACATTTGAAAGTTCCGCTTGCGTCATTTTACCGTGTGCAACACCTATATTTATATCGGGCAGTTTTTGCTTTAACTTCATAGCACAGCGTTCTATACTGTCCACACGGTTGTGCAGATAATAAACCTGACCGCCGCGGCGGATTTCTTTGTTTATCGCATCGGCAATAACCCCTAAATTATACTCCAAAACATAGGTTTGCACCGGATGGCGGTCACCGGGTGCTTCGTCAAGGGTGGACATATCCCTAAGTCCCGACATTGCCATATTCAAAGTGCGTGGAATGGGGGTTGCCGAAAGGGTGAGTATATCCACATAAGGGTACTGTTCCTTCAACTTTTCCTTTTGTGCCACGCCGAAACGCTGTTCTTCGTCAATTATTACAAGCCCTAAATTTTTAAATTTAACGTCTTTGGAAATAAGGCGGTGTGTGCCTACTACCATATCAAGCCGACCGCACTTTAGGTCGGTAATAATTTTTTCCTGTGCTTTTGGGGAAACAAAGCGGTTTAAAAGTTTAACCGAAACCGGCATTTCACCGAAACGGCGCAAAATTGTGTTGTAATGTTGCATTGCAAGAATGGTTGTGGGTACTAAAAGGCAACACTGTTTCCCCTCGCTTATACATTTAAAAGCGGCACGCAAAGCAACCTCGGTTTTGCCGAAACCCACATCCCCGCAAAGCAAACGGTCCATAGGAACATCACGTTCCATATCATTTTTAATTTCGTTAACACAGCGCAATTGGTCTTCGGTTTCGTCATACGGAAAACGGCGTTCAAAATCGTTTTGCAGGTCGGTATCGGGCGAAAAAGCATACCCTTTTACCGACATTCTCTTAGCGTACAAAGCGGTAAGTTGCTTTGCCATATCCTTAACCGCTTTTTTAACACGGGTGCGGGTTTTTTGCCATTCGCCGCCGCCTAAACGGTTTATTTTAATGTTGCTTTCCTCGGCGGAGCCGATATAGCGGGAAACCAAATCAAGTTGGGTGACAGGAACATACAAAATATCGCTTTTGGCGTATTTGATTTTAATGTAATCCTTTGTAACACCTGCGTTTGTAATGCGGTTTATACCGTCAAAAATACCTATACCGTGCGCTTCGTGAACAACATAGTCACCCTTTTTAAGTGAATCGAGCGAACCGATTTCGTTACCTTTTTTGGCGTGCTTTTTGTGCGGTTTTTTGTCGTTTCCCAAATAACGGTGGGTTATTAAAATAAACTTTTCGGAAGGAATTTCAAACCCGCTTGAAAGTCCGCCTGTCGTAACGGTGGCAACACCCGGTTCGGGGTAAGGATTTTCGCTTAAAACCGCGGGTATTCCCTTTTCGTTAAGCAATTCGGTAAGCACCTTTGCGGCACGCAAACCGCCCGCTAAAATTACAACAATGCCCTTGATTTCAAGGGTGTAGGAGATATCTTCGGTTAAAACATTAAGGTCACCGCTCCAGCAGGAGGAACTTCTGTAATTAAAGTTTATAATGTCCTTTAACTTTACAGGGTAAGAATTTCTCGGAAAATTTTCCAAAATAACGCAAGAATGGAGTTTCTCCCAAAATTCCGCCTTTGTAAGCCACAGTTTTGCGGTATATTTATTAAGAATACCCTCTTCCAAAAAGTTTTCGGTGTCGGCAGTTTGGCGAATTTCCAAACTCGAAAACCGCTCGTTCAAATTTCCCGTTTCGGTAACAACAAAAATCACATCTTTCAAATAATCGAAAACGGTGTTGTTTTCCCCGTAAATCAGCGAAATGTATCGGTCGGGGTTAAGCGTAATTCCGTTTTCAAGTGCGGTAATGTCTGCCTCTATTTTTAAAAGGGCGTTTTCGGGCAGTTTTTTATCGTTCTTGATTTTTTGCAGTTTTTCTATAAGCGACTGCGGGTTATAAAGTACCTCGTTAGCGGGGGTTATTGTAATTTTTTCCAAACTTTCGGTTCGGCGTTGGGTTTCGGTGTCAAAAATGCTTATAGTGTCAATTTCGTCACCCCAAAATTCTATACGGTAAGGGTTTTCGGCGGCGGTGGGGAAAATATCAAAAATACCGCCTCTAATCGAAAACTGCCCCGTACCGTCGCAAAGTTCTGTTCTTACATATCCGCTTAAAATCAGTTTTTCGGAAAGTTCGGCAGTGGAAACGGTTTGACCTGCCTCCAAACAGAAGTTTGCTTTTTTAAGAATTTCGGGCGGTGTTGTATACTGCAAAGCCGCATCAAGCGACATTGTAACAACGCCGAAATCCCCGTCTAAAAGTTTAGACAGGGTGTCGGTTCTTTTGTGTTCATATTCTTTTGAATATCCCGCAATATCGGCAAGCAGATAATCCCTGTAGGGAAAATCCACCGTTTGTACCCCCAGCGCTTTAAGGTCGTCGCCCAAGCAGTTCGCCGTCGCTTCGTCGGGGGTTATTACCGCAATTTTCTTGCCGGTGTGGGCGTGTAAAGCCGATATTACCGCCGCTTTGTGTACCGCCGAAAGCCCCGTTGCGGCAATCGGCAAACGGTTTTTGTTTACACCGTTTAAAAGAGCGGAATATTCGTGTTCGGAAAATAAAATATCGTTTAAAAATTTCATAATCAACTGTTATAAAGGTTTTGTGCTGACTCAGCGCCGTTTACAATAATTTCTTTTACGGCTTTTGAAGCAAGGTTAAGAGCGGTTTTAATCTTTTCGCTGTCGTTTTTTGGGAATTTGGAAAGCACCCAGTCGGCTAAATCATAGTCGGGGTGGGGTTTTGCGCCTACACCCATTTTAATTCTCATAATATCGTCCGACCCTAAAAGGGAAATAACGCTTTTCATTCCGTTGTGACCGCCGTGGCTTCCCTTTTTGCGTATCCTCAGTTTTCCTACATCTAACGAAATATCGTCAAAAATAATAATTATACGTTCAAGTGGAATTTTGTAAAATTTTGCAACCTTACTAACGCAAATGCCGGAATTATTCATAAAGGTTTGCGGTTTAACTACAAGCACACGGTTGCCGGCGATTTTACACTCGCCCATAACACCCTCCATTTTTGTTTTGCCGAAAGAACCGCCGTTTTCTGCCATCAAAAGGTCTGCCGCCATAAAACCGATGTTGTGGCGGGTATTTTCGTACTTGTCACCGTGGTTGCCAAGACCCACTACAAGCCAATCGTAATTACTTTTAGAAAAAAACATTTTATCACCAAAATATATTATATAATGTAATTGTAATACCAAAATCAAAAAAAAGCAAGACAAAATACTTGACACATATATAAAAAAGGTGTATTATTTTTCTGTTAAAGCAATTATTACGGACAGTAGTTTATTTGCCTTGTTTTAAGAGAATGCGGACCGTGGGCTGAAAATCCGCTAAACAAACTTTAAACAAAACCGCCGTATAGCGCCGTGGGTAGCAACACGGACGTAAAACCTGCGTTAAAGGTACAAAGTGCCGAAATTTTTTTCGGAATTTGGGTGGAACCGCGGAGAAATTACACTTCGTCCCTTTTGGGGCGGAGTTTTTTGTATTTTTAGGAGGAAAATTTATGATTAAAGTTACTTTAAAAGACGGCGTTGTTAAAGAATATGAAAACGGCGTTAATGCTTACGAAATTGCAAAATCATTCGGCGGCGGGTTTTATAAAAATGTTTGTGCCGCACGAATTAACGGCGAAAACTGCGATTTACGCACCCTTTTAAATGACGGGGACACATTGGAACTTTTAACCTTCCAAGACGAATACGGCAGATGGACTTTCCGCCATACCGCTTCCCACATTTTGGCACAGGCGGTAAAGCGTTTGTTCCCGAAAGCCAAGTTGGCAATAGGCCCTGCCGTGGAGGACGGTTTTTATTACGACTTTGACATTGACGAAAAATTCACACCCGACGATATTGTAAAAATCGAGACGGAAATGAAAAAAATCGTAAAAGAAGACCACGAAATCACCCGTTTTACCCTTTCAAAGAAAGAGGCAGTGGCAAAATTTGAGGAACAGGACGAACCCTATAAGGTAGAATTGGCAGAGGGTATAGCCGACGGCGAAGAAATTTCCTTTTATTCCCAGGGCGAATTTTGCGACCTTTGCGCAGGTGCGCATTTAATGAACACAGGTCTTGTAAAGGCGTTTAAACTGACCTCTGCAACAGGGGCATATTGGCGTGGGGATTCTTCCAAAAAAATGCTTTGCCGTGTTTACGGTACGGCTTTTCCGAAACAATCCCAACTTGAAGACCACCTGGCAATGCTTGAGGAGGCAAAAAAGCGTGACCACAACAAATTAGGCAGGGAATTGGAACTTTTCACAACGGTTGACGTTATCGGTCAAGGTCTTCCCATTATGTTGCCTAAAGGTGCTAAAATTATTCAAATTTTACAGCGGTTTGTAGAGGATACCGAAGCACAACACGGTTGGCAACTTACCAAAACACCCCTCATGGCAAAGCGTGAACTTTACAAACTTTCGGGGCATTGGGACCATTATTTGGACGGTATGTTTGTTTTGGGCGACCCGGACGATTATTCAAAAGAATGTTTTGCAATGCGTCCTATGACCTGCCCGTTCCAATATCAGGCATATTTAAACCGTGCCCGTTCTTACCGTGATTTGCCGCTTCGTTACGACGAAACTTCAACCCTTTTCCGTAACGAGGATTCGGGCGAAATGCACGGACTTATAAGGGTAAGGCAGTTTACAATTTCCGAAGGCCATTTAATGTGTACCCCCGAACAACTTGAGGACGAATTTAAGGGTTGTTTGGAACTGGCAATTTATATGCTTAAAACTTTGGGACTTTATGAAGATGTTTCCTACCGTTTTTCGCAATGGGACCCCGAAGACACCGAAAAATACATCGGCACTCCCGAACAGTGGGACGAAGCACAGAGTATGATGAAACGTATTCTTGACCACCTCGAAATTCCTTATAAAATAGGTATAGGTGAGGCGGCGTTCTACGGTCCTAAATTAGATATTCAAATTAAGAATGTTTACGGCAAGGAAGACACCCTTATTACCATTCAAATTGACCAAATGTTAGCCGAAAAATTCGGTATGGAATATGTAGACCGTGACGGTCAAAAGAAAAACCCCTACATTATTCACCGTACTTCGCTCGGTTGTTACGAACGCACATTGGCACTTCTTATCGAAAAATATGCGGGTGCCTTCCCAATGTGGTTAGCACCCACACAGGTTAAAATTCTTCCCATTGCGGACAGACATTTTGATTACGCTTACGATGTTAAAAAGCAGTTAGAAGCAAAGGGTATGCGTGTGGAAATTGACGACCGTAACGAAAAAATCGGTTACAAAATCAGGGAAGCACGTCTGCAAAAAGTACCCTATATGCTTATTGTGGGGGATAATGAGGTGCAAAACGGTGCGGTTTCCGTCCGCAAACGCGGTGAGGACGGCGACCTCGGCGCAATGTCTACCGTAGATTTCATCTCACGTGCAACCGAAGAAATTGAAACCAAGGTTATAAATTAGATGTTAGACGTTAGATATTAGACGGAATGCCGTAGGGAACGACCTGTGTGTCGTTCCTAATATCTCGCCGTAAAAATGCACAACTTTAATTCACTTAATTGTGTAAAACTGACGAAAGAATAAACTTGACTTTTGGATTTGATTGCTTTAGAGTAATAGTGATTTTAATTAGTGCTTTAGTTGTTCTTTTAGTCGCTATTGGTATTATTGAAGTTGTTAAACACAATAAAAACAGTAGTACCGGTAATACACAAACTACTAACAATTCTGAAATCGGAACGGATGAATTAACTATTGGCGGAAGTTCCGAAGTAGGTATTGAAGTAGATCTTGAAACCGGTAGTATTATCGGTGAAGTAAGTGACAAAAAAGATAATAGTAGCACAAATGAAAAACCGCAGAACGGACCCACTTTTGAAGAAAATGGTACTACCGCTTCAAATGGCAATACCACTTCAAATAATAGTACCGGTTCTAACGGAAATCCCACTGATTCTAACGATAACCCCGGTAATTCCGAAGATAATAACACTACATCATCAGTACCTCTGATGACTCCTGAGGATACCCCTTGGGAAAGACCGTAATTTTCTACAAGACCGCTTAATAGCGGTCTTGTTTTTTAAAAAAAGGACAGGCGTCCTCGACTGTCCATTATCTAACCTCTAAAATCTACCGTCTAAATTAAAATATCGGAATAATTTACTTATCATTTGAAACAATAATACTATTTAAAAAAGAGGTAAAATTATGTGTACGGCTATAACCTATAATGCAGACAATTTCTATTTCGGCAGAACATTGGATTATGAATTCTCCTACGGTGAAGAAGTTACAATAACCCCAAAAAACTTCCCTTTTGAATTTAGGTTTGCGGGAAAATTGCAAAGCCATTACGCAATTATCGGAATGGCGCATATACTGAATAATTATCCCCTTTATTACGATGCGGCAAACGAGAAAGGGCTTTGTATGGCGGCGCTTAATTTCGTAGGAAACGCTAAATACAACGGCGAAATTGAAGGCAAGCAAAACATTGCCCAGTTTGAGTTTATACCCTATATTTTAGCAAACTGTGCTTCGGTACAAGAGGTAAAAGAAAAACTTAAAAATATTAACATTACAAACACCCCGTTTTGTGACGGTTTGCCTGCGGCATCACTTCATTGGCTTATTTCGGACAAACGAGAATCAATAACCGTGGAATTTACAGGCGAAATGAATGTTTATAAAAACCCCGTGGGTGTGCTTACCAACAATCCGCCTTTCCCCATGCAGTTGTTTTCGCTTAATAATTATATGAATTTGTCAAACTCCTCACCCAAAAACCTTTTCAGCGATAAAATCGACTTGCAACACTACAGCAGGGGAATGGGTGCTTTGGGTTTGCCGGGCGATTTATCCTCCCAGTCACGCTTTATTAGAGTTGCTTTTACCAAATTAAACTCGGTTTGTGAAAGCGGTGAACAGATAAGCGTAGGTCAGTTTTTCCACATTTTGGGTTCGGTTTTGCAGGTTAAGGGTTGTTGCGACGTAGGAAACGGTGAATATGAAATTTCCATTTATTCCTCCTGCGTTAATGCCGATAAGGGGATATATTACTATAAAACCTACCAAAACCACCAAATTTCGGCGGTTGATATGAACAAGGAAGATTTGTTGGGAAGCGAACTTATACATTATCCGCTGATTACCGAAAATAAAATAAATTTACAAAATTAAAAATGTAATAAAAACTTCGGTTACAAAACAATCCGCCCCCTCCTTTTGATAGGGAGGGCTGAGTTTGTAGACAAAGTCTATTTTGGCTCCCCTTGTCAGGGGAGCTGTCACCGCAGGTGACTGAGGGGTAGTCGGAAAATCCTCTATTAAAGCATTTTCTTTCCCTCCGTCACGGCAAAGCCGTGCCACTTCTCAACTGCCGTTTCGGTCGGTGCTTCTAAGCTTACGCTTAGAGATTGCCACAGGCAATCCGCACCCTCTTCAGAGGGAGGCAAGATACAGTTTGTCTACAGTCTGAACCCTCCTTTTGATAGGGAGGGATTTTGATTTGGCAAGTTGCTTAACATCTACCGTCTAAAATTTCTGTCGTCTTCGTCTGTCCGTTCTGTATTTATTCTACGCAATATTGTTAATAAAATAACAAACACTTCATAAAATTTGAAATAAAACGCAAAAACATCGTTAAGTTTTTAACAAACCTATTGACATTTGTTCTTTCATATAATATAATGTATGTCATATTTACTAATCTTTTTTGGAGGTCAATATTATGGCAAGAGTATATAACTTCAGCGCAGGTCCTTCAATGCTTCCCGAAGAAGTTTTGAAAACCGCCGCAGCAGAAATGATGGAATTCGGTGAGAGCGGTCAGTCGGTAATGGAAATGTCCCACCGTTCAAAGGAATACCAAGCAATTTTTGACGAAACAGAGGCAAACTTGCGTGAGATTATGAACATTCCCGATAATTACGAAGTGCTTTTCCTGCAGGGCGGTGCTTCCACCCAGTTTGCAATGGTTCCGCTTAACCTTATGACCAAAAACGGTAAGGCAGATTATATCATTACGGGACAGTGGGCAAACAAAGCGTATAAAGAGGCAGCACGTTACGGCAAAGCCCGTGAAGTTGCATCTTCAAAGGATAAAACATTCAGTTATATTCCTAAAACCGTTCGTGAGGATTTTGATAAGGATGCCGATTATGTGCATATTTGTATGAACAACACAATTTACGGCACGAAGTACAATTACATACCCGATACCGGCGATGTTCCGCTTGTGGCAGATATTTCAAGTTGTATTTTGTCCGAACCGATTGACGTTACAAAGTTCGGTATGCTTTACGCAGGCGCACAAAAAAATGTTGCCCCCGCAGGTGTTACCATTGTTATTATCCGTAAAGATTTAATAGGCAACGCTATGGATATTACACCTACAATGCTTAAGTATGACACTCATTCCGAAAACGGTTCCATGTTTAACACTCCGCCTTGCTACACAATTTATATTGCAGGTCTTACCTTTAAATGGATCAAGAAAATGGGCGGACTCGAGAAAATGAAAGAAATTAACGAGAAAAAAGCCAAAATTCTTTACGATTTTCTTGATAACAGTAAAATGTTTAAAGGAACCGTTGTGCCGGAAGACCGTTCATTAATGAATGTTCCGTTTGTAACAGGCAATGAAGAACTTGACGCTAAATTTGTTTCGGAAGCCAAAAAGGCAGGTTTTGTAAACCTTAAAGGTCACCGCACCGTTGGCGGTATGCGTGCTTCTATCTACAATGCAATGCCGGTTGAGGGTGTAGAAAAGTTGGTAGAGTTTATGAAGAAATTCGAACAGGAGAATATGTAATGTATAAAATTAAAACCTATAACAAAATTTCAAAGTCGGGACTTGAAGTTTTTGACGATAAATATACCGTAGGCGATGAAGTGGAAAATGCCGACGGTGCGATTGTTCGTTCCGCCGCACTTCACGATACCGAATTTCCCGAAACCCTAAAGGCAATTGCACGTGCGGGTGCCGGCACAAACAATATCCCGATAGAACGTTGCAGCGAACAGGGCATAGTTGTCTTTAACACCCCCGGTGCTAATGCAAATGCGGTTAAAGAACTTGTTATTGCGGGTCTTCTTATCAGTTCACGCCGTGTTATTTCGGGTATTGAATGGGCAAAAACCCTTAAAGGCAACGGTTCGGAAGTCGGCAAAATGGTTGAAAAGGGCAAAGGCGCATTTACAGGTCCTGAAATAAAGGGTAAAACCTTGGGTGTTATCGGTCTTGGTGCAATAGGTGTTATGGTTGCAAATGCCGCTAATCACCTTGGTATGACCGTTTACGGTTACGACCCCTACCTTTCGGTTAAATCGGCTTGGAATCTTAACCATAATTCGGTTTACATTAACGATATTAACGAAATTTTTGCAAAGTGCGATTATATTACAATCCACGTTCCGCTTACCGATGCCACAAAGAATTTAATAAATGCCGAAACTATTGCAAAATGTAAAGACGGCGTTCGTATTCTTAACTTCGCCCGCGGCGGACTTGTTAATAATGACGCTATTAAAGCGGCGCTCGAATCGGGCAAGGTTGCGGCATATGTTACCGACTTCCCAAGCGACGAAATTTTAGATACCGACGGCGTTATTGCAATTCCGCACTTGGGTGCATCTACCCCCGAATCGGAAGACAACTGCGCATCTATGGCGGCTAAAGAACTTATCGATTATATCGAAAACGGTAATATTGTAAACTCGGTTAATTTGCCCGAAGTTACAATGCCACGCAGCGGTAAAAACCGTGTTTGCGTTATTCACAAAAATATTCCCAATATGCTCACAAAAATTACCGGCCTTATTTCGGATGACGGTATCAACATTGAAAATCTGCTTAATAAATCCCGTGGGGATTATGCCTATACAATGCTTGATATTGCCGATTTTGAAACCGAACAGTTGCAAAAAGAAATTGCCGATATTGAAGGCGTAATAAAGGTTAGAATTATATAAAACAATCCTCCCCTTATCGTTGAGGGGAGGTAATTTTTTATGGAAAACTGCAATTTTACGGTATTACAATATCACCCGCAACATTTAATAAATAATCGCCCGACTGCAAAATTTTTGCAAGACCTAACGAATCTTCCGGTAAAGTTTTGGTAAAAATACCGCCTAATCCCTGATGACCTTCGTGGTGAAAATCAGTACCTCCGGTTTTGATAAAACCCTCGTGTTCGTTTGCGTATTTTGTAGCAACCGCTATTCTTGAATTGTGGCCGGGGTGCATATTAAAGGTCTCAATTCCGTCAAGGTAATCGGGGTTTTGCAGGGTCATATTACTCCTAAACGGGTGCGCCTGAACAATAACATTGTCCTTACTTTTAAAATCTTTATAAAAGGAAATATAGTCCCCGTGGATGTAGGAAAAAAGTTTTCTAACATCGCTTTCCCGAATGCCGTAAATCAAATAATCGTTGCAGTTTTCGGGAAAACGTATTTCCATTCCCAAATAAACCTTAAGCCCGTTTTTTTCGCCTAATTCCTTGGTTTTGTAATAATCCTCCAAATAGGTTTGGCTTACGGTTTCGGGGTCGTCGCTTTTAAGAATAAAATCAATAAAGTGGTTGGTAATTACAATCCCGTCATAGTCCGTTTCCTTATACAGTTCAATCATTCTTTCGGGGATAATGTCACTGCACGGGCTTGCCGGTTTTGTGTGGCAGTGTAAGTCAATTTTGTATTTGTATTCTTTAGTTAAATTTTTAAGTTCCGTAACATTCATTCTAATCACTCTTTTTTCCTTTTAAAAAATTATAACACTATAATTTTTTGCTGTCAATTATTAAAACTGTTTTTTAAGTTTTTCCAAAGCCGATTTTTCTATGCGTGAAACATAACTGCGTGAAATACCCAATTTTTTGGCAATTTCCTGTTGGGTAAGTTCCTTTTTGCCGTTTATGCCGTACCGCATTTCTATTATTTCAAGTTCTCTTTTGTCTAATACCTTTGTGAGTATTTTTTTTAGTTTATTAAGTTTCATTTTGGTGTCGATTTCTTCAACAAAATCGGTTTTGTCGGCTATAACGTCAATAAGTGTTAGGGCGTTACCCTCTTTGTCGGTGTCAATCGGGTCGCTTATAAAAACGTCCTGCGAAGTCTTTTTCTGGTTTCTTAAAAACATTAAAATCTCATTTTCAATACACCGTGCGGCGTAGGTTGCAAGGCGAATACCTTTGTCGGCTTTAAATGTTTCCACCGCTTTAATTAAGCCGATTGTGCCAATGGAAATCAGGTCGTCCTGCTCGGCAAAGGCGCTGTAATATTTTTTCACAATGTGTGCTACAAGCCGTAGGTTATGCTCAATCAGTTTATTACGGGCATCATTATCACCGTTACGGCTTTTTTCCAACAGTTCGGTTTCCTTTTTAGCACTAAGCGGCGGCGGGAAAGAACCCGCACCAGTCACGTGCAAGGCAAAATAAAAAACGTTAGATAAAATTTCAACTAAAAGATTAAACAAAAAATCAACCCCTTTAAAGATATATATGAAAGGGATTATTGTTTTAGCATTGCTATATATGTTATAATTAAAATAAGGAAATTTATATTCTTTGGTTGTATAATAAGTGAAGGGTATTATACCTGAATATGTGTTAGGAGGAGACTCTATGGATAACGGCGCAAGTAGCTACCGCCGTTTTCTTGACGGTGATGAAAGTGCCTTTGACGAAATAATGAAGGAGTTGTTTGACAATCTCGTATTCTTTATTGACCGTTATGTGCATGACATTCACGCAGCCGAAGATATTGCCATTGATGCCTTTTCGGATTTGGTGGTAAATAAACATCGGTACAATTTCAAGGTAACACTGAAAACCTATTTGTTTATGCTCGGTCGCAGCCGTGCTCTTAACTACATAAAGCACCGCAAGGTAATAAATTTTGTAGAGCTTACGGAAGCGGATGATATATCAGCCGAGCAAGAAACACTTGAAGAAATCATCCTTTCAGATGAGAAAAAGCGTATTGTAAATAACGCTCTTAATTCTTTGACGGATGATATGCGTGTTGTTGTACACTTAGTCTGTTTTGAAGACTTGTCCTATGATGAGGCGGCCAAGGTTATGAAGAAGAATCGCAAACAAGTAGACAATCTTTTGTATCGTGCTAAAAAGGAACTTTCCATCATTCTTGGAAAGGACGGTGAGCGGCTACTATGAGAAACTTTGAGGAACGTAAAGCGGAAGTATTCCGCCGCAGTGAAAACAGAATAAGAATACGCAAAAGAAACCGAAACCGCATTTTGGCACTTTTTATTCCTCTTTGTTTAATCGTTACCGTGTGGTCGGTAACAGCATTGCCGTCTATGTTTTCTTTTGGAACAAAAAAATCCCATAATGAGGATATCGTAAATATCTATAATGAGACGGAAGAAGCAACCGGAGCAGTCAATTCCGGTTCACGGCATAGTTTTGTTTTGATTGACGTAAGAGGTACGGGTGCAAATGCAGAACACCATTCCGAGTTCACCGATACTTCGGATGTTGACGATGTATTTGAGCGGATATATAACATTCTTATCCCCTATGAGTCCCACAGAGATATTGTGGGCGATTTTGACGATAAATCTAAAGGCGTTATGAGCGGCAACAGTTCCGAACAAAATAAATCCTCCCAAAACGATACAAAATCTTCGAGTTATATCATTACCATGACAACCGCCTCCGGTTCTAAACGCATTTTCACACTTACAGATAACAAACTTTACGATTCGCAACCGGGCATTGAAATAAACCTTAATAATGAGCAGATAAACGCTCTGAAATCGGCTCTCGGACTGACAGAATAAGAAAGAGGGTAATAGTACGGAAACAAAAAGACGGATTTTACTATGGGGTATTATCGGAGGGGCAGTTATTTTGTTTGCCTTAACTCTTTTTGCATACGCCGGCGTGATGAGTGCTAAAGGATATGCGGTTTCAAGAGGTCGATTATACTTTGCGGAAAACGGCGTTTATCTAATAGACGGCGAAGATAAAGCAATGCGTGTATCAGATTGCAGCGACAATAAAAAACTGTTCAAGGGTTATAGTAACGGCGACGGAGTAGTACTTATTCACGGTTGCGTAGAACTGACCTACCCCGCCCAAACAGACGGATATCACATTATCCGAATTTCCAAGGGTGACGGTAGTTATAAACCCGAAAATGAAGTGATAGGGGTACGGGATATTGCTAATGATGACAGTTTCCGAACCACAATCTGTTTTGAAAACGGAAAAAGTTACACTTTTATGGGCGGTGAATCGGTAGAGTTGACTGATTTGCTTAATAACCTGGAATATGATTCTGAAAAACTTTGCAAGTGCTTGCCCGAACACAAAATTTATACCGAATTCGGTACAGAATACGGTATACGATTGACCGGTGACCGGTACGTCCGTTGCGATAAAGGTCAGGCAGAGCTTACCGAAGAACAAATTGTTATTGCGACAAGGATTATTGAATGGGCAAAGCAAAAAGCAGATTAGGGAGATACTTTTATGAAAAAGAAAATATTGATACCGATAATTATTATATTTGTATTAACAATTCTTTTCGTACCGATACCGACAGGAAGTTTTAAAGACGGCGGCACAAGAGAATATACAGCGCTCACATATAAGATTGTAGACTGGAATCGCTTAACTGCCGGAGAAACATATAATAAAACAAAGGTATATTTTTTCCCCGATAATTTTAAATCTATTGACCAACTTTGGTATTATGAAGAAGAAAATGTCAAGTTTTCTTTTAATGCAACAATTTTAGAAATTAATGGTAATTTCGTTATAGTAGAGCCGTTCTATGACCAAGACGAAATAAATTGTTCCGACCGAATATCCTTTGGAATTTCCGATCTCCCCGACATTGATGGTAAAGTCGGTGATTATGTAAAAGTTACTTATACAGGCGGCATTATGGAATCTTATCCTGCACAAATCAATGCTGTGAATTGGGAAAAATCTTACGAACTGCGTAATACCGAATATAAAAAACAATGGATTGATAAAACGGACGAAAACAAATGGGATAAAGAATATTCTCCTTTTTCAGATATAAAGATTACCGAAATATATTCTGATTGTTTCTTTGCAAAAACAGTTATACCCTCCCCTTATGAAATTAAACTTAACGGAAAATTAACCGACGGTTGGTGTATCGGCGACCAAGTAATTTGCGGTTACGAAAACACATACTACGATGAAAAAAATCATCGTATTGAAACTGATTTTACAGATATTAAAGCAAGTACATTTGAACTTGAACCCGATAAAGCATATAAGCCCGTGATTTATCTCTATCCCGAAAAGGAGACAGAGGTATCTATAAATCTGACACTTGACGGTAAATTGACCTGCACCTACCCGAAATATAAAGGTGGTTGGAAGGTAACCGCCTTGCCGGACGGTACACTTACCGATGCAAGCGGTCAAACATACAACTATCTCTATTGGGAGGGTGAAACCTATTCGCAGTATGACCTTACCGAAGGATTTTGTGTAAAGGGAGAAGATACGGCGAAATTCCTTGAAGATGCACTTAAAAAACTCGGTCTTAACCGCAAAGAAGCAAATGAATTTATAGTTTATTGGTTGCCTATTATGGAGGATAATCCGTATAATATAATCTCATTTCAAACCGAAAATTATACCGATGCGGCAAAACTTAACATCAATCCCTCTCCCGACACCTTAATCCGTGTATTTATGACATGGCAGTCGACAGATAAATATGTAGACCTTCCCGAACAGCATCTCTCCGCTCCCGAAAGAAACGGTTTTACGGTTGTTGAATGGGGCGGCACGGAAATTAAAAAATAATATTTATGAATTAAAAAATATGCACCTACAAAAGTCAGTGACTTTTGTAGGTGCATACATTTGTGGCTCTTTGTCAATAGTTGGGGTAAAGAGATAAAATGAAAATTTTAGTGCAAGCAGTTGCTATTAGGCAGCTGCTTGTTCTTTATTTAGTTGTTTATGAGAAAAAATATGTAGAATACGGTTTCTGAA
>JAXJQX010000004.1:0-59255 GCA_036310925.1 Acutalibacteraceae bacterium
ATATTAATCAACTGAAAGCCTCTGCAAATTCCCATAACGGGCTTACCGGCGTCTATATATGCTTTTAGTAAAGCAAATTCCACTTGGTCCCTATCTTTATCGATTTCTATCGCGCCGTCAATCGCCTCATTATATCTGCTTGGTTCGATATCATTTCCTCCACAAAGAATAAGTCCGTCATAACTTGTGTCAATATCCGGAAGATACTTTGCATCTGCTTCTGCACCAACACCGTTTACGGCGTCAATATAATATTGCAAATTGGTTTTACCTGAAAGTAAAATTCTAATAGTATCCATAAAATCCTTCCTTTCGATATGCATTATAGCATAAAAGCTGTAGAGGCGCAAGGTATTAGTGAAATCGTGCTAACGCACGGTGAAATCAAAGGCATTCGCCTTTGGTGAAATATTTTGCTAACGCAAAATGTGAAATAAAATTCGCCTCTTAACATTTGCGAAGCAAATATTTCATACGCTTTAGCGTATTTCACAGCGAAGCTATTTCACTCGCCGAAGGCGAATTTCATTGAAAAAGAAAAGACAAGTCTTTCGACTTGTCTTTCTTTTTCTGGAGGCACCACCCGGATTTGAACCGGGGCATAAAGGTTTTGCAGACCTCTGCCTTACCGCTTGGCTATGGTGCCGTATTCAGTTTAGAAAAGAAAGGGGTGCTTTATTCAAGCACCCGACTGGAGCGGATTACGAGGCTCGAACTCGCTACCTCCACCTTGGCAAGGTGGCGCTCTACCAGATGAGCTAAATCCGCAAATAAATGGTGCCTCCGGTCGGAATCGAACCAACGACACGGGGATTTTCAGTCCCCTGCTCTACCGACTGAGCTACAGAGGCGAATGGCGACCTGGATGGGGTTCGAACCCACGACCTCTAGCGTGACAGGCTAGCGTTCTAACCAACTGAACTACCAGGCCACATGGTGGGAACAACAGGGCTCGAACCTGTGACCCTCTGCTTGTAAGGCAGATGCTCTCCCAGCTGAGCTATGCTCCCACGATGACCGCGCTGGCTTGCCATTGGCAACTCACCGGCGACAAGCATTATATTACCATAACACTTTAAATTTGTCAAGCATTTTTTTCAACTTTTTTCAATTTTTTTCAAAATCTTTTCAATGTCATTTTTCGTGAAAGAATAGGCAGTATTGCAAAAGTGGCATTTAACCTCCACAGTAGGCATTTCGGCTATCATTTCTTGTAGTTCCTTTTCACCTAAGCCCTGCAAAGTTTGCTCTACTTTTTCCCTTTCACATTTACATTTATATTCAACCTCTTGACTGTATATTACCTCAACTTCAAAGCCCTGTAAAACATCTTTTACAATTTCTTCAATGTCCCAACCCTCGTCCAAAAGTGCAGTTACGGGTTTAACCCTTTTTAGGTTGTTTTCTATTTTTGTAATAATTTCATCTTCGGTAAAGGGCAACAACTGTAAAATATAACCGCCCGCTTTTTTCACGCTTAAATCGGGATTAACAAGCACACCCAACGCACAAACAGTAGGTATTTGTTCGCTTGTTGCGTAATATGAAGTAATATCCTCGGCAATTTCGCCCGAAACAATAGGCACAAAGCCGTTATACGGTTCTTTCATTCCCAAATCTTTTACAATATATAAATTACCGTCCGTTCCGACAGCACCCGAAACATCAAGTTTTCCGTTTGGTTTAAGCGGAATTTCCACAACAGGGTTTACGGCATATCCCCTAACATTACCGGTAGAGTCCGCCGAAACGGTAATAGCCCCCGCAGGACCGCCGCCGTCAATTTTTAAAGAAATACTTGATTTTTCGCCTTTAAGCATATTACCCATCATGGAAGCGGCGGTAAGCATTCTGCCGAGAGCCGCCGTTATTACCGCAGAAGTGCCGTGAATTTGTTCGGCTTTTGCCACAATATCGGTACTATCCACCGCCGAAACCATTACCGCACCTTCACTTGTTATACATCTTATTAACTTACCCATTATTTTACCTTTCTTGTTACATAAATTGCCCGTTCGGTTTCTTCATTCACGGGGTTTTCGGTCATATCTTCAAAAATATTTAATATTTGGAGCCCTGCTTTTTCTATTGCTTTTTGAAGTTCTTCAGGCGTATAAGCACGTTCGGAAAACTGTTCGGTAAATCTTTCGTATAATTTATCTTCTTTAACAAAAAAGTCAAGCGAGATATCGGTTATATTTTTCTTTCTGCCATACTTATTTGCCCAAACACAGTATAAATAATCCCTGTCGATTACAAAGATATTATCCGCCAAAACTTCTTTGTGTTTATATTCGGTGTTAACGTCAAATATAAAAAGCTTATCTTTTTCTAAAAAGAGCGAAATTTTACTTATCGCTTTACAAAGGGTATTATAATCGGTTATGTGGTTCAAACTGTCAAGACAGCAAACCGCACCGTCCACCGTGCCGTATAAATCAAGTTCTTCCAACTTTTGGCACAAAAAGAGAATATCTCTGCCCTCGTCCATAGATTTTTCCCGTGCAACGGACAGCATTTCTTCGGACATATCGACACCGATAACCTCTACCCCGCATTTTGCAAATTCACACGAAAAACCGCCCGTTCCGCAAGCGGCGTCCAACAAAAGATTAGGTGGGTTGCCGTACTTTTTAAAAAGTTTCATTAAGTATGCGGTTCGTTTTTTATAGTCAACGTCATACATTAAATCGTCATAAACTTCGGCAAAAAAGTTATACATATTATTTTAACCTTTCAAAAGCCAGTTGGAAGCCCTCGTTTATTGCACGGTTTACACGGCTTATGGTTGCGGTACTGGCACCGGTATTTTTTACAATTTCGCTGTAAACCTGCTTGTCGTTTAGCATTTTTGCAACCGCAAAACGTTGAGCGATAGTTGCAATTTCTTTAGGAGTACAGGCATCGCTGAAAAATTTGTAGCACTCTTCTCTTGTTTTAAGGGTTAAAACGGCGTCGAAAAACTGATCGTTAAATTCATTTTTCTGCATAAAAGTACCTCATTTAAAGTATTTGGCTATATTTTAACACACAAAAGCGCTAAAGTCAATTTATCTTTAATTTTACTGCTTGAACAAATGCGGATAAAATGATAAAATGTAGTAAAAGGATGTGTTTTGATGAATTGTGTAAAATTGCTGCATACTGCGGATATTCATATAGGTGCTGCCGACGGTTTTTTGGGTTCTAATTCGGAGGCACGTCGGTTTGAAACCCTTATCACCTTTGAAAAGATAATTGACATTGCCGCCGAAAACAATGTGGATTTAATTGCAATAGCAGGCGATTTATTTGATAACGGAAACCCCGAACCCATATTTGCCGATGCGGTTTTTAAAAAGATTGCCGAATGCGGAATCAGGGTGGTTTACGCCGCCGGCAACCACGACCCGCTTAACGGGGATTCCCCATTTGTGACCCGAAATTTACCCGAAAACCTTTATGTTTTGGGAAAAGATGACACAGTAATAACCTTTCCCGAAATCGGAACCCGTGTTTACGGACGTTCGTTTGAAAGCGTTTATTTAAAGGGTGAAGAGGAATTTACCTTAAAAGTACCGAATGACGATTTTATAAACATTATGGTGCAACACGGCGAATTAAAGGGTGACCTTAATTCCGACTATAACTCAATCACTCCTAAATTTGTTAAGAAAAGCGGTATGGACTATATTGCACTCGGACACGTTCACAAATGCACACCCGTGGGTAAAATTGACAATACCTCCTTTGCATATTGCGGTTGCCCCGAAGGTCAGGGTTTTGACGAATTAGACCAAAAGGGAATTTATATGGGTACTGTTTCAAAGGGACAATGCGATTTGGAGTTTATACCCGTTTCAAAACGCAAGCACATTCACCAAAAAATTGATATTACCGATGTTACGGATATTACCTCTCACATTTTAAAGACACTCGGTGAAAATTACGAAAATTATGCCGATAATCTTTATAAAATTGAACTAACAGGCGAAATTGACCCCGATTTTGAACTTAACATCAAAGAAATTACCACCCGACTTAGCGAAAAACTTTATTTTGTAAAGGTTAAAGATTCCTCCGATTATAAAATTGACCTTGAAACTTTGGCAAACGAGCCGTCTCTAAAGGGTATTTTTGTTAAAAATATGCTTAAAAGAATTGATGAGGCGGAAGACAAG
Organism: Acutalibacteraceae bacterium; assembly: GCA_036310925.1. Lineage (GTDB taxonomy): Bacteria > Bacillota > Clostridia > Oscillospirales > Acutalibacteraceae > UBA737. The sequence goes on from JAXJQX010000004.1 coordinate 4,161, forward strand.
GGGCTTTACAAAAAAGCGCTTAAAATAGGTCTTAAGGCGTTTAAAAGCGAGGTGGGCTACATTGAAGATTAAATCACTTAACATTTCCGCTTTCGGCGGTATAAAGAATTTGCAACTGTCATTTTCTGACGGCTTTAACGTAGTTTACGGCAATAACGAAAACGGCAAAACCACAGTAATGAACTTTATTAAAATGATGTTCTACGGTACCGAACGCAGTTCTTCCCAAATCTTTAAAAACCTGCGTAAAAAGTACACCCCGTGGGACGGCGGACAAATGGCAGGCAGTATTGATTTTGAAACCAAAAACCGCAACTACCGAATAGAGCGTATTTTCGGCAGTTCCAACTCTTCAGACAAAGTAACCTTTATTGACCTTGATTTAGGTACCCGTGAAACCGTTTCCCCCGATATAGGCACAAAACTCTTCGGTCTTTCCTGCGGTGCGTTTGAACGCAGTATTTTTATAGGTCAGTTTGGCTTTCCCGAAAGTAACTCCTCTGCCGAGGGGGAGATAAATTCCAAACTTTCCAACCTTACTTCAACCGGTGACCAAGCGGTTTCTTTTGACGAGGTTAATTCCCGTCTTCAAACCGCAAAGTTTTCTTTAATGTCTAAAAGCGGAAAAGCCGGAATTTATGACAAAAACTTAAATTCAGCCAAAGAACTCAAAGCAAAAATAGATTCTGCAGAACAAACCAAATTGAGTTTAGAAACAAAAAAACAAACCGCCGAAAATTTGGCGGCAAAGATAAACGAAATGCAGGCAAAAGCAGAGAATATTAAAACCCAAATAAACAAAGAGCAGGATTTCCGCAACGCCGAAAAACTAAAAGAACTTTTATCACTTAAAGAAAAACTTGACCAACTAAACGCTACCTTAAAACTAAATAACGGGCAAACTGCCGACGAAATGTTTGTGCGAAAGGTTGAATTTTGCCTTTCTAAAATAGAGGGTATCGAGTCCAAAATAAACACCAAACTGAATGAGAATAAAATCATTAAACAAAATCTCCAAATGGCAACTAACCCCTCACCTGACGCTACACCCGAAAGATTAAAACAACTAACCGAAAAACTTGAAAGTTTAGAGCGTGAAAAGGGCCAAACCGAAAAAAGAATAACCGAACTTTCAGGGGCAACAAAGGTAAAAACCAACCCCGTGTGGATTATTGCAGCGGCAGTTTTTGCCGTAATTTCGGCAACCTTATTTATCGCCGCAAACGCTGTTTTCGGTGCTTTAAGCGTTGCGGTTTCGGTCGGTTTTGCGGTGATATTTTTGCTAAACTCGTTAAAAACAAATAAAGAAAACCGCCAAACCGAAAACACACTTGTAGATTTGAAATTCAAACTCAATCAGTTAATATCGGTAATATCAAGTGAAAAATCAAACATAACGGCAATAAACACCGCAATTAACAGTAATTCGGGTATTATCCAAAAGCAAGAGGAAATGCTTAAAGCCAACAACAAAGATTTAGAAATTTTAGAAAAAGAAAAGCAAATTGAAACCGCCACACTTTTTGAATTATTTGCAAGATACAAAGCGGTAAACGATATTGAAGAAATTAAGCAAGAACTTAAAAGCATTACCGAAAAAGCATTAAAACAAAAGGAAATTAAGCAAAATATTAACTACATTCTAAAAGATGTAGGCAATATTTCTTACGAACAAGCACGGGAGAAATTGGAAAAAGTGAATACCCGGTTTGAAACAGTCGAAGATTTCCAATCAATGAAAGAAGATTACGAACAACTGCTTTCAAATATTACCGAGCAAAAAACCGCTTTAGCGTCACTTTTAACCGAAACAAAGTCACTTTCAAACAGTATTTCAAATATTGAAACGAATAAAAAACAACTTGAAAGTTTAAAGTTGAAAATTCAAAACCAAAAAGAATATTGCGATTGTTTGGATATTGCAATGTCGGTCTTGGCAGACAGTTTTATAGAGGTCAGAAGAAGTTTCGGCTCAGTTCTTGAAAGAAATGCCGGCAGGATTTTCAAAGGAATTACAGGCGAAAAATACAACGGTATGACTATTTCAAAATCCTTCCAAATTGCGGTGGAAAAAAGTGATACATTCGGCACAAAGGAAATCGACTATCTTTCAAGCGGAACTGCAGACCAAGCGTATTTGTCGCTCCGTTTAGCCCTTTGCGAACTAATGGCGGGAGATAATGAGCGTTTTCCCGTTCTGCTTGACGATTCCCTTTCACAATATGACGACCAAAGAACCAAAACCGCTTTGGAATTTTTAAACGAATACGCAAAAAATTCACAAATTATTATGTTCACCTGCCATAACTCGGTAAATACTGCTTCAAAACAATCCGGCGCAAGGGAAATAGTATTATAAGAAGTGTTTTATAATGAATGTGGAATTACCTAAAAGAAAACCGACCAGATTAAAAAATTACGATTACAGCGGTGACGGTGCGTATTTTATAACAATTTGCACCCATAACCGCAAAAAATTATTTTCAAATATCGTAGGGCAGGGGCTTGCGTTTTAGACTTTAGATGTTAGACATTAGATATTAGAAACAATCCCTCCGTAGGGAACGACCTGCATGTCGTTCCTTTATAATAAAAAAACGGACACATCATTTTGGTGAACCCTTAAATGATGTGTCCGATTTAATTATGATTTATGCCTCCCTTGCCTTGAATTTTGTCAGTCATTTTTACAATTTTCACCGCAAATTCAATAGATAACTCTACTAAAAGATTGTCCGCCATATTCTTTCTCCTTTTTATGAAATGCGCGTTGCGCATGAAATGATTTCATCATGAAATTCAACTAAAGTTGAATGAAATAAAATTTGCCCAATAGTTTATCAAAAACAATGTGCCGTATCGAAAGATACGGCACATTTCATGCGTTAGCATTTAATTCACTATGTGAATTTCATTTGCCGCAAGGCAAATTTCATTACAAATAATCGCAGATTATTTGTTAAGTGCTTCGTTTACTGCAACCGCACAAGCAACAGTCATACCAACCATCGGGTTGTTACCGGCACCGATAAGTCCCATCATCTCAACGTGAGCGGGAACCGAAGAAGAACCTGCAAACTGAGCGTCAGAGTGCATACGTCCCATAGTATCGGTCATACCGTAGGAAGCAGGACCTGCTGCCATATTGTCAGGATGCAAAGTACGTCCTGTACCGCCGCCCGAAGCAACCGAGAAGTACTTCTTGCCCTGTTCGATACATTCTTTCTTGTATGTACCTGCAACGGGGTGTTGGAAACGGGTGGGGTTGGTAGAGTTACCGGTAATAGAAACGTCAACGCCTTCTTTGTGCATAATAGCAACGCCTTCACGTACATCATCTGCACCGTAGCAACGAACCTTTGCACGTTCGCCGTTTGAGTAAGCGGTTTCTTCTACTATTGTAAGTTCGCCTGTGTAATAGTCAAACTTGGTTTGAACATAGGTAAAGCCGTTAATTCTTGAAATAATTTTAGCGGCATCCTTGCCAAGACCGTTAAGAACAACCCTTAACGGTTCTTTACGTGCTTTGTTTGCACTTCTTGCAAGACCGATAGCGCCTTCGGCAGCAGCGAAAGATTCGTGACCTGCAAGGAAAGCGAAACATTTGGTTTCTTCACGCAAAAGCATTGCACCCAAGTTACCGTGACCGAGACCAACTTTACGGTCGTCTGCAACTGAACCGGGAATACAGAAAGACTGGAGACCTACACCGATTTTTTCGGCAGCTTCTGCGGCGGATTTAACTTCATCTTTAATTGCAATAGCGCAACCTACAACATAAGCCCAAGCGGCATTTTCAAAACAGATGGGCTGAATACCTTTTACGATATTGTAAGCGTCAACACCTGCTTTGTCGCAAATTTCTTTTGCTTCTTCAATGGAAGAAATGCCGTGCTTGCTGAGTTCAGCGTTAATTTGATTTATTCTTCTGTCATAACTTTCAAATAATGCCATTATTCATTTCCTCCTTATTATTCTTCACGGGGGTCGATGAGTTTTGCAGCGTCATCAACACGTCCGTACTGGCCGCTTGCTTTTTCCAATGCCTCGTTAGCGTCCATACCTTTTTTAATCATATCCATCATTTTGCCGAGATGAACGAACTTGTAACCGATTATAGTGTCATTTTCGTCAACGGCGATTTTAGTAATGTAACCTTCTGCAAGTTCAAGATAACGGGGACCTTTTGCCAAAGTAGCATAGGTGGTACCGCACTGTGAACGAAGTCCCTTACCTAAATCTTCAAGACCTGCACCAATCGGCAAACCGTCTTCCGAAAAAGCAGTTTGGGTACGGCCGTAAACGATTTGCAAGAAAAGTTCACGCATAGCGGTGTTGATAGCATCACAAACAAGGTCGGTATTAAGTGCTTCGAGAATGGTTTTGCCAACCAAAATTTCCGAAGCCATAGCAGCCGAGTGAGTCATACCCGAACAACCGATAGTTTCAACCAATGCTTCTTGAATGATACCCTCTTTAACATTAAGGGTAAGTTTGCAAGTTCCCTGTTGAGGAGCGCACCAGCCGATACCGTGTGTAAGACCGGAAACGTCTTTTACTTCCTTAACCTGAACCCATTTTCCCTCTTCCGGAATAGGAGCAGGGCCGTGATATGTGCCTTTGGCCAATGGGCACATATTTTCTACTTCATGTGAATAGTTCATATATGTACTCCTTTCAAAATTATAACAATATTATATCAAAACTTACAAAAAAAGACAATAGTTAAATAAGAAAAAATTGATTATATTTGTGCTTTTATACTGTCAAAATAATCGAAAGCTGACATTTGCTCGTTCTGCATAAGGTCTTTTTTTACTTCAAAGGGTTCATTTGAGTTTAAAATTTTTAAAATTTCGGCTTTAAGTACCTCGGTTCTGCCTAAAACCAAATTCACAAGTTCTTTAGTATCTGCTTTACCGTCTTTGGTAAGGTTATTGCAAACCATTGTTGCCTCTATAACCGTTTTTCCGATTATGGAAGACGCATATTGGAATTCTTCCGATAGGGTTTGTTTCGGTTCTTCTTTTATTTCTTTAATTTCGGGAATTTCATTCGGCATTTCTTTCGGCACACTTTCTTTTTGGGGTATTTGGAGTTCGGGGGTTAGTTCTATGCTTAAATCCATATCGTCAAAACTCGGAATTTCTATTTTTCTTTTGGGGAAATATGTTACCTTTCGGCGTAAAGGTCTTACTAAATATACAAACAAACTGCATATTAAAACCGCCGTTAAAATCCCCGCAAAATCTACAATTATATCTGTCATTTGCATTGCTCTGCCGTCTACAAAGGTTTGGTGGAATTCATCGCTTACTGAATAAAGCAAACAGGTTTCCAGCATCCAAAACACACGCACTTTGTATTTTAAATTTGTATAACTTATAAATGTTAAAAAGGCAAAAAAGCCCAACCCGCCGTAAATGCAGTAGTGTGCCGTACTCCGCACAACCGACTGCAGGGAAGAAATTAAATCCTGCTTTTCGGGGGGTGTTAAAGTTTCATATTCGGGATAAAATTTTTCCGCCAAAACTTCAATTACCGAACCGCTCACTTCGGAAGATTCCTCAGCCGTTTGGGCAGAAAAATAAAAGATTAACCCCATCCAACCTATTAAACAAATGACACTGCAAACCCGTAAAAATGTTTTCATATCGTTCCCCTTTTGATTTGCAAAAAACCGCCGTTGTTTTGCGGCGGTTTTAAAACTATCCTACTTTTTTATAAAAACTCATTGGGTTTTTCCAAGCGCCGTTTACCGCAATACCAAAGTGCAAATGCGCACCGGTAGAACGTCCCGTAGAGCCGACATAACCGACAATTTGACCTTTTTTAACAGTTTGTCCCGGTGATACGGTTATTGAACCCAAGTGTGCGTAATATGCAACATAGGTATTACCGTCTTTAGTGCCGTGGTTTATTGTAATATAATTGCCGTAACCGTTTCCGCAACAGTTATAAAGCGGTTTTTTGCCGTAATTATGCTTACAGTTATTTGAATAGGTTGTTACCACACCGTCCGCAATGGCAACCACCTTTGCACCGTATGTTCCGTTTGAAATATCAATACCGTTATGGTATCTTCCCCAACGCGGACCGAAAGGTGAGGAAATACGGCTTATAGTAGGTGTGGGCCACAAAAAAGCGTCCCCGCTGTATACAACCTTACCGCCGGAATTACCTGCCGCATTCAAAATATCGTTAAGGGCGTTTTGCATATCCCTTAATTCTTTTTCAACCCTTGCGTTATCTTCTTTGGCTTCTTTTTGGTCAGCCGCTATTGAGTTGATAACCGACTGAATTTGTTTTTCTTCTTTTGCTAATTCCTGTTGTTTTTGCGCAATAGTTGCCTTAATTGCCTCTTGATCTTTTAAAAGTTGTTGGTTTTGTTGCTGTTTTTCTTCCAGTTTTTTAATTTCGGCAACAAGTTCTTCTATCATCTTTTTATCGTGTGCCGAAACCGAGGCAGTAAGTTGTGCCAACTGCAAAAACTGGGAAAAATCCTCCGCTCCCAAAAGAATTTGAGCATTACTTCCGGTATTGCTCATATAAATGGCACGAAGACGTTTTTTGAAAACAAGTTTATCATTTTCGATTTGTTGGTTATTTTTTTCGATTTCCGCCTTATTTGCCGAAATTTGAGCGTTAATAGCGTTTATTTGATTGTTGCAAGCGTTAATCTGCTTTTGGACAACTGCCATTTTATCCTCAATAGCTTTTTTCAAATTGGTTTGTTCGTTAATTTGTCCTTGAAGTGATTTTATTTGAGCTTCAAGTTTTTTGGACTCCTGTTCCAAATCGTTGATTTCGCTTTGTATTTCCGAAGCCGACTGTGCGGCGTTTACATTAACCGAAACGGCAGACGTAACAAATAACGCAACAACGCTGATAACCGAAACAAATTTTATAATATTTTTACGCATCTTATTCTCCTGAAAATTAGATTGCCGCAAATTCGCTTCCCTCACGGCGAAGATACTTACTTATCATAAACAAACTGCCTATAATACCCGCCAAAATGCCGATACCGACAAAAATTCCAAGTAAAATCCACGCCATATCCCCGAATTTTACAATATCTTCTGTACGCAGTGTTGAAACAATGGTTTCGGTTGCAACACGGTAACAGAAGTAAAGTAAACCTTCGGCGATAAGTGCCGAAATAACACCGATAAGCATACCCTCTACCACAAAGGGAAGTCTTACGAATGCGTCTGTAGCACCTACCGCTTTCATAATGCTTATTTCAAGTTTGCGGTTATACATAGTAACACGGATTGTATTTGATACAATTACAAGTGAAATGAGCATTAAAATTCCTATAATCCAAAATCCCGCAACGCCGATACCGTTTTTAATAGCGGCAATAGTTTCGGCTAAATCACTTTGGGACTGAATGGCGTCAATACCCTCTAACTCTTTAATTTTGTTTACCGTTTGGTCAAACAATGACATATCGGTCATAGTTATTTTAGCGGCACAGGACATTGGGTTTTCTTCGTTAAGAAAACTGAAATATTCCTCCTGTCCCTCAAGCATGGAACCCTTTACGGTTTCCAACCCCTCTTCGCTTGAAACAAATGTAACCGAAGCAACATTGGGTATTTTTTCAATTTCCTCGCAAAGTGCCATTGCCTCCTGCTCGTTATGAATAACATAGTCCGACTGTTTTATTCCATTTTGATCGGGTTGTTCGGCTTGCTGCGCATCTTCCGAAGCGGTTTCACCTGTTTCCTTTTCGGAATAAAGCGCCCAGTTATAGTCCTTCATATAAGCCATTACGACATTTTGTTTTTCAAGGTTGCCTACCGCCAAATTAACATTTTCGGAAATTAAAACCGCTAAACCGATTATTACCATACAGGCAACCAATACACCGATTGACGCTAATGACATTAAACGGTTTACCCAAACGTTCTTTACGCCCTCTTTGGTGAGATATTTTACACTGCTTAATTTCATTAAAACTCACCTCCGGCATTATCGGCAACAATCTTACCGCCGTCAAGCATAATAACACGGTGGTTAAAGTCCCTTACCAAGTTATGGTCGTGGGTTACCATTAAAACGGTAGTTCCCCTTTTGTTAATTTCGGTAAGGAGCGATACAATTTCATAAGACATATTAGGGTCTACGTTACCCGTGGGCTCGTCCGCTATTATTAAATCGGGCGAGTTTACCAATGCCCTTGCAAGGCCTACACGCTGTTGTTCGCCGCCCGAAAGTTGCGAAGGCATTGAACGTGCTTTATGACCGAGTCCGACTTTGGAAAGTGCTTTAGAAACTTCCTTGCGAATTTCTTTACTGCCGGCACCCACAACGTGCATTGCAAAAGCCACATTTTCAAAAACATTCATATTGGGAATTAAGCGGAAGTCCTGAAAAACTATACCCATTGTTCTGCGAAGCATAGGTACGTTTTTGCGTTTCATTGAAGTAAGGTCAAAGCCGTTTACAATAATTTTTCCCGTATTGGCTTTTTCTTCACGCATAATAAGCTTCATAAAGGTACTTTTACCTGCACCCGAAGAACCGACTACAAACACAAATTCGCCGTTGTTAATTTTAATATTAACGTCCTCCAAAGCGTGTGTGCCGGTTTGATAGGTTTTAGAAACCCCACGGAACTCAATTATAGGTTGTTCCGACTGCGGTGTATTAAAAACCTGTTCAAATTGTTCCATTTTTTATAAAATTCCTTTTCAATTAGTATTTAACCGGATTGCTTTTTAAGTATTTGTTTACCATTAAAGCAATCTTAAAGATTATTGCGTGGTCAAATTCACGCAGGTCAAGACCTGTAATTTTCTTGATTTTTTCAAGGCGGTAAACCAATGTGTTACGGTGAACAAAAAGTTTACGTGAAGTTTCCGAAACGTTAAGGTTGTTTTCAAAGAAACGCTGAATGGTAAAGAAGGTTTCTTGGTCAAGATTTTCAATAGAGCCGCGTTTGAAAACCTCTTTTAAAAAGGTTTCGCAAAGTGTTGTGGGCAACTGGTAAATAAGACGTGCAATACCCAAATTATCGTAAGAAACGATGGTTTTTTCGGTGTCAAACACCTTGCCCACTTCAAGCGCTGCCTGTGCTTCTTTAAAAGAACGTGCTAAATCTTTAAGGTTATTAACCGTAGTACCTATACCGATAACAACGGGGGTATAAAATTCGCCCGAAACGGTATCTGCAATGGTGGCAGCGAGTTTTTCAATGGTTTTAGAATCAATTCCCTGTGCGGTTTCTTTAACCAAAGCAATATCATTTTCGTTAATGTTGATTACAAAATCCTTTGACTTATCGGGGAATAGGTTTTGAACCACATCATAAACCGAAACGTCGGTATTCTCAATCGAACGCACAATAACAACGGTTCTTGAAACATCGCTGTTAAAATATAGTTCACGTGCTTTAATATAAATATCGCCGGGAAGAATATTATCAAGAATTATATTCTTAATAAAGTTGGCACGGTCGTACTTTTCGTCATAATAGAACTTAATATTTGCAAAGGAAATTGCCAAAATATCGGCATATTTCATTGCCAAAACATCGTTACCCTCCACAAAAACGGTGTAGTTAATGTTTTGCTTTTCTCCTATTGCCTTGTATGTATATCCGTTCTCTGCGGAACTGTCGCCGATTAAACTGTTTTCGGGCAATGTTTCGCCTATTTTGCCAAGTTCACTGCAGGCAATTATATTATAGTTTTCATCCATTACACCGAAGACACGGTCAACGGCATCCTTCATTTGATGGATTACACCTTGGAACAAACGGTTTGCCATTTTTAAACACATCCTTAAAAACTAAAATCTTATAAACAAAAATTCTACTTATATATTTTACACAATCTCTGCGAGTTTTGCAAGAGATAATATTAAAAAAGTTACAAAAAAATTACAATTCCCTTAATTTACCGCATTTATTTGGGAATATGTGTTAAAATTCTTTAAAAAATAACTTAAAGGTGAAAAAAATGAGCGACAAAAAACAGTTTTTAGGAGTATTAGCAGCACTTACCGCTAACATAATCTTCGGTTTTAGTTTTATTTTTTCAAAAACAGCACTTGCGGTTTCGCATCCACTTATTATTTTAAGCGTCCGTTTTACATTTGCTTTTATTTTTCTTAATATTTTGTGTTTTGTCGTAAAGTTTAAATTAAATTTTAAAGGCAAACCCAAATCCAAACTTATTTTAATGGCTTTTGCACAACCGCTTTTGTATTTCATTTTTGAACTTTACGGGCTTTCTATGGTATCAAGCGCCCTTTCGGGGGTTATAATTGCCCTTGTGCCGGTGGTTGTAATAATTCTTGCAAGTATTATTTTAAAGGAAAACGCAACCAAAATGCAAATTTTTTGCACCGCCGTTTCCATTGCGGGTATCGGGGCTGTAAGTATAATTTCAAACGACGGTTCAAAAAATCACTTTTTAGGGATAATACTGCTTTTCGGTGCGGTTTTATGTGCTTCTGTTTTTAACATTTTAAGCCGAAGTGAATCGGCGAAATTTTCTCCCATTGAGCGTACATACATGATGTTTTTAATAGGCGCTGTCGGCTTTAATTTAATTGCGGTTTGCGTTTTGCGTCAAGAATATTTACCCTTGCTTGTTTCTTCGTTTTCGGATATTTCATTTTTAGTGTCTGTTATATATCTTTCTTTGTTTTCATCGGTTTTGGCATTTTTGCTTTACAATTTTTCAACCACTCAAATAAGCGTTGTTCAGTCCTCCTCGTTTTCCAACATAATAACCGCCGTAACGGTATTTGCCGGTGTTGTTATTCTGAAAGAAAGCTTTTCTGTTGCCGAATATATCCTTTGCGGAGTAATCATTTTGGGTGTTTGGGGTGTTAATACCTTTACCGAAAAAAAGTGAATTTACAGCACAAAAACGACTACTCATAAGTAGCCGTTTTTTGTAGTGTTTTATCTGTTTCTGATAGCGTCTATCGGGCGTTTGGAAGCAATTTTCTTAACCGGGAAGAAACTTGCAACGGTTGCCACTAAAATACTTACAGCCAAAAGCAAAATAACCTGTCTTGGAGTAAAACTTAATACCGTAATTAAAATACCTAAGTTGTGACGCACAAGCCCGTTTATTACGGTGGTTGCGACAAATACGCCGATTGCCGAAAGCACAAAGTTTATCATAGCAATAATAAAACTTTCCGAAAAGAAAATTCTAAACACATCATTACTGCGTGAGCCGATTGCACGAAGAATACCTATCTCCTGCTTTTTATAGGAAATACTTGTTGCAATAAAGTTAGAAAGCATTATTGCCGCAAATAACGCAAAGCCGACGCCTATCCAGAAGAAGTATTTAGACATAATTTTAAGTGCTTCGTTTACCGAGTCAAGTTCAAAGGTTACCGAGTTTTGAATTTGATAGCGAATGTTGGAATCTTCACGGTAGCAGTAAGCAACCGCCGAACGCACATTTTCTTTTTCCTTTGGCATACTGCCCACCGCAAAACCGTAAAAACTGTCGTTTCCGTCGGTGTATTTATCGAAAAGAATGTCGCTTGTAATAACGGTGGATTCCAGTTTAGACTTGTTTCCTTCCGAAACATTGTCTATAATTCCCACCAACTTCCAACCGTCGGTATTATAACCGCCGTCATCACTCGATTCAAATGCGTCAAATTCGGTTCTATCTTTAAGGAATTTTACATAATCTTCCCTTTCGGGTGCATTTTCATAAAAATTAAACACATCGTAGGTTGCAATAAATTCCTTTGCCCCTAAAGTTTTTCGGTCTCCGTCCAGCCAAATTATATTTTCGCCCTTTATATCGTCAAGTTTAGCCATAAAACGTATATCTACGCCAAAGTCTTCTTTGGGGTTCTTTTCGTTGGTATTAAAGAAATTTATATACCCTTCGGTAACATTGGTCATAGGCGAACGTTCGGCAATCATTTGCGTTAGTTTTTCCCCGCCAACCATTACAATACCCGTATAACTGTATGCAGAAGCCGAAGAAAATTCACTATAAAGCGCATAATCTATCATTCTTTCGGCGTTGGTTTGATGCGTTTTCTTTTCGGTAAGCGAAATATAACGCTCTAAATCAAAACCGGTATCTATTATCGCCGTAACGGTATATTTAGCATTGTTAAGGGTTAAAGTTTTTCCTAAAAGGTCGCTGTAATTATTAACGGCAGTGTAAACCGGATTTTTGGTGCCGTCCTTTTGTTCGGTATAGGTTGAACCGTCAAAATACTGTGCCTTTTTAAAAATTTCAAACACATATTTACTTACCGCAATTTCGTTTTTTGCACCGTCGGGCAAATTGCCTGCTAAAACCTTAAATCCCATTTCCTTAACAATAGAATCGCTTATTTCGGCAAAACCGTTAAATGCGGGGGAATAAATATTATATTCACTTTCTGTTAGTTTAATTTCGGGGTTAATTTGTTCGGAAAATTGGAGGTTGGAATTTATGGGATTAAATACCCCGTGCATTTTTGCGCCTACACCCTCCGTAATCTCTTTAAGGTCGTTTTCGGAAATGTAGTAACCGTAGTCACGCCAATAGCCGTGTTGGCTCTTTTTGGATTTTGCTACCGAAAGATACTTAACACCGCTGTCCACAAGAGAATTTGTGCAGGTTTTTATGTGGTTATATGAACCGAAAGTATCGGCAAGTCCGAAAAGTCCGAACGCAATACAGGAAAGTAAAACCGTAATAACCAAACGGAACTTTTTGTATTTAAGTGCATTTGCACCGATTTTAAAGGCATTTTTAAGCGGTAATTTGGATTTTATAAGTTTAAATTTACTGCCGTCTTGTGATTTAATTTTGCTTTGGTCGGTATTTTTAAACTTTTTGCCCTTGCTTTTTTTATTAACCGCAATAGAAATCTCGCTTTTAAGTGAGTCAATATACTCATTTATAGCAACACGGTCCTGTTCGGTTAAATGGTATCCGCAAGGCACTTCCACGGTGTTTTGGTTAAATGTAATTCCCTTTTCTTCGGTGATTTCGGGATTTTCGTCCACTTCAAGGTCGCTTATAACCTTACCGTCTGCAAGTTCTATAATTCTGTCGGCGTAAATTTCGGCAAACTCACGGTCGTGGGATACTACAATTACAAGTTTATCCTTTGAAAGTTTTTTAAGCGTATCAAAAATTTGTTTGCCTGTGTTGGAATCAAGCGCACCCGAAGGTTCGTCAGCCATAATAATTTCGGGCTTTTTAACAAGCGCACGGGCTATTGCAACACGTTGCTTTTGTCCGCCCGAAAGTTCGTTCGGTTTACGGTCGCCGAAGCCCTCCAAATCGACCTCTTTTAAAATTTCGTTAATTTCTTCATCTGTCGCCTTGCGGTTTTGTAATTCGATAGCCAAAGCAATATTAGCGCCTACCGTAAATTCGTCAAGCACGTTATACTCTTGGAAAATAAAGCCGACATAGGTATTGCGGTAAGAGTCAAAATGTTTTTGCTTAAAGTTTTTGGAAGAAACACCCTTTATTATAATTTCTCCGCTGTTGTAGTTATCGAGTCCGCCGAGAAGGTTTAAAAGGGTGGATTTACCGCTTCCCGATTTACCTAAAAGAAAAACCATTCCTTTGTCGGGAAATTTAAGCGAAACATTATCAATAGCCGTTACGGGTACACCCTTTTTCGGCTTATAAATTTTTACAAGTTCTTTTAATTCTAACATACTAACACCTCTTGTTTGTTTTACGGTTATAAATAATCCAGCCGGCGGCACTTATTAAAAAGGTTATACCGAAAACAATTACCGCAAACAGGTATTTTTCGGTTCCGAGCAAACTTCCGCCGACGGTTGAAGTTATAATTGACGGTAATCTTGCCACTCCCGCCAAAATAAGTAAATCGGTTCTTTTAACCTTTGAAAGTCCTAAAACATAGGTAAGTAAATCCTTTGGAGTTCCGGGCAAAAAGAACATTAAAAAGGTTATTAACGCCAGTTTCTTTTCGTCCTGCAAAAACTTTGCCGATTTTATTTTTTCAAAGGTAAAAAAGACCTCTACAAGTTTTATGCCGAACTTTCGCACCAATTCAAAAACGATTATGCTGCCAAGCGTTATTCCCACAATGCAAAGCAAAGTGCCCTCAAAAGTGCCGAAAGCGTATCCTGCTCCGATTTCCAACGGTTCGCCCGGTACAAAAGCCACAATAACCTGAAACATTACCATTAAGACAAAGCAAATTCTTCCCCAAATACCGCTTTCGTTTACCCAATTTCGGAATTTTTCGGGGTCGGATACGAACTGTATCATCGGTCTGCCGATAAACCAGCCGACCGCCGCACAAAACAGTATAAATGTCACTATAACGCAAAGACTAATTGTTTTTTTCTGCTTTTCGGTAATCATCTATTGCCTTACCTACGTCCTTTTTAAAATTTTCCCATTCGTCTTCATTTTCCACATAATACTTAGGACAATTTTTTCCCGTAACATCGTAATGCCTTATTACATCGTTCTGCTTTAAATCAAACTGATAACATAAATACGCCGTTAGTTTTACAAGCGAATTATATGTTGCTTGGTTAAACTTACCACTCTCATCGGGATGGCAGGTTTCAATCGAAAGAGTGTCCTTATTTCGATCGTTACTCGCCGCAGAACGTTCGTAAATCGGTACGCACTGTATTACTTCGCCGCCCAGTCCCACAATAAAATGTGAACTCACGCCGGTTGAGGGTTTATTAAAATAATCACGGTTGTTTTTAGCCGAAGTATTAGGATTGCCGACATAATGAATTACAATGTTTTTAATATCGTCAAGCAATATTCCGGTACGTGCCGTAGAGTGCTTATGAATTATTTGTTTATCCACCCATTCGGGAATTTCGGTTTCTTTGGCTTTTTGCACCTTGTTATTGGAGATTACGAAAAAGTTTAAATAAACCGCAATCAGCAAAGCACCTATTAAACCGAAAACCAAAAAGGCAAATATTCTATTTCTTTTCCTTTTTGCCAATTATTCCACCTCTGTATCGAAACAAAGCACAACCTCAAATAGGTCGCCGTCCACTTCAATTTCCATACTGCCGTTTTGCAGTTCGGTCAAACTTTTTGCAATAGAAAGCCCCAAACCGCTTCCCTCGGTATGGCGGGATTTATCACCCCTTACAAACCTTTCCATAAGTTCTTCCGAAGAAATGTTAAGTTCGTACTTTGAAACATTTTTAAAGGTTATAAATACCTTGCCGCCGTTTACCGCAACATCAATATACGCCCTTGTGCCTTCTTGCGAATATTTGCAAATATTATTAAGCAAATTATCGGTCACACGCCAAAGGTGACGTGCGTCCGCTTTTATAATAACATTTTCGCTTTTGGTTTTCAATATCGGAGTTATATTCGCTTTTTTAAACTTCTCGTCAAACTCGCCTATTGTTTGGGAAAGCAAAACACCGATATTGCAGGGCGCTAAATTAACCGCCAAACTGCCCGAAGACGCTTTAGACGCCTCCACCAAATCCTCTATTAACTTTTTAAGCCGTGCCGACTGACGGTCCAAAACGTCGATATATTCCTTAATATTTTCGTTTTCGGGTTGACTTGTTTTAATAAGGTCAACATAGTTTATAATTGATGTAAGCGGTGTTTTAATATCGTGCGAAACATTGGTAATAAGTTCGGTTTTAAAGCGTTCGCTTTTCATTTTTTCGTCCACCGCAACCGCCAAACCGTCACTTATATTGTTAAGGGACTCTGCAAAACTCTTAAATTCGCCGTATATATATTTGGTGTCTATTTTATATTGCAGGTCGCCTTTTGCTATTCTTTCTCCGCCCTCTTTAATTCTTTTAAGCACTATTGCAACCGAAACCACCAGTGCGGTGTCAAGTGCTAAAAACCAAAAGAGCAACGCTATCCTAATAAACGGAAGATATGTGAAAGATGCTAAAACCGCAAATTCAAAAAACGCTATTCCGCCCGTAATTGCTGCGGTTTTGGTAACCGTAGGCAAGTTTTTAAAGAAAAATCCCAACCGACAGAAAAACTTTTTTAAAAGTTTATAAACATAATTTCCGCAAATATACATTATGTTGTTTTTAATAAGTGTATGTGTTTTAAGCCGTGCCGCAAAAGATAAACTGTAACCGAGTGCCACAAAATAATCCACGCTTAACACCAAACACAGAAAAACTATAAAGTATATCGTATCCCCTACAGCATAGTCCAAAACCAATATGCTCATACACGCTATTGTAAAAACTATGCCCGTAAGTAAATCAAACGGAACTTTATCAAGATGATTAAGTGCTATTACACCGCCTTTTCTGTGGCTTTGTGCCGCAAACAAAAAGCACAAAAGCGAAAAGAAAATAAGTCCCGAAACTGCCGCCGCAACAATAAAGTAAAACCTTAAATTGTATAACACATCAATAGAATCAAGCAAAAGTTTGCCTCTGCCCGAAAGTGACTCTCTTGTTAAATAAACCGTTATATAAAGGTCACCTTTTTCAATTTCCTCAATTGTTTCGTTTCCGTATTGGTCGGTTTGCACCCTTTCTTCATAAGCGGTTAAGCGTTCGGATTGCTGTTTTACAAGAAATGCTTCACCGTTATAATTACCGTCAATCACTCCGCCGGTTTCGGCATCTTCAATAAGATAGTAAATATTTTGGTCTTCGCTGTAAATTGTTGTGCTTTGACCTCTACTGTAAAGGTCCAAAATATTATATATGTGTTTATTTCCTATGCGGTATTTTAAAACATCGCTTTTAATTTCTGCGTTGCTTTCGGAATATCCGTCACTTTCAAGCATAATAAATATGCCGCAAAGGGACGAAATTAAAACCGCAAACGCAATAAAAGAAAGGACTATTGCCGTAATTTTTGCCGCCAAATTTTCGGTTAATTTATTCATACTACACACCCTTTTCAATTTTATACCCGTGCGCCCAAACAACCTTTAAATATCTGGGTTCTGCGGGGTTTATTTCCACCTTTTCACGCAAATGCCTGATATGTACCGCAACCGTGCTTTCCGCACCTATACATTCCTCTTGCCAGACTTTGCGATAAATTTCTTTAGGGCTTAAAACAATACCCTCGTTTTGCATTAAAAGTTTTAAAATTTCAAATTCGGTAGGAGTTAGGGAAACTTCGTTTCCGTCTACAAACACCTGTTTTTTTGCGTCACTCAGTTCAATATTGCCTATTACAAGGTTGTTGTCATTAACTTTATTTGCACCGAACTGCGTATATCTTCTAATCTGCGAACGCACACGGGCAATAACCTCAATAGGGTTAAACGGCTTGGTAACATAATCGTCCGCACCAATATTAAGTCCTAAAATTTTGTCGGTATCTTCACTCTTTGCCGAAAGGAAAATAACCGGCACATTGGAAATTTCACGCAGTTTTGAAACGGCGGTAATGCCGTCACATTCGGGCATCATAATATCCATCAGCACTAAATGAATTTGCTCTTTTTCCATAATTTTTAATGCTTGGTTGCCGTTGTAAGCTTTAAAAATGTTGTACCCTTCGGTTTTTAAATATATTTCCAAAGCCGAAACAATATCCTTTTCATCGTCGCAAATTAAAATGTTATACATACTAAACCCCTGCCTTTGGTTTTATTTTACACTTTTTACCTTTAAGAAAAAAGTGGGAATATTATTAAGATTTTTTTAAGATTGAATTTTTTAAAAGATATGATAAAATAATTATATACTACAAATAACGGAGTTGCAATTATGAAACTTGAAGTATTGCAAAACTGCCCTATTGTTATTAGGGATTTTTTAACCTATAACGAAACAATCAAAGGTAAATCCTCACGCTCGGTGGAGGGGTATTACCTTGATTTGCAAACCTTTTTCAGATATATGTTAACGGCACGCGGTATGGCTGACAAAAACACTCCGTTTGAAGAGATTGACATTTCACCCGTTGATATTGAACTTATTAAAACCGTAACCCTTTCGGATTTATATTCCTTCCTTGTTTACTGCAAAAACGAAAGGGGCAACAACCCCGCCACAAGAGCAAGAAAAACCTCCACTTTAAAGATTTTTTTCCGTTACTTGTGTGAACAAACCCACCAGTTGGAAACAAATCCGACCTTAATGCTCGATTCCCCAAAGGTTAAACAGTCATTACCGAAGCACCTAACGCTTGAAGACTCTTTGGAACTGCTTAATTCGGTAGACGGGGCTAACCAAAAGCGTGATTTTTGCATTTTAACCCTGTTTTTAAACTGCGGTCTTCGGCTTGCGGAACTTTGCTCTTTAAATGTTAGCGATATTAAACCCGACGGTACAATGACGGTTACGGGCAAAGGCAACAAAGAACGGCTTGTTTATTTAAACGATGCCTGTATGACCGCCGTTAATGAGTACTTAGCGGTTCGACCGAGTGAAAATTTGCCTTACACTCAAAAGAATGCTTTGTTTATAAGCCGTAACCACCGCCGTATCAGTCCCAAAACGGTACAACATATTGTAAAAACATATCTTGAAAAGGCGGGACTCGGCGGTCAGGGTTTTTCCACCCACAAACTGCGTCACACCGCCGCAACCCTTATGTACCAACACGGCAAGGTGGATATTCGTGTTTTAAAAGACATTTTGGGTCATTCAAATTTAGGAACAACCCAAATTTACACCCACGTTTCGGACTCGCAAATTAAAAACGCAATAGATTCCAACCCATTAAGCAATGTACAAAATAAAAAGAAGTGAATATTCAGTTAAAAGCGGTGCAGAGAATTTCCTCTGCACCGCTTTTAAAATTATTCGGTTACGGCAAACTCGAATTTGCCATCCTTATAACTGCACAAAACCTTATCGCCGTTTTTAACCGATTTACTGAGCAGTTTTTCGCTTAATTCATCTTCAATTCTGTTTTGAATTTCACGTCTTAACGGTCTTGCGCCGTAAACCTCGTCAAAACCAATTTCCGCCAAAGCCGATTTAACCGACGGGTCAAAACTCAAGGTAATGTTAAGATTTTCTGTCCGTTTACTTAAATTATTAAGCATTTTTTCGGCAATTTCAGTGATTTCGGTTTTATCCAACTTATTAAATACAATAATATCGTCAACACGATTTAAAAATTCGGGACGGAAAGTATTTTTAAGTTCGCCCATAACAAGTTCTTTTACGTCCTTATTACTATCCTGCGATTCGCCGAAACCGAAACTTATTTTCTTTTCGGTAATCATACGTGCGCCAACGTTGGAAGTCATAATAATTACCGTGTTTTTAAAGTCAACCTTTCTGCCTTGGGAATCGGTTAAAATACCGTCTTCAAGAATTTGTAAAAGCATATTGAATACATCGGGATGTGCTTTTTCAATTTCATCAAAAAGCACTACCGAATAGGGGTTTCTTCTTACCTTTTCGGTAAGTTGTCCCCCCTCCTCAAAACCGACATATCCGGGAGGTGAACCGACAAGACGAGATACCGTATGCTTTTCCATATATTCGGACATATCAAGCCGTATCATCATATTTTCGCTGCCGAACATAGCGGCGGCAAGTGCTTTGCAAAGTTCAGTTTTACCTACACCGGTAGGACCTAAAAAGATGAACGAACCTATCGGACGTTTAGGGTCTTTAAGTCCCACTCTGCCACGGCGAATTGCTTTTGCAACGGCAGTTACCGCTTCGTGCTGACCCACAATTCTGTTATGCAGTTCATCTTCAAGTTTTAAAAGCCGTTCGCTTTCTTCTTCGTTCAACTGAACAACCGGAACACCCGTCCAACTTGATACTATTTCGGCAATATTTTCGCCTGTAACTTCCCCTGTTGCATGGGAATTTTGGTTGTTCCAATTTTCCTTTTCTTTGTTGTACTGCTCTTTAAGTTGGTTTTCGGTATCACGCAGATTTGCCGCACGTTCAAATTCCTGCGAGCCGATTGCTTCGTCCTTTTCGGATTCGGTTTTTTTAATTTGTTCTTCCAATTCTTTTAAAGAATCGGGTCTGTGACTTGCGGAAAGCCGAACACGTGAAGCGGCCTCGTCGATTAGGTCTATTGCTTTATCGGGCAAAAATCTGTCGCTTATATATCTTGCCGAAAGTTTAACGGCAGATTCTATGGCGTCGTCGGTTATTTTTACCTTGTGATGTGCTTCGTACTTATCTTTAAGTCCCTTTAAAATGAGGATTGCGTCCTCCTCGCTCGGTTCACTTACGGTGACGGGTTGGAAACGGCGTTCAAGTGCCGAATCCTTTTCAATATTCTTGCGGTACTCGCCAATGGTGGTAGCGCCTATTAACTGAAATTCGCCCCTTGCAAGTTGCGGTTTTAAAATGTTTGCCGCATCGGTAGAACCCTCTGCCGAACCGGCACCGATTATGGTATGAACTTCGTCTATAAACAAAATAATGTTTTTGGACTTTGTAACTTCGTCTATTACCGCTTTTATTCTTTCTTCAAAGTCACCTCGATATTTTGTGCCTGCAACCATTCCGGTTAAATCAAGGGTAATAAGCCGTTTACCCGAAAGAATTTCGGGTACGTTACCGCTTGCAATTTGCTGTGCCAACCCCTCTACCACGGCGGTTTTGCCTACACCGGGTTCGCCTATAAGACACGGGTTGTTTTTGGTTCTTCGGCAAAGAATTTGAATAACCCTTTCAATTTCTTTTTCTCTGCCTATAACGGGGTCAATTTTACCCTCTTTGGCTTCGGCTGTTAAATCCCTGCCGTATTTCAAAAGGGTAGGAGTTTTAGCGTCCTGCTCTTTTTGTTCTTTGCTTACGCCGTTATTCGGCTCTATTCCCGAAGCGTTAAGTGCTTCGGAAGTAAGCATAGCAACATCTACGCCGAGTTCATTTAAAAATCTTATGGCGTAATTGTCCCCCTCGCTTAAAATAGCAATAAGTAAATGTTCCGTACCTACATATTTTTTGCCCATATTACTGCAACCGTTCATTGCAACCTCAATAACCTTTTTGGCTCTTGGGGTGAAGTAATCGGGCGAGAGTTTTGTGGGTGTGCCGCAACCGATTTTAGCACGGATAAGTTGCTCTATTTTTTCGGGCGTAACACCGTTTTTATTAAGCACTGCCGAAGCAACACCGCTGCCTATTTTTAAAAGTCCCAAAAGCAAATGCTCACTTCCCACATAAGTGTGTCCCAATACTTCCGCCGAGTTAATTGCAAGGTTTAAAGCATCGTTTGCTTTTGAAGTAAATCCGTTGAAGTTGTATTTCATAAAATTCCCTTCCTTGTATTATTTTAATGCTTCCCTTATCATATTTGCACGGTAAATATCACGTTCATCCGCTTCTAAAATGTTGTATTTTTGCATTAACATAAACGGTTGTGATTCTATCATCAATTTTATGGGGGATACTTCCAAATTAAGTATGCCCATACTTTGACCGAGTTTAACACGGGAAAGCAAATTCATTGTTTCTTCACTTGAAATAATCCTGCAGTTTTTAAGTATCCCAAGCGCTCTGTAACAAGCATCTTCTATTTTATAACCGTTAAACCCGTTTCGTTTTTCTTTTTCTTTCTCCATTAGTTGGGTTGTAATGATTTTAAGGTTGTCTATTGCGTTTTTTTCGCTCAGTCCTAAGGTTATTTGGTTGGAAATTTGGTAAAACGATGCCGCCGATTTAGAACCCTCGCCGTACATTCCCCTTACCGTAAAACCGATTTTACCTATCGACCCTGAAAGCGTTTCGATTTCGCCGCCTGTTTCAAGTGCGGGTAAGTGGAGCATAACCGAAGCACGAAGTCCCGTACCTAAATTTGTGGGACATTCGGTTAAAAAGCCCAATTTGGAATCAAATGCAAAGTGCAAAGTGTCATACAAAAGTGTATCTAACCCGGAGGCAATGTCATACGCCTTTTCCAACTGAAGACCGCCTAAAATTACCTGAATCCTAATATGGTCCTCTTCCCCTACCATAATGCTTATGCTTTCATCTTCCGAAAGTATGATAGCGCCGTCAATTCCGTTTCCCGCAAATTCGGGACTTATAATATGCCGTTCCACCATTGCAAAACGCTGTGTTTCGGGGATATCACGCATTTCAATGTATTTAAGCGATTTTGCAAAGGGTGTGTTGCTGTTGCAAATAGCGTCCCTAACCTTAATGTTAAGGTCGTGCTTTTGCTCGCTTGTCATTCGTGACGGAAAAGGTATTCCTTTAAGATTTCGTGCAAGCCGTATTCTTGAACTTATCGCAATATCGTCCATAGGTGATTTTTCGTTATACCAATTACTCATTACCCTTTCCCTCCATTTCCTTGATTTTATCCCTGATAACCGCCGCCTGTTCATAATTTTCTTCGGCTATAAGTCGGGTTAATTCGTTTCTTAAATCCTCTACCGTTTTGGTTTGCGGTTTTACCATAAGCGGTGCGCTGTTCGGCACTTTACCCACGTGTTTGGTACTGCCGTGAACCCGCTTTAAGTAAGGCAAAAGTTCATCATAAAACGTGGTGTAACATTCACTGCAACCAACCTTGCCGGTTTTTGCAATATCCGAAAAAGTAGAACCGCAAACCGAACATTTTGTTTGGTGTCCCAAAAGTTCACTGCCCGAAATTTCACCGAACATTGAAGCCAGCATACCCGCCAAACTGTTGGTACTGTACCCTTCCTTTGCCGCACAGTAAGCGCATAAATTATATTCCTTAACAACCCCGTTTACCACCGTTTTAATATGTGTAGTGGCGTGGTTTTTTCCGCATTTTTCACACAACATATAATTCACTCCTTAAATTTGGGTTAAAAGCATTTGTTTTAGTATTGCCGCACGGATACTGTCCTTAAACATCGGCGGAACATTTTGCATTACGGCATTGGAAACCGCCGCCGCCATTATCTGCGCCGCATTTTCGGAAATAAGTCCGTTTTCAATACAGTTTTCTATTACAATTCTTGTGGACATAGCGTCAATACCGTCGCCTATCGAATTTACAATATGCATAAGCGCCGAACCATCCCTGACCTCTACACGCTTGATTCTGATGTATCCTCCGCCGCCACGTCGGCTTTCAATTATATATCCGTGTTCGGGTGTAAACCGCGAAGAAAGTACATAGTTAATTTGGCTTGGCGCACACCCGAACAAATTTGCAAATTCGTTACGCTGTATTTCCGCCGTATTTGCTTCCGATTCGTTAAGCATCTTAATAATTTGTCTTGTAATCATATCACTCATTCGCATTTTACATCACCTTTTTGACCTTTCCTGACTATTATTATACACGAAAGTCAGGAAAAGTCAAATACTTTTTTAATTTTTTTTAAAGTAACACAAAAAATTTTTACGCATAGTATGTGATGAAGACAAAAAAGGAGGTCTTTTACAATGTGTAACAATAACGGTGGTTGTACCTGGATTATCATTTTAATCCTCATTCTCTGCTGCTGCGGCGGTTTTGGTAACAACGGCGGATGCGGTTGCGACAACGGTTGTAATTCCTGCTGCTAATATCTTAAAAGGGCTTAAATAAAGTCCAAAAAGCGGATGCTATGTTGATTATCCCATAGCATCCGCTTTCAATTTTATTCAACAAAATCAATACAACTTCGGTTTTGGGTAAAAGGTCTTACCTTGCTGTTTGCAACGGCCTGATGTTCGGGATGGACCGAATAATCTTTAAGCGCCTGCTCATTTTCAAAAACCGAATACAACATAACATCGGCAGTAGAACTCGAAAGTTTTTCGGTTCTAACCCTAATTTCAATAAGTCCCGGTATTTTGCCTTTAAGGGATTGAAGCCCCTCCTTTATGCCCTGCTTTACGGTGTCGTTATTATATTCTTCCTTTAATTTCCATAAAATAATGTGTTTTACCATATAAATCCTTCTTTGTATAATTTTTATTCAGTATATCATAAGTATTGAAAAATGTAAATACCGCATAACCTTAATTAGTAAACTTAATATAGATTACGTTTCGATTATTTGTTAGTTAAAAGTGAAGAGTGAAGAGTGAAGAAGTAAATCCCCAAAGGCGTGCGCCTTTGGGGATTTGGTGGAAGTGAGGAGAGTCGAACTCCTGTCCAAAAATTTATTCATACCGATATCTCCGAGCGCAGCCGCATATTTCCATTCCCTTGTAAAACCGTCAAGCGGCGGACTGTTTTACTTGGTAGTTCCTACTGCGTGATGACAGGTGGAACACCCCATCATTCACGTTCACCACTAAAATGACACCTTGCCTTGACCGTGGTACTTCAAGGTTCGATGAGCCGCCAAATTAGGCAGCTAAAGCAACTTTATTGTTGTTAGTTAATTTTTAATGCAGATTGTTAAGCGGTTCTGCACCGCTGCTCGCTGTCGATACTTCAAAATCCCTGTCGAAACCTTTACACTCCCGAATATAAAGTAAAAAGTAATAGTGAAAAGTGAAGAAATTACCTGTTTTGTTCTTTGATTGCACGGTCGATTGCCCTGTTTGCATCCCTTTGGGCGGCTACTTGGCGCTTATCGTGCAGTTTTTTACCCTTGCAAAGCCCTAACTGCACCTTAACAAGCGAACCCTTAAAGTAAAGCGACAAGGGTACTAATGCCAACCCTTCTTGCTTAACCGTGCCGAACAGACGCATTATTTCACGCTTGTGCATTAAAAGTTTTCTGTCCCTTGCGGGTGGTTTGTTAAACCTGTTGCCGTGTTCGTAGGGGCTTATGTGCATTTGTTTAATAATCATTTCGCCGTTTTCAATATTGCACCAAGCGTCCTTTAAATTAACCCCGCCGGCACGGATAGATTTAATCTCGGTTCCCGAAAGGGCAATTCCGCATTCAAAACTTTCAACCACAAAATATTCGTGAAACGCTTTTTTGTTTGTTGTTATTGTTTTTGTATTTTCCACAAAAATTCCCCTTTCTTTAATATTATACACCGAAAGTACGGCGAAAAACGTCGAAAGAAAAACGCCTTTGCTATAATGTGCAAAGGCGTAAGTTCCAAAGTAATCTTATGTAAGATTATTCTTCAACGATAGCGTCAACCGGGCATCCGGCTGAACAAGCGCCGCAGTCGCAGCACTTCTCTGCATCAATTACATGTTGTTCTGCTCCTTCGGTTATTGCATCGCAAGGGCAACCTGCTGCACAAGCACCGCAGTTAATGCAAGCATCGGTAATACGAAAAGCCATTTAAAAACACCTCCATACCTTTTCTAATACTATTTTAACATAATAGTTTAAAAAATCAAGAAAAATTTATTTCCTATTCCTCTGTTTGCTTGCGTTTTTTGCCGTGAGACACTAATTTAACGTCATCTCTGTGAACTTTTATCGGAATTGTATCACTGTCAATCGGCTTAACATAAAGGTTTCCCGTAATAATATTAACGTCTACAACTGTTGCAAGACCGTCCTTTGTTTTTACGGTAGCACCCACGTGCGGGGTAAAGGAATTTAAGTATTCGTAAGCATCTTCTTCGTATTTAAGGCAACACATAAGCCGACCGCAACTGCCCGAAATTTTAGTGGGATTAAGGGATAATCCCTGCTCTTTTGCCATTTTAATGGAAACCGGTTCAAAATCGTTTAAAAATTGTTTGCAACAGTAGGGTCTTCCGCAAATTCCTATACCGCCGAGCATTTTTGCTTCGTCCCTTACACCTATTTGGCGAAGTTCAATTCTTGTGTGGAATTTTGCCGCCAAATCTTTAACCAATTCACGGAAATCCACCCTGCCTTCGGAAGTGAAGAAAAATACAATCTTTCCGCCGTCAAAAGAATATTCAACCTCCACAAGTTTCATATCCAATTTATGATCAGCTATGAGTTTTTCACAAAGCGTAAACGCTTCTTTTTCTTTTTTCTTGTTGTCTTCAAGTTTTTTATAGTCCTTTTCACCCGCAAAACGAAGCATCTTTTTAAGCGGTTTTACCACATTCTCGTCTTCCACGTTATGGTTTGCTTCAAAAACCGTGCCGAATTCGTTGCCGTTTTGGGTTTCAACAATCACCCTGTCGCCAACCTTAACGTTTTTCCCTGCGGGGGAGAAATAATATGCTCTTCCGGTTTCTTTAAATTTAACCGATATAACTTCTGTCATTCTTTCCTCCAAAAATTTGTGATGCTTTGCTTGTTAAACTGCAAAACAAAAGATTTAAGTTTATATTAGTAATAAGTTTTTGCTCGTATTCCGGCAGTAGGTTATACACTTCGGTAAGAGGTTTTGCAAAATAACTGCCGGTGTCTTTTTTAATTCTTTGCACTACCGCATATTTAAGGTCTTTTATAAATTTATCGGCGGCAATTCGGTTTTTTTCAAACTTTGAAACCGCAGTCAACATACCCAAACTGTCATTTTTAAGCATTGCGTTTAAAAATTCTTTTGCGGCAATTTCGGTTTCTGTACCCAATTCGCCTTTTAAAATTTCAACCGCTTTGCCGATATTATTTTGCGAACTTTTTAGTGCTTCTTCTATTAAAGCCGGTTCACATTCGGTATTACGGCTTAAATACTCTACCCCTTTTAAAAATTCCGGGGCGGTAAGTCCCAAAACGACACAACGGGAAATTATAGTATCAAGCATTGCCGCTTTGCTTTCGGCAATTAGAATAAACATTACCGTTTTGGGCGGTTCTTCCAAAACCTTTAAAAGTGCATTTTGCGATTCCGGGTTCATAGTATCCGCACAGTCGATAATAAACACCCTTTTGCCTGCTTGGTGGGGTTTTATATATGCCCCCTGCCGTAAATCCCTTATTTGTTTCACCGCAATATTTTTTTTACCCTCAAGCGGGGCAATAACCGTAATATCGGGGTGGGAATTTGCAGAAAACAATTTGCAGTTATTACAAGTTCCGCAAGGCGGGTTTTGACCGTCACATACAGCGGAATTTGCCAAAAAATTTGCTAAAGTATGTTTGCCCGTTCCATAGTCCCCCTCTATTAAAATTGCGTGGGGGATTCGTTTTTGGGATACAAAATTTTCAACCGAAAGACGGATTTTTTCATTTCCGATAAGCGGAAAAATCATAATACAAAGCCAACCTTTTTCATTGCTTTAAAATAGGTTTTGCGGGCAACATATTCGGCTTTTTCCGCACCCTCTTTGTAAAGTTTTTCCAAACCGCTCTTATCCTTTATAATCTCATCATAAGCGGATTTAATGGGTGCTAATGTGTCTGCCACCGTTTCGCCCACGGCAAGTTTAAAATCGCCGTAACCTTTGCCTTCAAATTCCTTTTCAATCTCCGAAACAGATTTACCGGTAACTGCGGAATAAATGGTAATAAGATTAGAAATACCGGGTTTTTCTTCGCTGAATTTCACAACCGCTTCGGAATCGGTAACCGCACGTTTGAATTTGCGGATAATATCGTCCCTATTATCAAGTATTGCTACCCAAGAATTTAAGTTTTCGTCCGACTTGGACATCTTTTTAGAGGGGTCTTGAAGTGACATTACACGGGCACCTGTTTTGGGAATATACGCGTCCGGCACGGTGAAGACATCGCCGTATAAGTTATTAAAACGAATGGCAATATCCCTCGCAATTTCAAGGTGTTGCTTTTGGTCGGCGCCTACGGGTACTAAATCGGGTTTGTAAAGCAAAATATCCGCCGCCATAAGCACGGGGTAGGAAAACAAACCGACATTAACATTATTAGCGTGTTTTGCCGATTTATCTTTAAACTGTGTCATTCTTGCCATTTCGCCGAACTGGGTATTGCAAGAAAGCAACCAAGCAAGTTGTGCGTGCTGCGGCACGTGGGACTGAATAAACAGTGTGTTCTTTTGAGGGTCAATACCAAGTGCCAAAAGCAATGCAAAAGTAGAATAAATCTGACTGCGGAGTTTTGCGGGTTCTTGCCTTACGGTTATTGCGTGAAGGTCGGCAACGGCAAAAGTACAGTCAAACTCGTCCTGCATAGCGTTCCAATTTTTAAGTGCGCCTAAATAGTTACCAAGCGTTAACATACCGCTGGGTTGAATACAACTTAAAACTTTCTTTTTTTGCTCTGTTTCGGTCATTACAATTCCGCCTTTTAAAGTTTATCTATAATATAATACCATACTTATAATTTTTTTACAAGTAAATTAGTTTTGCTCGTCCAAAGAAAGGGAAAAACTTTCCATAAATTCATTCATAAAAATATCCGCTTCGGGACATTTTAAATTTTCAATCGCTTTTCTTGTGGACTTTTCGGCAACCGCAAATTCACGGTTTCCCATATTAAGTTCCTCAATACACTTAATAAGCGCTGATATTTTATCCGCCGCTTTAATAAGTTTTTTACTTTGTGAATCGGGGTTATAAATCTTATCAAAAAAGGGTTTAAAATCATTAGGCAGCTTTTCGGTAAGCCGTTTTGCCGCCACCTTTTCGATTTGTTTATAAGCGTTTTTAATTTCTTCGTTATGGTATTTTACGGGGGTTGGCATATCGCCGGTTATAATTTCGGTAGTATCGTGATACATAGCGCAAACCGCAACGAATTCCGGATTGGCATTTCCGCCTAAGCGGGTATTGTTAATAACCGCCAAAGCGTGTGCTATTTGTGCCACTTCCAAAGAATGTTCGCTTAAATTTTCTTTTCTGGTATTGCGCATAAGTCCCCAACGGTAGATATTTTTCATACGTGACATCATAGCGTAAAAATGATATTGCATATTAACACTCCAAATTGTAGTAGTTGTTATTGAATATTATAACATTAAATGGTATAATATCAATATAATATTTTCATAAGAGGTAAATTTAATGGTTTTTTCCAAACAAAAACTTTTAACACTGAAACCCCAAAAAGAATTACGGCTTTCAACATTTTTTATTGCTTTGTTTATTGCCGTTTTGCTTTTTTTACCATACGTAATTATGGGAGAGGGGTATTTTATCTTTTACGGTGACTTTAACGTCCAACAAATTCCCTTTTATAAGGAATGTCACCGTGCCGTAAAATCGGGAGATATTTTTTGGAACTGGAATACCGACCTTGGCGCAAACACTATTGCTTCCTACAGTTTTTACCTTTTGGGAAGTCCGTTTTTTTGGCTTACAATTCCCTTTCCCAACAGTTTTGTCCCCTATTTAATGGCTCCGCTTCTAACACTTAAATTTGCCCTGTCTGCCCTTACGGCGTACCTTTATATCCGCCGTTTTACCCGCACACCCGATGCCGCACGGTTGGGCGGTTTGTTATACGCTTTTTCGGGATTTTCGGTATACAACATCTTTTTTAATCACTTCCACGAAGCAATAGTCTTTTTCCCGCTTTTGCTTTTATCGTTCGAACTTTTTATGACCGAAAACAGGCGGTTTATATTTGCAATTACGGTTTTTCTTTGCTGTGTTTCAAACTACTTTTTCTTTTTCGGTATGGTTGTTTTCACGGTAATTTACTTCTTTGTAAGGGTTTTTTCGGGTGCGGTAAAGGTAAAAGTTTCCCGCTTTTTCGCTTTGGTGTTTGAAGCGGTTTTGGGAGTTATGCTTTCGGCTGTAATTTTATTACCCACCATTCTTTCGGTTATGGGTAATCCACGTTTGTCGGACACTCTTATGGGTTGGAGCGCCATTATGTACGGCAAAGAACAGATTTACGGCAATATTTTGCAATGTTTCTTCTTCCCGCCCGATATTCCCGCCCGTCCCGTTTTCTTCCCCGGCGCAAATGTTAAGTGGTCTTCTTTAGGCGGTTGGCTGCCGCTGTTCAGTATGGTTGGTGTGTTTACCTTCTTTTCTACCCGCAAAAACAGTTGGTTAAAGCGAATGGTGGGTATTTGTGTTTTTATGGCGTTAGTACCAATTTTAAACAGTGCGTTTTATGCTTTTAATTCCTCTTACTACGCCCGTTGGTTCTATATGCCGATTCTTTTAATGGCGCTTATGACCGCCGTTATGTGCGAGGATAAAAACGCCAATTGGTCTTTTGGCTACAAGTGGGTACTTGGAATAACCGCTGCAGTAACCCTTGTTATCGGCTTTTTCCCGCAAAAAAACAAGGACGGTGAAATTATTTACGGACTTTTCACAAGCCCTGACGATATTACCTACATTGCAAGATTTTGGATAACTTCGATTATTGCTATTATAAGTTTAATTATTTTAGGCATTTTAATAAAAGTTTTACGTAAAAATCCGAAAACTTTCTTTAAAGCCGCCACCGCCTGCGTATTTATAATTTCGGTGATATACGGAAATGTATTTATAGCAACCGGCAGATCACATTCTTATGACATTAAAAACGTTATGATTGATTCTCTTATAGAGGGCGAAGTGAATTTAGAGACAGATAAAAACTTCAGAATAGACACTTACGACTGTGTGGATAATACTTCTATGTATTTGGGTTATCCCGGAATAAATGCCTTTCATTCCACCGTACCGTCCTCTATTATGAGTTTTTACGACTATATAGGTATTGAACGCAGTGTGGCAAGCCGACCCGAAACCGATTACTACGCTATTAGGGGTCTACTTTCGGTCAAGTATTTATTAAACCGAAAAGATGACGACGCCGACAGTTTTGTAAACCCCGAAACAAACGAAACCGCAATGCCCGGTTACGAATACCTTAAAACCGAAAGCGGATATTATATTTACGAGAACAAAAACTTTATTCCCTACGGTTTTTCTTATGAAAGTTATATGAATTATGATTTTTGTGACGGTTTTTCCGACCAAAACCGTGCTAACTTAATGCTTAAAGCCATTCTTTTAAATGACGAGCAAATAAAGAAATACGGTCATTTAATGCAAGATATTACCGAAACAGATGAAGACGAAGTTTACTCGATTATGTTCGGTGACGAATTTTACGAAAATGACTGTGAAAAACTCGCCGAAACTTCCTGCTATTATTTTAAGACCGATAATACCGGATTTACCGCTAAAGTTAAGCGTGAAAAGGAAAATTTAGTATTCTTCTCTGTTCCTTACGAAAAAGGTTGGTCGGCAACCGTAAACGGCATCCCTGCAGAAATTGAAGAGGTAAATGTTGGGTTTATGGCGGTAAAGGTTCCAAAAGGCGACAGCGTGATACGCTTTAATTACCAAACTCCGGGTCTTAAAATCGGCTTGTTTACCACCGCACTTTTTGCCGGTGTATTCATTATTTATATAATAGGTTTTACGGTTTACCGCAAAAACCACCCAGACAAAAACACCTACCCCGAAGGGGATATTATGCTTCACAAATGGTTATCGGAAGAAACCGAAAATGATGTAAAAGAAATTGTTGATACACCCAAAAGAAGTATTTTAGATGACGACCCTAAAATAGATATCCCAAATATTACTTCGGGTTTTGAGGGTGGTTTTAAAATTAACGACGATATCTTTAAAGACGATAAATAGCAAAAAGACGGAAGCCCAAAAACTTCCGTCTTTTCATTTTAATTTTCCGATTTATAGTTTTTAACCAATAAGCAACTTAAAAGTAATGAAACGATATAAAGTGCCGCGGTTACATAAAGCACGGTTTGGTAACCCACGGGATTAACCATATTACCGTGAACTTCTTGCCATTCACCGAAATGATTTACAATAAAGGTTGCAAGTTGGTTGCCCGTAAGACCCGCAAATCCCCAAGCCGAAAGGGTGATACCGTGAATAGCACTGATATTACTCATACCGTAATGGTCGGAAAGAAGTGTAGGTACATTTGAAAATCCGCCGCCGTATCCCGCATTTACAACCATAATAAGCACTAACACAAGTGCGGTAAGCAGTATGTTACCTGCACCGTTTGTAATACCTTTGGTAGCAATAACAAGCAAGGTAGCAACTATTGAAAGCACAAAAATTACCTTGTAAATTGTGTTACGGCTTTTAAGTTTATCACCCCAAGCCGAAAAGCCGAGTCGCCCGCCTGCATTAAATATAGCCGAAACGGTGGAAATAATACCCACATACCCCGCAAGACCGATACATTTAACAATCATTTTTTCTTGGCTTATAAGCGCCAATCCGCAGGTAATGTTTATGTAGAACATAAGCCAAATACCTAAATAGTTGGTAAGAGGACGGCTCTTTAAAACCGACATAATGCTTTTGCTTTCCTTTTTATCCTGCGGTTCGTGCCAAGTATCCGGCTTCTTTAAAAGCAGGTGACCTACAAACATCATAACAAAATATACTGCCGCCAAAATAAAGAACATTTTGTAAATTCCGCTTTTGCCCAAAGCATCTAACAATGACTTCATAATAGGGCTTGCAATGGCTTTAGCCGCACCGAAACCCGCAACGGCAAGACCGGTTGCCAAACCTTTTTTATCTTGGAACCAAAGCATTAAGGTTTTAACCGGTGAAAGATAACCCGTGCCAAGACCGATACCCATAATAACGCCGTAGCAAAGATAAATACCGACAAGTGAAACCACACTGCCCGGATGTTTGCCGCCGTAATAGATAAATCCGCCTGTTCCCGCCATTCCGACCGAGAAACAAATTGTAGCAATCAAGGAAGATTTATGAATATCCTTTTCTACCACATTACCCAAAAACGCCGCCGACATACCAAGGAAGAAAATCGCAAGAGAAAATGCCCATTCGGTAGCACTTTTACCGAAACCGATATAATCGCCTATTTCCTGACTGAATATAGACCAACAATAAACCGTACCGATACTGCAATGAAGTAACAATGCGGGAATTGCCGCTCTTATCCATTTGTTAGAACGCCATCCTTTATTTTGTTCCATAATTCAAACTCCTTAAAAGTAATAGTACTTGTTATTTTATCACTTTTTTTACAAATTTCAAGCACTAATTACAGTTTTTTACAATCTTCCCATATAAAAAAATCAGCCGTCTTTAATAAGCCGACTGATTTTTGAGTTTAATTATATGTTACGGTCTGTCCGTTTACAAGTTTTTGCAAGTATTTATCCAATTTATTAAATTCCGAAGAATTAACCTTACCCATCGGCTTACCGTTTACATAATACTGATGTTTTGTAGCGGTTGCTTTTTTAAAGGTTACAGTAACCGGTTTTGAGCCGTCATTGTAAGAATAAATCAAACTTGCCTCATCGGGCACAGTTAAACTTTCGGTAGCAAAGTCAGAGCATTTAAGCGAAATGCAGTATTCATAAAATGCTTGGAAGTCGGAAGATTTAATCGACTTACCTTCATAATCTACGATATAATCTTCCTCTGAGTCTTCATCCGGATTTGCTTTAATATCAAAACTGTAACTCTTTCCGCCCGAATTTACGGTTAGATTAGCAATTTTATCTATGCTTTCAATAAACACCCAATTAGCGTAAAAATCAGTTTCGGAATACCCTAAAACCTCCTGCGAATCGGCAGAAACTTTTTTAACCATAATACTGTCATCGGTTACAACCGCATAATTGCCGTCACTTTGAAGTTTAAATTTATAGGTATAAGTAAAATCCTTAACCTTAATTTTTGCTGTAAAATCGGGATTATTAAGTCCCAAATCCGAAAGTGTTTTAGGCGTCACATCAAAAGAATATGCACCCGAAACGGTTAGACCGTCGGCGAAAAGGGATAAAAGTTTATCGGCATTTTCGGCAACTCTTTCAACCGGTTCGGTGATAACGTAAGGCATCATTTCCGCTATTTTGTTATTATTGGGTTCAATAATAACATTTTTTGGGAAATTCTTGCCCGATACGGTTATACTGTCAAAACTTTTAAGTTTACCGTCTTCGGTGTAATCGCTGTAATTACTGTCTAAACTCAATGCCGCAATACTATCGGTATTTGCTAAATCGAGCGGTTCAAATGTAAGAGATTCGTCAATAGCATCGGGAATAAGATAAATTGTATCTTTTGTGGAAAGTTTTAAATAAACCCCCGAATTATCGGGCGATTTGCCGCCTATTTGCACACTCCATTTACCGCCGTCATTTGCCACAACATCGGCACTGATAACAGGGTTTACAAGTCCGCATTCTTCGGCGGTTTTTTCGGTGATTTCACGGGAAGCCGAAATATTTGTAATACTGTTTACAATAGTCGAAATACTGCTTGTACTTACAAGTTCCTGCTTGTAACCGTCTAAATACCAGTTAACCGTATCTTCGCTATTTTCGTCTTCGGCTTTTGTAATAACGCTGTAAAACTTAAAACTGCCGTTTTTGTTGTTAACCGTAACGCTTTTTAAATCGGTATCCTTTTGAGACAAAACTTCAATTTCTTTCAGTTCGGGTTGACCGGTTGTTTCGTCGCTCTTTTTAGGGATAAGTTTAACCGCCGCAAAAGTTCCGCCAACCAAAACCGCCAAAGCACAAAACGCCGATAAAACGGCTAAAATTCTTCGTTTGTTACTGTTTTTAAACGATTTTGTTGTATGCTCAGTCGGGTCAGAGAAAACGGTTGAAAACTCCTCTTGCCCGTTTAGATTTTCGTTTTCGGGAAAATTTTCCATTATGAATTCTTTCTCCTAATATAAACATAAATACTTGTAACAATAAGTGCCAAAGGCAACAGTGCCATAAACAGTATCCTAATAACATTTGCAGATGATTCTGTTACGGAATCGGCAAAACTTTCCTCTTCAATTGTTTTAGCAACAAACGAAATGCCTGAATCTTCCGCACCGCAGGCACGCTCTGCCGCAGCGAAGGCAATATCCTTGTTGGAAATTTGATTCATTTCGGCATAATCGGAATAAATAAAATCTATGCTTGAAAAAGCAAAAACAAAGTTTTTAATTTCTTCATTATCCGAGTTATAATTCATTCTTTCGCTTTGAATAACGGTAGAAAAACTTTCTTTGGTATAACCGTCGGCACCGTTCCAACCGTCTGCCGTGCCAACCGGTGCATTAACTACACTTTCGGGTGTTGCGATTAAAGAGTTAACTTTGTAAAGTCCTTCTTCGCTGAATACGGGCTTAATAGGTAGGTTTTTACCCGTAATACAGGTGGTTATGCCTTTTGTGATGCCATCTTCCGTATTAACATAAGAGCCCAAAACGGTAGGTGAACCCGGTACATAGTTATTGGCATTGGTTTCAAACAAAATTCCTTCTTCAACCGCAATTCCCCATTCTTCCAATAACCCGTAAAAATTAGGAAGATACGGAGCAGATGTATCGGCAAAGAAAACCAAGCCCTTTTGGTGTTTTCCGTCATTATCAAGGAATTTTGAAATAGCGTCAAGTTCCGAAGCCATAAAGTCGGTTGTTGGGGCTACAATAAACAAAGCGTCATATTCGTCCGAAATATCGGTAACCATTGCATCCGAAATAAGGTCAATTTCATAGTTATTTGTTTTAAGTAAACTTTGATATTCTTTAGAATAATCGTTTTTAGAATGTCCCGTAACAAACGCAACCTTGCTGGTTTTATTGCTTGTAACATAAGAAATTGCGCTTGTAAGAGCGGTTTCAATGTTATTGCCCGTAACAGTGCTTGTAGAATATCCGTAAGAGGCATAAGTATCGTCCTGAGTTATTGCATAGATATCCTCATAACCGATTATTTTATATCTTTCGTTATCACCCACCGCACAGGTAACAATTATATCACCGTAGTTTATTGTGTCTTTAGAATACTTTTGGGAAATTTTGTTAAACTCCGTACTTTGGGTATCAACGTATTCAATCTTAATTTTTTTGTTATAATTGTTATACTTTTCAATAAGATTAACGGTTTGTTTGTAATAGTCGGTATAACTTTCGGTTACGCCGTACTGCTGTGCGTAGTAATTCATATAAGTGCCGGTATAATCCTCTGCTTTAGCACACATAGTAACCGTAACTTCTTTATCCAACTTCTTAATAAAATCAATATTTTCCTCGCTCATTGAGTTTTGGTCGGTCAGCGACATATCAAATTCAAGATTAACACGCTCTGCCAAAACGCTGATTAAAACATTTAAAACAATAACGCCTGCAAGAACTGCCGCAGTAATACCAACGGCGTAACCGCCACGTTTTAAAAGCGCTTGGTTTTTAATTCTTTTAGGTTTAGAATTGTCTTTTTTGAAATTTATTTTAAATTTTTTCTTAACCTTTTCTTGCTTAACTTCGGTTTGTGTAACCTCTGTTTCGGGGTTTACGTTTTTATTTTCTTCCATTACGGCACCTCCTTTAAGACCATCTTCTCTTTTCAAGCGAACGCACGCAAAGGAAAAGGAATGCGGCGGTAATGCTTAAAAAGTAAATTACATTCGGAATAGAAAAAACACTTTCGCCAAAACTTTCAAATACCGAAATAAACGCTGCTTTTTCAAAAATTTTGGCAATCCAATTTACCGAAACCATTTGTGCAAAACTGGACATATAAAGTACCAAAATATTTACAATCAAGGTAAGTATAGCCGAAACTACCGAACTTTCGGTGGTGGAGGAAATGAACATACCGATAGCAATAAGTGCCGAACCCAAAAGCAAAATACCGAGTAGGGCATAAAGGTAGGTCAAAATGTTTGCGCTTACCTTGCTTAAAATAATAATTTCAAAAACAACCGTCGGTAAAAATCCTAGCGCAAAAACCGCCAAAGCCGCAAAAAACTTACCTAAAACAACAGAAGTAAGCGAAACCGGGGCGGTAAGCAGTGCTTGGTCAACCTTTTGCCGTCTGTCTTCGCTCATAAGACGCATCGTAATAATCGGCATAACAAAAATTACTACGGTGGACATTGAAATAATTACCATCTCAATCTCCGGCGAACCGTAACTGTAAATCATTGAAAAGTAAAGGCCCAAAAAGAAGTAAAGTGCCGCAACCACTATGTATCCGACAGGGGTGCAAAAATAAGACTTAAATTCTCTTTTAAATATTGCGCTCATTATTCTTCCTCCTCACTTTCTTCTGTATCGTTAAATCCCAAAAGTTTTCTTGCTTCTTCGTATGTACCCGCTTCGGTTAAGCGCAGGAAAATCTGTTCAAGCGAAACTTTATTACTTGTAAGCGATAACAAGGTTTTACCCCTTGAAGCCACACGCTCAAAAACTGCCGCACGCAAATCTACACCCTCTTCGGGTTCTATTAGGAAGTCAAAACTGTTTTCTTCTTTTCTTCCCAAAGATACAACCGATTTTACCCCCTTAACGGTTGAGAGTGCCGAAAGCATATCTTCTTCGGCGCAAACAATTCTTGCAACCAACGAGCGGTCTTTTGATAATTGGTTGGAAAGGTTGTCCGGTGTATCGTCTGCAATAATTCTGCCCTTGTTGATAATAATTACACGTTTGCAAACTGCCTGAATTTCGGACAAAATGTGTGAAGATAAAATGATTGTATGGTTTTTGCCGAGACGTGAAATTAAATTACGGATTTCAATAATCTGTTTGGGGTCTAAACCAACGGTCGGCTCGTCCAAAATAAGTACATCGGGGTTGCCGATAAGCGCTTGGGCAAAACCGACTCTTTGCCTGTAACCTTTTGAAAGGTTTTTAATAAGACGGTTAGAAACCGAATCAATTTGAACCAATTTCATAATTTCATCAATATGTGCTTTTTTAGGGAATTTAACCTTTTTAAGGTCATAAATAAAATTAAGGTATTCCCTTACCTTCATATCAATATAAAGCGGGGGGATTTCCGGCAAGTAGCCGATTCTTTTCTTTGCTTCTTCGGGGTATTCGGTAATATCAAACCCATCGATTGCGACCTTTCCTTGAGTTAAAGAAAGATAACCGGTTAAAATGTTCATTATGGTAGACTTACCGGCACCGTTAGGTCCCAAAAAGCCGATAACTTCGCCCTTACTGATACTGAAATTTACATTTTCTACCGCAAGGTGCGTACCGTAACGCTTGCTTAATGAAGAAACTTCAATCATTTGCACTGCTCCTTTATGAAATAAATATACAATATAATACCATATTACTAAACCGTAATGCAATAGTTATAAACAAAATGTTAATTTTTTTAAAATAAAAGCCAAAAACCGCAAACAAAAAAGTTTGCGGTTTTGATGAAAATACTAATATAACTTTTGTATAATTTTTCTTAATTTAGGGCCGATTATAAGCGCTATTATTATTTTAGCGGCATCACCCGGAAGATAGGGTATAACACCGACCGAAAGACTTTTAATAAAGGTCATACCTAATTGTTTTGCCAACCATACCGTTCCAAAGAGATAACAAACAGCAGTACCTACTATAAGTCCCACAGCGTGCAGTATATATTTTTCGGGGAAACGATCGATTATAAGTCCCGCAATGATTGCCATAAAAATAAAGCCGATTATGTATCCGCCCGTGGGTCCGGCTAATTTTGCCGCACCTCCGCTAAAACCGGAAAACACCGGCACACCTACAAAACCTAACAGAATATATATTAAACAACTTAAAGTGCCCGACTTCATCCCCAAAATATAAATACTGAAATAAATTGCCAAATTTGTAAACGTAATAGGAACCGGACTGAAAGGAAGCGGAATTGACAACGGTCCTAATATACAGGTCACTGCCGTCATAAGTCCGATAAGTGCCATTTGTTTTGTTGAAAATTTTTTCTTTTCCATTATCTTTTTCCTTTCTTTAATATTGAATTTCCCTATTCGCTTTAAACGCAAAAAAACTCCGCTCATGCCAAGCATGGGCGGAGTTTTATGTTTTTTACCGTTATATGACCCTTTGCCGGCACGAGTGTTAACGTTTGGAGAATTGGGGTGCTCTACGTGCGCCTTTAAGACCGTATTTCTTTCTTTCCTTCATACGTGGGTCACGAGTGAGAAGTCCTGCTTTTTTAAGTGTAGGACGAAGTTCAGCATCAAACTGAAGAAGTGCACGTGAAATACCGTGACGGATAGCACCGGCTTGACCGGTAACACCGCCGCCTGCAACACGGCAAACAATATCAAACTTATCTGCAGTTTCGGTTAAATTAAGGGGCTGACGAACGATAAGTTTTAAGGTTTCAAGACCGAAGTAATCGTCAATATCTCTATCATTGATAGTGATTTTGCCGGTACCGTTGTAAACACGAACACGTGCTACAGAACTTTTTCTTCTGCCTGTTCCGTAAAAGTAAGATTTTGCTTCAAACATTATTTCCGTCTCCCTTCTTAAAATTCGTAAACTTCGGGCTTTTGAGCAACTTGTGCATATTCGGTACCCGAGTAAACGTGAAGCCGTGTAAGAGCTTTGCGGCCGATAGTAGTATCAGGCACCATACCCTTAACAGCAAGTTCCATAGCAAGTTCAGGACGGGTGTTCATTAAAGTAGCGTATTTAACTTCTTTAAGACCGCCGATGTAACCTGTATGACGACGATAGTATTTGTTTTGTAACTTATTACCGGTTAAAACTGCCTTATCAGCATTGATAACTACAACGTGGTCGCCGCAATCTACATGAGGAGTAAATTCGGGTTTTAATTTACCGCGAAGTAAATCAGCAACCCTTGCAGCAGTACGGCCGAGCGGTCTGCCCGCAGCGTCGATAATATACCATTTGCGCTGAATTTCAGCAGGTTTTGCCATAAATGTTGACATAATCAAAACCTCCAAAAAAATAGTAAAATTTAGTATAACGGCAGTATTGCCGTTTTGTCAGCCAACATATAATAACACAAGCAAAATGACTTGTCAACATTTATTTTTAAAAAAATCAGTTTATTAAATGTAATCTCTCGTTTTCTCTTATTTTCTTTAATTTTCTCTTATTTTCTCATTTACTATTTTTACTTTTTGTAAAAAAATATTACGGCGGTTTTATATCCGCCGTAATTCTATTTCATATCTAAAATTTCTTTGTTATAATAGTCCGACTTACCGGCTATCAGTTTATTCGCCTTTTGGAATCCGTATTTTTCGGTCAAGGTTTGTTCGTTAGAAAAAAGGTTTGTGCCAAGTCCTAACCTATCCCCCTCAATTTCCACACTTAAAGCGGCAAGTGTAGTCGGGTATAAATCAAAACTGCCAAAACTTCTCTCCTTTTCGTTTATCGGCTCAACCGCCGAATTTATAATGCAGTTGTAAACCGTCCTTTTATAGTCCTTATCAACATTTTTCATAAATTTTGGGTCCATGGTCAAATGGTCGCCCAAAATTACTATTGTTGTGTTTTGGTAAAAGTGTTGAGTTTTTACCCATTCCACAAATTCGCTTATTTGGGAAGAAGAACACCGCAAAACATTAGAATATCTGTTATCAAATTCATCTTTGCATTTAGGGCAAACATATCCGTTTGGGAAATGTGTATCCGCCGTAAGCAAGGTAAGATTAAAGGGTTTGTCCTCTTTAGACAACCTAATACATTCTTCTTTTGCGTATTGGAATAGTTTTAAATCTTCAAAACCCCACCATTCGTTATAATTTTTCGGCAATCTTCCCTGCTTTTTAATCTCATTAAGATCTAAAATTTCATAATTTCCGTGCTGTTTAAAGTATAAATCCCTGTTAGCAAATCCGGAATCCGAACCCATTATAATTTCCTGGTTGTAGCCGTTTTTATTAAGTATATCCCCTAAAGTGTATACCCCGTTCATATAACCGCCGATTCGGTCATAAGCACCGGTCATTACGGGAATTTTTACCGTAACACCCGAAGTAGCCGAAATAAGACCTGCCGCAGTCCAGGTTGTGCCGTCATAAGAAAGCGCACCGCCAAGCCCCTTTGTATTTGAAAAGTTTATGTTTTGCTTTGCTAAATCGGTAAGTTCGGGAATATAGTTATCCTTAAACTGTCCCCCGTCCGACCGGCTTGCGTATGAATTTTCGGTAGATTCCGCAAATATGCAGATTAAATTCCGCTTTTTTTCGGGAAATTTTAATTCAACTTCTGCAGGATTTACATAATTTTCTTCAAAAAACTGTGTTTTTGCAGTTGCGGTTTTGGCATAGGATATAATGTTAATCCTATCAACAAAAAACACAACCGCCAATGCCAAAAACACTAATGCAAGAGGTAATGCCTTTTTGCTTAAAAATTTTGAAAATTTGCCCGAAAGGTTAAATTTTGGAATTTTGCCCGAAAAAAGACAGAACAAAAAGATTTCGGCAGCAGTTAGCAGCCCTCCGAAACCGCCCATATAAAGAAAACCGCTTAGAATTAAAATACTGTCCGACCCTTTGGCGGAAGACTTTATTTGGTATAAAAACTGGTCAAAACAAATACTGTCATACTGGCTTAAAAGCCAAATTGTTAAAAAGAAGACAACATTCGCAAAAAATAAAATAAGTGAAGCCGCACCCGTTTTTTTAGATATTTTTTGCTTCAAAATAAATCACTTCTTTTAGTTGCTCATTTTTTTAAGTTTTTGCACATTTGCAATAACAATAAGTTTCATATCTTTTTCCAACGGTACTTCGGGGTTGACTTCGGTTATAACCTCGTCTCCTCTTGTAATTGCAACAATATTTAAGGAATATTTTTTTCTTAAATTAAGTTGAATTAAGTTTTTTCCCACCCATTCGGGTTTAACGGGAATTTCCACCATTGAAACATCTTTGGAAAGTTCCACAATATCCATAAAGCCGTTGCTTAAAATGTTCTTTGCAAGACGTGTGCCGGATTCTTTTTCGGGGAAAACGGTTCTGTCCGCACCCACACGCTCGTAAATTTTTGCCTGTGTTTCGCTTCCGCACTTAACAATAACATTCTCCACCCCTGCTTCTTTACAAAGGGTAATTGCCAGTACGGTTGCTTCCAAATTGCTCGCCATAGAAATAATGGCAATGTCAATTTTATCCATTCCAAGTTGGCTTACAACCTCACGGTCGGTTATATCGGCACAACGGCAAAGCGGAAATTCCCTTGCCGCCGCATTCACAACATCCGGGTCGATATCAACAGCCAAAACTTCCGCACCGCTGTTCATAAGTTCCCGTGCAACCGCTCTGCCGTATCTGCCAAGACCAATTACAATAATATTCTTATTTGTAGCCATAAAAACGCACCCTCTTATCCTATACTTATCTCTTCGGTTGGATTTTTTATAATATTTCTGTTCACCTTTTTAAGTGCAAAAACAATTGCAAATGAAATCGGTCCTACTCTTCCCAAATACATAGTAGCCATAATAATTATTTTGCCTAAAGCATTTAAACTTCCCGTAAAGTCCCTTGTAAGGCCTACCGTTCCAACGGCACTTGTGGCTTCGTACAAAACGTCAATTAAAGGAGCATCGCTTACAAATGCCAGCAAAACTACCGATGTAAAGAGTATTAAAAAGGAAACCAGCACAACGCTTACCGCCTTGTTAAGTGAACTTTTGGTAATTGTTCTGCCAAAGAAAGAAACTTCGTTGCAGTTACGAACCGTAGCGTATGCCGTTGCCGCCAAAACCGCAAAGGTAACTGTTTTAATACCGCCCGCCGTTCCGACCGGCGAACCGCCGATGAACATTAAAATCATTGAGACAAGCGAAGAAGAATTTGTTAAATTTTCCTGCGGTATTGTTGCAAAACCCGCCGTTCTTGTGGTTACCGACTGAAAAAACGACGCCTGTATTTTATGGAAAAGCGACATATTTCCAATGGTTTCGGGGTTGTTAAATTCAAAAATAAAGACTAAAACCGCACCCGAAAGTATCAGCACTGCGGTAGTTGAAATTGCAATCTTGCTATGTAGGGTTAAATATTTCCAGCAGCTTTTTTTGGTTTTTCGCTCTCTTATTACCCTAATAACGTCCCACCAAACAATGTAACCGATACCGCCCAAAATAATAAGCGACATAGTAATAAGGTTTACCGCCGTGTTATTTACGTAACCGCAAAGACTGTCAGTAGCGATAATATCAATACCCGCATTACAAAAGGCGGAAATTGCCGTAAAGATCGAAATCCAAATTCCTTTCGGACCGAACTGCGGTACAAACACCGTCATATAAAGAAGTGCGCCTATACCCTCTATCAAAAAAGTGCCTAAAATAACCTTTTGAACAAACAAACCGATTTTTGAAAGGGTGTTAAGGTTGAATGCGTCCTGCAAAAGCACACTGCTTGAAATGCCCA
Organism: Acutalibacteraceae bacterium; assembly: GCA_036310925.1. Lineage (GTDB taxonomy): Bacteria > Bacillota > Clostridia > Oscillospirales > Acutalibacteraceae > UBA737. The sequence goes on from JAXJQX010000004.1 coordinate 46,925, forward strand.
TTCTTCGGTGCAAAATCAGCGCAAGTCCGGACATAACCGTGATTATACCGAGACCGCCGACTTGTATTAAAGCCAAAATTACAACCTGACCGAAAACGCTCCAATGAACTACCGTAGGGGTTACAACAAGCCCCGTAACACAGGTGGCGGTTGTTGCGGTAAACAAAGCATCAATAAAAGGTGTTGCCTCACCGTTTGCCGAACTTATGGGCAAACAAAGCAGTACCGCACCTATAAAAATAGCCGAAAGGAAACTGAGTAATATAATATGGGTTGTAGAAAACCAAATCTTTTGTTTTTTCATAGGCACCCCTTTATGTTAAACATATTTTCTAACAGTATAACACAAATCCAAAGACCAAGTCTTTGAGACGGCAAAGCCGTTACCGAACCGCAGTTCGGTAGATTTAGAGTTTCAATGTTCTCACAGAGAAAATCTTAGATTTTCTTAAATGCGAAGCATTTGCAGTGGCCTCCACGCCACTGCTGTGAGGTTATTATAACACAATTAAATCAATTATTAAAGTACCAATTTTTAAATATTAAAATCAAAACTTGTATAACGCCGAGTGCAAATTCTTTAGATTTATCATAAATTTACTTTCTTTAACGGTATTAACCTTGTTTATTATACCGATTAAAATAAAAAAAGCAAGGCAATGCCTTGCAACAGACTGTCTTATACAAACTACTACTTTCATTTCTATCTCGCAGAATAAATCGCCGCTGTCAATTCCGATTTTAGAAAGCGCCGCCGAAATCTATACCTAAAAGGTATTTCATAAATTTACTCCCTATAAAAATATTGCAAACATAACCGGAATTGTAATTATAGAAATAAGATGTGAAACAAGCGCCATTGAAGCACCGGGAGTAGTATCTCCGCCGTATGCCGCAGGAAATACTACCGTGTTGAGTCCCAAAGGCATAGCAGTAGCACAAAGCGCCGCACGGATAATTGCTTTATCGGTTTTGAGGGCTATGAGCGCCAACATAAAAACCGTGGGTAAAATTATAAGACGAATTACCGAAGCTAAATATACTTTTTTATTACTTGCAAGTTTTTTCAAACTGTACCCGCCTATAACAAAACCGGTGAGTAACATTGCAAGAGGTGACATACAAGCGCCCGCCGAACTTATTGCCGAAGTTAAAAATTTAGGAAGCGGAAGAGCGCAAAGTCCGCCAACGGCACCAAGCAGTAAAGAAATAAAAATAGGATTAAAAAACGCTTTAATACTGATTCTGTTTCCGCTGTCATCGGGTTTTAAGGAAGCAGTACCTATTGAATAAACATACAGGTTAAGCGGCAAGGTGAAAATCATATAATCAAACAGCAGTTTTTCACCGAAAACTCCCAAAACCACGGCATTACCCATAAAACTGAAATTTGCCACCGCAAAAGAATATGTATAAATTTTTCTTAAATATCCGTCCTTGGCAAATACTTTAGCCAAAAATATGCCGATTATGAGTGATACTGCCATTATCACGGTACCGTAAAGAATATAGACCGATTTTTCTTTGAAGTTTTCAACGGTACAGTATTTGTAAAACACCGAAAAAACCAAACACGGAACAAAAAGATATGTTTCAAGTTTAGAAAGCACAACCGAGCCGTCATTTGGGATAAGTTTCTTTTTATTCAAGAAGAAACCGAGTGCCATAAAAATAAACAGTACCAGCATTTGATTAAAAGTTGCCGAAAAAACCTGCATTATTTCACATCCTTAATACTTAATTTCAAAATTCATACCCGTAATCACCCCTATATTTATAGGAGATTTGTTTGTTTCGTGGCAGATAATCCACTTATTTTTACAAAACAGTAACCGAGTGTGTATGGTTATACTCTTTTTTGCCGTCAAGCGCAATTATACCCTCTTTTTCGGTTATATCGTAACTGCTGCCGACAATATCCTGTATTCCGCTCCACGGTTCTAAACACATATAGGGAGAATTGGGCTTATGCCATAAAAGAAAATACTTATCTTGGGGAAAATCAACCCTTACGGCTTTTCCTGTTTTTCTGTTTCTTAGTGTGGCGGATTTTGATTTTAAATCCTTAAAAACCAGAGCATCCACCGTGAAATACTTATCATATAAAGGTAAATAATTCTGGTCTTTAATGATCGGCAACTGCTGATTTGAAAGTAAATTTCCATAAAGCACATAAGCGTCGAGGGTTTCGTTTTGCGGGAATATTACATCATAATCCTCTATTCCCTCAGGCGTATAATATCCCTCGTGTGAGCCAATACTGAAGTACATAGTGCCGTCGGTCAGGTTCTTTACGGAATAATCAATTTTAAGAGTTTTTTCGTTTAATTTGTAAATCACCCTCAGTTCATAGTCAAAGGGAAAACTTTTCTTTGTTTCATCGTCCGATTTATGTAAAAAAACCACCGAAGTGTCGGTCTTATTTTCAATCTCGAAGGTTTTAAAACGGGCATATCCGTGCTTTTGCAGGGTGTATTCCTTACCGTTGAAAGTGTATTTATCGTCCTTAAGTCCGCCGCATATAGGGAACAAAAGCGGACACGAACCTGCCCATACTTCGCTTCTGCCTTCCCAGATATATTCTTTTCCGTCGGACACAAGACTTTTAAGTTCTGCTCCGACTTCGTTAAAGGTTGCCTTTAAAAATTCATTTTTCAGCGTAATCATTATAAAACCACTCTTTTCTAAAATATTTTATGTAGCACAGTAGAGATATGCCGAAAAGCATACCTCTACTAAAATAACATTATCTTTTTACAATCCATGCGTGGTCAGGGTCGGAACTTCTGTTGAATCCCTGATAGTCGCCTGCCTTAAGGTATGTAGGGATATTGTAAAGGGGGCGAACACATTAGCGCCTATTCCTACAATTCTACTCATATTTTACGCCTTCCCCCATGCTCCTGTCAAGGAAATTTTGTTAAGCGCCAACTTTTTAACTGTACAGTCATCAGTTATCAGAACATCTTGACAGAAAGCATACAGGCGAGATATGGTATTTCTTTGATTGCATCGTTTCGGGATTAAGCGCACAACGGGATAGACCCATAGTATCTTTTAAATCCTGTGTATTTGCGTGTCGCTTTGAAGAGGAGAAGTTGAAACAACCGCTGTGACAGCAAATACAGGGCTTAATGTCCTCAAGTCTGTCCTCAACCAATTTGTAACCCATTCGGGATCAACAAGGAATTGACGGGCAACACCGACTGCATCAATTTTCCGTCGGGCATAGTGATTTTTTAGGCAAAAAGAGGAATACCGTTACGGCTTGCAGTTTTTAAGTACCACCGTTTCCGAAAAATCCTTGCTGCCGAAATCGTTATTTTCAATATCAAACCCGTTTACTGAGGACATATATATCGCTTTATTCCGCACGTCCTTGAATACATTATTTCTTACGGTGATATTACTGTGAATTTGCTGTGGGGTCTGCTGTGAGCCGTCGTGGGAGGTTTTGACCGAGATTACGGCGTTAGTTTCTTTATTGCCGACAAAACCGCATTTTTCAAAAACACAGTTTTCTATTAGCACATTTTTAACAGGGCTCATTTCGTGCCACCCAACTATATCGGGAGCCATTAAAATTGCAGCCGAAGACATTCCGAAAAATTTGCAGTTTCTGACTGTAATGTTTTCGGTCTGGAACAAAAGCGCTCTGGCGCGGCTGTTCCTTACCTCGCAGTTTTCAACCAGTATTTCGGCATTATAGAATGTGTTTGCAAGCACATCGCCGACCCTTGCTGTCCCCTCGCAAACGGAATAATAAACCCTGCTGTCCTCAAATTTTTCGACAATTATGCTTCCCTTTTTAACAAAAGAGGTGTCGTATACGGCGATAATATCCCCCTTGCGGCACCAGTTTTCATCCATAGGAATATCAAATCTTTTATTGATTACCCGAATGCTGTTGCCGTCCGCCTCGGCGATGAATCCTGCGGTGGAATGTATATTAAGAGCGTCATCGCCCAAGCCGTCAAAATAGCAGTCCCTAATTGTAACGGTACCGCCGACCCCCAAAAGATGTATTCCGTCTCTATCTGATGACATCAATCGGTTACTGCCTTTCGGACACTCGACACGGTACCGTTCCAAACGGAAATTTTCACACCTCGGAAAGGCGACAATCATAAATCCTGCGGCGGAATGAACCGTAATGTCAAGTATTGAAACATTTTTGCAGTTTTCAAAGGTTACGGCGGAATTTTTAAGCTGATTATAATTACCTGCCCCTCCATATAAGAAACAGATACGCTCTCCGACAGGAAGCTTTTTTATGCTTTCGTGCAGATATTCTTTGCCGAAAATCCTGACCTCTCCGTTTCCCAAAACCTCATATGGGGTTTTTTCATAGCATGCAAGCAGATAATCGGGCGAACCGTCTTCATCCATACTGAACATCCAGAAGATTGTTTGACCGCCGTCCAAAACACAGCCGTCAAGCATTTCTACAACAAAGGAGCCGCCGTTCCGTAAACACTGGTAAGAATAAAGGGCAAAATTCCGAATTTCGGTTCGGTTGCGGTTCGGCTTTCCAATTTATTCCGTCATCGCTGTAAGCAAGTCCCAAATTAGTGCCTTCCAATTCTTGTTTTTCATAATCGCCGTAATCATTTCTGAAAAGCATAATGTATTTGCCGTTTATTTTCGCTACACCGGCATTAAAGATTAATGCCGCTTTATACGGTATATCCTTATATGTCAAAACCGGTTTTTCTAGTTTTTTAATCAGATTGCTCGATTTATACATAATTTTTCTCCTTATCAGCCCATTAAAACAAGATTTGCATATATAGGAGTAAATCTCCCAACTGTTGTTATTTCGATTACAACTCTGTTAACTGCTTTTACAACTTCAGGTGCCGTTATCGAAAACTTACCCTTTGCAGGGGCTTTAAATTTTTCATCAATATAACAGGTGTGAAGATTGAGATCGCCGGTTGCAATAAATCCGTCATCAGTAATAAATCTTATTGCAAAATGTTTTTGTTCAAGCAAAATTTTGTTTTCAATGGTTATCGTACCGGTTACTGTTTCTCCGGGTTTTATGTACGGTGCTTTATCAAGCTCAATACGGGCCTGCGCAAAAACATTTTCCGCAACAAACGAATATGGTTTAAAAGTTCCTATTTTCTTTGCAAATCCAGAACCGTAATAATCTTCTGCTTTTAAATCTCCCAGATCATCATTTCCGTCATATACGACAACCTGTGTTTTAGGATTGCGGGCAAAAGAGCTCTGATGCGTAGTTACCGGAAGCAAGTTCACAACATCATCGGTAAGCTGTGTACAGGTTTTCGGGAATCTTCCTATACTGTTAACAAGACAACCGCTTACAATATTATCACCGATATAATCGCGCCAATCCTTCGGTATCGCCTCCATACCATACATTATCCCAAGTAATGCTCCCACAGTAGCTCCGGTACAATCAGTATCATCTCCGCAATTCACTGCAGTAAGAAGAGATTTTTTAAAATCACATTCTCCATACAACAATCCAAGTATAGTAAAGGCAACATTTGCAGGTGCCTGAAACCATCCGAGATCCTTACTGTCTTCAACTATTCTGTTGCGCGTATCTGTCCAATCTGTTCCCTTTTCATACTCCTCTATAACCAAGCGTACGCTTTTTGACACGCGGCTATCTTCCGGAATCTTTGAAAGACCTATGTTAATAAGTTCCCGAATATCATTAATAACAAACGCCGCGCTCTCTATGGCTTCTATAAAAATAGCTGCATAAGTACCTTCTCCCAGACCGTGATCTACACAAGCATCATAATACGCATATTTTATAGCTTCCTCAGGCTGAGCCGGAAAAAGCGAAGCCCAGATTTCGGTTCTTATCCATGCTCCGTTTGAATTACGCCATTCCTCGTTATTGATTTCACCCGACATCGGCGGAGCATAGCCCTCTCGCATATTGCTCTTTCCGGTTCCGTATTCATTCCAGTGCGGAGTAATATATGAAAGCCAGTACTCACCAAGAGTTCGCTCATTTACCCCCTTCGGGCCCAAATCCTCCATTGCCTTAAGCCATACAAGTTGAAGGTCAAGGTCATCATTAACAAGCGGTTCCCCCGGAGGCGTTTCAAAGCCTTTAATGTCATTTATTGTTCTTCTGCCTTCATACGGCGTGCCTATTGTTCCTCCTATATTTTTCCCCACCCAACAGGCATATATTTTATCCTTAAGTTTATCCTTATTTAATTTAATCACACAAATCACCTTCATCTTTGTAATGGTTTTACCACGATTTTATACGAAAATTACATTTTTGGGAATAGAATAAATAACTATCTTTTTTATACGGCATTGCAATTATTATCATACCTAAGCACATTAATGCAACAATTTTCGCAATGTTTTTCAACATATATGCTAATAATCACAATTCCAAAATGAATAAAATATGTTATCTTATATAAAAGAAGGTGATAAAATGAACGAGAAAATAAGAAAAGAATTTATTCGGCCGGAGGTTGATATTATTCTGTTTAAAACCGTTGATGTGATTTACACTTCAACCGGTGAAGGCGAAGACAACGAAGTTGACGCCGGAAAAACTTGGGGGTTCTAAAAAACAAAAACACGGAGGTTTTTATGAATAAAAAAATAATAACAGGTTTACTTTGTGTGCTGATGGCAATCAATACTTTTTCTGCCACAAAATATCATGCCGATAACGAAATATCCGGTGTAGTATATGTCGATTCGACCGTTTCACAAAGCGGCAACGGAAAAACACAAAGCACAGCATTTAAAACCTTAAATGAAGCAATAACATCTGTAGATAAAGAAACCGCGGATGAACATATTGTTAAAATAATCGGAAAATATGATTGGTCATCGGATGTTTCCGCCCACACAAATTTAATAACCCTGTGCGGCAACAATTCTAACGAGGATCAACTCGTGCTTAACAAGGACATTCTGGATATAGGCGGTCCATTAACCATTGACAACATAACTTTGTCATACGGCGGACAATATACCATACATGCCAAACGCAATCAATTAGTTTTTGGTTCAGGTGTTGTTTCAACCGGTACAAACAGTGATGATTGGAATACATTCAGACCCAGACTCGTAAGCGGTGGTTATAACTCATATACCAATTCATCATCCACTCCTTCCCATAATATAACTGTAAACGGCGGGAAATTTTGGAATGTGTACCTTGGTGAATCGGTTATCCGTACCGAATGGACTTGCGTTACAAACGGCGTTGATTTTGTCATGAATGCGGGTACATTGTACAATTTAAATATCGGCGGTAATGCCTGGGATGGCAACCGCGGAGAGAACAGCTATAAAGGCAACATAAATATAACCGTTAACGGAGGCAATATATACGGTGGAATTAAAGTGCTTGATAATAAAAGTTCTTCAGCCGAGTACAAATCTCCGAACTTCAACGGAAATGCAGTGCAAATAATTCTCAACAACGGAACAAATGTTTCCAACTTGCCCGACTCCGATACGATAAAAAGTCTTGGTGGCAACCTTTATATTTTAAAATCAGAGAAGAAAACCGGTTGTATGCTTTCCCCAACTGACAATTACGGCGAATTTAAAGTGACATCCACCGAAGGATTAGCCGCGCTTGCCACGGACGAAGCCGGCAATAAGTTTTATTCTGAAAATGATGTTTTAAAATTATCAAAATCAGGTTTATATACCGTAACTTTTGTTCCTGCCCAAATTTCTCAAAATCTATTCGTAGACTCAATTAACGGCTCCGATGACAACTCCGGGGATTCCAGTGATAAAGCACTGAAAACTCTTGAAAGGGCCTTTACACTTTTAGAAAGCAGCGAAAACGAAAATCCCACAATAAAGATTGTCGGAACTTATACCGTTGACAAAGATAATTATAATCTTCCGGAACATAGCAAAAATATTGCTTTAATAGGCAATGACAGTAGTTCAGAATTGAAACTCACCTATAGCCTTAACACAAACGGTTCTGTAACTATTAAAAACATAAAGCTCTCTCTTGTCAATAACAAAGATATTCAAACTAACGGCGGGAATCTTGTTATAGATGAAAATGTTGTTATAGCGGATTACCCATACTTAAGATTTTATACAGGACTGACCAACAAGGATAATACTTCTTATGAAAACGCCACGATTAAAAGCGGAAATATTGATGCGCTTTGGGTGGGCACAAATGATGTAAGAGATGCTGAAGGTAAAACCACGGCCGGTGCAAATGTCGTAATAGACGGAGCCATGGTTCGATATGTACGCTTGGGCGGACATGGTTACGAAATTGCCGACAGGCCATCTATATTTCATGACACAATATTTAAAGGCGATGTGAATATTACCGTCAACAACGGTCAAGTAGGAAATCTTGAAATTATGTCACCTGAAGGTGAATCGCAAAACAGCAGGCATACTGTTTTTGATTCCGCTGTTCAAATTGTGGTAAACGAAAATGGATATATAAGCGGTGAATTTCCGCAGATTGAAGCAAAGGTTGGTGTTTGGTATATGGACGGGCACGGGCAATCCGGCGGAGTTCTGAGTTTGACCGAAACTTCAGGCAAATTTAGTGTTGAAAGTGAAAAAACTGCTTTTGCCTATGCAAAAGACGGCAGCGCAGTTTATAAATCCGACGAAAACGGTTATCTGACAGTTCCGGCTGGCAATTATAAGGTTGTCTACAAAGATGATGATTCTGTAATGAACACCGGATCTCTTATAAAGTTTTATCAAGACACTGCCATTGATATAACAACGCTTACCCCACCGGAAATTCCGGGTAAAATTTTCATAGGTTGGCAGAAAATATCAGGTGGATATGAGGCTTCAGCCCCTGTTTTTATAAAAGATGGACAAATGAAAGCCGGAGACGAGCTCACAGCGTGTTATAAAGAGTTTGACACTTCTTCAAGCTCTTCAAATTCGTCATCCCTGTTTGCGGTGATAGGAACCCAGGTTCGCCTAAAAAGCAGTGGCAACAAAAAGGATTTGCGTTTTATCATAGAATTAGGAAATGATATTTTAAAGGAATCTAAACTCAAAATTACAGAGTACGGAGCAATCGCAATTCCGTCAGCTTTTTTGGAAACTTCGGAACTTCGTATTGACGGAAAACAAATGTACGATACGGATACTCAGCTCATTAATGTAGGTAAATATTCTTACGATGAAAAAGAATATGAACCTGCTATTGTCAAAGCCGACAAGATTTTTAAGAATAAAAGCAATTCGCTTCAATACACAATTTGCCTCACGGGTATAAGTGCAGAAAAATATAGTACACTATTTGCGGTAAGAGGGTATATAAAATACACAGATGCAAATAACAACAGTCGTATCGTATACACTACATGTTTTGATGACAGTATGTTTGAAGCTGCGGATCGCATGCTGTCAACAGCGGACATAAGTAAAACGGATGCCGAACCTCTTAAAGACATCCAAAATTCCTGTCTTAGTGCACTAAAGAAAAAATATGATTATGACGAAGCTTCTACAACTATAGATTATGAGATAAATTATCAATCCTACACTATGCCAGACAATGTCATTAAAAACAGTTCCGGCGGCATCGCCATGACATACCGCAAGTTTAACAAAACGGGGTTGATTGTAAGAGATGTTGATATTGAAGCGGTTAAAGGAAACTCAAATCCCGACTCGGTATGTGTAATTCAAATGACCGATAACCATTTAAATTATATAAATGCCGAAGATATTGAAGAGGGAAATCCGGCCTTACTTGCAAACCTAAAATGGCGTGGTGTAAACAACTTGAATAACCGTAGCCGTAAGCGTTATGACAAGAGTCTTGTTAATACCGTAAACGCTCTTGAATTTGCAAAAGCATACGGAGATCAAACCGTTGTTACAGGCGATATTATTGATTCTCTTTCTTATGGCAGTCTTAATCTTATGAAACGATACATCTGCGATTATGATAAGACAGCAATACTTACTCAAGGAAATCATGATGTTGTGAGAGCCAATAGTTCTGCCAGACCCGGTGGAATAATTCGGGACTTATCTTCATTAGACTCAAGAAATAAGGTACTTGAGAAATATTGGACAAATGATATTTTCTACACTTCAAAAATCCTTAAAGATAAGGTAATGGTAATACAATTAGATAACGGACAAAATAAGTTCTATGATGAGCAGGCTAAGTTGCTCGAAAACGACTTAAGCATTGCCCATAGCAAAAATCTGACTGTGCTCATTTTCGCTCATATACAAATTCACACAGGAGATGACAGCAATACGGTCTACACTTCTATGATGAATTCCGACCCGTATACAGACGGCTTAAGTGTAAAAAGTTTTATAGACAGCGGAAAAGTTGTTGATCTAATTAAAAACAATGCCGACATTATTAAGGGTGTCTTCACCGGACACCAGCATGCTGATTTTTACACTGAAATCAAAGCAAAAACTATTGACGGTACTGATGCCATAATACCGCAATATGTCTTAACGGCTAATATGTATGATGATGGACATTTGATTAAAATCAATGTAAGGTGATCAATATGAAATATAAAAATATAACGATGGTCTTTGCGGTATGCATCTTGGTTTGCCTGCCGCTTGTCTTGAGTGCTTGTAAAAAATCATCTGGTCGGGCAGATTCTGTGGTTTGCAGTTCGGAGAATTCCTCTTTTTCCTCAGACAGCAATATTTCAGAACAAACCGGTGAGTTCGGGGGGTCAACTACTGACTCCCACACGAACAATAATTGTTCATCGGTCAATTCATCTCCCGAAAAGTATACCGGTTCAAATTCGACAACAGATACAGCAGAATCAGATGTCAATATTCCTATAACAAACAACACTCCCTCAGAAAAAGAATCCACTGATACTAAAAATGATGTCGATAAATCAAATTCATCAGAATTTGTATCGTTGCCCGTTATCGGTCAATCGCTTGATGAACGACTCAAAATTAAAAGTATCTCACTTTCCGGAAATACTGTCACCTTGGAAATTGAAAACACCTCAAAGCTTTGGATACCGGAAGATGACTCATTTGCATATTATACTTGCATGGATAAGAATAATATGCAACTCAAAAAAGAAAAAATCCTTTTAGGTAATATTGAAAACGGTACACCTAAAACTTTCTTTTTTGAAATACCGGCTTCAACCGCGAAAGTTGAATTATCCGATTTGAAAGTTGATTATTGGTCTGTTACGGTTTAGTTGTATGGTCTTTGTTTTTTCGTCGGCGTATTTTTGGAGGGATTTTTGAGCATAGCCACCCCTTTTAACCGCATTAAGAAAACATACGAAAAATAAATTTTATCCGAAGGATCAAAACAATCAATTTCTTTAAAACTATTTTTGTTCAAAGCAATACAGACTCGCACCTGAGTAAACATATACAATGCATAAACTTTAGGGTGATTTGGTACGACAACTTTTGACCCGAAAATTATGTGTAAAATGTTTACTCAGGTGCTGTTTAATATGTCTCTTTGAGTGCTGTCTTATGGATTGAATTTCAGTAATCTCGTTATTAAATTCTTTAATTAGTTTAATGATATGTTTAAAATCCAAAGCTTTAGCGAGCATATATGTACCGATGAAATTTCTTGCAGCTTCACAAATTTGAATAGCCTTATCACGAACATAACTACCTTTGAAAGCAGCATAAAGCAAATTTGTGAGGTGAGTAAGATGTATTTCGGCAATATGCTTTACACTTGGCAGTTCACTTAACAATGCATAAGACGAACAGTATAATTATTCTAGGAAATAAAAGGATTCCTATAACCACACCGTTGTAAAAGGTTTGAAAATTTCTTTTGTAATAGAAAAACATTTAATGTTACTTTTCTTTCTGTTGATTACCTATCTTCAGTTGGGTAAGTTCACTTTCTCCTTCCATCATGACAGGTGGCACCTGTCAGCGGATAGGCGCAGTTGCCCCTTGGCGGAAAAACCTCTTGAAAAAATACCCTGCTGCCGATATAATAAACTTTGTGCGATTTCGGAGGGATGAAGATGGAAAACGAAAAATACTACATAGCCGTTAATGCAGGCGACAGATATCCGCTTTTGAAAACGCCGCAGGACTACACGGAATATTTTAACGAAGCACTCTCGTTCGGAGACTTATTCGATGTGTTTCGGTATATAGAAAAGCACGGCCTTGAACGAATCGTCACAGCCGTGATTAAACGCTGACCGCCGACAAGCGGTCTTTTTTAGGCTCTATAATAAATGTTGGGGTAACCAAGTAGAGCCTACGGAGAAAAATAAGAAAAAATAAAAAAAGTAGAGCATATTTGGAGAAAATCCGTTAAAATGGAAATGACGAGTAACCATGAACGGAG
>JAXJQX010000005.1:0-104138 GCA_036310925.1 Acutalibacteraceae bacterium
CTTGATGCAAGATGTGCCGGACAAATATTTCCTCTCGGAAGCAGCTATGCGAAAAATCTTAAAGAACTCATCCCTGGACCACAAGGTCAACGAGTCTACGAAACAGATGGAGTAGCATGTACACAATGTGCTGGAGCTGGTGGTTGGGGTGCAAAGACCGGATTGTACTTCATTGATATGAATGTGAATCCAAAGATTACCGACATTGCTCGATGCATAACTGCACGACAAGATTCGGGCGTAAGCAATCACCGAGGTGAGCATTCCGCGGTTTTAATTGAAGATGAAGCACCACGGGCAATGCTAACCCCCGACAGAGAAAAAGTGCGACAGCAAGGTCGGCGTTTCAAAGAGCCAGACGAATCCATGTTTACTATTACTGCCCAAGATAAACATGGCATCTATCACAAAGGCAGAATTCGTAAATTAATGCCAATTGAGTGTTGGCGCTTACAAGGGTTTACGGATGAGCAGTTTTATAAAGCAGAATCGACCGGACTAAGGATGTTCACAGAATTCTTCGCAGAAAAGGGTTCAAGCAGATGAATGAAGGTGAAGACCACAACGAATGGTAATCTAAAGTCTCCCGAAACCTACTTCCAGACAGCATTCCGTGTGCAGTCTCCGTGGGTAGTTAAGGATGAATCCGGCAATGATCAGATTATGAAACAAGAGTGTTATGTCTTTGACTTTGCTCTTGACCGCGCACTTCGTCAGATTTCTGATTATAGTTGCCGTTTGGATGTTAATGAAGCCAATCCCGAAAAGAAGGTAGCTGAATTTATTAACTTCCTCCCTGTTCTTGCTTATGACGGTAGCACTATGCGTCAAATTAGTGCGCAAGACGTTCTCGACATTGCTATGGCAGGTACTTCCGCAACTCTTCTCGCAAAGAGATGGGAATCTGCATTGCTTGTTAATGTCGACAATGACACTCTTACTCGTCTTATGTCCAACAAGGAAGCTATGGATGCTTTGATGAGCATTGAAGGTTTCCGCTCTTTGAATCAGGATATTCAGACTATCATCAACAAGTCTGAAGCTGTTAAAAAGGCTAAAAAAGAAGGCGGCGAAAAGACACAAAAGGAAAAGAAGGAAATTTCTGAAGAAGAAAAAGAATACAAATCAATGCGTAAGAAGATCCAGGAGAAGCTCATTAAATTTGCTACTCGTGTGCCGGTATTTATGTACCTTACCGATTATCGTGAGCGTTCTCTTAAGGATGTTATTACGCAACTTGAACCTGGTCTTTTCAAAAAGGTTACCGGTCTTGATGTTAAGGACTTCGAGCTTCTTTGCTCGTTGGGCGTTTTCAATGCCAACCTTATGAATGACGCTATCTTTAAGTTCAAGCGTTATGAGGATTCCAGTCTCTCTTAGAAAAGAGTTGATGTCATGGCACTTCCAGTGTGGAATGTATATTATCACAGCATAAATGGAAGGTACATTGGTAAACACAATGTACTGAATCACATCGGTGTTGTGAAGGATATAATGCGTGCAACTAAAGAATGTTCGACCAAAGAAGAATTTGGCGAAAGACTCCGCAGCTCCTTGATGTATTATTACTGGTCAAAAGCAGAATGGGAGGTCAGTATTATCCCTTGGTGTGGAGGTAAAGACTGCAAAAGTATTAAAGTCGATGTTTACGAACAAGTGATGATGAATTGGGAGATCTTCTTGGAATTCGTATGGTCGGAAAGGAAGAACATTAGTATCCAAAACAAGTAAAGGATGAGTCAACATGGAAGTTGAGCATTGGTCATCAATGAAGGATGTTTGCGAGTTTCTTGGAGCAAGCCATGACTCGGTATGTAATTGGATAAGAGATAATCAATTGCCGGCTTACCGCACAGGACGTCTTTGGAAATTTAAGTTGAGCGAAGTTCGTCAGTGGGCAATGAGTGAACATGCCGCCAATACAAAGGTTGGTAGGAATATTCCGCTCCAAAATGAACTAAGCAAATCGAAAAACGAAACAGAATTGAAAGGGGCAAATGACGTGAGCAAAAACGTTACAAGTTTCAAGCCCCTTTTCAAATTATTGATTGATCGCGGAATGAAGAAGAAAGAACTTGCCGAAAAAGCAGATATCAGCATCGCGACAGTCACGAAAATGGGCAAAGTTGGAAACAATGTTAGTGTTTTGGTCTTAGAGAAGATCTGCCGAGCACTTAATTGCAAACTGAATGATGTAGTAGAACTTGTCTCTATCGAAAGAGATGGAGAGATTGTAATTAACGGAGTCTATGAGAAACCAACAGAGGAAATTAACATACCTCCGGTGGAATTGAACCAGGAAGCAGTCGAAGAATACAAGTTGACACCAACCGAGGAAGACATCGTACACTTCATCTATGAGCGCCTCGGGTATTACAGAGAGAACCCACCGGCATTCATGGTCAATCAGGCGCGAAGGGACTACGGAATTGACTCTATTGAAGAAGCCAAGAGAAGTATCCCAACAGACAGATTCTATTCTCTTGTCTTAAATGAGGTTCTTGAAGGTTGGAAGAAGGAGGGCAACACCTTTCTCCAGAAGCATATCCCTCTTAAATTAATTGAATCAGGATATTTTGAACTCGAAGAAGGCTTCGGGGACATCACCATGTAGTGACTAAGGTGATGGTTGTAATCAACAGCTCTCTGACAAATATTCGACACTTTTTGCATAATCATTGCGAAAAGGCCTTTTTTATGCTATAATATAATTCCACGAATTAGCAGAAATGAGGTCAAGGAATGGCGAGTAAACAAAAGAAAGAAGCCATGGCAGCTTTGGACGAAGCGAACAAAGAATACAAGCAAGTTTGCTCCGAACTCAAAAGTAAATACAAAGAGCTGGACAAAGCATCTGATAATGCGCTTGTCCTTATTTCTGATGTCGAAAGCCTCGTTGAGAGCATTCGTCATCGTCCGTGGTCATTTAAAGCAATTAAGCATAAAATTACAGTTAAAAAGAAAAAGTTTGTTGAAACTAAGGACTTAAAGCGCAAGGAGAGAAATAAGAATATAACTGCAGGTGTTGTCGCCGGTCTTGCTGGTGGTAGCATAGGATTGTTTGTCTTCATGAAGGACATCTGCAAAAAGAACATCATTCTTTGGATTGTATGCATTGCGTTGTTTGTTCTCGTATTAGCCGCTTTCCTTGTTTTCAAATTGTTCAATGGTGTAATGACAGCAAAGAAAGCCTATGAGCAGACAAAACTTGTAAAGGAAGAAACCAACAAAAATCGAATCTTGTATAGCAAGGCAGATTCGTTGATAAAAAAGATTAAAGCAGAAAGCAAGGCGGTAAGCAATTATTATGCCGAGCTTAAGGATTGTGCCGAGAGCAATTATAAGGAACTCCCCGAGGACACCAAAGAGGCCCTTAGCGTTCTATATAATCTTGCCCTCACGCTGACAGAGTTAGTAAGTACTCAGATAGGATAAGGTTATGGCTACAAAACAAGTTCTGAAAAGCTCACAAGAGCAAGGCGTTGCAGCTTGGATCGACTATCTGCGTGTTTTAAGGTTGGAGACTCTCCTTGACAAACTCTCAGATCAGGACTGCAACTTAGAAAAAGCTGTAAAAGCGCTTAACGAAATCAAGGTATTCATTGCTGATCCCAAACACATTTTGGGTTCACTTGCTACTAAGCATGGCGAAGTTGCTGAGCATATGCAGGTCGGTTTTCTCAATGCCGAAGCAGCAGTTCAGGGGCAAGAACAATTATACACTTTTGATGGCGTTGGCAGACTTGCAATGGAAGATTATCTCCGTGACGGACAGATGATCCAGTCCAAGTTTTATAATGGCATCAAGGGGACGTTTCAAGCTGTGTGCCATCACTTAAATGATTATCCGAACTTTATAGCTGATGGCGGAACATATGACATCCCCAAGGATCAATACGAAAAACTGATAGACATTTATACGCGTGGCGAAACAGCACGATCAAGTTTGAGAACTTCAGAAGAAACACTCTTCAAGGCGATGAAGGCTTGGGAATCTGAAAACTCCGTGCAGATAAAAGAAGTGATCAAGCCCGCTGTTGTTGGATACGATGAGGTTCAGCTTGGAGTGGCCGATCAAACGGTTTCTCGAGAGGAAGCACGTGTCAAAGACATAGATAAAGAGATAAGACAAGAAGCGGTAGACGCATCAAAACCGACTCTTGCCGAAGGAGTAAAAGCAACAGCTATAGCCGCTGTTCTGGAAGGTAGCATCACCTTTGCAATTAAGATTTACCAAAAGAAAAAAGCAGGAACTAAAATACAAAACTTCACTGAAGACGATTGGAAAGAAGTTGGATTGGACACGCTGATTGGTACTGGAAAAGGTGCAATCAGGGGCGCTGCCGTCTATACAATGACAAACTACACTCCCGTGCCTTCTCCGCTTGCCAGTGCGATGGTTACTGCCACATTTGGTGTTGCAGCGCAAGCTCGAAAGTTGAGCAAAGGCGATATCACAAAGGAAGACTTTGTTGATAATTGCGAGGTGGTCTGTCTCGATGTTGCGGTCAGCGCACTGTCCTCAATGCTTGGTGAAGTGCTCATTCCAATACCTGTCTTGGGAGCAATCATCGGTAACTCGGCGGGTATGTTCATGTATGAAATTTCAAAGACCTATTTGACTTCGACTGAACAAAAACTGATCGCAAAATATCAAAAGGACTGCTTGTCCTTTGTGCAAAATCTCGATAGCAAATACCAAGACTTGATCTGTAAACTCAACGACGAGATGATGCAGTTCAACTCTCTTCTTGCTCTAACTTTTGATGGAGAGATGAATAGTCGCTTCGAAGCTTCCGTAGCATTAGCAATCGCCGTTGGAGCTGATGAAGACAGAATCCTGAAGAACAAGGCTGAAAGAGATGCGTTCTTCTCAGACGAAGAATAGACGTTTATATCGAAAAGCGTGAAAGGATGAGAAACGACTGTATCCTTTTTGGTAGCAAGTAAAAATAAGACAAAAGACCTTCGGAAATCAATCCGGAGGTCTTATTTTTTCAAAAAACATTGGGAAAGCCTTGTTTTATGCTGTTTTTCTTAAAAATCCATGTGTATCTTTTTTGGAAGGACAAGCCAAACAAACCCCATGCACCGTTGGTGCGAGGGGTTTGTTCTTGTTTTGAAAGCAAAATTTGAAAATATGTACAATTCAGGGTTATGAGCCCGCGGGCGAATAAAACGAAGGGTGAGGTGGTAGTGAATGACAGTCCGGTGGACTGTCAGAGCCACCGAGCCGACCGCAGTATTTTCTCCGCAGAGAAAATACAAGACCGTAGGTTCAAGTTATAACTTCAACCAACCGTTTCATTTTCCGTTGAAAAGACTTTTTGTTTATGCTATACTTGTTTTGAAAGCAGGTGTATGAATGGTAACTTTAAATAACGATTGGGACGAAATTTTGGCTGACGAATGGACTAAACCTTATTATTTAAAACTGCGTGAATTTTTGAAAAGCGAATATGCCACCAAAACGATTTATCCAGATATGAATGACATTTTTAACGCCTTAAAACTCACCTCTTACGAGGATACAAAGGTTGTTATAATCGGTCAAGACCCGTACCACGGCGAAGGTCAGGCACACGGTCTTTGCTTTTCGGTAAAGAAAGGTGTAACACCGCCGCCGTCGCTTAAAAACATTTTTAAGGAACTAAACACCGATATAGGCAAACCAATCCCCAAAGACGGCGAACTAACCGAATGGGCAAAACAGGGTGTTTTGCTGCTTAACAATGTATTAACCGTAAGAGAAGGTCAACCGGCAAGCCACAAAGGTATGGGTTGGGAAATTTTTACCGACCGCATAATAAGTGAACTGAACAAGAAACAAACCCCCGTGGTATTTCTTTTGTGGGGCGCACACGCACAGAAAAAGGCAGAGATTATAACCAACCCAATTCACTACAAATTAAAGGCGGTTCACCCAAGCCCCCTTTCGGCTTCACGGGGATTCTTCGGCTGTAAGCATTTTTCCGAAACCAACAAAATTTTAAAAAAAGAAAATTTAAAAGAGATTGAATGGTAAAAACCACCCCCCCGAAAGGTCCAAACCTTACGGGGGGTGATGTTCTATTTGCGGATTTTACTTTTTATAAATCCTATTAGGGTGTTAAATTCCTGGACTTTAAATATAACCGAAAACAAAACGTAAACTCCAATTCCAACCAATATTTTAAGTACTAAACTTAAAAGTACATTCATATTTATTAAGTTTACAAATAAGATGACCGCTCCCATTCCAAAGGATAAAAGCAGCGGGCTAAGTATATCTTTAAATTGCTCAGAAATACTGTAATCTATTATTTTCGCACTGAACAAACTATTTAACACCAACTCTATTAAAGTGTTTATAGGTAATGTCCAAGCCACGGCATTAACACCAAAATTTATGCTAATAAGAATTGAAACTAACAAAATCGGTTTTTTAACAAATTCCAACTTAAGAATAATCCCGCTGTGACCTGTTGCTTTAAGCGTTTGTAAAACTATTGTAGGTATTATAGAAATCATACATTCAATACACACTATGGTGATGAACGGAGCCATCAATATCCACTTTTCAGTATATAAGAAAATAACTAAATCTTCAGCAACGCATATCATCCCTAACATCATTGGGAAAATAATATACGCCAACATCTTAATACTTCGTTTTGCAACCGCCTTGACCTGCTGTGGATCGTCCCCGACTTTTGACATAACGGGGAACAGTACACTTATAAGAGTGGTATATATGTTATTTCTAAACATCTGCGGAAGCGTTTTTCCTTTAGTATAGTACGCCAAATCCGCAGAATTGTATCTTAAACCTATTATCATCGAATTAAGATTATTAAACACCGTACCAATCAGGTCGGTGGCCATTATTTTACTTCCGTAAATTATTAAAGGTGCAGCTTCCCTTAATGAAAACTTCCTTTTGGGAGTCCACTTTGAAACTATAGATAAAATAGCTGCATCTAAAACTGCTGCAACAAGGTTTTGCGCCACCAAAGACCATACTCCAAAACCTTTTAATGCCATGATTATTCCTACTGCAGCCGAAACAATTACACCTACCATTGTCGAAAAGAAAAACTTTTTAAAATCCAGTTTTCTTGAAATAAGTGCAGACGGCACTTGCTGAATGGAACTTATAGGTACTCTTAAAGCAAATACCCTTATAACAGATGTTATCAATGAATTGTTGTATGCAGACGCAATAAACGGTGCTGCCAAAAACATTATTATATAGAGCAGAACACTTAAAATGACACCGCAGTAAAATATGGTTGAAATTTCCGTCTCATTTATGTTCTTTTTCTGTATGAGCGCTGTATTTAATCCACTTATAACAAAGACATTAGCAATTTCAATAAAGACTATAACAATCGCTACCACACCATAATCTTCAGGCACAAGTAAGCGTGCAAGAATTACCGAAACAATAAAAGAGACGCCTTGCGAAAAAAGCCTTTCGGCAAATTTCCAAACAACACCCGTTGCTATATTTTTATTTATATTTTGATTGTTTTGTATATCCATATCTATTCTCTTAATAACCAACCGCAAAATGTATTTTCATCGCTGCTATTACTGATATTCCAACGAAGTTTTTGAGGAGTATTTTTAATCATTTCAATAATATCGCTATCATATTTTTCTTCTAATAGCCATGCTAACGTGAACATATTATCCAGAGTCTTCAAAGTTTTATCCAAAACATTTCCGTCTAATCCATGCTTTTTACAAATCATAAAGACTGTGTCTATGAAGAAATAAATTGAATATGTCTTGTACTTCAAATAATATTGTTTGAAAATCTCATCAACCGCACGGACAAACAGTCCGTTCTTGCGTGATGCCATAAAAAATCCGGACCACGAACATTCATAATCCTCATATTTCAAGAAATCACGGCTTGTGGAAAATTCCAAAGATGTGAAAGATTTATTTTTTAAATCTTCAAGTAAGTTTAATTCTGACAAGAATAATATTGTTGAATCTATCCATATTCCGCCGTTATTTTTCAAAAGATTAAATCTTAAAATATCAGAAAAAGTTTGCACAGATATTTTATCTTTTTTAAAGTCCTCAATAATTCTGGGGTGAATATCTGTAAAGTCTTGATAATTATTTTTATCTACACCTATCACTTTACAATCAGGATGATATTTGCGTACCGAAGCAAAACATTTTTTTACTACTTCGGGTGCATTTTCAAATCCATCCCACCAAAAAACAAAAACATTTTTTTCAACAGGACACTCTTCAAAATTTGTTGTTTGGTTTAAAAAAGGTTGAAGGAAGTTTAATACACGCTCCTCTATCAAAGGAAGTTTTGAATTCATATCCCTATAAGCATTATCTCTGTTCATTTGAAATCTCAATAGTCTTGTAGCTCTAATAGGCCCTTTTTTCAAAAGTTTTTCAATCCAAAAAAGAGCATAGCACTTAAATTTGCGAGCTACATTAAACTCCCATTTAATAACCTCACCGATTGAATTTCCCAATAAAAAATCTTTAACTATTGTTTTTAACGGTCTTTTGCACATTTTTATATATTTTTGGGAAATTTGGTAATTGCGATCTTTTTTTATAACATTAACAACTTGTTTATATTCGATTATATTTGAAGATTTAGCGCGGACAATAATCCCTTGCACAAGAAAATAATATAATGCATACGCTTGCGATAGGTCCGAACCATATTTTTTAATGAAATTCAATAATTTCTCAAAAGCATTTTTGCTTTTTGAAAATTGAACCTGTGACTGACCCTTATTCATCATTGAGTTTTGATTTCCAACATTATAAAAATAACTGTTTGGAACCGACAAAGTCTTAGCTCCTAATGCATGATTCAATATAAGATACGTAAAAATTGTATCTTCACCGAGAGAAACATTTTTACATTCAGAAAATTCTTCTGCCACTTTTTTTACCAAAGTTGTACGATACATTTTATTCCAACGGGAAATAAAAAAGCAATTTGAAATTTCAGTGCTTTTGCCGTCAAACAAAAATCTATCTCTTATATTTATAAGTTCTTCCTTAGTAAAAAATCTGTCTTCTTCCAAGTAATATGGTGAGAAAACACCTTTATTATCATAATAAAATCCTGCAGATATAAAGTCGCACTCATCCGTAAAACTTTCTACAAAAGTCTTGACAAAATTCTCACCAAATAAATCATCGGGGTCCATAAAGCAAAGAAACTCACCCTTTGCAACAGAAATTCCCGCAAGAGTAGCATCAACAAGTCCTCCATTTTTCTTTTTAACTACTTGTATGCGACTGTCTTTTTTAGAGTATTCTTTGATAATATTTATACTTGCGTCGGTTGAGCCATCATTAACAAGAACAATATCTAAATTTTTATAGGTTTGATTTATGATTGAAAGTATAGATTTATTTAAATATTTTTCCTGATTATAAATCGGCACAACTACTGAAACTAATGGCTCTTGGTTCATACCTACTCCTTAATTTTACTTCTTGGGCATCCAATCAAGTTGTTCTTTATTTTCTAAAGGTAAATAAAGTGTATTTATATTTTTTTTAGCTGTTTCTCTATCTAATGATGAAAAATCAACCTTTAATAATTCATTTATAAGTTCTTTATCAAATCGGTATTTAATCAGTTTTGCGGGAACACCGCCGACTATTGCATAAGGCGGTACATCTTTTGTTACTACGGCACCTGCTGCAATAACAGCACCTTGACCTATATGAACACCTGATAAAATAGTCGCTCCGTACCCTATCCACACGTCATCGTCGATAATTATGTTTCCTTTTGACAGTGCTTCACTTTGAGCCGTTTTTGTGTATAAAACTTTGAACGGATAGGTCGAAACAAGGTTGGTATTGTGTTCGGCGCTCAAGACAAAAGTAACACCATTAGCTATTGAACAAAAATTCCCAATCCTTAAATGAATATCGTTTCGAGACATTTCTACATTTATAGGGCCATAGCTTTCTTTTCCTACCGTCACGCAATTCGCATCGAATAGCGGGCTTGTTAAAAAAGTTTTATTGTGAGGGTTTTTTTCTCTCCACTTGCGTAATTCCTTCTTGCGATGTAAAAATTCCTTTATAAAACCTAACATTCAAATTTTCCTTTATCTGTTATTAGTAATAATACCCTTAAGATATATACAACATTTTAACAACTTAAAACTTAATTTAGCTAAAAATAAGATTATTGGAGAAGTATTTACATAATTTTTATAGAAGTAATAATTCGCATAAAAATCTATTTCCGACATTTTTAACTGTGATATTGTTTTTTTAGTGGTTTCGGCGTGGTTGTGTATAACCCCTATCTCTTTAAGATAGTATATATTATATCCAACCTGTTGTAATCGCTTAGTTAATATCATTTCCTCAGCATATAAAAACGTGTTTTCATCAAACATGCCCGCTTGTTTAAATGCTTTAGCCCTTATAAACATAAAACAACCCGAAACCCAATCACATAAGCCGCTTTCTGCATTTTTGAGAGTATCATTTGCATACTTATTCAAAAGATGCATTCGTGTTTTTGAACCGAAAATACCGCCAAAAGCACTTATCCAATAGTTGAAAATCAGTCTATGCACGGCACTTTGCCAATATCTTGGAGACTGCGATTCATCTTTTGGGGTTATAACCGCAGGTCCAATCACTCCTACCGAAGCATTTTCATCAAAAACCTTGCTAACTAATGACAAATCAATCTTATTCTTAAAAACAAGGTCGTTATTACTTACTATATAATAAGGGTCTGACCAAATATTTTCTGCGATTCGAATCGCAAGATTGTTTCCTTTTGCATATCCTAAATTTGCTCCGGAACAACAATAATATATTTCTTGAAAATCATTGCGAAATTTATATATAGTTTGTTCAACACCGTCTATTTTAAAAACTTCATAGTCACCAAAAAAAGAAGTTAACTCCTCCAAAGTGCCCTCAAATTCCCCGTTTTCCAAAATAACGATATGTGAAGAGCCCATTACACCGAGTTTTTCTTTACATGATAACACATATTGAATTGTACTTTTTAGCGAATTATAATCAACTATTATTAAAGAATACATCTTTGCTTCCACACTTATTTCTTAATAAAATCATAAACAATCATCATAATTTCATACATAATAGGTGATATTCTAAGCACTTTTAATTTTATTCGTGCCTTCTTGTTAAGCAGTGATACCGTTTTAGTATGTAGCTTACTCCTTAAACAGTTTATAAGCTCACGGCGTCTTTCAGCACAAGACTTAACACCATTTGAAAGATGAATAACACTCAAACATACTTCAATATACGATGCCATAGCTGTGTTATAAAGTTGAGGATATCTTATTTTATAATCTTCAACCCTTTTCAATGCAACATCAACTTCTGCAAAACGCTTTGTATTAAAAGTACCTCTAATAGTACTTTCTTCTGTTAAGTTATAGTGATATAGCGGGGTTGGGTCATAAACTATACGATCAGCATTTTCTAAACATTTTGGTATTATTTCCATATCTTCATAGATTTTGCCTTCTGTAAATCTAAGGTTAGAAAATATTTTACTTTCATATAATTTATCACACAAACTGTAAGTGATTTTACTATTATTAAAATTTTCGGTTAAAGCTTCAATTGTATCATATTGTCTTATTGTTTTATTTTTAGGGTAATCCGTATTAAAATAAGAAACCTTTCCGTTTAAGTATTCTAATTTCGCTCCGCATACAGAAATTTGTGCATTATTTTTTAAAATCAAATTATATAAATGTTCATACATATTGGGTTCTATCCAGTCATCCGAGTCCACAAACCCGACATAATCTCCTGCCATAATATCGAGTGCTGCGTTACGGGCAGATGACTGTCCCCCATTTGCCTTGTGTATAACGCGAATGCGTGAATCTTTTTTTGCAAACTCATCACACATTTCACCGCATCTATCGGGAGAGCCGTCATCAACAAGTATTATTTCTAAATTTTTGTATGTTTGATTTATAATACTCTTTACAGATTTTTCAAGATATGCCTCGGCTTTATATACAGGAACTATAACCGAAATCAAAGGGTTATTCATTCTTTTTCCCCCTAAAACTTAAAAGTATCCTTTATTCCTAACCATTTTTGGTCTTTATCGCTTAAATTAAGGGGTGTACCGTCCGAAAGGGTGTAACCGTCCGCCGAAGCAGTGCCGTTATATTCACCCAAAAGGTCGGGCCACTTTATTCCGATTTCGGGGTCATTCCAAGCGAGACCGCCCTCGTCCCCCGGGTGGTAAAAATCGGTTACTTTGTAGCAAAATTCCGCCGTATCGCTTAAAACCAAAAAACCGTGAGCAAAACCTTCGGAAATGTAGAACTGCTTTTTGTTTTCTTGGCTGAGTTCAACGCCGAACCATTTGCCGTAGGTTTTACTGTTTTCACGCAAATCTACCGCAACGTCAAAAACTTTGCCTTTAATTACACGCACAAGTTTGCCTTGCGGAAATTCTTTTTGGAAATGGAGTCCCCTTAATACGCCTTTAACCGACATACTTTGATTATCCTGAACAAACTCCATATTAAGTCCTGCTTCTGCCATATCACGCTTATTGTAGGTTTCGGTAAAATAACCTCTGTTATCGCCGTGAACCGCAGGTTCTATTATATAAAGTCCTTCAATATCGCATTTGGTAACCTTAATTTGTCCCACTTTTCTCAATCTCCTTTAAATAGCGTGAAAGGGCGTCCTGCCAATCGGGCAAGGGTTCAAAACCGTTTTTAACAAGTTTTGATTTATCCAAACGGCTGTTAAACGGTCTTGCCGCTTTGGAAATTCCGTATTCTTCGGTTGTTACTGGAACAACCTTTGTGTTATACCCTGCCTGACGGAAAATTTCGCAGGTAAAATCATACCAACTTATATATCCGCCTTCGTTTGTGGCGTGGTAATAACCGTATTTTTCGGTCTCCACCATATCAACCAGTAATTTTGAAAGGTCAAGTGTATAGGTAGGTGTGCCGATTTGGTCACAAACCACCCTTACGGTGTCATACTTTGCACCCACGTTAAGCATTGTTTTTATAAAGTTTTTACCGTTAAGGCCAAAAACCCAAGCAATACGAACAATAAAATATTTGTCCAAAATACTGCTTACTGCTTTTTCGCCCTCTAACTTGCTTTTTCCGTAAACGCTTAAAGGGGCATAATCCTTACAGTCGGGGTCCCACGGAGTTTCCCCCTGACCGTCAAACACATAGTCGGTGGAAATATATACCATTTTGCAGTTAAGTTCTTTGCATACTTTTGCAATATTTTCCGTACCCTTTGCGTTTATTTTAAATACTTTTTCGGTATTTTCCTCGTCTTCGGCAGCATCCACCGCAGTCCACGCCGCACAGTGAATTACCGCATCGGGTTTAATATCACAAAGTACGGTTTTAACTGCATTTTCGTCCGTAATATCAAGTTTTACATAATTTTCGAAATTGGCGGAATCTAAAATATCGCTTCCAACCGCTTCATATCCGCGGGCAGTCAATTCGTTCATAACATCATAGCCTAATTGACCGCCAACTCCTGTTACAAATACCTTCATTATCTGTTACCGTACATCTTATCGTAATAGTTTTGGTATTCGCCTGAAATAATGGTTTCCCACCATTCCTTATTGTCTAAATACCATTGAATTGTTTTTTGAATGCCATCAGCAAACATTGTTTCAGGTAACCAACCAAGCTCGTTATGAATTTTAGTTGGATCGATAGCATAACGCATATCGTGGCCCTTACGGTCTGTAACATAGGTGATAAGGCTTTCAGGCTTACCGAGCGCCTTACAAATAATTTTTACAATATCAATATTCTTCATTTCGTTATGACCGCCGATATTGTAAACCTCACCAACACGGCCTTTGTGGATAATAAGGTCTATTGCTTTACAATGGTCTTCAACATAAAGCCAGTCACGAACATTAAGGCCTTCACCGTAAACAGGAAGTGGCTTATCGTTTAAAGCATTCGCAATCATAAGAGGAATTAATTTTTCGGGGAAATGGTAAGGACCGTAGTTATTAGAGCAACGGCTTATAGTTACAGGAAGACCAAAAGTACGGTGGTAAGCTAATACTAAGAGGTCTGCGCCTGCTTTTGAACTTGAATAAGGTGACGAGGTGTGAATGGGGGTTTCTTCTGTAAAGAAAAGGTCGGGACGGTCAAGCGGTAAATCACCGTACACTTCGTCGGTAGAAACTTGATGGTAACGGGTAATACCGTATTTACGGCAAGCGTCCATCAGCACTGCAGTACCCATAATATTGGTCTGCAGGAAAATGCCGGGGTCCTCAATAGAGCGGTCCACGTGGCTTTCGGCGGCAAAGTTTACAACAATGTCGGGTTTTTCTTCTTCAAAAAGTTTATAAACTGCCTCTCTGTCGCAAATATCGGCTTTAACAAATCTGAAATTGGGGTTGTCCATAACCGGTGCCAAGGTAGACAAATTACCCGCATAGGTAAGTTTATCAAGGCAAATAATTCTGTAATTCGGGTATTTTTTAAGCATATGGAAAACAAAATTGCTTCCTATAAATCCTGCGCCGCCTGTAACAATAATATTCATAACTCTTACTCCTTTAAATTAAAGAATGTCTATATATTTTCCGTCAAGAACATCTTTTAAATACTGACCGTATTGGTTTTTCTTTAAAACTTCGTAAACTTCTAATACATCATCTTTGGTTATCCAACCGTTCAGATACGCAATTTCTTCCAAACACGCTATCTTTCTGTGTTGATGGGTTTCCATCGTTTTAACAAAGTTTGTGGCATCTACCAAACTTTCGTGTGTGCCTGTATCCAGCCAGGTAAACCCTTGTCCCAAAAGTTCAACATTAAGGTCGCCGTTTTCAAGATATATGCGGTTTAAATCGGTAATTTCGAGTTCCCCACGGGCAGAGGGTTTAAGATTTTTCGCATATTCAACCACACGGTTATCGTAAAAGTAAAGTCCCGTTACGCAGTAATTGCTTTTGGGGTTTTGCGGTTTTTCTTCGATGGATATAGCATGTCCGTTACTGTCAAACTCAACAATTCCGAAACGCTCCGGGTCGTCAACATAATATCCGAATACCGTAGCGCCTTTACCGGTTTCGGCATTCTCCACAGCCGATTTCAAGCGCTTTTTAAGACCGTGTCCCGCAAAAATATTATCACCGAGTACCATAGCAACCGTATCGTCGCCTATAAAATCGGCACCGATTATGAATGCCTGTGCCAAACCGTCCGGCGACGGCTGAACCGCATAAGAAAGGTTTACACCAAACTGTTTTCCGTCACCCAAAAGGTCCTTAAAACGGGGTGTGTCCTGCGGGGTGGATATTATCAAAATATCACGTATACCCGCATTCATAAGCACCGACATAGGGTAATAAATCATCGGTTTGTCATAAATGGGTAAAAGTTGTTTTGAAGTAACCTTTGTAAGCGGATAAAGTCTTGTTCCCGAACCGCCTGCTAAAATAATACCTTTCATTTATTATTCTAACCTCCTATAAAAATTAATTGATTTTTAATTTCTTATTTGTATCTATTTTTATAGTTGAAGTTACCGCAAATATCAATACGACACCCCATAACATCCATTGAGAAAAAACGCTCATCCAACCAGCAAAGAAACATAATGCCACAGGAACCATAGCATTACCTAATGCTAATAAAACAAATGGTGTTTTTGAAAACTCTGTAATTTTTTGTAATATACCAAAAATAAACGACCACAAGAGCATAAAAATCGCAACACCCCACTCATGAAAATCATAATAGAAAAAACCTATAAGATTTACCGTATTTAAATGGGGTCTAACTAAATAATACTTTGCATTTTCTAAGCGTTTTTCCACTTCAGTAATTCTAAATATTGTGTTAAAGGGAGAAAATTGATGCAGACCATAAGTGTATTCTTTAGAATTCTGTACTGCTTCATTAAAATTATCGTGACTAACAGTTAAATAAGTGTAAATAAATGCAACTTTCGGTGGCAGTGAAAATGTTTTTTTGACAGTTGAGTCTTCCGAATCCGTATTTGAATCTTCCGAATTCGTATTTGAATCATCCGAATCCGTATTTATTTCAATTTTCGATGGTTCAAAAAAAACTTCTAATTGTTCATCTGAATAATTTCTTAATAACGATGTTCCATAATAAACGCTTGCAATAATAGCCAAGCAACCAATCAAAACTAAAAATTTCTTTTTGTGAACGTAAAATACAGTGACAGTTAATGATAAAGCCGATGCCATAAATACGCCTCTTGAAACAACCATAACCGGAAAAAGAAATGTTTCATACAAAATGCACAATAAGAGTATTGCCTTTTTTAATTTACTTATTTTTTGAGTAGCAATACAATAATAGCAAAGTCCGGATACTCCTGTTGATGCAACCGCAAAAATATGAAATTTAGTATAAAATTTTATATATGCGTTAATATCATTTGAAAAACACGGTATATATCCACGTATTGCAACATTGATCAAAAAACACAGCAAACCAATTAAAGTAGTTATTAGACAAATCCAAAAATACCTATTTTCATTTAATTCAAATGATAGTTTATCAATTTTTATTTTTTCAAACCTATTCTTAAATTTATCAAAAATAGTCTTTCCGAAAATTATTCCAAGATGTGACCCAACCTGAAACATAAGGTAAGCAAGTGCCAAACACAACCATGTTTTTATCTGCCATCGTTCTTGGTAATCGGTCAATCTAAAAGATGCCAATCCTATTGTAAAGACCCAAACGCCATGAAAAACAGCGCGTATATCCAACCAATTTTTGCCTGCAACAAAAAAAACCAAGCAAAAATATAATACTATTGATAAAGTAATCAAAATTATTCCTGTTGCAAATCGGTTTATATCCAAAAAAACATCGCCCATCGACAGGATAACAGTTGTTATGAATGTATAAATCAAGAAATGTATATTGTTCTTACAAATTACTGTATTTTTCATTTTTTCCTCCACACTTTACAAAAGCTAACGCTTAAATCCTTCCAAACAGTACAAGCCAAGTATCGCATAAAAAAGAAATCGGTCTTAACATTTTTTTATCATCAGAAAAATACAATTTAAAAAGTTTTCTTATATTTTTTTCCTCTAACGCTTGTTTTCTTTGCTGTGATTTTATAAGACGTTCTTCTAACATATTCATACTGTTTTTTTGTATTTCAATATTTGAATTTGCAACATTGTATAAATAGCCGTTATAATTGTCTATATCCCTTATTTTTCTCTTTAAGTTAAGAATTTTTGAAATCCTGTGTTCTTCATTTGCGGCGTTATTATCGTGACGTCGGTGATACGCACCCACATAATCGTAAACGTAAAACTGTTCACAATCCGCAGCAGAGAGTGCCAATACAAAATCATGCGGGGCGGAAATTTCGGAAATTATGCTTTTACGTTGTTCAAAAAATTCCTTGCGAACACACATTAACATACCCGTCCAATCGAAGATACGTATTATATCTTCTACCGAAATTTTTGTAACTTTTTCGGTTTCATCTGCTTTTTTTATCATCATCCCGTGCAATTCCCTATCGTCTGCACCGATAACCCCGCCTTTGCACATAAGCAATGAAATGTTTGGATTTTCCTCCATTACCTTATTCATTTTTTCAATTTTATCATTCTTCCAAATATCATCCTGGTCGCAAAGGTAAATAAGATCTCCGTCACATAAATCCATTGCGTGATAAAAATTTTTTGCGTATCCTAAATTTTGGGGATTTTTGCAAACTTTCCAACTGTCCCCTAAAGAATATTTATTAATATATTCATTTACTATATTTACTGTGTTATCTGAAGAACCGTCGTCACACAGGACTACTTGATTTGGTTTTACGGTTTGTAGACGTAAAGTATCAAGTTGTTTTTCAATAAACTTTTCTCCGTTGTATAATGCAAGCGCAACCGAAACCGTCACTTTTTTCACTTCCTCTTTGCCGAAACAATTTCATCAACAACATATTTCCATGTGTTTTGTTCGTTTTCAACTTTTTTACGAATATCTTTACGCTCAATCTCGCCGGTTATTACTTTTTCTATAAGCAGTGCCAATTCTTGGGGATTAAAAGGATTAAAATAATAAGCGTTTTGATAATCACCCAATACTTCATGTGCGTACGGACAGTCTGCCGACAAAACAATAGCACCCATTTGAGCCGCTTCTATCAAAGGATAACCGAATGTTTCAATATAAGACGGAAAAATAAGCGTTCCTTCGCATAAATTTGCAAATACATCTTCTCTTTTGATTTGCCCTATGTATTGAATATTCTTTTGTTCTTCGCCGTCAGGTACAGTGATTTTAACGGTAAAATCAAGATTTTTATTTTCAAGAATCTTAGCTGCATTATATATACAGTCAATATTTTTATACGGCATAGCCGAAGTGGGAA
Source organism: Acutalibacteraceae bacterium (assembly GCA_036310925.1). GTDB lineage: Bacteria > Bacillota > Clostridia > Oscillospirales > Acutalibacteraceae > UBA737. The sequence goes on from JAXJQX010000005.1 coordinate 18,421, forward strand.
AGAAAAACAAGTTATTCTTTCTCGGTACTTCTACACGGAGATTATCCGCATTTTCAATATTAGGAGCAATTTTTACAATTTTTTCTTTAGAAACCGAACATTTATTATTTATAGCATCCCTCATCCACTCGGTTTGAACGATAAGTTTATCTGCCTTTTTGGTTGAGAGGAAAATTATTTTACCAATTAAATGCTGATATACTGCCATTTTCCTTTCACTGCGCTTAAAGAAAGAGTAATTCTTTATATCTTGGAAAGGTAACGGTTGGTGCTGATATACCGTTTGCGGCACATCAACTCCGTGAATAACGGTATTCTGCAAAGAAAAAATACAATCCGCTTTAAGTTCTTTGACTAATTTCCTGCCGGTAATAAAATCAAATATGAGTCTTTTTATATAACTTTTTTTGATTTTCGGGAATTTTATTATATGAATATTTTCGGTAGGTTCAATGTAGTCATCGCCAGCCAAAAAATACCACTCATTCTCCCTGTCGTTTTCCTTAACATATTGATAAAAGTCTTTTAATACCGTCAATACTCCGCCCGAACTTGCGGCAATATCATTAACTACTATACGCATAATAATCTCCGTTTCAAGCAAGTTATTAAGAGTTGGTTTATTCTTCCAAAATAGTTTTCACAAAATTTTCGGGCGAATATTTATACAAAATATCTTTTTTAACAGGCACATATTCGCTTTCAAAAAAACTCTTGTCCAATTTTGGATTTTGCTTATCAATAATTAAAAAATCGTTTTGGTCGAAATAATCAAAATCCTTAACATTTGTGTTTGTAGTAATGATTTTTTTCTTCATGGCAAGCATTTCCACAGGCCGTGTGGTTGTGCCGTTTTGGTTGGGATGGCTAATATCTAAAATGCACGTGGCTTTATTATAAATATCACAAACTTCGGCCGTGGTAAGCGACTTGAAGTTAATTTCCTTTAAACTGATGTATTTATAATCTTTATTGAATAATTTGTTAAACAAATAAACCAAAATATGCGGAGAATAGAAGAAAATAAACATTTTAAGATTCATTTCTTCGCACTGTTTTTTAAGTTCTTTTACAATTCTCGGTCTAATGGAGTGAGCCGTGCCGATAAACGCCAAATCGTACTCGGTTTCGGAAGTCGGCACTTCGGAAGTGTATTCTTCGCCGTAGGGTAAAGACAGGAATACTAAATTGTATTTTTCGGCATCATTAGGGTCAAAGGTAAACACCTTGTCATAGATGTTTATTTTTTTCTTGCTTTCAATAGTATTTTCTACCGAATCCCACAAATAGAAAATGGTTTTGGCATTCGGAAAAGCGGTTTTAAGTTGCAAAAGTTCTCTTTCGCCGATAGTTTCGCCCCTGAAAACTATTATATAATCGTACTTTTTATCTTTGTTTTGTTCGATAACCTGATTTAAGTATTTTTTAATTACCGGTTTATAAAAACGCCAGTTTTTGCGAATTGCAACCTTGGCGATGAATCCGTCACTCGGTCTTTCGTTGTATAAGTCAACTTCATATCCGTTAGACCTGAAAGCATTTGCTACTCTATTTTCATATCCAAAAAATTTTGGACAAAAAATCAACACTTTTTTATTCACAAAAAACGCTCCTTGCCGATATGTAAAACAATTTTTTTACTTTTACGCAATACCCCTAATTTAATTAACTATATTATATCAAACAAAAAGCATAAAGTCAATTACTATATTACATGCAAAAACACCCTTCGGTGTGAAGGGTGTTTAAAAATTAAAGCAAACTGAAATTAACAACAAGGGCGGCAAACACAATAGACACCATACTTAAAAGTTTAATAAGAATGTTAATTGCCGGGCCCGATGTATCCTTAAACGGGTCGCCCACCGTATCGCCCACATTATCGGCAATAACTGCGGGGTTTCTCGGGTCGTCCTCGGGGATGCCTGCCTCAACCTTACCTACAAGGTCTGCACCTACATCTGCCGCTTTAGTGAACACACCGCCGCCGACACGGGCAAAAAGTGCCATTGAAGAAGCACCCATACCGAAAGTAAGCATTGCGCTTGTAATTTCCGAAGGACCGCAATTGAAAACAAATTTTAAAAGTGTAAACCAAATTGAAATATCCAAAAGACCTAAACCGACAACGGTAAATCCCATTACCGAACCCGCCGAAAATGCCACACGAAGACCTTTATTGAGTCCCTCACGGCAGGCATTTGCGGTTCTGCTGTTTGCGGCGGTAGCAATTTTCATACCGATGTATCCCGACAAAGCCGAGAAAAATCCGCCGGTTACAAAAGCAAAAGGCACATACCAAGTAAGCATTTTAAAGGATGCCATAGCACTTAAAATCACAAGCATACAGGCGAAGAAAACAATGACTACCTTATACTGTCTTTTAAGGTAAGCATTGGCACCCGCACGAATTGCAGAGGCGATTTTCTTCATTTTGTCCGTACCTTCCGAGAACTTAAGTACTTTTTTTGCGGTAATTGCCACATAAGCCAAGGCAACCAAGGCACCGACGAAGGTAAATAAAACCAACAAGTTTTCGATTTTCATAAACTTTCACCTTCTGTTAAAAATGTAAAATGTATTTTACAAAATTTGCATCCTAAAAAAAGGATGCAAACTTTTTAGAATAAAATTATAAGGAATTGTGAAACAAGCACTACTGCGATAAGCGCAATCGGATAGGTTGCGGCATAGGCAGATGCAATGTTTTCGGTTTTGGCAACATTTATAAGTGTACCCAATGCAGGAGTACTGGTCATACCGCCGGTAATAGAACCCAAGTTGTTTAAAAGACTTAACTTTAAAACATACTTTGCAAAAAGGAAACCGACTATCATAGGAACAATAGTCATTAAAGCACCGTACAGGAAGTAAACGGGTTTAAAGTAGGTAACAAACTTTGTTCCGCCGGCAATACCCGCACCGATTAAGAAAAGCATTAAGCCGAGTTCACGGAAAGTTTTAAGGGTTTTATTATCCACCCTTAAACTCAAAAGGCCGATTTGACCGAAATGACCGAATACAAGTGCGGTTAGAAGCGCACCGCCGGTTGTGGTTAAGGAGAAGGTGGTGCCCGAAAGACCTTGTGAAGACATAGGTATTTTAATTGCACCGACAAACACGCCAACCACAGCGGCAAGCCCGAAAGCGAACAAGCCGAAATCGTCCATTTCAAAGCACTTTTTCTTTACTTTTACCGTTTCGGCTTTGGCTTCTACTACAAGTTTTTTTGCTTCCTTTTCCATATCGGCTTTAACGATTTTGGGGATAAGTTGAACAAACAACACAACCCCGATAACGCCGAAAATGTAGGCAATACCGTTACCTACCGTTACAAGTTCTTCGTATTCGGGAGCAACGGTTGCTTTTGATGCCGAGAAAGCGGGGGTACTTGTTAAAGCGCCCGAAAGAAGACCGACACAAATAGCCATAAACTGTTTTGCCGAAAGGTCGGTAAAATTACGGCCTACAAAGTAACACGAAAGACAGGTTAAACCGCCCATAAAAATAATTACAATACCCAAAAGGATATATGACTTATAGTTTTTCTTTAAATCTTTAAAGAAACTGGGACCCGCTATAAAACCAACCGATGTTACGAAGAGTATAAGCCCTATGTTTTCTACTATTTTTAAGGCATTACCGCTGATATCCACCGCCGCACCGTTTACGGTTTGGATTACGGTACCGCTTAAAGTTTTGGAAAAAAGCGCACCGAAAAGAAGTGCTACTATAAATACGCCTGCCGTGCCGAGTGATACGCCTTTAATATTAACTCTGCCCAAGCCGTAACCCAAAACGGCAATTACAAAAACTGCAAACATTAAGAATGTTATTCCGCTTACCGAAACAACACCGCCAAATAACTTCATTTTATAAAACCTTCTTATTTACGTTGTTCTAAATATGCTTTTCTGCCGTTTTCGTAAAGGTTGTTACCCTCGCTGTCGATAATAACAACCAACGGCATATCTTCTACATAAAGTTTGCGAAGTGCTTCTGCACCTAAATCTTCAAAAGCAATAAGTTCTGCCGATTTAATACATTTAGCAAGCAACGCACCCGCACCGCCGATAGCACCGAAATAAACACCGTTGTATTTTTTCATTGCCTCAACCACTTCGGGTAAACGGGCACCTTTACCAATCATACCTCTTGCGCCTACCGACATCATAGTAGGAGCATAAGCGTCCATTCTGCCGGAGGTTGTAGGACCTGCCGAGCCGATTACGGCACCCGGTTTTGCAGGGGTAGGACCTACGTAGTAGATGGTAGCATCTGTTGGGTCAAAGGGCAGCGGTTCGCCCTTTGCCAAAGATTCGCACATTCTTTTATGACCTGCATCACGGGAGGTATAAATAGTGCCGGTAAGCAATACTTCGTCGCCCGCTTTTAAGGTTTTTGCCAATTCCGCTGTTAAAGGTAAGTTAATTTTTTTAATCATTTTAAATTACCTCCGTTTTATGACGTGTTACGTGGCAGTTAATATTAACTGCACAGGGCATACCCGCAATATGTGTAGGTAATGTTTCGATATTAAGCCCGATTGCGGTGGTTTTACCGCCGAAACCTTGAGGACCGATACCCAGCATATTGATTTTTTGGAGCATTTCCTCTTCCAAATCGGCATAGTAAGGGTCGGGGTTTTTAGAATCGAGCGGACGCATTAACGCTTTTTTGGCAAGTAAGGCACATTTATCGAATGTGCCGCCTATACCGACACCCACAACCATAGGGGGACAGGGGTTAGGGCCTGCGGTTTCAACTACTTCGAGTATAAAATCTTTAATACCCTCAAGTCCTGCGGAGGGTTTAAACATTCTAATCATACTCATATTTTCACTGCCGAAACCTTTAGGGCCTACGGTAACTTTAATATTTTCGCCCGGAACAATTTCGGTATAAAGCATTGCGGGGGTATTGTCACCCGTGTTACCTCTTCTGATTGGGTCTTTTACAACCGATTTTCTAAGGTAACCTTTATCGTATCCGCGGCGTACACCTTCGTTTACGGCTTCGGTTAAATCGCCGCCTACAAGGTGAACGTCCTGACCGATTTCAAGAAAAACGCAAGCCATACCGGTGTCCTGACAAATGGGGACGTTTTCGTTATCGGCTATTTGGAAATTTTCAATAATATTATCCAAAACACCCTGTGCTATAACACCGTCCTCACATTTACGGCAGGTTTTAATAGCGCATTTTACATCGCTCGGCAAATGAACATTTGCTTCGATACAAAGTTTTTCAATAACGTCTGTAAGAACACTTACATTTATTTCACGCATTATAATTCCTACCTTTCGTGACGGGCATATTTAGGAAGCAAGAGCGGAGAAACTTCATTTGTTTCTACTCCTGCGGCTTTAAGTTCTTTTTCGTAATCTTCAATATGTGAAAGGGTTAATTCGCCCAAAGTAACCTCTTTTGACTTTTTAGCCGCCGCTTTACCTGCATTACGGCCAAAAACGATAATATCAAGAAGAGAGTTACCCATAAGACGGTTTCTTCCGTGGATACCGCCAACGGCTTCACCTGCAACCAAAAGATTTTCAATATTTTTTGTAAATCCGTCTCCGCCGATTTCAAGACCGCCGTTTTGATAGTGAAGTGTAGGATAAATCAAAATCGGAACTTTACGCATATCAATGCCGTAGTTCATATACATACGGAACATTGCCGGAATTCTCTTTTCAATAGTTCCTTCTCCGCCGAGAATTTCAATCATGGGAGTATCAAGCCATACACCCTTTGCACCTCCCGGAACATCAACGCCACGGCCCTCGGCACATTCACGAATAACACCCGATGCATTTACGTCACGGGTTTCCAACGGGTGAATATATGCTTCGCCTTCGCCGTTTACTAATTGAGCGCCTACAGAACGAACCTTTTCGGTAACTAATGCTCCGAGAATTTGTGAAGGATAGATTGCTCCTGTTGGGTGATACTGAATAGAATCCTGATATAAAAGTTTAGCGCCTGCTCTGTAACCTAATACAAGACCGTCAGCCGTTGCACCATAGTGATTGGATGTCGGGAAACCTTGATAATGCATTCTTCCGGCACCGCCGGTAGCAATAACAACAGTTTTAGCACGTGCCACCATATAGTCACCGGTTTCCATATTAAGAAGAACCGCACCGGCAACTTGACCCTTATCATCTTTAATAAGTTCTACCGCAGAGGTAAATTCTACAACGGGAATACCTCGGTTGATAACTTCATCACGCAAGGTACGCATAATTTCCGCACCGGAGTAATCCTTAGCAGCGTGCATTCTCTTTCTTGAAGTACCGCCGCCGTGGGTGGTGATCATAGTGCCGTCTTCTTCTTTGTCGAACTCAACGCCGAGTTCATTTAACCACTTAATTGCATCCGGAGCTTCCATAACAAGTTTCTTAACAAGTTCGGGTTTTGCTGCAAAATGTCCGCCGCCGAAACAGTCAAGGTAATGCTGTACCGGAGAATCGTTTTCTTTATCCGCTGCCTGAATACCGCCTTCAGCCATCATTGTATTAGCGTCACCGATGCGAAGTTTTGTTACAATCATAACATTTGCGCCTGCTTCGTGCGCTTCGATAGCGCAGGAAGAACCTGCTCCGCCGCCGCCGATAACAAGTACATCCACATCATAATCCACTTTATTAAGATCAATGTTTTCGCCATAGATACGGCTTGTAGAGTGAAGCATATTTGCCAATTCTAACGGTGCTTTTTCGCCTTTATTGGGGCCGACTTTGATTTCTGCAAATGCTTCCGGTTTATAGTCCGGATGGAATTCTTTTAAAAGGTTATCTTTTTCATCAGCTGTTAAACGTCTTGGCTCTGTCGCCATACGTGCCTGTCTGGATGCTTCCACTTTTTTGATGGATTCCATCATATTTTCCGGATACGGTGTATACATATTAAGCGCCTCCTTATTTCTCAATTTCTCTTGTATTGTAAAGTTCTTGCATTTCTGTGATGGGTTTTTGCATAATTTGTTCAATCAGTTCGTCATATTCGCCCCTGTTGATTTCTTCCACCCTGTTTTTAAGGTGTTCGGTTTCGGGAGCGATATATTTACCGGTAAGACGGCGGGCAAGCAAGCCAACCATAGGATGGGAAATACCTGCGGGACATCTTGTGGAACAACATCCGCAACTCACACAGTCGAAAGATTCTTCGGCACACTTTTCAAAATCGGCACGCTGTGCATAAGCGATATACTGCATAACGTTAAGACCCTGTGTGCAGGCATTTGTACAAGCGTTACAACCGATACAACTGTAAATTTCGGGATAAAGTTCCATCATAATTTGATTGGTGGGTTTAATCTCGTTAATATCGTAGGTTCTTTTGTCGTTCGGGAAGAAGGGAATGCTTGCAACATACATACCCTCCTGCACCTGTGTTTGACAAGCAAGACAGGTTTTAAGTTCATTGTCGCCCTTAATGCGGTAAATGGTAGCACAAGCACCGCAAAAACCGTGACGGCAGCCGCATCCTCTTTTAAGGGTATATCCGGCATACTCCATAGCAGTCATAATAGTAAGGTCTGCGGGAACGGAATATTTTTTGCCGTAAAAAAATACATTAACCATATTTTCCATTATAAATTACACCTTTCTTAATACTCGTTAGGTAATTCGTCAATTTCGTCAAAACGGAATACCGGACCGTCTTTACAAACGTATTTAGAGCCGATATTACAGCGTCCGCATTTACCGACACCGCACTTCATACGAAGTTCAAGTGTTGTGTAAACCTGTTCTTTTGTAAAGCCCATTTCCTGTAATCCTTGTAAAACAAACTTAATCATAATAGGAGGTCCGCAAACCAAAACGGTTTTGTCGTTGGAAAATTCCAACTCCCTTAAATAAGAGGGAACAAAGCCAACGTGACCGTCCCAACCCTCTTGCTCACGGTCGATTGTAAGGTGAACGTTTATACCGGGGGTATTCATCCAAACATTTTGAATTTCGTCAAGACCTACAAGGTCATCTGCCGAACGTGAACCGTAAAGAATATCAACCGTGCCGTAGTCCTGGCGGTTGTCTATTACATAGTTAATTACCGAACGCAAAGGTGCAAGACCGATACCGCCCGCAATAAACAAAAGGTTTTTGCCTTTAAGTTCCGTATCAACGGGGAAGTTGTTGCCGTAAGGTCCTCTTACGGTGATTTGGTCGCCAACCTTTAGGGAATGTAAATATTCGGTGAGTTGACCGCATCTTTTAATGCTGAATTCCTGATATTCCTTATTTGTGGGCGAAGAGGTTATGGAGAACATACCCTCGCTTACACCGGGGGCGCAAAGCATTGCACATTGACCGGGTTTGTGTTCAAAAAGTTTTCCGCCCTCTAAAGCGTTTACACGGAAAGTTTTAACGTCGGGCGTTTGTTCTTTAATATCGGTAATAACGCCGACCGACGGAATAAGTGTATCTAAATTATAATTCTTATGGCAATCACAGTCACACATTACGCTTTTCCTCCTTTTTCAAATGCTTTAATTACCTTTACAATGTTAAGGTTTTGGGGGCATTTGTCTACACAGCGTCCGCAACCGACACAGGAATACATACCGTCGTTATTTGCGGGGAAGTAAACCAGTTTGTGCATAAATCTTTGACGGAATCTTTGCATTTGGCTTGTACGGTTGTTGCCGTGTGCCATCATTGTAAAGTCGGAATACATACAAGAATCCCAACAACGGTAACGCTTAACGCCGTTTCCGGTGTTATAGTCCTTAATATCGTAACATTGACAGGTAGGGCAAGAGAAAGTACAAGTACCGCAAGCAAGGCAGGGTTTATACAGTTCTTCCCATATAGGAGAGTCAAACTTTTCGGTTAAAGCGTCACCGTTCCAACCCTCAAGCGAAAGATTAGCGTAAGGGAGTTTTTCGGCTATTGCGGTTATTTCCTTTTTCTTGTTTTCTACCGAGGTATTTTCCGCATCTTCCAAAATACCACCTAAACTTTCGGTCAAAGCGTTGCCCTTTTCGGTTAAAGCGTTCCAATAAAGGAAGTCCCCGTCATCATAAACCGCAACATCGGCGGCGGGTTCAGCGGGATTTATACCGAAAACTGTACAAAAACAGGATTCTTCCGGCTTATTGCAAGCAAGACCTACAATAATTCCGTGTTGGCGTCTTGCGGCATAGAAACTGTCCACCGGGTCGGATAAAAATACCTTGTCGAGTACTTCGATACCCTTAATATCACACGCTTTCATACCGAAAACCACAAAATCTTTGTCCTGTAATTCTTCGGGGGTGATTGAAATTTTACCCTGCTCGTTAAAGCAGGTGTAAAGGTTTTCGCTTTGGGGGAAGAAGGCATCTTTAGGAGATTTAACGGTTTTAAGTGTAGTTAAATCAACCTCTGCGTCCTCCTTGTAAGCGGCAAAGTTTACCTGTTCGCCGTTTTTAACCGGCAAATAAAGGTCTTTTGTTTCGTTTATCTTGGCGAATAATGCCGATAAATTGGATTTAGCAATTTTTTTCATACATTATCCCCTCTCTTTAACGATGCTCGGTTCACAGTCACCGAAAGTAAATTCGGTAAGCGGACCTTTGGCATCTGCATCGGCACCTGCTTGGTATTCGCCGTAAAATTCGTTAATATCTTTAATAAATTTACGGTTGAAAAGGTGAAGCGGAATGCCTTGCGGACATACACGTGAACATTCGCCGCAGTCGGTACATCTGCCCGCTACGTGGAAAGCACGGATTATGTGGAACATTTTTTCTTCAAACGAATCGGTGTTTGCTTTTTGTGAAGAGTCAAACTTTGTACTGTCAAACACGCATTTTCTGCAACTGCAAGCGGGACAAACATTACGGCAGGCGTTACAGCGAATACATTTGCTTAATTCCTTTTGGAAGAAGGCAAATTTTTCTTCGGGTGACATTTTTTCGATTTTTTCAACCTCCGCAAAACGTTCCCTGTCACTTGTGTCCTGCGATTCACCGATTAACTCGTCATAAATTTTATGTTCTTTGCCTTTACAAACGTGGCAACGTTCAAGCAAAGCGTCGGAATACTTCATTTCGGTGTTGCCGTAAAGGGTTTCAATGTTAAGCATATCGCCGTTTTCGGTAATATTTAAAATACCTTTAACACCGCTTTGCTTAATTGTTTCAATGTTAAGTTTACCCTTACAGCCAACGCCGATGATATATGCCTTTTCACGGTCTACACGGTGTTCGTTGATAAGTTGGTTAAAACTGTATGTATCACAGGGCTTTAGCAAAACCAATGTTTTACCCTCTAATTTAGAGGCATCTATCATATATTTGCTTAAATTTGCACCGCAAAAACCGCCGTATACAAAATTTTCTTCCAAATCTTCTGCCGTTTCAAAAAAAGCGGGTTCGGGATTAAAACACATATCGCCCTTTTTCCAACCGAGCACACGGTTTACGGTACCGTCAGCCAAAAGTTCTTTTGCTCTTTCAACTATTTTTTGCATCTTAAATCCCCCAATCTTACATTTTCACCGAGTGAATAAATCTTTTCTACAAATTCGTTCATTGTAGTGGAAAATTTAACACCCTCTGCCGCAGATACCCATTCAACACGGGTTCTGCCATTTTCAACACCCATATAGTCAAGCATTGAGAAAAGCAAGGTCATTCTTCTGCGGGCATAGTAGTTACCGGTTGAATAGTGGCAGTCACCGGGGTGGCAACCGCACATTATAACACCGTCCGCACCCTTTTCAAATGCACGGAGAATAAACATTGGGTTTACACGGCAAGAACAAGGCACTTTAATAATTTTAACGTCTGCCGGATAAGCAAGACGGCTGCTTCCTGCTAAATCTGCACCTGCATAAGAGCACCAGTTACAGCAAAAGGCAACAATTTTCGGTTTAAATTCTTTATTTATCGGCATATTGCATCTACCTCCGCTATAATCTGTCTGTTAGAGAAGCCCTGCAAGTCCATAGCGCCCGAAGGACAGGCAACGGTACAAGCACCGCAGCCTTGGCAGAGTGCGTTATTAACCTGTGCTACTCTTCTGGTTTCTCTTATACCGTGGTCGTTAATTTCCTTAACTTCGTAAGAAATTGCGCCGTAAGGACAAACATTGGCACATTTTGAACAACCGTTACACAAAAGTTCGTCCGATTTAGCGGTACAAGGGTTGGTCATAAGTTTATCTTTAGCCAAAAGACCGATTGCTTTAACCGCCGCCGCACCTGCCTGCGCTACCGTTTCGGGAATATCTTTAGGTCCTTGGCAAACACCCGAAAGGAAGATACCGGCAGTAGGTGATTCAACAGGACGCAGTTTTGCGTGTGCTTCGGTTAAGAAATTGTCGTTATCAATACTTGCGGTAAGCATTGTAGCAATCTTTCTAACGTCGGGGTTCGGTTCAATAGCGGCGGCAAGCACTACCATATCGGCTTCCTTTAAAATTTGCTTATTGTCTATTAAATCCACACCCTGAACCAAAAGTTTTCCGTCGGGCTGGGGAATTACCTTACCAACCTGACCTTTAACATAATTTACACCGTAATTTTCAACTGCACGGCGGTAAAATTCGTCAAAGTTCTTACCGGGGGTACGAACGTCAATATAAAATACCGTTACATTAACATCGGGGTATTTATCACGGATAAGCATTGCGTGTTTTGCGGTATACATACAGCAAATTTTAGAGCAGTAACCCTTTCCTCTGCCGTCCGCACAACGGGAGCCGACACATTGAATAAATACTATTTCTTTAGGTGCTTTACCGTCCGAAAGCCGTTCAAGATGTCCCTTTGTAGGACCTGCGGCGTTCATAACACGCTCTAATTCCAAGGAAGTGATAACATCCTTGCTTTGTGAGTATGCGTATTCGTCATACTTATCAAGTTTAATCATATCAAAACCGGTTGCAACAACAATAGCGCCGTATTTTTCGGTTACCATTGTATCAACCTGGGTATAGTCGATAGCTCCGGCGGCACAAACGGTTGAACAAATACCGCATTTGCCGGTTTTAAATTTAAGACAGGCATTACGGTCAATAACCGGAACATTGGGAATTGCCTGTGCAAAAGGTGTGTAAATTGCACTCCTGGTGCCAAGTCCACGGTTAAACTCGCTGGGGGTTTTCTTCATCGGGCATTTTTCCTGACAAAGTCCGCAACCTGTGCATTTATCCATATCAATACTTCTTGCCTTTTTGCGGATTTCAACCGTAAAGTTGCCCACAAAGCCGGAAACATTTTCAACTTCGCTGTATGTATGAATTGTGATATTGGGGTGAGCGGCTGCTTCAACCATTTTAGGGGTTAAAATACACGCCGAACAGTCAAGTGTTGGGAAGGTTTTGTCCAGTTGTGACATTCTTCCGCCTATGCTGGGTTCTTTTTCAACAATGTCAACCGGGAAGCCCGCATCGGCAATGTCAAGTGCGGTTTGAATACCCGCAATACCGCCGCCTATTACAAGCGCACGTTTAACAACACCGCTTTCGCCTGCCTGCAAGGGAGCGTTAAGGTTTACCTTTGCTATAGCAGCACGGGCTAAAATAACGGCTTTTTCGGTTGCCTCGTCCATATCCTTATGTATCCAAGAACAGTGTTCACGAATGTTGGCAATTTCCACCATATAAGGGTTTATGCCGGCTCTTTCGGCACATTTACGGAAGGTTGCCTCGTGCATACGGGGAGAGCAGGAGCAAACAACAAGACCGTTTAATTTATGTTCTTTTACGGCTTCGATAATTTTTGCCTGACCGGCTTCGGAACACATATACTGATAATCTTCCGCATGAATAACGCCGGGTTCGGTTTTAACCGCTTCTACAACTTTTTTAACGTCAACCGTAGCGGCAATGTTACTTCCGCAGTGACATACAAATACACCTATTCTTTGCATACTCTCACCTCCTGTATCTTCTGAATGCACTTACCAACAACTGTTGGGGTGTCTCATCGTCTAAAAGTTCGGGGATTTCGTCGGGCGATAACATAGTTTCACCTTTTTGTCTTATAACAAGTTGTCTTGCCGCATCAATAAGTTTTGCGGGTTTAACGTCACGGGGGCAACGTTCAATACAGGCAAAACAAGAAAGGCATTTAGTAAGCGATGCCGAATTTACGAGCGCTTCAATATCGCCGTTTACCACATAAGATACAAACTGATGGGGTTTTATATCCATTTCGTTAAAAGAAGGACAGGAAGCGGAACACTTACCGCACTTCATACATTTAAGCGGATTAACACCGCTGATTTCTTTAATCAACTCCGCTTTATTCACGGTACTCATACTAATCCTCCTTTATTCCTAATGCTTCTGCCAAAAGTTCGGTAAAGTAAACTACCGGCAACTTTCCGCATTTATTTAAATTGTAAAGACAAAGCGGACAGGCGGTAATAAGCATTTCTGCGCCGAAACCGCTTGCGCTTTCCATTATTTTTTCGCACATATTTTGTGCTTTTTCGCCGTCTTTTAGTGAAATATAACCACCGCAACACTCGTTACGGTAAGGGTATACAACCGGGGTTGCACCGAGCGCTTTAATAAAATCCTCAATAATTGTGGGGTTTTCGGGGTTATCAAACGCCAAAACCTTGCTCGGTCTTAAAAGCAGACAACCGTAATATGCCGCAATTTTTCTGCCGGTCAACGGCTTTTTAACCGCTTTTTTCAAATTGTCAAACCCAACTCGGTCACGAAGTACTTCCAAAAAGTGAAGTACTTCGGTTTCACCCCCATAGGGTTCTTCCAACTTCATATAGTTATTGGCACGGTTTTTGATGTCTTCCACGTTCTTAATATCGTCATTAACACGCTTAATAACGTGGTGGCAAGCCGAACAAAGGGTTACTAAATCCTGTCCCTTTTCTTTGGCGAAGTTTAGCGCACGAACCGAAGAAAGTTTAGAACCGATTTCGTCACTTCCCAGCGGATAAACACCGCCGCAACATTGCCAGTTTTCAATTTCTTCCAATTCAAAGCCCAATTCTTTTGCCGAAAGCCGTGCGTACATATCCAAATCTTTTGCTTTTGTTTTTAGGGTACAACCCGGATAATAACTGTACTTCATTTTACATACTCCTATATGTATTATAATTTGATTTGAGAAATAACGTTTTTAAGTGAGTCGGCACTGTGCTTTAATTTTGCTACTTCTTCATCGGTAAGGCGCATAGGCACTTTACCCTGTGCACCGTTAGGCCCTAAAAGGGTTAATGTACTTAAACATACATCTTCAATACCGTATTCGCCGTGCATCATTGTGGAAACGGTTGTAATAGAATCGTTAGAAGCGCAAAGAATACTGCAAAGGTTGCAAACAGAGGTAGATACTGCGTAATATGTAGCGCCTTTTTTGTTGATAATTTCACCGCCCGAAGTGCGAACGTAGGTATACATATCGTCTTTATTAAAATCGGGGAAACCGGCTACCTTTTCTTTCATAAGTTTTTCGTATTCTTCTAAAGATACGCCCGAAATATAAGCCGCCGACCACGGAATAAACGAAGTGTCCCCGTGTTCACCGAAAACGTAAGCGTGAATATTGTTTTGAGCAACATCAAAATGTTTTGACATACCGCAACGAAGGCGTGCAGTATCCAAAAGTGTACCCGAACCGATAATTTGTTTTTCGGGAATACCCGAAATTTTTGTAAATACATAGGTCATAATATCAACAGGGTTGCTTACCATTATGTAAAGTGCATCGGGACAAACCTTAACAATATTCGGAGTAATGCTTTTAAGAATTTCGACATTGGTTTGTGTAAGTTCAATTCTGGTTTGACCGGGTTTTCTTGCAATACCCGAAGTAATAATTACAATGTCCGAACCTTTTGCGTCCTCATATTCGCCCGCAACAAAAGAAATAGGTGCTCTGAAAGCGGTACCTTGGTTAATATCCATAACCTCGCCTTCAACCTTTTCTTTGTTAATGTCCAACAAAACAATTTCCGAAGCAATATCCGTAAAAGATAATGCGTATGCAATAGTAGCGCCTACGCTGCCTGCACCGATAATAGTAATTTTTCTACCCATTGATATTTTCCTTTCTTTGTTAAAAATTTAACATTTTACCGAATATATATTATACCACATTGTGATAGATTTAACAAGTACAAATATATATAATTTTAGCGAAATATGTAGTTTTTAAATGTAAAAATTAACGAAAATCGGATATAAAGAATTATTATATATCTGTTTTCCGCCCCAATTTGATTTAAAAAAGGGACTTTCGACCTGATCGAAAGCCCTTTCTGATTCATTTGCTTTTAAACTTTAATTATGCACGAACTTTTTTGAAAGCAAAAGCAGCGGCAACCAAAGCAAAAACAACGGTAACTGCTATAGCGGCAGTGTTGTTGCCGGTTTGAGGAGAAGTAATGCTGTTTTCTTTTTCAACGTTTTGTGCGGTTGTGCCGTCTACAACGATAGAAAATTTCTTAATTTCCTTTTCAAGAGTAAAGGTAACCTTTCCGTCCACAACGGTTGTTTCCAAAACCTTAACACCGGCAGTGTTGATGGTGTTTACAGCCAAATTTTGAACTGCACTTAATGCCTTTGCGTTAACGGCGTTTAATGCCATTACCTTACTGTCTACAGCAGCGGCAGTGGGTTGAACAGCGCCTTCTTCAATCATTATATATGCTTTGGATTTGTTCGAAACTCCCAAAACGCCGAGTGTTACGGTTACGGGAAATTCAGGGTTGCCGAGTGTTTTAACATCGTACTGACCTACAACTTTAAGGGTATTGTCATTTGTTTCTTTTTTAAGGTCTTTTAATGCACTTTGGAAGTTGGTTGTAACCTTTCTGTCAATAGGAACAATTTCAAGAGAAACTATGTTTCCCGATTTGTCTTTTGATTCGATTGAAGAAACAACGCCTTTAACTTCGGGTGAATTGGCCTTTTCTGCCGAAACAGCCATTGTACCCAATGCAAAAACCAAAATAAGTGTTAATAAGATTGCTGATAATTTTTTCATAATATTACTCCTTTTAATATTATTTTTTTATTTTATAAAAAACATCCAAAACCTGTTCGTAAAGGGCGGTTTCGTTTGGCTCAAAGGTTTCTTTTTCGTCTTTAAAACCGACATTGCCGGGGATTTGCAAAATTTTTAAATCCGCCTTTATAATTTCAGATGCAAGATAAACTGCGCTTGTAACGTCAACATTTGTTACGGTGTTTTTTGCTAATTTATTATACATATTAAACGGTAATGAAATATCCTTTAGAACCGCTTTTTTTGCCGATTCGGCAAAGGCAGAAATAAACTGCTTTTGCCTTTGAAGACGGTCTTCGCTCAAGTTTTTCCTGTGTCTTAAATAAGCAATTGCGTCTTTGCCGGTTATAGTAACGGTTGCGCCCTTTTTCCAATGGCTGTAAACGTCGGTCAGATCTTCGGGAACGGTAACCGTAACCCCACCTACGCTATCCACAATTTGGGCTATAGAATCCATATAAACCGTGTAATATCCGCTAATTGGTATGTTATATAACAACCTTGAAACTGCCTTACAGGTAAGCAACGAAGATTCGCCGGCATCTTTTCCGTAAGCATAAGAAAGACAAATTTGCGTTTTTTCGGTAGCCAGAAATTCGCCGTTCATATCGTAAATTTCAATATCTGCCAAGGTGTTTCTTGATATGGCGATTACATTAGCCGTATTGTCTTTTGGGTTAAATGAAACCAAAAACAACGCATCTGCCTGTTTGCTGTTTTTATCTTTAACACTGTCCTTATCCACACCGATTAAAAGAATGTTGACAAGGTCATTATTGTAATAATAAGAATTGCCGTTATAATAAGCGTCCGCCTCGGTTTGGTCATAGGCCGACGAGGATATTTTATCGTCGGTATAACTTAATTTATTACGAAGACGGTTTTCACCGATTTTAATAATGATAAAATAACTTAATACAATACTTAAAACCAGTAAAGCGATAACACCTATTATTATAAGCGGTTTTTTGAGTTTAGTCAAGGTCACTGTCATACACTAATACCCCCGAAACCAAAAAACGTTTTTCTTTATCGTTCATACAGGTAGAAAGGGTAATAATTTTGTCCTTTTCGGTTACTGTAATATCCTTCTTTATTTGCGAATTTATATCCCTTACCGAAAAAATATCTTCTATATATGTTATTCTGTTAATTTCGTTTTCAAAACTTCTGCTCAGCAAAATGTGTTTATTGTCCCACGTAACGGCGGCAAAAATTTCATATTTTAAAATTCTTTCGGGCATATAAACGGTTATATAACGGTTTTGATTAAAGAAATTTACGTCACGGAATTTTTTAAGCGAACCGAACATAGTACCGTTTTTCATATTATGCCCGTAAACCACCGTGTTGAAATCCGAAAAATCCTTTGCGTTGTAATTTTCCGTATATATACTGCCGTAAACCGATTTTTTTCCGTTTACCGTGTGGGTTAAATAAAAAGAATTATCGGTTTCGCTTTGCAAAATCGGGTAATCCACGTTTGTTTCGGGAATGGTTATCCACGCATAAATATCCGGGTTTGCTTTTTTAAGTTCATCAAAATCCACCGGAACTTCAACGGCTTTTTTCTCTTCTTCGGAAGTGTTATTTGAAGAAGCCGAAAAATCCTCACGTAAATTTTCAATCTTTCGGCTTTCAAGATACAATTTTATAAAATAACCTGCACAAGCAATAATTACACCCAAACAGATCACCAAAACTATTGTCCAAATAGTTTTTTTTATCATAAATTGCCTCCAAAAGCAAAATATTCTATTTTGTTAATTATACAATAGGATTTTCAAATTGTCAACTTGTAATAATATCTAAAATTGATTATAATAGTTATAATTATTTTACTAAATCAAAAGGGAAATTATTATGGAAAAAGAACTTTGGAAATATCTGCAGACCGCAAAAAAGCCGATTGTGCTGTACGGAATGGGCAACGGAGCCGACAAAATAATAAATGTGCTTGATTTCTACGGCATACCCGTTTCGGGTGTTTTTGCAAGTGACGGTTTTGTGCGGGAAAAGTATTTTCATTCCCACAAAGTAGTTTCCTATTCCGCTGCGAAAGAAAAATTCGGGGATATGATCGTTTTGCTTTGTTTCGGCAGTCAGTTGCCGGAGGTAATGGAAAACATTCTTAAAATAGCCGCTGAGCAGGAACTCTACGCACCCGAAGTACCGGTTATAGGCGGGGGACTTTTTACCGAGGAGTATTATCTTAATAACAAGCCGTCCTTTGACCGGGTTTATTCCCGCCTTTGCGACGATATTTCAAAAAAGACATTTGAAAATATAATAAACTATAAAATAAGCGGTAAAATTGATTATTTGCTTGAATGCCAGGTTGAAACAAACGAGCCGTATGATTCGTTTTTAAAATTAGAAAAAGAAAACTTTATAGATTTAGGGGCATACAACGGCGACACGGTACTTCAGTTTGTAAAAAACTGCCCCGATTACACCCACATAACCGCAGTAGAACCCGATTTTAAAACCTTTAAAAAATTAAAAGCCAATACGGAGAATTTATGCAACATTGAGCTTGTAAACGCCTGTGTTTCGGATAAATGCGGTAAAGCATTTTTTGATATGAAAGGCGGAAGAAATTCGTCAATCGGAAACGGCACCGAAACCGACTGTATTACGGTGGACTCCCTAAACTCGGATGCAACCTTTATAAAAATGGACGTGGAGGGGGAGGAGATAGCTGCTATTAAGGGTGCTGCTAACACTATTAAAAAAAGCAAACCCAAAATGCTTATTTCGGCTTACCACCGCACCGAAGATTTAATATCCATTCCCGAAACGGTACTCGGTATTAACCCCGAATATAAAATGTATATCCGCCACTTCCCCTATCTGCCCGCTTGGGATACAAATTTTTATTTTATTTAAAATATTGCCGTAGGGAACGACCTATGTGTCGTTCCTTAATTCTTTATTTTATGCAAAAAGGATGAGATTCAGCCCTCATCCTTTTTTAATTCGGTTTCCATAATATTACGAATTTTATCCCCTAATTCCTGCGTGTTTAATGTTTTAAACTGTTCAGGATAAATAACATCCGCCACGCAAAATTTTACAACCGTTTTTTTGCGAAACATTCTTTTGGGAATTTCTTTTGTACCCATTACCGTGCAGACCACAATAGGCACTTGTGCTTTCAAAGCAATTTTAAAAGCTCCGTTTCTAAAGGGAAGTAAGATTTCTTCGGTTCGGTTAGTGTACCCTTCGGGGAAAACCCCTATTGACGCTTTATCCTCTTTTAATATTTTAATGGCGTTTATAATAGTTTTTGCTGCTTCACGGTTGTTTTCCCTGTCAATCGGCAGGCAGTAAAGTTTGTGCATAATATCGCCGACCAAAGACATATTTTTAAAAATTTCTTTTTTTCCAATAAATCCAATGTCGTAATCCTTAAAAACGTCTAACATTATAATCGGGTCAAAATCGTGTATGTGGTTGCAAACAAACAACGCCCTTGTGTCTTTTGGGATATCGTCAATATCCATTCCGCCTACAATTATTTCCACCCTTGCAAGTTTCACTAAAAGCGGAACAGTGATTTTTGCCAAAAAGCGGTAATATTTTGGGGCTTTATCGGGTGAAATTTTTTGCCCGCCCAAAAGGAAAGATACCACAAATATTACTGCGTGTAAAAGTAAAAAGCCGATAAAAAACAGTACAAACAAAACCGGCACTAACCACCAAGAATAACCGTAACCCAATATTTCAAAAAAATTATTCAAAATAGGTATAAGCAGGGCACTTAATATTAAATAAACATAAAACATTGGCTTCCCTCAATTTTGTTTTCTTACAATACCGTATTCGTCATAAAAGTTGAAATACGGGCAGTTAAAGGTTTGGCTTGTTAAAAATAAACGCATTTCGTCCTCGTCTAAATTAACTTCGCAGTAAAACTCATCGGTTTGGTCGTCGTAAACATAATTAGCGCAGTTTTCGCAATTGCTTTTCATTTTACGCCTCTTCTTTGCCCGAATCTGCGGAAGTATCTTTAGAAGAATCATCCTTATCGGCAGAATTATCTTTGTCGGTGGGGTTATCCTTGTTGTCGGTGTCTTCTTTATCTGACGGTTCTTTGTCCGTCTCACTGCTCGAAGGGACATCACTGCTTTGCGGTTTTTCTTCTTTGTCCTTATCCGAAGAAGTTACAACCGAAGACGTACTCGAAGTATCAGAAGAAGAGTTTACGGAAGAAACAGTCGATTTGTCCGAAGAAGAGGTTGCCGGTTTGGTTGACGAAGTACTCGGTTTGCTCGAAGAAGTAGTCGACTTGCTTGACGATCCGTTTCCCGAAGAAGTATTATTTCTGTTTTTGTACCAATCGTTCTTTTCTACTCCGTTTTGTTCTATATAATCTTCGGGCTTGATATCGTCATACAAAAATGCGTGTAAAACTTTAGAGGCATAATTCAGGTCATAATAAACGCAAGAGCCGACACCGCTTATGTTAGGTGTAGACATTTGATATTGGTCCAACGGAATTCTTGACTGCTGGAATGTAGGGGATTTGAGCAAAATACCGGTAGCAAGACCTATAATATCACTGTATGAAAGCGAAGTTTCGCTGCAGGGGATTAAAGATTTAGCCAACTTAATATAATTTGATTTATTAAGGGTTACCGCCTTGTTAAAGAGTTGTTCCATTACATAACGCTGGCGGTCGGTTCTGCCGTAGTCATTGTTTGTACCCCAAACGTTAGGTGCTTTTCTTATTCTTGAATAAGCCACCGCCTGAATACCGTTTAAGTGGTGCTTGCCTGGGGTTAAAATATAATGCTTCTTTGGGTCTTCACCTATTCTTGAACAAATGTCCGTAATTAAACCGTTTAGCAAATAAACATTTTTACTGGCGGACACAACTTCTTTTGAGGTAAGTTCGGCATCAATTCCGCCTACTGCGTCTATAATATCCATCATACCCTCGAAATTAACGGTAGCGTATTCCGAAATATCAAGTCCGAAGTTTTCGTTTATGGTTTTAATTGCAAGTTCCGGTCCGCCGTAGGCGTAAGCGCTGTTAATTTTGTTATAGGTGGTTTTACCCTTTTTATCAATCTTAACAAGCGAGTCACGCATAATGGAAACAATTTTTACTTCCTTTTTGTCAAAATTAAGCGAAAGCACCATTATACTGTCCGAATTGCCTTTAAATCCGCTGCTGCGTGAATCTATACCGAACAAGGCAATATTCATTACGTTTTTATCTATTACTTCCTCGAAACCCAATTCGCTGTTATCATCTGTGATTTTGTTGTAATTGTAATTGAAATATGTTGAAACGAAAATTATACCGGCAAGCAAAACAGCAATAACCGAAGTAAGCGAAATTACCACTGCTTTTTGCAGTTTTCCCGCTTTACGCCACCGGTTTGAAATACCCTCGCCTATATTTGAAAAAAATCCCGCTATGCCGTGTTTTTTCTTTTTGTAGCGGCGGCTTTTATAATTATTACTCATAGAACTCAAATCTACAAACTCCTTGTTTTTTAAGTGCGAATCCGACACTATATCCTTAAAATCTTTGTTATTATCCATAATTGTCACCCATTTAAAAGCGCTTTGTAAATCTCGCCTTTTTTAAGTCCCGTAATATTTGCGGCTTCCTTTGCCGCCGAAGAGGTTGACTGCCCTTCTGCCGTGAGTTTATTTGCAATTTTTAAAGCGTCCTCCATACTGTAAAAGGCGGTTTCTTCTTTTGCACCGTTTACAATAAGTACAAATTCGCCCCTTGGCGCATTTTCGGAGTAATGCTCTATTGCTTCCGATAACGTAGTATGAAAAACCGTTTCGTGAAGTTTAGTAAGTTCACGCACCAAGGCAATTTTTCGGTTCCCGAAAGTTTTTAACATATCCTGTAGCGTCGCTGAAAGTTTATGGGGCGCTTCGTAAAAAATCATTGTGCGTTTTTCGGTTTTAAGTGATTCTAAATGCTCCCGTCTTCCGATTTTGTTCATGGTTAAAAACCCTTCAAAACAAAACCGTCCGCTCGGCATTCCCGAAATTGCAAGAGCGGTTATTAAAGCACTGGGACCCGGAACAGACTCAACCGTTATATTATTCTCATAAGCGGCTTTTACCAAATCTTCGCCGGGGTCGGAGATTGCGGGCATTCCCGCATCCGAAACAAGGGCGCAATTTTCTCCTTTTAAAATCCTATCAATAATAAGATTTCCTTTGGAATTTTTGTTATGCTCGTAATATGCAAGCATTTCTTTTTTTATTCCGAAACGGTTAAGCAACTTAACGGTCACCCGTGTATCTTCCACTGCCAAAAAGTCGGCATTTTTAAGGGTTTCTATTGCACGGGGCGAAAAGTCGGACAAATTGCCGATAGGGGTTCCCACAACATAAAGTTTTCCGCTCAATTTATGTAACCCTCCTTATACGCTCCGTAAATTTTTATCATCTCTTCAGAAAATTTGCCGTCTTCTTCCACATAAAGGGTCGGCTCAATGCGAAGCCCTGTTTTTCCGCACCGTCTGCCCTCTACAAGTACCAACCACGGCTCTTCGCCCTTTCTTTGACAAACAAGCCGTAACCTTTTTGGCTCTACCTTATATTCACTCATAAGCGACATAAGTTCGGCTAACCTTTCGGGGCGGTGGCAAATACAAAATCTGCCCGAAGTTTGCAAAAGTTTAGCACCCACTTCTATTATATCCCGCAAAGTGCAGGCAACTTCGTGTCGGGCAACTTCTATTACGCTGTCGGGATTTTTCAGTCCCGCATTCGGAGCTTTGTAAGGCGGATTACAGGTAACCAAAGTATGGCAACCGAAGTCTATTTTGCCCTTTAGTTGCTTTAAATCGCTGTTAATAACCGTAAAATTTGAAGTTTTAAGTTCGTTTACGGTTTTTTGCGCCAATTCGGCGGCTTCGCGGCTTATATCCACCCCATATACGCTTTTAAGCGGCTTGTCCCTTAACGCTAAAAGCGGAATAATTCCGCAACCCGTACCTAAATCCACCATTTTATCTTTGGCGGCGGGTTTTGCAAAGTCTGATAATAGCACCGCATCTGTACCAAAGGTGTGGTGTGCGCTTACATACACAAAAAAACCGTTGCCGAGAGGTTCTTTTTTTATTAACTTCTGCTCCATTTTACGCCTTGTGGGGTATCTTCCAAAATAATACCCATTTCTTTTAATTTATCACGAATTTCATCCGCCGTTTTAAAGTCCTTACTCTTACGTGCGGCGGTTCTTTTTTCGATAAGTTGTTCTATTTCGCTGTCCAAAACCTCGGTTTTGCGGTTGTAAACAAGACCTAAAACCCCTGTTAATTGGTCAAACATATCGGCACAAGCCAAAAGTGTTGTTTTGCCTGCACCGTTTGCAATGGCGGTGTTAATTTCACGCACAAGGGTAAATATTGCCGCCAAAGCGTCCGCCGTGTTAAGGTCGTCTTCCATAGCCGTAATAAAATCGGTCTTGGCGGTTTCTACGAATTTAGGTACTTCGCCGCCGTCGGCTGCGTTTTGCAGAGCAAAATCAATGTTATTTCTGCAGGTGTAAAGCCGTTCAAGCGAATTTTTCGCCTGTTCTATAATATCTACCGAATAGTTAATCGGGCTTCTGTACTGCGAAGAAATAAGGAAGTAACGGATTGGCTCGTAGCCGAATTTGTTTGCAACATCACGAACGGTGAAGAAGTTGTTTAAAGATTTAGACATTTTGTGATTATCAACATTTATAAAACCGTTGTGCATCCAATAATGGGAAAATTCGCAACCGTTTGCGGCTTCGCTTTGTGCAATTTCATTTTCGTGGTGGGGGAAAATAAGGTCAAGTCCGCCGCAGTGAATGTCAATGGTTTTTCCTAAATATCTGCCTGCCATTGCAGAACATTCAATGTGCCAGCCCGGTCTGCCCTTGCCCCACGGCGAATCCCAAAACGGTTCGCCCGGTTTTGCGCCTTTCCAAAGGCAGAAATCCATTGGGTCTTCCTTAATATCGCCCGTTTCAATACGTGCGCCTGCCTCAAGGTCATCAAGCGGTTGGTGAGAAAGTTTTCCGTACTGTGAAAACTTTTTAGCACGGTAGTAAACGTCTCCGCCCGATTCGTAAGCGTAACCTTTTTCCATAAGCGCCGAAATAATTCCCTGAATTTCTTTTATATTATCGGTGGCTCTTGGGTGAACGGTGGCTTCACGCACATTAAGCCCTTTGGCATCTGTCCAAAATTCGCCTATATATCTTTCGGCAACTTCGGGTACTGTTATACCTTCGTCATTGGCTTTGTTTATGAGTTTATCGTCAATATCGGTAAAGTTTTGAATGAAATTTACCTTATAACCCCGCCATTCAAAATAACGGCGCAAAACGTCAAACACGCAAAGCGGACGAGCGTTACCTATGTGGATATAGTTATAAACGGTAGGACCGCAGGCGTATATTTTAACCTCACCCTCGGTTATGGGTTTAAATTCGTCCTTTTGGCGGGTTAATGTATTAAAAATCTTCATTTTTCATTCTCCTTTTGCGCTTACTAACCCTTCAAGTTGCAAAATGCGTTCCTCCAAAGAGTCCATTTTTTGCTTTACGGGGTCGGGTATATGTATTTGGTCAAGTGCTACACGCTTACCGTCCTGACGGACAACACGTGCAGGCACGCCTACAACGGTTGAATTTGGCGGAACTTCGCTTAAAACCACCGCACCGGCGGCAACACGGGAATTATCCCCTATTTTAAAAGGTCCCAAAACCTTTGCACCGGCACTGATCATAACATTATTGCCGATGGTAGGGTGGCGTTTGCCGACATCTTTACCCGTGCCGCCCAAAGTTACACCCTGGTAAATCAGTACATCGTCGCCTATTTCGGTGGTTTCGCCTATTACTATCCCTGTGCCATGGTCTATTACAAGCCGTCTGCCTATTGTGGCGCCGGGGTGTATTTCAATACCTGTTTTTCTTGCGGCTTTTTGGGAAACGAAGCGAGCCAAAAACATTAAATTATGTTTATAGTAAAAGTGTGCCCTGCGGTACATTCTAATGGCTTTAAAACCGGGGTATAGGAAAAAAATTTCCAAACTGCTTTTAGCGGCAGGGTCACGGTCTTTGAACGCTTTAATATCTTCTTTTAATCTTTGAAACATTACAACACCTATTTGGAAGAATTTATATATTCCTTTGAACCCCAAAGGTAAATAATACCCGAAACAGCACAAAGAACCGTAGAAATCCAAAAGAGAATAATTATAACGACATCGCATATCGGTTTAATGGAAGTAATACCGAAATCCTTAATAAGAGTGTAAGCTAAAAGAGCCAAAATTATGCCTGCCATTTGGCTTACGGTTTTAAGTTTGCCCCAAATATTTGCGGCAATAACCTTGCCCCCGCTTGATACCACCACAAGACGGATAGAGGAAACCATAAACTCCCTAAAGAGAACAATAAAGGTAATGGCGGTCATTTGTAAACAGTAACCGTATTTGTCGGCAAACATACAAATAAACCCTAAATAAGCCGCAGTTGTAAGCATTTTATCGGCAAGGGGGTCCAAAAATTTGCCGAAATCGGTTACAAGGTTATATTTTCTTGCCATTTTTCCGTCTATCATATCGGTCAAAGAAGCTACAATAAAAATTATTAACGAAACAAGATAGTGACAGGGGAATTTTATAAGCATAGTTGCCATAAAAACAGGGGTTGCAATCATTCTGCCGAGTGTTAATTTATTGGGTGTGTTCATTCTTCTTCTCCTAACAAATCGTAATCCAAACAATCGTTTATTCTAACATTTACAAAATCGCCTATTTTGTGCTGTTTTTTTGCCATAAAGAAAATTTTTCCGTCAACTTCGGGGGCATCGTAAACCGTTCTGCCAAAGTAACATTTAATATAATCGTCCCAACCCTCTATTATAACTTCGGCAGTTGTTCCGATTTTTTCTTCGTTTTTCTCTGCCGCAATGGTCATTTGCATATCCATTATGTTTTCCATTCGGTCAACTTTGGTTTGTTCGTCTATTTGGTTGTCAAACTCTGCCGCCGCTGTACCTTCTTCGGCGGAATAGGTAAAGCAACCCAGTCGGTCAAACCGAATATCCTTTACAAACTGTGCAAGTTCGGAAAACTGCTCCTTCGTTTCACCGGGGAAACCGGTAATAAGGGTGGTTCTAAGGGTAATATCAGGGATTTTTGCCCTAATTTTGTTTATTAGGGCGGTTAGGGTTTCTTGGTTTCCCTTTCGGTTCATTCTTTTTAAAATTTCGCCGTTTACGTGTTGTATAGGCATATCTAAATATTTTAAAAGTTTGGGTTCTTGCGCAATGGTATCAAGCAGTTCGTCGGTAATTTTTTCGGGATATGTGTAAAGGGTTCTAATCCATTTAAGACCGTCGATTTTGCAAAGTTCCGAAAGTAGTTTTGAAAGCATCGGTTTGCCGTAAATATCGGTTCCGTAGGCGGTAGTATCCTGCGCTACCACGATCAGTTCCTTTACGCCGTTTTCGGCTAAAGTTTTCGCCTCGGCAATGCAGTCCTCTATCTTGCGGCTGCGCATTTTTCCCCGTATTTTAGGAATAGCGCAGTAGGTGCAACAGTTATCGCATCCGTCGGCAACCTTTAAATAGGTGCTAAAGGGATAACCGCCCAAAATCCTTTTGCCGTTAAGGTCAAGGTCCTTTTTTTCGCCGTAACGGTTTTGCTTTTTGCCCTCTATTGCGCTTTTTACAATGTCGGCAATTTTACCGTTAGAGCCGATACCCACGCAAACGTCAACTTCGGGGATTTCTTCGGTTACATCGTCTTTATATCTTTCTGCCAAGCAACCGGTTACAATAAGTGCCTTACAGTTACCGCCCTGCTTATATTTTGCCGCCTCCAAAATGTTTTCAATTGCCTCTGCCTTGGCTTCCTCAATAAAACCGCAGGTATTTACAATAATTGCGTCGGCGTTTGCCTCTTCGGAACAAATTTCAAACCCTGCCTGTTTTAGTGAATAAAGCATCATTTCGGCATCTACCTGATTTTTAGGGCAACCGAGCGACACCATACTGATTTTATACATAGTCTTCCTCTGATTCTTCAATATACTTATTTAATGCGGATTTAACCGCACCGTAGGAAAAGCCCTTACGCACCAAAGCGGCATACACCTTTTGCGGACCGTTTTCGGCGGTAAGTTTGGTTTTGTATTTCTTTTCCAACAGGTTTTTTATTTGGGTTTCCTGGTCGATTTCGCAGTCACTTAAAACCGATTTTGCCAAATCGTAGGGAACACCTTTTAAAAGAAGTTTTTGCAACGCTTCACGCTTGGAAACATTACTTTCTATCAGTCGGTTTGCGTAATTTTCGGCATAGCGTAAATCGTCAATCAAACCGACCTCTTTTAATCGGGCAATAACCTTACTGGAGGGTTTTGGTTTAAACCCCGCTCTTAAAAGTTTGTTATAAAGTGCCTTTTCGGTATGGTCGCTACGGTCAAGATACCATATAGCACGGGATTTTGCCCTTACATAATCCGAAGTGAATATCAGTTGTTCCAACTCGTCTTCACTGATTTGTGTACCTGTTTTCAGGCAGTTTTCGCTGCATACATCTTTATCCAATAAAACTTCTCTCTTCCCGTCCAACAAAAGGCGGTTTAAATGAAGTTTATCTTTTTTTATATCGGTAACCGTCATCAGTCATCAACCGCAATATCAATATCTATAGACTTATGAGGACGTGCCGTGGGTTCGGTGGGCATAATATATTCGTCGTCTTCTTCTGCGGCGGCGGGCAGTTTACTGCCGTTTTCGGTCATAACCGCAGTAATTTTATCTTCAATTTCTTTGGCAAGTTCCGCATTGTCTTCAAGTAATTTTTTAACATTGTCCCTGCCTTGACCTAAACGGGTTTCGCCGTAATAGAACCAAGCGCCCGACTTTTTAACAACCCCGAATTCCACGCCTGCGTCTATAATTTCGCCGGTGTGGCAAATTCCCTTGCCGTACAGAATATCAAATTCCGCAAGTTTAAAGGGGGGTGCTACCTTATTTTTAACGATTTTTGCTTTGGTATGAACACCTATAACTTCGCTGCCGTCTTTAATCGGTTCGCCTTTTCTTACGTCAATACGTACCGAAGAATAGAACTTAAGCGCCCTACCGCCGGTGGTAACTTCCGGATTACCGTATACATTACCGATTTTTTCACGGAGTTGGTTAATAAATATTGCCGCACAGTTGGTTTTGGAAAGTGCGCCTGTAAGTTTACGAAGTGCTTGGGACATAAGACGAGCCAACTGACCTACGTGGCTGTCACCCATTTCACCCTCTATTTCGGCTTTGGTAACAAGTGCCGCAACCGAGTCTATAACAATAATATCAATAGCACCCGAACGCACAAGTGCTTCGGCAATTTCAAGTGCCTGTTCGCCCGAATCGGGTTGCGAAACCAAGAGCGAGTCAATATCCACCCCTAATTTTGCGGCATAAATGGGATCGAGTGCGTGTTCAACGTCAATAAACGCCGCCGTACCTCCTGCTTTTTGCGCTTCGGCAACACAGTGGAGCGCAACGGTGGTTTTACCCGAAGATTCGGGACCGTAAATTTCAATAATTCTTCCTCTCGGAATACCGCCTATACCGAGTGCGGCATCCAGCATAAGCGAACCGGTCTTAATGTGTTCTACGCTCATTGCGGCATTTTCGCCCAAACGCATAACCGCACCTTTACCGAACTGCTTTTCGATATGCTCCATAGCGGTTTTAAGCGCTTTTTGCTTTGCCTCTTCCTCCACTAACCTTACGGCAGTTTTTGTTTGAGTATTTTTTGAAGCCATTTTAATCTTCCTTCCCTTTATTTTATTGCAGTAACTACTCTGTTAATTCCGTTAAAATCCTTTGTAACGGTTATATTTTTAAAATCGGCGGTTTTCAGAATTTCCGCTACCTTTCGGTCCTCGTTTATTCCTACTTCAAAAGCAAGCATACCGCCCTTTGTTAAACTGTTTTTATATTCTTTTACAATCGCTTTGTAAAACAACATTCCGTCCTGTCCGCCCAAAAGTGCGGTTTTCGGTTCAAAGCGTGTTTCGGGGGATATTATTTCCATTTCACAAGGCGGAATATACGGCGGGTTGCTTACAATTAAATTGTAAACACCGTCACTTCCGTCACCCGCTAAAACATCACCCTTAATAACCGTAACATTGGTTGCGTTATTGTGTTCAATGTTTCTATTAAGGTATTCTAAAGCCGAATCAAACTTTTCCACCGCAAAAACAGCCGACTGCGGAAAATCCTTTGCAATACTGATACCTATGCAACCGCTCCCTGCACATAAATCAAGCACTTTGGGTTGTTTCACGGTTTTAAGGTATTCGCAACACTTTTCTACCAAAATTTCGGTATCGCTTCGGGGGATCAACACCCCTTCGCCCACTTTGAAAGAGTACTTATAAAAATTCCATTCGCCTAAAATATACTGCAACGGATAGCGGTTTTGCCTTTTTTCTAATTTTTCATCAAGTAAAGCCAATTTTTCGCTCGGAATATTTTTATTTAAACTTATAAGCCATTCATTATGACCGATAGACAGAATATTTTCCAAAATCAGCCGTGCGTCATACGCAAAATCTTCAATCCCGCTTTTTTGCAATAGGTTCTTGGCGTTAATGTAATAGTCCCTTACCGTCATATTTTAATTTCTTTCCACATCGGGTACTTCGGGTTTGCAAGCGTTCAGTGCCGCTATGGCAATTTCTATCATACCGTCTTCTGGTTCTTTTGTGGTAATTCTTTGCAGCCACATACCGGGGGCGGAGATTATACGGGTTAAAACATTATCGTACTTGCCGCAAATTTTTAAAATTTCAAAGCCGATTCCGCAGGTAATGGGTATTATTAAAATTTTGGCAATTACCCAAAGCCAACGGACATTGTAAACGGTTGGGAAAATCATTTGCACCGCCGTTGAAATAATTATGCTTACAAGTATCATTAAAATCATAAACGAAGTGCCGCAACGGGGGTGAAAACGCTTTTGGGTTCTTACGTTTTCCACCGTTAATTCCAAACCCTTTTCATAAGCAAAAATTGTTTTATGTTCCGCTCCGTGGTACATAAACACCCGCTTAATATCTTTCATAAAGGATACCGCAAAAACATAAATCACAAATATTGTAAGTTTTAAAAACTGCTCTATTGCAGAACGCAAAAGTTTTGAGGTGATTTTTTCCGAAAACAGATACTCAATTCCCGAAACAAACAGCCGAGGGAGATACATAAAAAGCACCACCGCAAGCAAAACACCCAAAACCGAGCCGATAACCATAACGGTATTTACAAGGGCATTTTGCTTTTTTTCGTCTTTCGGTTTTTCTTCTTCTAAATCCGTAAAACCCGATTTTTCGGCAGAAAGCATCATTGCTTTGTATCCGTTTATCATTGATTCCGCAAAGGCAATAACCCCACGGATAACCGGAAGATTTAATATTTTATATTTTTCACGCAGACTTTTTCCGTTTATGTACGAAAGGTCAATTTCACCGTTAGGCATTCTTACTGCCAAGGCGGTTTTTTCGGGGCTTTTCATTAAAATGCCCTCTATAAGCGCCTGTCCGCCTATGCTTGTATATTTAGCCATTTGTTTCCTGCCCTTCTTCGTTAATTTCGGGTTCTGCCGTTTCTTCGGGTTGATAGAGGGGTAAAACCACCGTAACGGTAGTTCCCACGTTTTCGGTACTTTCAATAAACAAAAGACCGCTGTGCTGTTTTATAATTTCATCCGCAACCGCAAGACCTATTCCCGAACCACGGACGGTTTTGTTTGCTTTGTAGAATTTTTCTTTAACCCTGTCAATATCCTGTGCGGGAATACCCACACCGGTATCGGTAACCGTAACCCTTACGCAACCCTCTTCTTTAGTAATATCAACAAGCACCTGACCGCCTTTTTCGGTGTATTTTACCGCATTGTCAATAATGTTTATAAACACCTGTTTAAGTCGGTTAGGGTCGCCCATAACAATAAATTCGTCATTGGGTTTTGTGTAAACCAAATCAATTTCCTGCTTTTTAGCAAGTTCCGCATACATATCAAAAGACTCGCTTAAAATTTGCACCACGTTCATAGGACCCGAAACCATAATAAGCCGTCCCGTTTGCATACGTGAAAAATCCAAAAGTTCTTCCACAAGTCCCGAAAGTCGGTCGGCTTCGCTTAATACCACGTCAAGCCCCCGTTTTACAAGGTCTATATCACTGTCAAGCGACATTTTGGCGGTTTCACCCCAACCCCTGATTGCGGTAAGCGGAGTTCTAAGTTCGTGCGAAACCGAAGAAATAAAGTCATTCTTAATATTTTCGGACTGCTGTAATTCCGAAGCCATATAGTTAATAGCGTCACACAGTTCGCCGATTTCATCATTTTTTGCAACCTGAAGCCGTGCGTCAAAATTGCCCATGGCAATAGTTCGTGCCATATTGCTTACGTCCCTTATGGGGCGTACTATGGACTTTATAAAAAACAAACCAGAAAAGACGCAAAAACACAAAACTGCGGCACAAATAAGTATTATAACCGCCGTAACGCCGTACATAATTTTGTTTGCGGCAGTCATTGAAGTAATCCAACGGTAACCGCCCAAATCTTCACCGTTTTCGCCGTATATAACGGTGGTAGCCGCCATAATCGGCTCTCCGTCTCCGGTTTTACCTTTGTAAACCGCCGTTTTGCCGCTTTGTTTTGCCCTTTGGTATTCTGCCGAATTATCCGCATTTTCCACAAAACCCGTAGTAGAAACTATCGTTTGACCTTTATTATCCACAACCTGTACTTCTATTTTGTCCTTAAACTTAAAATCGGAAGCCAGAGAAATTGCTGTGTCTTTAAAAGTTTTGGGGGTGGTGGTTGAAAGCGCCGAAAATTCATAAACATAATCCCCTGCAAGGGACTGCAAACGGTCGGTATAAAGCCGATTAAAAAGAATAGAAAAAGCAGTACCGCAGGCGCAAATTACCAAGGCAATAACAAGAAATATATTTAAAAACCATTTAAGCGTTATACTTTTAAACTTAATTTCAATATGCATTACGGCACTCCTTTCTTTGAAATTATGTTAAGTTTAGTGGGTGTTCCACTTGTAACCCATACCCCAAACCGTAACCAAACGTTTGGGGTCGGAGGGGTTATCCTCCACCTTCATACGAAGACGTCTTATATTTACGTCTACAATTTTTTCTTCGCCGAAGTAGTTGCTTCCCCAAACCTTGTTTAAAATATCGGTTCGGTCAAGCGCAACATCGGGGTTGTTGAAAAAGTATTCAATCATTTGGAACTCAACCTGGGTAAGTTCAATATTAACCCCGTTTTTAAGTAAGGTTCTTCTGCGTAAATTAAGGGTAAATTCACCTAAAGTAATATCGTCCGAAACGGGGGCGGCAACCTTAGGCGCATACATTTCCACCCTGCGGTGCAAAGAATCCACACGGGCTAACAACTCGGTAGGACTGAACGGTTTTGTTATATAATCGTCCGCCCCTATCATAAGTCCGCTGATTTTGTCCATTTCCTGAGTTCTTGCGGTAAGCATAATAATTCCCAGCGTTTCACTTCTTTTGCGAAGTTCTTTACAAAGGGTAAACCCATCCATTCCCGGCATTGAAATATCCAAAAGCGCAATATCAAACCCTTCGGGGTCGTTATCGTATATATCAAGTGCCTCTTCGCCCGAACCCGCTTCTACCACCGTATAGCCAACCCTTTTAAGGTTAATGGCTTCAAATTCACGTATTGCGGCTTCGTCTTCAACTATCATAATACGTTTCAAATTCGCTTACTCCTTTTCGTAAATTACAAAGTTAGATTTCACGTTTTCAAGTGTCAGTCCCTCTTGTTTGGCGGATGCCGAAATTTCGCAGACAAAAACCTTTTGACCGTCACGCATAACTTCGGTTAATCCCGAGGTTTTGTTTTTGCCGTTTTCCCATTCTTCTTTCGTAAATGTCTGCAAATATAAAAGTGAATCACCCACCGTTAATGTTTCGTTGTTGTAGGAATAAATTTGCCTTATGCGGTTGTCGGTATCCTTTAAAACGGCAATATTACCCACCCATTTTTGGGGTATAACATAATAATATCCGTCAATAGTGTTTATCATTGCGGTAAGTTGGGTTGTTAAACTTTCGCCGTTAAAGGAACACCACTTTGTAAGGTAAAGTTTTTCGGTTACTTCGGCATTTGCCACCGCCGGTACATTTTCCTGAACCGGTATTTCAAGTATTCCGTCCCCGTTTATATCATAGGTAGTAAAAGCTGCCGAACGCAAGGTTTTGGAATTTTCCTGCAATTCGCTGTCATAAAGTGTGTTAAGAAGTTCGCCGTTTTCAAAAAAAATCACTTCGGTAATTGCGCCGAGTCCCTTTACCGAATCAATATAAACCGCCGGTTTGCCGGAGGATAACTGCGACACCACCGGTTCGCCTACCGACTGAACCTTACCGTCCAAATCGCAACTGCCTGTTTGAATTACGCCTTCGTCATTAAGTGCATAAAGCGAGGCGGTGTTTTTTTGCTCTGTAGCATTAAAATCTATAAGCAAAACTTCGTTTTTTGAGTCCCCGTCCAAATTACAAACCGCAAAATCGGTATACTTTTTAAGCATTCTTTGAGTTACGGTATTTTCGGTAAAACTGTAAACCGCCAACTGCTTTTCGCTGGCACCGTAAATTTCATACCCTACAAGTATGTCAAGCACGCCGTTACCGTCAAGGTCGTAAAAATCCACCTTGTCAACACCGCCGGCAACAATGTGCTGTTCCCCCGCCGACTGCCACTCGCCGTTTTTTTTGTGAATAACATTTATATGCATTGTTACGGTATCACCCTTTGAAATACCGTAAAAGGCAAAGCACTCGTCGGTACCGTCGTTATTTATGTCCTTTGTAATAACGGCACTGCGGTAACTCCCGCGGGAGGGGTATTTTAATGTATAGTCGTCCCCCGCAGTCAGTTTTATAACTTCGGATATGTTTTTAAGGTCACCCGAAAGCGACGGAGGAGAGAGCAGTTCGGCAGTATCGGCAGTATAAGATTTGCAACCGCAAAGCAAAAACATAACCGCAGTTGCCAAAAAAGCCGACACAAGTTTTTTAAGCATATTCTCGCCCTCCCATAGATAACATAATTATACATAATAGATTATATCACAACCGTTTCAAAAAATAAAGGTTTTTATAAAAATATTTAAACATTTTTAAAGTCCCGCTTATTGGACTTTAAAGAAGGTATAATAAAAACAGAAAAAACAAAAAAGTGCTTGACAAAGCACAAAAAATCTATTATAATACAAATAACGAACAAATGTTCGGGAGGTAAAACAAATGACTTTTTCACAATCTTTAACAACTTTTTTTGAAATAATAGCGGTAGTTGCGGTTATTTGGTGCATTTTTAACGAAGACCGCCTGGTTCTGTTTGAACAAAAACTTTTAAGCCGTATCCGCCGCAGACGTTTGCGTGTGGTTAAATCAAAAAAATGTGTGCATTATAAATCCTTTTCGTAATATTATGTAGCCAAATCGGGACAGGTCAAACTATACCCTGTCCCAATTTGGCTTTTTTATTTTTAAACTCTTGAATATTTTTTAAAAATGTTCTATAATGTTTTTAAGGCATTAGCCGAAATAATTTTTATTTAGGATGAATAATTATGGATAGACTAAAAGGTAAGGTTGCTATTGTAACCGGTTCTACAAGCGGTATCGGCATAGGTATTGCAAAACTTTTTGCTAAAGAGGGCGCAAAGGTTGTTATTTGCGGACGCCGTGAAGCAAAGGGTCAGGCAGTTGTTGACAGTATTGTTAATGACGGTGGAGAAGCATTCTACCACTTTATGGACATTACTCAGGTTGAAAGTATTGACGCTCTTTTAAAGGATACTGCCGAAAAGTACGGCAAGATTGACATTCTTGTAAACAATGCCGCAAACGTTGCTCTTAAGGACGGCCGTGTTGACGAACTCACCCTTGAAATGTGGGACGGTATTTTCCAAAGTGATTTACGCGGAACTTTCTATGCAGTAAAGAGCGTTATTCCTTATATGAGAGATAATAAGGGCGGCTCGATAATCAATATCGGTTCTATGGCTTCTTGCGGCGGCGATTTGGGTTCAACCGCTTACGCCTGTGCAAAAGCAGGGGTTGATATGCTTACAAAATCCACTGCACTCCAGTACGGAAAAGAAAATATCCGTTGTAACTGTGTTCGCCCAGGTCTTATTGTTACACCCGAAAACGAAGCACACGTTCCGCAGATACTTAAGGATATTTTCCTTAACAATATAATGGTTAACCGTTACGGTGCTCCCGAAGATATTGCAAATATGTGCGTATACTTGGCTTCGGACGAAAGCGAATATTTCACAGGTCAGGTTGTAACGGTTGACGGCGGCTTAAACGCTCACGTTTCCACCGTTGGCGAATTTAAGAAAATGGCATCACGTACATGGTAATTTAAAAAATCTATAACAAAAAAGGGCGATTATTAAAAATCGTCCTTTTTTATATTTGAATTTTCTATCCGCAAAATTTTGTGGTAATGCGTTTATAACAGTCTTTAGGCGAATAACTCCATTCGGTTATGGGCGAAGCAGTTTCAAAATATTTTATTTCGGGGGAATAAAACGCATCAAAACTGTCAATAATAATAAGTTTTATCTTCATTTTATCACGCAAAATGCTTTTAATGTATACGCTTGCCCTTTGACCTACTTTTACACCCTCTTTGGGTTCCGCCAACCCTGCAAGGTTTGGGGTTATTTCAACAAAAATGCCGTAATCTTCCACACTTCTTACAACTCCGGTAACCGTTTGACCCGCCGAAAAATTTTGGGCGTTTTCTTCCCATGTGCCTAAAAGTTCTTTGTGGGAAAGGGTTATTTTACCGTCGGGTGCAATATTTTTTATAATCGCTTTAATATCGTCCCCCACCTTAAAGCGATCTTTCGGGTGGGAAATGCGTGAAACCGATATTGCGTCAATCGGTAAAAGGGCAATATTACCGCAGCCGATATCACAAAAAGCACCGAAAGATTCTAAATGGGTAATCTTTGCATCAATAATTTCGCCGATTTGCAAGCCGACCTTAATATGCTCTTTGCAAATTTCCTGCGCCCTTTTGCGTGACAAAACGGCATACATTTCACCGTTTTTATCGGTTTTAAATTCGGTAATCACAAAACATACCGTTCTGCCAACACGGGAAATAAGCGCAATCTCACGGGTAGTACCGTCGTCTATTCCTATTGCACCCTCGCTTCTTGGGATAATGCCTTTCATACAACCCAAATCAACAATAAGATTATGTTCGGTATCACACATTATAACCGGCGCTTCCAAAACCGTTTCACGGACAATAGCGTCACCGAGCGCGGCAACCGAACTTAGACTTCTTTTGTTTTCCTGTGTTTCGTAAATTTTTCCTTCTGGGTAAAAACCGTTCATTATTATCACCTTTCATTTTTACATCGTTTAATAAAAGTATATTATATTGTTAATGAAAAAATGATAGAAAATTGTCTTTTAAATAAAAAAATATCCCGGCGTCTTCACATATTCCGATAATGCGGGTGTATTTTTCCTAATACAAACAAATTTTAAAAAAACAACCGAGAGAGTTTTAACGCCCTGTCGGTTGTTTTGAAATGTCGTTTTATATTTTAGTTAAAAACGCATCTATTGAGTTTTCGTCGGTAAAGTCAACTTCGCACGGTTTTTTGAAAAGCGACCAACTTTCCACCATAGTGTTTTCTTCGCCCGAAGCCACCTTTTTAACCTCGCTCAAATTTTCAATTTCAATCATAACATTATTGGTATAGGTTTCAAACGAAACGCCGTTGTCGGGGTAGATTCCGTCGGGGTGGTTATTTTCGTACTTTTTGCAGAAAACATCGTTGCCGTTTACATAGTAAACCTGACCGCCGTTAAGGTCTAAACCGATTTTAAAAGGTACTTTTGCGTTAGTGTCCTGCTTTACGGTTACATATTTTTTGCCGAAACGCAAACGGCTGTCGCTTAAATCGGTATAAGGCCAAACCGAAATTGTGCGATTTGCCAAATACCCTGTATCGTTAGTGTTCATAGGAATAATTAAAGTTCCGTCAGCGGCGGCAACGCTTATGCACCAAACCGCAAACTCCTTTTCATTTTCGGAAATGTTTTTAACGGTTGTTTTAATCTGCATATTCGCATCGTCGGGGTCCATTTTGATTTCGAACATCTTTTTAACGCCGTTTTTAGTATCGTCCGGCTGTTCAAAAACCGCACCGTTTTCGGTAACGGTGTATTTTACGGGTTGATCGTCGGGTGTGTAGGTTTCGGGGTAGGTTTCTTTTGTCATCCAAACTCGGTGTCCGCCGAAATTTTCCCACGCTTTACCCTCGCCGTAATAGTCGGTATAAACCTTATCGGTCTTTGGGGTGAACGCTTTGCGGTTGTCAAATAAAATGTTTTTACCGCCCAAAAAGCCGAAACGAATAATTCTCGGTCCCAAATCAACCGTGACATACGCTTCAATTTCACCGTTGGAAATAACAACGCATTTGCCGTATTCCTTGTAATTTTCAATTTCTTTTACACTTACCATTTTTATCACCCTTTTATTAAATTTGCTTTGTATTCATAACCGCATTCGAGCGGTTTGTTTAAGGATAGCATATATAAATCGGTCGCAAGTACTTCGGTTTTAAAAAGATTATTTGCCGAAAGTGACAGGTTTTCAATCTCCTTTGCCCGTAAAACAATGGGTATGGGGGATTTTTTTATGTTTTCTTTCAAAACCTGTTCGCCCGTTTTATTAAAACCCAAAACCCGAATATACGGCGGTGTTTTCATAAAAAGTGAATTATCAAGACCTAAAACCGCCGAAAGCACAAGCCGTCTTATCCTGGCGTGGGTGTAGCGTTTTACCTTTAATGAACCGTAAAGTTCCCCGAGCGTGGTGGCGGTTTTAATAGCCCTTAAAAGTTTGTTTTCCACACCTTCGCTTAAATCGGGCAAGGTTTTAAAATCTTCCAAACTTTTTGTCCTTAAAATGCCTAAAATTACGTTTTCAATATTCTTAATATCAGATAAATTTTCGTATTTTAAAAGTTTCAAATTTTCTTCACTTATAAAGTTTCGGCAAAAGGCATAATCGCTGTTTTTAAGTTTTTCCCGCAAAAGATATGCCGAAACAAAACCGCCCGCAATCTCATCACTATCGTGCATTGCCCCCTGACGGGCTACGGTTTTGCAGTCCATTTTCGATTGAATTTTACCCATTGCGGTTATATATTCCACCGCAAGGTTGTTGTTGGGTTTATCCAAAATTCCGCTTTTAAGTCCGCATTCGGTTGCGGTTTTTTCCCGTGCGGCGGCAAAGGTTGTGCCGTTTTGCAAGTTTTTATTTAGTTTTTGGCTAAACTCTTTGGAATTTAAAATTTCGCTTGCGGTTTTAAGTTCTGTAATTTCTCCGCTCTCACTCCCGAAAATCAAAGAACCGCAACCTACGGCATCTAAAACAGATACCCCGCCGAAAGCAAAATTCTGTGCGGTGGAAAGGGAATAGCAAACCGGCAGTTCCAGCACCAAATCAACCCCGCTTTGCAAAGCCATCTTAGTGCGCTGCCTTTTTTCTGTTATCGCAGTATCCCCACGCTCTACAAAATTTCCGCTTATAACGGCGGCAACCGCACCGTCTTTTTTAGCGGAATCTATTAAAAATTTATGTCCCGAATGCAGGGGATTAAACTCGGCAATTATTCCTGTTAAATGCAATTTCTCACTTCTTTTAAAAACACTTGAAAAGATTGTTAAAATATAGTATTATTATATTGTATATAAACATAATAGCACAAAGAGTGTTTAAATTCAATATTTTTTTAACGGAGGAAAGTTTATGAAAATCTTTGTGGTAAATGCGGGAAGTTCTTCCCTTAAATATCAACTTATTGATATGGAAAACGAACAGGTATTGGCAAAAGGTCTTTGCGAGCGAATAGGTGTTACCGGCGCTATTTCACACAAATCGGCGGACGGCAGAACCTACACCGCCGAAACTCCTATGCCTACCCACAGCGAAGCATTTGAAGCCGTAGTTTACGCTCTTACAAAATCCGAAGCCAAGGTTATTGACTCGTTTGACGAAATTGCCGCAATAGGTCACCGCATTGTGCAGGGCGGCAGTATTTTTAAGGGTTCTTGCCTTATTACTCCCGAAGCATTGCAACAAATTGACGATTTAGGCGCATTAGCACCGCTTCACAACCCCGCTCACGTGCTTGGTATTAAGGCGTGTATTAAAACTTTCGGCACCGAAAAACCCCAGGTTGCGGTGTTTGACACTTCTTTCCACCAAACAATGCCCGAACACGTTTATATGTATGCACTCCCTTACGAATACTATGAAAAATACGGTGTTCGCAAATACGGCGCACACGGCACAAGCCACGGTTTTGTAAGCAGCCGTTTGGCAGAGGTTATGGGCAAAGATAAAAAAGATTTAAAAATGATTGTTTGTCACTTGGGTAACGGTTGTTCCATTACCGCCGTTAAGGACGGTATTTGTTACGACACTTCAATGGGCTTTACCCCGCTTGACGGATTTATGATGGGTACACGCACAGGTACTCTTGACCCTTCAGCTTTAACCTTTATTGCCGAAAAAGAAAATTTAACACCTGCCGATATTAACCGCATTTGCAACAAAGAATCGGGTATGCTTGGTGTTTCGGGTGTTTCTAATGACAACCGTGACATTGCCGCAGCAGCTGCCGCAGGCAACCACCGTGCAAAACTTGCTACCGATATGCAACGCTATCAAATCCTTAAATTTGTCGGTTCTTATATTGCAGCTATGAACGGGGTGGACGCTATTGCCTTTACCGGCGGTATCGGTGAAAATGACGGCGAACTCCGTAAATATGTTTGTGACAATTTGGGTTATATGGGCGTTAAGATAGACGATGAGAAGAACACCTTACGCGGTACGGAAGTTAAAATTTCCACCGATGACAGTAAAGTAGATATATATGTAATTCCCACCAACGAAGAACTGGCTATTGCAAGAGATACTTTAAAAATTATTTCAAAATAAGAGGTGCTTTATGAATATTTCGGAAATTAAATCCAATATAAAAAACGGCAACTATGACAAGGATTTTGCAATGCTTTACGGCGATGTAAATTCCGCTAAAGAGCGTTATTTAAACGCCTGCGAAGAATTTGAAAAAATTTACCCCGTATCTAAAGATATTCGTATTTTCTCTGCCCCCGGCAGAACCGAAGTCGGCGGAAACCATACCGACCACCAACACGGAAGCGTTTTAGCCGGCGGTGTTAATCTTGACGTTATTGCGATTGTTTCCGAAAATGACGATAACACCGTTCGCATTAAATCGCAAGGTTACGATATGGACGTGATTGACCTTTCGGACCTTTCGGCGGACGACAAGCAAAAAGGTCAGGCGATTGCTTTAATTAAGGGCGTTTTGTATAAGTTCAGTGAACTCGGTCATAAAATCGGCGGTTTTAACGCTTACACAACCTCTAATGTATTAAAGGGATCGGGACTTTCTTCCTCTGCCGCTTTTGAAGTGCTTGTGGGAAATATTGTAAACGGGCTTTTCGCAAATGATAGCGTAAGTGCCATTAAAATTGCAAAAATCGGTCAGTTTGCCGAAAGGGATTACTTTGGTAAACCCTGCGGTCTGTTAGACCAAATGGCTTCTTCGCTTGGCGGTTTTACCTATGCCGATTTTAATAATCCTACCGACCCCGTTACCGAAAAAATCGACCTTGATATAAAGAAATACGGCTATACCCTTTGTGTTGTTGATACGGGCGGAAATCACGCCAATTTAACACAGGACTATGCCGATATTACCATTGAATGTAAGCAAATAAGCAACGCTTTGGGTGTTGAATTTTTAAGAGATGCCGATACCGACAGGTTCTATAATTCGTTGGCGGAATTACGAAAAGAATACGGCGAACGTGCCGTGCTTCGTGCTTTCCACTTCTTTAATGAACAGGAGCGTGTACTTAAACAGCGTGAATGTTTAAAACAAGGCAAATTCGAAGATTTTTTGAACCTTGTTAACGAATCGGGTCAATCTTCTTACGATTATTTGCAAAACCTTTACTCCACTACTGCGGTTAAGGAACAGGGCTTATCCCTTGCTATTGCACTTACCAAGCAGTTCTTAAACGGAAAAGGTGCCTGCCGTGTTCACGGCGGAGGTTTTGCAGGTACTATTCAGTGCTACATACCCACCGAACGGCTTTCGGAATACAAACAAATGATTGAAAAATGTTACGGCGAAAACAGTTGTTGCGTGCTTAATATCCGTCCTGTCGGAGGATATGAAATTAAGTAAAATTGTAACCCCCTTTATGGGGGTTATTTTTCTGCCGTTTATACCTTTGTTTTTACCGTAGGTTGGCAAAACGAATAAAACTTATTATATAGTTTGCGTGAAATTATTGAAAATCAATAAAAAATTTACAAATTGTTATTGATTTAACAATCGGGTTGTTGTATAATATGTATGTAACTTCAAAAGAAAGAGGAGATATTTATGAACAACTTACAAGGCAAAACCGCAGTTATAACCGGAGGTAATTCGGGCGTAGGGGCTGCAACCGCACTTCTTTTTGCAAAAAGCGGCGCAAATGTTGTAATAAGCGCACGCCGCCAAGCCGCACTTGACCAAGTGGCAGGAAAAATTAAAGCCGAAGGTGGTAATGTTTTGACTGTGCCTACCGATATTTCAAAGGTAGAAGACTGCGAAAACTTAATGAAAGCCGCAATCGAAAAATTCGGCAAGGTGGATATTCTCGTAAACAACGCAGGTGTGCTTGATACCGGTCTTGCTCCGGTTGATAAGTTTGACGATGCGGAAATTCAAAAAATAATTTCCATAAACCAAGTCGGCACAATGCAATGTATCCGTGAAGCGCTTAAAGTTATGGGCGAAGGTTCGTCCATTGTAAACGTGGCATCGGTTGCGGGTGTAAACGGCGGCGGCGGAGCAGCTTATGTTTCCACCAAAGCGGCAATTATCGGTATTACCAAACATACCGCACTTTTGCTTGCCGATAAATATATTCGCTGTAATGCGGTTTGCCCCGGCACTATTGTTACACCTATGACAATGAATATGAAACCCGAACAACTTGATATGCGAATGATGGGTGCAATGAGCAAACACGCCGACTTAAAAATTAAACCCTGTATGGCAGAAGATGTTGCCAATATTATCGCTTTCTTTGCTTCGGACGATTCTAAAGCATTAACCGGTCAGGTGGTTGTAAGCGACTTCGGCGCTTCTTTATAATTTGAGAACAAAAGCGGAATGAATGTAAAAAATTTGTTCCGCTTTTGATTTTTGCCGTTATTTGTGATATAATCAAAAAGGAAAGGAATGAGCAGTTATGTATAAAGCAAGTGAACAGAGATACGAAAATATGGTTTACAACCGTTCGGGTGCAAGCGGGGTAAAACTGCCGGCGGTGTCATTGGGCTTTTGGCACAATTTCGGTGATACGGCACGGTATGACAATATGAAAAAAATGTGTTTTACCGCATTTGACAACGGAATTACCCACTTTGACCTCGCAAATAACTACGGTCCCGAACCCGGCAGTGCCGAAAAGAATTTGGGCAGAATTTTGCGTGAAGAAATGTCGGCTTACCGTGATGAGTTGATAATCAGTACCAAAGCGGGCTACACAATGTGGGACGGTCCTTACGGTGACTGGGGCAGCCGAAAATATTTACTTGCAAGTTTGGACGCAAGTTTAAAACGTTTGGGACTTCAATATGTGGATATTTTTTACCACCACCGCCCCGACCCCGAAACCCCTTTGGAAGAAACAATGGGTGCTTTGGCACAGGCGGTAAACAGCGGTAAAGCGCTTTATGCGGGGCTTTCCAACTACAACGGCGAACAACTTAAAAAAGCAACCGAAATTCTTGACCGTTTGCACTGCCCCTTTATTATTAACCAAAACCGCTATTCGATTTTTGACAGAACCATTGAAAAAAACGGACTTAAACAAACCGCAAAAGAACTTAAAAAGGGTATTATTGCCTTTAGTCCGTTAGCACAGGGTATGCTTACCGATAGGTACTTAAAAGGTATTCCCGAAGACAGCCGAATTAAAACCGACGGCAGATTTTTAACCGCCTCCTCAATTACCGAAGAAAAATTGGCGCAAATAAAGGCACTTTCCGAAATTGCGAAGAACAGAGGTCAAACCTTGGCGGAAATGGCGCTTGCTTGGGTGCTTAAGGACGGCGATGTAACTTCGGTGCTTATCGGCGCTTCTAAACCGTCACAAATTCTTGATAATATTAAGGCGACCGAAAACACCTCTTTCACAGAAGAGGAACTTCTGCTTATTGACAAATATTCTCTTTAATATTATTCCTAAATATCAAAGCGGACAGTCATTCCCGACTGTCCGCTTTGGTTTATATTACTCCTAAATGCTCAAGCAAAATCCGCAGTCCTAAAAATATTAAAATAAGTCCGCCTGCAAATTCGGCTTTGGACTTAAATTTAGCGCCGTAAATATTGCCGATTTTAACCCCTATTGCCGAAAGCGTAAAGGTGACAGTACCGATAAACAACACCGCAATATAGGCGTAGGTGTTGTTACCCTTTAAATCCATCGCAAGCGAAATACCCGCCGCCAAAGCGTCAATACTGGTGGCAACCGCCATTAAAAACATTGTTTTAAAACCGTAATTGTCCGAAGCGGAATCTTCATCATCATCTTTGCTTAAAGATTCCTTAATCATATTAGCACCGATAAGCGCCAAAAGAAAAAAAGCAATAAAATGGTCAAAAGCGGTTACGTATTTTGCAAAAGCGGTGCCTAAAAAATAACCTATAAGCGGCATAATTGCCTGAAAAGAGCCAAACCAAAGTCCGGTAATTATCATGTGGCGGGGTTTAAGTTTAACCGTTGCAAGCCCCTTGCAAACAGACACCGCAAAAGCATCCATCGAAAGACCTACCGATAGTATAAAAAGTTCGGCAATACCCATTAAATCACTCTCTTTGTCGGTATATTATGCATAGTTTATTCATTATATACCAACAAAGAATAAATGTCAAATAATCATTGGTTCAATTTGCTTGCCCTTAAGCGCTTCCTCCACCGTTTCCGGTATAAGTGAAAAATCGCATACCAAAGAGTTGTTTTTGTTTATAGGGTCATCTTGTCTATAAGGCACAAAATAGATGTTTTTTGTATTCTGCAAAAGACCGATGTTTTTAGCCGAAGCCCCCAAAGCGTCGTTAGTGGCAATGCCGAAAACCACGGGTTTTTTGTTGCGTAAATGGGCTTTAATTGCCATAGTCACAGCACTGTCGGTAATGCCCAAGGCATTTTTGGCAAGGGTGTTTCCGGTTGCGGGGGCTACAACTAAAATATCAAGCAGGTTTTTAGGACCTATCGGCTCTGCCGATACAATATCGTGAATAACTTTTTCGTTACAGATTTCTTCCACTTGCTTTACTATGTCTTTGGCTTTGCCGAAGCGGGTGTCAGTGCTATAAACCGTTTCGGACATAATGGGTCTGATTTTTATATCGTATCGGCTTAAAACTTTTAATGCTTCAATAGACTTTTGTATAGTGCAAAAGGAGCCGGTCAAAGCGTAACCTAAAGTAATATTTTGCATAATTTTCTCCTTTTAAATTTTAAAACAGGTAAATTCTTTTACGGTTCCGGCTATAATTTCGCCTGCGGTTTTTGGTGCAACCTTGCCGGGAAGTCCCCCCGGCTTAATTGCGGTAATACCAAGCGTTTTGGCAAATTCCAAATCAAAACCGCCTTTTGAAGAAAGGTCAATAATCAGGTCACAGGGACAGTTTTTAAGCGTATTTCGGTCTAAAACCGTAAAATCCACCGTGTTAAAAATAATATCATAATCTAAATACCCGTCTTGCAACTTTTCG
Source organism: Acutalibacteraceae bacterium (assembly GCA_036310925.1). Lineage (GTDB taxonomy): Bacteria > Bacillota > Clostridia > Oscillospirales > Acutalibacteraceae > UBA737. The sequence continues at coordinate 63,359 of JAXJQX010000005.1, forward strand.
GTATTTATGTAACTAAATCCGAAAGCGTCAAGAACGGCAAAATCTTTTTGGCTTCTGGCACTAACCGTAACAAACGCACCTAAATTACGAAGTCGGTCGGCTAAAATTTTACCCACTCTGCCGTAACCTATAACCAAAATTTTGCTTTTCCAAAGGGTAAAAGGGGTGTTTTCTACAGCAATTTTTATTGCTCCTTCGGCGGTGGGAACCGCATTTAAAAGGGCAAAAGAATCAAGCGCCGAAAAATCTACAAAATTTTCGGTTTGTGGGGTAAAGTTATAACAGAAAACAAGTTTATTTTTAAACTTTGCTTCAATTTCCTTTAAATAAATTTTTCTGTCGGAAAATGGGGCAAATACCGTTTCGCCGTCTTTGGTTGTGGGAACCGGCAAAAGCAAAATGTCGCTTGAGTCAATACTGCCCTTGTCGCCCGAAAAAAGACCTAAAGTATCAACTAAAAAACTTTCCTCTAAAATGCGTTTTGCGTGTATTTGGCGTTGGTCTCCGCCTATAATACAAATTTTCTTCATTTCATCACTGCCCAAATAAAAATGATAAGTGCCTAACACATTTTATGGCACTTATCATTCTTTGTTACGGTATTTCTTTTAATAATTCGGAAAGTGTGTTTTTTTGCGGTTCGGCAATAACAACTTTTCGCAAATGTTCTAATATTCTGCCTATTTCCTCCCCCTTGTACCCCATATTTTTAAGGTGGTTTCCGTCTATTTTAAGGTGTTGTATGCTGTACGGCTCGCCCGAATTTATAACCATTTTCAACTGTTTTTGGGGCAGTCCCTTTAAAGCAAAATAATCTTTTAAAATATCGGGGTTGGCGGTGTTCAGCATTTCCTTAATATCGCAGTCGGTTTCGGGCAAAGGCATATTTTTTAAAATGTCAAGCGTTTTAAAATACTCCTTTTCTTTGTTGGACGGTTTTAATTCCCCCAAGCCCTCACTCCCCAAAACCAAATAAAGGCAGAGTAAACTGTTGTGATTGAATTTTTTTATTTTTTCAAAATCGGGGAGTTTTGTAATGTTCAAAAATTCAAGTCCGCCGTTAGAAATAAGCGGTTCAAAAACTTTAAAATTATCCCCCGTAACCGCTTTTTTCAGTTCTTCGTAAATTCGCTCTTTACTTACGTTTTTAAGTAAATCCGCTTTCTTTATTGCGGAATTAAAGGTTTTTGGCTCTATTTTAAAGTTAAGCGTAGCGGCAAAACGGAAAAGGCGTAAAATCCGCAACGCATCCTCCGAAAAACGGGTTTCGGGGTTTCCCACCGCACGTAAAATGCGGTTTTCCAAATCCTTTTGTCCGCCGAAAAAGTCCCGTACCCCCTCTTTAGAGTTATACGCCATAGCGTTTACCGTAAAATCACGCCTTGCCAAATCTTTTTGCAAATCGTCAACAAATTCCACCCTGTCGGGACGGCGATTGTCGGTATACGCTCCCTCGGTTCTAAAGGTGGTAACCTCTATCGCCTCGCCGTTTTGTATAACCGTAACCGTTCCGTGCTTTATTCCGGTGGGTATTGTTTTTTCAAAAAGCGACATAATTTCCTGCGGTTTGGCAGAGGTTGCAATGTCGAAATCGTGGGGGGTTACCGAGAGCAAAAAGTCCCTAACACATCCGCCCACAATATATGCTTTATAACCGTTTTGGTTTAAGCGGTCCAATACAAAACCGACATTTTGGGGAATTTCAAACATTTATAATACCGCCTTTCAAAAAAGGGTTTATTTTTCGCATTAAAAGTTATATAATAAAATTAACTAATTTTATAAGGAGAGTTATTATGAAACAACTCCGCAGTGAAGATAAAATAATTGAAAATGTAAAACGTATTCATATGATAGGCATCGGCGGGAGCGGAATGTGTCCTTTGGCTGAAATTTTGCACAGCAAGGGTTACATTTTAACCGGTTCGGACAATAACCAAAGCGACCCGCTTAAAAGGGTGCAGGCACTCGGCATTAAGGTGTTTATGGGGCATAACCCGGAAAATGTGGAGGGTGCGGAACTTGTGGTATACTCTGCCGCAATAAGTAAAGACAACCCCGAACTTGTAAGGGCTGCAGAACTTAATATTCCCACAATGGAACGCAGCCACCTTTTAGGTGCGCTCACCCGCAGGTTTGATAATGTTATAGGTGTTTGCGGAACCCACGGTAAAACTTCGGTTACATCTATGATAACACAAATTTTAATTTTAAACAAGAAAGACCCTACTGCGGTTATCGGCGGAAAGTTACCGCTTATCAATTCCAACGGTATTGCCGGCAAAAGCGAAACCATGGTTTGTGAGTCCTGCGAGTTTGTGGACACCTTTTTGCAACTCTCCCCCGACGTTACGGTACTTCTTAATATTGATAACGACCATCTTGATTATTTTAAAACAATGGATAATCTTATTTTATCATTTCATAAGTTTGTGTCAATGGGCAAACTTTGTTACGTTAACGGCGACGACCGCTTGGCAATGAAAGCCGTAAACGGAATAGAGGGTAAGGTTGTTACCTTCGGTTTTTCGGATAATAACGCTTACTCTGCCAAAAACATTGCAAGCGGTAAATACGGTTTTTCGTTTGATGCCTATAAAAACGGCGAAAAACTTGAAAGAATTGAACTGCATATACCGGGACGGCACAATGTATTAAACGCACTTTCTGCTTTTGCGGTAGCTTACGATATGGGAGTGGAAACATCGGGAATAAAGACTGCGCTGGAAAAATTCACGGGAGCGGGCAGAAGATTTGAATTTTTGGGCGAATTCGGCGGCTTTGTTTTGGCAGACGATTATGCCCACCACCCCACCGAAATTACCGCAACCCTTACCGCCGCTAAAAACCTTGATTACAAGCGGGTTATTGCGGTTTTCCAACCCTTTACTTTTTCAAGAACAGCACTTTTAAAGGACGAATTTATAAAAGCACTTTCGATTGCGGATAAGGTTATTTTAACCCCTATTATGGGTTCACGTGAAAAAAATACCTACGGCATAAGTTCCGAAGATTTAAAGGCGGGGCTTAATGATGCTGTTATAGTTGACGGTTTTGAAAACATTGCAGACACCATAATAAAAACCGCTCAAAAAGGCGACCTCGTTATTACTATGGGCGGCGGCGATATTTACAAAGCGGCTTATATTGTTAAGGAAAAACTACAATGACCGAAAAAATTTATGATATAAATTCACACTGTGCCGAATTTGATGCAACGGTTTTGGATTCTTTCCCCTTTGCGGACGGTTTTGCAACCGTTTTAGACCGCACCTGTTTTTTCCCCGAAGCAGGCGGTCAACCCGGTGATACAGGGGTTATTGATGATGTAAAAGTGTATGACACACAAATAAATAACGGGACTGTATACCATTATACCGAAAAACAATTAAAAACAGGGCAAAAGGTACACGGCAAAATAGATTTTGACCGCCGTTTTGACTTTATGCAGCAACATTCGGGTGAACATATTGTTTCGGGTATTGCACATAAGCTTTACGGGTGCGAAAATGTGGGGTTTCATTTGGGGGAGGATATTGTAACCCTTGATTTTCAAAAACCGCTTAACAGGAGCGAGATTTTAAAAATTGAAACCGAAGCCAACGAGGCGGTATTTAAAAACCGAAAATTTACGGCTTATTATCCCGACAGCAAAACCCTTGCCACACTTAATTACCGCAGTAAAAAGGAACTTTCGGGCGATGTTAGGATAGTGGAAATAGAAAATACCGATATGTGCGCCTGTTGTGCGCCCCACGTAAACTATGCTTCGGAAATAGGAATTATTAAACTGCTTGACACCGAAAAACTAAGGGGCGGAATAAGAATACAAATGAAATGCGGCAGACGTGCCTTGGCAGATTATAACCAAAAGTATGACAATGTGCGTAAAATTTCGGCTTTGATTGCGGTAAAACAAAGTGACACGGCAAGCGGTGTTGCAAAACTGCTTAAAAATATTTCCGAACTAAAATTCAAAATTACCGGTCTTAAAACCCAAATAATGCAAAACAAAGTTTCGGCATTTAACCCCAAAAGCAACATAACCGCAGTTTTTGAACCCGACCTTGATATAAAGGAATTGCAGATTTTTGCCACCGCTCTATTTAAAACCTACGGCGGTATAAGGGCGGTGTTCAGCGAGTACGAAAACGGATTTTCTTTTGCTGTTTGCGGTGAAAGCCAAAGTTTGGACGCATTTTTCGGGGAATTTAAAGCAAATTTCACGGTAAAAGGCGGCGGCAGAAACGGAATGGTTCAAGGCACGGCGCAGGCGAAAAAAGAGAAAATAGAAAAGTTTTTTGAAGACAGAAAATAAAACTTCCTTTTAAGCAGAAAAAATGGTATAATACACTAAATATTGTTTTTCGGAGTGAAAATATGAACTGGACTGAAATTACCGTTAAAGTAGCGGAAAAGGATACCGAATCGGCGGCGGCTATTGCCAATATGACGGTACCTTACGGAATTTATATTGAAGATTATTCCGATTTGGAGGAAAAAGCCGAGGAAATTGCCCACATAAATTTAATTGATGAAGAACTTTTGGCAAAGAACCGTGAAACTTCGCTTATTCACGTTTACATTGCCGAAACCGACAATGCGTTGGAAGCGGTAGAGTTTTTAAAAGAGCGGTTAAGAGCGGCAGATATCGGTTTTGAAGTTACTTCCATAGGTGTGGACGACAGCGACTGGAACGAAAACTGGAAAAAGTTTTTCCACGCCGCCGAAATCGGCAATAAATTAGCAATAGTCCCAAGTTGGGAAACTTACGAAAATAAGCAAAACCGGGTACTTCTTCACATTGACCCCGGTGCGGCTTTCGGTACGGGGACCCACGCTACAACCTCGCTTTGCTTAAAACTTTTGGAAAATTACGTTGAAAATGATACCAAAGTTTTGGACATTGGCTGCGGAAGCGGTATTTTGGCAATTGCTTCGGTGCTTTTGGGTGCCCAAAATGCGGTGGGTGTGGATATTGACGCACAGTCGGTTAAAACGGCAAAAGAAAATGCCGAAATCAATAAAATTTCGGAAAAATGCGAATTTATTAACGGCGATTTGGCAGAAAAAGTTACAGGCAAATACAATGTTATTTGTGCCAACATTGTGGCAGATGTTATTATAAAACTGTTTAGAAATGTTGGCGACTTTATGGCGGAAGACGGCGTGCTTATAATATCGGGAATTATTGATATCAGAAAAGACGATGTTTTGAGTAAAGCCGAAGAATACGGTTTTAAAGTAATAGAGGAACAGTATAAGGACAACTGGTGTGCTTACGTTTTAAAATGTAAATAGGAGAGAATTTATGCTTGAATTTGAGCAATTAAAACAACGGCTTGAATCTAATTCGGACGAACTTCACGACCTTAAAGATGCGTTAGGGTATAACGCCCTTTGCCGTGAAATCGAAGAACTTGAAACCAAGGCAAGCGCTCCCGATTTTTGGGATAATTTAGAAAATTCCCAAAAAATTCTGCAAAGAACGGGAAAACTTAAAAACACGGTGGAAAGTTACGATAATTTGTGTTCGTCTTATGAAGATTTAGGCGTACTTATTGAAATGGGGGACGAGGAGGAGGACCTCTCGCTTGTGGAGGAAATCGAAACTTCGTTAGACGAATTTGAAAACGGCTTGGCTTCACTTCGTCTTCAAACCCTGCTTACAGGTGAATACGATAAAAACAACGCAATTCTTACCTTCCACGCAGGTGCGGGTGGTACCGAGGCAATGGACTGGGTTTCAATGCTTGTGCGTATGTATACACGTTGGACCGAACGGCACGGGTTTAAAACCTCTATGCTGGACTTTTTGGACGGCGATGAGGCAGGACTTAAAAGTGCCACAATTTTAATAGAGGGCGAAAATGCCTACGGTTATTTAAAAAGCGAATCGGGAGTTCACCGCCTTGTGCGTGTTTCCCCGTTCGATTCTTCGGGAAGAAGGCATACTTCCTTTGCTTCACTCGAAGTTATGCCCGAAATTACCGACGATATGAACATAGAAGTAAGGGACGAAGACATTAAAATGGATGTTTTCCGTTCTTCGGGTGCGGGAGGTCAGCACATTAACAAAACTTCTTCGGCGGTTCGTCTTACCCATATTCCCACCGGAATAGTGGTTGCCTGCCAAAACGAACGCAGTCAGTTCCAAAACCGTGAACAGGCACTTAAAATGTTAAAATCCAAACTGCTTGAAATAAAAGAACGTGAACATCTTGAAAAAATTGAAGATATTAAGGGTGTTCAAAAGGAAATTGCCTGGGGTTCGCAGATACGTTCTTATGTATTTATGCCCTATACTTTGGCTAAAGACCACCGAACCGGCTTTGAATCGGGCAATATTAACGCCGTTATGGACGGCGATTTGGACGGCTTTATAAACGCTTATTTAAAGGCGTCTTCCAAAGGCGAGTTGCAAAATAATTTAGGAGAATAGGAAATGAAAAGATTTTTTAGTTTAATATTGGCTTTGTGCTTTGTGCTTTGCTTATCCTCTTGCGGAAAAGAAAAAGCAACCGAAAACGAAGAAAACGGCGGTAATCAAACGGGAGAATCTCAAAATACCGAAACCGAAATACCCGATGGCTTTGATGTCAACGCAAGTTATACTGCGGTGATAAAGATTAAGGACTTGGGCGATATTACGGTAGAATTAGATGCCAAAACCGCACCTATTACGGTAGCGAATTTTGTAACCCTTGCAAAAAGCGGTTTTTATGACGGACTTACCTTTCACAGAATTATTGATGGCTTTATGGTGCAAGGCGGTGACCCTAACGGTAACGGCACGGGCGGCAGTTCAAAAAATATTAAGGGTGAATTTTCCGCTAACGGTGTTGAAAATAATTTAAAACACGACCGCGGCGTGATATCAATGGCAAGGAGCGGATCGGCTTATGAGCAGTATCTTGCAATGGGATATAAACTATCCGACCTGCCTGCCGAAGCCAAAAGCGACATTGAAAGAGCAATGAACTCTGCGTCATCTCAATTCTTTATCATGCATAAGGATTCTCCGCATTTGGACGGCAACTATGCTGCTTTCGGTAAGGTTACAAGCGGTATGGAAATTGTGGATAAAATGGCTGAAACCACACCGGTTACGGACAGTAACGGAACAGTAGCCAAAGAAAATCAGCCGGTTATTGAGTCGATTACAATTAAATAATTCCAAAACCTTTCTTTTAATAAGTGACGGAATGTTAGTTTACGCTTATTTTTAAGGGTGGTGATTTCAGTGCAACTTAAAATACAAAACGGGGTAGTGGAACTTTCGGGAGAGCCGATTTTAAAATCGGTTAATTTTGAAATTAACGACCAAAGCAAAATTGCTGTGGTGGGACGTAACGGCTGCGGCAAGACCACCCTTTTAAAGCTTATTTCGGGGGAATATTCCCTTAATAAAATCGACAGCGATACCGATTCGTTTTTTTCGGTTTCGGGCAAACCTAAAATCGGTTTTTTATCCCAAATGACATTTGAAGACGACAGCCGCACTTTATTGGAGGAAGTGCGTTCGGCTTATAGCGAAATACTCTCTTTAAAAGCGCAACTGGAAGAATCCGAAAGGGTAATGAACCAAAACCAAACAGAGGAAAATATTAAAAACTATACCAATTTGTTGGATACTTTTAATAACCTCGGCGGTTTTTATTTTGAAAAAGAGTATGAGGGTGCAATTAAAAAATTCGGCTTTACTGAAGAGGAAAAACACCGCCCTTTGTCGGAATTTTCGGGCGGTCAGCGTACTAAAATTGCCTTTATAAAGTTGCTTTTGTCAAAACCCGATATTCTGCTTTTGGACGAGCCCACAAACCACCTTGATATTGAGGCGGTTTCCTGGCTTGAAGATTATTTGAAAAAGTATAAAAAAGCGTTTGTTGTGGTATCCCACGACCGAATGTTTTTAGACAATGTGGTAAATACCGTTTATGAAATAGAGTACGGAAAAACTTATAAATATTCGGGCAATTATACAAAGTTTGCCGCCGAAAAAAAGGAACTGCGTTTAAGACAGCAAAAAGAGTATGAAGCCGGGCAAAAAGAAAGAGAACGGCTGGAAAATTTGGTAGAGCGGTTTAGGTACAAGGCAACCAAAGCCGCTATGGCTCAAAGCAAACTGAAGCAACTGGAAAAAATGGAAACCACAGACTCGCCCGAGCGGTACGATTTGCGCACATTCCACGCCGATTTTACCCCGCTTGATATTGGGGTAAAGGACGTGCTTTCGGTAAGGGCTTTGTGCGTGGGGTACGAAAAACCGCTTTCCACCGTCAACCTTGAAATGAAACGTGGCAACAAGGTGGGAATTATCGGCGGAAACGGACTTGGAAAATCCACCTTTATTAAAACCTTAATGGGTGAAGTGCCTAAACTTGCGGGTGAATATAAATTCGGTCCACGGGTTCAAATAGGGTATTTTGACCAACAAATGGCACAGTATTCGAGCAATGATACGGTTTTGCAGGACTTTTTAAAGGAATTTCCAACCCTTACCGATTTTGAAGCAAGAAGTAATTTAGGTGCTTTTTTGTTTTCGGGTGAGGATGTCTTTAAAACCGTAAATATGCTTTCGGGCGGGGAGCGGGTGCGTCTGGCACTTTGTAAAATTTTCAAACGCCGTCCCAATTTTTTAATTTTGGACGAACCCACCAACCATATGGATATTGTGGGAAAAGAAACATTGGAAGACATTTTAAAACAGTTCGAGGGTACGGTGCTTTTTGTTTCGCACGACAGGTATTTTATAAAAGAAATATCCGATTCGCTTTTGGTTTTTGAAAAGGACGGAGTAAAATTTTTAGAATACGGTTATTCACAGTATCTTGAAATGCAAAACCAACCTGCACCCCAAACCGAAATGCCGGAAAAACCGAAACAAAAAAAGACCTTTACAACACCCCTTAAAGAAATAAGCAAAAAAGAGCGGGCAATAAAAAAGCAGGAAGAAAGAATTGCCCTTTTGGAGGAGAAAATAGACGGCATATCTTTAGAACTCGGTTTGGAAGAAAACCTTTCGGATTATTTAAAACTGTCCGAATTGCAAAAGGAACTTGAGGAAGTGCGAATAGAATTAGATATTGCTCTCAATGAGTGGGAAACTTTATCCGGCGAACTTGAAACCCTTAAAAATTTGTCGAATTGAGTCAAGTCTCTTTTTCGTAGAATAGTAGAATTTATTCAGTAGAGTTAAAAAACACGGTTTAGAGTGCCTTGACAAGGGGTTTGGTGTATAATGGTTTCAACTTTTAAGGAGTTGATAAAATGAGTTTTAAAATTGTAACCGATTCCTGCGCAAATTTAACCGACCGACAGATTGAAGATTACGGCGTTGAGGTTATATCGCTGAAATATTATATAGACGATAAACCCTATGACAGTTATATTAAAGGCGAAAAAATCGACTATACCGAAGCATACACTGTGTTAAGAAACAAAGGCAAGGTTACCACCTCGCTTGCAAACCGTGACGATTGCGACAAGGTTATTATCCCCATACTTGAAAACGGCGAAGATGTACTTGTGCTTGCTTTTTCTTCGGGACTTTCGGGAACTTGCCAAAATGTTAAAAATGCCGCAGAAGATTATAAAGAAATGTTCCCTCAAAGAAAAGTGATTGTTGTGGATACCCTTGCGGCATCTATGGGTGAGGGTTTGCTGGTTTCTTATGCGGCAGACCTTAAAAACAAAGGCAAAACAATGGAAGAAATTGCCGATTGGGTGGAACAAAACAAACTTAACCTTTGCCACGTTTTCACGCTTGACGATTTGTTTTTCCTAAAGCGGGGCGGACGACTTTCGGGTACGGGTGCGGTTGTCGGCTCGCTTATGAATATAAAACCGCTTATGCACGTTGCAAATGACGGCAAACTTTACGTCACCGGCAAAGCAAGGGGCAGAAAAGCGGCTATAAAACATTTGGTTGATTCGCTTGCACAAAAGGGAACGGATATTGAAAACCAAGAAATATTTATAGTCCACGGTGACTGTGAAAACGACGCAAAAGAACTGGCAGAACAAATAAAGAATAAATATAATGTAAAAAATATTGTATACAACTGTTTGGACCCCGTAATAGTTTCCCATTCGGGTCCCGGCACACTTGCGGTATTTTTTATGGGCAAAGAGCGATAATTGCTGTTTTAAAATCTAAAAATACGAGGTTCATTATTTTAACGAACCTCGTATTTTTATGCTTATTCTTCGCCGTCTTTATGTTCTTTGGTGGAACGCATTTCAAAGTGGATTAGAAAACTTAAAAGCGCACGCAAAAGGATAACCGCACCCAAAATTAAAAGTTCGCTCATTTCACGCACAAGCACGGTTTTAAGTATTTCCGCCGCCATTTTAAATTCCAGTCCCGTTGCAAGCCCGTTTGCAAGATGAAACTGCAAATCAAACTTTTTGTGGAAAAATGTGTTTTGCAAATATTCCCAAAACGCCTTAAGGGCGCTCCACGCCACAACAAAAATACCCATTATTTCCAAAATGCCGATAACATACGGCAGAACGGTTTCAATAATACGCTCCAACATAATATCCCTCCGTTTTTGTTCATTATAACATACAACACAAACTTATTCAAGGTTTATAAAATGGTCTCGGGCGCGGTTCCCGATTTTGAACCACGCCCGAGTAATATACAAATATGGGTGTTGTTTTCAGCCAAAAAACAACCTGTCGGATTATGCCGGGCATTTGCCGGGCAACAGAAACCGTTTGCAACTGGTTCCCTATTTGTTAAGTTTATTAAACCATAAACTTTTTAAGACACACTGAAGAATATTTTAACAAAATGTAAAATTACTGTTGCCTGCTTTTTGCGGCTTCAAGTTTAGTCTGTCTTCTTTGTTTAACTTCGTCCGAAATCGGCTTAATTTCACCTGCGGCGGTAAGAGCCATACGGGTAAGCAAAGGTCCTGCCAATTCATAAATAAGTACCGCAAATAAGGTGATGTTTCTTATAAGCGAACCCTGTTCACCCAACTGCATTGCGGTAGCGCACATACCAAGTGCAACACCTGCCTGCGGGAAAAGGGTTATACCCAAGTACTTGCAAATTTGCGGACTGCATTTTGTGATTTTTGCACTTGCAAGCGTACCCAAGTATTTACCTATACATCTTGTAATTATGTAAATCACACCTACAACTACTATCCACAAGCTCTTAAATACACCGAGTTGAAGTTCTGCACCGCTTATAACAAAGAAGAGGGCAAACAACGGTGAGGTCCATTTATCTGCCGCACCCATAAGGTCGTGCGAGAGGGGACAAATGTTACAAAATACCGTACCGAGCATCATACAGGAAAGCAAGGGCGAAAAGGCAATATGTACACCGCCGACGTGGAATTCAAGCATTGAAATGGCTGCGGTTAAGAGCACAACACCGATAGTAAGGTTAAGACGGTTGGTGTTAGAGTTGAAAAGTTTTTCAAGCTGGGTTAAAACCCAACCCATTAAAGCACCCACGGCTAACGAACAAACGATTTCCACTATTGGGTTTACGATAATTGAAATCAAATCCACAGTACCGCTTACAATGGTTTTGGCAATACCGAAAGAAACGGCAAAAACTATTAAACCTACCGCATCGTCCAGTGCTACGATGGGTAACAGCAACTTGGTAAGCGGACCTTTTGCCTTGTATTGACGTACAACCATTAAGGTTGCGGCAGGGGCGGTTGCGGTGGCTATTGCACCAAGTGTAATAAGTTGAGGCAATGTTAAAACATCGGGCATTAGATAATGCAAACCGAGCAATGCCAAATCTACAAAAAATGTAGCCGCCAATGCTTGGCAAACACCTATTACAAATGCCTGCTTACCGGTTTTTTTAAGGTCTTCAAGACGAAATTCGTTACCGATTGAAAAGGCGATAAACCCGAGAGCTACTTCCGAAATGAGCGAAAGATTTGCTACGGCATCTGCCGAGGTAAAACCGACCCCGTTAAAACCCATTCTTCCTGCAAAATACGGTCCTACAAGCACACCCGCAATAAGGTACGCCGTAACCGAAGGAAGTTTAAATGGCTTAAAAAGACGTGTCATTAAAAGTCCGGCTAAAAGTGCAACCGAAACCGAAAGTAAAGTATTCACAAAAACATCTCCCTAAAAACAATTCATATATATTTTTAAACCCAAAAGATTATACTACTAAGGTAGGTAAAAGTCAATAAATTTTAAAGATTATTTTCTACGAATTACACAAATTAAGCGAAGCGGCAAAACACACCGCTTCGCTAAAAAATATAATTATTTACTTATTAAAATTCTCTCTTTAATTCAACGCCGTTTGCGTCAACATTTAAAGAGTCGGTAAGTAATCTTACAAGGTCAATAATTGCCCAAATGCTGCTTCCTATTCCGCAGGTGCATACGGCTAAAATAATTTTAATTACGCCGTATTTTGTGTATCCCAAATAGAAATCGTGAACACCGATAGAACCTAAAAACAATGCCAACAAAACCGCCACAAGTTTGGACTTTTGTTCGCCGTTTGCCGCTACAACCGGTTTTAAAGCAACACCGCAGTTTACACAAACCGCTTGACCTTCCGCTACTTCTACACCGCAGTTGGGACAGTATTTATTTCCGGTACCTTTTTGAAAACCGCATTTAACGCAAACCGCTGCGTTAGGGTCAATTTCGCTGCCGCAATTTTTACAGAACATATTTAATTCCTCCAAATAATATTTTAAACCGGTTGCAAAGACGGCACAGCCAGTCTGATTACCCAGTTAAGCAAAAAAAGAATTCCGATTCCCGCTAAGATATATTTATGCGCTTTCGCTTTAAAATCGAACAAAATGTAAACCCCTATGTAAGGAAGCGCAAAAACCGACGGATTATACCGAAAAGCCGCCGCAAAATCAAGGTGAAATACCGATAAAACCGCCCTGGTCATACCGCAACCGGGACAAATTATGCCGAAAAAGTGCCTGAAAAAACACGAAATATTAAAATGTTTCATAACGGGCAGCATTATAGCAAAATAAAGCACAACTATTCCCGCCAAAAAAATGTTATTGTGTTTTTTGCAAAATTTTGCAATTTTCGACATAATAATCTTTCCTTCGCTACAAAACATTATACAATTTAGTTTGTTTTTTGTCAACGAAAAGCCGTATGCGATTTTTAAAACATTGAAATTTGGTTTGTGTCGGGCAGATCGTTAAGTGCGCCTAAATCGGCAAGGTTTTGGATAATGGTTTTAGAAACGCCCGATTCAAGTTGAAATTCCTCTTTAGAAATAAAGTTGCCTTTTTGCGCCGCTTCGTAAATAGAATATGCCGCCTTTTCGCCAACCCCCGAAAGCGCACCGAACGGCAAACGCATTTTACCGTTTTCGGGCAGATATTTCATAGCGTGGGATTTTTTAAGGTCAATGGGCAAAACTTCTACCCCGCGGGACAAAAGTTCGTTAAATATAAGCATATTTTCATAAACGTCAAGTTCCTTTTGGGTGGCGTCCTTACCCTTTGCCTTGATGTTTTGCAAATATCTTCTAACCGCCTCTTTTCCGCCCATAATGGTGGGAACGTCCACATCTTCGGGACGGGCGGTAAAATATGCACAGTAAAATTCCAGCGGATAATAAACCTTATACCACGCAAGTCGTAAAGCGCCTATAACATAGGCGGCGGCGTGTGCTTTAGGGAACATATACTTAATTTTGTAGCAACTGTTAATATACCATTCGGGCACATTAACCGCACGCATATCGTCCTCCATAGCACCCCATTCCTCTTTGGAAACCTTACCCTTTGCAACCAAGCCCTTACGCACCGTTTCGGTAATTTTAAATGCTCTGCCTTCTTCCATTCCTTGGTGAATTAAGTAAACCATAATATTATCACGTGTACCTATAACTTCCGAAATGGTACAAGTACCGTTATCTATAAGGTCTTTTGCGTTGCCCAAATAAACGTCTGTACCGTGGGAGAGTCCCGAAATTTGCAAAAGGTCAGAAAAGTTTTTGGGTTTACAGTCCACAAGCATATCACGAACAAACTTTGTACCGAATTCGGGGATACAGAATGTCCCTGTTTTAGAGTCAATCTCTTCGGCGGTTACTCCCAGCGCTTCGGGTGAAGTGAAAAGACTGTAAACCTTTTGGTCGCTCATAGAAACCTGGCTTACGGGGATTCCCGAATATTCCTCCAAATACTTATAAGTGGTAGGAACAACGTGACCGAGTTCGTCTAATTTCAATATTGTATCGTGAATAGAGTGGAAGTCAAAATGGGTGGTAATTACCCCTGTTTCGGCCTTGTTTGCGGGGTACTGAATGGGGCAAAAATCGTAAATAGTGTTACTTCTCGGCACTACTATCATACCTGCAGGGTGCTGACCTGTGGTGGTTTTGATTTTACTGCCTTCTACCAGTCCCGCCAAACGGTTAAGTTCGGCATTGCTTAGGGTAATGCCCTTTTTTTCGGCATACGCTTTTGCAAAACCGTATGCGGTTTTTTCGGCAACGGTGGAAATTGTACCCGCTTTAAACACGTTTTCACTGCCGAAAAGGGTTTCGGTGTATTTTTGCACCTCGGTTTGAAATTCGTCCGAAAAGTTAAGGTCAATATCGGGCACCTTGTCCCCTTTAAACCCTAAAAAGGTTTCAAACGGAATATCGTGACCGTTTCGGTTAAGGGGTGTGCCGCAATGCGGACAGTTTTTTTCGGGCAAATCAAAGCCCGAACCCACTTCGCCCTTTGTAAAAAATTCGCTGTACTGACATTCGGGGCAAACATAGTGGGGTGCTAACGGGTTTACTTCCGAAATTCCTGCCATTGTAGCAACAAAAGAAGAACCGACCGAACCACGGGAACCCACAAGATAGCCGTTCTCTTCGCTGAATTTTACAAGCCGTTGTGCTGAAATATACATTATGGAGAAGCCGTTGTTGATAATGGAATTAAGTTCCTTTTCAAGCCGTTTTTCAACAATTTCGGGTACTTTTTCGCCGTACATTTTGTGTGCGTTGTCCCAACAAATTT
Source organism: Acutalibacteraceae bacterium (assembly GCA_036310925.1). Classification (GTDB taxonomy): domain Bacteria; phylum Bacillota; class Clostridia; order Oscillospirales; family Acutalibacteraceae; genus UBA737. Next base: position 78,364 of record JAXJQX010000005.1, read on the forward strand.
GTCTTAACTGTTCGTCCGACCCTTCAATAACCGGCGGATAGTTACCCTCCGGCACGGGGATAACATCGTCACTTATCATATCGGCAATTTTTCGGGGGTTATCTATTACAAATTCTTTTGCCCTGTCACCGAAATATGAGAAGTCTTCCAACATTTCTTTTGTGGTTTTAAAGTAAAGGGGTGCTTGAAAATCGAAATCCTCTGCTTCGTAACCTTGTCCCGCCATAAGAATTTTGCGGATAATTTCGTCACTCTTTTTAAGGAAGTGAACGTCCCCCGTTGCAACAACCGGTTTACCCAGTTTGTCCGCCAATTCTACAATTTTGCGGTTGTAGTTTTTAAGCACCTCCACGCTTGTTACGTGGCGGTAACGGTTTGGAATTACATTGCCTTTTTTGTCCTTTTTATCGGGCATTGTGGACTCTCGCACCATAAATTCGTTATTGCCGAGCGGTTGAATTTCAAGATAATCGTAATAATCGGCGATCTTCAGGAGTTCTTCTTCGGGCTTGTTTTCAAAAATGGCTTGGAAAAGTTCGCCCGCCGCACAAGCCGAACCCACAATGAGTCCCTCACGCAGTTGGTCAAGTTTACTGCGAAGAGTAAGGGGTCTGCCTTTAAAGTTGTTTATGTGTGCGTCCGACACTAATTTGTAAAGATTTTTAAGCCCTACAAGGTTTTTAACCAAAATAATTTGGTGGTATCGCTTTATCTGTTTTGCATTAAGGTTAGAAATATCCTGCTTGGTATCGTCCGTAAAATATGCCTCTACACCGTAGATTAGTTTAAATTCTCCGCCCGATTTGCGTATTTTCTTAACCGCACCTGCGGCGGCGGGGTATGCCTGTACTACGCCGTGGTCGGTAATTGCCACCGCTTTGTGTCCCCACTTAAACGCCTGTTCCACAATGCTTTCCGCCGAAGAAACGGCGTCCTTTTCCGACATATTGGTGTGGCAATGCAGTTCAACACGCTTTTCGCCATCGTAATCGTCGGTTTCGGTGTAACTTTGCAAAACCGCCATAGCGGTGGGTTTTAAAACAAATTCCTTTTTAAAATTATCAAATTCCTGAATACCGTTTATAAGCAAAAAATTGCCGTTTTTAATTTCGGCAAAGTTATCCATTTTCTTGGGGTCAGCAAAAACCGAAACGCCCAAAGAGTTTGTAAAGTCCGAAAAGCTGAAATTTATAATGTTCGCTTCGCCCCTGCGGGTGTTGATTTTTTTAACCTCCACGCCGAAAACCTGACCCCAACAGCAAATTTCGCTGTCTTCGGGGGTGATGCTTATCATACTTTTCACATCGGTATTTATTTTTCTGCCGTAAAAAAGTTTGGGGTTGTCAAGGTAAACTATGCCGTTTTCGGGTTTGTCGTTGCGTTTTTCAAAACTGATTTTCTTCGGTTCCTGCGTTTTTTGGGGCGGTTTATTTTCCCTTATAATCGGTTCGGGTGCGGGGGGAAGTTCAATTTCGGTATCTTCAAGTTGACCGCAAAATTCCACCGTAACATCTACCCCGAACCGCTCTTTAATAAGCGCTTTAAAGCGGTTATAGAAACCGCTTGCAACTATTGCGTTATATCCGCCGTGTTTTAAGGTTATTGTTACAGAACCGTCCGAAAGGGCATACTCTGCCCCGTTGAAATAGCCGTTAAGCACCGCATTTTGAAGTTTAAGTTCTTCGGTTAAGTCACTGCACGCCCCTTCGCAAAAAGCGGTGTTTTCAAATTTATAATCCACTTGGCACACCGTAAGATTAAGTGCGGATTTTAAGGCGCTGTATATTTTATTGCGGTTTTCACGGGTTATGTAAACTTTAGAACCTATTAAAATATTCAAACTGCGGGAATCTATATCCAAACTGCATTTTGTGAGAACCGCATCGCTTAAAACCTCGTTCAGCGGTTGGTCAAAATACAGGGAAAATATATCCAAAAAGCGTGGGGTAGCCATTTTTTCAACTCCGTTACATTTTTTCTACTTCTTCTACCAATCGGTCAAGTAATTGGTTTTCGGGCAGTTTTGCAATAATTTCGCCCTTTTTAAAAATTACACCGCAACCTTTACCGCCCGCAACACCTATATCGGCAGCATTTGCCTCGCCCGGGCCGTTTACAACGCAACCCATAATTGCCACGGTAAGGTTTTTGTTTATCTTCGCAAGGCGTTTTTCCGCCTCTTTTGCAATTCCAATTAAATCAATTTCGGTTCTTCCGCAGGTGGGACAGGAAACAAACTTAATTCCGTCGTTTCGGATACCGATGGCTTTTAAAAGTTTTATGCCTGCCTCGACCTCTTTCACGGGGTCATCGGTCAAAGAGATTCTTATTGTATTTCCGATAGAGCGCAGTAACAGACCGCCTATTCCTGCGGCGGATTTAATAATGCCCATATTTTCGGTTCCGGCTTCGGTAACACCTAAATGGAGCGGATATCTGCACTTTTGGGCGGCTAATTCGTACGCTTTATACATATTCTGCGTGTCGGAAGATTTAAGCGACAAAACAATATCCGAAAAGTCGAACTTTTCGAGCAAAGAAATATGGTAAAGTCCGCTTTCTACCATGGCTTCGGGTGTTGCCGCACCGTATTTTGCCAAAATCTCCTTTTCAAGCGAGCCCGAATTAACCCCTATTCTAATGGGTACACCGGCTTTACGGCAAGCATCTGCCACTGCTTTTACCTTATCGTCCGAACCGATATTGCCGGGGTTTATTCTTATTTTATCAACCCCTGCGGCAACGCTTTCTACCGCCAAACGGTAGTCAAAATGAATGTCAGCAACAAGCGGAATATCTATCGCTTTTTTAAGTGCCTCTACGGTTTTTAACGCTTCTTTGTCGGGTACTGTAACCCGCACAATGTCACACCCCGCACTTTGAAGTCGAAGTGCCTGTTCAACATTGCCCTTAATATCGTGCGCCGGCACACAAAGCATAGACTGCACGGAAATATCCGCACCGCCGCCTATATAAGTGTTGCCAACCTTAACCTTTACTGTTTTATCGTTTGTATACATAAACTTCTCCTAAAAGGAATTAAAAAATTAAACTCCATATATCTTTAGCCGTAATAAGCAACATAAAGCCGATTAAGACTATAAAACCTACGGTATGCACTACCGATTCGTACTTTTGCGGTACGGGTTTTCTTGTAATCATTTCAATTAAAATAAACACCAATCTGCCGCCGTCCAATGCGGGTATGGGAAGCAGATTGAAAATTCCTAAATTTATGGTTATAAGTGCCATTATGGGCAGTAAATTTGCAAGGTTTTGCTTTGCGGCACTGCCTATTGCCGCCGCTGTACCCACAGGGCCGGAAACAGCGCTTATGCCGTATTTACCGCTTACTAAATCTATTAAACTTCGCCAAATTACCGCACAGTAGGAAATGCTTGTGGCAACCGTTTGTTTTATAAACGAACCCACCGTTTTCTTTTGACCGTAAACCCTAAAATCCACCTTTAAATAGTTAATACCCTCTTCTTGAGCCGTTTCAAAGGTTACGTCTTTCAGTAAAACTTTTTCGCCGTTTCGCAAAACTTTAATGTCAATTTTGCCGTCCTTAACATTTGTAAAGGCGTAACTTAAATCGTAGGTGGTGAAAATTTTTCTGCCGTCCACCGCTAAAATTTTGTCATCCGGTTTAAGATATTTACTGCTAATCGAATTTTCGGCGAATTCCGCAACCGTTGTGGTGGCAAAGGTTTTTGTGGGTGCTAAAATAATTGCAACAATTATAAGACCTAACAAAAGGTTAAAAACCGCACCCATAACTACAATCAAAAACCTACGCCAAGCGGGTTTGTTGCAAAACGCTTTTCGGTCTTCCGAATTTTCGTCTTCCCCCTCCATAGCGCAGTAACCGCCCAAAGGGATAAGGTTTACGGCGTAGTTGGTTTCGCCGAATTTTTTTGAAAAAAGTTTAGGTCCAAACCCCACCGCAAATTCGTTTACCCTAACACCTAAAAGTTTTGCGGCAATAAAATGACCGAATTCGTGAATAATTATAAGCAATAAAAACAAAACCACCGCTACAATATACGGCCACACGTTATTCCATAAATTTAAAATTTTAATCACACCCAAAATTATATATTAGAAAGTACAAATTCCCTTGCCGTTTTATCGGTTTCAAAAATATCTTCCAAACCGAAATCTTTTTTATTTTGTGCCGAATCAAGCGCTTTTTCCACTAAATCGGCAATTTGCAAAAATTTAATTTTACCCTCTAAAAACAGTTTTACCGCCTGTTCGTTAGCACCGTTTACGGCGGTGGGTTTAAGTCCCCCTTCGTTTATGGCTTTAATGCACAACGGCAGTAATTTGAAAGTTTCGGTATCGGGTTTTTGGAAAGTTAATGTACCAATATCCGAAAGGGAAAGTTTTTCAAAAGCAAAATCACTTCTTTCGGGGTAGGTTAAGGCGTATTGAATGGGAAGGCGCATATCGGGAGTGCCTAATTGCGCAATTACCGCACCGTCCGAAAGTTCTATTCCCGAATGAACAATGCTTTGCCTGTGAACAAGCACCTCTATATCATTTGCGGGAAGCGAGAAAAGATGCACCGCCTCGATTACTTCAAGCCCTTTATTCATAAGTGTAGCCGAATCTACAGTGATTTTGGCACCCATCGACCAGTTGGGGTGGTTTAGTGCATCGGCAACCGTTACGTTTTCTAAATCTTTGGTTTTTTTGCCGTAAAAAGGTCCGCCCGAAGCGGTAAGCAAAATCTTTTTAAGCGAGCCCGCAGGTGTGCCCTGGAGCGACTGAAAAATTGCCGAATGTTCGCTATCCACCGGCAAAATTTTAACACCCTTTTCCTTTGCTTTGCGGTTTACAATTTCCCCGCCGGTAACTAAAGTTTCCTTGTTGGCAAGGGCAATGTCTTTACCACTTTCAATAGCCGCAAGCGTGGGACGAAGTCCCGCAATTCCCACAATGGAATTAAGCAGTATATCGGCTTTTTCGGTTGCCAATTCACAAACACCGTCAGCACCCGATAAAACCTTTATATCGGTATCTTTTAGTTTGATTTTAAGGTCTTTTGCCTTATTTTCGTCAAACACGGCAACGGTTTTAACCCCGAATTTTCTTGCCTGTTCTTCCAAAAGGTCAATATTACCGCCCGCCGCAAGACCGTTTACTTTGTACCCTTGTCTTTCGCAAACCTGGAGCGCCTGAGTGCCTATTGACCCTGTTGAGCCCAAAATTATTAGTTCTTTCATTAAATTACCCCCAAATTAACAAATACGGAAAAGAGGGGTGCTATCATAAGTATACTGTCAAATCTGTCAAGTATTCCGCCGTGACCGGGAATAAGTGTGCCGTAGTCCTTAATTCCTGCCGTGCGTTTAATTGCCGATGCAAAAAGGTCACCCACCATACCCAAAATACAGAACGGAACGGTTAAAATGAGGGCGGGTATGAGTTTTGTTTTAAGAGAAAAAGCAAAACACAAAATAAGGGTTACCAAAACGCTTGAAATAATACCGCCTACTGCACCCTCCACCGTTTTTTTAGGGCTTATTTCGGGGCAGAGTTTATGTTTGCCCAAAGTACTGCCTACAAAGTATGCGCCCGTATCGCATATACTTGAAAAATTAAGCAGCATTAAAAGATAGAAAATTCCGTTTTGGTGGCTTAATACCCCGCCGAGGCAGGAAAATGCAAACGAAAGTATAATAGGCATTGAGCAAAATGCTATAATATGAGTTAAGGTAAAATCCCTGTGTTTAATAAGAATTACCATTGCCGCAATAATAAAGAAAACAATGCAAACCGTTGCCGAAATCTCAAAGCGGAAAAAGTAGTGAACTTTCTGTGCTGTACTTTGTAAAAGCCGCATATTAAAAAATTCCGAAACACTTTCGTCAAGTGCAAATAGGTTTAAAAAGGAGAAAACACAACCGACTGTAAGGGCTGATTTTGACTTTATTCCAACCGCATTTCGTAGCATTTCGTAAACCGCAACAACCGTTACCGCCGCAATAAAAAGGGTAATAAACACAGAACTCAAATATATACCCATTGCAAGTGCTGTTGCCACAATAAGCGCCATAACTATTCCTGAAATTATGCGAGTTTTCATATATTAAATCCCTCCGAATCTGCGGTTTCGTTTGTTAAAGTCTTCTATTGCTTTTTCTAAATGCTTTGGTGTAAAGTCCGGCCACAAAATGTCCGAAAACCAGTATTCCGCATAAGCCGACTGCCAAATAAGATAGTTTGAAAGACGGTATTCACCGCTGGGTCTTATAATAAAATCGGGGTCGGGGCAATCTTTGGTGTAAAGATGTTCCGAAACGGTGTCTTCGGTAATATCCTCCGGGGGGATACCTTCCTTTACGATTTCTTTTACCGCATTTGTAATTTCGTCCCTACCGCCGTAGTTTATTGCAATATAAAGGGTAAGTCCCGTAGCGTTTTCAGAACCCTTTACGTTTTTGTCAATAAGTGTTTTAATATCGTCCGCCAGCGGTTCTAAATTGCCTATAAACCGTACCCTTATATTTTCGTCTTTAAAATTTTCGGCATCCTTTAAATAATCACGCAATAGGTTCATAATACCGTCCACTTCGGTCTGCGGTCTTTTCCAGTTTTCGGTGGAAAAAGCGTAAACGGTTAAATACTTTAAGCCGATTTTGTTGCAGTACCTTGCAATGGTTTTAAAGGTTTTAGCCCCCGCAACGTGACCGGCGCTTCGGGGCATTTTGCGGTTTTTTGCCCAACGGCCGTTACCGTCCATAATAATTGCAATATGTTCGGGTAAAACACGCTCTGTCTGTTCTTTTTTCTTAAATATAGACATAAAAATTACCGCCGTTTCAAGTATTATTAAAGGGGATGTCAAGTTTTCGACAACCCCTTTTAACATATTCTAAATTTCCAAAATTTCCTTCTCTTTAAGGGCCGCTAAATTATCAATTTCTTTGCAGTATTTATCGGTAAGGTTTTGAATTTTCTTTTCGCCGCCCTGTTCGTCATCTTCGGTAATTACGTTTGACTTTTTAAGTTGTTTTAATTTTTCAAGTGCGTCACGGCGGGTATTGCGAATAGCAACCTTGTTTTCCTCCGCAACCTTTTTAACCTCTTTAACAATTTCTTTACGGCGTTCTTCGGTTAAAGGCGGAAAAGCAAGGCGGATAACCCTACCGTCATTTTGTGGGTTAATGCCAATGTCAGACACTAAAATTGCCTTTTCAATATCCCTTAAAGTAGAAGCATCCCACGGCTGAATCATTAAAATTCTGGGTTCGGGAACAGAAACCGCCGCCATTTGCTGAATGGGTGTGGGCGAACCGTAATAGTCAACCGTAATACGGTCAAGCACCGAAACATTTGCCCTGCCGGCACGTATGGATTTATAATCACGGTCCAAAACCGCTAAAGTTTTTTGCATTTTTTCTTCGGTGTGTTTAAGTAATTCGTTCATAAATACTCTCCTTATTTAACCAATGTACCTATAGTTTCGCCAACCATAGCCGAAACAATGTTTTGGGGATTGTCAAGATTAAATACCAAAATTTGTATGCCGTTGTCCATACAAAGCGAAGCGGCAGTACTGTCCATAACGTGAAGACCTTTTTGAAGTACATCAAGGTGGGACAGGGTATCAAACTTTTTGGCGTCGGGGTTCTTTTTGGGGTCGCTGTCATAAACGCCGTCAACATTTGTGGCTTTGAATATAACATCCGCACCGATTTCCGCCGCACGCAAAGCCGCCGCAGTATCGGTAGAGAAGAAGGGGTTACCCGTTCCGCAACCGAAAATAACAACTCTGCCCTTTTCCAAATGACGGATTGCTTTGTTTCTTATATACGGTTCGGCAACTTGACGCATTTCAATAGCGGTTTGAACACGGGCGGTAACACCTAACTGTTCAAGCGCATCGCACAAAGCCAAAGCGTTTATAGAGGTAGCAAGCATACCCATATGGTCGGCTCTTGTTCTGTCCATCTCACCGCTGGAACGGCCGCGCCAGAAGTTGCCGCCGCCTACTACAATACCAACCTGAACCCCCATATCTACGCAGGTCTTAACCTTTTCGCAAACCGAAAGCACCTTTTCAAAATCAATACCTACACCCTTTTCGCCGGCAAGTACTTCGCCGCTTAACTTTAAAAGCACACGCTTATAAACAGGTTTCATCAAAACACCCCTAATTATTATATTTATTATTTATATTTTACCTTATAACCCCCGTAAAGTCAATTCAAATTATGCAAAAATTATTTTAAAACCTATTGCAATGTACCGAATTTGTGTTAAAATGAATATAGAAAAATTTTAAAAGGAGTTTTTAAAATGGCAAAAGAAGTAATGGTTGAAATTTCTGCACGTCACGTGCACGTATCACAAAAAGATTTGGAAATTTTATTCGGTAAGGATTACAAATTAACCCCTAAAAAGGATTTGTCGCAACCCGGTCAATTCGCCTGCGAAGAAAAGGTTACAATAGTCGGTGCTAAATCACAACTTAAAGCATCTATTTTAGGTCCCGTACGTCCCGAAACACAGGTTGAACTTTCCTTGACCGATGCACGCTCTATCGGTGTTACCGCTCCCATTCGTGAATCGGGCGATGTTGCAAATTCGGGCAGTTGCAAAATTGTAGGGCCTTGCGGTGAAATTGAATTGGCACAGGGTGTTATTGCCGCTAAACGCCATATACATATGACCGTGGCAGACGGTGAAAAATTCGGCATTAAGGACAAACAGATTGTAAAGGTTAAAATCGAAAGCAACGGAAGAAGTTTAATTTTCGGCGATGTTGTTGCCCGTGTAAGCGATTCTTACGCTTTGGCAATGCACATTGATACCGACGAAGCAAACGCCGCTTGTGTCGGTCCTAACTGTATAGGTGAAATTCTTGACTGATTTGGGACTTTATTTGCATATTCCTTTTTGTAAACGCAAATGCGCTTACTGTGACTTTTACTCGGCGGTTTTTACCGAGAAGTTGTTAGGTGAATATGTAGGTGCGCTTGAAAAAAGCATAAAAGAATGGGGCGGTAAAACAAACCGTCCCATTAGTTCTATATATTTAGGCGGGGGAACACCCTCGCTTTTAAACCGAAAACTTATTCCGCTTTTGTCCTCTGTCAGGGAGAGTTTTAAGGTAGACGAAAATGCCGAAATTACGCTTGAAATTAACCCTACCGAGAATATAGCGGAAGTTTTAGAAAACGCAAAACTTTCGGGGGTTAATCGGCTTTCGTTAGGGGCGCAAAGCGGGAATGACCGAATTTTAAAAATTCTCGGCAGAACCCACACCGCACAGGACACCGAAAACGCCGTAAAGGTTGCAAAGGAACTTGGGTTTTCAAATATTTCGCTTGATTTAATGTTAGGTCTGCCCGATTCCGATTTGGCATCGTTAAAACAAGACCTTGACTTTTTGCTTAAACTAAACCCATCTCACATTTCCTGCTACATTTTAAAAATCGAGCCCGCAACAAAGTTTTACAAAGCGGAATCAGGGCTTAATTTGCCGAGTGAAGACGGTATTTGCGACCAATATCTGTTTATGTGTGATTATCTTCGCAAACACGGTTTTTCCCACTACGAAATATCCAACTTTTGCAAAGACGGCAAAAAGAGCCGACACAATTTAAAATATTGGCAATGCCGTGAATATATAGGAATAGGTCCGTCCGCCCATTCGTTTTTGGACGGCAAACGGTTTTATTACCCACGTGATTTAAAGGGTTTTATAAAGGGTAACAGTCCGATTTTTGACGGTTTCGGAGGGGATAAAACCGAACAGATTATGTTAGGGCTACGGCTTGACAGCGGTATAGACTTTGACATTTTGCCCCCTGACGCACAGAAAAAATGTGCCGAATTTGCAAAAAGAGGACTGGGTATTTTAAAAGATAACCGCTTTTCCCTTACCGATAAAGGTATGCTTTTGTCCAACGCAATTATTACCGAAATTTTGGAGGATTTTGAATGAGAACCTTAAAAATACACTTAATACGCCACGGTGCGACCGACGCAAACTACAAAGGTCAGTACATCGGATGTAAAACCGATTTACCCTTAGCGCCCGAGGGGTTAAACGAATTACGCCTTTTAAAGGACGATATAGACTACCCCGAAATACAAAAACTTTATTCAAGCCCCCTGCTTCGTTGCAAGCAAACGGGAGCGGTACTTTACCCCGATATGCCCATAACTTTGGTAGAAAATTTAAAGGAATACGATTTCGGCGATTTTGAGGGTAAAACCGCAAGGGAATTGGAACTTCACCCTAATTTTAAAGACTGGACTTCGGGCAAACTAACTTCACCCCCAAACGGGGAAGACAATACCGAATTTATTAAACGGCTTTGTTTGGGACTGAGACAAATCATTGTGGATATGCTGAACGAGGGCATAGAATCGGCAGGGGTTATTATGCACGGCGGAGCAATTATGATGCTTTTGGGTGCTTGTGCCGTTCCGCAAAGAAGACCTGTTGAGTGGACGGCAGATAACGGGCAGGGGTATTCCCTTTTAGTTACCCCCTCGCTTTACCATAAAAGCGGCATTGTGGAAGTTTTTGACGTAATTTAATAATTCCGAATTCCGAATTATAATTTGCATCTTACTTCTCGGTTTCCACCGTTATTTTGCCGTCGTTTACATTAAAGGTAATATCTCCGCTTTGGTCGGTGCGGTAAACTTTTGCGTTTGCTTCGGTCAATGCTTGTAAAGTTTCTTTGTGCGGGTGACCGTAAACGTTATTCTCCCCGACCGAAATTACCGCATATTCGGGCGTAACCGCATTTAAAAACTCTTTTGAAGATGAAGTTGAACTTCCGTGATGGGGAACTTTAAGCACATCGCAGTCCAAATTCAGTTGTTCGCCTAAAAGGTACTTTTCTTCCTTTTCTTCAGCATCGCCCGTGAACAAAAACTTAATACCGTCAATTTCCGCAACCGCTATTATAGAGCGGTTGTTTTCGTTTTTGCGGTCGTCAAAAACACCTAACACCGTAATTTCAAACTCGCCCAATCGGAAATTCATTCCCTGTACCGCATCGTAACAACCCGAACCGTAGCCCGAAATAATTTTGCGGCTGTCGGTAGCCGTAATTAAACTTTTGTATAAAATCTCGGGCATAATAAGGTTTTTAACCTTGTAATATTCTGCAATTTTGGAAAGTGCGCCGATATGGTCGGAATGAAGATGTGAAACAAGCACGGCATCAATTTCTTTTATGTCACAGTTTGAAAAATCGTCACAAATATCGGCAAAAGAATTCGGCGTTCCCATATCAATTACCGCCGAATAACCGTTAGAGTAAATCAGCGCACTGTCGCCCTGTCCCACGTCCATAAACTTTACAAAATCTTTGGAAGTATCAAACCCTACAACCGATAGTTTTTCTTCCGTGGCGGGGTTTAATAAAAGAAACAGACAAACCGCAAAAAGCAAAATACACACAACCGCCGATGCTAAATAAAGACAACGGCGGTCAGATTTGTTATTCTTCATCGGAAGAAAGTTCCATTTCCATAAGTTGGTCCTGGGTTATAAGCACTTTTCGGGGTTTTGAACCCTCGTAAGGGCCTACAACGCCGCGCTCTTCCATTTCGTCTATAATGCGTGCGGCACGGGCATAACCGAGTTTAAGTTTCCTTTGCAAAAGCGAGGTAGATGCCATTCCGTTTTCAACCACAACCTTAATTGCGTCTTTAATCATCGGGTCGTCGGCAGGGCCGTCTTCGGGAAGTCCTGTTTTTTGTTTCTTTTCCACCGCCGCCTGACGTTCGATTTCAAACATAATATCGTCGTCATAATCGGCGCTTCGGTCACCCTTAACAAAGTCAACAACCTCTTTAATTTCCTCATTACTTACAAAACAACCCTGTACACGTTTGGGTTTGCTTGTACCGACGGGACTGAACAGCATATCGCCCCTGCCAAGCAGTTTTTCCGCACCGGCGGCATCTATAATTGTACGGCTGTCAATTTGTGAAGAGGTGGTAAGTGCAATACGTGTGGGAATATTTGCTTTAATAACACCTGTAATAACATCAACCGAAGGACGTTGGGTAGCAAGCAACAGGTGAATACCCGCCGCACGTGCTTTTGCCGCAATTCGTGCAATATGGTCCTCCACTTCTTTGGAGGCGGTTTGCATCAAGTCGGCAAATTCGTCTATCATAATAACTATGTAGGGCATTTTTTCAATTTCGGGATCGCCCAAATTTTCCACAAATTCGTTGTATTCTTCAATATTCCTAACCTTGCGGTCGGAAAGCATTTTATAACGCTTTTCCATTTCGGTAACCGCCCAACCGAGAGCGCCCGCCGCTTTTCTTGGGTCGGTAACAACCGGCACCAAAAGGTGGGGTATGCCGTTATAGGGTTCAAACTCAACCGTTTTGGGGTCAATAAGCAACAACTTTAATTCTTCGGGGGTATTTTTGTAAAGCAGACTTATAATAATTGAGTTGGTACAAACCGATTTACCCGAACCGGTAGCACCCGCAATAAGTCCGTGGGGCATTTTGGAAATATCAGCGGTGATGATATTTCCGCTAATGTCTTTACCGAGTGCCACGGTAAGTTTGCTTTTAGCCGAAACAAATTCGGGAGATTCCAATATTTCCCTAATGCAAACGGCGTTCTTTTCCTTGTTAGGCACTTCAATACCTACCGCCGCTTTGTTGGGAATCGGTGCTTCAATTCTAACGTTACCTGCCGCAAGGTTAAGGGCAATATCGTCCGCCAAAGCGGTGATTTTACTGATTTTTACCCCTGCACAGGGTTGAAGTTCGTAACGTGTAACCGTAGGACCTCGGCAAATATCAACAATTCTTGTTTCAACACCGAAACTGCGCAATGTGCTTACAAGATGTTCCGCCGTAACGGCATTGTCTTCACCCTTTACACCTCCCGCATTTTTCGGTTCTTTAAGCAGTGAAAGGGGCGGAAAAAGATATCCTTTGTCGGTTGCGGTTTCAAGCCCTTCTTCCACATCTTGGGTAAAACTTTCGGTTTCGGCTTTAAGGTCAATTACTTCTGCCTCCTGTTCGGCGGTTTTAAGCGCCGTGTCAAGTTGGACTTTGTCCTCGCTTCCCTCGGGGTAAGAAATGCCGTAGTTCTCCTTTTCCACGGGGACTTCCTTGCCGTAATAGGTATCCACAACCCGCTTTTGTTTGGAGGTCATTTTAACCTTGTTTTTCTTTTGCTGTTCCAAACTGTCGTCCACGGGAATATCAACATTAAAACCCTTTACTACCTTTAAACCGTTATCCTCTTTGGCAAGGCGTTCACCGTAAGCTGTTTCAGCTTGTTTGTGTATGGATTTTACAGGGCGTGCAACGGTGCTGAAAAAGGTTATAAGTGTAGTTCCCGTAAGAATCATAACAAGCACGAAAATAAGCAAAATTACGGTTATTGCCGCTCCGGTTTTGCCAAAGGCAAGAAAAATCGGCTGACCTACAAGCGCACCTAAAAATCCGCCGCTTTTAAGGGATATTCCCGCCGTGTAAGCGGCTGATAAATGCTGCCAAAAAGTATCTGCCGTGTGGGCTGAAAAAATATCCACACAAGAGCCGATAAGCACGACAATTATATTGGCTTCGATTATTTTGGCTTTAATAGAACTCGCCATTTTATCCATAGCCGAAATAACCGCAACAAAGCCCAATAAAAATGGGTAAAAGAAAGCGGTTACGCCGAATATTCCGAAAATGAAATTATGTATTTTAGTCCAAAAATTTTCGCCCTTTATAAACACAATAAAAAGCAAAAGCACCGATACCGCAAACCATATTACCGAAAGCAGTTGCGTTTGTGCTGCGGCTTGCGCCGTTTTCCTTTTTTCGGCAGTTTTTCTGCCGGTTTTTCTTTTTGCCATAAAAATCTCCTTATGTAGCACAGCAAACCGCTATGCGTTATTTTCAATTAAACCGTAAAGTCCTTCAATCACTCGGCTTAAAGTCCCTATTTCGTCAATAAGTCCCTCTTTGACGGCATTTTCGCCCGAAAGCACCGAACCCACATCGGTAACCATTTCGCCGGTTTTCATCATAAGTTCGGTAAAACGTGCTTTTGAAATGCCCGAATTACGCTCAACAAAATCGGTAATTCGATCCTGCATTCTGGCAAAGTGGTTAAACATTTGCGGAACGCCTATAAAAAGACCGTTGCTTCTTACGGGGTGCACCGTCATAGTAGCCGAAGGCGCAATAAAAGAACGCTTTGCCGAAACCGCCAAAGGCACGCCTATTGAATGCCCTCCGCCCAAAACAAAGGAAACGGTGGGCTTTTTCATACCCGAAATAAGTTCGGCAATGGCAAGTCCCGCTTCAACGTCGCCCCCTACGGTATTAAGTATTACAAGCAACCCTTCAATTTCTTTGGATTCTTCAACCGCTACAAGTTGAGGGATAATATGCTCGTACTTGGTGGTTTTTGTTTGTTCGGGCAAAACGTTATGCCCCTCTATTTCACCGATTATTGTTAAACAATAGATTTTGTGCTTGCCCGAAAAAGCGGTAACCGAACCGAATTCCTTAATCCCCTCGGTCATTTTATCGTTTGAATTTTTATTACTCATTAAATTCACCCCAATTTAGTATGGAATAAATTTAACTACATATACATAATTAGTATAGCACAAACTTAAAAAATCTACAAGTTTTTAAAGCAGGATATTAAAAAAATATTGTAAATTTCTCTGTAATATGGTATCATTGTAGTATAAATTTCGACATTTTTCGAAAAGGGGTTATTATGAGAGCGGACGGAAGAAGACTTAAAAACACCGACCCTATGTACAGGGTTGCGGCACACATTATGGACAAACGCATTGACTCTATGAATATGACTACCATTGATATCGCTTACGAGCCGATGCAAGCATACATAAACAAAAAACGTAAAGAGGGTATAAACATAAGCCATATGGCGCTGATTATTGCGGCTTATCTTCGCACTATGGCGGAATATCCCGAACTTAACCGCTTTATTGTAAACAAAAAGGTTTACACCAGAAACGAAATTGCGGTAGGTATGGTTGTTTTAAAATCTTTAAAAGACCACGACGGCACAATGTCCAAAATGTACTTTAAGCCGGACAATACCGTTTTTGAAGTGAATGACATTATAAATAAATATGTTGCCGAAAACCAGGAAGCACCCGAAAACAACAAAACCGAAAAAATGATTAAAATTCTTTTAAGTTTCCCCGGTCTTTTAACCTTTGGGGTTAAGTTTTTCAAGTTTTTGGACAAACACGGTCTGCTTCCCAAAGCGGTTATTGATGTTTCGCCTTTCCATATGAGTCTTGGAATTACTAACTTGGCATCTATCCGCACCAACCATATTTACCACCATTGTTACGAATTCGGCACAACCAGTTTGTTTATGGCAATGGGCAACCTGCGTGAAGTTCCCAAACGCAGGGGCGGGGAGGTTATTTTTGAACGCTCGATGCCCATAGGCGTTACAATGGACGAACGCATTTGTTCGGGCAGTTATTTTTCCACCGCTTTTAAAACTATGAAACGGTATCTTGCAAACCCCGAACTTTTGGAACAAAGAGCCGAAAAGGTTATTTTAGATACTTGCAAATAAACCTTGATTTTAAAGGTATTTTGGTATACAATATAAATGATAAATTAAATGGAGGAATGAAAAATGTTAGTATCCGCAAAAGAAATGCTTGAAAAAGCAAAGGCAGGCAAATATGCAGTAGGTCAGTTTAACATCAACAACCTTGAATGGACCAAAGCCATTCTTCAAACCGCAGAAGAACTTAAGTCACCCGTTATCCTCGGTGTTTCCGAAGGTGCTGGTAAATATATGTGCGGTTATAAAACCGTAGTAGGTATGGTTAACGGTATGTTGGAAGAACTTAACATCACCGTTCCGGTTGCACTTCACCTTGACCACGGCAGTTACGAAGGCGCTAAAAAATGTATTGAAGCTGGTTTTTCTTCGGTTATGTTTGACGGTTCACATTACCCGATTGAAGAAAACCTTGCAAAAACCAAAGAATTGGTTGAAACCTGCAATAAATTAGGTCTTTCTCTTGAAGCAGAAGTAGGCGCTATCGGCGGCGAAGAAGACGGCGTTGTAGGCAGCGGCGAAGTTGCAGACCCCAAAGAATGTAAAATGATTGCCGATTTAGGCGTTACAATGTTGGCTGCCGGTATCGGTAATATTCACGGTAAATACCCCGAAAATTGGGCAGGTCTCAGTTTTGATACACTTGACGCTATTCAGCAACTCACAGGCGAAATGCCGTTGGTTCTTCACGGCGGTACAGGTATCCCTGCCGATATGATTAAAAAAGCAATTTCTTTGGGTGTTTCCAAGATTAACGTTAATACCGAATGTCAGTTAGCATTTGCCGATGCCACACGTAAATACATTGAAGCCGGCAAAGATTTACAGGGCAAGGGCTTTGACCCCAGAAAACTTTTGGCAGACGGCTCACAGGCAATTAAAGACACCGTTAAAGAAAAAATGGAACTTTTCGGTTCTGTCGGAAAAGCATAAGAGCATAATAAAATCACGGCATAACCACTGCGGTTATGCCGTTTTTTTGTTTAATCGGTTGTTTGATTTCTGTTATTATTTAAATTTTCAACATCAAAGTTGTCAAAAAATTAACAGCCCGTTAAAAAAGCGGGTGCATTTATATGATAAAATATTAAACAGTAAATATAAGAAAAGAGGGACGAAATGAACGAAAAATCGGTCAACGATTACAACGCAATTACGCCACAGATTTTAAAATATTCCGATTACTGTACGGACAACTGCCGTATTGAACCGGAATTATACATTGAGCACAAGGTAAACAGGGGGCTTCGTGACCTTAACGGTAAGGGCGTGCTTACGGGACTTACGGAAATTTCCGAAATATTATCTAAAAAGAATGTTGACGGTGAGGAAGTACCTTGCCCCGGTCAACTTTATTACAGGGGTTACGGTATTGAAAAAATAGTTGACGGCTTTATCGGAAACAACCGTTTCGGCTTTGAGGAAGTGGTTTATCTTCTTCTTTTCGGCAAACTGCCTAAAGCCGATGAACTTGAGGAGTTTAAGGGGGTATTGTCCTCATACCGCACTCTGCCCGGCTCATTTGTTCGGGACATTATTATGAAAGCACCGTCGGCGGATATGATGAACTCGCTGGCAAGGAGTGTTCTAACCCTTTATTCCTATGACGAGAAGGCGGACTGCACCGATATTCCCAATGTCCTGCGTCAGTGCTTACAGTTAATAGCACGCTTTCCGTCTCTTTCGGTTTACGGCTACCACTCATATAATTACTATATTAAAGGGAATGACAGTTTCTTTATTCACGAGCCACGCCCTGAACTTTCCACGGCGGAAAATATACTTTATATGCTGAGGATTGACGGTAAGTACACCCCGCTTGAAGCAAAGGTGCTTGATGCGGCGCTTGTACTCCACGCCGAACACGGCGGTGGTAACAACTCCACCTTTACAACACATGTTGTTTCCTCTTCGGGTACGGATACCTATTCGGCAATTGCGGCGGCGCTGGGATCGCTTAAAGGACCTAAACACGGTGGAGCCAATATAAAGGTTTGCGAAATGTTTAACGATATTAAGGAACACGTAAAAGACTGGGCGGACGAAGAAGAGGTTGCCTGCTATCTTAAAAAGATACTCCACAAAGAAACCTTTGACAGAGCAGGGCTTATCTACGGTATAGGACACGCAGTATATTCCGTATCCGACCCACGTGCTATGGTGCTTAAAGATTTTGTAAAAAGTCTTTCGGAGGAAAAGGGACTTGAAAAAGAATACCGTCTTTACAGTCTTGTTGAAACCCTCGCTCCGCAGATTATAGCAAGCGAGCGTAAGATGTATAAAGGTGTCAGCATAAATGTCGATTTTTACAGCGGCTTTGTTTACGATATGCTGGGACTTCCGCACGAACTTTACACTCCGCTTTTTGCTATTGCACGTATTGCGGGTTGGAGCGCACACAGAATTGAGGAACTTTTGAACGCCGGAAAGATAATCCGTCCCGCCTATAAAAGCGTTCAGCCGCAACGTGAATATATTAAAATGGAGGATAGGTAAAACCTTTTAAACAACCGTTTTAGTGCTTGGAAGTTTTTGAAATATATTCTAAATATTCTTCCAAGCACATATTAAGTTGATTCATTTTCTTTGCGGTGTTAATGCCTACAAACCGCCAATGCCAGGATTCGTGGATAACGCCGGTTATGGATTGCTTTTCCTCCGAATACCGCATTATAAAACCGTAGTTTTCGGCATTTTGTTTAAGCCATTCGTACGCTTTGGTCTTTTCAAACGAACTGTTGGCACAGTTAATGTCAAGCGCCAAACCGGTGTGATGTTCGCTGGTTCCCGGACGGGCAACTATTGTAGCTGCCTTATCCTCTGCCTGTTCTTTGGGAACACCGTTTTGTATTTGCTTGTTGACCTGTTTTTCAAAAAGCATTTTCTGAGTGGCATAAGAACGATAGGGCGACCAAACGCCTATGTCTATACCCTCTTTTCGGGCATTGTCAAGCATTGCTTTTAAATAAACCCATACATCCTTGTCGATTTTGGTAAGCGAACCCTTTATATACTCTTGCGGGATTTCGGTTAAGTTTGCCTCGTAATCGTAATCGTCGGGCAAGGGGTTTTCGCCGTTTACAAGCAACAGTTTATTAAAGGTTGCATCAAGCGTATATTCGCCTAATTGCACCGTTTTGGGTTCTTCGGGTTCTTCTGTGGAAGAAGTATCCGAAGAACTTTCGCTTTGTATGGAAGAAGTGTCTTGTTTTTGCGGTTTTTCCGCCGTCTTTCGGTTTATTGCCGAAACAACAAAAACAATAATGCCGATTAAAGCCACCAAAACCAATGCGCAAAATCCTAAAAATATATTTCTTTTTAAAATTGCTTTTTGCCGTCTGTTCAAAAGAATCACCTATTCGTCTAATTTTAAAACCGCCATAAATGCCTCTTGCGGTACTTCCACACTGCCTAAACGGCGCATACGCTTTTTACCTTCTTTTTGCTTTTCAAGAAGTTTCTTTTTACGGGTAATATCGCCCCCGTAACACTTTGCAAGTACGTCTTTGCGCATTGCCTTAACCGTTTCACGTGCAATAACCTTTCCCGAAACCGCCACCTGGATAGGCACTTCAAACAACTGGCGTGGAATAAATTCCTTTAACTTTTCGGCAATTTTACGTGCTCGTGCATAAGAATTATCGGTATGAACAATAAACGAAAGAGCGTCTACCATATCTCCGGCAAGCAAAACGTCAAGTTTAACAAGTTTGGATTTTTCGTAACCTTTGGGTTCGTAATCGTAACTTGCATACCCCTTGGTACGGGATTTAAGTGCATCAAAAAAGTCATAAACAATTTCGCCCATAGGCAAAATGTAGTGAATATCCACACGGTCGCCCATATATTTCATATCGGTATAAACCCCTCGGCGTTCTTCGCAAAGTTGCATAATTGTGCCTACATATTCACTTGGGGAATAGATGTGAACATCGGCAACCGGCTCTAACGCCTCCAAAATGGTTGCGGGGTCGGGGTAGTTTGTCGGGTTGTCCACCGTTACGGTTTCGCCGTTTGTTAAAACAAATTTGTATTCAACACTCGGTGCGGTGGTTACAAGGTCTAAATTATACTCCCTTTCAAGCCGTTCCTGTATAATTTCCATATGCAAAAGTCCCAAAAATCCGCAACGAAAACCAAATCCTAAAGCGTTGGAACTTTCGGGTTCGAAAAGCAGCGAAGCATCGTTCAGTTGCAATTTGTCAAGTGCATCACGCAGGTCGGGGTATTTTGCACCGTCAGCCGGGTAAATACCGCAAAACACAACGGGATTAACCTTTCTGTACCCCTCAAGCGGCTCGGAAATCGGGTTTTCTACCAAAGTAATAGTGTCCCCCACTCTGGCTTCGCTAACGGTTTTAATAGACGCCGCCAAGTAGCCGACTTCGCCCACCTCTAAAACGTCGCACGGTTCTAAACAGGTGGCACGCTTTCTGCCGAGTTCCACAATATCAAATGTAGCGCCGGTTGCCATCATTTTAATGGCATCTCCCGACTTAATTTTACCGCTCATAACACGGAAATACACAATTACACCCTTATACGGGTCATAATAAGAGTCAAAAATCAAAGCCGAAAGGGGTGCGTTTACATCGCCCTTCGGTGCGGGTATTTCGGTTACTATTTTTTCCAAAACTTCTTCAATATTTACGCCTGTTTTTGCGGAAATTAAGGGTGCATTGTCAGCCGGGATACCTATAATATCCTCTATTTCCGCCTTAACACGTTCCGGTTCGGCAGAGGGCAGGTCAATTTTATTTATTACAGGCAAAATTTCAAGCCCGTGGTCAACCGCCAAATAGGTGTTAGCAAGGGTTTGTGCCTCAATCCCCTGCGAAGCATCAACTATAAGCACCGCTCCCTCACAGGCGGCAAGCGAACGTGAAACTTCGTAGTTAAAGTCAACGTGACCGGGGGTGTCTATTAAATTAAGTTCGTAACGGTTGCCGTCCTTTGCGTCATAATAAAGGGTAACGGCGTGGGCTTTAATGGTAATGCCACGCTCACGCTCCAAATCCATACTGTCAAGTATCTGTTCTTCCATATCCCTGCTTGCAACCGACTGGGTAAGTTCCAGCAAACGGTCAGCCAAGGTGGACTTGCCGTGGTCTATATGTGCTACTATGCAAAAATTTCTAATCTTATCTAACGGAAATGACACTTACATTTCTCCTTCTAATACTTTTATGATAACTATACCACATTTACCCCTATTTTACAAATTATTTATAGATAATTTTTGATAATAATAGTATATATTACATAGATTATTTATTTCTTTTTAGCCGTTTCACAAAACACTTAAATAAAGCGGTTTCAAGCAAACGCCTTTATTATTTGTTTTTAAATTCGGGTATTTGGGCGGTAATTATTGCCGCAAACATTATAATGCAACCAAAAATTTCATTTTTGGTAAGTACTGCGCCCGAAAAAACCGCGCCGCCCAGCACCGCAAACACGCTTTCAAAACTCATTGTAATGGAAGCAACGGCGGGTTCGGCGTATTTTTGACCGACAATTTGCAAAGTGTAGGCAATACCGCTTGACATTATCCCTAAATACAAAATCGGCAAAACAGATTTTGTAAGTAATGAAAGTTCGAGTGTTTTAAAATCAAAAACAGCGGCACACAAAAGCGAAATTACGCCAACCACCAAAAACTGCAGTATGGAAAGTTTAACACCGCCGGTAATACCCACGTATTTATCCACCGCCAAAATTTGAAAAGCAAAGGCAATGGCACAGCCGAAAATTACAATATCGCCAAAATAGAATTTGTTAAGTCCGTCCGAAAGGCAAAGCATATAAATGCCTGCCGTTGCCAAAAGTCCGCCTACCCAAACCGGCAGTTTGATTTTTTTCTTTAAAAATACCGAAAAAAGCGGAACTAAAATTACATAAAGTACCGTTAAAAACCCTGCGTGTGCTTCGGCGGGGGCGTTTTTGGGGTACATAGAAATACCGAACTGTTGCAGATTCATTGCAACAGCAAGACAACCGCCGCAAACTAGCGACGCCGATAAATATTCTTTTCTGCCCTTTTTATCCTTAGGAATAAAAGGGGTTTTTGTTTTATAATTGGTTATTTTCCAAAAAACATAAAGGAAAATCGCCGCAACAAAGGAACGGCAAGCGTTTACCGTAAAGGTGGGAACGCTGTCACTTATTCGGTTTTGTGCAACAAAAGCCAAACCCCAAATAAGTGCCGCCAACCCTAAAATAAGTGTACCTTTTAAATTATTCCGTT
Source organism: Acutalibacteraceae bacterium (assembly GCA_036310925.1). Taxonomy (GTDB): domain Bacteria; phylum Bacillota; class Clostridia; order Oscillospirales; family Acutalibacteraceae; genus UBA737. The sequence goes on from JAXJQX010000005.1 coordinate 100,188, forward strand.
TCATTTAATTAAGCTTGTCCTTTCGCATTGTAAGGGATATGCGTTTTTTAGCGGTATCAACCGACAAAACCCAAACTTTAACAATATCCCCAACCTTTAAAACTTCGCTTGGGTGTTTAATAAACCTATCGGTTATTTGGGATATGTGCACAAGTCCGTCCTGATGAACCCCAATATCCACAAAAACGCCGAAATCTATAACATTTCTAACCGTTCCGGTAAGTTCCATTCCCGGTTTAAGGTCTTCCATAGACATAATATCGGTACGAAGCAAAGGTGCCGGTAATTCGTCACGTGGGTCACGTCCCGGACGTTCAAGTTCTTTTACAATATCGTTCAAAGTGGGAACGCCGATGCCGAGTTCGGTTGCGATAGTTTCTGCGCCCTTGGTTTCAATTCTTTGGCTTAAATCTTTAACCGCACCGTTTTTAAGGTCCTTTTCGGAATAGTCGCAAATTTTTAAAATATTTTCCGCCGCCGCATAACTTTCGGGGTGAACCGAAGTATTGTCAAGCGGGTTTTTGCCGTCCGCAATACGCAAAAAACCTGCGCATTGCTCGAACGCTTTAGGCCCTAATTTAGGCACTTTTTTAAGTCCGTTGCGGGAAACAAATTTTCCGTTTTCTTCACGGTAGGTAACAATGTTTTTGGCTACTGCCTGACCGAGTCCCGCAACACGGGAAAGAAGTTGCACCGAAGCGGTATTAAGGTCAACCCCCACGCTGTTTACGCAGGATTCCACCACCCCGTCAAGCGCACCGTTAAGTTGGTTTTGGGGCATATCGTGCTGATATTGCCCAACACCTATGGCTTTGGGGTCTATTTTTACAAGTTCCGCCAACGGGTCTTGTAGCCGACGTGCAATAGAAACCGCACTGCGCAAAGATACGTCGTACTGCGGAAATTCTTCTGCCGCCAGTTTAGATGCCGAATAAACACTCGCACCCGCTTCGCTTACCACCATATAGGAAACGTCACGCTTTGTTTCCTTTATTACATCTGCCGCAAAAACTTCGGTTTCGTGGCTTGCCGTTCCGTTGCCTATTGCAATGATATCTACTCCGTACTTTTCAATAAATCCTTTTATAATGATCTTTGCGTTCTCGATATCGCTTTTAGGCGGTGCGGGATAAATTACGCCGGTATCAATTACTTTTCCCGTGCCGTCAACCACCGCAACCTTGCAACCTGTCCTGTAACCGGGGTCTAAGCCCAAGGTCACCTTGTCCTTAACCGGCGGTTGCATAAGCAACTGTTTTAGGTTGGTGGAAAAAACCTTAATTGCCGAACTGCTTGCTCTTTCGGTAAGGGAAGACCTTATTTCCCGTTCAATAGAGGGGAAAATAAGCCGGCTGTATGCGTCTTCTGCGGCAAGTTTTACTGTTTCGGTAGCGGGAGAACCCTCTTTAATATGGTTTTTGGCGATTATAAACATCGCTTTGTCCCTGTCAAAGTCAATCGAAACCTTTAAAAAATCTTCCTTTTCGCCACGGTTTATTGCCAAAATTCTGTGGTCGGCAATTTTGGCAACGCTTTCGCTGTAATCTTTATACATTTCGTAAACGTCTAAATCATCTTTAGCGCCCTTAACGGTTAAAATGCCGTGTGCCGAGCATACAAAACGCATACGTTTTCTAACGTCCGCATCGTCGGAAATTTTTTCGGCAATAATGTCCATAGCGCCCTGCAAAGCATCTTCTGCCGTTTCTACGGCCAGTTCGGGGTTTACAAATTCTTCGGCTAAAATAATCGGCTCTTTGCAGTCGGGCGACTGCTTATAAATAATATCTGCCAAGGGTTCAAGCCCTTTTTCCTTTGCAACGCTTGCCCTGGTTTTGCGTTTTTTCTTGTAAGGGCGGTAAATATCGTCAAGTTCGGTTAAGGTGACCGCATTTTCAATAGCAGTCATAAGTTCTTCGGTCAAAGCCCCCTGTTCTTCGATAGCCGCTTTAATCTTTTCCCGTGTTTCGTCCATATTTCGTAAATACTTAAGCCGTTCGGAAAGTTCACGCAGGGTTTGGTCGTCAAGCGAGCCGTGCGCTTCCTTGCGGTATCTTGCTATAAAGGGAATCGTGTTACCCTCGTCAATAAGTTTTACGGTATTTTCTACCTGAAACGGCTTTAAATTAAATTCTTCGGTAAGTTTTTTTAAAATATCCATTTTGCACCTCTTAAGTAAACTTTAAGTATTGTAACATTTTTTGCACTTTAAAACAACAAAAAATTATCGGTATTGTTTTTTTGCCGGTTTTGTTGTATAATCTTTCGGGAAAGAGGTTATAAGATGATTACACTTAATATATTGGAAAGCATAGGAAGCGCTTACCCGACCGCAAAGGCGGTTTATGGGGTTATCGGTACGGTGCTTTCGTTTATGCTTGCCTACAAAACGGTTTACAGAATAGTAGGTCTTTTGTTTACAAGAAAATTCAAACCCGCAAAAAACAACCACAAATACGCAATTCTTATTGCCGCAAGAAACGAACAGTCGGTTATCGGCAACCTTTTGGACAGTATAGAAAACCAAGATTATACAAAAGAACTTTTAACCGTTTTTGTTGTGGCGGATAACTGCACCGATAATACCGCCCAAATAGCACGGCAAAAGGGAGCGGTTTGTTACGAGCGGTTTGATGCAGAACATAGAACCAAGGGCTTTGCACTGCAGTTTTTGTTTGACCGCATAGAAGAAGATTACGGCAGAAAATCTTTTGAGGGGTATTTTATCTTTGACGCCGATAATTTGCTTAAAAAGGATTATATTTCACGTATGAACGATTCTTTTGACGCAGGCGAAAAGATTATCACTTCATACCGAAACACCAAAAACTTTACCGAAAGTTGGATTGCTTCAACCTATGCTTTGCATTGGCTTCGTTCTATACGTGCAAACCACCGTGCAAGGTCGGTTTTTCGGCTTGCTACCAATATTCAGGGCACGGGATTTCTGTTTTCCAACGAAATTGTGGAAAACGGTTGGAAATATACCTCCCTTACCGAAGACCGTGCCTTAACGGCAGACGCCGTGGCGCAAGGATACAAAATTTCTTATAACGATGCGGCGGAATTTTACGATGAACAACCCGTAAACCTAAAAATTGCACTCCGTCAGCGTCTTCGTTGGTCAAAAGGTCACCTGCTTGCCTTTGCCGAAACAGGCCCTTACCTTTTTATTAACATTTTCTTCGGAAAACTGTTTATAAGAAACCGGTTCACCCATAAGAAAAAAGAGAAAAAGGAACTCACCTTTAAATCGGCGGTATTGAGTATATTGGAATCTGTCCGCCACCGTATTGCGTCTTACGATACGTTAATGCAACTCACACCCTTTTCGGTGTTTAACCTTGCAAGGTGGCTTATCGTTCCGCTTTTTATGTACGCCTGTTACTGTTACTGCGGTGGAATAGATGCCGTAACCTTTTTCGGCGGCGGTACATATTTAGCAAAAGTTTTGCGGCTTTTGTTCCCCTTTAAGGTGCATTTAACTTCGGGAGCGAGTGCGTTCCTAATCGGCTTTGCACTGCAAATTTGGCTACGGTTTTTGTACCGAATAGCAAGTTATTTTAAAAACTGCTTAACCGCAATTTATTTGTTTATTATAGAGCATAAACGGATTGTAAAAATCCCCTTTGCCAAAAAGGTGCTTTATACCCTTACTTGGCCGATTTTTGATATTATAGGCAGATACACAACATACCTTGCTTTGTTTGTTAAGGTTACCTGGAAACCCATTCCGCACGAAAGCAAGACAACCATTACAGATATTGAAAAAGGCAAAGAAAAAGTCCTTAAATAACAAAAAGCACCCTTTTGGGGCACCCTCCGTAAGGAAGGTGCCCCAAGGTGGCTCTTGTATCTAAACTGAATAATTGATTTCGTTAAACGGTGTAGCCATTGGCTATGCCGTTTTTACTTTGCGTTCCGCCATATGCTTTTGGAACGCTTCTTCCA
>JAXJQX010000006.1:0-3457 GCA_036310925.1 Acutalibacteraceae bacterium
CCGCCAAGCAGGAGATTATCCCACTTGACGGCGTTACCGGTTTAAAAACTATCTTTCATACCAATAGCGGCAGATCTCTTTTTGCTCGCCTTGGTAATTATCAATACCCTTGAATTCCAAAATAAAGCCGCATTTTTCCATTACCTTTTGCGAAGCGATGTTGTCGGCAAGGCAAATTCCCGCCATTTTTGTAACACCGATTCTTTCCATAATGACAGGCAGAAAAGCACTTACGGCTTCTGTAGCGTAACCGTGCTTTGTATATTTAGCGCCGATATGATAACCGATCTCCCATATGCCGCCATCAAGCGGAACAGCCTGCACATAACCTATGTTGGTTTTATCCTTACGCAACACGGGATATACAAACGGCCCCTCGCAGCCGCCGTACCGCGACATAAGAAATTCAATTGTTTCCGAAGCGTCCTCGACGGTTTCAAAAACCTCGTCGGGAACAAAACGGCGGTTATCCTCGTCAAGTGAGTTTTCGTGAACCGCCTGCGCCATATCCGGCGTAAATTCTGTAATCATCAATCTATCTGTTTCTATTTTGAACATAGTGTTATCCTTTCATTTAATAGTGTACATACATTCTTGACGGCTCGGGATCACTGCCTTGAATCATACAAAAGAATTCCCAGCCGTATCGCTCATAAAAGCCGATGTGGTCGGTCACGAGATAAACCGGCGAAATTCCCTTTGACCGCAAATTCTCCACCGCCAAATCCAAGAGCTTTCCTGCGATCCCCTGCTTTCGGTATTCGCTTTCCGTATAGACGGCGCAAACGTTCGGAAATAAATCCTTTCTCTCGTGAAAGTCATTTTGAATAACGCCCAAACCGCCGATGATTTGATCTCCGTCAAGGCATAGGTACCAGCCATATTCGGTATTACCGCTTAGATAATCCTCCATACATTCGAGATAAGCGGTAACAGGTACGTTCCATTTTTCACAAAACCACTTGGCGGCTGTATCCTTTAATTCCGGACGCTCACGAAGCGTGATGTATTTATATTTATCCATTGTAAACACCCTTTCGATTTACTGACATCATCATATCAAGCATTCCGCTGTAAATCAACCTTGAAAACCATTATAAAAAAGAATGAGCCTGCACTAAGCAGACTCACAAATTTTCATTTCACGGATAATGCGCTGAATGGATTTATCGGAAAGGTAATACCGACTTGCCAATACCGAAACTGTCTCGCCGTCAAGGTATTCCCGATAAATCAAAGCGTTTCGTCGGCGCAACTCTTTTTTAACGCCTGTTTTCGCTCCCCAATCGACGCGGGAGCCGTCCTTCTTGGGAATATAAATATTTTCCCCGTCAATGTATTGCTGAATGATTTTAATAATGTTCTGCGGCAGCACATCGTCTGCCTTGATATAGCTCATTGTTGCCTCCTAAAAATTGAAATGCTTTAGGGTAAGCAATGGCTATAAAATATTCAAACGATACCGAATAGCCAATGCTTATACGGCAATAACATATCTTTTCAAAACGCAGCCCTCCTGTCTGTCGTATTATATACGAAAGCCTTTTATTTGTCAAAAAAACCAGAAAAAACTGATTATACAGCATATGTTTTGTCGCCGTTTTGATAGGCGGCGTAGATTCTTTCAAGCTCTTTGACCGCGGCTTCCTTTGTCGGATAGCTGTTCAAAATATCGGAATGATGGCCGACGCTGCCCACAAGCGCGTACTTTTTATCCTTTCCGTTTCCGTAATTGCGCTGAACGGCAAGGCGGTTATACTCCGCGCATTTTGTTTTGTCCTTTGATAAAATAACCATAGTCAATTCCCTTTCCAAAGCTTTAGGTTCATATGAGATATAAACTAAGATAAATAAAACGAAAACAGGTGTAAGAAACAATATATAACTCAAAGCGACACACCCTTATTCATAGATTTCACTTTCTTTTTGCAGCTGCTTCATATTCCGCCGCGCCCTGGCTGTCAGCACAAGCGCATATATGCACATAGCGACATACACCGCCGTAAACATCATAAACAGCACGCCGAATACGACAAATACAACCGAAACCCCGGGGAAAGTCATTCTCCTTCCGATAAAAAATATATTTTCCAGAACAAGAAGAACGGAAATTGCTACGAAAATAATGCTTAAAATCCGAAAGCGTTGATATATCCTTTTCGCACTGTCGGTTTTTTCGGGCGCTTCACAAACAAATTCGGGCGAGACCTCAGCCTTTTTGCCTGTAAGATACAGCAGGTCGCCAAAGCCGTCCATTGTATGCGGTATCGGCTGATAGCCGCACTGAGCCGCAAAAGAAGACAGCTCCAAAACCTTTTCCTTTGCCGTGGCGTGAAGGACGGTAAAATACTCGTCCGGCTCTGTTTTTTCAAAGGTGTAAAAGCAGCCGCACTTGATATAGACGAGCTTCCAGCCCTCTCTGTTCATCTTATTGATAAACTCAAGCTCCTTATCAAGCGAAAAAAACAATTTACATTTTGTGATGTTTGAATTATCCATAATATCAGCCCTCCAAAATCTCTTGTCCGTTTTTTACAAGCTCTTTAAGTCTTGTAAGCTCTTCGTTTAATACACATCGTCCGTCCTCTGTGATGATGTATTCCTTTTTGGACGGATCGCTTTTGTACTCCGCAATAAAGCCCTTTGAGAGCAGTGTATTGATAGCTCCGTAGAGCGTACCTGCGCCGATATTCACTCTGCCGTTTGTCAGCTTTTTCACGTTCTGCATAATACCGTAGCCGTGCATTGGCGTAAGCAGTGACAGCAGAATATAATATACAGGCTCGGTCAGTGCGTTATGCTTTGACATAAGTTCACCTCTGTTATCGTTCTCCGATATATCATTTGCTGTTATATCGTTATCCGATATATCGGACGTTGTAATAACTATATCACCTTCCGATATATTTGTCAAGAGCTTTTTGAAATAAATCAAAATCACCGCCAAGCAGGAGATTATCCCGCTTGGCGGCTGTCATTATAATTCCTAATTAGAATTTTATTCCGATTCCCAGAATAAATCGTCCAAGGTTTTTCCGAGTGTACGGCAAATAGCGATACATAGCTTGATTGTTGGGTTATAATTCCCTTTTTCAATCGCGTTGATTGTTTGCCGACTCACACCTACTCTTTCGGCAAGCTGTTGCTGAGAAAGATCCAGTGCCGCACGGGCGCTTTTTAGTTTCAGGTTTTTCATTTACTTCTCCGCTCCGCGTTTTTCCAAAATAATTTTAATAACTGCGAGAATTCCCAAAGCAATAAAACAGACCGAAGAAACCAAATACAATACGAGAACGGTCAGCTCACCGTTATCAAAAAGCACTTCTCCCTTACTTAATCTCATCATCAAATTAATAAAATACAGTAGTCCAAACCAAAAAAAGAATAAGACGGAATAAAGATTTCGTTTCGGCGAATCGGAAAAATATGCATCCTTTATCATACATACAGCGATAAA
>JAXJQX010000007.1:0-17383 GCA_036310925.1 Acutalibacteraceae bacterium
AAAACTCCTTTGCAAAAGCGTGAGGAGTTTGAAAATACTCCGGTATAAACGGCGCCGCGATATGTTTTGTTTCCGCTCGGGGCTACGCCCCTCTCTCCAACAAAACATATCGCCAACAGCTTCTCAATTATTTTTTTACTTTCCCAGTCTCACATCATTGACAAATCTACATTCGGACGGTGAGGATAATAAAAACTACGGCTTGGATTTTCGGCATAAGCGCAATGATTTTTCTGTTTTGCATATATCAGCAAAAAGAACGGAAAAAACTGATTATATGCAAACTGTGCGCAGATATTTGTTGGAGTGTTCATTATTTATGCCTTGGCGCAATCGGCGGGGTCATACCTAATTTTGTCGGAATATTCAGAGAATTGGTTTTTGTGAACCGAAAAGAAAAGAATTGGGCGGACAAAGTGATATGGCCGGTGTTTTTTATTTCGGTCAATCTAACTCTCGGAATAATCACCATGAATTCATACATAAATCTTCTTCCGATAATCGCATCGGCTTTTGTTACTGTTTCGCTATGGATTAAAAACCCGATGCTTACAAAAATTATATCCTTCCCCGTTTCCTGTTCATTTTTAATATATGATATATTTGTTGAGTCGTGGGTTGGCGTATTCAACGAAAGCATATCATTGGTTTCTATCCTGATTGCCGTACTGAATTTTTTATTGTATAAGAATAAAACAAGAAAGGAAGCTGAAAGCAATGCAAATCAGTAAAAATGATATTTTCACACCCGATATCACCACCGATAAAAAGCACATAGTATATCCGTGTGTCAAGATGGAGAAAACGGACTATGCCGTTATCGAAACGGTTAAGGATAACAGTGAAAAAGCAATTTCATTTGCAAATGAAATAAACAGGTCTGTTATCGGAGATTTTGAAAAGAACGGTGACAAGATGTGTCATGTATCTACGTTTTGTTATTTGGGCGATAAAATATATGTATCCTATTATGCAAATACCTCTTCCGACAAGGAAAATCCCGACTATCAAACGGCCCGTCTGGCATATGCATCGGTAGATGATATGAATAATAAGACCGTAATTGATATAATGTCCGTAGGAGATGATTTGTTAGGTCATAAGGTCTTAAAAGTTTATGATACAATTCTTATGCAGAAAAACGATGAGCCCGATAATATATATGTGTTGTGGACGGCTCTTATTGACGACCAATATTACCGTTTATACCGTACCTTTAACATTAAAACCGAAAAATTGGGGGATATAAAGGTAAACCGCTTTAAGGTGTGCGATACGGTAAACGATTTCAGCACCTCGGGTATAAAAAATGCTCTTAGCTTTAACGGTATCGGCTATAAAGAAATGCGTTCGGATATCGGTATTATGCAGAAGCTTACCACCCGCACCGAAAACGGACTTACATATTATTATACCGGTGCATACAGCGGTAATTTTAACTGCATAATTAAAAGTACAGACTTGATTACATGGGATTATGTGGCCCAGCCCGACGAAGGCGAGGGTGCTTTTCAAAACGATACCCTTTGGGAAAATGCAGTTTATGTTTTAAATGATAAAGTATACTATTTTGTTAGACAATGGGAGCCAAGCATTGACGAAAACGGAAACCCGATTCCGGGGGATAACCGAAATGAGTGGGGCTCTGATTACGGTATTTTGACCTGCTACGATTTGCAGACAAAAACTTGGGCAAAGCCCGTATTGGTGGGCGACAGTCAATCCCGTTCGGATTTTATTTTCTTTAGAAATGAATTGTATTTATTCCACGCCCCCACAGATCGAAATCATATCGGTATACTTAAAATTGACAGAAACAACCTTGAAAACAGTACGGTTTTGTTGCAGGCAGATATGAAAGGAAGCTGTTTTTATCCCTTTGTTCAGTATGACAATACGGGGGAGAGGCTTTGTATGTCATATACGGTAGACCGTAAGCATATCCGTATTTCAAGCTTTTCATTGGAAAAATACATATAATCGGTAAAATACTTTACAAGCATATATAAAAATGGGCTGTAAAAAAAGAAAATTTGCTATTGCAATTTACGGCTAATTTATATTGCTCATTTTTATGTATTCCGAGGGGGTTTTACCCGTTTCTTTTTTAAACATTTTGGAGAAATGATAAACATTGCAGAAGCCTGTCATTTCGGCCGCCTGCGATACAGAGATTTTTTTGGTATATAAAAGCACCTTGGCCTGATTGATACGCGATTTAAGTAGGTAGCCGAAAATATTATCGCCGATAATTTCTTTAAAACGGCGATTCATATGGTCAAAGCTGTACCCGAATTCATTCTCAAAATCCTTGCCTGTCAAATGCATCTCTATATGGCTGTTCATAAATTCTATTATTTTTTGCACGGTGTTCTCGCTGAAGGTTATCGGATTGCCAGGGCAGATTTCAGAGTAAGTCAAATATAGGTTATATAGGAGCTCTGACGCCATCAAATTACTGTGATAGTTATAAAATTCAGATTTTAATGTAAATCTGTCAAGCCTGCCTTGTTCTAGGCAGGCTTTAATTCTGTCTGAATACGGAGAGGAATTTATGTTAAAGTGCTTTGGTATAATTAGCTTGTTGAATACATCGCTGCGTATATCTTTTTCATAGAGATTGCTGCGCAGAAAAAATTGCTTCGATGCAGTATAAAAGTCAAGCGCCTGATTCTCGCTCAACTCCACAGAATCAAAATCGTTAAAAAAATGAAGATAATAGTATTTGCAATCGGATATTTCGATAGGCTTTTGAAATTCACCTTTTTCAAATATATTAACATCTCCGGGAAGCATTTTAACGGTTTCTCCGCCGCTTTCCAAATTTAAATAACCTTCTGTCAATATGTATATCACCGTTTCATTAAGTGTTCTTGTGACATGCGGTCTGCCATCGCATAAAATTTCCTCCGACATAAGCTTAACATGAGGAATGTAACGGGTGGGAATTTTATAAAAAGTCATTTTTAAGTACACCTCTTTTTTTAAAATTATAGCACTTTCTCTTTTTTAAATCAATAGCTATTTATGTTTAAACGATATTTTATTAAAAAAACAAGTGTGATTTCAACGCTTTAACACATTTATATTATTGATTTTTGGCGATATAATTATATAAAAGCAGAGGTGAATATCAGGTGGAAAAGTATGCATGGCGTGCGCGAATAGTTGACTCAGCCGCAGAGGAATATAAGCGCAGGCACTCTGAAATATGGCCCGAAATGCTTGAGGTGCTGAAGGAAGCGGGTATAGTCAATTATACGATTTGGTTAAGCGGCAATGAACTGTTCGGGTATTATGAATGTGAAAAAGGAATTCAATATGCCGCAAAGGTTCAGGCAGAAAGCCCGACGGTAAAAAAGTGGGACGAGTATATGAAGGATATACTTATTATGGAAAAAGACCCTGTAACGGGAGCTCAGCCTCAACTTGAGAAAGTCTTCGAAATGAATTAAATATTTATAATTACGGAGGTAAAGTGATGAAAAAGGTTAAATTAAATGATTTAAAGGAGTTTTCCGTAAAATCGCTGTTGGCGGCAGGCTTAAGCGAGGAAGATGCAAATACCGCTGCAGAAGCGCTTATTACCACGGATACATTCGGCGTGCTGACCCACGGCACAAAAAACTTAAATCAGTACATACAGAAAATGGAGGCAGGCGGTCTTGATGCTAACGCAATACCCGAAGTGGTATGCGAAGGGCCGGCTTTTGCAATAATCGACGGGCATAAGGCAATCGGTATGGTTTCTGCCTGTAAGGCAATGAACCTTGCTATAAAAAAGGCAAAAGAAGTCGGAATTGCGTATGTAGGGGTTAAAAACAGCTGTCATTTCGGTGCGGCAGGCTATTATGCCAATCTTGCCGCAAGTGAGGGACTTTTGGGAATTTCAATGAGCAACGCGGATCCTGTTATCGCAGTTCCAAACGGTTCTAAAAAGGCGATAGGTACAAATCCGTTTTCCTTTGCCGCACCGCTTGGCGACGGCAGAAGCGTTTTCTTAGACATAGCACTCAGTAATGTTGCGGCGCTTAAGGTTATTATGGCTAAGGAAAAGGGTCAGGAAATACCCGATACATGGCTTGTTGATGAAGAAGGTCTTCCTACAACCGACGCCTCACTTTTCCCGAAAAACGCAAGCTTACAGCCTATGGGCGCTCATAAGGGATACGGATTAGCGATTTTGGTTGAAATTCTGGCTTCGGTGATGACAGGCGCGGGAATTTTAAGCGAAATCGCAAGCTGGAATTTAGATTTATCCTCTGTTAATAATGCGGGTCACGCCTTTATAGCGATTGATGTTTCAAAAATGATGCCTAAAGATGTATACACCGCACGAATAGGTCAAATGGCGGACGAGCTTAAAAACGGACCTAAAGCAAAGGGCAAGGATAGGATTTTCCTGCCCGGGGAAATGGAATGGGAAAAACGAGAAAGTGCTATCGCAAAAGGTGAAATTGAAATCACCGATGCTCATGCAGATGCTTTGAAAGCTTTATCAAATAGAAACGGTATTTCTATAAATATAAATTAAGAAAATGAGAGGGTATTAAAAATGGAAAAAACAATGTACGGTATTTTAAAGACAACAGGGATTTGCCCTATAATGGTAGCTCCCGAGGTTGATTTTGCGGCGGACGCCGCACACGCACTTGCAGAGGGAGGATTACCCGTATGCGAGGTATTGCTTCACAGAGATGAATACTCACTTGACAGAATTAAGAACATTGCAAAGGACGCTCCTGAAGTAATCGTAGGTGCAGGATCTGTCATTTCAATTCGTGATGCCGAAGAGGCGATCGACGCAGGCGCAAAGTTTTTTGTAGCCCCCGGTCTTGTCCCCGAGGTAGTAGAGTTTGCGTTAAAAAAGAATATGCCGATTCTCCCCGGCTGTGTTACGGCAAGCGACATATCCATCGCTCTTAATTACGGCATCAATATTCTTAAATTCTTCCCTGTTTATCAAATGGGCGGTGCCGATACTTTGGCTCAATACCACGGCGGTCCTTTCGGCAAGGTTGAGTGGGTTGTAACCGGCGGTCTTAATGGTAAAAACTTCCTGCCTTTTTCAACTATCGATTATGTTTTAGCTTCCGGCGGCGACTGGATGTTTGCAGAAGGCAACGCAGTAGGTAATAAAGACTATGATATGATTGTCAAAAACACACGCAGAACTATAAACGATGTGCTTGAGGCTCGCCGTGTAAAATAATTCAAGGGAGTAATAAAAATGTCGGACTCTGTCAAGTTTGATTTTACGGGTAAAACAGTAATTGTTACAGGCGCTGAACGGGGCATAGGTCTTGAAATTGCACAGGGCTTTGCAAGGTGCGGTGCAAATATCGTTATAGCGGGTATTATGGATGAGGAATTCCCCAACGCCGAAAAGCTTATAAAGGCAAACGGTGTGGAATGTACTTGTATTCATACCGATGTATCGGACGAGGCTTCGGTGCAAAGTCTTGTGGAGGCAGTAAAGGAAAAATACAGCCGTATTGACATACTTGTTAATAACGCAGGTATAAATAAGCTCGCCCCCGCAGAGGAAATGCCGCTTGAAACCTGGCGGCGTATAATAGATGTGAACTTCACCGGTACATTTCTTATGTGTCGTGAGGTCGGCGGCGTAATGCTTAAACAGGGCGGAGGTAATATTGTTAATATTGCCTCAATGTCGGGACTTATCGTAAACCCGCTTCCCCAGACTCAGTGCGCTTACAACAGCTCCAAGGCAGGCGTTATTATGCTTACAAAATGCCTTGCAAATGAATGGGCACAGAGGGGAATACGCGTAAACGCCATAGCTCCGGGCTTTACCCGCACGCCGCTTACTAAAAAGCGTCTTGATACCCCTAATGACCCCGCAGTTAAAAAATGGATAGAGGGAACGCCGATGAACCGTGTGGCAAACCCTGAGGAAATGGTCGGTCTTGCACTTTACTACGCCAGCGACCTTTCGACCTTTACAACCGGCACCTGTATGCCGATAGACGGCGGATATACCTGTCTATGAGAGGAGAAAAATATATGAAATCTTTAAGTGATACCTTTAAGTTATACAACGGAGTGGAAATTCCCTGCATGGGACTTGGCACCTGGCAGTCGCCCGATGAAACGGCAAAAAACGCAGTACTGTCGGCGCTTTCACTCGGCTACAGATTGATAGATACCGCCGCCGCATACGGCAATGAGCGTGGCGTTGGCGACGGTATAAAATCAAGCGGACTTAAGCGTGAGGAAGTCTTTGTAACAAGTAAGCTGAGAAACGCGGCTCACGGATATAAAGCAACCCTTGAAGCTTTCGAGGGTACTATGGAGCGTTTGGGGCTTGAATACCTCGATTTATATCTTATACATTGGCCTAATCCCGTGCAGTTCCGTACCCATTGGGAGGAATCAACCGCGGGCACATGGGCGGCTTTTGAGGAACTGTATAAGGCGGGCAAAATACGCGCAATCGGTATTAGCAACTTTATGCCGCACCATATTGAAACGCTGATGAAGACCGCAACCGTAAAGCCTATGGTAAATCAGTTGAAACTTTGCCCCGGTATTACTCAGCCTGAAATTGTAAAGTACTGCAATGAAAACGGGATACTTGTTGAGGCATACAGCCCGTTCGGCACAGGTACGGTCTTTGGTAATGAGGAAATGAAAAAGCTTTCGGCGAAATACGGTAAATCTATCGGTCAGATATGCCTTAAATGGAGCTTGCAGATGGGATGGTTACCGCTTCCTAAATCGGCAAACCCCATGCGTATTAAGGAAAATGCCGAAATATTTGATTTTGAATTAACGGCTGATGATATGAACATAATCGCGGGTCTTGCGGGAAGCTGCGGCGAAGCGCCCGATCCCGATAATATACTTTTCTGATTATGAGAATTAAGAATAAAATAACACTTACCTCGCACGGTAATATTGAAGGTAGAAAAATCGTGACCGAGCTGCTTGATGCGGGTCTTGACTCAATAGACCCTTATTACCGTGTGAAAGAGCTTATTAAGGTTGAAAACGGTAAAATAATCCTTGATACAGAAGGTTTTGAAATGAAAGACGATCCCCATGCGGGGCCGCTCCAATTTGATCTTAAGGATTATGACCGAGTCTTTGTAATTGGTGCTGCCAAGGGTGTTCAGCGCGCGGCGCTCGGCTTTGAGGAGGCGCTCGGCGAGGTACTGACAGCGGGACACGTTATAGCAAAGCACGGCGAAGAAATAATCTGCAAAAAGATAGGCGTCACCCTTGCGGGGCACCCTGTTCCCGATGATGCTTGTGTTGAGGGCTGTAAAAAAATCGGACAGTTAATGACGGGACTCACAAGCCGTGATCTTGTGTTTACTGTTTTCGGAAGCGGATGCGGCTCACTGTTTACATATCCCGCGGAGGGTATTTCAATTGACGATATTGCGGATTTTACCCACCTTATGCAGATAGAAAAGGGTGTAGCCACGGGCGAGCTTAATCAGATACGCACCCATATCGACCGATTCAAGGGCGGCAGACTCTTAAGGCGGCTTATGCCTGCAACGGTGGTAAACACCGTTACCGCCGACCCGTCAAAGACCGATACGCCGATAGTGCGGGTATCGTATTTTGATATGCTTAAGGTAAATACCTTTTTTCCAACCGTTGCGACCGCTTCGACATATGAGGACTGTATAAGGATAATCAAAAAGCATGACGCGTGGGAAAAAACGCCCGACTCTATAAAAAAACATTTGCTTGCGGGAACTTCTGATACAGAAAATATGAGTATAGAGGAATACGAAAGCTTGGGCTGTCGGTTTTTCGGGCTTATATTCAAGGACTCGACCGTATATCCGGCTGTACGCAGACGGGCGGCTGAGCTTGGCGTTAAGTGTGTTATGCTTTCCGAATATATGCAGGCGGAGGCACGTGAGGCAGGATTTTCGGATGCCGGAATAGCCCTTTGCTCAGAGCGTTCGGGCGAGCCCTTTAAAGCGCCCGTGGTGCTTATGTCATCGGGCGAAAATGTGGTTACGGTAGGAAAGGAAAGCGGTATAGGCGGCAGAAATCAGGAATACTGTATTGCCGCGGCAACGAGAATTGCGGGTAGTAAAAGCATTGTATTCGGAGCTGTCGATACCGACGGTACGGACGGTCCGGGTGGTTTTAAGTATCCGGGCGCTCCCGAATGTCTTGCGGGAGCTGTGGTTGACGGCTATACTGCGGAGGAAGCAAAGGATGCGGGAATAGATCTTTTTGAGGCACTTAAAACCCACGGCACATCCGAACCGATGTGGAAATTAAACTGCGGGGTTGACGCTGAAAGCAATGTTTCGGCGCTTGACCTTAGAATAATATACATAGGAGATGGCAAGGAATGAACGGAACGGCTATAAAATCAATCAAGGCGCATCAGGTATACACCAATCGCGGCAATCCGGGCGTTGAGGCAATAGTTACAACCGAAAACGGAGCAGTAGGCAGAGCAATGTGCACCTCGGGAATATCGGTAGGCACTCACGAGGTTAAATTCCAGTTTGACGGCGGAACAAAATTCCGCGGCAAGGGAGTACAGTGCGCGGCTGACCGTATAAATAATGAGATTGCTCCTAAAATGATAGGGGTTGACGCAGCAAACCAGCTTGAAGCGGACAGAGTAATGCTCTCTCTTGCCCCCAACGCAAAGGCGGCTTTCGGCGGTAATGCAACTGCGGCTGTATCGGCGGCAATATTAAAGGCAGGTGCGGCGGCACTGGGTATTCCGCTTTACCGTCATGTCGGCGGAGCTAACGCTATGTATCTTCCCGTTCCGGGCGTTGCAATGGCGGCGGGGGACGAGCGCTACGGCGGCGGTATTACCACCCCCGGCGGAAAGCCCACAATGTCAATTATGGCATATGGCTTTGACACCTTTGCAGAAGCGTCCTATGCCTGCTGGGATATACATACCCTCTGGGCGGAAAAGATGAAGAAAAAATTCGGCGGACTGCCCAATATTCGCGATTTTATATCCATACCTGCGGGAATTTACAAATGCGACCGCGAGATATGGGAGGATATGCTGAAAACAATCCGTGAAGCGGGCTATGACGGAAA
The DNA here is from genome assembly GCA_036310925.1 of Acutalibacteraceae bacterium. Classification (GTDB taxonomy): domain Bacteria; phylum Bacillota; class Clostridia; order Oscillospirales; family Acutalibacteraceae; genus UBA737. The sequence goes on from JAXJQX010000007.1 coordinate 9,067, forward strand.
AATCGGTTTCCAGATGGATGTTGCGACCGACACCTATCACAACAAGGAAGACGGCAAATATTACGGATTGTTTGACAGCACTCCTAAAACCAAGGAGCAGCTTTACGATTTCTATATGCAAATAATTAAGGACTATCCTTTTGTAATAATCGAAGACCCATTTAATGAGGACGATTACGATACAACTGCGGCTTTTACAAAGGAAAGCGGTATTCAGATTGTCGGAGACGATTTATTCACCACCAACCCCGAGCGTGTTGCCTACGGTGTTTCAAAGGGCGCGGCTAATACCGTACTCTTAAAGGTAAATCAGGTCGGCACTATCTCAGAGGCGCTTGAAATGATACAGTACGCTTATAAATTCGGTTACGCCGTTATGCCCTCCGACAGCCGCGGCGAGGGTGAGTCTATCGCAGATTATGCGGTTGGTATAAACGCAGGTTCAATTAGAGAAAGTGCTATCGGTCCTCGCGGAAACCGTTTCCTTGAAATTGAGGAAGAACTGGGCTCGGCTGCAAAGTTTATCGGAGCACGGGGACTTAAGGGCTTCCGCAATCAGATGCGGGCAGACGGAAAACTCTGATTAAGGAGATATAGAAATGTTTAAACAGTATATAAACGGAAAATTAGTTGACGGTAAGGGCAAAACCGCCGAGGTTTACGACCCCTCAACGGGCGAGGTGATTGATACCGTAGGCTGTGCTGACGCCGAGCAGGCGAAGGAAGCGCTGAACGCAGCAGCAGAGGCCTTTAAAACATGGTCAAAAACCCCCGTTAACGAACGGTATGACTGGCTTATGAAGCTTAAAGCCGCCTGTACGGCTGAACGCGATAAGCTTATAGACCTTGTATCCTTTGAGTCGGGCAGACCTTATGCCGCCGCTTGCGGTGATGTTGACTGGTTACTTATAAGCCTTTCGTATTATGCCGAGGAGGCAAAGCGTATCGACGGCGAGGTGTTGCCGACGCAGTATGTCGGCGGAAAGGAAAACTACCATATTGTGACCCGTAAGCCGATAGGCGTTACGGTTGGTCATATTGCCTGGAATTACCCTCTCGGTAATGCGAGCATTAAGCTTGCTCCCGCTGTGGCGTCGGGCTGTACCTGCATTATAAAGCCGTCAAGCGAAACTCCGCTTGCAACCCTCTATCTCGGTGTTATCGCCGAAAAAATAGGCTTCCCCGCGGGTGTTATCAACATAATCTCCGGTCCTTCCGGCGAGGTTGCAAAAACCCTTAACGAAAGCGATATTCCGCGTATGATAACCCTTATAGGCTCATACGAAACGGGACTTCAGGTGATGAAGCAGGGCTCTACCTCTGTTAAGAAGTATTCGCTGGAACTTGGCGGAAACGCGCCCGTAATCGTAATGCCCGACGCGGATTTAGACGAGACTGCTGCAAATATAGTGGCGAAAAAGGTAGGCTTTGCGGGTCAGACCTGCGTTAATTACAACAGAATCTATGTTCACGAAAGCGTATATAATGAGCTTTGTGAAAAGGTCGCAAAGGAGCTTAGCCGCGTAAAGCTCGGCAGATATAAGGACGAGGGCTATGTTATGGGACCTGTTATTAACAACAAAGCCCGCGACCGTATGCTTGAACTTATAGACGACGCGGTTAAAAACGGCGCGAAGCTTATTATGGGCGGTGAAATTCCGCCTGAATTTTCAAAGGGAAGCTATATTACCCCTGCTTTGCTTACAGATGTTACGGACGGTATGCGTGTATCTACCGAGGAAATATTTGGGCCTATTATCCCGATGCAGTCCTTCTCCGATTTTGATGATGTGCTTGAAAGAGCAAATAACACGATATTCGGACTTTCCGCTTATTTCTTCGGTCACGATTCCCGCGAGATAGCAAAGGCGTTTGAAGCGATTGACGCAGGTGAAATATTCGTAAACGGCGGCATAGGCAGCGAGTTTACGCCCCACCCCGGACTTAAGCAGTCGGGTATCGGCTGTGATAAATCTAAGTGGTCTATGGATGAATATTATGACTTAAAGCTTATTTCGCTTGTGCCGTGAGGATCTTCTATGGAAAAGAAATATGATATTATAGGACTTGCAACACCGGGTCAGGACCTTGTAATAGAGCTTGAAAAAATGCCGAATGAAGTCAGCAGTAAGATGTATGACTGCTGTTTTCAGGGCGGCGGCTGGGTGGCAACTGCGCTTTGTGCCGCCGGTAATCTCGGTATGCGGGCTTCTTTTTGCGGTGTGGTAGGCGACGATGTTTTCGGCAGAATGATAGCCGAGGATTTTAAGTACAACAATGTGGATACCTCACACCTGATAGTTGAAAAGGGCAAGCGCAGTAATTTCTGCCTTTGCATTACCGAACGCGCCGAAAAAAGCAAAATGCTAATCAGCCGCCCGGGTGAGTGCAGAGAGGTAGAGCCCGATGACATCGACGAAGAATACATCCGCTCGGCGCGAATGCTCCATGTGGGCTTTGTCAACGAGGGTATACGCAAGGCCGCAGACATAATACATACGGCAGAGGGTAAGGTAAGCGTTGACGCGGCCTATTATAAGCCCTATGTTTATGATAATTACGATATTTTCGATATTTTTATCGGCTCGGAATATTACTTTAACGGTCTGCTTGATGAACTGGGTATAGACACCTCAAAACCGCTTTCCGATAAAGAAAAGTTTGAGGTTATGCGCTATGTTCAGAGCAAAGGTCCCGAAATCGTAATATTCACCTTCGGGGCGGACGGCTGTATGGGAATTTACGGGGATAACACCTTTTCCTTGCCTGCTATGGATGTACCTATAGTGGATACCACAGGCGCAGGAGATGTTTTTCACGGCGCTTTTGACGCGGCATACTTAAACGGTTTAGATGTTGTAAGCGCGGCGAAATACGCAACCGGTGTTTCTTCAATTAAATGCACCCAAATGGGCGGCAGAGCTGGGATTCCAGACTCCGAAACCCTTGAAATATTCCTTAAAACAGGCGAAATTGACTATGAAAAAATTAACCGCCGCGTTGAGCATTACAAGCGAGGAGTATAAAACGATGATTCTCGATTATAATCAAATTTGCTCTGCTACCTGCGGAGCTGCGTATATTGAGAAAAAAGACAGGATAATATTTCATCGTTTCACAAAGGAGCAAGAAAGTATTTATCTTAATATGCGACCTCAGCTTACTCAGATATATTCGACAGCCGGAATATTATTATCATTTAATACCGACAGTGATTTTTTGGAGCTCAATATTTCAGTTGACGAGGCAACACTACGTAAATTTTTTTCTTTTGATATTTTTGAAAACGGAAAGCTGATAGGATATTTAGATAATTTAGGTGCTGAAAAGAAAAACGATTACCTTGAAGGCAGTTATAATTTGGGCAATTTTAAAAAGAAATTTGAACTTGGCACAGGTGTGAAAAATATAGAAATATATTTCCCTTGGTCTGTGAAAGCTATTATTAATGAATTGATAATAGCCGACGGAGCGTTTTTTGAGCCGGCAAAGCCCAAAAAAGCACTACTTGTTTTCGGTGATTCCATAACTATCGGTGAAAATGTAATAAGACCGTCAAACCGTTATAGCTCAAAGCTTGCAAAGTCAATCGGAGCGCAGGAGTTTAATAAAGCCATAGGCGGAGAGCATTATTGTCCTTTTTTGTCAAAAACTAAGGAAAATGTCAAACCTGACGCCATAATAACTGCATATGGCACTAATGATTGGGCTCACGGAACCAGAAACGATTTTTTGGATAAATGTAATTGCTTTTTCAAAAATCTTTCGGATAATTATCCTACCGCTCAAATATATGCTTTAACACCTATTTGGCGAAAGGATTATACAGAACAAAAAGCTTTCGGTCCATTTAACAGCGTTAATAACGAGGTTGTTGCTATAACAAAAAGCTTTAAAAACATAACTGTTATTGATTGCTTTAATATGATTCCGCACGATGAAAGATATTATTCTGACAGAAGACTTCATCCAAATGACGAAGGGAATAAATATATGTCAGACGGAATTTTTAAATTTATTATATAAAACGGAGGTAAATATGTTAGATTATAATGTAAAAATAGGTCTTGTGCCGCTTAGGCGCGACTGCACTCCGAGACCGGGGATGTTCAACTGGGAATATGCCGAGGAGCGGGGACGCAAGACAGTTGCGTATATTGAGGAGCACTTTGCAAACGAACATGTTTCATTTGTTGACCTCAAGGGCGTTATAGATGTTGAAGTGTTATGGTCGCTGAATGACGTTGATAAGGTGGCGGAGCATTTCCGCAAAAATAAAGTTGACGCAATATTCCTCATCCCTGCAAATTTCGGTAATGAAGAAGCCGCAGGTGCGCTTGCAAAGGCTTACGGAAAACCCGTACTTTTATGGGGACCGCAGGACGATACATTCTATCCCGACGGACTTAGAATGACCGATACCCAATGCGGTATTTTTGCTATGAGCCGTCAGCTTATGAGAATGAATGTACCCTTTACATATATTGAAAACTGCCCGGTAGACGATGAAATGCTCAAAAAAGGCTTTGACAGCTTTACCCGTGTTGTATGTGCGGTAAAGAATTTCTGCGGTATGAGAATAGGTCAGGTAGGTCTTCGTCCGATGCCGTTCTGCTCGGTAATATTTAATGAAGGTCAGCTTATGGAGGAATTTGATATTCATGTCATTCCGATAAATCTTGCGGTAATCCGTGATAAGTTTAATGCGATTCTGGAGAATAGAAAAGAAGAGCTTGCCGCAGGTGCAGAGAAAATTAAGAGTTTGTATGAAATTGACTCCGATACAGAACCCAACCTTGAAAAAATGTGGGCTTTTGTAATAATGTATAAAGAGTTATTTGAAGAATATAAATTGGACGCTATTTCTGCAGAATGTTGGACGGCAATGCAACAGCTTGTAGGTGCTATGCCTTGCGCAGTTTACGGAATATTAGCCGACATGGATTATATTATCAGTTGTGAGAGCGATATGCATGCCGCTATGACGCAGGTGTTGCTTAAGTGTTTGTCTTTCGGTAAGGAAAAACCGTTCCTCGGCGAATTTACGACAAGACATCCGTCAGACAGAAATGTTGAACTTCTGTGGCATTGCGGTCCCTTTGCACATTCTCTTCACAAAGAGGATGAACCGTGTTATTGTAAGAATATGCGCGCATGGTTTAGGGTTAAAGAGGGACATTATACCGTTGCTCGAATCGATCAGGATCATGGCAAGTATTCAATAATCGCCGGCGAATGCGACAGTGCAAGCGGACCATATACATTCGGAACCCATTTGTGGGCTAAATTCGATAATCTTGACGCTTGGGAGCGCAAGCTGGTCGAGGGCCCGTATATACACCATGTCAGCGAAATAAGCGGCAGTTTCACAAACGATATTAAAGAAGTGTGCAAGTATATTCCGTCGCTTAAAATGGATGAAGTATAAGGAGAAGAGCAATGAAATATACAGTTAAAGAAATTCTCGATCTGGGAGAGAAAGGCGGTTTTGCCGTACCTGCTTTTAATATGTATAATTTTGAAAGCGTTTTAGGCGTTATGCACGCGGCAGAGGAAACAGGCGCGCCCGTTATTTTTCAGGTTTATAACCGACTTTTCAATACCGGAGTAGCTAAATACCTTATCCCGGCAATATTGGAGGCAGTTAACACCCTTAAAACCCCGGCGGCAATTCATCTTGACCACGGCGCGGGTGCGCCCGAGGTTATCAGAGCAATCCGCTACGGCGCAACAAGCGTAATGATTGACGCTTCCACACTTCCCTTTGATGAAAATGTTGCAATTACCAAATCAATAGTTGATATTGCAAGCGAGGCGGGGGTCAGCGTTGAGGGTGAGCTCGGTCATGTTGGCTCGGCGGCTAACGGAGATGAGCTTTCAGGCTATACCGAAGTAGATGCGGCTGTAGATTTTGTCAATAAAACCGGTGTAGATGCTTTAGCAGTTGCGGTAGGAACCGCACACGGTAAATATAAGAAAGCCCCGGTTTTGGCTGTTGACAGAATAGCTGAATTACACAAGGCGACTAATGCCCATCTTGTGCTTCACGGCGGTTCGGGCGTACCCGACGATCAGCTGCAAGCTGCGGTAAAGGCAGGAATCAGAAAGGTAAATTATGCAACAGATGTATGCATCGAGTTTATCGAGGGTTGCAAACGGCTTGACCCTTACAGCGAACCGCTTGATAAGTATCTTATGCATCCGACAGAGGATGTTAAGAATTTTGCGATTGACAGAATTAAGGTACTCGGCGCTGACAAATACGGTAAATAACACACGGCGGCGGTATATTTAATATATCGCCGCACTATAATAGGAGGCAAAATATGCTTGAACGGTTACAAAAACAAAATTCGGATATTGAGATTTTAAGCGTTTTTTCAAGCGAGTTTGAAAGCTTTGGCAGAGTAATAAATTCCATTAAAGAGAATGAGCTTAACGATATAATAAGGGCGGCGGAAAAATTGCCCATGCCCGATGGAGTAAGCTATCTTCCCTCTGTTGACGGGCTTGAATTATGCCCGGCCGCAAAATATATCGAAAACGAGCTTTTCGGGACATTGCCCACACAGGTCGGTTATTGCTGGGGTCACAATTCCTTGCTTAACGCTACCGAATGGCATACCTCAAGCGAAGTTAATATTGCGGTTACGCCTATCGTTCTTATTTTAGGTGACAGGCGCGATATTGAGGACGGTATGATAGATTCATCAAAATTCAAGGCTTTTTATTTACCGAAAGGCACCGTAGTTGAAATATATGCTACAACACTTCATTATACCCCCTGTCAGGCGAGCGGTGACGGCTTCGGATGCATTGTGGCGCTTCCTAAGGGGACTAATACCGCACTTGAAACCACGGTAAGCGATAAATTTATGACAGCGAAAAATAAATGGCTGATAGCACATATTGATAATACCGCCAAAATCAAGCAGGGTGCAATGGCTGGCATAACCGGAAAAAATTACGAAATAAAGTATTTATAACAGCTTATGAATAGCACTAACCGTATTTTAATCCGAAACGGAACAGTCTGGGACGGAAACGCTCTTTATAAATCTGATATATTGATATGCGGCGGCATAATTACAAAAATATCAAAAAGTATTGATGAGAGTGCCGATTTCTGCCTCAATGCGGAAAATATGATTGTATCGGCGGGTCTTACCGATTTTCATACTCATATTAAGGGCATATCCCCCGAACACATTGGAATAGATTATGAAAAAATTTCTTATCCCTTCGGTGTAACTCATTTGGTTGACGCTTCCGCAGAGATAGGCGATATCAATAATATTTTAAACAGTAATATTGATATTTCGGTATTGGCGAGAGTTCATATATTCGGTAATAAAGCCGACTTCTCTTTAACCGAGGAAATTTTAGAAAAATATTCCCACAAAGTTATAGGTTTAAAGGTTTATTTGGACACAACTTTTACAGAGGTGGCAGACGCCCGTCCGCTTGCGGAAATTTGTAAGTATGCAAGAAAAAGAAATCTTTTTGTAACGGTGCATACTACCAATTCACCTATAAGTATGCTTGAAATTGTGAATACTTTAAGCAAAGGGGATATTATTTCGCACGCCTTTCATGGAGGAAAGAATAATGCCGCCGAAAATGATTTTATAGCTCTTAAAACAGCCAAAGAAAAAGGCGTTCTTCTGGACAGCGCTTTTTCGGTTGGCTATCACATTGATTATTCCATATTTAAGGACGCTGTAAGCAAAGGCTTTTTGCCCGATATTATCAGTACCGATATAACTAAGGAGCAGGAGTATATAGGAAATGAAAGGTACGGACTAACCGTTTGTATGAGTATTGCTGAAAAACTCGGTATGACTTTGCAGGAAGTGTTGACCGCTGTTACATGCAATCCTGCAAGGCATATAAAGAATCCAAATAATCAGGGATACTTAAAAATCGGCGAAAAGGCGGATATTGCAGTAATAAAACGAGAAGCTAAAAATTTAGAAATCAGCGATACACAAAACAATATTATTTCTATTAACAATGCTTTTAACTGTGTTTTAACAGTAAACGGGAATAAAGTTAGATATATTGATAAAGAATTGTGTGGAATGTACACCGAAAATTGACCTTTGTGTCTCATTAATGAACATTCCACATGCCGTTACACCGCTTTACAGCAAGGAAAACTTGCTGTTTTTTTATTTGGCTCTTTGTCAATAGTTGGGGTAAAGAGATAAAATGAAAATTTTAGTGCAAGCAGTTGCTATTAGGCAGCTGCTTGTTCTTTATTTAGTTGTTTATGAGAAAAAATATGTAGAATACGGTTTCTGAATCTTCTGAAATT
>JAXJQX010000008.1:0-215661 GCA_036310925.1 Acutalibacteraceae bacterium
AAAACTCCTTTGCAAAAGCGTGAGGAGTTTGAAAATACTCCGGTATAAACGGCGCCGCGATATGTTTTGTTTCCGCTCGGGGCTACGCCCCTCTCTCCAACAAAACATATCGCCAACAGCTTCTCAATTATTTTTTTACTTCCCCAGTCTCACATCATTGACAAATCTACATACTTGAAAATTGTGAGATTATGGTATATAATATATTTGCATATTGCATTTAGGAGGGTTTCCTATGGAAGATGTGAAATCTATAGTTGCTAAAAATATAACCGAACTTCGGCTTTTAAATAATATGACTCAAATGGAACTTGCGGAAAAACTGAATTATTCGGACAAAACAATTTCAAAATGGGAGCGGGCGGAATCTTCACCCGATATTTCCATTCTTGTGGATATTGCGGATATTTTCGGCGTTTCGCTTGATTATTTGGTTAGAAGTGAGAATATAGAAGAAACGGTTAGGGAAAACAGAAAAAGCGAAAAAACCTACAACCGCAAGGTAATTACCTATATGTCGGAAACTATTCCGGTTGCCATTGCGCTTTTTGCGTTTATTATTACTTCGCTTGTAACCAAAACCGCCACTTTCCAATGGCTTTACTTCATTTACACACTTCCCGTTGTGCTGATAATAAAGTTGGTTTTCAATTCAATTTGGTTTAACCCAAGGCATAATTACATAATAATATCTGCGCTTATTTGGTCCATACTTGCCACAATACATATCACTTTTTTATATTTTCACATAAATGTTGCGCTAATATATTTATTGGGTGTTGTGGGGCAGGTTGTTGTAATTCTGTGGTCATTTATAAAGAAAACTTAAAATTTTAAAACTTTAAAAACGCCCTTTTTACAGGGCGTTTCAGGTTGTCGAAAAAGCCAATTTCGGCTCCCCTTGTCAGGGGAGCTGTCACCGTAGGTGACTGAGGGGTAGCCAGAAAAAGGCTTTATTAAGGCATTTTCTCTCCCTCCGTCACGGCAAAGCCGCGACACCTCCCTCGTCAGAGGGAGGCGAAATACAGTTTATCGACACTCTCAAACGCCCTTTTTACAGGGCGTTTTTTATATATTCTACTAACCGTAGATATGTTTGTAGAAAAATTCTACCGCACTTTTTCAAGTGTAGACGGTTTTCTATTTATAGTGTGTTTATTATAGTTTTATAATTTGTTAGAATAGCCACCGTAAAGGCGGTGAAATGTTTGAACATTCTTTTTTGCGGTGACAGCGGCGTGTGCAGGGGTATATTTTACTCGGCAGTTTCACTTTGCAAACACACAAAGGAAGATTTAGTGTTTTACATATTAACGGCAAGTATAGAAAACCGCAAAGCCGTAACCCCCGATTTTGCACAAAAACTGCAAAAAGCGGTGGGTGAAAACAACAAAGTAATTTTGCTTGACATAAGCGAAAAATTCTGCGGTTATTTACCGCTTGCTAATATGAACACTCGGTTTACCCCACTTTGTATGCTGCGTCTTTTTGCGGATATTACCCCCGAAATTCCCGAAAAAATTTTATACCTTGATACCGATGTTTTGTGCCGTGCCGATTTCAGCCGACTTTATAAAACCGATATGGCAGAATTTCATATCGCCGGTGTACCCGACCGCTACGGAAAATGGTTTTTCGGAAATATTTTAAAGCACAACTACTTAAATTCCGGTGTTTTGCTTATGAATATGGAAAAGATACGAAAAGACGAGGTATTTTTAAAATGCCGTGAAATGTGCCGTGACAAAAAAATGTTTATGCCCGACCAAACGGCGCTTAACAAATTGGCAAAAAAGCGTAAAATCTCCGCAAAATACAACAACCAAGGAAAAATTAAAGAAGATACCGTATTTAAGCATTTTACAACCTATTTTAAATTTTTTCCATACATTAAAACGGTTACAATTAAACCGTGGGAATTGGAAAAACTGCACAACGAACTCAAAATTTTTGAGTTTGACGATATTTTAAAAAGTTACGAAAGGCAAGATAACAATGAACAGAGAAATACCGATATTTTTTACAATTAACGACGATTACGCACCTTTTTTGGCGGTTGCGCTTAATTCCGCAATAAAAAACTGCAATAAAAATCGCAGTTACCGTGCAATAGTTTTGCACCAGGGCTTAAACCCGACTAATACCCAAAAATTAAAAGCGCTTGAGACCGAAAATTTCAAAATTGAAATTACCCCTATGAAAGCCAATTTTGAATTGCTTGATGACCGTATGAGCAACCGTCTTCGTTGTGATTATTTTACCCTTACAATTTATTTTCGCCTGTTTATTCCCGCAATGTTCCCGCAGTATGACAAGGGAATTTACATTGACAGCGACGTAGTCCTGACCGACGATATTGCAAAACTTTTTGACACCGATATAGGCGATAATTTTATAGGCGCTTGCAGTGACCTTTCCATTGCCGACATTCCCGAACTTGTGCATTACACCGAAGATGCGGTTGGTGTAAAAAAGCATAACGACTACATAAATTCCGGCGTATTGCTTATGAACCTTAAAAAACTGCGTGAATACGGACTTGAGGAACATTTCTTAAATCTTTTAAACACCTACCATTTTGACAGTATTGCGCCCGACCAAGATTATCTAAACGCTATGTGCAACGGTAAAATTCATTATCTTGACAATGCGTGGGATACTATGCCTAACGATGCACATCCACCGCTTGAAAAAACCTATTTAATTCACTACAACCTCTTTTCAAAGCCCTGGTGCTATGACGGTGTGCAGTACGAGCAAGAATTTTGGCAATATGCTAAAGACAGCGGATATTTTGGGGAAATTAAGGAATATAAAGCCAACTATACCGAAGACAAGCAAAAAGCCGACAGCGAATGTTTGCAACTTTTAGTAAAAAGAGGCAACGAAATTCCCGATACCGAAATCACCTTTAAAAAGTTGTACGAAAAAGGAGTAAAAATCAGACTATGATTATAGGTGATAACCGCAGGGCAGTTATTGAAAACATTAAACAGTCTGCCAAAAGCGGTCAGTTTCATAACAAGGTGGAATTAACCGACCCTGTGCTAACCCCCGAACAAAGCAAAAAGATTACCGATAATTATTTGGAAGACCGAAATTCGCTTACATATAAGGCGAAAAAAGCAGTTGGGGTATTTATGGTGAAAACCGCCGCCAAAATTATTAACAAAAATACCGAAATAAAAGGTATTGAAAAAATACCCAAAAACATTGGCGGAGTGCTTATTACAAGCAACCACTTCGGACCGCTTGAAAATACCGTAATTCGCCGTTTGACCGATAAACTGGGCAGAAAAACACTTGGTATTATCAGCCAAACCACCAATTTTGCAATGTCGGGCTTTATCGGCTATATTATGAACTATGCCGATACTATACCCATTTCCGCAGACCCCAGATATTTGGCAAGGGGTTTTCTTTCGGTGCTTAAAGAACGGCTTGTGGATAAAAAACACGCTATTCTTTTATACCCCGAACAGGAAATGTGGTTTAACTACCGCAAACCCCGTCCGCCCAAAAACGGCGCTTACTTTTTTGCGGCTAAACTTAATGTGCCTATTATTTCCTGTTTTGTGGAAATTGTGGATTTAGAAGAAGATGACAACCAAGAATTTAAAAAGGTAAAATACATTCTCCACGTTTTGGACTGTTTGTACCCCGATTCTAACAAAACCGTAAAAGAAAATACCGAATTTTTGGCGGAAAAAGACTATGAACTAAAGGTTAAGTGCTACGAAGAAGTTTACGGCAAAAAACTTACCTATGATTTTGAAAACACCGATATTGCGGGTTGGAAAGAAACGTTATGAGCGAAAAAAGATATTACTCCTCCTTTACCGACGATTTTGAGCAAACCAAAGAGCAAGCATACAAACTGCCCGAAGGATATAAATGGATAAGAACCGATATTTTTTCAAAGTTTTTATCGGGTTTAACCTATGGTTTGGCGGTAATTTTAGGCGGTATTTACTGTAAAGCGGTTTTGCATATAAGTTTTAAGGGAAGAAAAAATCTTAAATCCGTCAAAGGCGGTTTCTTTGTTTACGGCAACCACACACAGCCGTTCGGAGATGTGGTTATTCCCGCAATCGGTTTACTGCCAAAAAGAATTTATACCGTAGTCAGCCCTGCCAACTACGGTATTCCGTTTATAGGTAAAATTTTGCCGTTTTTAGGTGCTTTGCCCATTGCCGATTCTTTGCACGGTATGAAAGAACTAAATAAAGCAATGGAAACAAGGTTAAATAAAAACCACCCCATTGTAATTTATCCCGAAGCCCACGTTTGGAAATATTATACGGGTATTCGCCCCTTTGCGGATACTTCTTTTAAATTCCCCGTAAAATTCCAAAAACCCGCATTTGCAATGACTGTTACCTACCGCAAGGGTAAATTTTTTAAAAAACCGATAACTAAGGTTTATTTAGACGGTCCGTTTTACCCAAGCGGCAACACTTTAAAGGAAAAGACCGCCGATTTACACGGTAAAATCTATTCACAAATGCTAAAGCGCAGTGAAAACAGTAATTACGCTTATATTGAGTATATTAAAACCGAAGAAAAAATCACGACTAACAAATTTTAAGTTGCTTGCATTTGTTGGAGTTCATTTGCTCTTTTTTAATCCGCACCTTGTATTCAATGTATTTATCGTTTTCGAACTTGCGGGTTTTTGCATCCACCCCCGCATTTTGTAGGGTGTCCACCAGTTTGGAAAGACTGTTGTAAAACAGCCGAACATCACCTATTGCATATTTTCTGACCGGCTCTGTAACCTCTTTTTTAATTTTGGGGTTTATAACGGTTTCCACATATTCTTCGGTTTGGGAAACCGTAAGTCCGTTGGCAATTATGTAGTCCAGCGTCTGTGACCTCAAAGACGGTTCAATTCTTAAAAGCGCCCTTGCGTGCCTTTCGGTAAGGCGCGCTTTTTCTATTCGCTCCCGCAGCGATTTTTCCAACTTTAAAAGCCGCAGTTTATTTGAAAGGGTAGACTGTGCAATACCCAACTTTGCCGCCGTTTCGGATTGTGACATTCCGTAAACGGTGTTTAATTTTTCAAGTGCCTCCGCTTCTTCAAAAACGCTTAAATCACTTCTTTGCAAATTTTCAACTATAGAATAAACCGCTACCGTTTGGCGGTCAACTTTATGTAAAATACAGGGTATTCTTCTAAGTCCTACCATAAGGGCGGCTCTAAATCTACGTTCACCTGCTATTATTTCATACTTGCCGTCAAGCGATTTTCTAACCGAAAGGGGTTGAATTATTCCGTTTACCGCAATACTGTCCGCCAAGAGTTTAAGTTCGTATTCGTCAAAAGTCTTTCGGGGTTGATTTTCCAAAACTTTAAGTTCGCTCGGTTTTAACATTAAAAGTTTTTTGTCGGTTATGGTATTCATAAATCCGCCTCCTCTTATATAATTATGTCAACTGATTTGAGTTTTGTAAAGAAAAAGCGGTCGTGCAAATTCGCCCTAAAAACACAAAAACAGCCCTTTTTACAAGGGCTGTTTTGAAATATTTGCAGAATTTCGGGGGTATTTTGGCGGTGTTTGCGATATTTTTTTGAAAATTACAAACGAACGGCTTTCATTTTCCCGCAAATTTTCGCATATAATGTTGGGTTGGGCTAAATTCAGTGTCTTTATAGCGTTACCGCAAAGGGCAACTTCCTCGGCAACAGAAGGTCCTTTCATAGAAACGAACAAACCGCCCACCTTAACATAAGGAGTGCAGTATTCAAGCAAAGTCGGCAATGCCGCCACCGCACGGGCACAGGCAATATCGTATTTTTCACGGTATTTTGCGGCTTTACCGCTCTCCTCCGCACGGGAATGTATTGCGGTAATGTCTTTAAGGTCAAGTTTTGCTATTACATCATTTAAAAAGTTTATTCGCTTGTTCAAACTGTCAAGCAGCGTCACCTTTAAATCGGGACGGACAATTTTTAAAACCATACCCGGAAAACCCGCCCCCGTGCCGACATCTATAAGGGTTGCACCATTTTTAACCTCAACATTTTTAAAAAACAAAATGCAGTCATAAAAATGCTTGTAAAGCACTTCGGTGGGTTCTTTTATTGCGGTTAAATTTATTTTTTCGTTCCACTCAAGCAGCAAATTGCCGTATAAATTCAGTTTATTTTTTATATCTTCAGTTAAATCTACGCCGAATTCTTTGCAAAGCGGAGCAATTTCTTTAATGTTAAAATCTATCATACTATTCCTCTTTTAAATATGCTTCTAAACGGTAAATCGGCTGACCTAACGCCACAAAACGGCTTTCGTATTCGGTCATAATATTGCCTTCAAAATCGCTTGCGTGCAGGTCGAGCGAAACATTCTTAAGCACAAAACCGCAGGACGAAAACTGTTCTAATGAAAATTCAAAAAAGTGCATATTATCGGTCTTTTGGTGAATTTCCGCACCTTTACGCATAATGCGTTTATAAATTTCAAGAAACTTTTTGTGGGTTAAACGGTGGGAAGCATACGCTTTTTTTGGGAAAGGACAGGAAAAATTTAAAAAAATCCTTTCTACAGAATCGGGTTTAATAAATCTTTCAATATACTCGGCACTGCCGCAAATAAACTTCAAATTGCCAAGTCGGTTTTCTTTTGCGGTTTCGCAGGCGTTTACAATTACATTAGAACTTTTTTCCACCGCAATAATGTTAATATCGGGGTGAAGTTTTGCGGCTTCACAGGCAAATTTACCCTTCCCGCAACCCACTTCCAGATAAATCGGGTTATTATTTCCAAACCATTTTTCCAAATCTATGTATTCTTTCTCTAAAATTGCGGTGTTAAAATTGCGGTCTTGGGTGTTTATTATATACAGGTAGTCCGCAACCGCCGCAAGCCGCTCTTCAAGATATTTTTTCTTTCTCATTCTCATAAAAATCACCAATAATTCGTAATCACCTTATATTTTAACCGCCGTAACGGACATTGTCAAGAAAACAGTCTTTGGGTAAGTAAATTTTAAGTATTTTTTAAAATATGCTTGATTTTTAAAATAAGGTGTGCTATAATGGCTACGATAAAGTTGGAAAGGTGAGTGACTGGAAGGTCGCTCACTTTTATTTTACAAGGAGTGATAAAATGGCAAACGCCGCCGAAAGGGTGTATTCCCTTATTAAGCAAACGGTTGAGCAAGAGGGGGTTGAACTGTGGGATGTTCGCTTTGTGAAAGAGGGCAGTTCGTGGTACTTGCGTGTGTTTATTGACAAGGCAGAGGGTATTACGATTGACGACTGCACAAATGTTTCCCATGCAATAGACCCCGTTATTGATGAAGCCGACCCCATTGATAAATCGTATTATTTGGAGGTTTGCTCGTGCGGGGTGGAGCGTGAACTCACCCGAATTTCCCATTATAAAAAGGAATTGGGCAAGGAAATTAAGATAAAACTTTACAAAGCGGTGGACAGTGTAAAGGAATTCAGGGGTACTTTGGTATCCTGCGAGGAAAATATTGTACTTAATGCCGACGGTAAGGAATATACCTTCGGACTTAAAGAGATATCAAAAGCAAATCTTTGTGATTTTGATTAAATAGGAGGAAAAAGGAAAAATGGCAAGAGCAAAAAAGGTTAAAAACGAAAACAACAATGCGGAATTTTTTGAAGCATTACGTCTTATGGAAGAAGAAAGAGGAATACCCAAAGAATTTATAGCAGAAAAAATTGCGGATGCTATTACCGTTGCCGCACGTAAAGATTACGGCGGAAATGAAATTGTTTCCTGCGTGATTGATACCGAAAACGAAATTTTCAGCGTTACCGCACGCAAAACGGTTGTAGACGAGGTTTTGGACCCTTACACCGAAATTTCAAAAGAAGATGCCGCTAAAATCGACCCAAACTCCGTAACTCAGGGATTTGTGGATATTAAACTTGACACCAGAAAATTTGGCCGTGTTGTGGCTCAAAATTCCAAAAACAACTTCCGCCAAGGTGTGCGTGAAGCCGAAAGAGGACAAACTTTGGCAGAATTTCAAAGCAAAAACCGTGAACTTGTTACTGCGGTTGTTCAAAAAATCGACCCCAAAACAGGCAACGCAATTCTTACAATCGGTCATAACGAGGCAACCTTGCCTAAACTTGAACAGGTGCCGGACGAAGTACTCTCTGAGGGCGACCACATTAAGGTTTATGTTGTAGACGTTAAGGAAACCGAAAAAGGCGCAAGAATTATGCTTTCACGTACCCATCCGGGACTTGTAAAACGCCTTTTTGAAAGCGAAGTACCCGAAATTTTTGACGGCACTATTGAAATTAAAGCCGTTTCCCGTCAGGCGGGCTCAAGAACCAAAATCGCCGTTTGGTCGGCAAATCCGGAAATTGATGCAGTCGGTTCTTGCATAGGTCCTAAAGGTGTTCGTGTAAACAAGATTGTTGAAGAACTTGCAGGCGAAAAAATTGATATTGTAAAATACAGCGAAGACCCAACCTTATTTGTAGCGGAAGCATTATCTCCCGCAAAGGTTGTATCGGTTGAAATCGAATCCGAAGAACCCAAAGTTTGCAAAGCAAGTGTTCCCGAATCGCAGTTATCCCTTGCTATCGGAAATAAGGGACAAAATGTTCGTCTTGCCGCCAAACTTACCGGCTGGAAGATAGACATTCACCCCGAAAGCGGATTTTTCGGTGAATAAATAACTAATTGTAAAGGAAATTTATTATGAGCGTGAAAAAAATACCTATGCGTATGTGTACGGGTTGCCGTGAAATGAAACCCAAAAAGGAACTCATCCGCATAGTTAAAACCCCCGAAGGCGAAATTAAACTTGATACGGTAGGAAAACTAAACGGCAGGGGCGCATATATTTGCAAATGCAAAGAGTGTCTTTTAAAAGCGCAAAAAACAGGCGCACTTTCACGTGCTTTTGAAACGGCTGTATCTGCCGAGGTTTATGCCGAGCTTTACAAAACGTTGGAAGAAAATGAACAGTAAAATATTAACCCTTTTGGGGTTTGCCTCGAAAGCCCGTAAATTAAGTTACGGTATGAACGAAGCCAAAATAAGTTTGGAAAAAGGTAAATCAAAACTTATAGTAGTAGCCGAGAATGTATCACCGAAAAGCCAAAAGGAAATAAATTTTTCAAGCCGTAATAATCACGTAAACGTAATAACCCTAAAAGGGGTAAGTATCGAAACCCTGTCGCACTCCGTAGGAAGGAATTGCGGTATTATTTCAGTAAACGACAGCGGTTTTGCCGATGCAATAAGTATAGGAGGATATGCTAATGACCAACAAATATAAAATAAGCGACCTTGCTAAAGATTTTAATATTAGTTCCAAAGATGCGATTGCGATTATAACCGAAATCACCGGCACCGAAAAGAAAGCAAGCGCCACTCTAAACGAACAGGAAATAGGTATGTTTTTTAACAAGATAACTAAAGACAATGCCGTTAAAGACTTTAAAGATTATTTTGCAACGGGCGAAGAATCACGTGAAAAAGCAAAAAAAGCACGTGAAGAAGAAAAGAACAAAAAGTTGCAGGAACAAATGGCAATTTTAGAGCAGTTAAAAGCCGCCGCAGCCGCACAAAACGGCGAAAAAGTGCCTGAAGAGAAAAAACAACCTGTAAAAGAAGAAAAGAAAGCGGAAGCACCTAAAAAGTCAGAGAAAAAAGAAAACCCAAAAACAGAGGAAAAGAAACCCGAAGTTAAAAAGGAAGAGCCGAAAAAAGAAACGGCAAATAAAAATAACGAACCCAAAAAGGCGGAAAACAAACAGGAAAAGAAACAGGAAAACAACGAGGTTAAAAAGGAACACAAACCCTCCGACCCGCAACCCTTTGTTTCCAAAAAGAAGGATAAGGTTGCAGGCGAAGCACCCAAAAGAGGTCCTGCCGAAATAAGACACATTGATACCCGTACTTCCAACGTTAATATTGATAAATACAACGAAAAGTACGAAACTATTGCTCCTGAAAACTCTATGAAGGACAATTATTCAAGAAAGCAAAAAATTAAGCAAAAATCGCAGGATTACCGCCGTCCGCAGGGTGCAAAGCGTGAAACCGAGGCGGACAAAATGCGCCGTATGCAACTTGAACGCATCAAGAAAACCCCCATTACCGTTACGGTGGGGGACGAAATTACGGTTGGCGAACTTGCCGCAGCCATGAAGAAAACGGCTGCCGAAGTTATTAAAGAACTCTTTAAACTGGGTATGATGGCTACCGTTAATCAGGTAATTGACTACGATACCGCCGAAATAGTTGTAACCGAAATGGGCGCAAAAATTCAGCGTGCCGTGGTTGTTACCATTGAAGAACAAATTATGGACGATACCGAAGACAACGCAGAAAACCTTAAACCCAGAAGTCCTGTTGTTGTGGTTATGGGACACGTTGACCACGGTAAAACCTCACTGCTTGACGCTATACGTAACACCGCCGTGACCGACACCGAAGCAGGCGGTATTACCCAGCACATAGGTGCTTACAGGGTAAACTGCAACGGAAGTGACATTACTTTCCTTGATACTCCCGGTCACGAAGCGTTTACTTCTATGCGCCAAAGGGGTGCCATGGCAACCGATATTGCGGTGCTTGTTGTTGCCGCAGATGACGGTATTATGCCCCAAACCATAGAGGCAATTAACCACGCAAAAGCCGCAAAGGTTCAGGTTATTGTTGCTATTAACAAAATGGATAAACCCGACGCTAACCCCGACAGAATTTTACAGCAACTTACCGAACACGAATTAGTGCCCGAAGAATGGGGCGGCGACGTTATTTGCGTTCCGGTTTCGGCAAAAACCCATATGGGAATTGACAAACTTTTGGAAAACATTTTGCTTGTTGCCGAAATGATGGAATTAAAAGCCAATCCCGACCGCCGTGCAAAAGGTATTGTTATTGAGGCACGTCTTGACAAGGGCAGAGGTCCTGTGGCTTCCTTGCTCGTTCAAAACGGTACGCTTAACACAGGCGATATTATTGTTGCGGGTACTGCGGTTGGCCGTGTTCGTGTTATGACCAACGAAAACGGTATTCAGTTAAAACACGCAGGTCCGTCTGTCCCGGTGGAAATTACCGGTCTTGCCGAAACACCGAATGCGGGCGATATTTTCGATGCCGTTTCGGACGAACGCTTGGCACGTCAGCTTGTTGAACAAAGAAAACAAAAAGCAAAGGACGAACTTAACAACGCAAAACAAAAGGTTACGCTTGATAATCTGTTTGAAAATCTTTCGGAGGGCGAACTTAAAGAACTTAACATTATCGTCAAAGCGGACGTTCAGGGTTCGGTTGAAGCGGTTAAACAAAGTCTTGTTAAACTTTCCAACCAAGAAGTACGTGTAAACGTAATCCACGGCGGTGTAGGTGCGGTTAATGAATCCGACGTTACATTGGCGCAGGCATCGGGTGCTATTATTGTCGGCTTTAATGTCCGTCCCGATTCGGTTGCAAAAGCCCTTGCCGAGCGTGAGGGAGTGGATATGCGTATGTACCGCATTATTTACGACTGTATTGAAGAAATAGAGTCCGCTATGAAGGGTATGTTAGCACCTAAATACCGTGAAGTTCAACTCGGTACTGCCGAAGTCAGAAGTGTTTACAAAATTTCTAATGTAGGCACGGTTGCGGGTTGTTACATTACAAGCGGTAAGGTGACCCGCACCGCAGAATTGCGTTTGGTACGTGACGGTATTGTTATTTGTGAAGATAAGATTGATTCTTTGCGCCGATTTAAGGACGATGTTAAGGAAGTGGCACAAGGTTACGAATGCGGTATAGGACTTGAAAAATTTGCCGATATTAAAGAGGGGGATATTTTCGAGTGCTTTACCATGGAGGAGTATAGGGACTAATGGCAGGATATAGAATAAACCGTATAACAAGCGACATTAAGATTACTTTGTCGGAACTTTTGCGTGATATAAAAGATCCCAGAGTAAGCAAACTTTTAAGTATTGTTAAGGTGGATGTTTCGGGCGACCTTTCGTATGCAACAATTTACCTAAGCGCAATAGAGGGATACGAGCAAACCGTAACTTCGGTTAAGGCGTTAAAGGGTGCGGCGGGGTATCTCCGCCGTGAACTCGGCTCTCGGCTTACTTTGCGAAAAATTCCCGAACTTCGTTTTGTGGCGGACGATTCTATTAACCAAAGTGCAAATATTTCAAGAATTATAGAATCTTTCAAAGAGGATTAGTATGAATAAAAAACAAAAGGAATGCGGCACGGTAATGCTTAATTTAAAGCAAACCGCAAAATATTTAAAGAAACACGATAATTATATTATCTTAACCCACGCCTCGCCCGATGGGGATACTTTGGGTTCGGCATACGCTTTGTATTACGGACTTAACGAAATAGGTAAAAATGCGTCGGTAATCTGCCCTGATGTTATCCCCTCTAAATACAATTATTTTGCAAGAAAAACCGACCACGTGGCAAGGGAAAACGCAACGGTAATTGCCGTTGACGTTGCCGACCCTCGTCTTTTGGGCGATTTAGAGGAAGAATTCGGAAATGCGGTTGACCTTAATATAGACCATCATATTTCCAACACAAAGTTCGCCAAAAACCTCTATTTGGATGCTGATGCGGCGGCAACGGCGGAATGTATTTTTGAACTGCTAATGCAAATGAAAGTTAATATAAACAACATTACGGCAAAGGCAATTTACACCGGTATTGCCACCGATACGGGTTGTTTTAAGTATTCCAACGTAACCGCAAAAACACACAGTATTATTTCAATGCTTTATGAATATGACCTTAACGCACCCGAAATTAACCGACTTATGTTTGACACAAAATCCAAAAAACTTTTGGAACTTGAAAGAATGGTTTTGGATTCGGCGGAATATCATTTTGACGATAAGTGCATACTTTTAACCGTTACTGCCGAAATGCAGGAAAAAACAGGTTGCAGCGGCACGGATTTAGAGGGTATTGCGGTAATCACCCGCAGTGTAGAGGGGGTTAAAGCCGGCGTTACCATTAAGCAAAACGGCGAGGATTCTTTTAAAGTTTCGGTTAGAACCTATAAACCCTTGTGTGCTTCGGAAATTTGCAAAAAGTTAGGCGGCGGGGGACATAATGCCGCCGCAGGCGCAAGTGTTAAGGGCAGTTTGGCAGAGGTTAAGCAAAAGATACTTAAAGCGGTTCAAGAAAATATGGAGGAAGCGTATGCAGGGGCTTCTGTTAATAAATAAACCGAGCGGTATTACTTCCTTTTCGGCGGTGTCACGTGTTAAACGCATTTCGGGACAAAAGCGGGTGGGGCATACCGGCACGCTGGACCCTATGGCTACCGGTGTTTTACCCGTTTTGCTTGGCAGGGCTACCGCACTTTCCTCCTTAATGCTTGATGCGGACAAGCGTTATATTGCCGAAATTAAGTTAGGTCTTACAACCGATACCGAAGATATTACGGGCAAGGTTTTAACCGAAAAAGGTGTGGAAATATCCCCCGAAAAACTTAACGAGGCGCTCTTGCGTTTTACAGGTAAAATCCGCCAAAGACCGCCTATGTACAGTGCATTAAAAAAGGACGGCGTTCGGCTTTACGAATTAGCCCGAAAAGGGCAAACCGCCGATATACCCGAGCGTGAAATTGAAGTTTTTTCTTTAAAATTGCTTTCACCCTTAAATTCCGATAACCGTTTCACGGTGCAAGCACACGTTTCAAAGGGTACATATATCCGGTCCCTTGCACGGGATATTGGGGAATATTTGGGTTGCGGCGCTACACTTTCGGCACTAAAACGCACCTATGCAGCAGGTTTCAGTATTGATTCTTGTGTTGATTTGGAAAACATAACACCCGAAAATATCGGCGAATTTATTTTAAACGAAGAAACCGCCGTAAAACATCTGCGTGAAGTAAAGGTAACAAAGCCGCAGGCGGTTCGTTTTTGCAACGGCGGTCAGTTGGATTTTTTACGGCTTAATATTAAAGATTTTAAAGAAAACGAACTTTTCCGTGTAAAATGCGGGGATAAATTTTTAGGTATTGGCTTTGCCGACACCCAAAACAACCGTTTGGGTATTAAATGTATAATAAATTTTTACGGAGTGGTGGAAAAGTGAAAAATGCAATAGCGTTAGGCACGTTTGATGGTATTCATACCGCCCACCGTGAAGTTTTAAATTTACCGATGGGGTATAAAAAAATTGCGGTAACCTTTAAAACACCGCCCAAAATGTACTTTTCGGGGAATTATGAAATGATAATGACCTTTGAGGAAAAGTGCGAAGCGCTAAAAACACTCGGTTTCGGCGAAATTTGTGCTTTAGATTTCGGTGAAGTTAAGGATACCCCCTTAACCGAATTTTTAGAAAAAATTTTTGTAAAATACAATCCGTCCTACATTTCCTGCGGGTTCGACTACCGCTTTGGAAAAGGGGCAGAAGGTAATGTGGACTCGCTTGCAAAATACTGCAGGCAAAAGGGAATAAAATTAAATGTTTGTAGTGAAATTACCTATAATAACCAAACCGTTTCTTCAAGTATGATACGTGAATTTTTGAAAAACGGTGAAATAGAAAGGGCAAATTCGCTGCTTTTAAATCCTTTTTCCTTTACAGGGGAGGTTATCGAGGGACAAAAACGTGGCAGAACCATCGGTTTTCCCACAATAAACCAAAAATACCCCGAAGAACTTGTAAAATTAAAGTTCGGGGTATATAAAACCAAGGTTTTGTTTGGCGGCAAGGAATATTTGGGGGTGACCAATATCGGTATTCGCCCTACATTTAAAAGCGATTATGTAATCAGCGAAACATATATTAAAGATTTTTCGGGCGATTTGTACGGCAAAACTGTAAAAACAGTTCCGTTAAAATTTTTACGAAGTGAAATAAAGTTTAATTCCGCAGAAGAATTAAAACGGCAAATCGAAAAGGATATTTTGTAACCGTGAACAAAACATAAAACGGAGAGCAATTTGCCCTCCGTTAAATTTTACGCTGTTTTAAATTATTTAGTACCGAAAAGACGGTCGCCCGCATCGCCAAGACCGGGTAGAATGTAACCGTTTTCATTAAGCGCCCTATCCAATGTTGAAACGTAAATATGAACATCGGGGTGCGCTTCCGCAACACGGGTTACACCTTCGGGTGCGGCAATAATAGACATAAACTTAATGTTTTTACAACCTCGTTTTTTAAGCAAGCTAATAGCGTCACAAGCACTGCCGCCGGTTGCCAACATCGGGTCTATAACCAAAACAAGTTTATCCTCTATACCGTCAGGCAATTTGCAGTAATATTCGCAGGGTTCCAAAGTTTCTTCGTTGCGGTACATACCAATGTGACCAACCCTTGCCGAGGGGAAAAGTACGTGAATACCGTTTACCATTCCAAGACCCGCCCTTAAAATGGGGACAATAACTATTGAATTATCCTTAACCATTTTTTGTGTGCAGACTTCTAACGGTGTTTTTACCTCACATTCAACGGTAGGTACGCCCTCCCTTAAAGATTCAAAGGTCATTAAGGTGGTAATTTCTTCTATAAGTTCCCTAAATTCTTTTGTGCTGGTTTTTTCGTTGCGCAAAATGGCAACCTTGTGGCTTATTAGGGGGTGGTTGAATACCGTTACATTTTCATAATTTTTCATTATTCGTTTACCTCCGCCGAATCATTATGCGATTCAACACCGAACTTGCTTTTTTCTACCTTTGTAAGAACGGCGTTGGTAACAATACCTATAATAAGTGCGGTAGCGATAGGTGTAATTTGAATAAAGCCCAAAATTTCGCCTGTTTTTGCAAATTGATAGGGGATTTTAATAGCAAGTCCGCCGATACCCGAAATTAAAATAGATGCTACTACAAAAAGGTTTTTATTCTCATTAAGGTCAAGGTCTTTGAACATTTTAAGACCCGATACAGCAATAAATCCGTACAAAGTAAGGCAAACACCGCCCATTACACAGGAAGGAATGGTTTGAAGAATTGCCATAATGGGGCTTATGAACGAAAGCACCATACACATAACCGCAGTAGTTGTAATGGTTACAACCGAAGCGTTGCGGGTAATTGCAACGCAACCTACCGATTCGCCGTATGTAGTGTTGGGACAAACACCGAAGAATGTACCTGCGATTGAGCCGACACCGTCACCAAGCAAGGTTCTTTTAAGTCCGGGGTCTTTAATAAGGTCACGGTCGATAATTGAAGACAAGTTCTTATGGTCTGCAATATGCTCCGCAAAAACGACCAAAGCAACAGGGAAAAACGCAATGGCAACCTCTGCAATACCGCCGAGATTAAGCAAAGTAGCACCCGAATTGGCGGCAAGAATTTCACCTGAAAGGTTGCCCGATGTCAACTCTTTTATTGCTTCGATAAGTGCAAAGTGGGGATAGCCGATAAATGCCGAAACGCCTTTAAACGAACCGTCAGCGGCAACGAAATTATCAATAATCGGTTGGAAGTTGATAATCATAAGGTAGTCTGCCTTGGTTGCCATACCGATAAATGTGAAAACAGCCGCAACAACATAACCTGCCGCAATACCGATAATAAACGGAATAAGACGTGCCATTTTAACTTTCTTTTGGGTAGAGCAAATAACAATTACCATAAAAGCAACCAAACCGCAGAAAAGCGATACCAAGTTATTACTGCTGTAAATTTTGGAAGAATTTGCTTTTACAATGTCACCCATTGCACTGCCGGCAAGTGAAAGACCGATAAGTGCAACCGTAGGACCGATAATTGCGGGAGGCATTAGTTTATCCACCCAAGCCGTGCCGGTAAAATGAATAATCAGCGCAATAAGCACATAAACAAGACCGGCAACAACCGAGCCGAAAATAATACCGCAGTAGCCGTATGCCACCGCAACGCCCAGCGAACTTAAAAACGCAAACGAACTGCCCAAGAAAACAGGGCTTTTAAATCTTGTGAACAACTGGTAAACCAATGTTCCTATACCGGCGCCGAAAATGGCGGCAGGCATTTGGGTAGGCAAACCGATTATAGCCGGAACTGCGATAGTTGCCGCTAAAATCGCCAAAACTTGCTGCAAAGCAAAGATAAGCATTTGACCGAATTTCGGTTTGTCATTAACGTCGTAAATTAACTTTTTCTCCATAAATACCCTCCGAAAATGATTTAAAATTAAGTAAAAACCGAATTTTCACCTATTAAAGTCTATTTTATCACATTTTTTGCGGTTTTTCAAATAAAAACTACATTTGTCGACAAAATAATATCATATTTTACAAACGGGTACAAAAAAAGAAAACATTGCGTTATAAAAATTCGTGTATCAAGAACACAAGGTTGCTTTCGCATTTAGACATTAGAGGGTAGAAAAAGACCCCACAAACCTCACGGGGGCTGTCGAGCGCAGCGAGACCGGGGGATATAGTCTAACGTCTACCGCCTAAAATTAACGAATCCCTCCACCGCTGTGCGGTCCCCCTCCCTTTAGGCAAGGGAGGCAGACCTAATGTCTAATATCTAAAAATGGGTACTGCTTTCACGAATTTCGCCTGTATTTGCGTCAATTTCGTAATCGTACTCCCGGTCGTTGCAGTCAAATTCAATGTCATACTCCATAACGCCGCCGTCATTTTCAAGTTTAATGCGGTAGTTTCTAATCTCGTTTTCATTTACCTTGGCGTGGGTTATGGCAATTTCCTTGGCTTTTTCACGGCTGATTTTGGTGTCAAGCGAATCCATACCGCTTTCCACTCCGTCTTCAATACGCTGTGTGCCGCTTTGTATGTCCGAAATAATGTTATCGGAATTGTTGTTATTGTTGTTATTGTTGTTGCCATTGCCTGTACCGCAAGCAGTAAGCGACAAAGCAAAAATCAGGGTTAAAACAGTAATAAAAAATTTTCTTTTCATAATAATACCTCCGTAACGGGTATTATTTGCATAAAATTCTATAATATACAACACCCCGCCACAAAATTTTTATGGCGGGGGTGAAAATTTTATTAAAAACGGTAAATTAAAAATTTTTTGATACGTCTTATTTACGTTTGCAATTTCAAAGGAACAACACATAGGTTGTTCCCTACGAAATCAAAATAATCTTTGTAGGGAACGGCCTGTGTGCCGTTCCGTAATGCCTTATGCAAACGGTGGCTAAATTTCAGCAATCAAAAGACACAAACTATTGGCTTATGCCCTTTGATTGCCGCCTCCCTCTTTTGGAGGGAGGGGACTTAATATTAATTATTCAGCAGTACAACCCTCAAACGGAGTATGCGTTCCGCCGCTTACAAGAGCGTCATCGTCAATTTCGCCGTGATAACACATCTTTTGTGTAGTGGTGCCGATAGTAAGTTCAGAATGGTGGTCGTAAGATTTTGAATACTTTCCGTTCTTATATCCTACGAATGGAATCTCAACATGGTTATCTGTTTGATCCTCATTGTTTGAATCAATAATCTTTGTCGCAGAATCAACGGTGATTCTATTGTTTAATGCACCGTATTGAATAGCAAACCATGCCTGATTATTAGAACTGTTGCTGCTCGCATAAATTGTAGAATCGGAAATATTCATGGTATTGTTGCTGCCGTATTTTCCTATGTTAGTTTCATTCCACAAACCGTTGCCGTCAAACACTATGGTAGCAAAGTTGTTCCATGAGTTCTCCCCCTTGTCATTTAAGCCGCGAAGAACAGAATTTTCAATTGTAAATGTTGAATTATTAGCATAGCTGTTTATAGCTGCCCAACCTGCCGCAACCGTTCCGTTTTTGATTGTAATGTTCAGATTCTCCGGACCTGCAACAATATTTATAGCGTAAAATGATGCAGATACGGTACAACCGTCCAAAAGCAAAGAGGAATTGCTGCTGATGTTATCAAAGCTGATACCACGCACATCATTTGAATCAGTGCACTTGGAAATAATTCCCATATTGTACAATTTGATATTAAGGTTTTGTTGTGTGACACGGATAACTCTATTGGCTGTATTATAAATGTTATGACCCTGTCCATCTATAATGATAGATTTATCAATAAGAAATACGGAATTAAGCTCAACATCTTTAATCAATGTCATCGTATCGCCGGATTGAGCGTTATCGAGGGCTTCAGATAACGAGGTGTAAAAATTCTTTTCAATTTTGGCAACATAGTTGTCATTGGCTTGGGTAGGAACAACACCGATAACATTTTTTAATTCATTAGGAACTTCATTTTTAGCCCAATTTTCAGCTTCTTTAATGGTGATCGGTGTGTCATTGCCTTTTTGAAGTTGAATTTCTGTAATACCGTCTGCCTTTTGTAATGTTGTTTTCAAAACCTTATTATTAGGAACAGAAACAATAGCTTCTTCGCTCTTTACCTGTGTTAAGATAACATTGTCGCCTTTTTCGATAACCACACGACCTTTTTCTATAGAAAGAACATCAACTTTACCAAACTCATGGAAAGAGTTTCCGGCAATAGCGGTAATGTTAACGAAATTCGCTTCACCGTAGTGATGAACTGTATCAATTGGAGCATTTACCGTCAATGTGCCACCGTCGGTGTAGATGGTTACCGTCTGTGCGTTTCCGCTGTTTGTATAGGATATATCACCATTTTCTGCAACTTGAACTATTGCGTTACCAACGGTATAAGTTTTACCGTTTTCCAAAGCAAGTGTGTTTTCGTTAGCACCCATTAAAGTGATACTTTTTTTGTTGTATTCAGCATTCTGGTCGTAAACGTTATTAAAACTGTCAAACTCAGAAGCCAACTGTGTAGCAACAACGGTGATACCGATACCGTCGATTGAAAGACCCTGATACTCGTTGCCTGCACTTTCTTGCATATGACCTTTGATAACAAATGCAGTATCCGGGGTGTTTGCTGCAAGATGTTTTTCAACGAGATTGATGGGATCGCCGTTGATAGTCCAATCGATAACTCGATTGAGTTCTGCGTCACCGTTAATGCCTGTGATAGCAATCTTGTACTTAAGCGCAAGGTCGCCATTGTTTACAATACGAAGTTCGGGAAGCTCGTATGTACAACCGGGTTCCCAAAGAACCTGCTCACCGTCAGGAGCGGTTGCGGCTTTTTTCCAGCTGAGAGTTTCGCCCTCGGCGTTAACCCAGTTGCCGCTTGCGTCTTTCATTTCAAGTGCAACATCCAGCGTACCGGCTTGGATTTTGTTGACTGCCGTGGATGCACTGTCTGTGAACCAGGCAAAGGTTGTGCCTATAAGCATTGCAATACAAATAAATGTAGCCAATGCGGAAGACAACAACGCACGCTTGGTTGTTTTTGTGTTATTCATAGTTTTTTCCTCCTTATAAATTTTATTTTTTGCTGGGAATAACACTATGTAATCGGTGTTTCGCCGTTTACAACAAATTTAATAAATAGTTAGGCGGGACGATGTGGGCATCGTCCCCTACGAATTTAGATTTTAGATTTTAGACGTTAGACCGTGGTAAATTGAAGTTTATGGAATAGTTAAGAAGGTGTTTTTTACATCTAATGTCTAACGTCTAATATCTAATGTCTAAAACAGCAAGCCCCCGCCCTACGAGGTAATTTAAACGAAAAATTATTCTTCCGATTCGGTTTGTCCTTGATTTTCGGTTACCGAATTTTCGGGCAAATCACTTTCATTCGAGGGAGTATCACTACTGCTTGTTTGCGTTTTTTCGCTTTCGGAACTCGCATTGTTTGTTTGTTGTTCGCTTTCGGCTGCGGTATTTTCACCCGCTTCTGCCGAAGTTTGCGGTTGAGTTGTGTTTTGGGTTTGTGTGCCTACAGATGTACCGTTTCCTACCGTGTTTTCTTCTTTTCTAACCGCACAAGTACCCCATTTCGGTGTTATTGTAACCTTATTGTCGCTTTCGACTGTAAACGTGTACGTACTGCCGGCGGAGATTTGTTCTGTGTAATATGTCATACCACCGTTAAACGCTACGGCGCAGTACCCCGTAGCACCTTCGGTACTGTCGGTTTCAGGGCTTAAAGATATTTCATATCGGGTATTTTCCGAAAGCTTGAAACTGCCGTCCGAATCTGCATCTTTTAGGGTACCGTTTACGGTGATTTGCGAAATAATGTAGCGGTCGGGGGTTTTAATTGTCTGGGTGGTTGTAACGGTGCTTGCCGTAAACCACGCCCAACTTGCGCCGCAAAGCATAACCGCACAAATGCAACCGCCTATTATAGAGGGTGCAAGCAGGCGAAAAACCGAATCTTTGTTTTTCTTTTCCTTTTCGTGTTTAGAACGGCGGGGGAAGAAGATGCGGTATAAAAATTCCACATTTCGGTCGGTAATAAAGGGAATTAAAGAAAGGTAATAGCAACGCAACTGTTTGCGCCAATAGCAAAATTCATCATAATCTCCGGCACGGCGTATTTCCATTTTTAAAAACCGCACATTTTGATTGTAGTGTGTTAAAAAATGCGAAATAATTACTGCTATAAGTATAATTATCAGTAATAAAAGAACGAATAAAATAACGGTGTCCTTGGCGTTTTGCATTTTTTCGCCCCTTTCGTTTGTTTAATAGATAGTTAGTAATTTTGGTGTCGGCTACGGATTTAGATGTTAGATTTTAGATTTTAGACAGTAGACGTTAGGTCTGCCTCCCTTGCCTAAAGGGAGGGGGACCGCATAGCGGTGGAGGGATTCGTTAATTTTATGTGGGACGATGTGGGCATCGTCCCCTACGAATTTAGATGTTAGATATTAGATTTTAGACGTTAGACCGTGCTAAATTGAAGTTTATGGAATATTTAAGAAGGTTTTTTCACATCTAATGTCTAATATCTAATATCTAACGTCTAGTAGGGCAGCCCCAAATCGTTCTGACTACCGTCTAATATCAAAATTTCAGCAATCAAAAGACACAAACGCCCTGCGGTAAAATAAGAGTAGAGAGATAATTGTTTTAAAGCAAAACGCTTGTGCCTTTTGATTGCCGCCCACTCCTTTGCGGGGAGTGGGGGTTAAAAAATCAGGTTATGTATTAGTAAACATCAACGCCGTCGATGATAACATTGAGACGGTCATTCGGCATACTATTTTTGTTGCCCCAAATCGTGCTATTAGTTGAAGTTCCTTCGTTATTTTCGGCAAATCCGTTAACTGTTACATTTTTGACAGTCAAATTGTATCTAACAGCAGGATCTGTTGACTGCCCGAGATTGTCGCCAATTTCAATAGCTGCCTTTGTTGTAGATAATTTATCATTATCATTAAATACACAATCGGTAACTATTAGATTTGTTATTCTGTTTCCTGCGCTTGCAGAACCGTCATAAAGCAAAAGTGCTTTACCACCAGAGTTGAAAGTGCATCCAACAAATTTTGCTGTACCAGCACCCCAAGTCCAAATTGCATAATCGCTATCGTTGTTAAATGTGCAGTTTATAAAGGTTGATTCACTATACAAAGTAAGTTTTCCTTCAAAGGTACAGTTTACAAATTCAACCGATTCTGCGTGTTGAATACCAGAATAGTTTTGTCCGGTCTCCCCCTTTATTGTCACACCGTCAAATGTAAGATTTGCACCGCCGGTCTGACCGATTTGTGTACCGATAGATAAATCAATGACAGTATCCTTTGTGCCGCTTATTGAAACTGTTTTATTTGCGACTGTAGGAAGTGTATATGTTCCGGTCGAGAGTGTTATACTGCTGTTCTGTGCGCCGGCAACAATTTGTGAAAGTTCTTCTGCGGTAGAAGCATTGGCTAATAATTTAATAGTTACATTTGTAGCGGTATTGGTTGCGTCGGGAGCAAATCCATCGGGACGGCCGATAATACCCTCAACGGTGGTTTTGGGATCTGTAAGAATAGAGTAATCCTGAATCAGTGTCAAACCGTCTACAGTGTTGTTCTTGACACTGCCGTTTGCAAAACCTGCAATACCACCCATATCACGGTAGCCGGTAATGGTGACATTTTTAACTGTGTTGCCGGAAATTTCGTAAGTATTCTCGTGCCAGAAAGCACCCACAATACCGCCAACCTTGTCGCCGTTGTCATAGCTTCCTGTAAGGTTATCTGGTGTAGCTGTCAACTGTACATCTTCAACTTTGCAGTTCTTGACACTACCATAGGTGTAGCCGGAAATGCCACCCACATAGCGGTTACCGGAAACGGTGGCGTTCTTAACGGTTACACCCTCGATAGAACCGGTGGTATAGATAGAACCGGCGACAACAGCGATACCGTTATTTGTTCTACCTTCTGAACTCGGTGCAGACATACCGGTGACGGTAGCTCCGTCAATGGTAAAGTTCTTCGCTGTTCCGTTCAGTGCACCGAAGAAACCGGTTGCCTGATACTTGACATTGGTAGCAGTGTCGACGGTCAAATTGGAGATGGTCTTATAGTTGCCGTCAAAAGTGCCCTTGAACTTATTGGAAGTGTCTGCATTTGGACCTACAGGAATCCACTTTTTGCCTGCAAGATTAATGTCAGCAGTCAGCTTAACGGTCTCGCCTGCGTAGGTTTTATTGTCAACATTAACGCTCTTTGCAAAGTAAACAAGTTCGTTTGCATTGCTGATGAGGTAGTGACCGCTTGCATCTTTATTTAAGTATGTAGCGTCTGTATCATATTCATTGTCAGTGCTGTCATACTCAGAATTAAACTGTGTTGCAACAACGGTAATACCGATACCGTCGATAGAAAGACCCTGATACTCGTTGCCGGCGTCTTCTTTCATATGACCTTTGATAACGATAGGATCGGTAACATTATTATGTTGACCGGGAATCATTGTATCGGTATATTCGGATAACAATGCGTCTGTAGAACCGTTTTTCCATTCAATAGCATCGTTCAATTTAGCATCGCCCTTAATGCCTGTAATTGCAAGTTCATACTTAAGGGCAAGGTTACCTTTGTTAACAATGCGAATTGCCGGAAGTTCGTATGTACAGCCGGGTTCCCAAAGAATGTTGTCAGTACGACCGTCTGCCGTTCTGAAATTGAGAGTTTTACCCTCGGCATCTGCCCAAGCGGTAGGGTTACCGTTTGTATCCCATGCGGTCGCATATTGAAGTTCAATTTGCAGCGTACCGGCTTGGATCTTGTTCACAGCAGTAGATGCGCTGTCGGTGAACCACGCAAAGGTTGTTCCGATAAGCATTGCAACGCAGATAAACATTGCCATAACGGAAGACAACAACGCACGCTTGGTTGTTTTTGTGTTATTCATAGTTTTTTCCTCCTTATAAATTTTATTTTTTTGCTGGGAATAACACTATGTAATCGGTGTTTCGCCGTTTACAACAAATTTAATAAATAGTTAGGCGGGACGATGTGGGCATCGTCCCCTACGAATTTAGATGTTAGATGTTAGATTTTAGACGTTAGACCGTGGTAAATTGAAGTTTATGGAATAGTTAAGAAGGTATTTTTTCTAACATCTAACATCTAATGTCTAACATCTAGTAGGGCAGGGGCTTGCTCCTGCCGAAAAAGCAGAAAGCGGTAATTCTTGGCGGCGAGAGCAAGCCCCCGCCCTACGAGGTAATTTAAACGGAAAATTATTCTCCCTTTTCGGGTTCTTTTTCTTCCAACTGTGCTTTAAGCGCCAAAAGTTCCTGCATCATTTTTTGGCTTTCGGCACGTTCTTTTTCAATTTTTTCACGTTCCGCATAAAGCGCTTGCATTTGTTCGTTTTTATAAATGCGGAAGAGTTTAACGCACCTTAATCCCTCAATAAGAATGAGGATTAAAAACGGGATTAAAATGCAAATTATGTAACCCGGTGTGCTTTTTAAAAACTGAAAAAACAGCCCGATTTTAGGAATATGGCAACTGTATTTACCCAAAATATACGGATAGGTTACCACCGTTTCATCGTCGGTATTTGTGGTTGTACCGTAGGTTACAAAACCGGGGTTGCCGTTTGCGTCGGTTGTAAGCCGTCTTATTTTGTGGGTTACGGTTTCGCCGTAGTTAGATGTGTTTTGCGAGGTGTATGAAATAATATCCCCCTCTTTTAAAATTTTGGGGTCAACCTCTTTCACCAGCACCAAATCGCCTGCGTCAAAATCGGTTGCTTTCATTGAGTCCGACAACACGATAAACGCTTTAAATCCGAAAAGGGAACGGTCGCTTCGGTCAAAGGTGGAAACCGATACAACGGTAAACAACATCATACATACCGCCAACACCACCAATAACCAAACAAAGATGTTTTTAACAATATTTAATGTTTTTTTCATTCCTCTCTACTCCTTTAAAATCAGTTAAAATTTGTTTAATTAAAACTTAATCAAGCTTTGTTATATTAAGTAAGTGTTCTAATTCTTCTTTGCTCATATCTTGTTCGGCGTTGTGTTCAAACTTTATTCTTGCACTGCAAATTCTGCAAAGTTGACCGCAGCCGACTACGTAATGCTTGCGTTTATTTATCGGTGTGTCGGTAGGTATTCCGGTATCTTCACCGCAAAAAACGCATTTATCGGTCTTAATTTCCGACATATTTTTTCTTCTCCTTTAATGGATAAATTTCCTAATTAAACATCTTGTTGGGGTTGTTTTTGGTTTGCACGCCGTCGGCACACATTGTAAACATCAAGTCAAGGTTTTGCGTGCTGTTGCCCTTTTCTTCGGGAAAGTGAAACAACACCGTTAAGTTGCGCTTTTCACCTATTTTAAGCGTATCGTCCGCAGGATTAACGGCTTGGCGGTTAAGTTGGCTTGCCGTTCCGCTGTAAAGCACCTTTTCGCCGTATTTTACGGTGATTTCAAGCACATCCGAAAGTCCGCCCGAAACATTGTCAAGGTAAAGTTTGTAATAAATATCCCAAGTACTGTTATTTTCAATAAAAAAGTTCTTTTTTACCGTCATACCCGGTTCAAAAATAAATTCCTGTTCTTTTATAACGGGTTTGCCGTCGTTAAGGTTTATCGAAACGCTGCCGGTATGAAAAAGGTTGTTTTCCACTAAAACGGTTTCAAAAACGAGGGCAAAGGTTGTTATGCAAAGGCAAATCGCCAAAACAATTATTGCTGCAATACTTCCCGTTAACCGTTTTTCGGTTTTGGTTTTATTCATATTCCCGCTCCTTTTTGCGTTTTGAAAGCAACAGAATAAGAAGGAATAATGCGGACAAAAGACAAACCAACGGAAGCGCAAAATCACTTAAATCGCCTGTTTGAGGCGCATCAAGATTTTGGGTTTCGCCCACGTCCCATTTAAAATCGGCTATTAAAGCCATATCCATATATTCGTTGCTTACACTTGTATCAAGGTAGGTTTTAATTTCGTAGTAAAGTTCTTCTTCGGTATGCTCTTTTGAAGAAAGGGGGTGGCTGATTTTTTCGGGCATACTGTTTATTGCACCGTCATATAAAACTTGGTTTTGCCCCAAAAGAGTAACTTTTATTTTTAATACTTCGCCTAATTTTTCGTAACCGTTTCTAACATCGGCGCTGTAATTTACCGTAACTTTGCCGTGGTAGGAAACATTTACCCTGAAATATTCGGTTTTGCTGTCGCCCGGTAACATATTGTTTACCGAAAAGGGCTTGTTTTCGCTTTGGGTTTTATTGTTAAGCGAAATAGTTATTGCTTTGGTTTGGGATTTTTCGTGGCTTTGGGAAATTTCACCCTTACTTTCGTTTTCTTTTTCGCTTTCGGGGGTGATTAAATTATCCGGCACGGTAACCGTAACTTCGGTAGCGGGTTTTAATGTTTTTTTGTAAATAAGCGTACCTGCTAATGCAATAACGCTTAACGCCAACAAAACCGACAAAATGATAATTACAATTTTTGTTTTATTACGTTTGTTTTCTTTCATTTAAGAACCACCACTTATAAAACTTATCTTTTTTCAAGACTGCCGAACCGTTTTATATGTTCGCAATAAGCATAGTTTTGAAAAGCCGAGGAATAATAGCGAATGAAAAACCGCAGTTTTTAAAAAGCACAAAAGACAGAAACGTCCCCGCCTCTGTTTACCTTTTTCGCAGAGTTCATCACTCTGCGAAAAATAAAAGTCCTATGAGTTTCAAAATGCTGATTCTCATAGGACTTTTTTGAAATTTTTTCTTTAAAAAACAAAAATAGGGGCAGGAGAAGTTCTCTTGCTCTTTTAAAAGAGTATTTAATTCTTGCAAGAAAAACAGGTAATGCCATACTTACGGATTTGCAAATTATACCATAAGAATTTTATACACATCAATCGGCATAAAATACAAAAATATTGCATTACAGGCGGCTTTTAAGTGTTTTATTCCAATTCATTGACATTGCATAAGTTTTGTGGTAAAATTTTTTGGTATAAGATGATTGTTAAACAGGTATAATATTTAGGTTTTTAAATCTAAAAAGAGGGGTAAAAAATGGAACCTTTTAATAATAAAATTTGGCTTTCGTCACCTACTATGCACGGTGAAGAATTACAGTATGTAAAAGAAGCATACAATACAAACTGGATGTCAACGGTTGGGGAAAATATAAATGAGGCAGAACGGCTTGCCTGTGAAAAGGTTGGCTGTAAATATGCGGTTGCGCTTTCTTCCGGGACTGCTGCTTTGCATTTGGCGGTAAAACTTGCGGGGGTAAAACCGGGGGATAATGTTTTTTGCACTGATATGACCTTTGCCGCTACCGCAAACCCCGTTATGTACGAAAAAGGCAACCCGATATTTATTGACACCGAGTATGAAACTTGGAACACAGACCCCATTGCCCTTGAAAAGGCATTTCAAATCTATCCCGATACAAAGGTGGTAGTGATTGCCAACCTTTACGGTACACCCGCCAAATTTGATGAAATTACGGCAATTTGCCAAAAACACGGGGCGGTTCTTATTGAAGATGCTGCCGAATCGCTTGGTGCTACATATAAAGAAAAACAAACAGGAACTTTCGGTAAATACAACGCTATTTCTTATAACGGCAATAAAATTATTACCGGTTCTTCGGGCGGTATGCTCTTAACCGACGATAAAGCGGCGGCTGAAAAGGCAA
This sequence comes from Acutalibacteraceae bacterium, assembly GCA_036310925.1. GTDB lineage: Bacteria > Bacillota > Clostridia > Oscillospirales > Acutalibacteraceae > UBA737. The sequence continues at coordinate 27,912 of JAXJQX010000008.1, forward strand.
GGAAATGGTCTACACAGTCAAGAGAAAACGCTCCTTGGTATTCACACGAAGAAGTCGGCTACAACTACCGAATGAGTAATGTTATTGCAGGGGTTGTAAGGGGTCAGTATCCGCATTTGGAGGAACATATTGCCCGTAAAAAGGAAATTTATTTGAGATACAAAGAGGGACTTAAAAATTTACCCGTAAGTATGAACCCCTGCGATGAAAACACTTGCGAACCCAACTTCTGGCTTTCCTGCCTTATTATTGATAAAGACGCTATGTGCCGCCAGGTTAGAAGTGAAAGTGACGCTTGCTACATAACCGAAAAGGGCAAATCCTGCCCTACCGAGATTTTGGAAACCCTTGCAAAATACAACGCCGAAGGCAGACCTATTTGGAAACCGATGCACCTGCAGCCGATTTACCGAATGAACCCCTTTATTACTAAAGAGGGTAACGGCAGAGCAACCACTAACGCTTATATTGAGGGATGCGGAATTGACGTCGGTGCCGATATTTTTGAAAGAGGACTTTGTTTGCCGAGCGATATTAAAATGACAAATCAAGAGCAGGACAAGGTTATTGAAATTATTAAATCTTGCTTTTAAAGGAATATTTTAAAAAACTTTAGTTGAGAGCGGTATAAACCTCCGCAGGATAAGTCCTGCGGAGAGTTTTAAACTGTTTATAATATTAAGAAAAGTCGGTAAAAGAAAAGAATGAAAGTTTTAATTGTTTCGGCAGAAGTTTGGCGGGAAAACACTAACGGCGGGAATGTTTTGAGCAATATTTTTGAGGGTTCCGGTTATGAGTTTGCACAAATTTACTGCAACCCGGGAGAGCCAAAAAATAAAATGTGCAAGAATTATTATCAAATGACAGACAGTATGATGATTCGCAGCATTTTCGGTAATGAAAAACCCGGCAAAGTTATTAGATATAACGAGTATCCGTATGATGTTTCTTGCAAAGATCAAATTGCAGAGCAGGAAAACAAAAAGTTTTATAACTTTTTCCGAAAACACAGATTTGAAATTTTTTATGTTATCCGCTCTATAATTTGGAAACTTGCAAAATGGAAAAATGAAAAACTTGAAAATTTTATAAAAGATTTTAACCCCGATATTATTTTTGCTCCCTGTTATGCTTCCCACGAATTATTTGAGATCGACAGATTTGTAAAAGAAATTGCAGATGTCCCGGTAATTTCTTATATATGGGACGATAATTACGGTCTTCGTCAGTTTAGGGTTGACCCTATATATTGGTTAAACAGGTTTGTTTTAAGAAAAAATGTGAGAAAGACTTTTAAAATCTATGACCTCATTTACACAATGACCGATGAGCAAAAAAAAGAATACGAAAAAGCGCTTAACTGCAATATGAAGATTTTGAAAAAAAGCGGAGATTTTGAGAAAGTTCCGGCTAAACAATGTGTTAATAAGCCGATAAGGTTAATTTATGCGGGCGGAATTTATTGCGGAAGATGGAAAACCCTTGCGAAAATTGCCGAGTCGATAAAAGAAATAAACAAGGATTCGGTAAAGATGGTATTGGATATTTTTACCGGCAATGAGTTGACCGAAAAGCAAAAGAAGTTACTGGACGACGGTGTAAACAGCAGGGTTCATTCGGCTATACCACAAGAAGAATTAAAAGAAGAATACCGAAAAAGCGATATTGCCTTGCACGTTGAATCATTTGACCTAAAGTATAAACTGTTAACCCGCCTTTCATTTTCAACCAAAATAATTGACTGTATGGCAAGCGGATGTGCGGTAATGGCAGTTTGTTGGAAAGAACATTCGGGTTATATTTATTTAAAAAACAACGATATTGCAATATGTGCGGACGATTGCCGCGATATTTCGTCAGTATTAAAAAGGTGCGTAGACAATCAAAATATAATTTTGGAATATGCACAAAAGGTTAAAGAATTTGGCATTAAAAATCACAGTTATGATACTATCCGCAAAGAGTTTTTGGGAGATTTTGAAAGTTTTCAAAAATAATTCGGTTTATGCAAATTAACCTTAAGAGGTAAAAAATGGTTTATTTAATCAACATACTAATTGAAGTATTTTTAGGAATCATTTTGTTAAGTGCGGTTCCTATAGGTGATACCGAAACAGTTAATAGAATTACTAATAAGAATCGTAAGATATACTGCATTATATGCGGAACTTTATGGTTTCTTATTTCAGGTTTGCGCAATCTTACAGTCGGAGCGGATACATTATCTTATAGGTTTTCTTTTGAAACAGTAAAAAGTCAGTCGGTTAGAACGCTGTTTAAAAATATAACCGATAAGTATATTTCGGGTGCTTCGGTAAAAGATCCCGGTTACGATTTTTTTGTAAAAATATTTCAGTATTTTTCCGAAAATTATCAGGTCTATCTTATTTTTATAGCCGCACTGTTTATGATACCGTTTACTGTTTGGATTATAAAGGAATCGAAAAATCCATCTATCAGTTTTGTATTATATTCAAGTTTGTTTTATTCTTTCTTTTCAATAACCGGTATAAGGCAAACAATATCAACAGTTATGGTGGTTTTAATCGGGGACAAGTTTATAAAGGATAAAAAACTAATTCCTTTTGTTATTATTGTTTTATTTGCATCAACAATTCACACTTCGGCTCTTGTATTTTTGCCGTTCTATTTTTTAAGCAGAATCCCCGTAAACATAAAAACAATATATGTTTGGATAATTGGAATTGTAATATCCTTTTTGGCACGCCGTCAATTAAAAGCATTTTTTATTGATATTTCGGGATATGACGATTATGCAAAGGATTATGAAGGTGCGGGAACGTTTACTTTTACTTTGATAATGCTTTTGATTTTTGTTTGGGTAATTATTTCCTTTTCGGGGGATAAAGATATAGAAAAAAACAAAAGACTGTATAATGCATTTTTCCTTGCAATGTTCTTTACACCGCTCACTTGGTTAAACCCAAGCGCAATGCGTGTGGTTCAGTATTTTTCAATTTACCTTGTTTTACTGATTCCGCAAATGATAGAGGATACATTCGATGAGAAAAGCAAGCCGATTGCTACAGGTATAATAGCAGCAATTTTGGCAGTATTGCTTTTAAAAGACAACCCGCAGTATACGTTTTTTTGGCAATAAATCGTAATATGCTATTTTGAATTTATATTGGCCGGTCATATCTTTAATTGATTTTAGGATGGAATTTATATGAAAAAAATTCTTCAGGTTGTTTCGTGCATGGAATTAGGAGGAACGGAAGCTTTCATAATGAATAATTACCGTGCATTAGACCGTTCCAAATACCAGTTTGATTTCATAATTTTTTGCGAGAAGGAGTATCCGTATTTAGATGAAATTCAAAGACTTGGGGGGCGGGTTTTCTTTTCCGGTATACCTTCTTTTGGGAATATACATAAATTTATAAAACGCTTTAAAGAAACAGTTGAAGAAGGTGGGCCTTACAGTGCGGTTCATTCACATATAAATATTGGTAATGCAATCCCGCTTTTTGCGTCGTATTTATGTAATATTCCTATTCGTATTTCCCATTCACACGCTACAAGCGGTAACGAGGCCGTTTTTTTCAAAAAACCTTGGCATTTTATAAAGAAAGCATTGATAAAAAAATATGCAACCCAATATTTGGCTTGTTCCAATGCGGCGGGAGATTATCTTTACGGGGAAAAACTGTTTTCAGAAAAAGGAAAAGTTATTCCAAACGGAATTGATTTGAATTTATTTCTTGACGAAAGACAAAAGGAAGTTGAATTGCTGAAAAAAGAATTTTCGATAAAAGAAACCTGCCCGCTGATTGTGGGAAATATAAGTAGATTTGAAAATACAAAGAACAGTTTATTTACCGTTAAGGTGTTTAAAAAAATATTAGATTATGTGCCGGAAGCGGTTTTGATAATGGGCGGATCTGACAGAGGACAGTTGGAAGATTGCAAACGCTTGGCAAAGCAACTCAGAATAGAAAATAATGTTCGATTTATAGGGCAAAGAACCGATGTTCCGACATGTCTTAAATTGTTTAATATATATTTGTTTCCTTCCCTTTTTGAGGGACTGGGAATTGTTCTTTTAGAAGCACAGGCAAGCGGATGCTTTTGCGTTGCGTCAGATGGAGTATCCGCAGAAGCCGACCGTGGTTTAAATTCGGTTCACTATATTTCTTTGAAAAAAGATGAAACCGAATGGGCTTTGGAAATTTTAGAAAAGTATAAAGATTGGAAAAAGCCAAAAACTCAGGAAATTGTGAAGAAATTTACTGAATCGGGTTTTGAAATAGGTGAGGCACACAAAAGAATGATGGAGGTTTATGATGGGGAATAGAAGGAGAACAGTTTATTATGTTTGCTTTTATGCCGAACCGGAATTTTCAAAAGAAATAGTTTCCTACCCGTCTGTTTGGAGTAAAATTGAATATATATCGGATAGTTTGAAAAAGTGCGGGTATGATATATGCTATGTTTGTCAGGTTTTACCTCGTTTCATACATTTTGGGTTCCTATATTGAAAAATCTCTTTAAAAAGCCGTATTTTTTACAAATAGAGGATGTTTATTCGGCACTGTCGCCAGAAGGGAAAAGTTTTGAAGATAAAGAATGGAAATTTTTTGAAACCGCAAACGGATACCTTTGAGTAAATTCATTGATAAAGGAAAAAATACACAATCCCGCTCCTAAAATTATTTCACACGGCAGATATGTTGTTTCGGATATTTTGGAAAACAAGAAAAATGATAAGTGCCGACTTGTGTATGCCGGGGTAATAGAACAGGTTAGAAACGGGGCGTTTTTAGCAACCCAAGCAATGTGTGATTTGTCAGACCGATATGAGTTGGTTGTTTTAGGATTCGGCGAAGAAAAAGATATTAACGACCTTAAAACATTGATAAATAAAATTAACGCCGAAAAAGGATGGGACTGTGTTCAGTATTTGGGATATATGGCAGGAGAGGAGTATTTGCGCGAATTGCAAAAATGCAGTATAGCATTTAGTACACATAAGTATGATGAAACAAATATGAAATCTGCTGATTATACTTTTCCTTCTAAACTATTGGTTTATATGGGAAACGGTCTGCGTATTGTTGCCTAAGATTTAAAGTGCCTGAGAACATCAAAAATTGATGAATACATAACTTATTATAAATCGCCTACACCGAAGTCAGTTGCGGAAGCGGTTATGGAAATTGACATTAACAAAGATTATGACTGCAGAATGAAAATACAGCAATTAGATAAACAAATCTGCGAAAATATAGATGAATTATTTAAATAAATACAGATACAGGAGCTATGAAACGGAAAAGCGAAAAATAGATGTTCCTGTTTATTTAAACTTTTTTAACAGACCGGAAACATTCAAATTGGTTTTTTATTCGGTAATCAATAAAGGGATATAATACAGGGGTGTTATATGAAAGTACTTCAAATAAATGCTGTATATAAAAACGGCAGCACAGGCAGAATGCTTTTCGAAATGAATGAATATTTTACCGCCCACGGCATTGAGTCATATATAGCGTGCCCTTTTGGTTGCGGTGACTCAAAAAACCAATATATTATCGGTAATAAAATTGACAGAATGTTACACGCCTTAAAATCCCGAATAACCGGAAAACAGGGGTACGGTTCGTTTTTAGAAACCCACCGGCTGATAAAATATATTAAAAAAATCAAACCCGATGTTGTTCATTTACATAACCTGCATTCTAATTATGTTAATATAAATATGCTTTTGAAATTTTTGGCATCATATAATATTCCTACCGTTCAAACGCTTCACGATTGCTGGAATTACACCGGCAAATGCACCCACTATACCGCAAGAAAATGTTATAAATGGCAGCAAGGGTGCGGTAACTGCCCGAATTTAAAAGGCGATATTCCCAGTTGGTTTTTCGATAAAACCGATACTATGCGGCGGGATAAAAAGAACGGTTATAACGGTATAAAAAATTTGGCAGTAATAGGTGCTTCAAAGTGGATTGCTAATGAAGCCAAAAAGTCATTTTTATCAAATGCAAAATTGTGTACATTTATTTATAATTGGATAGATTTAAAAACCTTTAATTACAAACCAAATGAAGTATTAAAAAAATCTCTTAATTTAGAAAACAAGTTTGTTATTTTAGGCGTTTCTAATATGTGGTTTGAAAGCAAAGGGTTAAATTTATTTATGGAATTAGCCAAAGAATTGGAAGAAGACGAAGTAATAGTACTTGTAGGCAGTACGAATTCAACCGATTTACCACCCAATGTTATATCGGTTCCGCCGACCGATTCGCTTGAAGAATTGGCAGAATATTATTCGGCGGCGGATGTTTTTATGCAACTGTCTAAAGAAGAATCTTTCGGAAAGGTTGTTGCCGAAGCAATGGCGTGCGGAACGCCGGTTATTGCGTTTGATTCAACCGCAAATTCCGAACTTGTCACCGAGGAATGCGGTTTTTTAGTTCCTATAGCAGATACCCTTGCACTAAAAACCGCTTATAAAACGGTAAGAAAAAACGGCAAAGAGTTTTACAGCGAAAAATGCAGACAGTTTGCCGAAGAAAATTTTGATATGACAAAGCAAATAGAAAAGTATGTTGAAATATATAAGCGGATTATTTGAAAATAAAAGGGAAAAAATGAAAAACAAACGGGTTTTATTAAATATTGTTGCAAATGCGTTTGCTATGCTTGTAAGTACGGGAATAAATTTCTTTCTAACACCCTACATGACCCGAACTGTAGGGGTTGAAGCTTACGGGTTTGTGCCTATGGCAAGTTATTTTGTAAGTTATGTTACAATAGTAACAACGGCATTTAATTCTATGGGAAGCCGATTTATTACCGTTTCTTTACAAAAAGAGGACAAAAAGCAAGCAAATGAATATTTTTCAACAATATTTTTTATCAATTTAGGGTTGGCGGTAATATGTACCACGTGTTTTACATTTATTGTTGCGTTCTTAACTAAACTTATTCATATTCCGCAAGATATAACTGCCGATGTAAAAATAATGTTTGCATTAACCTTTTTGTCTTCTGTAGTATCACTTGCCTTTAATGTTTTTGCATCGGCGCCGTTTTGTAAAAACCGTCTTGATTTGCAATCGCTAATAAAAATAGCTGGAACAGTTGTAAGAGCCGTTTTAATTGTAATTCTTTTCGGTCTGTTTCCCGCAAAGGTTTTTTATATAGGTGTTGCGGCAATTTCTATGAACATTGCGGAAAGTTTATTAAATGTTTTAATATACAAAAAAATAATGTCAGAACTTAAAATACGCCGTTCTGATTTTAAAAGTAAACATATACGAACACTCTTTTTGTCAGGTGTTTGGAATTCGGTAGGTCAACTAAGTAATATTTTAATGACCGGACTGGATTTACTTATTGCAAATATTTTTATAAGCCCAACCGATTCGGGAATTTTGTCTGTTGCAAAAATTATGCCTAGTTTGCTTTATACGGCAATAGCACTGATTATTACGGCATTCGGTCCGCAATTTGTAATTGATTATGCAAAGAGCGATAATTATGATTCAATACTTGGCACAATGGATTTTTCCGCAAAACTTATGAGTTTTTGCAGTGCGGTTTTGGTGGCGGGATTTATAGGGCTTGGAAAAGAATTTTTCACCCTTTGGGTGCCGGAACAAAACGCAAATCTGCTTATAACATTGGCTGTTCTTACACTTATTGCAGATGCGGCGTCATATCCGATAAAGGCGTTTGATAATATATTTACGGCAGCCGATAAACTCAGGTGGCCGGCGGTGTCAACACTTATTTGCGGATTGTTAAATGTTGCCTTAATGATTCCTTTGCTGAAATTCACAAATCTCGGACTTTATGCGGTAGCAGGAACAAGCGTAGTTTTAATTGTTATTAAAGATTTAGGATTTAAAATTCCTTATATTGCAAAAATAGTCAAAGTCGGCACTTGGTATTTTTGGAAATACATTTTAAAATATGCTTTAAGTGTTGGTTTGATAATTTTGGTTTCGTTAATTACAAAGCGGTTAATACCTGCTTCAAATTGGTTATTGTTGGGTATTGACACAGTTATTGTAGGAATTTTTGGTTGTATTTTAAATTCGTTTATTTTCCTAAATAAAAACGAGAGAAAAACAGTAAAATCTAAACTTTTTAATAAATAAGAAATAAATCAGGGGGATAATATTATGTCCTTATTTACAGATAAAACCTTAATGATAACCGGAGGCACCGGTTCGTTCGGCAATGCGGTTTTGAACCGTTTTCTTAAGACTGATATAAGTGAAATACGTATTTTTTCAAGAGACGAGAAAAAGCAGGACGATATGCGTCACGAATTCCAGGCAAAAATGCCGGAAGCGGCGGACAAAATAAGTTTTTACATAGGCGATGTCAGGGATTTGCAGTCGGTTAAAAACGCTATGCACGGGGTGGATTACATATTCCACGCAGCGGCTTTAAAGCAAGTACCGTCCTGTGAATTTTTCCCGATTGAGGCGGTTAAAACCAATGTATTAGGTACCGAAAATGTACTTACCGCCGCTATTGAGGCGGGTGTAGAAAGTGTTATTTGCCTTTCAACTGATAAAGCGGCGTATCCTGTCAACGCTATGGGTACTTCCAAAGCGATGATGGAAAAGGTTATAGTTGCAAAATCACGCAACAGCGGTAAAACCAAAATTTGTTGCACCCGCTACGGTAATGTTATGTGTTCAAGGGGAAGTGTTATTCCGCTTTGGATAGACCAAATTAAATCAGGCAACCCCATTACGATTACCGAACCCAATATGACACGTTTTATTATGTCACTTGATGAGGCGGTTGACCTTGTTTTGTTCGCTTTTGAACACGGCGAAAACGGTGATATTCTGGTTCAAAAAGCACCTGCTTGTACTATCAGAACTCAGGCGGAGGCGGTTTGCGAACTGTTCGGCGGCGACAAAAACAACATTAAAACAATCGGCATACGCCATGGTGAAAAAATGTACGAAACCTTACTTACTAACGAAGAATGTGCTAAGGCAATAGATATGGGCAATTTCTACCGTGTACCGGCAGACAACCGAGGACTTAACTATGATAAATATTTTAACAAGGGCGATGAAAACAGAAACCCCTTAACCGAGTTTAATTCAAAAAACACCGAATTTTTAAATGTAAATCAGGTAAAACAAAAACTTTTGGCATTGGATTATATTAAAGAAGAATTATCAAAGCAAAAAGAAAGCTGAGGAAAAAATTATGCCGACTCTTGAACAAAGGGTTTTAATTGAATTTTTGGCAGGGGAAATAAGCGGAAAGGTAAATCTTTCGGAAAAGGAACTTAAAACCGCCGACTGGGAAGAAGTGCTTAAAGAGGCAAAAGCACAGGCAGTACCTATTATGGCGGCAGAGTCTGCCGTTAAGTATAAAAATTTTATTCCTAATTTTAAAGAATGGGAACTTACTGCCGCTAAACTGCATGCCTATAATTTCCGTGTGTGTTTAGAGGAACAAAAACTCAATAAAATTATGCAAGGCAACCCCTTTTGCGTTTTAAAGGGAATGTCGGCGGCGTCTTATTATAAGAACCCAAAAGACAGATGCCTTGGTGATATAGATTTTTTGATTGAACCGTCTCAAAGAACCGAAATTGAAGAACTTTTAAGCCAAAACGGTTATCAAAACTGGAATGTGGAGCATATCTGTCACGTAGTATTCAAAAAGGGATATGCTCATCTTGAAATGCATTTTGAAATTTCCGGCATCCCTTACGGAGTACCGGGTAAAATAGTACGGGAATTTATGCATGGGGCTGTTAAACAAACCGAAAAATCAAGAATCGGAAATTTTGAATTTCCAAAACCAAAAGATATCTACCATGGGCTTATAATCCTCTTGCATATGCAACATCATATGTTGGGTGAAGGGCTTGGACTTCGCCATATATGTGACTGGGCGTGTTACGTAAATAAAACCCAAAACGAGCCGTTTTGGCAGGAATTACTGGAATTGTTCCGAAAAATCGGTATTTTAACTTATGCTAAAGTGATGACCAAAATTTCTTCAATGTATTTTCACATAAACTGCCCCGAATGGGCAGATTCTGCGGATGAGGAACTTTGCAAGGATGTTATGAAAGATGTGTTGACAGGTGGAAATTTCGGAAGAAAGGATAGAATTAGAGCGAATAGCGGTATGATGGTTTCCGAACACGGAAAAAGCGGGACAAAACATGGAAAGATTACAAACTTATATTTTACTCTTCATCATGCAACTCCGGTGATTTTTCCAATAGTTAAAAAAGTTCCGATCTTATATCCGTTTTTGGATTCTTATCGTGCTTTACTTTATCTTGTAAGAATTGCAAAAGGTGAACGGAAATCACTTCTTAAAATGATACCGTTAGCTGATGAACGCAAAAGCGTATACGAAAGACTGCATTTATTTGAAATAGAGGGGAACCGTGAGAATTTATGAACATACTGATTACGGGAGCCAATGGCTTTGTGGGCAAAAACCTTGCCGAAGCGCTTAAAAACATAAGGGACGGTAAAGACAAAACCCGACCTCTATTGAAAATAGAAGAACTTTATCTTTACGATATTGATTCCGAAAAAGCTGAATTGGAAACTGCCTGTAAAAATGCAGACTTTGTATTTAACCTTGCAGGGGTAAACCGCCCGAAAGATAACAGCGAATTTTTAAAGGGGAATTTTGGTTTTGCGGAAGAATTGCTTAATACCCTTAAAAAGCACAATAATAAATGCCCCGTAATGCTTGCAAGCTCTGTTCAGGCAACCCTTATCGGCAGATATGACGGCGACTACGGCAGAAGTAAAAAAGCAGGGGAGGAGTTGTTCTTTAATTACTCCGCCGAAACAGGTGCAAAGGTTTTGGTTTATCGTTTTCCCAACCTTTTCGGCAAATGGTGTAAACCGAATTACAACAGCGCAGTAGCAACCTTTTGCAATAATATTGCAAACGATTTGGAAATTAAGGTTAATGACCCTAAAACCGAACTGGAACTTTTATATATTGACGATTTAGTAAAAGAAATGCTTGACGCACTTGAAAATAAAGAGCATCACTGCGAGTTTGACGGCGTAAAAACAGTATTAAGGGATAACGGAAAATACTGCACCGCACCTGTAACCCACTTTGTAACCTTGGGCGAAATTGTAGATTTGCTTTATAGTTTTAAGTCACAGCCCGAAACACTTGTAATCCCCGAAATTCCTTTGGGTTCCTTTGCTAAAAAACTTTACTCTACATATCTTTCCTATTTACCTAAAGAAAAGGTAAGCTTTCCGCTTAAAATGAATGTGGACGGCAGAGGTTCTTTTACCGAACTTTTGAAAACCAAAAACTGCGGTCAGGTTTCGGTGAATATTTCCAAACCCGGAATTACAAAAGGGCAGCATTGGCACAACACAAAATGGGAATTTTTTATTGTGGTGTCGGGCAAAGGGCTTATTGAACAACGTAAAATAGGAACCGATGAGGTTCTCCGCTTTTATGTCAGCGGTGACAGAATTGAAGCAGTACATATGCTGCCGGGGTATACTCATAATATAATAAATTTGAGCGAAACCGAAGATTTAGTAACCGTAATGTGGGCAAACGAAAGTTTTGACCCTAACTGCCCCGATACTTATTTTGAGGAAGTGTGAAAATGAATATTAAAACCGATTACAGCGATATTAAGTTTAAGGATAACGGCAAATTAAAACTTTTAATAATTGTGGGAACACGTCCCGAAATTATCCGTCTTGCGGCGGTTATAAATAAATGCAGGGGATATTTTGACTGTATTTTGGCGCATACGGGACAAAACTATGACTATAACCTAAACGGAGTATTCTTTAAAGACCTTAAACTTCAAAATCCGGAAGTTTATATGGACGCCGTGGGGGAGGATTTAGGCGCTACCGTCGGCAATATTATAAACTGCTCGTATAAACTAATGAGCCAAATTAAGCCCGACGCTCTGCTCATTTTAGGGGACACAAATTCTTGCCTTTCGGCTATCTCGGCTAAACGACTGCATATCCCGATTTTCCATATGGAGGCGGGTAACCGCTGTAAAGACGAATGTCTGCCCGAAGAAACCAACCGCCGTATAGTTGACATTATTTCGGACGTTAATATGGCTTATTCCGAACACGCAAGGCGGTATCTTGCCGAATGCGGCGTGGCTAAAGAACGCACCTATGTTACGGGTTCGCCTATGGCGGAGGTTTTGCACCAAAACCTTGCCGAGATTGAATCAAGCGATATTCACGCAAAATTAGGACTTCGAAAGGGTAAATATATACTCCTGTCGGCTCACAGGGAAGAAAATATCGACACCGAAAAGAACTTTTTATCCCTATTTAACGCCATAAACAAAATGGCGCAAAAGTATGATATGCCGATACTTTATTCCTGCCATCCACGCTCTAAAAAGCGATTGGAGCAAAGCGGCTTTAAACTTGATAAGCGGGTGATTCAGCACGAACCGCTCGGTTTTCACGATTATAACTGCCTGCAGATGAACGCTTTTTGCGTTGTGTCGGACAGCGGAACTCTACCCGAAGAAAGCAGTTTCTTTACAAGTATAGGAAAGCCGTTCCCCGCAGTTTGCATACGCACCTCCACAGAACGCCCCGAAGCACTCGACAAGGCGTGCTTTATCCTTTCGGGGATTGATGAAAAGGGACTTTTACAGTCGGTTGAAACGGCGGTGGAAATGAATAAAAACGGTGACTACGGTATCCCCGTACCTTATTACACCGAAGAAAATGTCAGCACCAAGGTGGTAAAAATAATCCAGTCCTACACAGGGGTTGTAAATAAAATGGTGTGGAGAAAATTTTAAATAAGGTAAAACGTATTAAAATCGGATTTGTGTACAGTCTGAGTCACGAACTTTGAAAAGTTCGTGACTTTAACATTACATAAATGGGTGCAGTACATTTTATGACTTTAATAGTTTTTGTTTTGCAGGGAAATTTTGAAACCTTACGGCATTGCGGTAAAAAACATTTATTATCTCTTTCTTTGCAAATACAATTTGTTTGCAAGCGGGAAACTACAGCCGCCGGTAAAGTCGCTTGAGTCACACTCGTCCAGCTTAAAACCGTCGCAAAATTGGGAAGGCACGAGTTTTTCGGGAGTGCCGAAGGTAAATTTTTCATAGCACGCACCCTTTACATTTGATTTATATATTTACTTATCACAAAGTCAAGCATAAGTTAAACGAAAATGACCAAAGGAAGTCGGCGGCGAAATAATAGGTAAATGTAAACATTTATCGGCAAATTTAAGGATAATTAAAAAATACCGCTTTACAATTCTTTTTGTATGTGTTACAATCGCAATATGTAATTTTCACAGGAATCCTGATTTTCGGGGAAAAAAGTGGAGAAAGTGTACTACGAACAAAAAAATGTAAAGTTGTCCTGCTATAACGGCAATTCTCTCAGCAATCTTCCTCATTTTCATTCGGAACTTGAAATGATAGTCTGCTTTTCGGGAAAAGTTAACTGCTTTTTAAGCGGACAAAATTTCGATTTTGGGGCAGGGGATATTGTCCTTGCATTCCCTAATCAGGTACATAAATATAGGATGATTGAAAACGGCGACTATATGTTTTATGACTGCCGGGTTATCGACCCGCGCCTTACCCAAATAGGCGACGAATATTACATCTGCCGCCCCGCTCAGAGGTTCTGCCTGCTACGGTGACGGGGTTGCCGCCTATCCCGATATATACGCAAAGAATAAGCAAAGTAACATTCTTGGCTTCGCAAAACATTGCAGGGAACTTTGTGTAGAAAAGGGCAGCGCCGATTAAACGAATAACGGTATAGTTTTTAATATTTAAACTTTAGGAGTGGAAGTTATGTATCCATTATTATTAAAACCGACTGTAAAAGATTATTTGTGGGGCGGTACACGCCTTAAAACTGAATTTGGCTTTGAAACCGACAAGGAAATCGCCGCCGAAGCATGGGTTATTTCTACCCATAAGGACGGTGAAGACATTGTAACAAACGGTGAATTTAAAGGCAAAACCCTTACCGAGGTATTAAAGATTTGGGGTAATGACGCCATAGGCGAAAGGGCGGCAAAATTCCCGTATTTCCCTATTTTAATTAAACTTATTGACGCTAAGGATAAACTTTCGGTTCAGGTCCACCCGGACGATAAATATGCACTCGAAAAAGAGGGCGAGTTCGGCAAAACCGAGATGTGGTATGTTGTTGACTGTGACGAGGGTGCAGAACTTATTTACGGATTTAAAAAGGAAGTTACAAAAGCGGAATTTGAGGAAAGAATCAAGGATAATACACTTTCTGAAATATGTAACTATGTTCCGGTGCATAAGGGAGATGTCTTCTTTATTGAAGCAGGAACATTGCACGCAATAGGCGGGGGGATACTGATAGCCGAGGTTCAGCAAAATTCCAACACAACCTACCGTGTATCTGATTACGGTCGACTGGGGGCAGACGGAAAACCCCGTGAGTTGCATATTGAAAAAGCACTTGATGTTACAAAGCGCACTATTCCGACAATAGCTTACGGAAGTGTAGGTGAGATTGAAACGACCGAATTTGGGCAGTTGCGAAAGCTTGCTACCTGTGACTTATTTACATCCGAACTGTTATCGCTTGACGGTGAAACCGAAATTTGCTGTAAGGACAGTTTTGTTTCACTTTTGGTTATAGACGGCGAGATAAAGGTATCCTACGAAGATAATTCGTTTTTTGCAGAAAAAGGTGCAAGTATTTTTGTTCCTGCAGGTTTCAATATAAAAGTTTTGGGCAAAGCCGAAATCTTATACAGCAGGGTGTGATATATTTACGGCTCAATAAATCACAATAGCTATTTTTCTAAAACACCACTATTATAAAAAAGCAGGCACGGTTTTTTCCGTGCCTGCTTTAAAATATACTGTTTTATTTGCTCATTATTTCGGATATAGCGTCAAGAATTTTGTCATGGCATCCGCCGCAACCGGTTGAACAATGTGTGAGTTTTTGAACTTCGTCAAATGTTTTTTCAACATCTGCAAACTTTTCACTTTTGTTCAAAGCATCTTCAACGTCAAAATAACTTACATTCTTACAATGGCATATTTTGTAATTTTCCATAGTTTACACCGAACCTTATTAGAAGTATCTTTTAAGAAGACCTTCAAATGCCTTACCGTGTCTTGCCTCGTCACGTGCCATTTCGTGTACGGTGTCGTGAATAGCGTCAAGTCCTAATTCCTTTGCAAGTTTTGCAAGTTGGAATTTGCCAAGGGTTGCTCCGTTTTCGGCGTCTACACGCATTTCAAGGTTTTTCTTGGTGCTGTCTGTTACAACTTCGCCCAAAAGTTCGGCAAATTTTGCTGCGTGTTCTGCTTCTTCCAAAGCGGCTTTTTCCCAATAAAGACCGATTTCGGGATAACCTTCTCTGTGTGCAACACGTGACATAGCAAGGTACATACCAACTTCGGTACATTCACCGTTGAAGTTTTCACGCAAACCTTCAATAATTCTTTCGTCAACACCCTGTGCTACGCCTACAACGTGTTCTGCAGCCCAGCTTTTTTCTGCTGCCTGTTCTTGGAACTTTGATGCAGGAGCATGGCAAATGGGGCATTCTTCGGGAGCGGAATCGCCTTCGTGGGTGTAACCGCAGATAAGACATACATATTTTTTCATTATAATTTCCTCCAAAATTTAATTTTTTATTTTGCAATTTTTACAAATACCGTAACCGATAAGCAACGAAGACTCTAACAAAAAGTCGTTTTTATATGCAGAATCGGATAAGATACTGTTTTCAAGGTGTAAATCATATATTTTACCGCATTGTTTGCAGTGCAGGTGCAAATGTTCCGAAACATCACCGTCAAAATGTTCAAAACCGTCCCCTACGTTTAAGGATATAATCTCGCCCATATCGGAAAGTTTGGATAAATTGCGGTAAACAGTACCCAAACTTATATTGGGTATTTGGTGTTTAACCTCGTTATAAATCCAATTTGCCGTGGGGTGAGTATCGGTAGAGCGGAGAACATTTAAAATAGTTTCACACTGTTTGGAATATCGTCTCATAAAACACCTTAAATAGTAATGATTACTATTTAATTATAACAATTTTTAAGGATTTGTCAACAATTTTTTTATACATTTTATGTTGACATTTTTTTAACAATGCAATAAAATTGTATTAAAGAAAATTTTAGGAGCAAGGAAATGAAAAGTTTAATTTCAAATTCTGTTATAAAAAGGTTACCTAGGTATTACAGGTTCTTGGGAGAACTTAAAGCAGAGGGTGTTACTAAAATATCGTCACGTGAACTGTCCGAAAGAATGGGACTGACCGCCAGCCAAATAAGGCAGGATTTAAACTGTTTCGGTGGTTTCGGTCAGCAAGGATACGGGTATAATATAGACATTTTGCAGTCCGAAATAGGGGCAATTTTAGGGCTTGATAAGCCGAAAAGCATTATTCTTATAGGTGTAGGCAATTTAGGCCGTGCCATTACAATGCATATGAACTTTGAATCAAAGGGATTTTATTTGGTAGGACTTTTTGATACCAAAGAATCCCTTGTAGGGCAGATTGTTAAAAATCAACCCGTAAGAAGTACCGATACATTGGACGAATTTTGCCGTGAAAATTTACCCGATGCGGCAATACTTTGCATACCGAAAGAAGCGGCGGAAGAAATTTCAAAGCAACTTATAAAACTGGGAATAAAATGCTTTTGGAATTTCAGCCACTACGATTTAACCGTGCAAAACCCCGACGTTAAGGTGGAAAATGTTCACTTAGGGGACAGTTTAACCCGACTTTCTTATAAAATGACAAACGATTAAACTAAAAGGATAGGGAACTGCCCCTGTCCTTTTACGGTAAGAGAAGGAGTATTACAATGAAGAAAATATCAGTGTCCATAATATTGATAATTTTATTATTATCTTTTTCGGGATGTAATTCCAATGATAACATTGTTAAATACGACTCTTACGATTTGACTGTAATTATCCCTGCCGGAAGCGACAAACAATTTGTGTATTCGCTTGAAGAAATCCAACCTAAAAAGAATAAACTGACAGTTTATGCCGGATCGGATTGCCCTGACACAGAGGTTGTGCTGTTACCGGTAGAAGTAACCGAAGAAAATTCTTATAAGCCGACCTACATTACAAACGGTATGCCCGCAAAATTAAATGTTAAAAAAGATGCTTGGTTTAAGGTGGGGGTTAATATCCAAAATCCATCGGAAGAAGATAAAATAATCCATTTAACAATTAAAGATATATGCGTTCGTTAAAGTCAATACATTATAGATGTTGAAAATGGCAATACGCAGTCAAATATGAAAGAAAAGTGTGTTGAAAGGAAATATTTAAATGAAAACAATTAATTTTAAATATCATAATCCTGTTGCCTTACAACTTTCTGCTTTTTCGGCAGGAGCAAGCCCCTGCCCTACTAGACGGTAGACATTAGATATTAGACGTTAGACAACGGATAATTTTGCGTTAAGCTAATTAAAATTTCGGCTTATCTCCTCCACCAAACTGTGTTCTTTTATCATATGTTCTACCGTGGCGTAAAGGGTGTTGCTTAACATTAAATTACCCACATTTGTAAAAATGCGGGGGTTACCGGATTTTACAAGTTTTAAAAATTCCAAAAAGGACAAATTAAGGGCTTTAAATTCCGCAATAAGCGGTTGCAAAGCCCCTTTTTTTATTGGCTTTTTAAGTGACGAAAGTTTGAAATTCATTAGATTAAAATTATTGCAAATATCGGTTAAAAATTCCTTTGAATATCCGTTAATCGCATTGTAAAAACCGTTATTTCCCATTAAAAGCGAGGGGTGCATTGAACCGATTATACACCAAAAATACATTTGGTTATAAATGCAGTTGTAATTTTGAAAGGGCAAAAAATATTCGGTTATCAGCACATTGTTTAAAGGGTTATTTACTCCCAAAACCGCATTCACATACCTTTGTTCGTAAATGTAATGGAAAACCGACTGTTGCAAAATCGGATACCCCGAAAATCCCTCATACTTAATGCGTTCAAGTAAATTTATAAACCGTGCGTTGGTTCTTAAAAAACCCATCGGTCTTACTGTTTGGCGGGGGGTATTTTTTGAATAAATCTCCTTAAAATTTTTAAATTCTTCCGAAAAATTTTTTAATTCCTCCCTAAAATAGGGTTGTAAAACCGCCGTTGTGCCGTTGGTTGACCGTAGGAGCGACGTTATGTGTTGCATACTGTTTTCGCTCCAAAAAGCCACCGTTTTCTCTACCAATCGGTTAGAAATAGTATTTTCGCAATTTATAAAATTCATACTCTGCCTCTTTCGGTTTTTGTATAAATTTATTCGGAATTTAAAATTTTAATGATACTTTTTTCCCGCTTTGTATTGATATTTTTATTTGGTTTAAGTATAATATATAAATAAGTGTTTAAATATTTTGAAATGGGGTTTAAAAAATGGATTGTAAACAGTTTTTTAAACAGATAAAAGGTAAAAAAATTGCAATGTGCGGTATCGGTGTCAGCAATACCCCGCTTATTTTAAACTTTTTAAGCAAAGGTGCTAAAGTTTACGCTTGCGACAGGCGCAGCCGTGAAATGCTGGGCGAAATTGCAGACCAACTTGAAAATGCAGGCGCAGAACTCCGCTTGGGTGACGGTTATTTGGATAATTTGGAGGTTGATATTATCTTCCGTACCCCCGGTATGAACTTTTATTTGCCCGAACTTGAATCTGCCCGCAAAAAAGGGATTGCCGTTACAAGCGAAATGGAAGTATTTTTTGACCTATGCCCCGCAACTGTTTTTGCCGTTACCGGGTCGGACGGTAAAACCACCACCACCACCCTTATCTCCAAAATGCTTGAAGCAGAGGGTAAACGTGTGTTTGTGGGCGGCAATATCGGAAAACCGTTGCTTCCCGAAATTGAAAATATTACAAGTGACGATTATGTTGTGGTTGAACTTTCGTCTTTCCAACTTATATCAATGCGTAAAAGTCCCGATGTTGCGGTTGTAACAAATGTTGCACCCAACCATTTGGACGTGCATAAGGATATGGACGAATATGTTGAGGCAAAGAAAAACGTAATTCTTCACCAAAACGCTTTTTCAAGAACGGTGCTTAATAAAGATAACGATATTACCGACAGTTTTAAACCCTTTGTTCGGGGACAGTCGCTTTCTTTCAGTATGGAAAGCAAGGTTAATAACGGTGCTTGGTGCAGTAAAGACGGGGTTATTTATATGTCCTACCGAGGAATTGACGCACCCATTATGCACCGTGACGAAATTGCCATTTTAGGCGACCACAACGTTGAAAACTACCTTGCGGCAATTTCCGCCGTTTGGGGTTATGTAAGCGTGGATTCAATTAAAAAGGTTGCACACGAATTTATGGGTGTTGAACACCGAATTGAACTTGTAAGGGAAGTAAATGGTGTTAAATATTATAACGATTCCATTGCTTCAAGTCCTTCAAGAACTATTGCGGGACTTAAAGCGTTTAAGCAAAAAGTTTGGCTTATTGCCGGCGGATATGACAAACATATCCCTTACGAGCCGATGGTACCCTATGTTTTGGAAAAGGCAGAAAAACTGTTGCTTTGCGGTGCTACCGCACAAGCGATTGAAGATGCCGTGAGAAATGACAAAAACTACAACGGCAATCCCGAAATTATAAGGGTTAAAGACATTGCCGAAGCGGTGGATTATGCAAGTAAAAACGCAAAATCAGGCGATATTGTTACCTTAAGCCCTGCTTCCGCAAGTTTTGACTGTTTCCCCAATTTTGTGGCAAGGGGTAATTATTTTAAGGATTTGGTTAATAAACTGTAATGGAAATTAAAGATTTACTTTTTTCACTTTCTTCGCTTGATGCGGTAGGAACGGTAACCGATGCGAGCGACTTTGCTTATGATATTTTGTCAAAATACTGTGAAACCGAAAAAATGTCTAACCTTACCGTAATCGGCTTTTTAAAAGGAAAAGCCGATTATACAATTATGCTTGATGCACACATAGACCAAATCGGAATGGTTGTAACCGATGTTGACGATAACGGCTTTTTAACCGTATCCAACGCAGGCGGGATTGACACCCGAATGTTACCCTCCCGTGCCGTTACGGTTCACGGCAAAGAAAAAATAACCGCCGTTTTTTGCAGTACTCCGCCGCACCTTTCAAACGGGGAGACTGAATACGGCGATATTTCAAAAATTAAACTTGATACTATGCTTTACAGAAAAGCAAAGGATATTGTTTCGGTAGGCGATTATGTGACTTTTTCGGGCGAACCCTTCCAAATGGGTGAACTGCTTTGCGGCCGTTCGTTTGACGACCGCTCGGCGGTAGTTTGTCTTTTAGAAACGGCAAAACGGCTTTCGGGCAAAGATTTACCCTGCAATGTCTGCTTTGTTTTAAGCGACGGCGAAGAATTGGGACTTCGGGGTATACGTACCGCAAGTTTTAAAATAAACCCCGACGAGGCGGTTGCGGTTGACGTCACTTTCGGTGACGGACCGGACATTTCGCCCGATGATTGCGGAAAATTGGGACAGGGCGGAATGATTGGAATTTCCCCCGCTTTGTCTAAAAAAGTTTCACAAAAACTAATTGATATTGCAAAGCAGAATAATATACCCTATCAACTTGAAGTTATGGGCAGCAGTACCGGCACTAATGCCGATATGATAAGCATTACCCGTGACGGGGTTAAAACCGCCACCCTTTCCATACCTCTTCGCAATATGCACACCGAAGTTGAGACCCTTAATATAAAGGATTTGGAGGCGGTTTGCGACCTGCTCCAAAATTATGTTCTTTCAGGGGGTACTGTTAATGCTTGATTTACTTAAAAAACTTTGTTTAATAGACGGTACTTCGGGTGACGAAGACAATATACGGCAGTTTATTGTTTCCCAAATTGACGGTTTTTGTGATTACAGAACCGATAATTTAGGCAACATAATTTGTTTTAAAAAGGGTAAAAACCGCCCCTTGCGCAAGGTTATGCTGGACGCTCATATGGACGAAGTGGGACTTATTATTACATCGGTCACAAATGACGGATTTTTAAAATTTAAAACCGTAGGCGGAATTGACACCGCCGCCCTTATGTTCCGCAAGGTGAAAATAAACGGCAAAATAAACGGCGTTATAGGCGGAAAACCAATTCATTTAGTAAAAGGGGACGCCCGCAAAAAATTGCCCGAAGCCGATTCGCTTTATATTGACATAGGTTGTTCTTGCAAAGAAGATGCCCTTAAAAACGTGAATATAGGCGACTGTGGAGTTATTGAAAGCAAATTTACCCTTTGCGGCGACAATGTTAAATCTAAAGCGATTGACGACCGTATCGGTTGTGCGGTGCTTATTGAACTTTTGAAAAGTGACAACGAATACGATTTTTACGCAACCTTTTCGGTACAGGAAGAAGTAGGTACACGGGGTGCAAAGGTTGCTTGCTTTTCGGTAAATCCCGACTGTGCGCTGGTTTTGGAGGCAACCACTGCCGCCGATATTGCAGATGTACCCAAAGACAAAAATGTTTGCGAATTGGGTAAAGGTCCTGCCGTATCTTTTATGGACCGAGCCACCGTTTACGATAAAGAGTTTTATAATGCCGCATTAAACAGCGGTATTGACTGCCAGCCGAAACGTGCGGTTGCGGGGGGTAACAACTCGGCAGCCGTTCATTTAAGCCGTGAGGGTGTACGCACCCTTGCAATTTCTCTGCCTTGCAGGTATATTCATTCTGCTTCCTGCGTTGCAAATACAAAAGATTTTAAAGCGATGAAAGACCTTACCGAATATATGTTAAACGGTATTGCCGGCGGTAGCATTAAATGATAACGCTTATTGATAAAATACCGCAAATGAACAAACTCTCTGCCGAGGCGGTAAAAATTCAATGCCTTTTTGACTGTTATAAAGACGATAATTCGGTTATGTTTTGGGCAGAGGACGGCGACAAAGCGGTTATTTCCATGACCGACGGGAATATGATTATTTATAACAACAATGCCGATATAGAGGAACTTTGCGAATTTGTTGCGGCGGTTAATCCCGTTTGTATTTTCAGCGACTATGAAACGCTTCGTAAAATAGACCGACTGCCGAGTGAAAACATAAATATTATGTACCGAAAGGCGGATATTACGGGCGAAACGGCGGGGGACAACCTTTCGAGCAAAGAAATTTACGAATTGCTTGATGTACCCGGGCTGTCATTACCCGAATACCCCTACTTTGCGGTGGATTACTGCCGACGGCTTAACAGGGGTTTTGCAAATTATTTTGCACTTAAAGATAAATGTGCGGTTATTACCTTTAATACGGAAAACACGGCGATAATTAACGGCATTGCAAGCCGTCAAAAAGGGTACGGAAGTATTGCGCTTAAAGCGATTTTGCAAAAGAATTACGGAAGGGACTTTTTGGTTTGTTGCAGGGATAAAGTAAGAGAGTTTTACACAAAAAACGGATTTGAAAAATTATATAATGCAGGATATTGGGTGAAAAACGGATGAATATTACCGAATTTTTTAATATAGATAACCGCCTTTTGGAAATGGATAAAAAAGCGCTTGCCGACTGTAAGCCGATTTTTGAAAAAATTGACGACACAACCGAATATAACCAACTGAAAGTGCTGAAGGCGTTTATTAAAAACGGTGTAAGCGAATCGGCTATGGCGGGTTCTACCGGCTACGGTTATGACGATAAAGGCAGGGAAATTTTGGAACGTGTTATGGCGGACTGTATGGGGGCGGAGGATTCTTTAATCCGTCACAACTTTGTTTCGGGTACACACACCCTTACGGTGGCACTTTTCGGTGTTTTACGCCCCGGTGATAAAGTTTTGGTTTTAACCGGCAGACCGTATGACACAATTACGGGCGTTTTCGGTATTGATGAAGTGACCGACGGTTCTTTGCGTGACTTCGGGGTTGAGTACGCTCAGGTGGAATTAAAACCCGACGGCACACCCGATATAGAAGAAATAAAAAACCGCCTTTTTGACGGCGATTACAAAATGGCATATATTCAGCGTTCACGTGGGTACAGCACTCGCCCCACCCTAACTATTTGCGATATTGAAAATTTGTGCAAAGCGGTAAGGGAAGTATCCCCAAAAACGGTTATTATGGTGGACAACTGCTACGGCGAATTTGTTGAGAAAAAAGAACCCTGCCAAGTAGGGGCAGACCTTATTGCGGGTTCGCTTATTAAAAATCCCGGCGGCGGCATTGCTCCCACGGGCGGTTACATTGCCGGAAGACGTGACCTTGTTGAAAAATGTTCCTACCGATTAACCTGTGCGGGTGTTGGGCGTGAAGTAGGTGCCACTTTAGGTCATTCAAGGGAACTTTATTTAGGGCTTTTCCAAGCACCCCACGTTGTGGGCGAGGCACTTAAAACCGCCGTTTACGGTTCTGCTTTGTTCCAAAATATGGGTTATGAAGTATCCCCAAAACCACAAGAAAAACGGGGAGATATTATTCAGTGTGTAACGCTGGGCAGTCCCGAAAAACTGATTTCCTTTTGCCAAGGTATGCAAAGCGGGGCGCCGGTTGACTCTTTCGTAACCCCCGAACCGTGGGATATGCCGGGGTATACCGACCCCGTAATTATGGCAGCAGGCGCTTTTACTTTGGGCGCTTCGATTGAACTTTCGGCAGATGCACCGATACGTCCCCCTTATGCCGCTTGGATGCAGGGCGGTCTTAACTTCCATAGCGCCAAAGCGGGAATACTTTTGGCGGCACAAAAAATGAAAGAAAAGGAGTAACGCTATGAAACAAATTTTTGACGGCGAAGTTTACGAAATTTTGCCGCTTAATAACGGAATAATTTTTTCATACTGCAAGGACATAATCGACCAAAAGGTAGTTGTGGCTTTTAAAATGTTATCCTTTGAAACGGGAAGGTTTACCGATATTGCAAAAAATATTTACCTGCTTACCAAATTCGGCAACAATTATAAAGCGGTTGTCGAAAACTGCGAAAATTACATTACGGTAAAATCCATAATTCTTCCTAATTCCAAAGTTTTTTTGTTGTCGCAAAGCGGCGAAGTGCAACTGATAGATACCGACGGTACACCCATTTGGAAAGGCAGTTTAAACTACCGTGGGTTTACCCCTTCGGATATTGTGCCGTACAATAATTCCCTTTGGGCGTGTTACGGCGAGATTAACTCGATAGTGAGATACAATTTATCAACAATGCGGGAGGAACTGCGAATAGGCGGAAATAAATCCCCCTTTTGCGGTCCTAAAAGTTTGTTTATAGAGGGCAACTGCGTAACCGTTAGCAATTTCGGTTCCAAAAAACTTACCGAAGTTAATTTAGATTCTTACATTACTTTAGACCGTGAAGAATTTGAAGAGCCGGTTAAACAGTATGTCAAAGCCGATAAATACCGCTTTGTGCTTTTACAGTCGGGCGTGTATATGCTTTAAAATTACAATAAACCATAAAAACGGTGAAAGCAGTTTGCTTCCACCGTTTTTTTGCGACACAACCGAATTAACCACCCTAAATTTCAAAACTTAATATCACTCCGCCTTTTTCTATGTAAAAACTGCAAAGTCCTCTTGTTTGGAAAATTTCAACATCTCTGGCACCGTATTCGTTTTTTAAAACCGTTTCAAAAAAATCCGCCAACGGTTTATTAAAACAGTGTGCAATACGCACCTTGCCGTTTTTATATCCGAATTCTTTAAGGTGTTTCAAAATAGCGGAGATACCCTTCTTTTCGCCTCTTGCTTTTTCAAGCAGTTCCAAAACGCCGTCTTCGCTTGCTCTGCCGACAATTCTAATTCCCAACATACCCGCAATTTTTGCAGCCGCTTTGCTTACACGTCCGTTGTTTGCAAAATTTGTCAGCGATTCGTTCATAAAAATCAGTTTGGTGTGTTTTTGGTATGCGGTAATTTCTTCGCATATTTTATCAAACTCTTTGCCCGATAAAATAAGTTCTTCCAATTTTTCGGCAATAAGTTTAAGTTGTGGTCCTGCTGAAAGGGAATTTACCACAAAAACCTTGCGGTCGGGGTGTTCGGTTTCGTATTCCTGCTTTGCAACAGAAGCCGCATTGTAACTGCCCGAAATATTGCTTGAAAGGGTTATGCAAAAGATATATTTACTCTCCCCAAAACAGTTAAGCCAGTCACTTACTGCGGGGCAAGAAGTAGTTGTTTTTCCCGAATATGCTTTAAGTTCTTCTACCATTTCGGCTACATTAAGTTCGGAATTGTCGGTATATTCTTTTTCACTTGAAATAATTTTAAGCGGTGCAATTTCGCAAGGAACGGTTTTTAAATCTAATACGTCTACTGAAGAATCGGCAATAATTTTGTAATCCATAAATATCCCTCTTTTATTTTTTCTAAAAACATTATCCCATATTTTGGCTTTTTTAGCACTCTAATAGTCAAAAAAACCATTCTACGCTTGGTAGAATGGCAATTTTATTGTTTGCAGAGAGAAAAAACAGACAAATAAATTGCATTTTTAATCTTGCAATTCTTTGAATTTAATCATCTTTAATAGGTTTTTTACAGACACCTATACGCTCAACACGGTAGCCGTCGGTCTTTAAAACGGTGATTTCCAAGTTTTCAAACTTAAAACTTGCATTTTCTTCGGGTTCGCCGTCAAGCATTGTAAGTGTCCAACCGCCTACCGTTGCGGTGTCGCCCTCAAAATCTTCGTTTTCGTCAATGTCAATGTCAAACTCGTCAAAAAAGTCGTAGACACGCATATCGCCGTCGGCTTCAAAATGGGTATCGTCTATGCAAACAAATTCGTGTTCAATTTCGTCCGACTCGTCGAAAATTTCGCCCACAAGTTGCTCCAATACGTCCTCCATAGTCAAAATACCCATAGTTCCGCCGTATTCGTCCAGCACTACTACCATATGACATTTATTTTCTTTCATTTTTTCCAAAACGTCGGGCAGAGGCATTGTTTTATGCACAAAATTCACCGGCAGTAACAATTCACGGAAATTCACTTTGCCGTTTTCGATATAACTTTTGTAAAAGTGGTTCAGGTGAAGAATACCTATAATATTATCGGTTGTATCCTCATAAACCGGCAGGCGTGAATAAATAGATTCTTCGCACTTTTTAACATTTACTTCATAAGGGTCACGAATGTCAAGTGCCTCCATATCCACACGGTGGGTTATAATTTCGTATGCCAAAACCCCGTCAAAATCGAGGGCGTTTTGCAGTAGGTCGCACTGTTCTTCGTCCAGCACACCCTCGTCCTCTACAATGTCAATAATATTTTCAAAATCGTCTTCCGAAACGGCCTCGCTGTCACTAACGCCGTTTTGCCAAAGTTTGGAAGCCAAAGTTATAAGCGCCGTTACCAAAAGATTAAGGGGTTTAAATATAAGGGAGAGAATATATATCGGTACCGAGGACAAAACGCAAAATTCTTCGGGCAACTGTTTTGCAATAACTTTCGGTATAATTTCCCCAAAGGTAAGCACCAACAAGGTCATTACCGCCGTAGAAACCCAAGCGTAATGTTCACCCAAAAGGTTTATAACAATAATAGCGGCAATAGCCGAAGAAGCCATATTTGCAATATTGTTACCGATAAGTATTGTGCTTAAAAGGTTTTCGTAGGACTCGTAAACCTTAAGTGCGGTTTTGGAGGCAATTCCGCCGTTTTTTGCACGGTTTTTAAGCCGTACCGAATTAACTGCGGAAAAGGCAATTTCCGTACCCGAAAAGAACGCCGAAACGGCAATAAGCAGAAAAACCGCCAAATAGTTTAAAACACTATTCATTATCGGCACCTCCTATGTCATCCTCGTCATAGATTTCGCCGACAAGTTCTTCCAAAATATCCTCAACCGTAAGGATTCCCAAAACATTACCCTCACCGTCACGCACAATGCTTAAATTCCTGCGGTGGTTGCTTAGTTGGGTTAAAACATCGTCAATCGGCAATTCGTCGCTTACAAAAAACGGATAGTCGATAACACTTGCCAGAATAACGTTGTTTTTAAATTTAATATAAGATTTAAAAAATTTGCGCATTTGCAAAACACCCTTAACGTTGCCCTTACGGTCTACAACGGGGATTCGCGAATGAACCGAATTTTTAACAATTTCAAGAATTTGCGGAGTTTTTAAGGAGGTAGTTATTTTTTGCACATCTTGCCACGGGGTCATAATATCCTTTGCCCTTAAATTAGCAAAATGCAAAGCCGACTTAACAAGTTCGCTTTTTTCTTGGTCGAACCCGTCCTCTTGCGAGATATTTTCAACAATGTCGGTAAGTTCTTCTTCGGTCATTGTAACCTGATTTTCGGTTCGGTTTTTAAACGGTTTTGAAACCAGAGCCGTAAGAAAAGTAAACATAGCCGAAAGCGGTTTTAAAATTTTCATTAAAAAAATTAAAACAAAGGAAGAAATTTCGGAAAATGTTTCGTTGCAGGCACGTGCCAAACACTTTGGCAAAATTTCACCGAAAATGAAAATTAAAACCGTGGCAATAACGGTGGAAAGCGTAACCCAATAAGCACCTAAATGCGCCGTAACGGCGGTTGCAAGGGTAGCGCAGGCAATGTTGACAATATTGTTGCCTATAAGCAAAACCGAAAGTGCTTCGTCAAAATTATCCAATATATAAAGCACCCGTTCAGCGCCCTTATTACCTTTGGACGCTTTGCTTATCATATGAATACGGTTGACCGATGCAAAAGAAATTTCCGTACCCGAAAAATAAGCACTTAAAGTAATTAAACAAGCGAATATAATTATATTACCCGCCGGACTGTCGTCCACAAAAACCAACTCCTGTATTTATAATTTACTATATATTAGCCCATTAAAAAAGGTTTGTCAATTAAAACAGTAAAACTTGACAGTTTTTTTACAATATTTTATAATCGTTATACAAAGATGTCTTTATATTCTTTGCTTTGAAAAAGCGAAACACAGTCATCCGTGACTACAATTACGTGGTCCAAAAGTTTCACACCCATTTGGTTTAGGGTGGTTTTAAGTATTTTGGTCATTTCAATATCCGCCATGCTCGGTAATGCGTTGCCCGAAGTGTGATTGTGGGATATAATTACGAAAGAAGTGTTTCTTTTAAGCACAATTTGAATAATATCCCTTATCGGAACACCCACCGAAGAAGTATCTCCCTTACTTACTTTGTCACAGGCAATCATACACCCTTCATTATCAAAAGAAGTAACCATAAAGACTTCGGAAGTATAACCGATATACTTTTTTATAAGAAAATCAAATATATCGTCCATATTTGTAAACTTAGGTTTTTCCGCCGTCTTTTCGCTTTGGTACTTTCTAAACAGCGGTAACATAAGTTTAATCAAAGCGGCGGCATTTTCGCCGATGCCTTTAACCTTAATTAAATCGGAAGTTTCGGCTTCCAAAACTCCCGAAAGCGAACCGAACTCCTTTAAAAGCAGGTGAGCGGTTTCGTTTGTGTCCTTTCTCGGAATACAGTAAAAAAGCAAAAGTTCAAGAAATTTGTGTGCCGAAGTACTGTCCGAAAAACCGTTTTCCAAAAAATCTTTACGCACACGCTCCCTGTGTTGTTTGTGTAAATCGTTTGCCATTTTAACCCTCTTTGCTAAAAAAATATATAAAGGTGTAACAATGAAAGAATTTATAATCACTAAAAATGATGCCACCTTGCGGCTTGACAAGTTTATACAAAAAAACTGCCCCGCTTTGCCGACATCACTTATGTTTAAATACATACGTACCAAAAAAATTAAGGTAAACTCCAAACGTGCCGAAATAAGTACCCGACTGAAAGAGGGAGACTGTGTGACGGCATACATAAATGACGAATTTTTTGTAGAAATCAAGCCGAAGTATGACTTTTTGTCGGCTTCTGAAAATATTGATATTGTATACGAAGATGAAAATATCCTGCTTGTAAACAAAAAGCAGGGACTTTTGGTTCATCCCGACAAAAACGAGTATAGCGACACCCTTATTGCCCGTATTCAGCACTACCTTTACGACAAGGGGGAGTATAACCCAAAGGACGAAAACAGTTTTCGCCCAGCACTTGCAAACCGCATTGACCGCAACACGGGGGGAATTGTAATAGCCGCAAAAAATGCCGAAGCGTTACGAATTTTGTGTGATAAAATCAAAAACCGTGAAATTGATAAACGCTATTTAACGGTGGTACACGGCACTCCAAAACAAAAAACCGCCACACTCTATGGGTATTTGGAAAAAAATGAGGATAAAAACAAGGTGTATTTACTCAAAAACAAAACCGAAAACGCACGGACGATTAAAACCCGATACACCCTTTTACAGTCCAAAAACGGACTTTCGCTTTTGGAAATAGAATTGCTTACCGGCAGAACCCACCAAATAAGGGCGCATATGGCTTCTATCGGTCATCCGCTTTTGGGTGACGGAAAATACGGCAAACTTAAAGAAGATAAAAAGTTAGGGTTTAATAAGCAAGCACTTTATTCTTATAAATTGACCTTTGACTTTAAAACCGATGCGGGTATTTTAAACTACCTAAACGGTAAAACTTTTACGGTAAAGGAAGTCTGGTTTGCCCAAGAACTTTTCGGCAGTGACTACCGAAAACTGCTTAATTAAGAGGATTATAGCATATTTTTAAAATATATGCAACAGGAGAGGTTGTTTTTCTTTACATTTATAATTATGTTTGATATAATAAAAGAAAAAACGGTTGGTGAAAATTATGTATAACATTGGCATTGACCTTGGCGGTACTAATATTGCCATTGGTATTGTGGACGAAAATTACAACATTGTTTTAAAGGATAAAGTGCCTACCCGCACCGAACGGCCGACAAGCGCCATTATGGACGATATGGCAAATCTTTGCAAATCACTCCTCGAACGCCTTAATTTAACCTTCCGTGACATCGGTTCTGCCGGTATTGCCGCTCCCGGTTCTATTGATGTTGAAAACGGCGTTGTAAGGTATTCTAATAATATTAAAATGGAAAATTATCCCATAGCACGGGAACTTAAAAACCGTATTCCGCTTAAAAATGTATTTGTCGAAAACGACGCTAACGCAGCCGCATTGGCAGAAGCCAAAGCAGGTGCAGGCAAAGGACTTGACGATGTTATTATGATAACGTTAGGTACCGGTGTCGGCGGAGGAATTGTTATCGGCGGTAAACTTTATTCCGGCTTTAACTATGCGGGTGCCGAACTTGGCCATACCGTTATTGAATTCGGCGGAAGACAGTGTACTTGCGGAAGAAATGGTTGCTTTGAAGCATACAGCTCCGCAACAGGACTTATAAATATGACAAAGGAAAAATTAACCGAAACCAAGGATACCGTTATGTGGGAAATGGTAGAGGGCGATATCAATAATACAAGCGGTAGAACCGCTTTTGACGCTTGCCGCAAAGGGGACAAAGCAGGCAAAGAAGTTGTTGATATGTATATCGGATACTTGGCTTGCGGTCTTGCTAATATGATAAACATTTTCCAACCCGAAGTTTTATGTATCGGCGGCGGTGTTTGCGGTGAGGGGGACTATCTTTTAAACCCCTTAAAAGAACTTATTAAACAAAATTCCTACGGCTATGAAAGACAGGAAAGAAACACCCAACTCAAAATCGCCGAACTCGGCAATGACGCAGGGATTATCGGTGCGGCATCGTTGGGATAAATACAGCTTTTTTCGTAAAAAATTCCGAAATATTTAATTATTTTTTCTTTTTATGAATATTTCGGATTGTTTTTTTCTTTTTTGCCGGAGCGGGGCGGGAGTTGCGGTCGGGTGCTACAAGGCAGTTTTTGCCCGTCCCGATAAGGTCATAACGTCCGGCTTTTTTAAGTGCCGACAATACCGTTTGGCGGTTTTCGGGTTTAAAATACTGCAAAAGCGCACGTTGCTCGGCTTTTTCTTTTTGGGTTTTCGGAACATAAACATTTTCTAATGTGTTGGGGTCAAGTTCGGTATAAAACATACAGGTTGAAACCGTGCCGGGTGTTGGGTAAAAGTCCTGCACCTGTTCGGGACGGAGTTTGTTGCGTTTTAAGAAAAGGGAAAGTTCAATAGCGTCGTTAATGGTACTGCCGGGGTGTGAAGACATTAAATAAGGCACTAAATACTGCTCTTTTCCAACGGATTTTGTAATTTCGTAAAACCGTTTTTCAAACTTGTTGTAAACTTCAATTTTCGGTTTGCCCATATATTTAAGCACGTGGTTGGAACAGTGTTCGGGTGCAACCTTTAGCTGACCGCTTACGTGGTGGGTTACAAGTTCTTTGAAAAATTCCTCGTCCTTATCGGCGATAAGATAGTCAAAGCGAATACCCGAACGGATAAACACCTTTTTAACCTTTGGCAGTTGCCTTAATTCACGCAGAAGTTTTAAATAGTCGCTGTGATCCACCCTAACGGCGGGACACATTGTAGGCGCTAAACACTTTTTATCGGCACAAAGACCGCTTTTAAGTTGCTTTTGGCAAGAGGGAGTTCTAAAGTTTGCGGTAGGACCGCCCACATCGTGAATATAACCTTTAAAATCATCCATTTGGGTGATTTTTTTTGCTTCTTCTATAACCGAAGCGTGACTGCGTGCGGAAATTTGCCTGCCTTGGTGGAAAGCAAGCGAACAAAAGTTGCAAGCGCCGAAACAACCACGGTTGTGGATAATTGAAAACTTAACTTCGGAAATACCCGGCACACCGCCCAACGGTTGGTAAGACGGGTGGTAATTACGCATAAAAGGCAGGGAATAAACCTCGTCCATCTCACTCTCGGTAAGGGGCGGCATTGGCGGGTTTTGTACCAGTATTTTTTTGCCGTGCTTTTGTATAACCGTTTTGCCTCTTGCGGCATCGGCTTCGGTTTGTTGAATTTTGGTGGCTTTTGCGTATTGCAGTTTGCCGTTTGGGGTGTTTTCGCTTACCGCTTCAAAGGACGGACATTCGCAAGAATTCGGGATATAGGTAAAATCCTTTGTATCGGTAAGGTAGCAAGTCCCCTTAATATCCTTAAGGTCGGTTATTTTTTCGCCGTTATTCAGGCGGTCCGCAATTTCCACAATATGCTTTTCACCCATACCGTACATAAGCAGGTCGGCGGTTGAATCTGCCAAAATAGAGGGGCGAACCTTATCGTCCCAATAATCGTAATGTGCAAAACGGCGCAAAGATGCCTCAATACCGCCTATGGCTATAGGTACATCGCCGTAAATTTCACGCACCTTGCGGCAGTAGTGGATAGTTGCCCTGTCAGGTCTAGCCCCTGCTTTTCCGCCGGGGGTGTAAGCGTCATCACTGCGCCGTTTTTTAGCGGCGGTGTAGTGGGCTACCATTGAGTCAATATTACCGCCGTTTATTAAAAAGGCAAGGCGGGGAATACCGAAACGCTTATAATCTTCGTCGCTTTGTGGTTGCGGAATAATGCAAACCTTATAACCCTTGCTTAGGAGTACACGGGATATAATAGCCGTGCCGAAAGAGGGGTGGTCGACATAAGCGTCCCCCGTTATTATTACAAAATCGGGTTGTTGCCAACCGTACTGTTTCATCTCTTTAACCGTGATAGGTAAAAATGGCATAAAATCACCTTAAAATAATATATAGTTTAGTATAACACATTTTATTGTTTTCCACAAGGGGATTAAAATGAACAAGAACGACAATATTTATAAACTGATAATCACCGAAACGGTTTGCGTTGCAATAATGCTTTTAAGTATAATTACGGTTAAATATTTTTTTAAGGGTACATATAAAAATTTGCATAACTGGTACTGCTTAAATGTTTTGGTTGATACCGATATAGAAGAGGTACTCGGTAATGAAATTTAAGTTGTTCGATACCGAAATATACATTTCCTTTTTGTTTGCGGCAACCGTTACAATAATGCTTTTAACCGACAAAACGGGCTATATGTTACCCGCACTTTTTGCAATAATTATGCACGAAACGGGGCATTTATTTGTAATGTGGCTTTTGGAATGTTCGCCTAAAAGAATAAAACTAATACCCGCTTCGGTTCAAATTACCGCACCTTTCGGCAAGCGGTACAGAAACGATATTTTAATTGCCGTTTCAGGCCCTGCCGTTAATATAATCCTGTTTTTAACCCTTTATTTTAACTTTTTGGCGTTCGGAAATAAAATTACCCTGTATTTCTCGTTGCTTAATTTGGCAATAGGGCTTTTTAACCTTTTGCCGGTAAAGGGTTTGGACGGCGGAACAATACTTTTTTGCCTTTTGGAAAAATTCAGAGGTCCCGATAAAGCGGCACTCACCCTTAAAATTATTACTTTGGGTTTGTCGGTTTTTGTAATTATCACCGCCGTAACCCTAACTTTAAGAGGAAAATTTAATCTTTCGGTTTTTATAATGGGAATCTACCTGTTTATAATGGGTTTGCTTAAAATATAGTTGAAACAGACGAAAAATTATTGTATTATTTATATATAATAATTTTGGAGAAGAAGTATGGATAATAAAGAATTTGAAAGATTGCTGTTAACCATTCAAAAACCCGGCAGATATTCGGGGGGAGAAATTAACAGCGTTGTTAAAGATAAATCTAAAGTGGACGTGCGTTTTGCTTTCTGTTTTCCCGATACTTATGAAATAGGAATGTCCCACCTCGGTATGAAAATACTTTATTCCCTTTTTAACCAAAGGGAGGATATTTGGTGCGAGCGTGTTTTTGCCCCGTGGATAGATTTTGAGGAGGTTATGCGTAAAAACGGTATCCCGCTTTTCGCCCTTGAAAGCCGTGACCCGATTAAAGATTTTGACTTTATCGGTTTTACTTTGCAGTACGAAATGAGTTATACCAACATTCTTAATATGCTTGATTTAGCGGGAGTACCGCTAAAGTCCTGCGACAGGAAAGATTTATCCCCGTTAGTGGTGGTAGGCGGTCCTTGTGTTTGCAACGCCGAACCGCTGGCGGAGTTTGTTGACCTTTTCTTTTTGGGCGAAGGGGAAGAAGTGGATTTAGAGGTTATAGACCTTTACAAAAAACATAAAAAAAGGGGTAGCAGTAAAGCGGAATTTTTAAGGGAAGCCGCTAAAATAGAGGGGGTTTATGTTCCATCGCTTTACGATGTTACATATAATGAGGACGGTACTGTAAAAGCAATTACCGCCAAAGACGGTGCGCCCAAAACAATAAAAAAGCGCATTATAAACGATATGGACAAGTCATATTATCCCGATAAGTTTGTAGTGCCGTTTATTGAAATTGTGCACGACCGTGCGGTGCAGGAAATTTTCCGAGGTTGTATAAGGGGTTGCCGTTTTTGCCAAGCGGGATTTATCTACCGCCCCGTAAGGGAAAAAAGTTTTGAAACCGTAAACGCCCAAGCAAAATGCCTTTGTGAAAACACGGGGTATGACGAAATTTCCCTGTCTTCTTTAAGTACAAGCGATTACAGGGAATTGGAACCCTTGCTTAATAATATGTTAAGTTGGACGGAGCAAAACAACATAAGCATTGCCTTGCCGTCACTTCGGATTGACAATTTTTCCGAAGAACTGATGGAAAAAATTAAACACGTGCGCAAAAGTGGACTTACCTTTGCGCCCGAAGCCGGCACACAGCGTCTGCGTGACGTTATAAATAAAAATGTTACCGAAGAAGAAATTTTATCCACCTGCAAAACCGCATTTAAGGGCGGTTATACTTCGGTTAAACTTTATTTTATGATGGGACTTCCCACCGAAACCGACGAGGATATAAAAGGCATTGCCGATTTGGGACAAAAAATTGTAGATATGTATTACGGTATGGAAGACCGTCCTAAGGGTAAATCGGTTTCGGTTTCTATAAGCGTTTCGGTTTTTGTTCCGAAACCCTTTACTCCGTTCCAGTTTGAACCGCAAATAAGCAAAGCGGAAATGGAAAGAAGACAAGTGTATTTAAAATCTTGTATTAAAACCCGTAAAATAGATTTAAGCACGCATGACAGTTCTACGTCATTTTTGGAGGGCGCTTTTGCACGAGGTGACAGACGTCTTGCAAAAGTATTGGAAACCGCCTTTAAAAAGGGTTGCAAGTTTGACAGTTGGAACGAGTGCTTTGACCTTGAAAAATGGGAAGAAGCGTTTTTAGAATGCGGTATTGACCCTAAATTTTATACCGAAAGGCAAAGAAGTTTCTGCGAAATTAACCCTTGGGAACACCTTGATTATGCCGTTACAAAGGATTTTCTTATAAAGGAAAATAAAACGGCGCACAACGGAAAAACAACACCCAACTGCCGTGAAAAATGCTCGGCTTGCGGTGCTAACTGTTATAAGGAGGGTGTTTGTTTTGAAAAACGTTAGAATTTTTTACAGAAAAAAAGGCAGAATGAAGTTTGTATCACATCTTGATATGAACCGTTTTATGTCACGAATAATTAACAAAGCAAAAGTCCCTGTTTGGTTTACCGAAGGGTTTAACCGCCACGTTTATTTAAATTTTGCCGTACCGCTTTCTTTGGGGTATGAGGGACTTTACGAAGTTATGGACGTTAAAACAGAAGACGAAAATTGCGATTTAAACGGGTTTTTAACCGCTTTGCAAAAGGTTTCTGTACCCGATATTGAATTTTTTGAGGTTTCGGAAGCGATTTTAAAGATGAAAGAAATCGGCTTTGCGGAATTTGAAATTTTGTTTGACAGAGTATCACCCGAATTTGCCGAAAAAATC
Organism: Acutalibacteraceae bacterium; assembly: GCA_036310925.1. Taxonomy (GTDB): domain Bacteria; phylum Bacillota; class Clostridia; order Oscillospirales; family Acutalibacteraceae; genus UBA737. The sequence goes on from JAXJQX010000008.1 coordinate 63,610, forward strand.
AACTTATTTTTTGAAAGCAAGTCAATAATTTGCCAAAAAACCACTAAAAAGGGCGGCACAAAAGATATTGACATTGCACCCCTTATAAGAAAATTTTGGTTAGAGGGTAACAAATTGACGTTAGTGTTGACTGCGGGGAACGAAAATAACCTTAACCCCTCACTTGTGATGTCGGCTCTTTTCACGCAATGCGAAACAGAACCGATTTATTACTCGGTTACACGGACTATGCTTTACGATAAAGAGTTAAAACCCTTTAAATAAACCCCGATTTAACGGGTATATTATTAGTATCATTTCAAAGGAAAGATTACAATGGAATTTAAAAGAGCGAGCGGTGTGTTAATGCATATCGCTTCACTTCCGAGTGAAAACGGAATAGGCAGTTTAGGAAAAGAAGCATATAAATTTGTGGATTTTTTAAAGGAAACGGGGCAAACATACTGGCAGATTTTACCTGTTTGTCCCACAAGTTACGGCGATTCGCCCTACCAAGGGTTTTCCACTTTTGCCGGCAATCCGTATTTTATAGACCTTGATAATCTTTGCGAGCAAGGTTATTTAAAACCGCAGGATTATAAGGATATTAACTGGGGCGAAACGGCGGAAAAAGTAGATTATTCGCTTATATACACCAACCGCAACCAAGTCTTCCAAACGCTTTATAACAATTTTAAAGAAAATGTACCGAGCGAATTTTTGCAGTTTTGCAAGCAAAACGAATTTTGGCTCGAAAATTTTGCGCTTTTTATGGCGGTTAAGGACTGTTTCGGCGGCAAAAAGTATACCGAATGGGACAACGGTATAAGCATCCGTGAGCAAATCGCAGTTGATTACTATAAAACTATATGCCAAGAGCGGATAGATTACTATAAAATGCTGCAGTTTTTCTTTTTTTCGCAATGGTACGCTTTAAAGGATTATGCCAACCGAAACGGAATTAAAATAATAGGCGATTTACCCATTTACGTGGCAGAAGACAGCGCCGATGTTTGGAGCAACCCCGAATGTTTTAAACTGGATAAAAACCGTAAACCCAAAGAGGTTGCGGGTTGCCCGCCCGACTGTTTTTCACAGGACGGTCAGTTATGGGGAAACCCTGTTTACGACTGGCGTTATATGAAAAGCACGGGTTACGATTGGTGGATAAAACGGCTTAGGACAAGTTTTAAAATTTACGATATTGTTCGGATAGACCATTTCAGAGGATTCGAGGCATTTTACTGCATAAAATACGGTGAAAAAACCGCCAAAAACGGCAAATGGCGCAAAGGACCGGATATCGGTTTTTGGAACGAAGTTAAAAGGCAGTTGGGCGATTTACCCGTTATTGCCGAAGATTTGGGATTTTTGACCGAAAAGGTCCATAAACTTTTGGAAAAAAGCGGTTTTCCGGGTATGAAAGTGCTTCAGTTTGCCTTTGATTCGGGCAGTAAAAATGCCTATTTACCGCATAATTACAATAAAAATTGCGTTGTGTATACCGGCACACACGATAATGACACCATTAAAGGTTGGTTGGAAACGGTTAGTGATAATACTCTGGAGTTTGCAAAAAAATATCTTAATTCCAAGGATGACGATTTAAGAGAACCGCTTATAATTTCCGCTATGTCAAGCGTTGCCGATACCTGTATTCTTACAATGCAGGACTTAATCGGTCTTGGAAATGATGCCAGAATGAACACCCCCTCTACTTTGGGCGGAAACTGGAGTTGGCGTGCAAAACCCGATTCTATTACCGAAGATATTAAAAAAATGCTTTTAGATTTAACTGAAATTTACGGCAGAGAAAGGTAAACTTAATGAACAACCTTAAAAACAGTATAGAAATTTTGGCAAAGTCAAATTACAACAAGAAAATTGCAGAATTAACAAGCGAGCAACTGCATACTTGTGTGAGCCGTGCGGTTATGGCGAATATTTCGGACACGGTGGAAAAATCTCAAAAATCACACGCAGGAAAACGCCGAGCATATTATTTTTCGGCGGAGTTTTTGGTAGGCAGGGCGATTTATAACAATCTGCTTTGCACGGGAATGACAGAACAAACCGAAAAGGTTTTAAAGGCGAAGGGTAAAACCATAGCCGATTTTGAAGAAATAGAGGATGCCGCATTAGGTAACGGCGGACTAGGCAGATTGGCGGCGTGTTTTTTGGACAGCGGCGCTACTTTGGGTTTACCGCTTGACGGTTACGGAATACGCTACCGTTTCGGCTTGTTTAAACAGTATTTTGAGGACGGCTTTCAAAAAGAAACGCTAGATGATTGGACAAAATACGGCGACCCGTGGTCGGTAAGGAATGACAGCGACACGGTTATTGTGGAGTTTGGTGATTACAAGGTAAAAGCCGTACCTTACGATATGCCTATTATCGGTTACGGCGCAAAGCATATTTCCAATTTACGTCTTTGGCAGGCAGAGCCCCTTTCGCAGTTTGATTTTTCTTTGTTTGACGGCGGCGAATACTCAAAATGCGTAAGCCAAAAAAACAAAGCCGAGGATATTTCCCGTGTCCTTTATCCTAACGACAACACCCTTTACGGCAAACTTTTACGTCTTCGTCAGCAGTATTTCTTCTGCAGCGCATCTTTGCAGGACATAATAAAGAACTTCAAACTTAACCATACCGATTTTTCAGAATTTGCGGATTTTGTTACAATTCAACTTAACGATACTCACCCCGTAATTTCAATTCCCGAACTTATCCGCCTTTTGGAACTGGAGGGGGTAGAATTTAAAAACGCTTTGGAAATTGCAAAAAAAGTTTTCAACTACACAAACCACACCGTACTGCCCGAAGCACTTGAAAAATGGGATATGAAATTTATCCGCAAAATTTGTCCGCAGGTTGCCGCAATAATTACTAAAATTAACGCCGAATTTAAAAAAGAATTAAAAGGACAGCACAGCGAACTTTTAATTTTACAAAACGGTACGGTTAATATGGCATACCTTGCCTGCTACTGTTCGCAGTTTATTAACGGCGTTGCCGAAATTCACACCGAAATTTTAAAGCGGGACGTTTTAAACGGTTTTTATAACCTTTATCCGCAAAAATTTCAAAACAAAACCAACGGTATTACCCAGCGCAGATGGTTGGCACTTTGCAACCCTGAACTTTCTGCCCTTATTACCGAACTTTTGGGAAGCAAGCGGTGGATAACCGATTTAACCCAACTTAAAAAGTTGGAAAAATATGCCGACGATACCGAAATATTGCAAAGATTTATTGCAATAAAGCAGGAAAATAAACAAAAACTTGCCGATTTTGTTTATAAAAAAGAGGGTGTACGGCTTAATACTGATACTGTTTTTGACAGTCAGATAAAACGCCTTCACGAATATAAACGCCAACTGCTTAACATTCTTTGCATTTTGGAACTTTATTTTGAAATTAAAGAGGGAACAATTAAGGATTTTACCCCCACAACCTTTATTTTTGGTGCAAAGTCGGCTCCCGGTTATGAGAGGGCAAAGGGAATTATTAAACTTTGTAACGAAGTGGCAAAGTTGATTGAAAATGACAGGGAGGTAAATAGATATATTAAGGTTTTATTTGTTTCGGATTATAATGTTTCCTATGCCGAAAAAATTATAGCGGCAACCGATGTTTCGGAACAAATTTCCACCGCAGGTACCGAAGCGTCCGGCACAGGCAATATGAAACTGATGCTTAACGGTGCGGTAACTTTGGGAACTTATGACGGCGCTAATATTGAAATTGTAAAAGAAGCCGGAGAAGAAAATAACTATATTTTCGGCGCACGGGTAGAGGATATAGAAAAAATTAAGGAAACTTATAATCCAAAAGAAATCTATAATTCCGACAAACGCATTAAACGTTGCCTTGACGCATTGACAGACGGCACTTTGTCTGACGGCGGAACGGGAATTTTCCGTGAACTTTACAATGCAATTTTAGAGGGTGCTTCTTGGCACAAACCCGACCATTACTATCTGCTTTTGGATTTTGCAGACTTTTTGGAAACCAAAATAAAACTTAATAAGGACTATACCGACAGGTTCGCCTTTGCTAAAAAACAATGGCTTAATATGTGTAATGCGGGAAAATTTTCCTCCGACCGCACAATTAAAGAATACGCAAAAGATATTTGGAAAATCAAATAAACGTTATAAAAAAAGCAGCCGCTTTGCAGTAAAACGGTTGCTTTTTTTGCCGCGGTTAGCCGAAATTTGTCTTTTTAAAGAGTCAATTAAAGGTGGAAAAAGGTCGAACTTTGTGCACATTTAACAAATTTTGTCAAAAACATTTTTTGTTAGTTTTGGAAAATTCACAAAAATTACTTGAAAAATGAAATTAAAGTGGTATAATTATATATGTAAATAGCATAAGTTTGTATTCTTGGCAATATAATGTTAAAAGATACAAAAATCGGACAGGAGTGTTGATTGTGGCAAATAAAAAATGTGTTGCAATGCTTTTAGCGGGTGGACAGGGCAGTCGCCTTGGAGTACTTACAAGCAAAATCGCAAAACCCGCAGTACCTTACGGCGGCAAATACCGTATTATAGATTTTCCGCTTTCCAACTGTACTAATTCAGGTATTGATACGGTAGGTATTCTAACCCAGTATAAACCCCTTGAACTTAACGATTATATCGGTTCGGGCAAACCGTGGGACTTAAACAGAACGGGCGGCGGCGTACATATTCTACCCCCTTATCACGGTCAAAAGGGCGGTAACTGGTACAAAGGAACAGCTAATGCTATTTACCAAAATTTAGAATTTATTGAAAGATACAACCCCGAATATGTGCTTATTCTTTCGGGCGACCATATCTATAAAATGGACTACTCGCTAATGCTTGAAAGCCATATTGAATCGGGTGCGGCTTGTACTATTGCTGTTTTGGAAGTTTCTATGGAAGAGGCATCACGCTTCGGTATTATGAACACAAAGGAAGACGGCACAATTTACGAATTTGAAGAAAAACCGAAAAATCCCAAAAGTAATTTGGCTTCTATGGGTATCTACATTTTCGATTGGAAAAAGTTGAAATATTACTTGACCGAAGACGAAAAGGATCCCGAATCTTCTAACGACTTCGGTAAAAATATTATCCCTTCAATGCTTGGAAATGGGGAACTTTTAAAGGTTTACCGTTTTGCCGATTATTGGAAGGACGTTGGTACGGTTGATTCTTTGTGGGAAGCAAACCTTGACCTTTTAAATCCCAAAATTGACCTTAATTTGGGGGACAAGGACTGGAGAATTTACTCAAGAAACGAAGCCGCACCGCCGCAGTACATATCGCCGAAGGCAGAGGTTGAAAATTCCCTTATTACCGACGGATGCGATATTTCGGGAAAGGTAGATTATTCTATTTTGTTTAAAAATGTAACAATAGAAGAGGACACAAGCGTAGAATATTCACTTATAATGCCGGGTGCGGTTATTAAAAAAGGTGCAAAGGTGCGCTATTCGATAATTGCCGAAAATGCCGTGGTAGAGGAAAATGCACAAATCGGTGAAGACCCGCAAACTGCCGAAACGGCAAATTGGGGTATTACCGTTGTGGGAGATAATTTAACAGTTGGCAAAAATGCCAAAATTTCGGCAAATAAAATGATTGTGGAAGATGTTAAGGAGGGTGAAGAAGTATGAAAAGAGCAACGGCTTCGGGTTTGATTTTCGCTAATGCGGATGACGGTAAACTAAAAAAACTAACCGCTAACCGTTCTATGGCTTCGGTACCCTTTGGTGCAAGATACCGTATGATAGACTTTACCCTTTCAAATCTTGTAAACGCAGGGGTAAATTCGGTAGGTATTGTAACTAAAGAAAATTACCGTTCGCTTATGGACCATGTAGGAAGCGGTGTTTACTGGGATTTAGACCGTAAAAACGGCGGACTTTATATTATTCCTCCGTATTATAAAAAAGGAATTAAAAGGTACACCGGCTCAATTTCGGGACTTAATGCCGCAATGGATTTTATTGACCGTTGCGGAAGCGAGTATATTGTACTTTGTAGTCCCCACGTAATTGCCAATATTGATATTTCGGCTGCACTTGATTTCCACAAAGAAAAAAATGCCGACGTTACGGTTATTTACAAAAACGATTATCCGCCGCAGGAATCTTACGAAAAGATTATTCTCACTCTCGACGGTGAACAAAAAATCACTAAAATGACCTTTACCGCAGGGGAAGAAAAACTGCCTTTCGGAATAGGTGTTACAATTATCGGCCGCCAACTTTTAATGAAACTTATAGACGAAGCGGTAGACGGTGATTTGGTACACTTTACACGTGACGTTATTTCCAAAAAACTTAAAACACTTAATGTATACGGTTTTGAACATACCGAATTTATTGCGGTTATGGATAATACACATACATATTATCAGGCAAGTATGGCATTGCTTAACCGTGATGTAAGAAAGCAACTTTTCAACCCCGAAAGACCTATTTTCACCAAAGTGCGTGACAGTATGCCCACAAGATACGGCACAAAGGCAGATGTTACCAACTCCATTATAGGTGACGACTGTGTAATTGACGGTACGGTTAAAAACAGTATAATCTTCCGCGGTGTTAAAATCGAAAAAGGCGCTGTCGTGGAAAACTGCATTTTAATGCAGGAAACAACGGTGGGCGAAAACGCACAACTTAACAACGTAATCGCCGATAAAAATACCGTTATCGGTGCCGATATGGTATTAAAAGGAACTGAACAAAGACATTGCTTTGTTGAAAAAAATCAAGTTCTTTAAGGAGAAGTTTATGAAAGTTTTATTCGCTTCAAGTGAAGCATATCCTTTTGCTATGTCGGGCGGACTTGCAGACGTAGCAGGTGCGCTTCCCAAAGCACTTAGAAAAAGATTTGTAGGATGCAGAATTATTTTACCGCTTTACGGCACAATTTCCGAAGAATTAAGAAATAAAATGACCTTTGTTTGTTCGGTTACTGTCCCTGTTTCGTGGAGACGGCAGTATTGCGGTGTTTTTGAGGCACACCAAGACGGCGTTATTTATTACTTTATAGATAATCAGTTCTACTTTAAAAGGGATTCTCTTTACGGTCATTATGACGATGCCGAAAGATTTGCCTTCTTTTCCCGTGCCGTGCTTGAAGTTTTGCCCCATATCGACTTTAAACCCGATATTATCCACTGTAATGACTGGCAAACCGCTTTAATTCCCGTTTATCTTGACGCTTTTTATAAGGGTGCCGAATTTTATAAGGACATTAAAACGGTATTTACCATTCATAACATTCAGTACCAGGGTCAGTACGGCGGTGAAATTTTAGGCGATGTATTAGGTCTGCCCGAAGAACGCAGGGGTATTGTGGAGTACGGTGACTGTATAAACTTTATGAAAGGTGCTATTCAATGTGCCGATAAAGTTACAACCGTTTCACCCACCTACGCAAACGAAATTTTAAGCCCGTATTATTCCCACGGACTTGACGGAATTTTAAAACAGTTTACCTATAAAACCACAGGTATTGTAAACGGAATTGACGTTGATGTTTATAATCCCGAAACCGATAAGTTGATATACAAAAACTTTTCGGTGGAGGATATTTCGGGAAAAGCGGTCAACAAAGCGTCCTTGCAAAAGGAACTGGGGTTGCCCCAAAATCCCGATACACCGCTTATCGGTATTGTTACCCGTCTTGTTAAACACAAGGGTATTGACCTTGTTAAATGTGTGTTTGAAGAAATTGTAAACGAAGATGTGCAGTTTGCTGTTTTGGGTTCGGGTGAATGGGAATTTGAAACATTTTTCTATGAAATGTCTAAAAAATATCCCGAAAAAGTGGGTCTTAAACTTGGTTTTAATCCCACATTGGCACACAGAATTTATGCAGGAGCGGATATGTTTTTAATGCCAAGCCAAAGCGAACCCTGCGGTTTAGCACAAATGGTGGCACTCCGTTACGGTACTATTCCGATTGTTCGTGAAACAGGCGGTCTTAACGATACTATTAAGGACAGTCACGACGGTTTCGGTAACGGATTTACCTTTAAAAACTACAATGCACACGATATGAAATATACCGTTATGCGTGCATTGGAGGGATATAAGCATAAAGACGGTTGGAGCATTTTGCGTGAGCGTGCAATGAAGTGCGACAACAGTTGGAAAACTTCCGCCAACGCTTATTTGGGACTTTATAAAGAAATTGTTGAGAATTAGTAAAAAAGGGTTGTTATTTTTTAACAACCCTTTTATACTATTATAGAGGTGATTTTTTTGTTAGATATTTTAAAATCAATTTTTTTAGGTATTATCGAGGGTATAACCGAATGGCTGCCGATAAGCAGTACAGGGCATTTAATTATTGCCGATGAGTTTATAAAACTTAATATGAGCGAAGATTTTATGCAAATGTTTAATGTGGTTATCCAACTTGGTGCTATTTTGGCGGTTGTGGTGATTTACTTTAAACAAATGTGGCCTTTTACCCTTAAAAAAGAGGAACACTATATTAAAAAAGATGTTTTTTCTATGTGGTTCAAGGTAATAGTTGCAATTTTGCCCGCCGCAATAATCGGTATCCCGCTTGACGATTTGTTTGAAGAAAAGTTTCATAACTACATAGTGGTATCTTTGGCACTTATTGTTTACGGTATTGCGTTTATAGTAATAGAAAAGCGTAATAAACACTTAAAACCAAAGGTAGAAAGTATTGGCGAAATTACTTATAAGACGGCATTTTTAATTGGCTGTTTCCAAGCGCTTTCCTTAATTCCCGGTACTTCAAGAAGCGGTTCTACAATTTTGGGTTCTATTTTAATCGGTGTTTCCCGTGTTACTGCGGCACAGTTTAGTTTCTATATGGCAGTACCCGTAATGTTCGGTGCAAGTTTTATAAAGCTTTTAAAATTCGGTCTTGACTTTACTTCCACAGAACTTATAATACTGCTTGTAGGTATGATTACGGCGTTCTTGGTTTCGGTAATTGCTATTAAATTCCTTATGAACTATATTAAAAAGCGTGATTTTACCGCTTTCGGCTATTACCGCATTGTTTTGGGTGTAATCGTACTGCTTTACTTTGTGTTAAAATAAGGGGAAATTATAATGATTTATGAGAAGTTGCATTTAAAAGATTATTTTGAATTTTTAGGGGAAAACGGCGCTGACCCAACGCTGGAAATTTATTTGCCTTATAATATGACCGAAATGAACAGGCAAAACCAAAAAAGGCCGTGTATGGTGGTTTGCCCCGGCGGCGGATATGGTATGTGTTCACAACGTGAATCGGAACCGATATCACTTAATTTCCTACCGGAGGGCTTTAATGTATTCTTGTTGACCTATACTTGTGCACCTGCCAAATTCCCAACCCAACTGCGTGAGGTTGCGGCGGTAATGGAACTTATTTATAAAAATGCGGATAATTGGAACTGTGATACAACTAAAGTTTCAATTATCGGTTTTTCGGCAGGGGGACATTTGGCGGCTCATTACAGCACAATGTACGATTGTAAAGAAGTAAGGGAAGTTTTCCCCGAAAGTAAAGGGGTAAACGGTTCAATTCTTTCCTATCCCGTAATTACGGCGTTAGAGGGTAAATGCCACCGAGGAAGTTTTGAAAATTTAGTCGGTCATTATCCGCTAAACGCAGAAGAAATGGATTATTTCTGTCCTGACAGATGCGTTAAGGAGAATACTCCGCCTGCATTTATTTGGCACACAGCAGAGGATACCTGCGTTCCCGTAATAAGCAGTTTACTCTATGCACAGGCACTTTCAAAGTATAATATTCCGTTTGAATTAAATATTTTCCCGAAAGGCGCACACGGTTCTTCTACTTGCGATGCTCAAACTATTGATAATGTTGACAAAACAGTAAATTACAATCATAAATGGCTTAATAGCGTAAAAGAATGGCTTAAATTTATGAATTTATGTTAAACTAACACACGGCAAAGGTTTTTCCTTTGCCGTGTTTTCAGTTTTTCGGACAGTCGAGAACGACTGTCCGTTATCTAACGTCTAACGTCTAATGTCTAATTTTGTTAAAGGCAGTATTTTTGAGAAAATTCGTTATAATCACGGAAATACTGTTTACTGTCGGTTTTTACCTGTTTTAAGGTTTCGTGAACATTCAGTGTGTGTTTTGCATTGTCAATAATACAACCTGCAATATTGGAGCAATGGTCGGAAACACGCTCTAAATTTGTCAGTAAATCGGACCAAATGAAACCGATTTCGGTAGAAGATTCCAAAGTTTTCATACGAAGAATTTGGCTTGTACGCAGTTGTTCTTTTAATTCGTCAATAACCTGTTCAAGCGGTTCAACCTTGTAAGCTAAGTCGGTACTTTTTTCTTTAAAGGCGTTTTTGGAAAGGTTTAAAACTTCGCTTACCGCACCCATTAGTATTTCGTATTCTTTTAACGAATCTTCCGAAAGAGTAAAGTTGTTGTTGCGCAGTTCTTCGGCAGACTCTAAAATATTAACCGCATGGTCTGAAATGCGTTCGTAATCACCTATTATTTTAAGCAGGGCGGTTACTTCTTCGCTTTCGTCACGGCCGAGTTTTTTAGCACTGACCTTGATTAAATATGTGCCTATAATATCTTCGTAATAGTCGCATTTTTCTTCGCCTGCTCTAATTTCTTTGGCAATTTTAGGTGAATAACTTAAAATGCTTTTAAGTGAATTTTCAAGTTGTTCGGTGGCACATTCCGCCATTTTTATTGCAACCGAACGGCTTTGTGCTATTGCAAGTGCGGGGGTTAAAAGCAGTCGCTCGTCAACTTCGCTTTTCTTTTCTTTTTGCTTAGAATCGGGAACTATTATTTTAACAAATTTTTCAAGTAAATTACCTAAAGGCAGCATTAACACCGTGCAAAGCAGGTTGAAAACCGAATGGGCAACGGCTATACCGAAAAGCGAAGCCGAACTGTTAAGAATTGCGGGGGAAAATACCGCTTTAATAACACAGTAAACCGCAAGCCAAAATACAGTGCCTAAAACATTAAAGGAAAGATGCACCATTGCTGCACGTTTAGCGTTTTTGTTAGCACCTACCGACGAAATAAGCGCCGTAACGCAAGTGCCGATGTTTTGCCCCATTATAATGGGTATTGCCGCACCGTAAGAAACCGCCCCAGTAAGGGAAAGTGCTTGCAAGATACCTACCGATGCCGAACTTGACTGAATAATTGCAGTAAGCATTGCACCTACTATTACCCCTAAAACGGGGTTTTTAAACATAATAAACATTTGGGTAAACTGCGGTATGCTTTTAAGCCCCGAAACCGCACCCGACATTGTTTCCATACCGAACATAAGGGTTGCAAACCCTAAAAGTATTAACCCTGTGTCTTTTTTCTTGTCATTCTTGCAAAACATATAAAAAATAATGCCTATAAACGCAAGAACAGGGGTAAAGGAGGAGGGTTTAAGCAGTTTTACAAAAACATTACCGCTGTCTATTCCCGCAAGACTTAATATCCACGCCGTAACGGTAGTGCCGATATTAGCACCCATAATTACGTTTATGGATTGGCGCAGAGTCATTATTCCGGAATTTACAAAACCCACAACCATAACCGTAGTGGCAGAAGAACTTTGAATAACCGCCGTAACGCCCAGTCCGGTTAAAAGCCCTGCGGTTTTACCGGTAGTAAGTTTTGAAAGCACGGCTTTAAGTCCGCCGCCCGCCCTGCGTTCAAGGGCGTTTCCCATAATATTCATACCGAAAAGAAAAAGGCAAAGACCGCCTAACATTGTTAAAAAATCAAAAATGTCCATTCGTTAAAATCACTCCTTTGTAAAGATTTTAACAAATGGACATCAAATCGGTTATCAAATTATTGTAAAGTTTAAGTAAAGTTTTACTTTTTAAATGTAATTCTAAATTCCGTGCCTTTGTCTATTTTGCTTATTACCTCAATTTCGGCTCCGTGAATAATTGCGGCGTGTTTTACAATGGAAAGTCCAAGTCCCGTTCCGTTTATTTTACCGGAACGGCTTTTATCTATGCGGTAAAACCGTTCAAAAATGCGTTCCTGTTCCTCCGGAGGAATACCGATACCGTTGTCGCTTACAGACAAAACCGCATTATCCGTGCCGTCTGTAATTTGCAGTTTGACATATCCGCCTTTGCGGGTGTACTTAATTGCATTTTCGCAAAGGTTATACATAATTTCGGATAAAAGCATAGGAATACCGTTTATTACCGCACTTTCTCCTGAAAGCAGAAAATCAATGTTTTGTGATTCGGCAAGAGGGATTAAATTGCGGTGGGTTAGTTTTCCGAGTTCGTATAAATCGGTTTTTTCAAAATCGTAAGTTATTTGGTTTTCGTCCAAATGCGAAAGTTTTATAATATCTTCAATAAGGGTAATAAGCCGTTTTGATTCGGCTAATATTTTGGCGGAAAAATCCTTAATATCTTCGGGTTTTACCATACCGTTTGCAATAAGTTCGGCACAACCCGAAATATTTTGAAGCGGGGTTTTAAGTTCGTGGGAAACATTTGCGGTAAATTCCCGTCTTGCCGTTTCGGCTTTTTCCTTTTCGGTAATATCAAAAATAATAAGCGCCACGCCCGAAACCTTTTTATCGCTTATAATGGGACTTGCGTTAAACTGATAGTTTTTGTTATTCACCGTAACGGTTTTTTCGGCGTGTTCGCCGTTTTGCGCAACCCTTAATAATTCCTGTATTTCAAAAGTGTTGTTAAAAATAAGCAAATCTTTGCCAATGCTGTAACTGCTTATGTTAAGTATTCTTGAAGCGGCACGGTTGATGCTTAATACATTTCCGTTTTCCCCTAAAAGAATAATTCCTTCGTTCATATTTTCGGTTGCCGCATCAAATTCTTCCTTTTTTCTTTTAAGTTCTCTTTCCTGGTTTTTAAGTTGCTTTTTTTGGGCGGCAATGCGATTAAGCAAGGGGGAGAGTTCTTCATACGCTTCTTGGGGTTTTGGTGTTTCTAAATCGAGCCGGTTTAATGGCTTTATAATCCTTTGTGACAACCGATATGCCAAAAATACCGCAAGTGCAACCGCAATACCGATGATGATAATAATAGGTTGCAACATATTAAGTATCAGCGCCCACGGGGAAAGATGGGTGGAAGAAAGGCGAAGAAGTGAACCGTCGGAAAGTTTTTCGGCACAGTATAACTGGCGGCTCATAAGTGTATCGGAATAGCGTGTGCTTTTGCCTTTTCCGGTTTTTAGTGCTTCGGTTATTTCTTCCCGCTCTAAATGGTTTTCCATTTCGGTTTCGTTTGCTTTATTGTCAAACAAAACCGTTCCGTCATTTGCAATCCAAGTAATTCGGTAATCACCGTCTTTAATGCTTTCCAAATATTCTTTTCCGTTTTTTTCAACTGCACCGGTGGCAATATAGGTTTCGGTTTCAAGCCCTTTCATTTGTACCGATGAAAAGTAATCGTATAAAACGCCCATAATAAGCACAAAAGAAGCCAAAAAAACCGAAGTTGCGGCAATAAGTACCGCACGGAAAATTTGTTTTTTCATAAACTTTCCTCCATTTTATAACCAACGCCACGTACGGTTTCAATTAAATTGCCCGCTTTGCCCAATTTTGTGCGAAGTGTTCCTATATGAACGTCAACAGTTCGGGTTTCGCCTATATAGTCCGTACCCCATATTTTTTGAAGTAAACGGTCCCTTGTGAAAACAATTCCTAAATTTTTGGCAAAAAGTTGCAACAGTTCGTACTCTTTAAGGGTTAAAACAACCTCTTTACCGCCTACCGTAACTTTATGGCGCATACGGTCAATTTGAATTTCCCCAACGGTTAATCTGTCTTCGGTTTTGGGTTCGGCTCTCCTTAAAACCGCCTTAACACGTGAAACCATTTCCATCATACCAAACGGTTTTGCAAGGTAATCGTCCGCACCTAAATCAAGTCCTATCACCTTGTCATATTCGGTGCCTTTTGCGGTGGTCATAATTACCGGAATATTTGCCGAAAACGAATTGGAACGCAGTTTTTTCAGTATGGAAATTCCGTCCTCCTCGGGCAGCATAATATCTAAAAGTATAAGTTCGGGCAGATCTTCGGCTAATGCTTTCCAAAAGGATTTAGGTTCGGAAAACCCTTTTGCACTAAAACCCGAAACGGTTAAGGTATAAATAATTAAATCTCTTATTCCGTTATCGTCTTCAAGACAGTAAATCATAAACTTTCCCACCTTTTGATTTAAGAATACCGCTTTTCGGTAATATTTATTATCGTTTTAATGTAAAATTCTTGTAAAATTTTTTTACAATTTAAGTTTATCATTACTTTACATTTTAGTCAATTAACTTTATAAAAACATTTTTCTTGCTATTTTGCCGTTTTTTTAGTATAATATATGTGTAAATAACAAAACAAAGGTGAAAACAATGAAAAAGGTTATTTGTAAGGTTGAATACGATACCGAAAAAGCTGAACTTATTGCAAAGAAAACAAGCGGTAATTTCGGTGACACCACTGGTTACGAAGAATCCCTTTATAAAACAGCAGACGGTAAGTTTTTCTTATACGTAAACGGCGGCGCTGATTCAATTTACCCCGAAGAAGGCATAAAAAGAATGTCTGCCGCAAAAGCAGATGAATGGCAAGCAAACCTTTAATACTTAAAAAACCATCGCAATGCGGTGGTTTTTTAATTTATCTTTTCAATTTTGCAGTTTTTATAGTAATGGTTTAGTATTTGCTTAAAATCACTGCCTTCGTTTGCCATATATTCGGCTCCGTTTTGGCTCAAACCCACAGCGTGTCCGTAGCCGTAAACCGTAAAATTGAAGTTGCCGTCTTTGTATTCTATTTGGAAGTTGGAAGAACGCAGTGAAAACAGTTCCCTTAGTTTACTTCCCCTTATTTCGGTATTGCAAATTCCCAGAGTTTTAACCGTTCCCGCATTTGTACGGTCGGTTTTTCCGATGTAGTTTTGTGGCTCGCCGTTTAAAGATACTTGGCTTTCTAAAATTTCCTTAAACTTTTCCTCATTTACCGAAAGGGTGGTAATATATCCGTTGCACAGTTTATCGCCGTAACTTGCGGCGCTTTTTAAATATGGGTATTCTTTGCCCCAAACATTTTCCGCATCTTCGGTTTTGCCGTAGGATATTGCGTGGTAAACCGCAAGTATGGGCTCATTATTGTATGTAATTGCATAATTTTCGGTTTCTTTCAGCACATTTTCAAATTTTTCGGTGTATTCTTCCGCCTTACTGCCCCAGCGTGACCGTGCTTCGGCTTTTGTAATAAAACTTTGGTCAGTTAAATAATTATCGGTAAGGTCGTAAGTCTTGTTTTGGTTTTCGTTTTTTCGGTACAAGGCAAAAGTGTATGCCGCAACTGCCTGTGCTTTAAGCGCTTCGGCGTTATAATTTGCCGGCATTTCCGCCGCAAGAACCCCAAAAAGATAGTCCTTTACATCCATTTTCTCGGTTTCTTGGGTTTTGGTGTTATAAATTCTAAATGTTTCGTTTTCCGCAGTTTCGGTAACTTTGGGGGATATTGCCGAAACCGCCTTGTTTTGTTGCTTTAAAGCGGTGAGGGGCAACAACAAAAGGGAGCAAATTACTAAAACCGCTAAACTGAATACTTTTTTCATAAAAAACCTTCTTTTTTAACAATTTGGTTGACTTTTTAAAACTTTAATTATAAAATTATTACATTATATGCGGCAAAAATATATTTAATTCGTTGGAGATTTTTTAATGAAACTTAATAAAATTATGACATTTTTTTGCGTAGGTCTGCCGATATGCGCTGTTTTGAGAATTTTTCAAATAGTTTTTACGGTAGAATTTAAAACCGGCTTTTATAAAGCAGAATTTGCGTTATACGGCAAATTGATTTTAGCCGTAATTTTCGGTTTTTGCCTGCTTCTTTGGTGGTTTGCTTCACGTTATTATAAATCGGTGGAAAAACCTCCCAAAGGGAATATAATGCTGTCACTTTCCGCCTTGGCGGTTGCGGCTACGGTTTTGATACAGTCATTTTCCGAAAATATGCTTATTTACAGGTTCTCTTGGCAACCTTTAATTATGAAGTTGGGCGGAATTTCGGCGGCGCTTTATTTTGCCGCCTTTGCGTTAAATAATTATTTTTCTTTTAAATTTCCGCCTGTTTTACATATTATCCCTTGCGTTTTTATGATTTTAAGAACGGTGTTTGTGTTTATAAACATTTCTTCATTGGCACATATCAGTGACAATATTTTGCTTATTGCGGCTTACTGTGTGCTTATGCTTTTCTTTTTGAACTTTGCAAAATTGTATAATGAAATGGATACCGAAAAAAACTTTAAAAAACTGCTCTCCTCGGGGCTTGTTTCGGCAATACTTTGCTTTACGGTATCGGTTCCCAATTTTGTAATAAACATTGCAAGCGGTAACGCTTATTTGCACCTGTCAAATATAACAAGTCTTTCGCTTTTGGTTTTAGGCGTGTTTGTTTCGGTTTTTACGGTTACACATTTTTATTTTAACAAAGATTAAAAAAAGAGTATATTTGGTCTTTCCGAATATACTCTTTTACAGTAAAATATATATAAGTGCAAAAAGCAGTTTTTTATCGGCTTTTTCGCTAAACAGTAAAAGCAAAATGCCAAGTATAAGCGTGGCGTCGCCGTCGGATTTTAAATTGTCCAAAAACGGCAAATTTATTCCGCCAAAAACCGAATTGTTTATTTTTGTCGGCTTTTCGGGTGGCTTTTGCGGCGGGGGTTCACGTTCGCTTTTTTGGTTCATTTCTTTCATACGGCGAATGGCATCTTGCTTTTGTTTTTGAAATGTATTCTCGTTCATAACAGTTTGCCTAAAACACCGCTTTCTTTAATAATGGGTAAAAGTTCCAAAAGCCGTAAAATTTTAATGGCGGTATCTACCTTTTCCCGCTTTGGCTCGCTTAAATGGGGTTTTAATGCGGTAAGCAGGGCGGTTCTTGAATCTTCGGCTTTGGTATTAAGTTTTGATACTAACGACATAACGTTCATTAAATCCATATTGCTTAAAAGGTCGGGAATATCGTTTTGCGGTTCTTCTTTCGGTTTTTCGCCTAAAATATCCTCCGCCATTTCTCTTACACGGTTTAAACTTTCGGGATTGTTTAAAATTTCGGCTAATTTTTGGCTTAATTCATCCATTTTTGTTTCCTTTCCCTAACATTTTCATAATGGTTTGAGCCCTAGGACTGTTTAAAATTTCGGCAAGTGCGTTTTTATCCTGCAAAATGTTGTTAAGTTTTTGCTTATCTTCCTTTGAAAGTGAGTTTACAAGTACCGAAGTATCTCCGCTTTTTGCGGCTTTTCTTATTAGTTCTTTATCTATTTTATTATTGTTGTTCATAAAATATGTCCTCCCAAAAACGGTATATTAAATATTATGTAATCGTTTTAAAATATAGAAGTTAAGGTGATAAAATGCGTGTTGTAGTTATTTCGGACTCGCACCGAAGACGTGATATAATAGAAAAAATTCTCTATGCGCAACCCACTGCCGAAAGTGTTGTTTTTTTAGGGGATAATGCAGGGGATATTGAGGATTTTGAATTTTTGTTCCCCAAAAAACGCTTTTACATTGTAAGCGGCAACTGTGATTATTTTTCCGAATACCCGTCTTCGGATATGGCGGTAATAGGCGGCAAAAAAATATTTTTCACCCACGGGCACACCCAAGGCGTCAAGGGCGGTACGGGGGTACTTTTAAAGACCGCCAAACAAAACGGTTGCGATATTGCACTTTACGGCCACACTCATATTGCTAATATATTATATGAGGACGGAATTTATATTGTTAATCCCGGCTCCTGCGCCTGTTCCCGCAGCGGAAGTAACTCCTATGCGGTTATTGATATTGAAAAGAACGGCATTATGCCGATTATTATTGAAATTTGAGAGGTTAAAATGAAGGTTTTATTACATTGTTGTTGTGCGCCCTGTTCGCTTTCCTGTATTGAGCCGTTAAAGGGCGAAAATGCGGAACTTACCCTTTTTTGGTACAACCCGAATATTCACCCGTTTAAAGAGTATGAGGCAAGACGTGACTGTTTAATAAATTATGCGAATGAAATAAATTTGCCGATTAAAATAAAGGAAGATTACGGACTTATTGAATTTGTAAAAAATGTTGCGGATAATATAGAAAACCGATGTGTATACTGTTATACACATCGGTTGGAAGAAACGGCAAAATATGCAAGCGAAAACGGATATCCGTATTTTACCACCACACTTCTTTCAAGTGTTTATCAAGACCACGAAGCAATTAAACAAGCGGGGGAAAGGTTTGCCGAAAAGTATGGGGTTAAGTTTTTGTACCGTGATTTCAGGCCGAATTTCAGGGAGGGTAACAAATTAGCCCGTGAGAAGCAGTTTTATATGCAAAAATACTGCGGTTGCATTTTTTCGGAAAAAGAGCGTTACCAAAAACAAATCGAGCGTGATAAACTCAAGTTCGGTTAAACGCCGTGTGAATTTGTATTACAGTAAATGCGCTCTTAATTCTTCCGGGGATTGGCTCGAAAGCAATGCGGGGGGAATGTCAAACACGGTTTTGCAGCCGCTTTCACCCGCTTTGTTTAATTTGTATGCGGCACGTGCGTAGGCAACAAGCACACAAGCGGTAAATTCGGGGTTGGAATCAAGGGTGAGTTTATATTCAATAATGTTGGTGTTTTCCCCGTTCCAACCGGTTTTTCCGCTGCGAATAACAAGACCGCCGTGGGGAAGAGCAGAGTGATTTTTCTTCATTTCGTCCATAGTTATAAAATGAACTGTTGTGTCATAATCGGCAAAATAGTTGGGCATTGTTTTAATTTCGTTTTCAATGCGGGCCTTGTCCGCACCGTCTTCTGCCACAACAAAACATTCTCTTGTGTGTTTTTGGCGGGTGGTAAGGTCGGGATTTTCGCCGTTTCTAACGCTTTCTACTGCGGATTCTACAGGAACGGTATACTGTCTTGCATCTATAACGCCTTCTATTCTTCTAATAGCGTCCGAATGACCCTGACTTACACCTTTGCCCCAGAATGTATAATCACAACCGTTGGTTAAAATAGCATTGGCATAAAGGCGGTTAAGCGAGAACATACCGGGGTCCCAACCAACCGATATGATACCGATTTTACCGTTTTCTTTTGCGGCAGAATCAACATTGGTAAAATGTTCGGGGATTTTTGCGTGGGTATCAAAACTGTCTATAACATTAAAGTATTTTGCAAACTGCGGGGTTTGAATCGGCAAATCGGTTGCACTGCCGCCGCAAATAATAAGTACGTCAATTTCGTCCTTGTAATTTTTTGCTTCATCTACGTGCAAAACCTTTGCGTTTTCGGTTAAAATACTAACGGTTTTAGGGTCACGCCTTGTAAATACCGCAACCAATTCCATATCGTCATTCTGCTTTATTGCGGCTTCAACGCCACGTCCTAAATTTCCGTATCCTAAAATTGCTAATTTCATATTAAAACACTCCTTACGGAAATAAATTATATTACACCAAAACCCGCTTGTCAACGGAATTTGCGGTTGAAAAAACAATTTTTTTGAAAAAAATCAAATTAACTATTGACAAACGGTATACATTTAGATATAATATGTAAGTCGCTTTAAGTTATGGCTGTATAGCTCAGTTGGCTAGAGCATGCGGTTCATACCCGCAGTGTCATTGGTTCAAATCCAATTACAGCCACCATTTATTCGGCCCGTTGGTCAAGAGGCCTAAGACACCGCCCTTTCACGGCGGTAACACGAGTTCGAATCTCGTACGGGTCACCAAACGACATATTGTCGAACAAAGTAGCGTTCCATAAGGGACGCTATTTTGTTTTTGTTGAGTTCCTTTTATAAAGCAAGAGCAGACCGCCCTACATTGATTGTAGAGCGGTCTGTTTTTTAGTCGTGCAATTCGTAATCTTCAAAATCTAAATACACGGATACATATTTACTTGTTTTGCATTTCCTTGTTTGCTTATATGGTTTGCTTATGTAATTGCATTGTGTCCCGACAATTTGGGGGAGTCGTTCAATTAAGATTTCGATTTGTTCGGGTGTCCCCGTCGCTCTAATTTTCATATCGATATACCCCCGTTAAAATGGCAAGTCGTCGTCATCGGCAACTTCGGCATATTTATCAACTGAAAAATTGGCATAGCAGCAAGACATTTTGTTTCCACCCTTGCCGTCATCATAATAGACGCAGGAAATTGGAATATGTTTTTCAAAAGCATCTTTGACGATTTGTGCCGTTGGGTTTGGATATTTGCTATCGCCATATCCCGACATTCTAAAAATCATAATAAAGACAGTTTTGCTTTTTTCTCTATCGTATGATTTCATAGCAATAGAAAGATAGGGTTTGTCGGGGTTATCAATCAAGTTTGAAATGTAACCACCTAAAAAATAATTTTCGTAAATATTGTTTAATTTTTGTGAAAGCATAAATACTAACACTCCTTTAAGTTATTTACTTAAACTTTTTTAATCTAAAGGAGTATGTTCATTATCTGTTGTAAGGCATTTAACTTCTCAACCCATTAAGTTATATATCTACACAAGCACCTTTAATAAGGGTTATAACTGAAACCTTTTTCAAAGTAATCCACCTATTTACCTATGTTTAAGAGATTTACCTATAAACCTTATTATTAAGTGATTTACCTAATAACTTATATAAGTTATTATCTATACAACTTAAAAAAGTTATATACCTATAATACCTAAAAGTTAAGTATATATAACTATATAACTTATAAAAAAATAAATTTCCAGTATTTTGAACCCTTTTTTGAATTTGTTTACAAATTGTTTACAAGTTCATTTTTTACTATGCAAATATGTGTCCTCAAGGTCTTTTCTATCTTGACTGTGGCCTAATTCTGACATTACCATTTTTGTTCCGTTCTTGCCGTCCATATCGTATCGCTCGGCGGCTTCTTCCGCCCATAATTTGCGAATAGAGTGAACACCGCTTTTTATTTCGCCGTTTGTGGTACGAATATTCTGTTTTTCACAACGGCGGCGAAGATAACGATTGACCGAGCCTTTTTTGACCGCAAAAACTCGGTCTTGAGGGTTCTTGCCCTTGATTTGTTCACGGAGCAGTTTTGCCGTTTCTTCACTCATAGGTAACACCCTCGTTCTATTTCCTTTGTCCTTGTAAATGGTAATTTCATTATTCTTAAAATCTATATGACGGACTTCAAGTCGTTCAAGAGTGTTTACCCTAACCCCCGTTTGATATGCGAATTTTAAGGCAGTAAGACTATCGCAAGAGCGAGGTGCGGCAAGTATTTTTTCCATTTCTTGACGGGTGAAAGAGTATTGCTTTATCGTTTCGGTTTTTTCAATCTTGCTTTCGTCAACCGATACGGAAAAATCGGTGCGTATATTAAAAGTCTTATTTGCACATTTTGAAAGCTTAAGTAAATTGCTTTGATATGTTTTAATCGTTTTCAACGAGCAAGTATCATATTTTGATTTTATGTAACTGTCGCACATTTCGGGTGTTATGCCCTTTATTTGTTTGACTGAATACTCTTGTTTTATGTATGCTGAAAAATCGTGTGCAAAGTCTTTGAGGTTACTTTTTGCCGACAATGATTTGACAATATGACTGCTATCCGTTTCGGGATTGTGCTTGTCCCCGTGTTTATTAAAATGATGGCGATAATTTAAGTCTATCGCACTATTGAACTGATAAAAAAGTGATTTTGACATTTTTGTCGCCCCTTTCGTTGATAGTGTCGTCATTGTCAAGCGAACGCCGAGCGTCCGCTCGTTAATGACGACTCTTTTTATCTATTGAAAAAGGGCACCGAACCAATGTCCGACACCCTTTATGTATCGTTATATTGTTCAGATGAAAGGCAAACGGTGCCGTCGCACCTTGCCCCAAAACAACGACTTTCGTCGTCGATAAACCGACCTATCGTGTCGGTCAAGTGTCGCACAACCGCCCCACGATAACGGGCGATTAAGGGCGAACGTCATGGTGGTGTGCCTTTGAAATTCTTATACAAATAGTCGGTGGCACACAAACACAATGACTTGGGTTTAATGTGTGTAGTTTTCTTTTTTGTGTGATTTTCAAAGATAAATATTCCTCCTTCGTTCTGTTTTCTAATATTGCTCCTACATTGTATTATCTAAATACAATATTAGTATTCTATAAAAATATTTTAAAAGCAAGAAAGAAAAAACTCGAACCAATTACAGTCCGAGCATATGACCATTAATATTAGTTGTAATCTATTAAAAAAAGACGGTGTCAATAAACACCGTCTTTCCTTATAGTTATTGCAATCCAAATTGAGCCTTTGACATCACCTTGCCGCCTTGAAAGGTAATATTCGCATTTGCTCCGATTGTGCCATCACCTGTCCAAGAATACATTTCTGTTTTGTAATCGTCACCCATATCTAAATCTACACTTGAATTAAGAGTTCCTTCGCCACCGATGATATTACATACTTGTTCATATGTCATACCCGTTTCTATTTTGTTGAACTCTTCCAAAGAGATAGAACCTTCCGATGCTATTACATCGGCGGGTGTATCTTTAATAAATTCATTTGGATTATCATTAAGGGTAATACCAATCATAATCATTGCAAACACGAACACAAACACAAAAACACCCACAAAGATGCCTGCGGTATAACTTCTATTTTTTGTAAAACACTCAGGGCAATTTGATAACTGCGAGGGATAAACCTTTCCACAATTTTTGCATTTCACCATTCTCATTATATTATCACCTACCAAAATATTGTAACACTATTGTACGTCAAAACGACATTTTTTGCAATAGCATTTTGATAATTAATTTATTTTTATAATACTGCAAGTCGCTATTTGTGGTTTTTGTGCGCAGTGGTTCAAAATGTTTTGGCTATATGTATATTGCTAAAGCATTTTCGATATGGTAAAATATCTATAATAGAAAGCGAGGCCTCACTATGAAGAAAGCGGTTATTTATGCGAGATATAGTTCTCACAAACAACGAGAAGAATCTATTGAAAGGCAACTTGAAATTTGCCATAAGTATGCAGAAGACAACGATTATGAAGTCATAGCGGAATACTGTGACCGAGAGCAATCGGGCAGAACCGACAACCGCTTGAACTTTCAAAAGATGATGAAAGATGCCGAGCGGAGAGAGTTCGATGCCGTTATTATTCTAAAACAAGACCGCTTTGCGAGAAATCGTGCAGATAGTCAGCAGAACAAACTGCGGTTAGGTTTATATAACATACGGGTATTATCGGCAACCGAACCAATCCCCGAAGGTTCAAGCGGTATCTTAATGGAGTCGCTTTTAGAGGGTATTGCCGAATACTATTCCGCTGAGTTGTCCGAAAAGGTTACAAGCGGAATGAGAAAGAATATTTTGAAAGGCACGGCAAACGGCAGTTATAGACCCTACGGATATGACATTGTAGAAAAGAAATATGTTGTCAACCCTTACGAAGCCGAGGTCGTGCAAAAGATATTTGAAAAATATGCTAACGGCGACACAGTAAAGTCCATTATTGAATATTGCTGCGATAGAGGATATAAGACCGCACAAGGCAGAGATTTCGGCTACTGCTATATTGAACGAATACTCAAAAACAGAAAGTATATCGGTATATATTCTTGGGCGGACATAGAAAAGTCGGACAGTATCGAGGCCATTATTGACGAGCGACTCTTCAATAAGGTGCAAAAGCGTATTGAGGAAAATGCCAACACGGGAGCAAGGGAAAATGCGGTGGTTGACTATGTTTTGAGTGGCAAGGCATTTTGCGGTCATTGTGAGCAGCCGTTGGTGGCAGATTCCGTCACAAAGACTATTAAGAACCCTAAACCCGAACCCAAAAAGGAAGTCTTGGACTTTAATTTGCTTACCTTTGACAAGATAAGCGAACTACTCTCAGAAGAAACCGAACCGCAACCCCAAGCACCAGCCAACAAGAAGATATACCGCTACTATGTTTGCAGGGGCAGAAAGGAAAAGGCATTTCTCAATGGTTGCCACAAGAACCGCCTTGACAAAGACAAGTTGGAAAATGCCGTCATTGAGTACACCGCCAAGCAATACCTCTGCGACGAGAACATAGAGGAACTTGCAAAAGCGATTTACAAGGTGCAGAGCAGAGTTACGAGCAACCCGAACATACAGGAACTTGAATACAAGATACTTGAAGAAGCCAAGAAGATAGAGAACCTCTATGTTATGGTTGAGTCGGGCAAGTTCTCAAATCATACCTTTGACAGAATACAACAGGCGGAACTGCGAAAGGAAGATTACGAAAAAGAGTTAAGGCGGATAAAGAGAGAAATGCCGAGACTTGAGCTTGAGCAGATACGGGAAAAACTTGGTTTGATACGGGTAACAATGGAGTCGTATGTGAAACACGGCACAATCCCGATTAAACTCAAAAAGGCATTTTGTGATGCCTTTATTGAAAAGGTCTATGTTTTTGACGATGACGACGGCGACGACGGAAACGGCAAGGGCAAAAAGACACGGGTTAAGATAATATTTGATGCTTTCGAGTCCGAGGGGCTGCTTGGGTTCGACGAAGCCGAAATTGAAATAAGTTCGAAAATGGAAACACTTGGTTCACCAAAACAAACACCCCGCATTTGTAACTGACAAATGCGGGGTGTTTGTTTTCTTTTCTATGTTAAGTTTCTTAAAGAGTTCTGATGCCAATTCATAATTTGCAAACACAGGTATTTCTTTATTTTTTAAATATGCTTACGAATAACCTTTTTAATATTTTCGGTTACATCGTCCCAACCGAATTTTCTCAAGAGCGCTAAAGCGTTTCGGTCACGAATTATTAGATTGTGTATTTTTCGGTATGCTGTTTCATGGCTTCAAAGGTTTTATCGCTTATAACATGTTCTATACGGCATGCATCTTCTGTGGCGGTTTTCTCATCAATACCCATTGCCATTAACATTTTGGATATAACAGTGTGTCTTTCATAAATCTTTTCGGCGGTTTTTAAGCCCTTTTCGGTAAGAGTAATATATCCGTCCTTATCCATAAGTATTAAATCCTGTTTTTTAAGTAATCCAATACCGCGGCTCACACTTGCACGGGAGAAATTCATATACTCTGCAACATCAATGGAACGAACCGAGGATTTAGATTTACAAAGAATATATATTGTTTCGAGATACATCTCACCCGATTCTTTAAGGGACATAAAATTCCGCCTCCGTTTTGTAAGGGTAATTTGAATAGGCCATTTTTAATAATATACCACTTTCAAAACTCAAAATCAATAATTTTAACTTTTTTTGAGAAATTTTTAAAAAGGGTTGACAAATGGGATAAATCCGTATATAATAAAAAACAGTTAGCGATTGCTAACAATTTATTTTTCTTAGATGTTAGCGTTTGCTAACATATCGAAAATTTAATAAAAAATGTGAGGATAGTTATGACACTTAAAGATGCCGTAGAAGGAAAGGAATATATAATCAAAGATATTGTTACCGATGATGAAGAATTGAACGCATTTTTATTTTCCCTCGGTTGTTACAGCGGTGAAGCAATAACCGTAGTATCACATATTAAAAGCGGCTGTGTTGTTTCTATTAAAGACGGAAGATATAATATTGACAATCAGTTGGCAGAGGCAATTGCAATATAGTTCACATTATTTACAATCCCTCCGTCACGGCAAGCCGTGACACCTCTCAACTGCCGTTTCGGTCGGTGCTTCTAAGCTTGCGCTTAGAGGTTGCCACCGGCAACCCGCACCCTTTATACAAGGGAGGCATTGCTGATACAAAAATCAGCTTTTTTTAAGACATTGTGTTAGCAACCGCTAACTAAAATTATGTAACTTTATCCGAAAGGATTTTTACTAAAGTTAAAAAGTAAGAGGAGGAACTTAATATGAGAATTGCACTCGCAGGAAACCCGAACTCAGGTAAGACCACCATGTATAATGCCCTGACCGGTCGAAACGAAAAGGTCGGAAACTGGGCAGGTGTTACCGTAGAAAAGAAAGAACATTCTATAAGGAAGGCATATTATGATGGTGGCGAACAACTTATCGCCGTTGACCTTCCCGGCGCTTATTCTATGTCACCCTTTACAAGTGAGGAAAGCATCACGAGTTCTTATGTAAAAAAAGAAAACCCCGATGTTATCATCAACATTGTAGACGCTACAAATTTAAGCCGAAGTCTGTTCTTTACAACACAGCTTTTGGAGTTAGGTATTCCCGTTGTTGTGGCACTTAACAAAAGTGATATTAACAAGAAAAAAGGCACAAAAATTGATGTAGAGAAATTATCCGAAACTTTAGGCTGCGGGGTAGTTGAAACCACATCCACCACCACAGACGGCTTAAAGGCAGTTGTTGAAAAAGCAGCAGCAAGTGCTTTTGGCAAACAGTCTGCTCCTTACCATCAGGGAAATATTGATTTAACCGATAAATCAGAGGTGGAAGCGGCTGACCGCAAACGCTTTGAATTTGTAAATAAAATCGTTAAAAATGTTGAAACCCGAAAAGTTTTAACTAAAGACAAAAACATAAGCGATAAAATAGACAAAGTACTCACAAACAAATGGCTCGGTATTCCGATTTTCGCTGTTGTTATGTTCCTTGTGTTCCAGATTTCGCAGGTTTGGGTTGGTACTCCTATAGCTGACCTGCTTGTAGGTTGGCTTGAAGCATTCCAAGGATGGGTTGGAGATTTACTTGCCGACGCATCACCACTCCTTTCGGCTATTCTCGTTGACGGCGTAATCGGCGGTGTAGTAGCGGTAGTAGGCTTCCTGCCCCTCGTAATGGTAATGTACTTCCTGCTTGCTTTGCTTGAAGATTGTGGCTATATGTCCCGTGTTGCGGTCGTTCTCGATCCTATTTTCAAGAAGGTCGGTCTTTCCGGTAAGTCGGTTATTCCTTTCGTTATTGGTATCGGATGTGCCGTTCCGGGTATTATGGCAAGCCGTACCATCCGCAATGAGCGTGAGCGCAGAGCTACTGCAATGCTGACTCCGTTCATGCCTTGCGGTGCCAAGATTCCCGTTATTGCTCTGTTTGCCGGTGCCTTCTTTGACGATGCAGGTTGGGTAAGCTTTACAATGTATGCTGTCGGTATAATTCTGATTTTCCTGTGTGCACTGCTTGTTAACAAGGTTGCCGGCTACAAAGCAAGAAAATCTTTCTTTATAATAGAACTTCCCGAATACAAGGTTCCCTCTCTTTGGGGTGCATTTAAGTCTATGTGCAGCCGAGGTTGGGCTTACATAGTAAAGGCCGCTACTATCATCCTTCTTTGCAATATGGCAGTACAGTTAATGCAGACCTTTACATGGAACTTTCAGGTTGCCGAAACCGCCGATTCTTCAATTCTCGCATCTGTAGCAGGCCCCTTCGCATATCTTCTTGTACCTGTTGTCGGCGTGCTTTCTTGGCAGTTGGCAGCCGCCGCAGTTACCGGCTTTATCGCAAAGGAAAATGTTGTAGGAACTTTGGCAGTTTGCTTTGTAGGACTTGAAAACCTTATTGATACCGAAGAGCTTGCCCTTATGGAGGGTGCAGGTGCAGAAGTTGCAGGCATAATAGCAATTACCAAGGTCGCAGCTTTGGCTTACCTTATGTTTAACCTTTATACTCCTCCTTGCTTCGCCGCTATAGGTGCTATGAACTCCGAAATGAAGAGCGGTAAGTGGCTTTGGGGCGGTATCGGTCTCCAGCTCGGTGTGGGCTTCACCGTCGGCTATTTGGTTTACACCGTCGGCACACTTATTACCGCTCCTGCATCTCTTAATATCGGTGCGGCTATTGGCGGACTTGTTGCAGTTCTCGTTTTTGCGGCAGTTGTAATCGCTTTGATTATGAACACCAACAAGAAATTGAAGACCGAGTACGCATTAGGTTAAAATTATGGAAAACTTTATTATAGCTGTAATACTGCTTGCAATTATTCTCGGTATCGTTCTCTACCTTGTAAGGCAAAAGAAAAAAGGTGTGAAATGTGTCGGCTGCCCACACTCATGCAAATGCAACGGTAATTGTGGCGGTAATTGCACCGATAATCATCAGAAGTAGTTTTAAGGGAGTGTGTTTGGTCGGAACACACTCCCTTTTTAAAAATAAGAGGTAAGCTATGACTAATAATACAATTTTGACTGCCTCACATATCCGGTATTTGTTGGCGCTTAAACGGCTTGGCGGAGAAAACGGGATAAGAAGCATAGATATAGCAAAGGATTTAAACCTATCAAAGGTAAGGGGCTGCCGCTCGTGATTTTTCTCACTTGCGACAGCCCCTTTAACGTGTCGTTCCTTATTGAACAAGATTTTTGGTGCGAGTGATGGGACTTGAACCCATACGTCGTGGACACACGCCCCTCAAACGTGCCTGTCTGCCTATTCCAGCACACTCGCATATAAGCGTTCTTTAAGAACGCCATATTATTATAACAAAGTGTTATTTACTTGTCAACAAAAATTTTAAAAAAATTGCGGTTTAATTTAAAAACGCAATAACAAGGTTTAAATATCCCGTAAAAATAACCCAGATAATATAAGGTATTAAAAGGTATCCGGCGGTTTTTTCTATTCTGCCGAAGGCAAGTGCGGTGGAAAATACTAAAATAAGTAACGCAACAAGCCATACAAAACTGAAAGTGTATAACCTTAAATTAAAAAACAAAATTGACCAAAAGAAATTGAAAAACAGTTGTATTGCATAAATTTGCAACGCTTCTTCCTTTTCCGCTTTCGGTGCGTCACTTTCAAAAACAAGGTAAGACGCCACTCCCATAAGTATAAATAAAACCGTCCAAACAACCGGAAAAACTGCGGCGGTCGGAGAAAGCGGCGGTTTTTCGAGTAATTTAAAATTTTCCATAGAACCGGCGGTCAAAACTGCCGAAAGACCACCTACAATAAGCGGAACGGCAACACTTATTAAAAGAGTTTTCCATTTAATTTTCAAAAAAATCACCCCACAAACAATATATACGGAAAATTTTAAGGTTATTCGTTAAATAACGGTTGAAAAACCGCAGGTTTATAGTATAATAACCCTTGTGGGTAAAAACTAACCCGAACACTCTAAAATGTTCGGGATTTAGTTATTGTTCTTTAAGTTCAAGCAATATACTTCTGAAAACAAAAATCAGTAGCGACAAGAATAAAAATGTTGCGGCAACAAGGAAAAACGGAAGATAAAACCTGCCGGCAACCACAGTTATAAGGGAAATTATCATACAACAAAACGCCATATATTTTAAATATTTTTCATTTTCGGGTGCTAAATAGTTTTTAGCAAGGAAGTTTTTTAAAACCTTGCGCAAATACCAAAGCGAAAGCACCGTAAACGGGGCACAGGGGTAGCAGGTAATCATAATGGTGGTTGCAAGAATTTCAAGCCGTCCTGTTTTTTCTACATAGAGCGTCACAAGAAGCGGTAAAAAAACGGCAACAATACCTATAAGAAAAATAAATGCAGTTGTAAGAATTACCGAAAGTTTAATAAGGTTTATCTTTTTCATACAAAAAACCTCCCAGTAAAGATTATTATACATTAAAAGTTTTAATTTGTAAACGGTAAAGGAAAGAAAATTTTGTGGATTATTTAGTAAAAAGACCGATGCTTTCGTGTGCAATCATTTCGGTGGCTGCGGTTGTAGCGGGATGTTACAGTAAATTCATACTGTTTTTAATAGGCGTCGGCGTTATTGCTTTAATATTCACCTTTCATTACAAACAGAAATCGGCTTATTTCGTTGTCTTTCTTTTTGTGTTTGCGGTTATTGTGTCGGAATTTTACCAAATAGCAAAAACGGAAGAGATAAAATATTATAACGGTAATACCTGTTACGGTGAATATACCGTGATAACCGAACCCAAAATGGCGGACAGTTATTATACCGCAACGGTAGAGGTTTTGAAAAGTGATTTTTTAGAAAAAGGCACTAAAATCAGCGTTATATATAACGGTGCGAATATAGAATTTTCGGATATAATTAAAGCCGATATAACAATAAAATCTGCCAAAACTTCCGCTTATTTTTACAGCCAAAAAATTTACTGCAACGGGACTATGAAATCGGTAGTCAAAACCGGTAAAAGGGATTTTGTGCTGGATAAAGTACGTTCCTTACGCAAATATATAAGTTTTAAAATACATAAAAATTTCGGCTATGCGGAATTTGCAACAATATTAGCCCTTATTACAAGCGATAAAAGTTATTTCAGCAATGAATTTTATAATAATGTCAAGTCGGCCGGTGTTGCCCATATAATGGTTGTTTCGGGGTTGCATTTGTCGATAATTGTTACCTTTCTACTGGCTTTCACAAAAAAGATTTTCTATAACCGATATTTAAAGGCGTTTACAATATTTTTAGCGGTAATTTTGGTTTCTACGGTAGCCGGTTTTTCAATGTCTGTTTTGCGGGCGGGTGTAACCTATATTTTAATATCGGTGTCATTTATTTTAAACAGACCCAATACACCCTCAAACACATTAGGCACGGCGGTAAGCATTTTGCTGATAAATAACCCATTTGCAGTTTTTAATGTGGCGTTTCAGTTATCGGTTTTATCCACTTTTGGGATTTTGGCGGTAGCAATACCGATAATAGAATTTGTAAAGCAAGCAGAATACATTAAAAGCAAACTGCTGTTTTCTTTGTTTTCTGCGGGACTTATTACACTTAGCGCAACCGTGTTGACATTGCCTGTTTTAATATACAATTTCGGTTATGTTTCAAATGTTTTTCTAATAACTAACTTGCTTATCTGCACACCCGTAACGGTTGCCGTGTGCCTTGTTATTTTAGGACTTATCACACCCTTTGGCAAGGTGTTTTTCTTTGCGGCGGGAATAGTTGTAAAATACATAAATTTTGTTATAAACTGTTTCGGAAGTTTGAAGTTTGCGGTAACACGCTTGAATGAATGGACAGGGTATGTTTCGGTAGCGGTAGTTATTCTGATTTTATTCGGTCTTGCAACTTGTAAAAAGCATTTGGATATGTTAAAATCAGAACAACTTAATAATAAACGCATAAAAGAAAGCGGGGGAATGAGGAAATGGCGGTCGTTTTTGAAGAAACTTTAAAAAGAAGTTTAAAAGACGGTAAAACAAATGTCTATATCCTTTTCGGAGATGACGGATACTTAAAAAAGATGTATAAGGATAAAATCAGCCGTGCCGTTTCAGACCCCGAAGATGTTTTTAATTTTAACAAATTCGGACCCGACTGTGACTTGCAGGAAGTGTATGACGCAGTTTTGCAGTTCCCTATGATGAGCGATAAAAAGTGTGTGATTTTAACCGATTATGACTTTTCGGGTTGCACAAAATCGGACTACGATAAACTTTGCACCATAATTGCCGAAGTACCCGATTCTTGCGTTTTTATACTGTGGTTTGACAGTATGGAAATTGATTACAAAAAGAACTCTAAATTTAAAAAACTTGTGACCGAGGCGGAAAAAGTGGGCGGAATGGCGGTTGCACTTAACCACCGCACCGCCGCCGAACTTGTTAAAATGCTTACCGACGGTGCTAAAAAACGGGGTTGCGTTTTTGAAAACAACGCCGCAAGGCAACTTGTGGAAACCGTAGGTCAGGATATTAACACTTTGGTAAACGAACTTGAAAAACTTTGCAGTTTTGTAAACGGCGGGCAAATTACTTTGGAAACTATAGGAAAGGTTGCCGTAAAGTCGGTTGAGTCAAGCATTTACGACCTTTCAAAACAAATTATAGACTGCAATATGGAAAAAGCCATGAATTTGCTGGACGATTTATTTTTTATGCGGGTGGAACCCATTATTATTTTGAGTACGGTATCTTCCTGCTATGTGGATATGTACCGCCTGTTTGTAGGCAAAACAAAAGGTATGTCTTTAAATGAAATTGCCGATACTTTCGGTTACAAAAACAACAAATTTCTGCTTGAAAAGGCACAAAACAACATAAAAAAATTTGATTTCAATAAGTTCAATTTAAGCTTTGAAGCACTCTGTGAAGCCGATAAGGGGTTAAAATCTTTCGGCACCGATGCCCGTATTGTTTTGGAAAAACTTGCGGTAAAACTGGGATATATTGCGCTAAAGGGTGAAAGTGTTGATTAAAATTACACAGCCGATTATTGTAGAGGGTAAGTATGATAAAATCACTTTAAGCAATGTGGTGGACACCCTTATTATTACAACTAACGGTTTTTCGGTTTTTAAGGACAAGGAAAAGTGCGAACTTATAAGAACATTAGCCAAAAAAGACGGCGTTATTGTTATGACTGACAGTGATTCGGCAGGAAATCTTATTCGTTCTTATATTAAAAACATTGCCGACGGCGGAAAAATTATTAACATTTATGTTCCGCTTATTAAGGGTAAAGAAAAACGCAAAACCGGTTATTCAAAAGAGGGTTTTTTGGGCGTTGAGGGAATGAATAAAGAAATTTTAACCCAAGCGCTTATAAAAAGCGGGGTTTTGTGCCGCCAAACCGAAAAAAATACACCTAAAATCACTAAAACCGATTTATATTTACTGGGACTTTCAGGCGGGGAGGATAGTAAACTTAACCGAAAACAAATTCTCCGATTTTTAAATTTGCCCCATAATTTAACGGCTAACGCAATTCTTGACGTTGTAAACGTGCTTTACACAAAAGACGAATTTTTAAAGCGGGTGGAAGAGTGTCAAAATCTGCAAAACAAAAATTAAAACCTATTTATATTTTAGATATTTTAAGGGAACGAAGCGATGAAGAAAACCCCTTAACCGCTGCCGAAATTTGCCGCTGTCTTGAAAGTTACGGCATATCGGCAGAGCGCAAGTCGGTTTATTCGGATATAGATGCTCTTTGCGAATATGGGTACGATATTATAAGAAGTTTTTCGCCTAAAAAGGGCTTTTTTCTTGCAAGCCGTGAATTTGAGGAGGCGGAAATCTACCTTTTGTGTGACGCCGTGCGTACCGCTAAATTTATAAGTCCCAAAAAGACAAGGGAATTGGTTTCCAAACTGGACGGTATGTTAAGTAAAAACCAGTTAGCCGACAGGGAAAAGAATATTTATTTCGATGCAGGGCAAAAATGCCAAAACGAAGAAATTTATTATAATATAGACAGTATTTCAAGGGCAATTTCCAAGCATAAAAAGGTAAAATTCACATATACCGCAAGGACTCTTTCGGGCAGAAATATACAAAAATATGAAAAGGAAATGACGGTAAGCCCCTATGCCCTTACCTGGCAGGATGACCATTATTACCTTATTGGCAATTACGATAAGTACGATAATTTAATCCATATTAGGTTGGACAGAATAAGCGGTGTTAATATTACCGAAACCGAAGCACGTCATTTCAGCCAAGTGAGTGATTATAAGGATTTTTTTGATGTTTCGGACTATACCAACCGCCTTTTCGGTATGCATTCGGGCAAACTTGAAACCATTGAACTTTGTTGCAACAAAAAAATTACCGAACAGGTTTTTGACCGCTTTTCCGAAAATATTTTTATTACCAATGTAACCGACAATGAATTTAGTTTTTCATATAAAGCCGCAATAAGCGAGGCACTTGTTACATTTATTTTAAATTTTGGGGACAGTATTAAGGTAATAAAACCCGAATCGCTTAAAAATATGGTAAAAGAGCGGATAAAAAACGTGCTTAATTTGTACGAAAATTAAATAATTTGCACTTGTAAATAAAAGAAAAAATTGGTATAATAATGCTTGTATTTTATGTTCGAGGTTGAGGAAGAAATGAAAAAAATCGGTTTTGATAATGCAAAATACATAAGTTTGCAGTCACAAAAAATAAGGGACAGAATAGAACAGTTCGGTGATAAACTTTATCTTGAGTTCGGCGGAAAACTTTTTGACGATTTTCACGCCGCAAGGGTTTTGCCCGGTTTCCTGCCTGACGCAAAGGTGAAAATGCTTATGGAACTTAAGGACGAGTCCGAAATTGTTATAGCAATCAATGCCGATGCAATAGAAAAAAACAAACGCAGAGGTGACCTTGGTATTACTTATGACCTGGAAACTTTACGTTTAATTGACGCTTTTCGTCAAATCGGGCTTTATGTGGGAAGCGTGGTTATTACCTGCTATACAGGTCAACCTTTGGCACAAAATTTTGAAAAACGGCTTATTTCGCTCGGTATAAAGGTTTACCGCCATTATCCGATAGAGGATTACCCCTCTAATGTATCGCTTATTGCAAGTGAGGACGGTTTCGGCAAAAATGATTATATTGAAACCACAAGAAAACTTGTTGTGGTAACTGCACCGGGTCCGGGAAGCGGAAAGATGGCAGTTTGCCTTTCCCAACTTTACCACGAACATATAAGAGGAATTAAAGCGGGTTATTCAAAGTTTGAAACCTTCCCCATTTGGTCAATACCGCTTAAACACCCCGTAAACGTCGCCTACGAAGCCGCCACGGCAGATCTTAATGACGTTAATATGATAGACCCCTTCCATTTAGAGGCATACGGCAAAACCACCGTAAACTATAACCGTGATATTGAAATTTTCCCCGTGCTTAACTCTATTTTGGAAACCATTTTGGGCGAATCTCCCTATAAAAGCCCCACCGATATGGGGGTTAATATGGCGGGATTTGCAATATTTGACGATGAGGCGGTTAAAAACGCCGCAAAGCAGGAAATTATCCGCAGATATTATAATGCACTTGTAAGCGCAAGACAGGGTATGGCAGACCCTGCCGATGCCGCAAGAATAGAACTTTTAATGAAACAGGTGGGTGTTACGGTTAAAGATCGCCCCGTTGTGGAGGCGGCGCTTAAAAAAGCCGAAATGACCGATGCCCCGGCGACCGCAATAGAATTGCCGGACGGCACTATTGTGACCGGTAAAACGTCAAGTCTTTTAGGTGCATCTTCTTCAATGCTTTTAAACTGCTTAAAGGTGCTTGCCG
Source organism: Acutalibacteraceae bacterium (assembly GCA_036310925.1). Classification (GTDB taxonomy): domain Bacteria; phylum Bacillota; class Clostridia; order Oscillospirales; family Acutalibacteraceae; genus UBA737. The sequence continues at coordinate 98,517 of JAXJQX010000008.1, forward strand.
GTATTCCGGACGGAATTGATTTAATTTCCCCCACCATTATCGAACCGATACAAAAACTTAAAACCGAAATTATGGGCAACCGCAACCCTCGGCTTCATACCGATGAGGTTTTAGAGGCACTTTCAATTTGTGCCGTTACAAGCGATGTTGCCAAAAAAGCACTTGAACAAACGAGCAAACTGAAGGGACTTGAGGCACATTCAAGCGTGATTTTGTCACGTGTGGACGAAAATGTCTTTAGAAAATTAGGGGTTAATATTACCTTTGAACCCAAATACCAAACCAAAAAACTTTATCATCAATAATATATATGTACGGGCGGACATTGTTCGCCCCTTATTTTTTAAAAAAACTTTTAAAAAATGTTTGACATATTGATTTTTGTGTGGTAGAATACTTTAACGTGAAATATTATGCGAAATTATGTTTTGCAATATTTTCGCAATACTAAAGAAAGGAGACGATGAAACAGTGCCTACGTTTAACCAATTGGTTCGCAGCGGTCGTGAAACTGTTGAGAAAAAGGCAAAAGCCCCCGCTCTCTTAAAGGGTTACAACTCTATGAAGCGTGAACTCACAAATAACGATTCTCCGCAAAAACGCGGCGTTTGCACAGCCGTTAAGACTTCTACACCTAAAAAGCCGAACTCTGCGCTTCGTAAAATTGCAAGAGTACGTCTTTCCAACGGTATCGAAGTATCTGCTTATATTCCCGGTATCGGCCACAATTTGCAGGAACACAGCGTTGTTCTTATCCGTGGCGGACGTGTTAAAGACTTACCTGGTGTACGTTACCATATCGTACGTGGCAGTCTTGATACTCAGGGTGTTGCAAACAGAATGCAGAGCCGTTCAAAATACGGTGCAAAACGTCCTAAAAAAGGTGCAAAATAATTAAGTAGACTTTATTCTCTGCTGCAATATCAAGCGGCGGCTTATATATATCGGTAAGCCCTTGCTTGGTGCCACGGGGAAGTCAACTCGAGTACCTATGATATCATCATTATGAAGGAGGGAAGCAAAGTGCCAAGAAGAGGTTTTATTGCTAAACGTGACGTATTGCCGGACCCGCTTTACAATTCAAAGGTGGTTACCCGTCTTATCAACAACATTATGCTTGACGGTAAGAAAGGTGTAGCACAAAAGATTGTTTACGGTGCGTTCGACATTATCAGTGAAAAAACAGGGAAGGACCCGCTCGAAGTGTTCGACGCTGCAATGGAAAATGTAATGCCCCAACTCGAAGTTAAAGCAGTTCGTAAGGGCGGTGCAACCTATCAGGTTCCGTTTGAAGTTCGTCCCGAAAGAAAACAAACTCTCGGTCTTCGTTGGTTAACAACCTATAGCCGCAACCGTTCCGAAAGAACAATGAAAGAACGTCTTGCAGGCGAAATTATGGACGCTGTTAACGGCATCGGCGGTGCTGCTAAAAAGCGTGAAGACACACACAAGATGGCAGAAGCAAACAGAGCGTTTGCACATTACAGATGGTAGTTTTAAATTTGAGATTTATATGTTAACCGCTTAAGCGGTATGGAGGTTTATATGCCAAGAAAGGTATCTCTTGAAATGACAAGAAATATTGGTATTATGGCCCACATCGACGCCGGTAAAACCACCACCACAGAGCGTATCCTTTTCTATACCGGTATTAACCGTAAAATGGGTGAAACTCATGATGGCGGCGCAACCATGGACTGGATGGAGCAAGAACAAGAAAGAGGTATTACAATCACCTCTGCCGCTACCACCTGTTTCTGGAAGGACCATCGTATCAATATTATTGACACCCCCGGCCACGTTGACTTTACTGTTGAAGTTCAGCGTTCACTCCGTGTACTTGACGGTTCTGTAACCGTTTTGTGCGCAAAGGGCGGTGTTGAACCGCAGTCTGAAACCGTTTGGCGTCAGGCTGACGAATATCGTGTACCCCGTATGATTTATGTTAATAAAATGGACATTATGGGTGCCGATTTCTACCGTGTTCTTGATATGATTAAAGACCGTTTTAATTGTAATGCTGTTCCGATTCAGTTACCTATAGGTTCTGAAGACACATTCAGAGGTCTTATCGACTTAGTAGAAATGAAGGCTATCGTTTATTACGATGACCTCGGTAAAGATGTTAGAGAAGAAGCTATCCCTGAAGATATGGTAGAACTTGCTAACAAATACCGTACAAATCTTGTTGAAACAATAGTTGAACAAGATGAAACACTTATGGAAAAATACTTCGAAGGTGAAGAACCCTCTATTGAAGAGATGAAGAAGATTATCCGTAAGGCAACAATAGCAAATGAAATGGTACCGATTTGCTGCGGTACTTCTTACAGAAACAAGGGTGTACAACCTTTGCTCGATGCTGTTGTTGATTATATGCCGGCTCCGACCGACATTGAAGCTATCAAGGGTGTTAACCCTGATACTGACGAAGAAGAAGTTAGACATTCTTCTGACGATGAGCCGTTTGCAGCTCTTGCATTTAAGATTGCAACCGACCCATTCGTAGGTAAAATCTGCTTCTTCCGTGTATATTCCGGTTCTGTTGATGCAGGTAGCGGTGTATACAACTCTGTTAAAGATAACAAGGAACGTTTGGGACGTATTCTTCAGATGCACGCTAACCACAGAGAAGATATTGAAACCTGTTATGCAGGTGATATCGCTGCTGCTGTTGGTCTTAAGAATACCACCACCGGTGATACTCTTTGCGATGAAAAGCATCCCGTTATCCTTGAATCTATGAACTTCCCAGAACCTGTTATTCGTGTTGCTATCGAACCGAAGACTAAAGCAGGTCAGGAAAAAATGGGTCTTTCCCTTGCAAAACTTGCTGAAGAAGATCCGACCTTTAAAGCATACACCGATGAAGAAACCGGTCAGACAATTATCGCCGGTATGGGTGAATTACACCTTGAAATCATCGTTGACAGATTGCTTCGCGAATTTAAGGTTGAAGCAAACGTAGGCGCACCTCAGGTTGCTTACAAAGAAAGTATCACTCAATTTGTTGACCACGAAACCAAGTATAAACGTCAGTCTGGTGGTTCAGGTCAGTACGGTCACGTTAAGATTAAACTTGAACCTAACGAAACCGGTAAGGGCTATGAATTCATCAACGAAGTTACAGGCGGTAGCATTCCGAAGGAATATATCCCTGCTGTTGATACTGGTATTAAGGGTTCATTACAAGCTGGTGTACTTGCAGGCTATCCTGTAGTTGACGTTAAAGTTACACTTTATGACGGTTCTTATCACGAAGTTGACTCTTCGGAAATGGCATTTAAGATTGCCGGTTCTATGGCATTCAAAGAAGCTTGCCGCAAGGCTAACCCCGTTCTCTTAGAACCTATCATGAAGGTTACTGTTATCGTTCCGGAAGAGTATATGGGCGATGTTATCGGCGACCTTAACTCACGCCGTGGCGAAATTCAGGGCTTCGAAGACCGTGCAGGCGTTAAGCAGATTAATGCACGTGTTCCGCTTGGTGACATGTTCGGTTACGCTACCGACCTTCGTTCTAAAACACAGGGTCGTGGTCAGTACACAATGGAACCCGACGGTTACAAAGAAGTTCCTAAGAGCATTGCTGAGAAGATTATTTCTTCAAGAGCAAAGAAAGACTAATTAATACTTGAAATTCAGGTATAAATTTGATAAACTATATTTATAAAATAATTTTAAACTTCTAAGGAGGAAACTCACAATGGCAAAACAGGCATTTGAAAGAAATAAGCCACACGTAAACATTGGTACCATCGGTCACGTTGACCATGGTAAAACCACATTAACCGCAGCAATCACTAAGTTCCTTTCTCTTAAAGGTCAGGCAGCATTTGAAGATTATTCAAACATCGATAAAGCTCCTGAAGAAAGAGAACGTGGTATTACAATCAATACCGCACACGTTGAATACGAAACTGACGTTCGTCACTATGCACACGTTGACTGCCCTGGCCACGCTGACTATGTTAAAAACATGATCACTGGTGCTGCTCAGATGGACGGTGCTATCCTCGTTATCGCTTCTACTGACGGTCCTATGGCTCAGACTAAAGAACACCTTCTCCTTGCTCGTCAGGTTGGCGTTCCTTACATCGTAGTATTCATGAACAAAACTGACTTAGTAGACGACGAAGAACTTCTCGAACTCGTTGAAATGGAAATCCGTGAAACTCTTGACAAGTATGAATTCCCTGGCGATGATACACCTATCATCAAAGGTTCTGCTTTCAAAGCTCTCGACAGCGATTCTAAAGATCCTTCTGATGCTGTATATGCTCCTATCCAGGAACTTATGGATGCTGTTGACAGCTACATTCCTACACCTGACCGTAAAGCTGATATGCCATTCCTTATGCCTATCGAAGACGTTATGACAATTTCCGGTCGTGGTACTGTTGTTACCGGCCGTGTTGAACGTGGTCAATTAAACGCAGGTGACGAAGTTGAAATCATCGGTCTTACCGAAGAAAGAGCAAAAACCGTTGTTACTTCTATGGAAATGTTCCGTAAAACTCTTACCTACTGTGAAGCAGGTGACAACGTTGGTGCACTTCTCCGTGGCGTAGGCCGTGAAGATGTTGAACGTGGTCAAGTTCTTTGTAAACCCGGTTCAATCAACCCCCATACAAAGTTCCACGGTCAAGTTTACGTTCTTAGCAAAGAAGAAGGCGGACGTCATACTCCTTTCTTCAACAACTACCGTCCTCAGTTCTACTTCAGAACTACCGACGTTACCGGTGTTATCACCCTTCCCGCAGGTACCGAAATGTGTATGCCCGGCGATAACGTAGAAATGGATGTTGAACTTATCACTCCTATCGCTATCGAAGAAGGTTTGCGTTTCGCTATCCGTGAAGGCGGCCGTACTGTTGGTTCAGGTGTTGTTACCGCTATCAACGGCTAATTTTAACCTTAATTAAATTTTTCACCCGTACTGCAAAGTGCGGGTGATTTTTTACATATTTTTATTTGCTTTTTTTCGAAAATGTTATATAATATATAATGTATAATTATGCGGCGGAGGAAAGTTATGGATATTCGTATTGGGGATAAACTTTTAATGAAGAAAAACCACCCTTGCGGTAACGCTGTTTTTACGGTTACACGAATCGGAATGGACTTTCGTCTGCGGTGTGACGGTTGCGGCAGGGAAGTTATGCTTCCCCGTGTTAAAGCCGAAAAGGGATTAAAGAAAATTATCAGAGTTGACGGTGAAATTTATGTTTGATAAATTGGAGTCGGTTGTAAACCGCTATGAACAGGTGGGCATTGAACTAACAAGACCCGATGTTGTGTCTAACAACGAACTTTTCAGAAAACTTATGAAAGAACATAGCGAACTTACCCCGATTGTGGAAAAGTATAAAGAATTGCAGGACGCAAAAAAAAGTGAGCAAGAGGCACTTGAAATTTTAGCAGAGCCGAATTTGGACAAAGATTTTAAAGAACTTGCCGAAGAAGAACTTAAAACCGCAAAGGAAAATATTGCGGTCTTTTCGGACCAACTTAAAATTCTGTTACTGCCTAAAGACCCTAACGACCAAAAGAATGTTATTATAGAAATTCGCGGCGGCGCAGGGGGCGAAGAGGCGGCTTTGTTTGCGGGTTCGCTTTTCCGTATGTATTCTATGTATGCCGAAAGCAAACGCTGGAATATTGAAATAAGCAACGCCAATGAAACCGAACTTGGCGGATATAAGGAAATAAGTTTTATGATAGAGGGCGAGGGTGCTTATTCCCGCTTTAAGTACGAAAGCGGTGTGCACCGTGTTCAGCGTGTACCTGATACCGAAACCCAAGGCCGTATTCATACCTCCACTGTTACGGTTGCGGTTTTGCCTGAAGCCGACGAAGTTGAACTTGAAATAAACCCTGCCGACCTTAAAATTGACACTTTCCGTTCTTCGGGTGCGGGCGGTCAGCATATTAACAAAACCTCCTCCGCAATACGTGTAACCCACATTCCTACGGGTACGGTTGTTGAATGTCAGGACGAACGCAGTCAGTTTAAAAATAAAGATAAGGCACTTAAAATTTTAAGAGCACGTCTTTTTGACGAAGAACAAAGAAAGCATGACGAGGCGATTGCATCTGACCGTAAAAGTCAGGTCGGTACGGGTGACCGAAGTGAGCGTATCCGTACCTATAACTATCCGCAGGGCAGGGTGACCGACCACAGAATCGGTTTAACCCTTTATAAATTGGAACAGATATTAAACGGCGACCTTGACGAAGTTATAGATTCACTAATTACCCACTACCGTGCTGAAATGCTAAAATCCGAGGAAGAACAGTAAATGATAACACAAAAACTGAACGCCGACCGACAGGGTATAAATACCGCCGCCGAAATTTTAAAAAATGGCGGTGTTGTAGCAATTCCAACCGAAACGGTTTACGGTTTAGCGGCTAACGCTTATGACGAAAAGGCAATAAAAGCGGTTTTTAAAGCAAAGGGTAGGCCGCAGGATAACCCGCTTATTGTTCATATTTCGGATATGGAAATGCTAAATGAAGTGGCTGAAGATATACCTAAAACCGCATTCTTGTGTGCCGAAAAATTTTGGCCCGGACCGCTTACAATGGTACTTAAAAGGTCGGATAAAATAAGCGACTGTGTTTCGGCAGGGCTTTCTACCGTTGCGGTCAGAATGCCAAGAGAACAAACGGCACATAAAATAATCGAAGAAAGCCGTTTGCCGTTAGCCGCTCCTTCGGCTAATGTTTCGGGCAAACCCAGTCCCACAACATACACCCACGTAATTAACGATTTAGACGGTAAAATAGACGCCGTTGTAATGGGTGCGGAATGTACCGTAGGGGTAGAATCTACCGTTATTACTTTAGCGGGCGAACACCCTGTGCTTTTGCGTCCGGGTGCTGTAACAATGGAACAATTGAAAGAAATTTTGCCGGATATTACGGTAGATAATGCCGTTTTGTCCGAACTGACACCGGGGCAAAAGGCGGCTTCACCGGGAATGAAATACAAACACTATGCCCCGCAAACCGAAACCTTTTTGGTAGAAGGTGAAAACTTTGCCGATTTTGTAAACGAGAAACAGAATGCTTTGGCGGTTTGTTTTGCCGAAGAAAGCGAGCAGATTAAAATACCCAAAATTGTTTACGGCGAAAGAAAAAACCCCGAAACATTTGCAAATAAACTTTTCGGGGTATTAAGGGAGGTTGACAAAACAGGTGTAAAAACGGTTTTTGTTCACGCTCCCGAAAAAAGCGGTGTCGGTCTTGCGGTTTATAACCGTTTAATAAGGGCGGCGGCATTTAAGGTGATTAAATTATGAGCATTGTTATAGGTCTTACAGGTCCTACCGGTTCGGGCAAAAGCAGTACCGCAAAAGTCTGCCGAAAATACGGCATTAAAACCGTAGATTGCGACCAAACGGCAAGAAAAGCCACCGAAAAAGGCAGCGACGGACTTTTGGCACTTACAAAGGTTTTCGGGCAGGAAATTTTAGAACAAGACGGCAGTTTAAACCGTAAATTGCTTGCAAAAAAGGCGTTCTCTGCAAAAGAAAATACCGAACTTTTAAACAAAACCCTCTTGCCGTTCATAAAGGAATTGGTTTTAAAGGAAATTAAGGGAAATGTTGTTTTGCTTGACGCACCAACCCTTTTTGAAAGCGGGTTAAATGCCATTTGCTTTAAAACAATAGCGGTAATAAGTGACCGTGATATTAGATTAAACAGAATAATAAATCGGGATAATTTAACCAAAGAACAAGCCGAAATTAGAATGTCGGCAGGAAAAAGTGATGATTTTTTCAAACAAAATGCAAACTATATAGTATATAACAATTCCGATGAGGAAACATTTTTGTCGGAATTTGAAAAGGTTTTAACCGAAATTTTGAAATTAGGAGAAAAGTTATGAGTGAAATTAAAGAATTAAAGGAAAAACTGTTTTTAAACAGAAAAAACGGTCTTTCTGTTGCAAGTGAAGAAACAGTAAATTCCGCTTATGCGTATGCGGACGGCTATAAAAAGTTTTTGGATAATGCCAAAACCGAGCGTGAGGCGGCAAAAACAGCGGTTTTAATGGCTGAAAAAAAGGGCTTTGTGCCTTTTGAAATCGGCAAAGAGTATAAAGCGGGGGATAAAGTTTACTTTAATAACCGAGGCAAAACGGTGGCTTTTGCGGTTATAGGCAAACAAACGGCGGATAACGGCATAAATATTACTGCCGCACATATCGACTCTCCCCGTTTGGACCTTAAACCGAACCCACTTTATGAGGACAGCGAACTGGCACTTTTTAAAACCCATTACTACGGCGGACTTAGAAAATATCAATGGACCGCCGTACCGCTTGCAATTCACGGTGTTTTTGCTTTAAGGGACGGCACGGTGAAAGAGGTTTCGATAGGCGAAAATGAAGACGAACCCAAATTTGTTATAAACGATTTACTTCCGCACCTTTCGGCAGAGCAAAACAAACGCACTTTGTCGGACGGAATTAAGGGCGAAGAACTTAACGTTTTGGTAGGAAGTCGCCCCTTTAAAGCCGACGAGGGAAGCGAACTTGTAAAACTTAATATTTTAAACCTTTTAAATCAAAAATACGGCATTTCGGAGGATGATTTTCTCTCTGCCGAACTTGAAATGGTGCCTGCCCATAAAGCGTGTGACATTGGGTTTGACGGTTCGCTTATCGGCGCTTACGGTCAGGACGACCGTGTTTGTGCTTACCCTGCACTTACCGCAATTTTAGAGGTAGAAAACCCCGAAAAAACCGCACTTGCAATTTTGGCAGATAAGGAAGAAATCGGCTCTACCGGCAATACGGGGCTTGAATCGGACTTTTTGCGTTATGTAATTGGTGATATTGCTAAAATGCAAAAGGTTGACGCTACGGTGGCACTTCGCAATTCCAAATGCCTTTCGGCAGACGTTAATGCCGGCTTTGACCCCACTTTCCCCGACGTTATGGACAGAAGAAACGCATCCTTCTTAAATTACGGCGTAGTTGTTACAAAATACACCGGAGCCAGGGGTAAATCCGGCACATCGGACGCATCGGCAGAATATGCGGCTTATGTACGCAATATGCTTGATAAAGCGGGCATAGTTTGGCAAACGGGCGAACTCGGTAAAGTGGATTTAGGTGGCGGAGGTACGGTTGCTATGTTTATTGCAAATATGGGTGTAGATGTTATAGATTTAGGCGTGCCGGTGCTTTCAATGCACGCTCCGTTTGAAACTACCTCTAAATTTGATGTTTATATGTGCTACAAAGCAATGTATGAATTTATGAAATAATAACCAACCGCAATTTTTCACATATAATGTTATTGACCTCGGTCAATAATTTTAAGGGTGTGGAAGTATGTTATACGACAGATGTTCAAATAACCGTCAGGACGAATGCGGATGTGCAGTACGGCTTTGCGTAAGCAGAGTGGTTGCTATATTGGCAATAATCTTAGCGTTGGTAACCGGAGTTGTGTTAGGCAGTTACTTTGTAAGTACCTTTATTGAAGCAATAATTCCTTTAATAATTTTTGCGGTTGGTTTGTTACTTGCAATTGTGCTTATTTATGTATTTTTCGGTTGCAGATGCACCCGACGTCACCGTGATGAATAAACTGTAAGCCACCCAATACGGGTGGCTTTTTAAAGGAAGCAAAAAAATGCAAAGAATTACAAGTGAATTACAACATAAAAGAATGACCGAAACACCCGTTGGGCGTTTGTTAATCTCTTTGTCGTTACCGTCGGTTATAAATATGATTTTATCTTCGGTTTATAATATGGCGGATACATATTTTGTAACCAGTCTGGGTGACAGCGCAATAGCGGGTGTGGGAGTAGTTTTTTCCATACAGTCGTTAATACAGGCGGTAGGATTCGGGGTTGCAATGGGCGGCAGCAGTATAGTTTCTCGAAAATTAGGGGAAAAGGATAATGCTGCGGCAAATAAATATGCCTCAAGTTCGGTTGTTATGGGGCTTTTTTCGGGAACGGTTATAGCCGTAATTTGCCTTGCGGTTTTAAACCCGCTTTTGCGGGGTATAGGCGCTACCGAAACAATTTTACCCTATGCCCGTGACTACGCCACAGTAATACTGCTTGCGGCACCGCTTATGTGTACTTCCTTTGTTTTAGGGCCTTTGCTCAGAGCAGAGGGACGAGCCACCTTTTCAATGTTTGTGGGTGTTTTGGGCGGTTTTTTAAATATGGGTTTAGACCCGATTTTTATTTTTGTACTGAAATTGGGTGTAAAAGGTGCGGCAATAGCAACGGCGGTAAGTCAGGCCATAAGTTTTTCGGTTGCAATGTCGTTTTACATATTAGGCAAGGGCGTTATAAAAATTTCGCCAAAGTTTGTAAGCCGTAACTTTAAAGATTATTACCTTATTATAAAAACCGGAATGCCCACCGTGTTCAGGCAGGGACTTGGCAGTGTTGCCACCTCACTTTTAAATGTAAAGGTGAAAATCTACGGCGATGCGGCGGTTGCGGCGGTTTGCCTTGCTAACAAGGTTTATATACTTATTCGTTCGGTAATTTTGGGTGTGGGACACGGTTTTCAACCCGTTGCAGGTTATAATTACGGTGCAAAACGTTATAGCCGTGTTAAAAAAGCGTTTGTTTGGGCAACGGTTTTCGGCACGGTTGTTGCCGTAACAGGTGCTGTTATCTGTGCTACCGTACCGCAGGGTATTATAAGGATTTTGGGTGCAAGTAATCCGCAGGTTGCAAAAATCGGCGGACGGCTTTTGTTGCTTTACAGTATAGAACTGCCTCTTTTGGGATTTTCTTCCTATGTTAATATGATGTATCAGTCCTTAGGGTTTGTAAAGGGCGCAACATTTTTGGCAAGTTGCCGTCAGGGTGTGTTTTTTATACCGCTGATTTTGGTTTTACCCGAATTTTTAGGAATGAACGGCGTGCTTTTGTCCCAACCTATTGCGGATGTTTTAACCTTTGTAACTTCTGTCCCGTTTTGCGTGTGGTTTATGTTAAAGGTGTTGAAGGATAATCAGTCTGCTTTACCGCACTAAATCCGTTTTGCATTTTCTTTTGCGGTGTTAACGGAAGAAATGAGTAATCTTCGTATAGAGCCACAATCGTGCAAAATATCCTTTGCTATATCAGCGGATAAAATATCTGATTTTTGTGCTATTTCAATCCAATATTCTGTTTCATAGCATTCTTTTAAGGCGATTTGCAACTTAGCAATAAAATCGGGACGGCTATGTGCATACTTTGCTTCACGAATATTTGCACCAATACTGGTGCCACTCCTCTCGAGTTGATTGGATAAAGAATAATGTCCCGTGATTGTATCGGTTAACTTTAATATTTGAATTGCGAAGTTTGTTGACATATCAGCAAGTTTATTTTCAGCCATACGAACACTCCTTTTAAATCATTATACTATTAACATAACGGTTTTTCAATGAAATCGCACAAGTGCGATGAAATCCTCGCATAGTTCGGATGAAATCTTCTAACGCAGATGAAATTAAATCCGTCTTTCTCCCGACCAAGTCGGATTTCATCACGAAGTGATTTCACCTCACGATAGTGGGATTTATCCCGTCCGAAAGGACGGATTTAGTTGAAAATAACCCACATTTGTCGTAGACAAGTGTGGGTTATTTTATGGCGCAGAGAGAGGGATTCGAACCCTCGGTGCAGTATTAGTGCACACACGATTTCCAATCGTGCGCCTTAGACCAGCTCAGCCATCTCTGCATACGTTATTAAGAACGCCATATTAGTATAATACAAAACGGAAGAAAAATCAAGAAAAAATTTTAAACTTGTAAAAAAATATAAATGTGGTATACTTAATTATATTTGTTATTTGGGGGATATTATGGAAAGAGAAAAACTTTCAAGCCGTTTGGGCTTTATTTTGTTGAGTGCAGGTTGCGCTATCGGTATAGGAAATGTATGGAAATTTCCCTATATGGCGGGTCAGTACGGCGGTGCAATATTTGTTTTAATTTACATATTCTTTTTAATAATTATGGGTATTCCCGTAATGGCAATGGAATTTTCGCTGGGCCGTGCCGCTCAAAAAAGTCCTGCCGTTATGTATAGAATGTTAGAGCGTGAGGGGTCAAAATGGCATTGGCACGGTTATTTGTCCTTTGCGGGTAACTATATTTTAATGATGTTTTATACCACGGTTGCAGGTTGGATGATAAACTATTTCGTTAAAATGGGAACGGGTAAGTTTGTCGGCTCTAATACCGAAAGTGTTAAGCAAATTTTTGCCGAAATGACACAAAGCCCTATAGAAGCGGTTGTGTTTATGGCAGTTTCGGTGCTTATCGGTGTTGCCGTTTGTGCTTTGGGAGTTAAAAAGGGTGTTGAAAAAATAAGCAAGGTTATGATGCTGGCTCTTCTTTGTATTATGGTGGTGCTTGCAATAAACAGTTGCTTTTTAAACGGCGGTGCAGAAGGACTTAAGTTCTATCTATTGCCTAATGCCGAGAATATTAAAAAAGCGGGACTTGCAAACGTAATTGTTGCGGCTATGAACCAAGCGTTCTTTACCTTGTCGCTCGGTATCGGTTCTATGGCTATTTTCGGCAGTTATTTGGATAAAAAGCGTTCTCTTATGGGAGAGGCGGTTAATGTTGCCGCACTTGATACTTTTGTAGCACTCACTTCGGGACTTATTATTTTCCCTGCGGCATTTGCTTACGGTATTCCGGTTGATGCAGGTCCAAACCTTATTTTCGTTACCCTGCCTAATGTGTTTAACAATCTGCCTTTAGGCCGTCTTTGGGGAACACTTTTCTTTGTATTTATGTCCTTTGCCGCACTTTCAACCATTATTGCGGTTTTTGAAAATATTATTGCCTGCAGTATGGATATGTTCGGTTGGGGACGCAAAAAAGCGTGTATCATAAACGCCGTTTCAATGTTAGTGCTTTCTGTTCCGTGTGCGCTGGGCTTTAACTTGTGGTCGGGTGTTACACCCTTTGGAAGCGGGTCTACAATACTTGATTTAGAAGACTTTTTGGTAAATAATATTCTCTTGCCCGGCGGTGCGTTTATAGTAATTATGTTCTCCACCTGGGAATTCGGTTGGGGATTTAATAACTTTAAAAACGAAGCCAATTTAGGTAAAGGTTTAAAGGTTAAACCGTGGATGCGTGTTTATATGCAATATGTATTGCCGGTTATGGTTTTAGCCATTTTAATTTACGGCCTTGTGACATATAATTATTAGAAAATAAAAAAACAGGCAGAAATGCCTGTTTTTTTATACATCCAAACTGCAAATATCCTCAAATGTTTCACGTTTTATTGCAACATAGTCACCGTTTTTATTAAGCATAACAACGGGGGGACGGGGAACACGGTTGTAATTAGATGCCATTGAATAGTTGTAAGCACCGGTAGTAAGAACGGCTAAAATATCGTTCCTTTTCGGTTTCGGCAAATTTACGTTTTCCTGGATAATGTCGCCCGATTCGCAACATCTGCCTGCAACGGTTGCAACAAAATCCGCTTTATCGTTGGCACGGGACGCTAAAATAACGGTGTAGGGTGCTTCGTAAAGGGTGTAACGTGGGTTATCGGTCATACCGCCGTCCACCGAAACATAGTTTTTGTAGCCGGTAATTTCCTTTACCGAACCGACGGTATAAAGTGTCATACCCGCATCTGCAACAATGCTTCTTCCGGGTTCCATTGCAATTTTCGGAACTTTAATACCTAAAGCAGAGCATTGTTCGTTTATAGCGGTTGCCACTTCACGGATTTTTTCAGTATAACTGATTTCGGGTTGGCTTTCTAAATACCTAACCCCAAAACCTCCGCCTAAATTAAGCATTTCGGCGGTGTAATTAAGTTCGTCTTTTACCTGTTTTATAAATTCAAGCATTATTGAAGCCGCAGTTATAAAGGGCTCAGACTCAAAAATCTGTGAACCGATGTGGCAATGAAAACCGCAAAGCGAAATGTTTTCGGTTTTCAAAATTTCCTTAACCGCTTCTATTGCCTGACCGGTGGAAATAGCAATACCGAACTTGGAATCAACATTGCCGGTGGAAATTTTTTGGTGGGTGTGGGTGTCAATCCCCGGAGTTACCCTTAAAAGAATTTTTTGGGTAATTCCGTTTTGCTTTGCAATTCGGCTTATGGCATAAATTTCGTCCATACTGTCCGCAACAAAGAAACCAACCTTGTTTTCTATTGCAAACCGAATATCGCCGTCACTTTTGTTGTTGCCGTGGAAAAAACTTCTTTCCATAGGAAAACCGACACTTGCGGCGGTGTAAATTTCACCGCAGGAAACAACGTCAATATTCATTTGCTCCTCTGCCATAATTCTGTAAATTTGCTTACAGGAAAAGGACTTACTTGCAAATTCCGGCATACTGCCTTGTGGGAAATATTTTTCAAAAGCGGTTTTATATTCCCTAATATGCTCTCTTATTTTGTCTTCATCCATTAAATATAAAGGTGTACCGTACTTTTGCGCCAAGTCGGTGGTATCGTACCCTGCAAAGGTAAGGTGACCTTTTTGGTTTATTGAAATATTATTACAAATCATTTAAAACTCCGAATTAAATATTTACGCCCGCTTTGCGCATTTCGGCAAATAATACCTCACGGTGAGCGTCCTCCATAGGGGTTAAGGGCATACGCAAATAATCTTCGCAAAAGCCCATTTTTGCCATAGCCGCTTTAACGGGAATAGGATTAACTTCGCTGAAAAGGGCGTTAATAAGGGGAAGATAGTCGAGCTGCATTTTAGCGGCGGCTTTAACATCGCCTTGGAAGAATTTTTGGCACATAGCCACCGATTCTTTAGGCAACACATTGGAAAGAACCGAAATACAACCCTTTCCGCCTAACGCCATAATCGGGATAACCTGATCGTCGTTACCCGAATAAACGGTAATTTTATCACCGCAAAGGTGGATTGTTTCGGCAATTTTGGAAATATTTCCGCTTGCGGCTTTAAGACCTACAATGTTGGGGTGTTCTGCTAACACAGCAACGGTTTTGGGTTCAATGGCAGTGCCGGTACGTGAGGGTACATCGTAAAGAATAACCGGAACGGTAGAAGCATCTGCAATAGAGGTAAACATTTTAATAAGTCCGTTTTGGGTTGCCTTGTTATAATAAGGTGTTACAACAAGCACGCCGTCCACACCCACTTCGCAGGCAAAACGGGTTAAATCAATAGCGTATTCGGTGTTGTTAGAGCCGGTACCCGCAATAATCGGCACACGGCGGTTAGCACGTTCAACCGCAAAACGGATAGCGTCACGGTGTTCTTCATCCGAAAGGGTAGATGCTTCGCCGGTTGTTCCGCAAATAACCAAAGCGTTAATTCCTTCTTCAATTTGCCAGTCAATAAGTTTTCCGAACGCCTCGTAGTCAATTCCGTTTTCGGTAAGCGGTGTTATTAAAGCGGTAGCCATTCCTTCAAAAATTTGGGTTTTCATAAAAACACTCCTTAAAAAATTAAATCAAAAATAAAAAATAGCCGATTGCTCGGCTACACAAAACAGACAACATCAGTCAATGTTAAGTTCTATTTTGATAGCCCTCCGCAAAAGCGACAGTAAACCGAATATTATTTCGTTTTACCAGAGCGGTGTCTGCCGACTAACCCTCTTCGGCGACTGTTCCTTTTGCCTTTGACATTTCCCTGCCGGGATTATCATTCAAAGGGTACTGATAACACATCGCGCCTCTATCTCATAGTAGTAATTTAGCACATAGAGTCCCGTTTGTCAACCCCTTTTAACCGTGTATATCGCATTTTAGGTAAAAATTTGTAAACTTGACAAAAATTTGTAAGTTTTATGCGGTATTTATGTTAAAATATTATGCAGTGGCTATAGGTTATTAAAGAACTCTAATAATTTAAAGGTGGTTGTTTTGCTGTTACTTTTTACCGGTAGAACCGAAACCGCCTTCACCCCGTACAGTGTCGCTCAAATTTTCAACTTCGGTGTATTCAACCTTTAAAAACGGGGTTATTACCATTTGGGCAATACGTTCAAAATCGGAAATTGTCTGTTCTTCGGCTGAGTGATTATGCAAGGAAACCATAATTTCGCCACGGTAGTCGCTATCTACCACCCCAACCTTGTTAGAGGGTGCTAAACCACGCTTATTGGCAATACCGCTGCGGGCGTAAATCAGCCCTGCATATCCTTCGGGTATTTCCATAGCAATGCCTGTGTGAATAAGTTTGGTATCCCCCGGTTTAAAGGTAACCGTTTCGCCGTTTGTAAAGGCGTATAAATCCGCACCTGCGGCATATTCCGAACCATAGGTAGGAATTTTAGCCGACGGATTTAATTTTTTAAAATTGACTTTAATCATTTTATCACCTATTCGTATATATTTCCCGAACCCATTTTGCGTTGCCAAACACCGGGCAGCCAGACGGCTTTTCCTTGCTTTAGCGAGGTTTTAACGTCAATTATCCGTTGGTTGGAAGAACCCCTGAAAAGCAAATCGGGACTGTTCAGTTCTTCAACAAACTTACCGTCTACCAAAACATCAATATTTTTGAGTATTTCTAAAACAGTATCCCTGTCACCCACAGTGCCTTTAAGTAACTGCTTTTCAAAATCAAAACCTGTGTAGCACCAAACGGTTTTTTCGGGAAAGTTTTCTTTTATATGTGTTAAAATTTTGCAAACTTCGGGTTGGTTTTCCGGTTCAAAGGGTTCTCCGCCCAAAAGCGAGAACCCTTCGATGTAACTTTTATTAAGCGAGTCGATAATTTCTTTTAAGGTATCCTCCGTAAAGGGGTGACCGTAGCCGAAATCCCACGCTTCGCTGTTAAAACAGTTTTTGCATTTATGGCGGCAACCGCTTACAAAAAGCGAAACCCGAACACCCGGACCGTTTGCAATATCGAAACTCTTTATTACCGCATAATTCATATAAAAATCCTTTTTAAGAATTAAAGGTGAAGCACACGCTCTTTAAT
The DNA here is from genome assembly GCA_036310925.1 of Acutalibacteraceae bacterium. Lineage (GTDB taxonomy): Bacteria > Bacillota > Clostridia > Oscillospirales > Acutalibacteraceae > UBA737. The sequence goes on from JAXJQX010000008.1 coordinate 115,468, forward strand.
TTCCTGAGTTCTGCCTTGGTTCCAGAACTGTGTACCGATGTATCCGCAGGTACGTCTTGCAACATTCAACTTGTCCTGGTCGGTGTTTCCGCAGTTGGGACAGGTCCATACAAGTTTGCCGTGGGCATCTTCTTTAATTTCAATTTCGCCGTCGTAACCGCAGGTGTGGCAAAAATCGCTTTTTGTGTTAAGTTCGGCGTACATAATATTATCGTAAATAAATTGCATTACCGAAAGAACGGCGTCAATATTGTTTTGCATATTAGGTACTTCAACGTAAGAAATAGCGCCGCCGGGGGATAATGCCTGAAATTCGGATTCTAAAGCCAATTTGTCAAAAGCATCAATATCTTCTGTAACGTGAACGTGGTAACTGTTGGTGATGTAGTTTTTATCGGTCACACCGGCAATCTTTCCAAAGCGTTTTTGCAAACATTTTGCAAATTTATAGGTAGTGCTTTCAAGCGGAGTGCCGTAGATTGAATAGTCGATATCTTCTTCCGACTTCCATTTGTTTGTGTATTCGTTAAGTTTGCGCATTACCTCAAGACCGAATTCTTTACCCTGTTTTTCTGTAAGTTTTTTGCCGGTCATAGCGTAAACACATTCCCAAAGTCCCGCATAACCCAAAGAAAGGGTAGAATAACCGCCGTGGAGATATTTGTCAATAGTTTCACCTTTTTTAAGGCGTAAAAGCGCACCGTATTGCCAAAGTATGGGCGCAGCGTCCGACAAAGTGCCGGTAAGACGTTCGTGACGGGCCTGCAAAGCACGGTGGCAAAGTTCCATACGCTCGTCAAATATTTGCCAGAATTTTTCCATATCACGGTTTGCCGAAAGACCGATATCAACAAGATTTACGGTTACAACGCCTTGGTTGAAACGGCCGTAGTACTTGGGCTTGCCGTTTTCGTCAACATAAGGGGTTAAGAAACTGCGGCAACCCATACAGGTGAAACAGTGACCTTCGCCGTTTTTGTCAATCTTGTTTTTAAGCATAATTTTTTCGGAAATATAGTCAGGTACCATACGTTTTGCGGTACATTTTGCCGCTAATTTGGTAAGATACCAATACTCGCTGTCTTCCTTGATATTATCCTCCTCCAAAACGTAAATAAGTTTTGGGAAAGCAGGGGTTATCCAAACACCTTTTTCGTTTTTAACACCTTGGTAGCGTTGTTTTAAAACTTCTTCAATAATAAGTGCCAAGTCACGTTTTTCTTGTTCATTCTTTGCTTCGTTAAGATACATAAATACCGTAACAAAAGGTGCCTGTCCGTTAGTGGTCATAAGGGTTACCACTTGGTACTGAATCATTTGAACACCCTTGCGAACTTCATTTAGCAAACGCTTTTCGGCAATTTTACGCAGTTTTTCTTCGGGTAAGGTTATACCCGCTTCGGTGGTTTCCGACACAACATCTTCATATATTTTTTTACGGCTTACGTCAACAAAAGGTGCTAAATGGGCAAGACTTATGCTCTGACCGCCGTATTGGCAGGAAGCAACCTGGGCAATAATTTGAGTGGCAATATTACAAGCGGTAGAAAAACTGTGGGGTCTTTCAATTAAAGTTCCGCTTATAACCGTGCCGTTTTGAAGCATATCTTCAAGGTTTACAAGGTCACAGTTGTGCATATGCTGTGCAAAATAGTCAGCATCGTGGAAGTGAAGAAGTCCTCTTTCGTGGGCATCCACAATATCGGGGCTTAAAAGAATACGTTTGGTAATATCCTTACTCACTTCACCTGCCATATAGTCACGCTGAACGCTGTTTACGGTAGGATTTTTGTTGGAATTTTCCTGTTTAACCTCTTCGTTGTTACATTCAATAAGACTTATAATCTGCTCATCTGTTGTGTTAGACTTTCTTATAAGCGCACGGTTGTAACGGTATGTAATATACCGTCTTGCAACGTCAAACGCACGTTGGTTCATAATTTGGTCTTCTACCATATCTTGTATTTCTTCAACGCTTAATGAACGGTTGATGTTTGCTGCTGCATTTTCAACATCCTCGGCAATGCGTTTGATTTGAATTTCGCTCATACGTTGGCTGGGAACAACGCTTTCGTTGGCTTTTGTAACCGCAACAATAATTTTTTGTGGGTCAAAAGTAACTTCCGCACCGCTTCTTTTAATGATTTTCATAATATTTACCTCTTATAATAATTCGTAGTGTTTTTTGATACAAAACACAATATCTTGTAATCGTATAAATTATTATACCACAAATTATTGAAAAAGCAAGAGTTTTTTTAAAAAATTATTTTTTAAATCCGTTTCCTATAATTTCTCCGGCTTCGGCTATTGTAATAAAGGCGTTATTATCACGGTTTTGGGCATTTTTAACCACTAACGCCACTTCGTTCATACGCACGGTACACATAATCATTTTTCTGTTTTGTCCCGAAAAACCGCCCGTAACGTCTATAACCGTTACACCTCGGCGTACTATTCCTATTATATCATACACAATATCTTGTGTTTTGTCTGATATAATATAAACTATTTTTCCTTTATCTGCCCCGTAAAGCAAAAGGTCCATAATTTTTGAGGAAGCATAAAGTGCCACAACCGAATAAAGTGCGCTTTGAATGTTTTTGTAAACAACTGCGGAAAGTGCCACAACCGCCGCATCAACCAAGAGCATAATTCTGCCGATGCTTAAATATTGAAAACGGCGGTTAATAAGTTTTGCAATAATATCAACCCCGCCGGTTGTTCCGCCCCGCAACATAATTAAACTTATTCCAAGCCCCATAATAATCCCGCCGAAAACCGACGCTAAAATCAAATCTATTTCGGGTCTTGGCAATAAAACTTCAAAAATATCCAGCAAAACCGAAACAAAAGCGGTGCAAACGGCGGTTTTTATGATAAAATATTTGCCGAATTTTAAAAAACCCAAAACAAGTACGGGGATATTAAGAAGTAAAACAACCGTACCGATAGGCAGGGAAAAGAGATAATTTAAAAGGGTTGCAATACCCGTAAGTCCTCCGGGGGAAATTTCATTTGCCGATAAAAACATTATGACCGCAACCGAATATGCGGTACTGCCTAAAAAGAAAAAGAGCAAATCGGTTAAAACTGCTTTAAATTTCATAAAATCACCTAAAAAATGAGTACACATTTAAAGTGTACCCATTTTACTTTGCCATATTATATTAAAAAGTTCTTCTGCTCGGTCGTTTTGTTCCGATAAATAAAGAAAACCGAAAAGGGTTTCAAGTCCGGTTGCGGTGTGATATTCGCCGCCGGTTGAATTTTTAGGGGTGTTTCCCGTGCGGAAATTCCGTCCTCTTTTAAAAACCGATAATTCCTTTTCGTTAAGTTGCGGTTCAATCAGTTTAAATGCCTCGGCTTGGGCGGTGGCATTTACCAGTTTAACCGAAAGTTTATGTAATTCGCCCGAAGGGCGGTTGACCTTTGCTAAATTTTTGCGAACCAAAAGTCCGTAAACCCCATCACCCACAAAAGCCAAAACCGACGGGCTTAATAAGTTTGGATTTTCCATAATTTTTCCTCTTACGGCACGTAATCAAACTCAATATCAAGCACGTTTACGGTGTCACCCTCGCAAACACCGGCTTGTTCGAGTGCGTCAATAATCCCGCATTCACGGATAACACGCTCAAAATACTGGAGTGACTCGTAATCGTCGGGGTCTACACGGTTCATAACCTCCATTAACCAGTCGCAGTTTTCAACATAATAAACTCCGCCTTGCTCACGCACGGTGAAACTGCGTTGGTTTTTATTGATTTCTTCTGCGGGTTTGGGGTCGGGTTCAAACTTCTTTATAGGGGGCAATTTTGAAAGTTCTGCCGCAACAAAATTGATAAGTTCCGCAGTACCCTCGGCAATTGCCGCCATAACAGGGAAGAAAGCGTAACCTTTTGACTTGAAGTATTCGGAAATTCTTTCAATTTCGGCTTCATTCGTCAGGTCACACTTATTGCCTACAACTATTTGGGGACGTCCCGATAATTCTTCGCTGAAAACCGCAAGTTCACGGTTTATTTTTTCGAAATCTTCAATAGGGTCTCTGCCCTCGCTGCCCGAAATATCAATAACGTGCAAAAGCAAACGGCAACGTTCTACGTGACGTAAAAATTCGTGACCTAAACCGACACCTTCACCCGCACCCTCAATAAGACCGGGAATGTCCGCCATAACAAAGGAACTGCCTTCAGATATTCTTACAACGCCCAAAACGGGGGTTAGGGTAGTAAAGTGGTAGTTGGCAATCTTGGGTTTTGCTTCGCTTACAACCGAAACCAAGGTGGATTTACCTACGTTCGGGAAACCGATTAAGCCAACGTCTGCCAAAAGTTTAAGTTCAAGCGTAACGTCAAGTTCTTCGCCTAAAGCACCGCTTTTTGCAAAACGGGGAACTTGGCGGGTAGAGGTTGCAAAATGCTGGTTACCCCAACCGCCGTTACCGCCTTTGGCAATAACTACGGGTTCGGGGTCGGAAATATCGGCAATAATTCTGCCGGTTTCGGCATCCTTAACAAGGGTTCCCACAGGAACGCTTATTACAAGATTAGCAGCACTTTTGCCGGTGCAACGGGAAGTGCCGCCGTTTTGACCCGATTCGGCAGTATATTTGCGTTTATAACGAAAGTCGGCTAATGTGGAAAGGTTACTGTCCGCCTTAAAGACAATATCCCCGCCTTTGCCGCCGTCGCCACCGTCCGGTCCGCCTGCGGCAACATATTTTTCACGGTGAAAAGAAACCGCACCGTCACCGCCGTTGCCCGCTTTTAAATGTATTTTTGCTATATCTACAAACATTTAGTTTTCCTCTTCAAAATCTACAAATTCGCCGTCAAATTCCGATTCGGACGCTAAAAATTCGGTATAAAGCGCTTCGGCTTTTTCATATTGCGATTTATCAACATAAATATCACAGGTGGAAAATCCGCCGCCGAAGGTAAGTTTAATGGAATTTTCGCTGTCATCACTCGAAAAAGCAATTTTATTCTCAATTAGTATGTCCTTAAAAATTTCCGCCGATACAACATCTTCAAAACTTCCGAGTAAAACGGGGTCTATAACAACCGCTGTTTCTTCCTGCTCGGTTTGTGATGGCTCGGTCAAATACGCACCGCAAACGGGACATAATTCCGCATTGTCCTCACACTCAAAATTACATACATGACAAATTTTCATAATATACTCCTTTTAAGGTGTAATAAAAAAACCGGACGCTGTTATAAAAGCTTCCGGTTTTGAATTATTATTGCTCAACAGCGTAAATGCTAACTTGTTTACGGTCTCTGCCTACTCTTTCAAATTTAACCTTACCGTCGATAAGGGCAAATAAAGTATCGTCAGAACCGCGGCCTACGTTGTTACCGGGATGGATATGTGTTCCTCTTTGGCGAACAAGAATGTTGCCTGCAAGAACAAACTGACCGTCACCACGCTTAACACCAAGACGTTTGGATTCACTGTCACGTCCGTTTTTGGTAGAACCAACACCCTTTTTATGAGCGAATAACTGAATGTTAATCTTTAACATGGTTTGCACCTCCGTTAATTTTAATGTTATTACTGTATTGACCGGATAATTCTGTTAAATGCAGTTTTAAACCGAGCAGAACCTGTTTTGAAGCGGGGGAAGGGTTTTTGACGGAAAATAGCATTTCACCGTCACTAACTGTTACGTCCGCCTTGTCACCGATTATTTCGGTTATGGTGTTAGCGGTCATATAAGCCGCACTTGAAACCGCAGAACAAATAATTTTTCCGGCTGTGTCGCCACTGTTTTTAGAAGAGTGGCCGCTGATTTCAAACCCGTAAATACCGTTTGAATCAGTCAAAAAATTTACACTTGTCATACTGTATTAGCCGATTTCGGTAATTTGTACTTTAGTGTAAGGTTGTCTGTGACCCATTTTGCGGGCGCAACCTTTTTTGGGTTTGTAAGTGAAGACGGTAATCTTCTTGCCCTTGCCGTTCTTTAAAACGGTGCCTTTAACGAAAGCGTCCTTAACATAGGGCTTACCAACCTTTAAAGTTCTGTTGTTTACAGCAACAACTTTGTCGAAGGTAACTTCTTCGTCAACCTGAGCGTTAAGTTTTTCAATGTAGATAACATCGCCGTTTTGAACACGGTATTGCTTTCCGCCTGTTTCGATAATTGCGTACATTTTTTTCACCTGCTTATTTTCAGTCTCGCTACGGTAGGCGTGCGCAAAAATGCAACTTTAAAAAGCCCACAATATGCGGCTTAACCATTTTATCATCATAAAGGGTGTTTGTCAAGAAAAATTTTTGCCGAATTTGATTGACACATACATAATATATATAGTATAATTATTGAATGGTTAAGGAGTTGATTAAAATGATAGACAAAAGCATTAGAAAGTTAATTTGTTACGGACTTGAAAAAGGTCTTTTCGACCGGCGTGATACCGTTTATATAACCAACCGTATTTTGGAAATTTTAGGGCTTGACAGTTTCGATTGCCACGAAAATTTCACTTCGGTAGATTTGGAAGAAATTTTAAAAGAAATATTAGACTTTGCGGTAGAAAAAGGACTTATTGAGGATACAATTACCCAAAGGGATTTGTTTGACACTAAAGTTATGGCGTCATTATTGCCAAGACCGAGCGAGGTTACAAACAAATTTTACTCTTTGTATGAACAGTCCCCCAAAACCGCTACCGATTATTTTTATAAATTAAGTTGTGACAGCGATTACATAAGACGTTACAGGATTAAAAAGGATGTTAAGTGGGTGACTTCAACCGAATACGGCGACCTTGACATTACAATTAATCTTTCCAAACCCGAAAAGGACCCCAAAGCGATTGCGGCGGCTAAAAACGCAAAACAGGTGGGTTACCCCAAATGTTTGCTCTGCCGTGAGTGTGAGGGATATGCCGGAAGAATTGACTTCCCCGCAAGACAAAATCACAGAATTATTCCTGTAAAGATTAACGATACTGACTGGTTTATGCAGTATTCGCCCTATGTTTATTACAACGAACATTGCATAGTTTTCAATTCCGAACATACGCCTATGGCAATAAACACCGCAACATTCCGCAAACTCTTGGATTTTGTAAAGTTGTTCCCGCATTATTTTGTGGGTTCTAATGCGGATTTGCCTATTGTAGGCGGTTCTATTTTAAGCCACGACCATTTCCAAGGCGGTAACTACACCTTTGCAATGGCAAAAGCACCGATCGACACCGAAATTTTGTTTGAAGGTTTTTCGGATGTTAGGACAGGTATTGTTAAATGGCCTATGTCGGTAATACGTCTTTCTTCTGAAAACAGCGAACGGCTTATTGAATTGGCGGATAAAATTCTTTCCGCTTGGCGTGGATATACCGACGAAAATGCTTTCATTTTTGCCGAAACCGACGGTGAAAAGCACAACACAATTACCCCCATTGCACGCAAAGTAGGGGACGATTTCCAACTCGATTTGGTTCTTCGCAACAACATTACAACAAAGGAACATCCTATGGGTGTTTACCATCCCCATGCGGAACTTCATCACATTAAGAAAGAAAATATAGGACTTATTGAGGTTATGGGACTGGCCGTTTTGCCCGCCCGACTTAAAACCGAAATGGCTTTACTGAAAACCGCTATGTTGGAAAATAAAGATTTAAGAAATGACGAAGTTTTGGAAAAACACGCCGATTGGGCAGACGAAATAAAAATCAAATATTCCGATATAAATGAGAATAATATTGATAAAATAATAGAAGATGAGATCGGTTTGGTCTTCTCAAAGGTATTAGAACACGCAGGCGTGTTTAAAAACAAGGAAGATTTCCTTAAATTTACAAAGGGTGTAAAATAGTGTTCGTTACGGTAACCGTGCAGGTTGTGGTTTTAATAATTTTAATATTTTTGGGTTTTATTTGCGCCAAAACCAAAATTTTAGGCGATACGGGTGTAAAAAACATAACCGAACTGGTTTTAACCTTTGTTACACCTGCGGTAATTATTAAGTCTTTTATAAGGGAATTTGAAGTTTCGGTTCTTAAAAGTTTGCTTTTCAGTTTCCTTATTGCAATTTCGGCACATATTCTTTTTATTGCTTTAAGTTTTGTTTTCGTCCGTTCTAAAGATAGAAATGCCGAGCGGGTTTTAAGATTTGCCGTGGTATTTTCTAACAGCGGTTTTATGGCGCTTCCGCTGCAACAGGCACTTTTAGGGGACGACGGTGTTTTTTACGGTTCGTCCTACATTACCATATTTAATGTATTTGTTTGGACCTACGGTATAATGTTAATGAGCGGTAATAATGAAAAACTAACCGCTAAAAAGATTTTGTTAAACCCCGGTATTATTGCATTTTTTATAGGACTTGTTATTTTTCTGTTTTCTATACCAATACCAAAGGTTATAAAACTGCCTATTGAGTATTTGGCACCCCTTAATACACCTTTGCCGATGATTATTATCGGTTATCATTTAGCAAACAGCCAACTTAAAAAGGTATTTAAGAGTTTTTCAAATATTCTTGCTATAATATTACGGCTGGTAGTTTTTCCGGCTATCGGAATAGCGGTTTTGTACCTTTGCGGAGTAAGGGGAACAATTTTAATTTCTTCGGCAATTTCGTTTTCCGCACCGGTGGCGGCAATGTCAACTATGTTCGCCGCCAAATTCGGGGGAGATACCGAACTTTCGGTATCCTTAGTTTCGGTTACTACTCTGCTTTCGGTAATTACTATGCCTATAATTATTACCTTAACCCAGTACATTGCTTGAGGAAACAGTATGGCTTTAACAGTTAAACCGAAATACATTAAAGAACCGACCGACCTGCAGTGCGGACAGGCAGTACTTGCAATGCTTGCCGACAAGACGGCGGAGGATATTGCTTTACTACTTTGCAACGAGCGGGAAACAACCCTAAAAGAAATGTTTTATGTATTGGATTATTACGGAATTTCTTATAACAGGCAAAGAAAAGAAGCCGAAACAAAACACCAACTGCCGAATATTGCAATACTGAGTTTGGAAACACCCCGTTGCTGGCATTGGTCGCTTTATTTCGACGGTGTGTTCTACGACCCCGAACACGGTGTAATTAGGGATTTTCCGCAGTCAAAGAGAAAATATTATTGGGAAATTTTAAAATAGAATTAAGGAGAAAATATGTTAGAACTAAAGAATATTTGCTTTGAAGCCGAAACCGAAAACGGCATTAAACAAATTCTTAAAGATGTAAGTTTAAAAATAGAGGACGGTTTTGTGGTAATTACCGGTCCTAACGGCGGGGGTAAATCCACACTTGCCAAGGTTATTGCCGGCATAATTACCCCTACTTCGGGCAAAATTTTGCTTGACGGTGAAGATATTACAAACCTTTCTATTACCGAAAGGGCAAGAAAAGGCATTAGTTTCGCTTTTCAGCAACCAGTAAGGTTTAAAGGTATTACGGTACACGATTTAATAAGTTTGGCATCGGGCAAAGATATAAGCGTTACCGACGCTTGCAGTTACCTTTCCCAAGTGGGACTGTGCGCAAGGGATTATATCAACCGTGAAGTCAACGCTTCACTTTCGGGCGGTGAACTTAAAAGAATAGAAATTGCCACCGTTTTGGCACGTTCTACCAAGGTATCGCTTTTCGATGAACCCGAGGCGGGTATTGACCTTTGGAGTTTTAACAACCTAATTAAAGTGTTTGAAAAAATGCACGATACTTTAGGCGGTTCTGTTATAATAATTTCCCACCAAGAGCGTATTTTAAATATTGCCGACAAGGTTATTGTAATAGCAAACGGAAGCATAAAACAAGAAGGGGAAAAAGAAGAAATTTTGCCCGAACTTTTAGGTAAAGCCAATGTGGCTTGCAAAGTGCTTACGGATAACTGTTAGGAGGCGAAATAATGAACAATACCGAACTTGAACTTTTAAAAATTATTGCCGATATGGAGGGTACACCTTCGGGTGCGTTTAATATCCGTGCAAACGGGGGACTTGCCGACCGCAAGGTAACCGAAAATATTGATATCAGAACCAAAACCGATAAACCGGGTATTGACATTATCGTAAAACCCGGCACAAAGGGCGAAAAGGTGCATATTCCCGTAATTATCAGCGAAACGGGACTTTCCGATTTGGTTTATAACGATTTTATTATAGGCGAAAATGCCGATGTTGAGATTGTTGCAGGTTGCGGAATACACAACTGCGGTAATGAAAATTCAGGACATGACGGTGTTCATACCTTTTTTATAGGTAAAAATGCCAAGGTTAAATATGTCGAAAAGCATTACGGCGACAGTGACGGTGACGGCAAAAACATAATGAACCCCACCACTATTGTCAATATAGATGACGGCGGTTATATGGAAATGGAAACCACCCAAATTAAGGGCATAAACTCGACTAAACGTGTAACAAAATCACGCCTTTCGGATAACGCCACACTTATTATTCACGAAAAACTTATGACCCACGCCGACCAGTATGCCGAAACCGATTTTTCGGTGGATTTAGACGGCGAAAATTCAAGCGCACACGTTGTTTCCCGTTCGGTTGCAAAGGATAATTCAAGTCAACTTTTTCTTTCTAAAATCAACGGCAACAATATATGTAACGGTCATACCGAATGTGACGCTATTATTATGGATAACGCACACGTTTCGGCAATACCCGAAATTTCGGCAAACCATATCGACGCTTCGCTTATTCACGAAGCGGCAATAGGTAAAATTGCGGGTGAACAACTCATTAAACTTATGACTTTGGGACTTTCGGAAAAACAAGCCGAAGAGCAAATTGTAAACGGATTTTTAAAATAAAAAATCAGAGTTTCATAAAATAACAAAACGCCTCCGATGCCGGTAGGCGTTTTAAATTTACTTTCATCTTAACAAAGCGAAAAGACGGGAAATAAAAGTAACAGAATACTGCACAAAATACGGAAACAGGTGATGATATTAGCAAGATTTTTTCTCATTATTTACCACTGAAACTTCCGATTTTTAATCCTAATCCTCATTAAGGAAGTTTAAAATATCGCTAAACATTTCGTCTTTGCAGGTGTCGTTATGTATTTCGTGGCGGCAGTCGGGATAAAGTTTTAATTCTACATTTTTGCCGTTTGCTTTAAGAAGTTCATACACCCTTTTAACCCCTTTGCCGTAGTTGCCTACCGGGTCTTTATCGCCCGAAATTAAGAAAATAGGCAAATCGGAACTTATATTTTTAAACCAATCTTTACGGTTGCAAAGGGATAAAAGTTTCATTAAATCCACCATTGCGGAAAGGGTAAATTTAAAGGTGCAAAGTTTATCGTTTTCATATTTTTCTATAATTTCACGGTCTTTTGTAAGCCAGTCATAACTCGAAAGCACTTCAAACCCTTTGTTATATTTTCCGAAAGCAAGGTTATATACGGTTTTTGAAATGTATTTTTCGCCGTGTATTGCCTTTTTAAATGTTGCATACATAATTCCGAATTTTGCAAGCGGGTTAGGGCCTGAAGTTCCGCAAACTACAAGTTTTTTGTAATTTTTCGGGTAGTTTTCGCAAACAAGCCGTGATATAAACGAACCCATAGAATGTCCCATTAAAAACATCGGCAAATCGGGATACATTTGGGTTACGGCGTCCGAAAAGGCAATAACATCATTTACAAGGTATTTCCAACCGTTGTTGTGGGCAATAAACCCAAGTTCGCTTTGGTCTTTTACGGTTTTGCCGTGACCTAAATTGTCAAACCCGAAACATACATAGCCGTTTTCAGCAAAGAAAGACATAATGCGGTCGAAACGGTCTATATATTCGGTCATACCGTGAACAATATGAAAAAGCCCTTTAATTTCGCCCTTTGGTATAAAAATTTTACCTTGCAGGGTGTGAATATTGTCGGTACTCGGTACTGCTAATGCTCTTATTTCGTATTCCATAACTCACTCTCCGCAAAAAGATTTAGAAGCACAAACGGCTTTTTTCCAACCGTTCAACAGTTTTTGTTTTTCAATGGGGTTAATTGACGGGGTAAATGAACGGTGTTCTATTTTAATGTTTTTAATATCATTCATATCTTTCCAAAAACCAACCGCAAGTCCCGCTAAAAATGCCGCTCCCAAAGCGGTGGCTTCGCTGGAAATCGGGCAAATTATTGCGGTAGACGAAATATCGGCTTGAAACTGCATTAAAAAGCGGTTGTTTGCCGCACCGCCGTCTGCCAAAACCGATTTCGGAGTTATGCCTGTATCTGCCGACAAAGCATCTAAAAGGTCGTTGGTTTGGTAAGCAATAGACTCAAGCGCCGCACGGACAAGGTGGTTTTTGTTACTGCCCCTTGTAAGACCGCAAACGGTACCTTTGGCATACATATCCCAATAGGGTGCGCCAAGTCCCGTAAAGGCGGGAACAATATAAACTCCGCCGTTGTTTTCTACCGCCGTGGCACATTCTTCGCTTTGTGCGGAATCGGTTATTAACCCTAATTCGTCACGCAACCACTGTATAACCGCACCGCCTACGAAAACACTGCCCTCTAACGCATAATTTATGTTACCGTTAAAGGAGGCGGCAACGGTGGTTAACAGTCCGTTATTGCTTTTATATGCGGTATGTCCGGTGTTCATAAGCAAAAAACAACCTGTGCCGTAGGTGTTTTTAATATCACCTGCGGTAAAACATCTTTGACCGAAAAGAGCGGCTTGTTGGTCGCCCGCAATACCCGAAACGGGGATATTTTCGCCTAAAATATTTATTTCGCCGTATATCTCACTGCTTGATTTAACGGTGGGTAACATACTTTCAGGTATACCGAAAATTTGGAGCAACTTATTATCCCAACAAAGATTATGAATGTCGAAAAGCATAGTTCTTGAAGCGTTGGTATAATCGGTAATATGTATTTTCCCGCCCGAAAGTTTCCAAATAAGCCAAGTATCTACCGTGCCGAAAAGCAGTTGACCCTTTTCGGCTTTTTGTCGTGCGTCTTTAACATTGTCCAAAATCCATTTAATTTTGGTAGCGCTGAAATAAGCGTCAATTTTAAGGCCGGTGGTTTTTATTATGTATTCTTCAAAGCCCTGTGCTTTTAAATCCTCGCAAATATCCGCAGTACGCCTGCATTGCCAAACAACGGCGTTATAAATCGGTTTGCCGGTTGTTTTATCCCAAACAATAACCGTTTCACGTTGGTTGGTAATACCTACTGCGGCAATTTCCTTTGGGTTGACACCCGCCCTTGTAATACATTCGGTCAAAGCGCAAACCTGTGCCGAATAAATCTCCATAGGGTCGTGTTCAACATAAGAGGGCTTAGGGTAAATTTGGGTAAATTCGTGTTGTGATACCGATATAGGTTTTGCGTTATTATCAAACAAAATTGCCCTTGCGCTGGTTGTGCCTTCGTCGATGCTTAATACATATTTTTTCATAATTCTAACTCTTTATAACACGCGGTACTCTGGGCGAAATACCGCAAATAATTTCGTAGTTAATGGTACCGCAAATATCCGCCAAACTGTCCACAGGTAAGTCCTTACCGAAAAGTATAACTTCGTCGCCCATTTTAACGTCCGGAATATCGGTAACATCAACCGACATTTGGTCCATACAAATTCTGCCTATAATATCGGCTTTTTTACCACCTATCAGCACATACCCTTTGCCGGATAAAAGGCGGGGATAACCGTCTGCATATCCTGCCGTAACGGTGGCGATTTTCATTTTTCTGTCCGCTTTAAAGGTTCTTCCGTAACTTACGGTGTTCCCCTTTTCTATTTCTTTTACCATAGATACAACCGATTTTACGGTCATAACCGGCAAAAAGTCCTCTTTAATATCCATATCGTGTGAGGGGGAAAGGCCGTAAAGCAAAATTCCCGCACGGGCGAGTGACAAATGCTTTTCCGGGTCCAAAAGAAGTGCCGCCGAGTTGCAACAATGCACTAAAGCGGGGGTTAAACCGCACTTTTTAAATTCTTTAACCGCTAACGAAAATCGGGAATATTGGTCGTTTGTAAAGGTGTCCCTTTTGTCCAAATCACAGTCGGCGCTTGCAAAATGGGTGAAAATACCGTCAAAACTAAAACCCTTGAGTTTTGCACAGAATATTGCATCTTCCAAACCGCAGAGTAAGTCACTTCGGCAGTCAAACCCCAAACGGCTCATACCGGTATCAAGTTTAATATGTATGCTTATTTTAACATTTTGTTTTACCGCCTCGTTCGACAATGCCAAAGCGTATTCTTTAGAGTAAACACACTGTGAAAGGTTGTAACGGTAAAGGTCGTTTACGGTACTGACGGGGGTGTAACCCAAAATTAAAATTGGTTTAACTATGCCTTCATTACGCAGGGCAATGGCCTCCTCAATATTGGAAACGGCAAAACAGTCTGCTCCCTCTTTTTGCAAAACAGGGGCAACCGCCGCCGAGGAATGACCGTAAGCATCTGCCTTTACAACCGCCATAATTTTAGCGTTTCCTGCCTTTGATTTTAATATATTAAAGTTATGTGCAAGGGCTTTTAAATCAATTTCCGCCCAGGTTCTATGCAAAAAATTCATAACATCACTCCAAACAGCAATATCATTATACCAAGTTTTTTCGTGTTTTGCAACCGCCCATAATACAATATATGAAAAAAGGCGGGGTTACCGCCTTCTGTTTGTAAGTGCCAATAATCTTAAAAACTGTGTTAAAGATACTAAAAATGAGGTAATATAGGTCATAGCCGCCGCAGTCAGTACCTTTTTAGCCCCTGAAATTTGCTTTTCGTCAAGCAAGCCGCCTACTTTTATTGCGCCCAAAGCCCGTGCCGAAGCGTTAAATTCCACCGGCAGGGTTACAAGTTGAAAAATCAGTGCCGCACCGAAGAAAATAACACCTAAATTCATAAGAAAGGTGAAATTGAAAAGCAAACCTATTAAAAGCAGGGGTAAAGAAAGGCGTGAACCCAGACTTGAAACAGGGAATATGGCAGAGCGGATTTTTATGGGGGTATACCCAACTGCGTGTTGCACGGCGTGACCTGCCTCGTGTGCGGCTACGCCGACTGCCGAAATACTGTAAGAACCGTAAACCGAATCGGAAAGACGTATAACGTTTGTTTTGGGGTCAAAATGGTCGGTAAGATTACCGCTTACACGTTCTATTCTAACACCCGTAACACCGTTTGATTCAAGCACTTTTCTTGCGGCGTCTGCTCCGTTGAAAGCGGCGGGAATGCCCGAATATTTGGAAAATGTGGTTTTCACCCTCATACTTGCAATAAGTGAAAGCAGTATTGCGGGTAAAACCAAATATAAATAAAGCGGGTCAAAACCGTAATAGTAACCGTACATATAATCAACTCCGAAAATTATACATTAAATCTGAAAAGGACAATGTCGCCGTCTTTCATAACATATTCCTTGCCTTCGCTTCTTACAAGACCTTTTTCCTTAGCGGTAACCATATTTCCGCCAGAGGCGATAAAATCGTCAAAGCCGATAACTTCGGCACGGATAAACCCACGTTCAAAGTCGGTGTGGATTTTACCTGCCGCCTGGGGTGCTTTTGTACCTTTTGTAATGGTCCAGGCACGAACTTCCGGTTTGCCTGCGGTAAGGTAGGAAATAAGTCCTAAAAGGTGGTAACATTTTTGAATCATACGGTCAAGCCCCGAACGTTCAAGACCCAGTTCTTCCAAAAACATTGCCTTTTCGCTGTCCTCAAGTCCCGAAATTTCGGCCTCTAAAGCGGCGCAAATGGGCAAAATTTCTGCCTTTTCGGTTTCAGCAATAGTTTTAACGGTATTGTAGTTTTTATTACTTTCAATTCCGTTTATAAAATCGTCTTCGCTCATATTGCAGGCGTAAATAACGGGTTTTGCCGAAAGAAGTGCGGTAGTGTTAATAATTTCCTGTTCGCTTTCGTCGTTTATTTCAACCGAACGTGCGGGAAGTCCGTTTTCTAAATGGGCAATCAGTTTTTTAAGAAAATCAACTTCCGTTTGCATTTTCTTGTCGCCCTTCAGCGCTTTTGTGGCTTTGTCCAAACGGCGCTGAGCCATTTCAATATCCGAAAAAATAAGTTCAAGATTTATTGTTTCAATGTCACGTTTAGGGTCAACCGAACCTTCAACGTGAATAATATCGGTGCTTTCAAAACAACGCACAACGTGAACAATAGCGTCCACCTCACGAATATTGGAAAGGAACTTGTTGCCAAGACCTTCGCCTTTTGAAGCACCCTTTACAAGACCTGCAATATCAACAAATTCAATAACCGCAGGGGTGAATTTATCGGGATTGTAAATTTCGGCTAATTTTTCCAGCCGTTCGTCCGGCACGCTAACCATACCGACGTTCGGTTCAATAGTGCAAAACGGATAGTTTGCCGACTGCGCCCCCGCATTTGTAATTGCATTAAAAAGTGTAGATTTTCCTACATTCGGAAGTCCTACCATACCTAATTTCATAAACTTATACATCCTTATAATGATTTTTCTAAACAATTATATATCTATTTAACGATATTATCAAGAAAAATTTAAAATCGTATATAAAATGTTTTGCCTTTTAAAGTGATTTATAGTATAATAACTATGAATAAAATTTTTATGGGAAGTGTGAAAAATGAGAACAAGTTACAGTGTTTCATTGGGCAAAATAGTAAAGCAATTTTCGCTTCAGGTTTTATCGGCTCCTACCGATATTTCCGAAATTATGGTAACCACACCCGAAATTAACCGTCCGGGTCTTCAAATGGCGGGTTATTTTGAGTTTTTTGACGAAAAAAGAATTCAAATTATAGGTAAAAGCGAAGTAAGTTTTTTAAACAGATTCACCCCCGAAAAAGCCGAAAAACGTCTTGAAGAAATTTTTTCACATAAGCCGGTTGCGACGGTTATTTGCCGTGATTTGGATTTTCCCGAAAAGTATATAGAACTTGCTAAAAAATATGCTGTTCCGGTTTTGCGTACAAAGGAATCAACCTCTTCCTTTTCGGCGGCGTTAATTGCATTTTTACACCTTAATTTAGCGCCCCGTGTAACCCGCCACGGCGTTTTGGTTGAAGTATACGGCGAGGGTATTTTGCTTTTGGGCGAAAGCGGTGTAGGTAAAAGTGAAACCGCTATTGAACTTGTAAAAAGGGGACACCGCCTTATTGCCGACGATGCGGTGGAAATAAGACGTGTTTCGGATAAATCGCTTGTGGGTACTGCGCCCGACAATATCAGGCATTTTATTGAACTTCGCGGAATAGGTATTATAAACGCAAGCCGTATTTTCGGTGCAGGTGCGGTAAAACTTACCGAAAAAATTGACCTTATAATTAACATCGAACAGTGGGATGTTAATAAAACATACGACCGAATGGGGCTTGAAAGCCAAACCACCTCTATTCTTGATTTGGAAATTCCGTCACTTACAATCCCCGTAAAGCCGGGCAGAAATTTGGCGGTTATTATAGAGGTTGCCGCTATGAACCACAGACAGAAGAAACTCGGCTATAATGCGGCGGAAGATTTGCTTAAAAAACTCGGTATGACCGACGATGTAACCGACCAAGGCGGGGAAGCGGTTGACCCGTTTTAAAAATATATAAAAGAGGGAAAATATGCCTTTTAAAGAGTTTTGCTGCGAAAATAATATAGATTTAAAGCAGAATGAAGAAATGAAAAATCACACTACCTTTAAAATCGGCGGTAAGGCAGATTATTTTGTAAATGTTAAAACAGCCGAGGAATTAAAAAAGGTGTTAATAAAAGCGTGGGAACTTCGGTTACCCCTATTCATTCTCGGCAAGGGTTCTAATATTTTAGTGTCCGACAAGGGGATAGACGGCGTTGTAATTTGCCTTAACGGTATGGAAAATATTACCGTAAACGGCAACGAAATTACGGCAGATGCCGGTGCGTCTTTAAGCGGTGTTTGTGTTAAAGCGTGTGAAAATTCGCTTACGGGGCTTGAATTTGCTTACGGAATACCCGGTACAGTCGGCGGAGCGCTTTATATGAATGCGGGAGCATACGGCGGCGAAATGGCAGATGCGGTAATTTCGGCAGAGTATATTGACAAAAACGGTGATATTAAAACTTTAAGCGTAAATGATATGGCACTCGGTTACCGCACAAGCATTTTTAAAACTTTAGACGGTGTTATAACTTCGGTTAAATTTTCACTTGAAAAGGGAGATAAAACCGAGATTAAGCAAAAAATGGACGGCTTTTTAAACCGCCGAAAAGAAAAACAACCGCTCCAATACCCAAGTGCGGGAAGTACCTTTAAACGACCGCAAGGGTATTTTGCGGGTGCGCTTATTGAAAAGAACAATTTAAAGGGTTTTTCGGTTGGCGGTGCTATGGTAAGCGAAAAACACGCAGGGTTTGTAATAAACCGAAATAACGCCACAAGTGACAATGTTAAAACCCTAATGGCGGAAATACAAAAAAGGGTTTATGAAAATGATAATGTAAAACTTGAACCCGAAGTGATTTTTGTGGGCAGGGAATAAAATGCAAAGACTTATAAACGAATTTAACAGTTTGAATATAGACGGTATGCCAAAGTTGACAAAACTTTACGGTCATAAAGGGGAATTTATCAACATTCCTTTAAAACTGCCTAACGGCAGTACCGCCAAAATATTCAGCGACGGTAAAATGTACTACACCGCCGAACTTAAAAAGCAGAACAGCGAGCGTTGCTTCGGGCTTGTTACCGATAAAAGCCAACTTGCCGTAATAGAATATTCGGCAGGCGGAAAAGACGCGGAACTTATTATTTGGAAAAAGATTTAGGAGAAGAAAATGGAAATACTTATTGTAACGGGAATGTCGGGTGCGGGCAAATCACAGGCGGCTAACGCACTTGAAGATATGGGGTATTACTGTGTGGATAATATACCCCCCGCAATTATCCCCGCATTCTTGGAACTTTCGGCGGTAAAGGGCGAAACGCTTAATAAAATTGCCATAGTAACCGATATTAGAGGCGGTGAACTTTTTTCCGATATTACAAAGGTTTTAACCGAACTCAAAGAGCGGGAGGTTGACTATAAAATACTTTTTTTGGATGCTTCAAACGAAGTACTTGTAAAGAGGTATAAAGAAAACCGCAGAAAACACCCCTTATCGCAGGACGGTAAACTTTCTTTGCTACAATCGGTAGAAAAGGAAAGGGAAATTTTAAAATCGGTGCGTTTAGTTTCGGATTACATTATTGACACTACATATACCTCTATTTCGCAACTTAAAAACAACCTTTCAAACATTTTTTTCGGCAGTATCAGAGGTACAATTAAAATTAACTGTAAATCTTTCGGCTTTAAATACGGAACAGATTCCGAAGCCGATTTGGTTTTTGACGTAAGGTGTCTTCCAAACCCATTTTATGTTGAACATTTAAAGCAAAAAACGGGATTGGAACAGGAAATAAGGGATTATGTTATGGACAGTTCGGACAGTAAAATGTTTTTGGAACGCCTGACCGCTTTTTTGGATATAGCAGTTCCGCTTTACGCCAAAGAGGGTAAAAGCCAGCTTGTTATTGCCTTTGGCTGTACGGGCGGTAAGCACCGTTCGGTCACCTTTGCCGAACTTGTGGGAAGATATTTAAAACAAAAGGATTATGACTGTATGATTACACACCGTGATATAAACAAATAGCGAGGTAATGAAATGTCATACTGTTCACTTGTTAAAGATGAACTTATAAACATAAGACTTTCCGGTTGTTGCAAGCCGTCCTACATATACGGTTTTATGCTTTTCGGAAGGTCTTTTTCGGTAAAGCGGATAGCACTTCAAACAGGACACGAAAATGTTGCAAAAGCGTATGCCGAAATTATTAAGCATACCTACAAAGCCGATGTGGAAATTAAATGCGGGGGCAGCGCAAGACCTACCTACATAGCCGAAGTAAAGTCGGAATCCGACCGGCTTAAAATCTTGGCTATGATAGATTTCGGCATAAGCGAAACGGTTATTGATAAAACGCTTTTTGTAAAAGAATGTTGTGTTCAAAGTTTTGTGCGCGGTGCTTTTTTGGCTTGCGGTAATATAAATGACCCCGAAAAAGAATACCGTGCCGAATTTACGGTAAAAAACGAAACTTTGGCAAATGATTTGCACGGTTTATTAAATGAATACGGAATAAATTTAAAAAGGACAAGCCGAGGGAAAAACACGGTTTTATACACTAAAGACAGTTCCGTTATCGAAGACCTGCTTACCTTTATGGGGGATACCGCAAGAACACTTGATTTTATGGATACTAAAATAATGAAAAGTGTTAAAAATAACATAAACAGGGCAAGAAATTGTGACAATGCCAATATTTCAAGAACGGTTGAGGCATCTATAAAACAGCGTACTGCTATTGAATTTTTGGAAAAAACCGACCGTCTTTACAGTTTGCCGGGCGAACTTTTGGAAATTGCACTGCTTCGCAAAAACAACCCCGAAGCAACCTTAAAAGAACTTTGCAAAATTTCCAAAACGCCTATCACAATTTCGGGACTTAACCACAGATTTAAAAGAATTATTGAAATATACGAAAAAGAAAACAGTTAAAAAGGGGGGAGCGGTATGGACTTTGCACATCTGCATTTGCACACCGAATACAGTTTGCTGGACGGTTGCTGTGTTATAAAAAAGGTTATTGACAAAGCGTGTGAATTAGGGCAAAAAAGTATAGCAATAACCGACCACGGCGTTATGTACGGCGTTATTGATTTTTACAAATATGCAAAACAAAAGGGCATAAAGCCGATTATCGGGTGCGAAGTTTATGTTGCCTCCCGCAGCCGTTTTGACAAACAAAAGGGACTGGACGGCTACAACCATTTGGTACTTCTTTGCAAGGATAACGAGGGCTACCAAAATTTAATTAAAATGGTGTCCAAAGGATTTACCGAAGGGTTTTATTCAAAACCCCGTGTAGACAAAGAACTTTTGCAAGAATACAGTAAGGGGTTAATCGCCCTTTCGGCTTGTCTTGCGGGTGAAATACCCCGATTGCTTTTAAACGGTGAATACGAAAAAGCAAAAGAAACCGCAGTTTGGTACAGCAATGTTTTCGGTAAAGGGAATTACTACCTTGAACTTCAAGACCATAATATACGGGAACAAAAACTTGTAAATCCGCAAATAATAAGAATTTCCGAAGAAACGGGAATTCCGCTGGTTGCAACTAATGATGCACATTATATAAATGCCGAAGACCATAAAATGCACAAGGTGCTTATGTGCATACAAACCGGGACAAAAATTACCGAAGATTCGGTTTTGGAATTTAAAACCAATCAATTTTATTTAAAATCGGCAGGGGAAATGGCGGAAATTTTTGAAAAAACTCCTGCAGCAATAGAGAATACCGTAAAAATTGCCGAAAGGTGTAATGTAGAGTTTGAGTTTGGCAAAATTAAACTGCCGAGGTTTGATATAGGCGATTGTGACCACTTCGAATATTTTAAAAACAAATGCTTTTCGGGGCTTTACCGCATTTACGGAAAAAATCCCGAAAAACGGTATGTAGAGCGGCTCCGATACGAATTATCTGTTATAAATCAAATGGGGTATGTTGACTACTTTTTAATAGTAGCCGACTTTGTTAATTACGCTAAAAATAACGGCATACCGGTAGGTCCGGGGCGTGGTTCGGGCGCGGCATCGCTTGCGGCGTACTGTATTGGAATTACAGGTATAGACCCAATTAAATACGACCTTTACTTTGAACGTTTTTTAAACCCCGAACGGGTATCTATGCCCGATTTTGATATTGATTTTTGCTATGTTCAAAGGCAAAAGGTTATTGATTATGTAACCAAAAAATACGGAACCGACCGTGTTTCGCAAATTGTTACTTTCGGCACAATGGCGGCAAGGGCGGCGGTAAGGGACGTCGGCAGAGCGCTTGATATCCCTTATGCCGACTGTGATAAAATCGCAAAACTCATTCCCCAGTCGCCGGGTATGACCATAAGCCGTGCTATGGAGGGAAGCAGGGAACTCCGTGACCTTTACGAAAATGACAGTTCGGTAAAGGAACTTATAGATATGGCAATGAAACTGGAGGGTATGCCGAGACACGCCTCTACCCATGCGGCGGGCGTGGTTATTGCGGACAAACCGGTTGCCGAGTATGTGCCGTTGGCGGTAAATGACGAAGCGGTGGTAACCCAGTTTACAATGACCGCTTTGGAAGAATTAGGACTTCTTAAAATGGACTTTTTAGGACTTCGTAACCTTACGGTTATTGCCGAAACCGAAAAGTATATCAGAAAAAAACAACCCGAATTTGATATTGAAAAAATACCGCTTGACGATAAAGACACATATAATATGATGTCTTTGGGTAAAACTTTGGGTGTGTTTCAGTTTGAATCGGACGGAATGAAGAATGTTCTGCGTCAGTTGCACCCCGAAAGTATAGAGGATTTAACCGCCGTGCTTTCGCTTTACCGACCGGGACCTATGGACTCTATCCCGAAATATATCAGTTGCCGTCATAATCCCGAAAAGGTTACCTACGACACACCCCTTTTAAAGCCGATACTTGATGTTACCTACGGTTGTATTGTTTACCAAGAACAGGTAATGCAGGTGTTTAGGGCGTTAGCGGGATATTCGTTGGGCAGGGCGGATATTGTCCGCCGTGCCATGGCTAAAAAGAAACACCAAGTTATGCAAAAAGAACGGGAATACTTCCTTTACGGCGAAAAGGATAAAGACGGCAATGTAATATCCTGCGGTGCTTTGGCAAACGGAGTACCGAAAGAGGTTGCCGAAAAAATATTTGACGATATGTCAAGTTTCAGTTCTTATGCTTTTAATAAGGCACACGCCTGTGCATATTCCTTTGTTGCCTATCGTACGGCATATTTAAAATGCCATTACACGGCAGAGTATTTCGCCGCACTTATGACCTGTAATATGGAAAGCGTTTCAAAACTTTCGCTTTACACCGCAGAATGTAAAAAAAGCGGTATAAAGGTTTTGCCGCCGAGCGTTAACCGCAGCGGTAAGGATTTTACCCCTTGCGGCAATCAAATACACTTTGGTTTACTGGCGGTAAAAAATTTAGGGTTAGCCGTAATTGAAAAACTGATAGCCGAGCGGGAACAAAACGGGGAATATACTTCGTTTTACGATTTTTGTCTTCGTAATTACGGCAGGGAATTTAACCGAAAAGCGCTTGAAAGTTTAATAAAAAGCGGTGCTATGGACTGTCTTTCACCCAACCGCCGTGAAATGCTTTATAATATAGAGGGCGTGCTTTCGGCGGTGGAAAACGAACGCCGTTTTTCGGCACAGGGGCAACTTAATTTGTTTGAAGAAATGGGAAGTCCAAATACCTTTATTCCCGAAAAAATACCCGAAATGCCTATAGAAATGCGGCTTTCTTTGGAAAAAGAATCCACGGGACTTTACCTTTCGGGGCATCCGCTGGATAAATATTCCGCCTTTTTAAAGGGTGCTAAATACGACTTAATAGAATCGGTAACGGCGGGCAAATATTCCGACGGTAAGCGAATAACCGTAGTGGGAATTATAAGCGGTCTTAAGGTTCGGCAACTAAAAAACAATACCCTGCTTGCCACGGCGCAGATTGAAGATATTGACTCTTCTGTTAATATTACGGTTTTTGACAAGGCGTATATGCTTTATAAACCCTATTTGACCGATAGTAAGCCCGTTATTCTAACCGGCAGAATATCCGAACGGGAGGATAGGGACACCGAAATCATTTGCGAAAAAATTGAAGCGATTCCCGAAAACTTTAAGCAAACCGTTTCTCAAACACCTAAATACAATAAGGGACTTTATTTGCGGATAAAAAATACCGAAACACCCGAATTTTCAAAGGTTAAGGAAATTTTGTCACGTTATAAAGGTGACATACCCGTTTTTATAGTTTGTACCGACACAAACAAAAAACTAAAAGCCCCTAAAACGCTTTTTGTTGCCGAAAAAGACGAATTGTTTGCGGAACTCGGAGCCGTTTTGCAAAAACAAAATGTAAAATTCGTAAAATAATAAAATTTTTGTTGAAAAATATAAAAATATGGTTTATACTTTAATCTGAAAAATTTTTGGAGTTGATTATTATGAAAACTATTGGTGTACTTACAAGCGGGGGAGACGCTCCCGGTATGAACGCAGCGGTTCGTGCTGTTGTAAGAACTGCCGTTTCGCTTGGTATGACGGTTAAAGGTATCCGCCGTGGATACAACGGTCTTATGGAAGGCGATATTATAGATTTGGACGCACGTTCGGTTTCGGATATAATTCAGTTGGGCGGTACTATGCTTTACAGCGCAAGAAGCCCTAAATTTAAAACCCCCGAAGGCATTGCACAGGCGGTTGAAACCTGTAAAAAGTTCGGTATAGAGGGTATTGTTGTTATCGGCGGTGACGGTTCGTACCGCGGTGCACGTGATTTATCTTTAGCGGGTGTTCCCTGCGTCGGTATTCCCGGCACTATTGATAATGATATTGCCTCCACCGAATATACCATCGGATTTGACACCGCAATGAACACGGTGCTTGATATGGTGGACCGTCTTCGTGACACCTGCGACTCGCACGAGCGTTGCAGCGTTGTTGAAGTAATGGGCAGAAGAGCAGGTCATATTGCCCTTAGAACAGGTATTGCGGTTGGCGCAAGCGCAGTTGTTTTGCCTGAAAAAGGTCTTGATATGGATGCTATTATAAATAAAATAAAAGAAACTCAAAAACTCGGTAAAAAGCACTTTATTATAGTTGTTGCCGAAGGTATCGGCGGTGTTAACGAAATGGCAAAAACCATTGAGGAAGCAACCGGTATAGAAACACGTGCCACAATTTTGGGACACGTACAACGCGGGGGACGTCCTACCTTGCGTGACCGTCTTATTGCTACCCAAATGGGCTACGAATCGGTACAACTTCTTAAAGACGGTATAGGCAACCGTGTAGTTGCTTATAAAACCGGTAAGGTTGTAAATTATGACATTTACGAAGCGCTCAATATGGAAAAAGGTATTGATGAGCATTTGTGCGAAATTGCACTTACAACTTCTATTTAATCTGCAAAAGGACCGGTTTTAATCGGTCCTTTTTTATAAAGGAGAATTTATTTGGAAAAAATATTAGTAGGTATGAGCGGGGGAGTGGACTCTTCGGTTTGTGCTTCGGTTTTGGCGGAAAAGGGATATTCGGTTTCGGGGGTCACTTTGGCACTTTTGGGGGAGGATTTGGCTTCTTCCCAAAATATTAAGGATGCTAAAGCCGTTTGTGACCGCCTTTCGATAGAACATTACGCTATAGATTTATCGGAAGATTTTAAAAAATTTGTTATAGATTATTTTGTAAACGAGTATATAGAGGGCAAAACCCCTAATCCTTGTATTGCCTGCAATAAGAATATTAAGTTTGGCAAAATGCTTAAAATTGCAAAAGAAAAGGGCTTTTCTAAAATCGCTACGGGGCATTATGCAAGGGTAGAATACCAAAACGGCAGATATCTTTTAAAAAAAGCAAAGGATATTTCCAAAGACCAAAGTTATGTACTTTACTGCCTCTCTCAAGAGCAACTGTCGGCGGTGGAATTCCCGCTTGGCGAGTATACTAAACCGCAAGTCAGGGAAATTGCGCAAAATAACGGTTTTGTGAATGCAAATAAAAAGGACAGTCAAGATATTTGCTTTGTGCCGGACGGTGACTATGCCTCATTCATTGAAAAAACGGCAAATTTTGTATCCTCCACGGGGGATTATATAAACCGCCAAGGCGAAAAAATAGGGGAGCATAAGGGTGTTATCCACTACACAATAGGTCAAAGAAAAGGGCTTGGAGTAGCGTTCGGTCACCCGGTTTTTGTAATAAGTAAAAACGCAAAAACCAATCAAGTTTTGTTGGGCGAAAATGAAGAACTGTTTTATAAATCGGTTTTGGTTAAGGATGTTAACTTTATACCGTTTGATGAGTTAAATGGTAGTTTGACCGTGACCGCAAAACTGCGTTATAATCAAATTCCGCAACCCGCCGTAATAAAGACCTTGGATGACCGAAATGTTTTAATAACATTTAATGAACCCCAAAGAGCGCCTAGTGCCGGTCAGGCCGCCGTTTTTTATGACGGTGACATTGTTGTAGGCGGCGGAATTATTGTTCGGGGAATAGAATAAATTTTAAAGGCATATCCTTTTATATAAAGTATAAAAGGGTGTGCTTTTTTTGAAGAGAATAATCGGTTTAATTATAATTTTCGGAATTATATTCAGTATTAGTGTTTCGGCAAAAGAAGGGGTTACCGTTTCAAGCGAGTGTGATATTTCGGATATAGACGTACCTATTGAAACGGCGGCAGAAAATACCGTAATAGGGCAAAAGTTGGATATTAAGGCAAAATCTGCGGTTTTAATGGAGGTAAACACGGGTGAAATATTATATTCGGAAAATGCGGACGAAGAATTACCTCCTGCCTCCATTACCAAAATAATGCCGCTTTTGCTTGTTATGGAGGCGTTAGACCGTGGGGATATATCTTTGGAAACCGTAGTGTATGCCAGCGAACACGCCTGTAGTATGGGCGGTTCGCAAATTTGGCTTGAACCGGGAGAGGGTATGACGGTTGACGACCTTTTAAAAGCCACCGTTATTGCCTCGGCTAACGATGCGTGCGTAGCTTTGGGAGAAACTATTGCGGGCAGTGAAGAGGGGTTTGTGGCTTTAATGAACAAACGTGCAAAGGAACTTGGTATGAATAACACCAACTTCCAAAACGCAACGGGACTTGATGCCGAAAACCACTATTCATCGGCGCACGATGTTGCGGTAATGTCACGTGAACTTATAAAACATTCGCTTATAAAGAACTATTCCACCGTTTGGATGGACAGTTTGCGGGGCGGAAAAAGCGAACTTGTTAATACAAATAAATTGGTAAGGTTTTATAACGGCACAACAGGACTTAAAACAGGTACTACAAGTATTGCAAAATACTGCCTTTCGGCTACCGCCAAAAGGGGAGATATGGAACTTGTTGCGGTGGTTTTGGCAGGGGAAACCAGTAATGACAGATTCTTAGGTGCTAAAAAACTGTTGGACTACGGCTTTGCAAACTACAGTTACAAAAATTTGGGCGCAGAACTAAAAGACGGTATGACGGCAAAGGTGCAAAAAGGGGTAAAGGATAATGTGCTTGTAACTGCCACGGATAAAGTAAACTTGTTAATGCCTAAAACCGAAAACGGAGATATTACAAGAAAAACCGAATGGAACGACAATATAACCGCCCCCGTTAAAAAAGGCGACGTTTTAGGAAACGTTAGGGTTTATATGGGGGAAAAAGAGGTTGGAAAAATTCCCATTATTGCTAACGAAACGGTGGAAAAACTGAATTTATTTGTAACTTTTAAATGGATTTTAAACGGTTTGTTAAGTTTTTAACTTTTTAGTATTTTTCCCTTGAAAAAATCTTAATTATATAGTAAAATATAAGAAAAACAAAAAATTATCAAGGTGAAAAGACAATGGCAATTAAATTCAATTCTTCTTTCGCAAGTGATTTCTTGCGTGATAATGACCTTAAAGGTTTAGAAGCACAGGTAAAGTCCGCACACGAAATGATAAATTCAAAAAGCGGTCTGGGTAACGATTTTTTGGGTTGGGTAAATCTTCCCACCGATTATGATAAAGAGGAGTTTGCACGCATTAAAGCAGCTGCAAACAAAATTAAAAACGATACCGACGTTTTAATAGTTATCGGTATAGGCGGTTCTTATCTGGGTGCCAGGGCGGCTATCGAATTTTTAAAGGGACCGTACTACAACAACTTGGCAAACGGTGTTCCCGAAATTTACTTTGCAGGTAACAACATAAGCGGTGCTTACCTTGCAGATATGCTTAAAATTTGCGAAGGTAAACGTGTTTCGGTAAACATTATTTCAAAATCAGGTACAACAACCGAACCCGCAATCGCTTTCCGTGTGTTCCGTAAACTGTTGGAAGAAAGATACGGCGAAGAAGAAGCCGCAAAACGCATTTACTGCACAACCGACAAAGCAAGAGGAACGCTGAAACAGTTGGCAGACGAAAAGGGCTACGAATGTTTTGTAGTACCGGATGATGTAGGAGGAAGATTTTCTGTTTTAACCGCAGTAGGTCTTTTACCCATTGCCGCCGCAGGTGCGGATATTGACGCTTTAATGGCAGGTGCCGCTGCAGCCGCAAAAGATTATAATGAACCCGATATGTATAAGAACGACTGTTATAAATACGCCGCTTTAAGAAATGCATTATACCGCAAGGGTAAATCTATTGAACTTCTTGTAAGTTACGAACCCAGATTTACTATGATGGCCGAATGGTTTAAACAACTTTTCGGCGAAAGCGAAGGTAAGGATAATAAAGGTCTTTTCCCCGCTTCAGTAACATTTTCTACCGACTTACACTCTATGGGACAGTATGTTCAAGACGGTGCACGTTTAATGTTTGAAACGGTTGTCACCTTTGACCAAACCGATAAAGACGTATGTATTGAAAAAGAAGAATCCGACGGTGACGGTCTTAACTTCCTTGCAGGCAAAACAATGTCTTTTGTAAACAGTAAAGCGTTTGAGGGTACTGTTTTGGCACATACCGACGGCGGTGTCCCTAATTTCCAAATAAGCGTTACAAAACCCGACGAAGAAAATTTGGGACGTCTTATCTACTTCTTTGAAAAGGCATGTGCCGTTTCGGGCTACATTTTAGGCGTTAATCCGTTTGACCAACCGGGTGTTGAAAGTTACAAGAAAAATATGTTTGCACTTTTGGGCAAACCCGGTTACGAAGCACAAAGGGAAGAATTGGAAAAGCGCTTAAACAAAAACTAATGAAATAATTGCCTTTTGGCAATAAAATAAAAGGAGTTGTTATAAATGATTAAAATCATTGTTGGAAAAAAGGGCTCGGGCAAGACTAAAATGTTGGTAGATATGGTTAACTCCGCTGCCGAAACAAGTCTTGGCAACGTAGTATGTATCGAAAAAGGAGATACATTAACCTATTCCGTTACTCATAAAGCACGTCTTATAGATGCAGATGCATACAAAATCTCCGGCTACGGTGAATACTTCGGTATGGTTGCGGGAATTAAGTCGGGCAATAACGATGTTACCCATATTTTCGGTGATGCAACTTTAAGAATAGGCACCCGTGATTATGACCAGCTTGTGGCTTTCTTGGAAAGAATTTCGGAAATTAAGGATGTTGAATTTGTATTCACCATTTCGGCCGATAAAGAAGAATTACCCAAAAAGTTGTTCGACATTGCTGAGATTTGCAACTAAAACTCATTTACGGGCGGTACTACCGCCCGTATTTTTTGGGAATTGCCAAGAAAAATCTTGACAAAGCGGTATTCAGTAGATATAATGTAATTTATGACGGTAGAGGTGGAAGTATGGTTATTGATTTAAAACGTATTTTTGTCAATGAAAATTCTGCTTTACCGATAGATTATTCGTTGGATTTAAGTTTTGTTGAGCATTGCGGCGGTTTTCCGCTCAAAAAGCCGGTTTTGCTTAACGGAACGGTTTCCAACAAGGCGGGTTTGGTTCGGTTCACGGCAACCGTAAGTTACACTTACGAAGCCCCGTGTGACCGTTGCGGAACAGAAACCGCAAAACCCGTTACCGTAAAGGTGGACAAATCGCTGGCTACCGCTATTGAAGGGGAGGACAGTGATACAATCCTTTTAGTTCCCGATATGAAGTTGGATATTGACGATTTTCTTTACACCGAAGTTGTGGTATCACTTCCTTTGAAACATTTATGTAAAGGGGACTGTAAGGGTATCTGCCCAAAATGCGGTAAGAACTTAAACCAGGGCGAATGCGGTTGCCCGACAAGGGAAATTGACCCACGGCTTCAGGCACTTGCCGATTTACTTAATAATTAATATTTTTTAATCAATTTAAGGAGGTGCTGAAAATGGCAGTACCAAAGAGAAAACACTCGAAAGCAAGAAGAGACAAAAGAAGAAATAATGTTTGGAAGTTAAGCGCTCCTACTTTAGTAAAGTGCTCTAACTGCGGCGAATACAAACGCCCGCACAGACTTTGCACTGCTTGCGGTCAATATAACGGCCGTGAAGTTGTAAAAGTTGCTGAATAATTGTTTACAAACTGCACACAAAAATCAGAGGGGGAGAATATCCGCCTCTGATTTTTTTAAACAGAAAGGGGATTTAGTATGTCTGTTATTATAAAATCGGTAGATTCAAAAAGTCCTGCAGAAAAAGCGGGATTAAAAGCGGGGGACACCCTTATTTCAATAAATAAAAACGATATAATGGACGTGCTTGATTACCGTTTTTACCAAAACAATGCTAAACTAAAAATCGAATATATTGACGACAAGGGCAAAATAAAGCATAAACGTATAAAAAAGCAAGATTATGAGGAATTAGGACTTAATTTTGAAACTTATTTAATGGATAAGCAACATTCCTGCCTTAATAAATGTGTTTTTTGCTTTATTGACCAGTTACCCAAAGGTATGCGGGACAGTTTGTACTTCAAGGATGATGATTCACGCCTTTCCTTTCTTTTCGGCAATTATATTACCCTTACAAACATTACCGAACACGAAATTGAACGTATTATTAAAATGCACATCAGCCCCATAAATATTTCGGTGCATACCACTAACCCCGAACTTAGGGTTAAGATGATGAAAAACAAAAATGCAGGTAAGGTGCTTTCGGTTATTAAAAGGTTTAACGATTCGGGGATAAAAATCAACTGCCAGTTGGTTTTATGTCCGGGTTATAATGACGGCGAGGAACTTAAAAGAACTTTAAGCGATTTAACCGAACTTCAGAATGCCGAATGTATTGCGGCAGTACCTGTGGGACTTACAAAATACCGTGACGGTTTGGCAGATTTAGTTCCCTTTAACCCTATAACCGCCGCAGAAACCATTGATATTATAGACCGTTACGGTGAAGAATGTATAAAAAAATACGGTTCTCGGCGTATATATGCTTCGGATGAGTTTTATTTGTTAGCCAAAAGGCAGATGCCCGATGCCGACTATTACGGCGAATTTTTGCAACTTGAAAACGGTGTGGGATTATGGGCGCTTTTGCTTAAAGAAGCAACCGACGCCATAGCCGAAGAAGAATATAAATTAGAACAAAAACGCAAAATATCTGTTGTAACAGGTGTTGCGGCATACCATTTAATTACGGAAATAGTTGACAAATGCAAACAAAAATGGGATAATTTAGAATGTAAGGTTTATAAAATCAAAAATAACTTTTTCGGCGAAAAAATAACCGTAGCAGGGCTTGTTACCGCTGCCGATATAAAAGAGCAGTTAAAAGGGGAAAATTTGGGTGAAGAACTGCTTATTCCCGCAGTAATGTTAAGAAAAGAAGGGGATATGTTTCTTGACAGTATCACTCTAAATGAATTATCACGGGATTTAGGTGTTAAAATCACCCCTGTTGATAATGACGGTTACTTGCTTATTGACGCTTTATTAGGAAAGGAATTATAATATGGCAAAACCTATTGTTGCTGTTGTGGGAAGACCTAATGTGGGTAAATCCACACTTTTTAACAAAATAATAGGCAAACGGCTTTCTATTGTGGACGATACACCGGGTGTTACCCGTGACCGTATTTACGGTGACGGCGAATGGCTTGGCAGAAAGATGATGTTTGTTGATACCGGCGGTATCGAGCCGAAAACCGACGATATTATTTTAAGCAGTATGCGTGCACAGGCACAACTTGCTATTGATACGGCTTCGGTAATCATTTTTGTTACCGATTTAAAGTGCGGTGTAACCGCCGCCGATATGGACGTGGCGTCTATGCTGCAAAAAAGCGGAAAACCGATTGTTTTGTGCGTTAATAAGTGCGATAATATAGGCGATACACCCTTGGAATTTTACGAGTTTTATAATTTGGGACTGGGTGACCCTATTGCCGTTTCCTCAGTACACGGTCACGGTACGGGGGATTTGCTTGATGCCGTTATTGCCCATATTCCGCCCGAAGAATTTGAAACCGAGGACGAAGAAATAATAAATGTTGCCGTAATCGGCAAACCGAATGCAGGTAAATCTTCCCTTATAAACCAAATTGCAGGGGAACAGCGCTCTATTGTTTCTAATATTGCGGGTACAACACGTGATGCTATTGACACTAAAATAGAAAAAAACGGCGTCAAGTACAATTTTATAGATACTGCCGGTCTTCGCCGCAAAAGTAAGGTAGAGGATAAAATAGAAAAATACAGCGTACTGCGTGCGAAAATGGCTATCGAACGTGCCGATGTTTGCGTTATTATGATAGACGGAACCGACGGTTTTACCGAACAGGATTCCAAAGTTGCGGGACTGGCACTTGAAGAAGGTAAAGCGTGCATTATTGCGGTTAATAAGTGGGACGCCGTTGAAAAAGACGGTAAAACTATGGATTCTTTCCGCAAACAACTTATGAACGATTTTTCCTTTATGCCTTATGCACCCATTATTTTCATTTCGGCTAAAACGGGACAAAGGGTAGACCGCCTTTTTGAACTTATTAAATACGTGAACGAACAGAATACAATGCGTATTTCCACCGGCAAACTTAACGATATTTTGGCGGATGCTACCGCACGTGTTCAACCCCCGTCCGACAAGGGCAAACGTCTTAAAATTTACTATATGACCCAAGCGTCTACAAAACCGCCTACATTTGTGTGTTTTTGTAATAATGCCGAACTTTTCCATTTTTCGTATCAAAGATATTTAGAAAACCAAATTCGGGGCATTTTCGGTCTTGAGGGAACCCCCGTAAGGTTTGTTATTCGTGAAAGGGGCGACAAATAGTATGGTTATAACCGCAGTTGTTACGGTAATTGCCGCATATTTAATCGGAAGTATAAATTTTGCGGTAATTTTTGCTAAAGCATTTGTTAAAAAGGATGTAAGAGAACTCGGAAGCGGTAATGCCGGCGCTACAAATGTTTTGCGTAACGCAGGACTTTCGGCAGGAATTTTAACCTTTTTGTTTGACGCTTTAAAAGGTTTCGTCGCAACCTATATGGGCAGGGAAATATTCGGGTATATTTCGGCAAATAACGGCGGAGATTGGTCAGCACCCATAATAGGGGCTTACCTTTGCGGAACAGCTTGTATGTTGGGTCACGTTTTCCCCTTTTTCTTCGATTTCAAAGGAGGTAAAGGGGTTGCCACAAGCGTTGGTATTTTTGCGGTATGCTGTCCTGTTGCAATAATAAGCGGGATTGTGGTATTTGCCTTGGTTACCGTTTTTTCAAAGTATGTGTCTTTGGGTTCGGTAATTGCTACAGCGGTAGTTGTAGTAATGTCAATAATTTTTTACGACAAAACGGCATTTATCTTGCCCCAAATTTTACTTATACTGGCAATGGGTGCTATAGTAATATTAAAACATAAAAGCAACATAAAACGCTTAATTGCGGGAACAGAATCCAAAATAAAAATCGGGAGGAACGGATAATGGCTAAAATAACCGTTTTGGGCTCCGGCGGATGGGGTATGGCTTTGGCAATTTCGGCTTTTAATAACCGAAATAGGGTTACTCTTTGGTCGCCTTTTCAAACGGAAGTTGACCTTTTAAAAGAAAAACGCACCAACGAAAAACTGTTAAGGGGTATTTTTCTGCCCGACGGAATAGAAATTACTACCGATATGTCGGTAGTGGAGGGAAGCGCCTTAACCATTATTGCAACCCCCTCTACCGTTATTCGTGACGTTGCAAACAAACTTTCAAAGCAAAAGGATTTCGGAATAGTTGTAAATGTTTCAAAAGGCATTGAAAAGGGAAGTTTAAAATTTTTGTCCCAAGTTATAAAAGACGAAATACCCGACGCTACGGTGGTGGCGCTTTCGGGACCCTCCCACGCCGAGGAGGTTGCACGTAATATTCCCACCTCTATTGTTGCCGCTTCGGACTCTTTGGCGGCTTCACAGGTAGTGCAGGATATTATGTCAAGCGATACTTTGCGGGTTTATACTTCGGGCGACCTTAAAGGTGCGGAACTTGGCGGTGCTATGAAAAATGTTATTGCCATTGCAGCCGGTTTTTGTGACGGTTTGGGTTTGGGCGACAATACCAAAGCCGCACTTATTACAAGAGGACTTGCCGAAATGACACGTCTGGGGATTTGTATGGGTGCCAAAGAATACACCTTTTCGGGGCTTACCGGTATAGGTGACCTGGTTGTTACCTGTACTTCGAGGCATAGCCGTAACAACCGTTTCGGCTACAAGGTGGGCAGCGGTTGCGCAATAGACACCGCTTTGGCAGAAGTCGGCACGGTTGAGGGGTATTACGCTACCGAAATGATTTACAATTTAGGGAAGAAGTATAATGTTGAACTCCCTATTGTAAACGAATGTTATGCGGTGCTTTATAAAGGTAAGGACGTAAATCAATCCGTACCCGATTTAATGCGCAGACCGATTAGAAGTGAAAGATAATTTCAGTATTTTTAAAAAAATACTTGATTTTTGTAATTCTTTGTGTTAATATATATCTTGCTATGTTGTCGGGAAGAATTACCGACTATAATGGTTATAGTTATTCGAAATAGTGTCGTGGCACTATTTCGACACCAAATCATCGATTTGGGAACAAATTTTCAAAGAAAATTCGACTATACCCATTGCAATGAATATCGAGCGAATTAAAATGAATGTACATTTTAATTCGCAAAAACCGATAAAATCGGTTTGTCGAAACGCCCTTCTGCGTTTCGACATTCTATAGTCATTATTAAGAAGGAGGTGCAGAACATGGCTAAATGTGATATCTGCAGTAAAGAAATTGCTTTCGGTATTAAGGTTTCTCACTCACACAGACGTTCAAACAGAACATGGAAGCCCAACGTAAAAAAGGTAAAGGCAATTGTAAACGGTACTCCCCGTCGTATCAATGTTTGCACCCGTTGCTTGCGTTCAGGTAAGGTTACCAGAGCTATCTAATATTTCTTACAAACAAACCCTGAGCAACGCTCAGGGTTTTGCTTGTTTTAGGAGAGGTATGTATATGATAAAGGCAGTTATTTTTGATTTGGACGGAACGCTTGTAAATTCTCTGGAAGATTTGGCAATCAGTACAAATTATGCACTTGAAACTTTCGGCTTTCCCACCTATGAAATAGAAAAATATAAATATTTTATAGGGGACGGAATGCAAAAACTAATTGAACGTGTTATACCCGAAGAAAACCGAAACGCAGAAACTAAAAGTAAAGTTTTTGACTGCTTTTATGAGTATTACAGCGGTCATTATCTTTGTAAAACCTACGCTTATGAGGGAATTGAATGTGTGCTTGACACCCTTAAAACCTATGGTATAAAAATTGCCGTTGTTTCCAATAAGGCAGACCAAATGGCGAAAACCGTGGTTGAAAAAATCTTCGGAAACAGGTTTTGTCTTGTTGCGGGCAAGAAAGAGGGATACCCCCCTAAACCCGACCCTAAACTTACACTCGAAGTAATTGATATATTAGGTGTAAAACCGAGCGAATGTGCTTTTGTGGGCGATTCGGGAATGGATATGGCAGTAGCCGGTAACAGCGGTTGCATTGCCGTAGGCGTTACTTGGGGTTTCAGAACGCAAGAAGAATTAAAACAAAACGGCGCAAAGTATTTACTTAATTCTCCAAATGAAATCATTAAACTTGTAAAGGATATAAATAATGGATAATAGTGTTAAAAAGTATTTGCCCACCAAACTTGCAGGGTATGTTGGGTTTGTTGTTCAGGCGGTAGTTAATAACTTTTTGCCCATACTTTTTATTGTTTTCAGAAATGTTTATAATTTAAGTTATGAAAAGTTGGGACGGTTAATTTTAGTAAACTTTGTAACCCAAATGTTTGTGGATTTACTAACCCCTAAAATTGTTGAAAAAGCGGGATACCGAAAAACCGCAATAATGTCCCAGTCATTTGCGGCAATAGGACTTATTTCTCTTGGAATTTTGCCGAATTTAATTAGTGACACTTATTTTGCGATTGTAATTTCGGTAATTATTTACGCTTCGGGAAGCGGTATTACCGAGGTAATCTTAAGCCCTATGATAGATATGTTGCCAACGGGTAACAAATCGG
Organism: Acutalibacteraceae bacterium; assembly: GCA_036310925.1. Taxonomy (GTDB): domain Bacteria; phylum Bacillota; class Clostridia; order Oscillospirales; family Acutalibacteraceae; genus UBA737. The sequence goes on from JAXJQX010000008.1 coordinate 151,546, forward strand.
GCAATATGGCGGTTTTACACTCCTTTTACTGTTGGGGACAGGCGTTTACCGTTTTGGGTACAACAGCACTTGTCTCTGTTTTCGGGTATCATAACTGGCAGTATATTCCCCTTATTTGGGCGGTTATACCCTTTTTGAACACCTTTAGTTTTTTAAAAGTGCCGATAGTTGAACCCTCACCCGACCAAAAAACGGCAACCTTTGCAGAACTAATTAAAAAACCGCTTTTTTTGCTTTATATGTTAATGATGCTTTGTGCGGGTGCAAGTGAAATTGCAATGGCACAGTGGGCATCTATTTTCGCTCAAAATGCTTTGGGTGTTTCAAAGGTAATAGGGGATATTGCAGGACCTTGTGCTTTTGCTTTGTTTATGGGAACAGGCAGGGTAGTATATGCAAAATTTTCTAAAAAAGTTTCCTTTACAAAACTGCTTATTTTGCTTAATGTTTTGTGCTTTGTTTGTTATATTGTAGTCGGTTTTTGCAAAATTTCTTTTGTGGCACTTATATTTTGTGCGATTTGCGGTTTTACCGTAAGCATTTCTTGGCCGGGTATTTATTCGGCAGGGGCAAGAACCTTTAAAAACGGCGGAGCGGTTATGTTTAGTGTGTTTGCAATGAGCGGTGATACCGGCTGTGCGGTAGGTCCTTGGATTATAGGAATTTTTGCGGATAGGTTCGGTCTTAATGTCGGTTTTGCGGTTGCATCGGTTTTCCCGCTTTTAATGGTTTTGTGCGGACTTTATATTTTAAAACTTCGCTCTTGCCAAAGAGAAAAATAAATGTTAGTATAGTATTGAGGTGAACGCAGTGAAAAGAGAAGATTATTTAAGTTGGGACGAATACTTTATGGGAATTGCTTTGCTTTCCTCTATGCGAAGTAAAGACCCCTCCACCCAAGTAGGCGCTTGCATTGTTAATGACGATAAACGCATTATGTCTATGGGGTATAACGGTATGCCGAGATGTTGCAGCGATGACGATTACCCCTGGGAGCGTGACAGCGACCCGCTTAATTCCAAATATTTGTATGTTTGCCATGCGGAATTTAACGCAATTTTAAACTGCGAAAGAAATGTTAAAGGTTGCACCGTTTATACTACCCTTTTCCCTTGTAACGAATGTGCCAAGGCGATTATTCAGTCGGGCATAAAAGAGGTTGTCTATATGGCGGATAAGTATGCAGATTCGGACAGCGTTATTGCCGCAAAACGAATGTTTGACACGGCGGGCGTAAAATACCGTCTTTACGAAAGCACAAATAAGCCGGTAATGCTGAATTTATAATCTTTCGTTTTAATTGTTTTCATAATAATTTTAAGGTATATAATAATAACAACCCCCTTTTTTGAAGGGGGTTGTTATGTTAATATCTTGGTTTCATGTTTATGCTTTTGAGTTTTCAATAACCTTTTGCGCTATTTGAGCGGGGACTTCTTCGTAACGTGCAAGTTCTATTGTAAAGGTTGCGGTACCTTGGGTAATAGAACGCATTGCGGTAGAAAAGTCTGCCATTTCGGCAATAGGCACTTCTGCCAAAATTTCCTGCAACTTGTTTTCACCCGGATTCATACCTATAATTCTGCCGCGGCGCTTGTTAATATCACCAATAACGTCACCTAACATATCGTCCGGCACTAATACTTTTAAAGTGCCTATCGGCTCAAGCAAAACAGGGGACGCTTGCGGGATACCTTCTTTGTAAGCAATAGTTGCTGCCATTTTAAAGGACATTTCCGAAGAATCAACCGGGTGGTAAGAACCGTCATAAAGAGTGGCTTTAACACCAACCATCGGATATCCTGCAAGCACGCCTTTTTCACTTGCCTCACGCAGACCTTTTTCAACTGCGGGGAAGAAGTTTTTGGGAACAGCACCGCCAAATACTTCTTCGCAAAATACAAGTGATTCTTCTTCACAGGGTTCAAACTTAATCCAAACATCACCGAACTGACCGTGTCCGCCCGATTGTTTTTTATGTCTGCCCTGAAACTTAACTTCCTTGCGTATGGTTTCACGGTAGGCAATTTTGGGTTGTTTCAGTTCCACTTCTGCACCGAATTTTGCCTTTAGTTTAGAAATTATAACGTCTATATGTTGTTCACCCAAAGCCGAAAGAATAAGTTCGTGGGTTTCCTTGTCGGTATGGATTTTAATTGTCGGGTCTTCTTCCGCCATACGTGAGAAGGCGGCGGCAATTTTTTCTTCATCACCCTTTGCTTTCGGATACACCGCAACAGATAATGTAGGTGCGGGGAAGTTTACTTTTGCAACCGAAACATTACCTTTTACCGACAATGTGTCGCCGGTTAAAACATTACCTAATTTTGCAACCGCACCAATGTCACCTGCCGAAATTTCGGGTGCATCTTCCTGCTTTCCGGCTTTAAGCCACAGTAATTTTGAAAGCCGTTCTTCCGAACCGGTACGGTTGTTTATAAGCCGCATATCGCCCTTAACAACGCCCGATATAACCTTAAAGTAGGAAAGTTTGCCTACAAACGGGTCGGCAATGGTTTTAAATACGCAAATTGCGGGTTCTCCTTTGTCATCAAAGGGTATTTCTTGGTTTTGTTCGTTTTTGTAATTACAGTCGGCAGCGCTCGGTAATATTTTCAAAAGGTTGTCAACCATAATCGGCACAGCGTCACCAGTTTGACCTACACCGCTGTAAACAGGGCAAATATCACCGCTTTTAACCCCTTTAGCCAAGCCGTTTATCATTTCTTCGGTTGTAAATTCTTCGCCCGCAAAATACTTTTCCATAAGTGCGTCATCGGTAGTAGCAACCGCTTCTAAAAGCATATTTCTCATATTGCTTATTTCTTCGCTAACAGGAAGGCGCATTTCTTTAATTTCAAGTCCGTTACAGGCGTATGCCTTGTTTTCAATAAGGTTAATGTAACATTTCACTTCTTCATTTTCAATGTAAGGCACAACAACGGGGCATATAACCGCACCGTACTGACCTGCCAAAGCCGATAATACACGGTAAAAATGGGCGTGAGTAGAATCCAATTTGCCTATAAAAACAGCAACGCTTTTACCTAAAGCACGTGCCTTTTCAAAACATTGTTTAGCACCTACCGTAAGACCGGATTTACCCGATATTGTAATAATTGCACTGTCTGCGGCAATAAGGGCTTCGCTTACACCTGCGGCAAAATCAAAAAGACCGGGAGCGTCGATAATGTTTAGTTTATTATCACCTATTTCGAGGGCGTAAACCGATGTTGAAATAGATGTTTTGCGTTTCTTTTCTTCGGCATCAAAATCCATTACTGTTGTACTGTCGCTTATTTTACCTATGCGTTCGGTGGCTTTGCCGTAAAAGAGAATAGCATCTGCCAAGGTGGTTTTACCCGAACCGCCGTGACCTAATAGGGCGACATTACGAATTTTGGTGTTTGATATCTGTTTCAAATTGATGCACTCCTAACTGCATTTAACTTTTCTACCATTGTATCACATTTATTTAGTAAATACAACCAATAATTTTAAAAAGTTTTCAAAAAAATTATGTAAATGTTATAAAGTTGTGCATTTTGCAGTAAAAAGCAAACGCATATTTATTCAATATTAAATAACATAAAATTAAAAATTACAAAATGTTACAAAATATACAGTTTAAAGTCGTAAATAATTACATATTTGATATCATTTGTAACTGAATTGTTTTTGGTAATTTTAAAAGCCGTTGTATATAATAGTTATATACTTTAAAGGAGGCGGTAATATGCGTAAAAATGTTATTTCGGCATTGTCGGTTTTACTGTGCGTATGCTTGCTTTCTTTTATGGGTGTAAGCGGTGCGGGTGTTTCAAATAATACGTCGGAAAACGGAAATACGGATGTTGTGACCGTTGCCAACAATACCGCCGTAAACAGTAAAGTGCTTGAAACCCGTTTTCTTAATATGCTTAACCACAGTTTTGTTTATAATGACGATTTTCAAAATGACCAAACCCTTGTAAACAATTCGGTTTTGGGCTTGCTTAACCTAGCGGAGGACGGTTTTGTAAACGAAAATTATGTAACCGATTATATTTTTAATATGTACGGAATAAAAATTTCCGATTTTGGCAGTATAAATGCCGACTGTGAACAAAAAGACGGTTACGTTTATATAATCCCCCGCGGTTACAGCGAATACAAACACACCGTTTTGTCGGTTACCGATAATAATGACGGCAGTTATACCGTTGTTACAAATGTGGAAATTTCTTTGGATGACGGTTCGGTTATAAACGATACGGCAACCACCGTATTTTTAAAGAATATTGACTCACAGTTCGGTTACAACATTGTTTACAGCGAAATCGGAACGGTAACTGAAAATACGGTAGATTGTTAAACCGAATTTTAAAAAGTTTAAAAATCCGACTCCCTTGTTTAAATAACAGGGGGTCTTTTTTTGCAGTTTTTAATGCCATTTGCAAAATATGAATTTTTATGTTATGCTTGTGCTACAATAGGGACAAAAAATATCATCAAGGATTTTTGATAAAGACTGGTAAAAACAAAGCATAATGCAGGTATCGGCGGTATTGTTAAATGAAAATTGACAATGTGTTATATGAAAATCTTGAAATACAACTGCCATTGAAATTACTGAAAAGATTATAAAGATAGCCACTAAAAACAGTAGTTACATATTTTTAATTGAGTAAAAACAAACGCAGGGTGATGTTTTTATTACCCCTCATTTGCCATATTTTTCTTGACCAATATGGCAAATTATGCTATAGTAAAATCAAATAAAGAAAGGATGTGTTTTCCATGAAAATCATTTTAGCAAATCAACGAGTTCTTGTGCGAAAACCGCCGCTTTATTTGAATTTAGGTAATATAAGGATTAGCAGTTAACGCATAAGACTTTGTTTCAAAGCAGAGCTTATGCGTTTTTTATTTGATGAAAGGATATGATGATTTGAGAAAAACAGTTAGAAAAATATTAACAATTTTAATAGTGTTAATTATTTGTGTTTTATGTTCTTGTGCTTCCAAAGATAACATATTGCTTGATTTGGATTATGAAACAAAAGAACCTAAAGATTTTACTTTTATTACAGAACAAACAAAATATAATCACGACATAAAAACAATATCGTATTCAATCTCAAATATTAGTTCTGAAGAAATGGGCATTGGAACCGAGTTTGAATTGCATTATAAAACCGATGACGGTTGGAAAGTGGTAGCATTTAAGAAAGATATCGATTTTTATGATTTGGCGTGGATTATAAAACCCGGAGAGGATAAAATTTATCAACTGGAATTTGAAGAATACTACAACTTGCCATTAGAACTCGGAGAATATAGATTAGTAAAAGACGGTTACGCATCAAATGTTTTTATAATTGACTAAATTTTATAATAAAACTAAAATTAGAAAGGAAAAAATTATGAGGAAATATTTATCGGTACTTATTGTTTTATCTATTGTTATTTTATCAACCTTTAATGTTAGTGCAACAACTGATAAATCTATCACAAGTTCATTTCCCACAAAACTTCGATTTGATATGCAAACTCGTACTATAAAAGAAGTGGATGATGTTGCAACCTCAAGAATAGAATCATATACAACAAGAACATCTGATAGTGGATATTCTCCTGAGTATTCAGTTGATGTGTTAGATGAAGATTTAGGTGCAAATACTCGCCATCTACTTGGTGATTGGGATCCTATAAATCCTGCCACAGGCGGTAGATACAGAAATACGGTTTATATAGAAGCTGATACCGCTAATGGTACTATTAGAGGAACCGGATTTATGATTGGTCCATCGGCAGTAGCTACTGCTGCACACGTGGTTTATAATACTGAGTTTGGCGGAGATAATTATATTGAAAGCGGATCAGTTTTTCCGGCACACGCAGACAATTCTAATCCCTATGGTTCATCGGATATCATTGGTGTTGTAGTATATGATGCTTGGACGGATGACAAAGATGCTGAATACGATTGGGCTATTATAGAATTAAATAGTAATATGGGAGATAATGTTGGTTGGCTTGGTTTAAGATATCAAGGCAGTTCATATAACGGCACTGGTATAAGTATAAATGGCTATCCCAAATATGTAGATATTGACAATGATGGTGATGACGAAATAACCGAAATTATGTACCGTTCTGACGGAACGATTTCAAGTTCGTACACAAGACTATTAAGAAGTGTTGATACTAATACTGGTGGTGGAATGAGTGGTGGTCCTATTTATATTTATTCGAGTAGTTCAGGTTATACTGCAATTGCGATACATAGTGCAAGTGCCAAAACTTCAAGTGGTTCAAAATACAACCTTTTTGTTAGAATTACGCAAGATGTCTACAATGATTTAGTTGCGTATCGTAGCATAAGAGTGTAATCTGCATCTAAATTCATTTGGTAAAAATGTAAACAATCTGTAAATAATCTTGATTTATACCCCTACAAAATGCGGTTTTGAGTGCATTAGATGAGAGGTTATAAAACTTAAATGTTTGATGGGATAAAAAAATTTTTCTTCTCTCATCAAAGGTGAAAACTGAATGTTTATCAAAATGCCCTCTTGTTTAAAAAATTAAACAAGAGGGTTGTTCTTTACCATCATCAAAACAGATGAGGTATAAGTTTTGGAAAGATATATAAAATTTCGTCAACCGACCTTCCCGTAGGGAAGCTGAGACTCAAAATCTTAGATTTTGAATGCACGGCAGGAATAACCGTCATACTTTCGGTGCGTTTTCTGCTTAAAAACAAAGTTTTTAACTGCGTTTTCTTTAGTATGATTTTCAATATGTATGTATGATTTTTGTCATACCATCAAAAAACAGAGTTGTCTCGTAATTTCGGGATAACTCTATTATCATATATAACTTGAAAATATCAGCAAAAGATGTTATATTAAATTTAATAAAAAGCTTGTTGCTGTGCGGAAAATTCAACTTGTGGAAATGACTTCCACAAGTTGAAAACATAAGCATCCACTTGTCAGGGGAGGTGGCAAAACGAAGTTTTGACGGAGGGGTAGTTTTCTCTCCCTCAGTCTTTTGCTTCGCAAAATCCAGCTCCCTCGTCAGAGAGAGCCAAGGGCGATTTGTCTCCAACTTGACACAAGCATAAAATAAAAACAATAACTTTTAAAAAAGGAATTTTAATATGAAAACCGATGTAATTATAATAGGCGGCGGTGCGGCAGGGCTTTGTGCGGCGGTGCGTTTAAAGAGTGAAAACCGTAATCTTACCGTAAGGGTTTTGGAACGCTTGCCTCGTGTTGGCAAAAAGTTAAGCGTTACGGGTAACGGCAGGTGCAATATTTCTAATAAAAATATGGAAATTTCACATTTTCACGGCGAAAATGCGGAATTTTGCCGTTGTGCTTTACAAAAATATGACGTAGAATTTTGCAAAAATTTTTTTGAGGACATCGGCGTTAATTATGTTTTTAAAGAGGACAAGGCATATCCGTCCTCTTTACAGGCATCTTCGGTTGTGGACTGTCTGCGTTTTGCGGCAGAGGATTTAGGTGTAATAATTCATACCGATACCAAGGTTACAAATATCCAAATTTTGAAAAACGGTTACAAAGTTTTGGCGGATAAATTGGGCTTTGAAACCAAAAACGTAATAATCGCAACCGGGCTTTATTCGGGCGGCGAAAAATACGGGTGTGACGGCAGTATGCTTTCACTACTTAAAAAAGCAGGGTTTAAAACGGTTAATACCACCCCCGCTATTGTGCAAATCAAGACCGAAAACGACATTACAAAACAGTTAAAGGGAATAAAGATCAATGCCGATGCTTCGCTTAAAATCGGCGGTAAATTGATAAGAAAAGAATACGGCGAGGTACTCTTTTGCGATTACGGTCTTTCAGGACCTCCTATTATGCAAATTTCACGTGAAGTATCAAGAATTGACGGCGATAAAACCGTAACGCTTGATATTATGCCCGAAACCGATTATAACCAACTTGTTTTGCAGATTGCAAAAAGGGCAAAACTAATGCCCGAAAGACCGCTCCAAGAATTTTTTACCGGCTTTATAAACAAAAGAATAGGTCAGGTAATTCTAAAGTCGGCAGGGTATAAATTAAGCGAAAAAGCCGAAACACTTACACAAAACGGCATTAAGAAAATTGCATCAAAAATCAAAAATATGGAATTTAACGTTACCGGGACAACAGGTTTTGAAAATTCCCAAGTAACCGCCGGCGGACTTGATACCAAACAGTTTAAAGGTACTACAATGGAATCGTTTGAATACAAAAACCTTTACGCAATAGGCGAAATTTTGGATATAGACGGTGACTGCGGCGGGTATAATCTGCAATGGGCGTGGAGCAGTGCCATGGCGGCGGCAGACGCTGTTTTAGGGGACAAATAAATGATATTGCTTAACAATTTAAAACTGCCGCTTGATACAGATTTTGAAAATTTAAAAATCGCAGTAGAAAGCATTTTAAAAATCAAAACAAATTCGGTTTCTTTATACAAAAAGTCGGTAGATGCACGGCGCAAAACCGATGTGCATTTTTGTTGTTCGGTTTTGATTGACACTAAAAACGAGCAGGCGGTACTTAAGAAAAATAAGAACGCACAAATTTATAGAAAGCCGGAATATGTTTGGCAAAAGTGTGACGGTTTTAGCGGTAAAAGACCCTTAATTGTCGGCTTTGGTCCTTGCGGTATTTTTTGCGCCTATACATTGGCAAAAGCTGGCTTAAAACCCATTGTAATTGAGCGTGGTGCGGATGTTGACACAAGAACAAAAGATGTAAACGCCTTTTTAAACGGCGGGGAATTGAATACCGAATCTAACGTCCAATTCGGCGAGGGCGGTGCAGGCACTTTTTCGGACGGTAAACTCAATACAGGCATAAAGGACGGACGTTGCAGAGCCGTACTTCAAACCTTTGTAACCCACGGTGCAAACCAAAAAATCCTTACCGATGCCAAACCCCACGTAGGGACCGATGTTTTGTCGTATGTGGTTAAAAACATCAGAAACGAAATTATAAATTTAGGCGGCGAAGTGCGGTTCAATACAAGGTTGGAAAATATAAATTTTAAGGAAGGCAAAATCGAATCGGTCACCGCAAACGGCAAAATAATACCTTGCGAAACCCTTGTTTTGGCAACGGGACATTCGGCAAGAGATGTTTTTTCACTTCTTAAAGAGCGGAATATCCAAATGGTCAGAAAACCCTTTTCGGTAGGGGTTAGAATAGAGCATTTGCAGGAGGATATAAACAAGGCGCTTTACGGCGAATTTTATAACCACCCCGCATTATCGGCGGCGGATTATAAATTGGCAACCCATTTGCAAAACGGCAGGGGGGTTTATACCTTTTGTATGTGTCCCGGTGGTGAAGTAATAAATTCTTCCAGCGAAAAGGGTGGAATTGCGGTAAACGGTATGAGCAATTCCGCACGAAACGGTGTTAACGCCAACAGCGCTTTGCTTGTGGGAATAAGCCCCGAAGATTTTGAAGGGGAGGATGTTTTGGCGGGTTGCGCTTTGCAACAAAAAATTGAAAAATTATCTTTTGAAATTTTATCGGGCAAAGTGCCGGTTACAACGGTAGGTCAGTTTTGTTTCGGCAAAGATTTTAAAATTACAAGGGTTAAACCTACCGTAAAACCGGACTACGGCTTTGCGGATTTCGGTAAAATATTCCCCGAATTTGTGACCGAAAGTTTAAAGAAAGGCATTTTGGAATTTGATAAAAAGATTAAGGGCTTTGCAAGTGAATGGGCGGTACTTACCGCACCCGAAACCCGAAGTTCTTCCCCCGTTAGAATAATAAGGGACGAAAATTACCAAAGCGTATCGATAAAAGGGCTTTACCCTGCGGGTGAGGGAGCGGGATATGCCGGCGGTATAATGTCCGCCGCGGTAGACGGTATGCGTGTTGCCGAGCAGATTATTAAAGATTGCGAAAAAAGAGATTAAGCGGTGAAAAACGGTCGTAAAAATATTCCAAAGTTTTGTAAAACGGCACGGAGTTTTGTTTTGTTTTTGCGGCGGGAATTACAAATTTCCCGTTTTGCCCCGTTAAAAAGTAATATCCGTTTAGTTTTTTTAAAGGTAAAATACATTTTTTAAAGTTTCCTTTAAAATCTATTATTATCATATTTTCTGCGGTTTTAATGTGAATTTCACGGCATTTTTGGGATAATGTTAAAAGCAAAACCGTTAAAATGTTTTTGTTTATTAAATAATTTCCTTTTGCGTTCACCGAAAAATACAACGGTTTTGGTTTTAATGCACAAACGGCGGTAAATAAATTCAAACCGAAATTTCCTATATCAAGCGGTAGTTTGGCAGATTGGTTTAAATATGCTTCGGCGGTGTAAATTTTGCACAAATTTTTTAAATATTTTTTATTTATTCCGTTTTTTAATATTAAAAGCGAGGTTGTAATTCGCAAAGCGGTAATATAACGCTCACGTGAATTAGGTAAAAATGTCAAATAATCACCCCGTAAATATAAAGTTATTATGCCAAATTATTAAAAAAATAAAAAAATTGTTAAAATTTAAACAAATAACTTGAAAAAATAATTAAAATAGAGTAAAATAAATATATAAAAATTTAGGAGGTATATTCCAATGGTTAAAGTTGCTATCAATGGTTTCGGCCGTATCGGTCGTCTCGCTTTCCGTCAAATGTTCGGTGCTGAAGGTTATGATGTTGTTGCTATCAACGACCTTACCAAACCTTCCATGCTTGCAAATCTTCTCAAGTATGACACAGCACAGGGCGGTTACTGCGGTGTTATCGGTGAAAATCTTCACACAGTTTCTGCTGATGATGAAGCCGGTACAATCACAGTTGACGGTAAAACTCTCAAAATTTATGCTAAAGCAAACGCTGCTGAACTTCCTTGGGGCGAAATCGGTGTAGACGTAGTTCTCGAATGCACAGGTTTCTACTGCTCTAAAGACAAAGCACAGGCACATATCGACGCAGGTGCTAAAAAAGTTGTTATTTCTGCTCCTGCAGGTAACGACCTTCCCACCATTGTTTACAGCGTGAACGAAAATACTCTTACTGCTGATGACAAAATCATTTCTGCTGCTTCTTGCACAACCAACTGCTTGGCTCCTATGGCAAAAGCACTTAATGATTATGCTCCCATCCAAAGCGGTATCATGAGCACAATCCACGCTTACACCGGCGACCAAATGATTCTTGACGGTCCTCACAGAAAGGGTGACCTCCGCCGTGCACGTGCAGGTGCTGCAAACATCGTTCCTAACTCAACAGGTGCTGCTAAAGCAATCGGTCTTGTAATTCCCGAACTCAACGGCAAACTTATCGGTTCTGCTCAACGTGTTCCCGTTCCGACCGGTTCTACCACCATTCTTACCGCTGTTGTTAAGGGCAAAGACGTAACTAAAGAAGGCATCAACGCTGCTATGAAAGCCGCTGCAAGCGATTCTTTCGGTTACAATGAAGACCAAATCGTTTCTTCTGATGTTATCGGTATGCGTTACGGTTCATTGTTTGACGCTACTCAGACAATGGTTTCTAAGATTGATGACGATACTTACCAAGTACAGGTTGTTTCTTGGTATGACAACGAAAACAGCTACACCAGCCAGATGGTTCGTACTATTAAGTACTTCGCTGAAATCTAATTTTAGTATACTATAAAAAACTCTTGCCCCGTGCAAGAGTTTTTTTCTTTTTTATATTGTTTTAATAGGTGCTTTATGGTATAATCGTTATATATACTTTGGAGGAACTGTATGAGAATTTTAGCGGTGGGTGATGTTTGCGGTTCTAAAGGGTGCGAATATGTCCGTAAAGTGTTACCCGCTTTTAAAAAACAAAATAATATAGATGCAGTAATAATAAATGCCGAAAACTCGGCGGACGGTAACGGAACTACCAAAGAAAGCGCAGAATACCTTTTGAATTTGGGCGCAAATGCCTTAACCGGCGGTAACCATTCGTTAAGGCGGGAGGAATTTTACGACTTTTTGGAACAAAGTGACTGTGTTTTAAGACCCCATAATTTAGGGGAAGATAAACCCGGCAAAGGGTACTGCCTTTTGGACTTCGGCAGGGTGAGAGCGGCGGTTATAAACTTAAGCGGTAAAATCTACCTTGAAAAATCGGGTGCGTCCTGTCCTTTTAAATCTGCAGACCGACTTATTGAGAAAACAAAAGAAGAGGGTGCGAAAATCATTTTGGTGGATTTTCACGCCGAAGCAACAAGCGAAAAACGTGCGTTGGGATTTTATCTTGACGGCAGGGTTTCGGCATTTTTCGGAACTCATACCCACGTTCAAACGGCGGACAGCCAGATTTTGCAAAACGGAACGGGTTACATAACCGACCTTGGAATGACAGGGCCTACCGATTCGGTTTTAGGGGTTAAAAAGGAAATTATTATTAACCGTTTAAAAGATAATGATATGTCTAAATTTGAATTGGCAAACGGCAGTTGCAGTTTAAACGGCTGTATCTTTGAAATAGACGAAAAAACAGGTAAGACGGTTAAAATAGAAAGAATAAACATTTAAAGTAGGAAGATATGAAAAAAATATTATCAGTTTTATTGTGTTTCGGCTTGATTTTTGGCTTTTCGGGTTGCAAGGAAAATAACACCGATAAAAATTCTTCGCAAGAAACACAAACTACCGAAACTAAAAAAAATAAAGATTACATTACGCTTTTGTATTCTGCGACGGACAGTTTTAACCCTTACGAAACCAAGACCGACGTTAACCGCCAACTTTGTATGCTTTTATACGAACCGCTTGTTAAACTTGATAATGAGTTTAACCCGGTTAACAGTATTGCGCAGTCGGTAAGTATTGAGGGTAAGGTTTGCACGGTTAAGTTGAAAGACACCCTGTTTTCGGACGGAAGTAAACTTTCAAGCGAAGACGTAATTTATTCTTATAACAAGGCAAAAGCTTCGGCCACCGAATATGCATCCAAACTTTACGAGGTGGTGTCGGTTTCGTCTGTGGGGGCGGATACGGTTGTCTTTAACCTTAACACTTATGACCGCTATTTTGCGAATGTTTTGGATTTCCCCATATTAAAACAGGGAAGCGATAATTTGACCGATTCGGACAGTGTTAAACTACCGCCTGTGGGCAGTGGCAGATATAAAGTAAGCGAAGACCGACTTTCGCTTGTTAAAAACGATTATTCCCCCGAAAACGGCAGTATTACCAAAATCCGCCTTATAAATACACCCGATTCGGAATCGGTTTCGCATTATATTGAAATCGGTGCGGCGGATATGTATTACAGCAACATTTCGGACGGTAATATCTTAAGAATGAGCGGTGAAAAGATTGATATAAACCTTAATAACTTGGTTTATATCGGTGTTAATCACAATATAGGCGAACTGGGACTGCGTGAACTCCGTCAGGCAATTTCGGCGGGTATTGACCGTGAAAAGATTTGCAAAGAAATTTTTTATAACAACGCAATAGCCGCAAACGGCTTTTTTAACCCCGTTTGGCAGGAAACAAAATCTGTACAAAATATACAAACTACTGCAAATTCGCAAATAACTGTTGAGAATTTGAAAGAAATAGGATATAATAGTTTAGATAAAGAAGGATTTTACAGAAAAAGTGACGGCGCATTAAGGTTTACTTTGCTTGTAAACAAGGAAAACCGTATCCGTGCGGCGGCGGCTTTAGCTATTGCAAACCAACTTAAAACCGTGGGTATAAAGATTACCGTTATTGAGGAATCTTACGAAAATTATTTAGCCCGTTTGCAAAGCGGGGACTTCCAACTTTATTTGGCAGAGGTTAATATACCTGATAATATGGACATACGCCCCGTTGTAACCGAAGGCGGTTCTTCGGCTTACGGTGTTAAAGAAACCGTAACAGAACAAATTGAAGGTACGGAACAACCGGTTCAAAATACTTCCGCAAAGGCGGTTATTGAAAAGTTTTATACCGGCGAAACCTCGGTTACCGACATTGCTATGGTACTTCAAACCGATATGCCTGTAATACCTGTTTGTTACAGAACCGGAATACTTTTTTGCAATGACAGTATTGAAAATGTAAATAACTCTTCCAAAAGTGATATTTATTTTTCAATTAAATCATATAAATTCAAAGTAAATTAGGAGGATTGTTTATGATAACTTATGAAACAAGGTTAGGTAAAATTTCCATTTGCGAAGAATACTTATCAAAACTCATCGGCAACGAGGTCACCTCTTGCTTTGGTGTTGTAGGTATGGTTCCAAGCACAAATAAGCAAAAACTCTTTAGCAGACTTTCCAAAAACGAGCAGTTAGACACCGGTATCAAGGTTATCGGTAATACTGATTCTATAACTGTTGAACTTCATATTGTTGTTACCTACGGAATGAACATAAACGCTATTGCTGCAAGCATAACCGAAAAGGTTAAGTATGTGGTTTATGAAGCAACCGGAATAGAAGTAGAAAAAGTAATAGTTAAAATTGACGGAATTAAAGAATAACTCATTTTTGGACGAAGGAGTGTAATATTTTGATTAACGGCGATATTTTGCGTAATGCGATTATTTCTGCAACAAACAATTTAAGCAATAACCGTAAGGCGGTGGACGATTTGAATGTTTTCCCCGTGCCGGACGGCGACACGGGTACAAATATGTCTATGACACTTTCTAATTCCGCCCGTGAACTTGAAAAGTTAAGCGGTGCTACCGCCGGTAAGGTTGCTTCGGTTAATGCTTCGGCACTTTTAAGGGGCGCTAGGGGCAATTCTGGCGTTATTACTTCTTTACTTTTCCGCGGTTTTGCCAAAGGAATCGGTGAAGATGAATTTTTAACAAGCGAAAATATTACCAACGCTTTTGTTTTCGGCGTTGAAGCCGCTTACAAAGCAGTTATGAAACCCACCGAGGGTACGATTTTAACCGTTGCCCGTGTTGCTTCCGAATACGCTAAACAGGCGTTGGAGGATGGTAAAAACGAACTTGAAATTTTTGAATATGCAATAGAGGGTGCAAAAAAAGCACTTGACGAAACCCCCGAATTACTGCCCGCACTTAAAAAAGCAGGGGTTGTTGACGCAGGCGGTAAGGGTTTTGTTTTAATTCTTGAAGGTATGCTTTCGGTTATGAAGGACGGCGTTATGATTAAATCTAACGCTGTTTCGGAAAGTGAACCGCAGGAAGAAGTTTCTTTCAATGCCGCAGGCGAATTTGAAACCGAAATCACCTTTACTTACTGTACCGAATTTATTGTGAACCGTGAAAAAAGTTGCGAAAAAGAACCAAACGAACTTAGAATGTATCTTGAAACCATAGGCGACTGTGTTGTTGTGGTTGACGATGACGAGATTATTAAGGTTCACGTTCATACCGACCACCCCGGTAACGCTATTGAAAACGCACTTACCTTTGGTTCGCTTGTTCATTTAAAGATTGAAAATATGCGTGACCAACACGAAAGAGCAAAACACGAAGCAAACGAAGCCAAGAAAAAACCCGCAAAAAGTGCGGACAGGACCGAAGTTTTCACACCTGTAGAACCCACAAAACCGGTTGGTTTTGTATCGGTTTGCGCAGGGGACGGTTTGGCAGAACTTTTCCGTGATTTAGGTGTTGATACCATTGTTTCGGGCGGGCAGACTATGAACCCCAGCACCGACGATATTTTAAAAGCAATAGAAGCCACGCCTGCCGAAACCGTTTTTGTACTTCCTAATAACAAGAATATTATTATGGCGGCAGAACAGGCAATTCCCATAAGCACAAGAAAGGTAATTGTTATTCACACAAGAACCATTCCGCAGGGTATTTCGGCAATGCTTAATTTTGACCCCGATGCGGACGATAACACAAACGCTATTGAAATGCAAAACTCTACCGAACGTATTGCAACGGGACAAATTACATTTGCCGCAAGGGATGCCGATGTAGACGGAGTTAAGATTAAGCAGGGCGAACTTATGGCTTTGCTTGGCGGTAAAATCACATTTGTTGATACCGACCTTGAAAAAACCGTTTTAAAACTTCTTAAAAAGATGGTTAAACCCTCAAGCGAGTTTATAACCGTTATTCACGGTGCGGATGTTACCGAAGAACAGGCCGCATCT
This sequence comes from Acutalibacteraceae bacterium, assembly GCA_036310925.1. GTDB lineage: Bacteria > Bacillota > Clostridia > Oscillospirales > Acutalibacteraceae > UBA737. Next base: position 167,623 of record JAXJQX010000008.1, read on the forward strand.
ATTGAAGCACAAATTGAAGAAAAATTCGGTTCTAAAGCCGAAATAACCTTTATAAACGGCGGACAACCGATTTACTACTACATTCTTTCGGTAGAATAGGAGCAAAAAGATGACAGCCAACACTGATATTAGATATTTAAAGGGTGTCGGTGCTAAACGTGCTGAAATTTTAAAAGGAAAGGGCATCGATACTGTCGGTGCTCTTTTGCGTTTTTTCCCGAGAAAGTACCTTGATTGGACTGATATTACCCCTGTAAAAGATGCTTTGCCAAACCAAAATGTTTGCATTAAAGCAAAAATTGTAACTCCCATTGAAACGGTGGAAACAAGGCGGGGAATTACACTTTATAAATTTATAGCAAGCGACAAAACCGACCGTTTTGCAGTAACCCTTTTTAACCAAAGGTTTTTGGCGGAAAAACTGAAATACGGTTGCGAATACCTTTTTTACGGCAAGTTTGACGAAAATTTAATTCTTCGGCAAATGAATTCACCCATTATTAAAGAGGTAAGTTTTAACCGAATAGAACCGATTTATAACGCAAGCAAGAATATGCCGTCCGCTACCATTCAAAAACTTGTAAAAACGGCACTCGATACTACCGAAATGCCCGAAGTTTTAAACAGCAAAATAAGAACCGAAAACCGCCTTTGCGATATAAACTATGCACTTCGGAATATTCATTTCCCGAAAACAAAGGAAGCTTTTGAAACGGCAAAAAAGCGTCTTGTTTTTGAAGAACTTTTCACTTTGCAAGTAGCCCTTTCGGTTTTAAAAACAAAGTCCCACGCTTTAAGCGGTTGTGTTATTAAGAAAAATTGTTTTTCGGAATTTCAAAAAATGCTGCCCTTTGAACTGACCGTTGCACAAAAACGGGTTGTTGAGGAGTGTATTTGTGATATGCGCTCGGGCAGACCGATGAGCCGTTTGGTACAAGGGGACGTGGGAAGCGGTAAAACGGCGGTTGCGGCGGCACTTTGCTTTGTTGCCGCTAAAAACGGTTATCAGTCGGCACTGATGGCACCAACCGAAATTTTAGCCGAGCAACATTACAAAACCTTTTGTTCCATACTAAAAAATACCGGTATAAACTGCGCTTTGCTCACCGGCGCTTTAACCCAAAAACAAAAAACACTGGCTAAAAATCAACTTAAAAACGGCGAAATTGATGTAATAATAGGTACTCACGCACTAATTGTAAATGATGTTGAATTTAATAATTTAGGGCTTGTAATAACCGATGAACAACACCGCTTCGGCGTAGCGCAAAGGGGAAAACTTGCCGAAAAGGGCAAAAATCCGCATACCCTTGTAATGTCGGCAACACCTATCCCGCAAACTTTGGCATACATTCTTTACGGCGACCTTGATATAAGTATTATAGATATGTACCCAAAGGGAAGGCAAAAGATTGATACCTATTGCGTGGATTCCACCTATCGTCAAAGAATTTATAATTACATTAAAAAGTTTTTAAACCAAGGCAGGCAAGGGTACATAGTTTGTCCGCTTGTGGAGGAAAATGAGGAATCGGATCTGACTTCGGCAACCGAATATTACGAAGATTTAAGTAAAAACGATTTTAAATACTATTCTTTGGGACTGCTTCACGGCAAAATGAAACCCGCCGAAAAAGAGGAAGTAATGCAAAAGTTTGCACGTGGGGTTATACAACTGCTTATTTCCACCACCGTAATAGAGGTGGGGATTGATGTACCAAATGCCGTAATTATGGTAATAGAAAATGCCGAGCGGTTCGGTCTTTCGCAACTTCATCAGTTGCGGGGAAGAATCGGCAGAGGGGAATTTAAGTCGGATTGTATTTTGATTTCGGACAGTAATTCCCACGAAACCAAAAAACGGCTTGACATTATTAAGCAAAACAGCGACGGTTTTAAAATCGCCGATTACGACCTTAATTTGCGGGGGCCGGGTGACTTTTTGGGAAACCGCCAACACGGTATACCCGAAATGCGCATAGCCGACATTTTTGCGGATAAAAATGTGCTTATAACCGCTAAAAAATATGCGGAATATCTTTTGACCGAAGACCCGACTTTGTCCTCGCCCGAAAATAAACCGTTAAAAGACGAGGTAAAGGAAATTTACAAAAAACTTACTAAGGGTTAATGACAAAAGAAATATGATTGCAAAAACAAACCGAAATTTTTCGGTTTGTTTTTATATTCTTATTGACACCAACGCTTTAAAGTGTTAAAATGTTTTTGTTATAAAAATTTGTATTATTTTACCTAAAATTTTGTGAATTTTTAAAAAGTATTGTTGTATAAAAAATCGGAGGAAGATAATGGTTATAACACAGTATTTAGAGCGTAACGCAAGACTTTATAGGGACGAGGTGGCGCTGGTTGAAGTAAACCCTTCGGAAGAACGGGACAAAGCGGTTACTTGGAGGGAAGCGAGTTTAATCGAAAGCGCAACCGACGCTCCTTACCGCCGAGAAATGACCTGGCACGAATTTGATATAAAGGCAAACAAATTTGCAAATCTGCTTTTAAGCCGAGGAATAGAACGTGGCACAAAGGTTGCAATTCTTCTGATGAACTCGCTTGAATGGCTGCCGATTTATTTCGGTATATTAAAAGCAGGGTGTATTGCCGTTCCGCTTAACTTCCGTTATTCGGGGGAGGAAATTAAATACTGCCTCGATTTAGCCGACTGTGAGGTTTTGGTTTTCGGTCCCGAATTTGTGGGCAGAATGGACACTGTTTATAATGATTTACCCAAAATCCGTCAAATGTTTTTTGTAGGTAAAAATAAGCCGAGTTACACCGAGGATTGCTTTAAACTTATGACATACTGTTCTTCGCTTAATCCACCGGTGGAATTAGACCAAGATGATTTTGCGGCAATTTATTTTTCTTCGGGAACAACCGGCTTTCCGAAAGCAATTTTACATAGGCACAGGTCATTGGAATCTTCTTGCCGTATCGAGCAAAACCACCACGGACAAACACGGGAAGACGTATTTTTGTGCATACCGCCGCTTTACCACACAGGCGCTAAAATGCACTGGTTCGGCAGTTTAATTTCGGGCAGTAAAGCGGTGCTTTTAAGGGGTGTAAAGCCAGAATGGATATTGCGCACCGTCACCGAAGAAAAATGCACAATAGTCTGGCTTTTAGTGCCGTGGGCACAGGATTTGCTTGACGCTATTGAGTCGGGCAAAATCAAAACCGAAGATTATCTTTTGTCGCAATGGCGTTTAATGCATATCGGCGCTCAACCCGTGCCGCCGAGTTTAATTCGCCGTTGGCTTAAAATTTTCCCAAACCACAAGTATGACACCAACTACGGTTTAAGCGAATCAATAGGCCCCGGTTGCGTGCATTTGGGTGTTGATAATGTTCACAAAGTAGGTGCAATAGGCAAAGCGGGCTACCTTTGGGATGTTAGAATTGTTGACGAAAAGGGTAACGATGTTGCCCCGGGCGAAGTAGGGGAATTAGCGGTAAAAGGCCCCGGTGTTATGGACTGTTACTACAAAAACAAACAAGCGACCGATGAGATTTTAAAAGACGGTTGGCTATATACCGGCGATATGGCAAAGCAGGACGAGGACGGATTTATCTACCTTGTTGACCGTAAAAAGGACGTTGTAATTTCGGGCGGTGAGAATTTGTACCCCGTTCAAATTGAAGACGAACTTCGCAAGTTCCAAAAAATAAAGGACGTTGCGGTTATCGGTATTCCCGACCCTCGGCTTGGCGAAATTGCGGCGGCGATTATTGAAATTAAGGAAAATGAAACCTGTACCGAGGAGGAAATTAACGAATTTTGCAAAGAACTTCCCCGTTACAGAAGACCGAGGAAAATCATTTTTGATAAAGTTCCGCGCAATCCCACCGGCAAGATTGAAAAACCCGTTTTAAGGGAAAAATATTGTCCCAAAGGATTAGTGGAATCACAAATAAACAGTTAAGGGGTTTTGAAAAATGACAGCAAGTTTATTCACAGGAATATTGGTAGTCGGCTTTTTTGCGTTAATGCTTATAGTAGGTCTTTATTGCCGCAAACACGCAACCGACGTAAACGGTTTTGTTTTGGGCGGCAGAAACGTAGGCCCCTGGCTTACCGCTTTTGCATACGGCACTTCTTATTTTTCAGCCGTTATTTTCGTAGGTTATGCAGGTCAGTTTGGCTGGAACTTCGGTTTGGCTTCTACTTGGATCGGCCTTGGTAATGCCTTTATCGGCTCGCTTATTGCTTGGAATGTTTTAGGCAGACGTACCCGTGTTATGACACAGCACTTAAATTCCAGAACAATGCCCGACTTTTTCCAAAAAAGATATAATTCCAATGCTTTAAAAATTGCGGCATCGGTAATTGTGTTTGTTTTTCTTATTCCTTACACCGCATCGCTTTATAACGGACTTTCAAGTCTTTTTGCAATCGCCTTTGATGTGCCGTACTCGGTTTGCATTGCGGCTATGGCAATTTTAACCGGTGTTTATGTAATTTTCGGCGGATATATGGCTACCGCCGTAAACGATTTCATTCAAGGTCTTATAATGCTTGGCGGTATTATGGCGGTAATTGCGGCGGTTCTAAAACAAAACGGCGGATTTATGCAATCCACCGCACTTTTGGCACAAAACAACGGCTGGGAATACACCTCTTTCTTCGGTCCTAACCCCTCTTTCCTTTTGGTTGTAGTGCTTTTAACTTCTTTAGGCACTTGGGGACTTCCGCAAATGGTTGGCAAATTTTATGCAATCTCTAACGAGGAGGCAATCAAAAAAGGCACTTTAATTTCCACAGTATTTGCTATTATCGTTGCAGGCGGATGCTACTTCCTCGGCGGATACGGACGGCTTTTTGTAACTGCCGATACCGTTGCAAACAAGGGATTTGATTCTATTATCCCCTCTATGCTTTCTAACCTTTCGCCCTACATAATAGGAATAGTAATTGTTTTGGTGCTTTCGGCTTCAATGTCAACCTTGTCTTCATTGGTGCTGACTTCGGCATCAACCCTAACGCTTGACGTAATTCTTCCCGAAAGCAAAAACACAACCGAAAAGAAAAAACTTTTGGTACTTCGTTTGCTTATAGTTTTCTTTATTGCCCTTTCGGCGGTTATTGCAATACTTAAAGATACAATTTGGTCGGATTTTGTGTTTATAGCACAAATGATGGGTGTTTCTTGGGGTGCGCTTGCAGGTGCATTTTTAGCGCCTTTCCTTTACGGTTTATATTGGAAAAAAACCACCCGTGCGGCAGTATGGACTTCCTTTATTTTCGGTGTCGGAATAATGGTAACCCAACTTTTAATTTCCTTAAAGGTGCTAACGGTTTCGGGTGCGTTTTTAACCACCATCTTCCGCAATTCGCTTTATTCGGGAGTTTTTGCTATGCTCGGTTCGCTTGTAATTGTGCCTATTGTAAGTTTAATCACGCAAAAGGGAGTTCCCGAAGATGTAGAAGGAAAATTTGCTTGCTATGACAGTAAAATAGTTGTAAGTGCAAAAAGTTCTTTAAACGATAAATAATACATTGTGTTGCATTTATATAAGTTTTGTTTTATAATAAATTTATAATTCTTTCAAAATATCAGAGGTGTAGTAAATGAAAAAACTGATGCTCGGTAACGAGGCATTTGCAAGGGGACTTTACGAGGCGGGTTGTTCCTTTGTTTCAAGTTATCCCGGCACGCCAAGTACCGAAATTACCGAATATGCGGCAAAATACAGCGAAATTTATGCCGAATGGGCGCCTAACGAAAAGGTGGCTATGGAATCTGCTTTCGGTGCTTGTGTTGCGGGTAAAAGAAGTTTTTGCGGTATGAAACACGTTGGTTTAAACGTGGCTGCCGACCCGCTTTTCACCATAACATATACCGGTGTAAATGCAGGACTGATTATCGGTGTGGCAGACGACCCCGGTATGCATTCCTCCCAAAATGAACAGGATTCACGCCATTACGCTATTGCGGCAAAACTTCCTATGTTAGAACCGTCCGATTCGGGTGAATGTATTGAATTTGTTAAATTGGGTTACGAAATTTCCGAAAAATACGATACACCCGTTTTCATTAAAATGTGTACCCGTGTTGCCCATTCGCAAAGTATTGTAACCGAAAGCAAAAGGGTTTTGCCCGAACAAAAGCCCTATTCAAAAGACGGCGCAAAATACATAATGATGCCGGGTAACGCCAAAAAAAGACACCCCATTGTAGAACAAAGAACCCTCCGTTTAACCGAATTTGCCGAAATTTCAACCATTAACCGCTTGGAAAACGGCACCGACAGTTCTTTGGGTATTATTACTTCTTCTACAAGTTATCAGTATGTTAAGGAGGTTTGCGGCGATAAATACCCCGTTTTGAAACTCGGTATGATTAACCCGTTGCCCGTAAAGAAAATTAAGGACTTTGCAAATACCGTTTCTAAAGTAATTGTTGTAGAGGAACTGGACGGTATTATTGAGAGTCATTGTAAAAATATCGGCGTAGATGTTACGGGCAAGGAGCTTTTCGGGCCTATTGGCGAATTAAGCCAAAACATTGTTGCCGAAAAATTGGACTTAACTGTACCGAAAGGCAATGTTATTAAAGAAAACATTCCCATGCGTCCGCCGGTTATGTGTGCAGGTTGCCCGCACAGAGGGTTGTTTTACACCTTAAAGAAAAACAAACTCACCGTTATGGGTGACATCGGCTGTTACACTTTAGGAGCGGTAGCACCCCTTAACGCTATTGACACCACAATTTGTATGGGTGCTTCGGTTTCGGGTATTCACGGCTTTAATAAGGCGAACGAAGGCAGTACCGAAAGCAAAACAGTAGCGGTTATTGGTGACTCTACCTTTATGCATTCGGGCGTTACGGGACTTATAAATATTGCTTACAACGGCTCTAATTCCACCGTAATTATTCTTGACAATTCCATTACAGGTATGACGGGACATCAGCAAAACCCCACAACCGGGTATAACTTAAAAGGCGACCCGTGCGCTAAAATTGATTTAGAAGCACTTTGCAAAAGCGTTGGCATTAAGAGTGTCCGTGTGGTTGACCCTTATAACCTTAAGGAGTGTGACACGGTAATTAAAGAGGAACTCTTAAAGCCGGAGCCGTCAGTTATTATTTCAAGAAGACCCTGTGCTTTGCTGAAATACGTTAAACACGCAGGACCTATTGCCGCCGATACCGAAAAATGCGTTGGCTGTAAAATGTGTATGCAAATCGGTTGTCCCGCAGTCAGTATGGAAAACGGCAAGGTTAAAATTGACAATACTCTTTGCACAGGTTGCGGTGTTTGTTCGCAAATGTGTAAGTTTGATGTTTTTGCTTCTTTGAAGGAGGGTAAATAATGCAAACTAAAAATATAATGATTGTAGGCGTAGGCGGTCAGGGAACCTTGCTTGCAAGTAAACTTTTAGGGAGACTTCTTTTAAGCAAAAATTACGATATTAAGGTAAGCGAAGTTCACGGTATGAGCCAGCGGGGAGGCAGTGTTGTAACCTATGTGCGTTACGGCGAAAAGGTTTATTCCCCCATAATCGACAAGGGCGAAGCCGATGTTATTGTTTCTTTTGAAATGCTTGAAGCGGCACGCTGGACCGAATACCTTAAAAAGGGCGGAGTAATTATTACAAATACCCAACAGGTAAACCCAATGCCGGTAATTACCGGTGCGTGCGAATACCCGAAAGACCTTCAAAACAAAATACGCGAAAGCGGTATAAATTTGGACGCTTTTGATGCTCTTTCGTTAGCCGAAAAAGCGGGAAATGCCAAAGCGGTTAATATTGTTCTTTTGGGACGTCTTTCAAAACTTTTCGATTTTACGCAAGAAGAATGGATTAGTGCAATAGAACAAAGCGTTCCCGAAAAATTTTTAGAACTTAATAAAAAAGCATTTTTGCTTGGCAGAGAATATGAGGTGTGAAAAAATGGAAAATTACTATCAAAAGGATATTGAATGTGCTTCCCGTGAAGAAATGGTGAAACTTCAAAACAAACGCTTGGTAGAACAGGTTAAACACGTGTGGGAAAATGTTCCGTATTACCGCAAAAAAATGGAAGAAAAAGGCGTAACACCCGAAGATATTAAGGGTATTGAGGATTTACATAAACTCCCGCTTTTAACCAAGGACGATTTGAGAGAGGCATATCCTTACGGTCTTTTGGCAAAACCGCTTGAAGATTGCGTAAGAATACAGTCTACTTCCGGCACAACGGGTAAACGTGTTGTGGCATTTTACACCCAGCATGACGTTGATTTGTGGGAAGAATGTTGCGCACGTGCAATAGTAGCCGCAGGCGGCACAAAAGAGGATGTCTGCCAAGTGGCATATGGTTACGGTTTGTTTACAGGCGGCCCCGGACTTAACGGTGGCAGCCACAAAGTAGGTTGCTTGACACTTCCTATGTCTTCGGGCAATACCGACAGACAGTTGCAGTTTATGACCGACCTTGGCGCAACAATTCTTTGCTGTACTCCGTCCTATGCCGAATACCTTGCCGAAAGTATTCACGAACGTGGACTGCGTGATAAAATTAAGTTAAAAGCGGGCATCTTCGGTGCGGAAGCGTGGAGCGAAGAAATGCGCCGTGATATTGAAAAACAACTCGGAATTAAAGCGTATGACATTTACGGTCTTACCGAAACCAGCGGTCCGGGCGTTTCTTTTGAATGTTCCGAACAAACCGGTATGCACATAAACGAAGACCACTTTATTGCCGAAATTATCGACCCTGATACTTTGGAAGTTTTGCCCGAAGGCAGTCAGGGTGAATTGGTATTCACTTCAATAACTAAAGAGGCATTCCCGCTTCTTCGTTATCGCACAAAGGATATTACGGTTTTGTCACGTGAAAAATGCTCTTGCGGAAGAACCCTTGTTAAAATGCACAAGCCGATGGGCAGAAGCGACGATATGCTTATAGTAAAGGGTGTTAACGTCTTCCCGTCACAAATAGAGGCAGTACTTCTTGAAAACGGATACCCTGCAAATTATCAAATTATTGTTGACCGTGTAAACCACAGCGACACTATTGAGGTTCTTGTGGAAATGACACCCGAAATTTTCTCGGATTCACTCGGTAAAATTACCGAAATGGAAAAAAATCTTGTTTCGGCACTTAAAGCAATGCTCGGAATTTACGCAAAAGTACGCCTTGTTGACCCCAAATCAATCGCAAGAAGCGAGGGTAAGGCAGTACGTGTTATTGACAAGCGTAAAATATAAGGAGGGTGTAAAATGGCTGTAAAACAAATTACCGCATTTTTGGAAAACAAAGCGGGACGGCTTTTGGAAGTAACCGAAATTCTGTCCCAAAACGGGGTGGATTTACGTGCAATAAATATTGCCGAAACCGCCGACTACGGTTTACTTCGTATTATAGCAAAAGACAGTGACAAAGCGGAAAAAGTTTTAAAGGATGCGGGTGTAATATGCACCGCAACCCCCGTAATTGCCGTTGCCGTTTCGGACAGACCGGGCGGACTTAACGGTATGCTTAAAATTTTGGCAAAAGAAAATATAGACGTAAATTATATGTACTCTATTTTCGGTCATATAGGCGGTTTGGCATATATGATTCTGCAGGTTTCCGATACCGAAAACGCAAAGAAAGTTTTAATAGAAAACGGTATTGGAATTGCCGGTGCCGGCGATTTGGGAATAAATTAAAAAATAAAAGCCCTTTGGGGCTTTTATTTTTTGTGCGAATATGATATACTCTTCTTAATTGAGGTGGTTAAATTGAAAAAAGTAATAACTTTAATTCTGTCAATTATTATCTTCACAACCTTTTCGGTTACTGCTTTTGCAGAAAACGAAGGTGACCCGCAGGGAGAAAGTTCTTCGGACATCACTTCTTCTGAAAGCAGCTCTTCTGAAAGTAGCAGTTCGGAAAGTGAAAGTTCTTCTTCACAAGAGCAAGTTTCTTCCGAAAATTCGTCATTACCCGATACTTCAAGCCAAACACCAACAACCGTTGAACCCGTTTTACAGATATTGCAACTGCCTTCCAAAACGGTATATGAACTTGGCGAAAGTTTGGATTTAAACGGTCTTAAGGTTAATATTATAACTGCAGACGGTGCAAAGATTTCCCAAAACGGTAAGGACTTAACCGTTTCTCATACGGTACTTAATACCGAGGGCAAACAACAAATTACAATAAAGTATAATAACCTTACGGCTAATTTTGAAGTCACCGTAAATTCTAAACACGTTCACAAGTTCGGTGACTGGAAAACCGAAAAGGAAGCCACCTGTTCCTTGGAGGGCAAGATGTACCGTGAGTGTGAATGTAAAGAACGTGAAACAAAGGTTATTCCAAAACTTTCCCACGATTGGGACGAAGGCAAGGTAATTAAAAAAGCCACCGAGCAAACGGCAGGCATTATGGAGTATACCTGCACCATTTGCGGTGAAACCAAAAACGAAGAATTAGAAAAACTTCAAGCAACCTTTCAAACGCAACCCAAAAACATCGCTCAGAAGTTGATACTTAAAGGGTGGATGATTTTTGTCCCCGTAGGAATAATTATTTTAGTGTATATAATAACAATAGCGGTAATATTTAAAAAGAAAGTTTAGTATGCAAAAAAACCAGGAAATAATATTAGAAATAACCGATATTACGGCAGAGGGCAGCGGCGTAGGACGTTATGAGGGTATGGCGGTTTTTGTACCGCTTACCGCTGTGGGTGACACCGTAAGGGCTAAAATATTAAAGGTTAAAAAGACCTACGCCTACGGCAAACTTTTGGAAATCACAACACCATCCAATGTAAGAACCGAAAATGACTGCCCGCAGTTTTCTAAATGCGGGGGTTGTGTTTTCAGGCATATAAAATATCAGTCCGAACTTTCCTTAAAGGAAAATAAAGTTTATGAAACGGTAAAACGAATAGGCGGTGCGGATTTAAAACCAAAGCCCATTTTATCGGCTGCGCCCGACCGTTACCGCAACAAAGCACAGTACCCCGTAGCACCAAACGGCGGGGTTGGGTTTTATGCTTTCCATTCACACCGAATTATCGAGTGTGAGGACTGTATCTTACAACCGCAGGAATTTAAAGAAATTACAAAAGCCGTTAGTGAATGGGTAAGGAAATACAACATAAGTGTTTATGACGAACAAAAGCATAAAGGTCTGCTTCGCCATATATACATACGAAAAGCAAAGGTAACAGACGAAATAATGGTGGCTTTTGTTATAAACGGATACAATTTGCCAAATTCCAATGAAATAATAAAAGCGCTTGTTTCGGTGTGTGAAAATATTAAAAGTATTATAATAAATATAAATACCGAAAACACAAATGTTATTTTGGGCAAAACCTGTAAAACGCTTTACGGAAGTGACCATATTACCGATATTTTGTGCGGAATAAAGGTACGGCTTTCGGCATTGTCTTTTTACCAGGTTAATCATACTATGGCAGAACTGCTTTATAACAAAGCAAGGGAATATGCAAAACCTAACGGCAGAAATATTATAGATTTATACTGCGGTGCGGGTACAATCGGGCTTTCTATGGCGAAATATGCCAAAAGCGTAATAGGGGTTGAAATTGTACCCGAAGCCATAAAAGATGCCGAATTTAACGCAAAAAACAACGGTATTACCAATGCGAGATTTATTTGTGCCGATGCATCCTCTGCGGCGGCACAGTTGGCAAAAGAGGGGACAACGGCGGACACCGTAATATTAGACCCGCCGAGAAAGGGTTGCGCAAAAGAGGTAATAGAAACGGTGGCAAACAGTTTTTCACCCGAAAGGGTGGTGTATGTTTCCTGCGACCCTGCTACACTTGCACGTGATATTAAAATTTTTGAGGGGGTAGGTTATAAACTTGCGGAATATACCCCTTGCGACCTTTTCCCACGCACTTCCCATGTGGAGACGGTAGCACTTTTAGGTCGGCAAAAGGGACAAGAACAACTGCAACCTATCCGGAAATAAAAGAATATGTTAAAAAACACTATGGTTTGAATGTTACCTCTCTCAACATCGCACAAGTCAAAGAGAAACACGGTTTTGAGAAAAGAAAAAACTAATATAAGGGCAAAGAAGGTCACAGAGTACCAAACTGCCCGCCGGAAAAAGAGAAAGCAATAGCAGATGCTTTCGAATACTTTGGAATGCTCTAAATTGGTCAAGAATCGCTTTTAAGCGGTTTGGTGGTGTAATTCCATATATTGGGCAAAACACCGCATAAAACGAGTTTGCAAAAGAAAGAACAAAAGAAATAATACACTCGTTCAACGGCATAATAAATTTGCAAAAATAAAATCAGGGTGCAATCACAAAGACAACTACGAGCCAAGCACAAAATGGTGGCACAAATGACGGATTTGGAAAAACGAATGTATGCCGAGATGGAGCAAAAGCGCATAGCCGAGTATGAACGAAGGCAATACAAAGAAGAAAAACCACTTACCTAAGCCAAAAGATATGAGGGAAAAATAAAAATCTCTCATATCTTTTTTATACCGCAAGCCATATAAAAAGTATCACTTAGATGATATCAAATAGGAATGAGAAAAACCGATATTGAGGCAAACAACGGCAAAATTACCGGCACTCAAAAAATCCCACAAAAACTTGACAGCGACTACACCACCTTTATACTTGTTTTTTAAAGCAAAATAGTATATAATTAAGATATTAGATTGGAGTGGTATATCTTGTTAAGTCAGTTGCTTTCGGGAAGAATGGATTTTGCAAGCGTAATAATCTATATTCTCTCAAGTTTGGCGGTTATTTTTTTAACCTTACCTATACACGAATTTGCACACGGTTTTGCGGCAACAAAATTGGGCGACCCTACGCCCCGTTTTCAAGGCAGATTAACATTAAACCCGTTTGCACATATCGACTATTTCGGTGCATTATGTATTTTGCTTTTCGGTTTCGGTTGGGCAAAACCGGTCGGAGTTAATGCTTACAATTTTAAAAAACCCAAAATGGATATGGCAATAACTGCTTTTGCGGGTCCGCTTTCTAATTTGGCGGTAGCGTTAATTTCGCTGTTTTTGTTTAACTTAATCGGACTTTTTATAAATACGGTAGGAATACTTTTTTATATTGCACGTTTCTTTTTGTATATAGCTTTTATAAATGTATCGCTGGCGGTATTTAATTTAATACCCGTTCCCCCACTGGACGGTTCACGTGTTTTGTTTGCAGTTTTGCCGGACAAATACTATTTCAAAATAATGAAATATGAAAGATATATTTATTACGGAATGATTCTTTTAATCGTAACAGGCGTGCTGGACGCTCCGCTTTCTGCGGTTTCGGATGCGGTATTCGGATTTATCGGCTTCATTGCAAATTTACCCTTTTCGTTTTTGAGGTAGAGAATGGAAAACGTTATAAACTACAAGTTAGAGGGGTTTGAAGGCCCTTTAGACCTACTGCTTCAACTCATAGCACGTAATAAATACAATATTTACGATATTCCGCTTTTGGAACTTATTGAACAGTATTTAGAGCAAATTGAAAATATAAAGCAGGACGAAATGGAAATTGAAAGCGAATTTTTGGAAATGGCTTCCCGTTTGCTTTATATTAAAACCGTAAGTTTACTGCCGAAACACGAAGAAGTTGTAAGGTTAAAAGAAGAACTTACGGGTGAACTTATTGAGTATATGGTATGTCAGCAAATGGCAAAAAAGTTTGCCGAAATGCAGGGCGGGTTTGATACTTTTGTAAGAAAACCCACCGAATACCAATTTGACAAAACTTATGAACTTGTTCACCCGAAATCGGTTATGTATGAAAGTTATTTGGCCGCAGTGGGTAGGGGACAGCGAAGATTACCTCCCTCTACCGCACCTTTTACCAAAATTGTTGCCAAAAAGATTTTTGCGGTTTCCACTAAAATCGTATTTGTAATAAGGAAACTTTACAAAGGCGGGAAAAGTAAACTGTCCGACCTTTACAAATCCGCCCAAAGCCGTTCGGAAATGGTGGCAACGTTTTTGGCGATTTTGGAACTTTGCAAAGCCAACCGTGTTAAGGTGGAAGGCGAAGGCGATAATCAGGAAATACGTTTAATTAAGGAGCGTAAAAAGTGAAACAAAAGGAATTAGTAAAAGCGTTTGAGGCGGTTTTGTTTGCAAGCGGGGAACCGATGAGTATTGACCGCTTGGCAAATGTTTTTGAAATTACACCCGAAAAGGTTGTGCAAACGGCTGAAACACTTTCAAAAAAATATGAGGAAAATGATAGCGGAATTAAAATTTTACGGCTCGAAAACACCTACCAGTTAGCCACTAAAAACGAATTTGCCGAATATATTAAAAAAGCGTTTGATATGCGAAGAAGAACACCGCTTTCCAACGCCGCACTCGAAGTACTTGCGGTTGTGGCTTATAATCAACCTGTTACCAAATCTTTTATAGAACAGGTAAGGGGTGTGGACTGTTCGGGTGTGGTTACAACCCTTGTGGAAAAAGGGCTTATCGAGGAAAGGGGACGGCTTGAACTTCCCGGCAAACCTTTGCTTTACGGCACTACCAAAAACTTTTTAAGATGTTTTGAACTTAACGATTTAAGCGATTTGCCGCCTTTCCCAAAAAATCAAAACGGCGGCGAAGTGGACGATGTTGCCGAACAATTAGAACTTGCCGAAGAATAGTTTTCATATTTTTTGTTAAAATATGAAAGGAGTGTAAAAATTGTTCGCTTTGTATATTTTAGCCATTATTTTAATTTTAATAATTTTAGGTTTACTGTTGCCGGTAAGTGTTAAATTGGCTTATACCGAAGATTTTTCTGTTGCCGTTAAATTTGCGGGAATAACGGTTTTTAGCGGTAAAAAGAAAGAACAGCCCCAAAAGAACAACCAAAAGCAAGAAAAACCGAAAGAAAAGCCAAAAAAGACCGAATACCTTAAAACTTCTTTTCAAAAATTAAAGGAAAAATACGGTTTTTCGGGAGCGGTTAAAGAAATATTTTGCTTTTTAAACAGGTGCTTAAAGCATTTGGGTTGGTTTTTAAAAACGGTTAAATTTCGCAAAGTAGAAGTCGGGATAACCGTTGCATCAGACGATGCCGCAAAAACCGCAATAGAGTACGGTGCGGTTTGTTCGGCGGTTTACCCCGTGCTTTCGTTTCTTTACAGTAAAGCAAATATTAAATACAAACAGATAGATATTAAAAGTGATTTTAATACCGAAAAGAGCAGTTTTATGTTTTCGCTCACGGTTAATTTGCAAATAATTTTCCTTATTATAACCGGTATTAAGGTATTTAAAGAATATAAAGATTTCAGTAAAAGGAATGGTTTTTAATGAGTGACAGCAAAATTAAAAATTTAATGGATACCACATTGGAAAAGTTAAAGGGAATGGTTAATGCCGATGTTATTACCGGCACACCCATTACGGTAGGAGAAGTAACCCTTATTCCTGTTTCAAAGGTGGCTTACGGAATGGCAACCGGCGGAAGTGATTTTGCCGGCAAACAACAGTCGGAACTGTTCGGCGGCGGCGGTGGAGCAGGGGTTACAATTTCGCCTATTGCTTTTATCGCCGTAAGCGGGGACAAGGTGAAAATGCTTCCGGTTTACAACCAGGTTACAAATGTTGAAAAGGCACTTTCAATGGCTCCCGAACTTATCGAAAAAGCCAAGGACTTCTTTACAAAAGAAACTAAAATTGAGATAGAGGAATAACATTTTCACCCCAATAATATATTTTATTTGGGGTGATTAGGTTGAAAATAACGGTTTTGGCGGCAGCGGTTTTTTTATGTTTTTTACTGCCTTTAAGGGTAAATGCCCTGTCGACCTCCGCCAAATCGGCGGCGGTTATCAACGGTGATAGCGGGGAAGTGATTTTTGCCCAAAATTCGGACGAAAAATTGCCTATGGCAAGCACCACCAAAATTATGACGGGACTGTTGCTTTGCGAATACGGGAATTTTCAAAAGGAAATAACCGTAACCGAAGAAATGTTAAGGGTTGAGGGTTCTTCAATGGGACTTTTGGCAGGGGACAAAGTAACCTTGCACGACCTTTTGTATGGCCTTATGCTGGCTTCGGGTAATGACGCCGCCAATGTTATTGCTTTTTATTTGGGCGGAAGTGTTGACGGTTTTGTAGACCAAATGAACCGAAAGGCCCGTGAACTGGGGCTTGAAAACACAAATTTTGAAACCCCCTCGGGACTGGACAGCGAAAACCACTACACCACCGCTTATGAACTTGCAAAACTTGCAATGTACGCTATGCAAAACGAAGATTTTGCAAAGGCGGTATCCTGCCAAAAAGCGGTGCTCAACTACGGCAATCCGCCTTACAGACGTTCTTTAACCAATCATAACAAAATGCTGAAAATGTTTGACGGTGCGGTAGGTGTTAAAACGGGCTTTACCAAAAAATCGGGCAGATGTTTGGTATCTGCCGCAAGGCAGGACGGTAAGTTTGTAATAGCAGTCACCTTAAATGACCCAAACGATTGGCAAGACCATAAAAATTTGCTTGAATACGGTCTTTCAAGCATAAAACAAACCGAATATTCCCCCAAATATACAAGTTATAATATCCCCTTAATAAACGGCACCGAGGAAAGCGTTATTGTTAAAATAGAACCCTTTACGGTAAATTCGCTTGAAACCGAAAATATTACTTCTAAGGTTTATCTGCCGAAATTTGTTTACGCACCTATAAACAAAAACGACGTTTTGGGTAAAATTGTTTATATGCAAAACGGTAAAATTTTAGCCGAAAAAGAAATTACGGCAAATACCGATATTAACGAATGCGAAAAAACGCAAAAACCAATAAATAAGATATTAAATAATTTTAAGATAATACTAAAATTTTTAGGAGAATAAAATGAGGGATAACAAAATAAGACTTCAAAAGTTTTTGTCCGAAAGCGGTGTGGCATCCCGCCGTAAGGCAGAGGAGTTAATAGAAGCGGGAAAGGTTAAGGTAAACGGTCATATTGCAGTCCTCGGCTCAAAGGTTGACCCTAAACGTGACAAGGTTACGGTAAAGGGTAAAACCGTTGTGGCAACAAGGGAAAAGGTTTATATTATGTTACATAAACCGCGCGGTTTTGTAACCACATTAAACGACGAAAAAGACCGCAAATGCGTAAGTGATTTGGTAAAAGACGTTCCGGTAAGGGTTTTCCCCGTAGGGCGGCTTGATATGAACTCCGAAGGGCTTCTTTTAATGACTAACGACGGCGAGTTTGCCAATAAGCTTACCCACCCGTCCTCCCACGTCAATAAAACCTACCGTGTAACGGTAAAGGGCGATGTTGACGACGAAAAACTTTTAAACCTCTGCGAGGGAATTGTGATAGATGGGGTTAAAACACTGCCGTGCGACTGCTTTATAGCCGAAAGAAAACCCGACAGAACGGTGCTTATATTTATTCTTACCGAGGGCAGAAACCGACAAATCAGAAAAATGTGCGAAGTGGTGGGACTGGAGGTACTTCGCCTTATCAGAACCGAAATTGCCGGCGTAAAACTGGGAATGTTAAAAAGAGGTGCTTGGCGGCCTTTAAACGAAAAAGAAATGCGCCATCTTACAAATATTACCCAAAGCAAAGAAAATTAACAAAAATGCTTGACAAAACAGCATAAATATTATATTATTATTGTTGCTGATTGTTTATACAAGCAGGCGATTATGTAGTAAGCAACAGTTTATTACGTAATCTAAATGCCGATGTGGTGGAATAGGCAGACACAAGGGACTTAAAATCCCTCGGTAGCAATATCGTACCGGTTCAAGTCCGGTCATCGGCACCAAACCCCCAAAGGCGGTAGTCTTTGGGGGTTTACTTTTTAACTATTAACTTTTCACTCTTCACTAAACTTGCCTTTGGGGCTTTGGAAGTAATAGGTAATAGTGAATAGTGAAGAAGTAAAATATGAATGTTAAGAAATTCAAGGTATTTTGTGCCTTAATGAGTAGATTTGATGGCGGTTCTTTTTTGAACAGGATAGACAAAAAATCCTCGTTCCGAAGAACGAAGATTTTTTATCCGTTGCGAAAGCAATGGTACATCGTCACACAAAGCGTGCATTTATGTCGGCTTGATGATATGCAATTCCGCGAAATTGATGATATATGGAGACAAGGGTGGAGATGAGAGGACGGAGACGGGGAGCCAAGAGAACCGTCCCCTTGGCTCCTCTTGATGAAGTGACATATAAATCTATTGATAAAACTTGCTCTACTATTCGTATTTTATTGATTTATTCCATAAAAACTGCCAAAAGCAAGTTAAACAAATAAGAGGAGAATTACTATGAGAAAAGCTTTGATTTTTGTATTGGTAATAGTTTTGATGATTTCTTATGTAGGTTGCGAAACTATTGATAAAAATGATACTGTCTCTTCTAAGATTAATACATTAGATACTAATAAGTATATTGGATTAAAAGAAAGCTGCAAGAAAATTAAGTGGAACTGTGAAATTAAATTAGATAAAATTATTGATTTTAGCAGGTGGTTTGGATATTATTTCATTGATATTGATGGAAATCTTTATCAATATACAAAAAACGGCAAATTGTTTTCTAATAATAAAAACTACAAGAAAATTATTTCAGATAAAAAAATTGCTAGATTTTTAGGCAGATATGTAATTTCTTATGATAATAAAATCGGAATGATTTTTGAAAATCAAGTTGAATTTGAAGACTTTGACCATAATGGAAGTTCTACCAATGAAGTGAAACTAATACAAAATTTACTGGATAATAATTCAAATTTGGTTAACTTTTCATATGGTTATTATCCATATGCTTATGTACAAAATTTGGAAATTTATGCAACAAATCCTTGGCTTACGCTAATGCCTGATATTTTAATCGGTGTATTACAATCTGATGAAAAATTTATAGGTGGATATGGAGATGTTATAAAAACTGACAAAAACTATTATTATTCTGATATAGTAAACCAAGATGAACTTAATAAATATGAAGATGCGGAAAGGGAATATGGATTTCTAAGAATGGAAGCAGTTAGTGATGCCTATGAGGAAATCCAATATTATAACGGAGATAAAATAATTTTTAAAGATGATAACGAGTATATTTACTATTTAAGATAAAAATTATAAAAAGAAATTCTCAGTTTTTAGGCACATTTCATTCGTGCCATTAAGTTCAAACTTCCCAAAGCCCCAAAGGCGGTAGTCTTTGGTGGAAAGTTGTATAATGCAGTAAAATATAAATGTTAAGAAATTCAAGGTATTTTGTGCCTCAATGAGTAGATTTGATGGCGGTTCTTTTTTGAACAGGATAGACAAAAATCCCGTTCACGTAAGTGGGCGGGATTTTTACTTTTTACTTCTTACCTCTTCACTCTTACCTCATTAAAAACTCCTTACGGGATTTTTGGGAAGTAAGAAGTAATATTTAAGAGGTAATAAGTATTGCAACTTCGCCGCTTTTGTGCTATGCTTGCGCTACAATAGGGACAAATTAGCATTAATGCAACTATAAGACAATCACCAAAAGCAGTAGTTATATATTTTTAATTGAGTGAAAAAACAAATGCAGGGTGATGTTTTTATTGCCCTGCATTTACCATATTTTTCTTGACAAATATGGTAAATTACGCTATAATAAAAGCAAATAAAGAAAGGATGTGTTTTCTATGAAAATCATTTTAGCAAAGCAACAAATTCTTGTGCGAAAACCGCCGCTTTATTTAAATTTAGGTAATATAAGGATTAGCAGTTAACGCATAAGACTTTGTTTCAAAACAGAGCTTATGCGTTTTTTGTTTTAATTTAAAGGTGGTAAGGTCGCTTAATTTACAGATTGAAAAATAATATTGATAGGAGTTATAGTATGAAGAAGAGAACATTATTAATTAAATTGGTAGCAATTATCACAATTTTATCCATCTCTGTGTGTTCTATTGGTGTATCGGCGGCTCAGACAGTGAGCATTGATGACTTTTTGTTAGAAGCTGGTTTTCCTCAAGATTTAATTGATACTATGTCAGAAATTCAAAAAGAAATTATTTATGAAAAATCTAAAAATGATATTATTAAGTTCGCCGGATATGAGACACAAAACTTTGTTTTGTCCGAAGAAGATGGGTTGTCTGCTATTCAGCCGCGTGGTGGCTTGATTTCAGAATCCGATTTAACAATATCTGTTTTTGGTACATATACAACTAATTCAAGTGGCACTGTATTGTATTCATCGGTGTATCCTAGTTTTGTTTGGAATAAGCCTGTCAAAGTGAAGAATGATTCTTTTTCTATGGCGATGTATTCTGGGTGGGAAGCAAGACCTGGTGAAGAAAATTTAAGATTACATTTAATGAATAGTTATGGACAATCAGCACAGTATGTTGATTTAAATCCTACTAACAGTCATTCGGCTGGGTATTCGTATAAAATTCCATCTAATACTGGTGCTATGCAAGGAATGTATGCCGGATATGCGTATTATAGAATTGACAAAAAATCCTCATCTGCATCTCCGAGAATATCTTTGCATTATGTTCACGACAAAAGCTCGATTATTAATGCTTCATACAGTATAAGCATTGGAGTTGGAAGCATATCATTATCAAGTAATGATAATGATTTATATGTTATGTCTGGTAATTACAATGTTTCTGGATTAGCGTAAATATTAATTGATGTAGGTGCAATATGAAAAGAAGTATTAAAATCATGCTATTAGGGATAGTTTTAATTTTATTTGGCATATATTTACGAACTCTTTATATAGAACATCTATCAAGTTCTTTCGCCGAGTTTATTTATACTGCAACCCCTATTATTGGAATGGTTGTTGCACTATATGGTTTCTTTAGGGTAGATCCTGAAGAAGACTTAACCGAAAAAATATATTCAATTCTCTTAGAAGAAAAGAATGTTAAAGAAAATGTATTGGTGTGTAAAAAGTGCGGTCAGGAATATAAGGAAAGTTATACTTCCTGCCCGTGGTGTGGATATAAAGAAAGTTAGCATTTATTATTAAATTTAATATACGGTATTATCAAATGCTAATTGAATATTGGTTTTAAATATGTATCGTCAAATAATTCATTGAACTATTTATCATATTGCTAAAACCACCCCTACAAACCCTCTCGAAAAGTGCGTTATATGAGAGGGTATGAAACTTAAATGTTTGATGGGATAAAAAATTATTCTTCGCTCATCAAAGGTATAAACTGAATATTTATCAAAATGCCCTCTTGTTTAAAGAAATTTAAGCAGGAGGGTTATTTTTTCACCCTCATCAAAACAGAGGAGGTGTGAATTTTGGAACTACTGGAAAATATCCGTCCGCCGCCCTTCCCACAGGGAAGCCGAGGCTAAAAATCGGAGATTTTAAAGGCAAGGCAGGAATAGCCGTCATACTTTCGGCAAATTCACTGCTTAAAAACAAAGTTTTTAACTGTATTTCTCGTTGTATGATTTTCAATATGTCGGTATGATTTTTGTCATACCATCAAAAATAGAGTTATCTCGTAAATTCGGGATAACTCTATTTGCATATATAACTTGAAAATATTTGTTAAAAATGTTATATTAAATACAAGAAAATGCTTGTTGTTATGCGGAGTTTTCAACTTGTGGAAGTCATTTCCACAAGTTGAAAACAGGAACCTCCACTTGTCAGGGGAGGTGTCACGGTGAAGCCGTGACGGAGGGGTAGTTATCTCTCCCTCAGTCAGCTTCGCTGATAGCCGCTGACGGCGGCGGTCTCCCTTTGTCACTTCGTGACATTTCCCTCACACTGTGAGGGAATCTACCCTCGTCAGAGGGAGCCAAAGGCTAAACTTGTTCCTGATTTAACACAAGCATACAATACACCCGAAAGCGGTGATGATATGAAAATAGTAAAACGAATATTTTCAATTTTAGTGATTCTTTTAATTGCGTTACCTATCGTTTCTTATTTTGGAATTGTTGTTACAAACAACTCTATTGCAAATAATATAGAAAAAAGTTTGGTTGAGTATAAATTGCCAACGAATACGGAATTAGTAGATTCAATTTCTATAGCAGGAAAGTTAACAGGTAACGGAAATGGAATGCAATATATGGGTGCTATTCTTGTTGAAAGTGAATTGAACGAGGAAGAATTAAAGGAATATTACAGTTTGGACTTTGAATTTATCGAAGTAAGAAAACAAGAGACCGCAAAGATTGATTATGTCCATTCAAGCAATTATAGTTTCAATGGTTTTTCCGATGCCAAAAAGGAAGAGTATTATTCTGTAACTTGCTGGGATGATGATAGACGCGAAAAATATGGGAAATTCATATCAGAATTGCTTGATTTTGATATTAGGGGACATTAAATAAGAAAATCCTCGGTTTTCAACCAGTTCTTTTTCGGACACGAATAACAAAGCAACGAGATCCGAACCTTTTACCAATCGGTGAAACGTTTGGGTTTGTTGTTTTCTTATAAGATGTTAAATAATCCTTTTTGGCGGTATAGAACGTTCTGCTATATACCGCCATTAAAGTTTTTATATATACAATCATAATAGAACTTTAATACTATATATTACTGTGTTATACTGTTATTTACAAATGTATAAATAAAAAATTTCAAAAATGTATGTGTTAAAATGATATGAACCAATAAGAAGAGAAGTTTCAACCAAGATATGGTATAATGAGTTTGCTACAACCATTAACCGGCAAAGGAAGAAACTTCTCATGAACATTTTAACACAAGAAGCAAAGAAAAGGCAAGCAGTAGTTGAGTGTGCGATAAAAAATGATAACAATGGGTTGCTGCCAAGGTGAATGATATGAAAACATTAGAAGAAGTGAGAAAAATATTCCAAGGTGACCGATTTGCAACCGAAAACGGTGCGGTGATAGAAGAAATCGGTGACCATACTGCTACTTGTAGTTTGATAATTACAGACTCACATCGCAATGCAATGGGTGCTGTAATGGGCGGCACCTATTTTATGCTTGCGGATTTTACTTTTGCGGTTGCAGCCAATTGGGAAAAGATGGGTTGTGTTTCCTTGCATTCCGATATTTCTTTTTTAGGTTCTGCAAAAGGTAATAAGCTAATAGCAAAAGCTGTTTGTATTAAAAACGGCAAGTCTACTTCGTGCTACCGTGTGGAGGTGACGGATGACCTTGGAAATCTGATAACTACCGTCACAACCACGGGATACCACATGAACTAATAATTCGTGAAAGGTTGCAGTACGATGTATTTTTATGAACTGAAAGTAGGAATGGCAGTGGAAATTGGGTATGCCCGAATGGCAGGCATACCGAAACGGAAACACTCGAAAAGACTATTGGGGTATTGCAGGAAGCGGTATATTACATACCACAATAACAAATGAAAGACTTGCACGCAGAGGATATTATGTGGATACGGTCGGACGAAATAAAAAAATTACAGAATCGGTAGGGATTGTACTAATTTTATATTTTTTTATAAAAAATAATGCGTTTTTGTGAAATTATACTATTGACAAATTTGCTTTAGCGTGGTAAAGTATTAAAGGTAGAAATAATTATTTTTTTACATATTTTTTAAAAGGGGTCTTACTTATGAAAAAGATGTTAAGAAAAGCAGTTGCTGCTGTTATGGCATTAAGTATGTTGCTTGTGCTTTCAGCATGCGGCGGTGCAAATTATACCGCTAAAAACACCGAATATGTTATCGGTTTTTCAGGTCCTTTAACAGGTAATGCCGCTGTTTACGGTGTTGCAGTTCAAAACTCTGCTCAAATGGCTGTTGACGAAATCAACGCCGCCGGCGGACTTAATGGCGTTAAGTTTAAACTTGTTGCTAAAGACGATACCCACGACGCAACAAAGGTTGCTGCTAACTATTCTTCAATGCTTGAAGAAGGTATGCAGGTATCTTTAGGTACTGTTACCACCGCTCCCGGTCTTGAATTTACCAAACTTTCGGCAGAAGATAATGTATTCTTCCTTACTCCTTCCGCTTCGGGTGACGATATTCCGAAGAATGACAACGGTTTCCAGATGTGCTTTTCCGACAGTAACCAAGGTGCAGTTGCAGCTGACTATGTAAACTCAATCGGCATTAAGAAAATCGGTATCTTCTATAAGTCTGATGATGCTTATTCAAACGGTATCTACAAACAGTTTAAGAGCAAACTTGATAAGTCGATTGAAACTGTTGAAGCAGTATTTACAGGTGATGCACAAGACTTTTCAACCCAAATTTCAACACTTAAAGATTGCACAGTCATCTTTATGCCTATTTATTGCTACCCCGCTTCAATCTTTATGACACAGGCAAAGGACATTATTGCCAAAGATGCCGTTTACTACGGTTGTGACGGTTTTGACGGTCTTGCAGGTGAGTTCAAAGACATCAGCTTCAGCGTTATTCCTCAGGAAGTTACAATGCTTTCACACTTTGACTCTAACGCTACCGAAGGTGCTGCTGCCGAGTTCATTAAGAAATATACCGAAAAATTCGGTGCAGATACTCTTAACCAGTTCGGTGCATCTGCTTATGACTGCGTATATGCAATTTACAATGCTATGAAAGCAGCCAAAGACGCAGGTGAAAAAATTGATGTAACAATTTCTGCCGAAGATCTTTGCGAAATACTTAAAGCACAGTTCACCGGTGATTTCACATACAGCGGTGTAACCGGCAACAACATTAAATGGGAAGATAACGGTTATGTTTCAAAAGAGGTTGTTAAATACACCCTTAAAACTGCAAACGAAGCCAAGTAATTTATATTTGTTATAATTGAAATGATATGTTTGCCGGCGCAGATTTTCTGCGACGGCAAATTGTCATAATTATATTATTTGTATAGGATAATACGTATGAAAATTATTGAAACTTTAATTAACGGTTTAAGTATGGGCAGTACTTATGCTATGATAGCACTTGGCTATACAATGGTTTACGGTATTGCCAAAATGCTTAACTTTGCCCACGGCGATATTATTATGGTAGGCGGATATACAATATTTGTTACCATGTCGGCGCTCGGCAACCCGATTTTAGGGTTGGCTGTGGCTGTGGTATTTTGTATGTTGCTTGGTATTACCACCGAAAAAATCGCATACAAACCGTTGCGGGGCGCATCTCCTCTTGCGGTTTTAATTACTGCAATCGGCGTTAGTTATCTCTTGCAGTCAACGGCGCAAATTGTTTTCGGTTCTGCCCCTAAAATGGTAAATGTTGCCGATTTAGGCAACTTTTCGGTAGGGGGACTTACAGTGCCTTATTATACCCTTGTTACACTTGGCTGTTCAATGGTGATTATGGTGGTTTTAAGTTTGTTTGTAAAGTTTACCAGAACAGGACGTGCTATGATTGCTGTGTCGGAGGACAAGGGCGCCGCTCAACTTATGGGCATAAACGTTAATAAAATAATTATGATTACCTTTGCTATCGGTTCCGGTCTTGCCGCATTTGCAGGTTTCTTTATGCTTATGAAATCCCCAAGTCTTTCAAACACTTTGGGCGCTATGCCCGGCATAAAGGCGTTTACGGCGGCGGTTATCGGCGGTATCGGTTCAATACCCGGTGCTATGCTGGGCGGTTTGCTTATGGGTGTTGTTGAAGCATTTTCACTTAATATTCCGGCTATTGCACCTTATACCGACGCTATTGAATTTATAATACTTATTATAATTCTTCTTGTACGTCCAACCGGTATTTTAGGCAAAAAGAGGAGGGAAAAAGTATAATGGCAAATTTAAAAAACATTAAATGGAAACATTATATTAACTATATTGCGGTCGCCTTAGTTACCGTAATTTTTGCCGTTATGTCTTTTTCGGGGGGACTGAAAAGTTCCGATATGTATATCCTCGAAAAAATTGCAATTTCCATAATTCTTGCAGTATCGTTAAGTATGGTTGTAGGTTTTTTGGGTGAACTTTCTTTGGGTCATGCCGGCTTTATGTGCATAGGTGCATATTTAGGCGGTAAAACTGCCTGTCTTTTAGAACCCTCTTTGGGTGAGTTTCCCGCTTTGGCTGTATCCCTTGTCATAGGCGGTTTGGTTGCCGCATTGTTCGGCGTTGTAATCGGTTTGCCCGCTTTACGTCTTCGGGGTGACTATTTGGCTATCGTAACCCTCGCTTTCGGTGAAATCGTGCGTTCTATATTTATGAATTCAAGCGATGAATCCTTTGGCGGTTCTTTGGGACTTGAAACCCCACGTTTTGACAAACAGTACTTATTTATTATTGCTTTTATTTTGGTTTTGGGTTGCCTTTCGGTTATTCAAAATCTTATCCGTTCCAAACACGGCAGGGCAATAACCTCTATACGTGATAACGAAATTGCGGCAAAAGCGACCGGTATAAACGTTACAAAGTATAAGTTAATAGTTTTTACCGTGTCTTCGTTCTTTGCGGGTATTGCCGGTGTGCTTTACAGTTATTCAAACTATACCGTTCAAAGTGCAAAATTCAGTTACAACTATTCTATTGAAATATTGGTTATGGTTGTGCTTGGCGGTATGGGAAGTATTAAAGGCTCTATTATTGCGGCGTCTCTTATTACCTTCCTTGACGTAAAATTGCAAATAATCCTTACCGGTAATCTCGCCGTTTTGCAGGATTTGTTCTATGCACTGATACTTATAGTGCTTGTAATTTACAACAACGCCCCTGCACTTAAGGGCTTTAGGGAGAAATACAATCTTAAAAAGTTGCTTTCGTTTAAAGCTGCAAAACATAATCCGTCGCATATTAAGGACGACGAAGCAAAGTGGGACCGTGTGCCTACTAAAATTGAAATGAACGAAGTACTTTCGGTAGATTTGCAGGTTTCTTCGCCCTATAAACCCGATTCCGCAAAAAAGGAGGATAAATAATGTCTCTAACAGTTTTAAAAACCGAAAATTTGGGCATATCCTTCGGCGGTCTTAAAGCGGTTGAGGGACTTAACCTTGAAATTAAAAAAGGTCAACTTTACGGTCTTGTAGGGCCTAACGGTGCGGGAAAAACAACCGTTTTTAATATGATAACGGGGGTTTATAAACCCACCACAGGTAAATTCTGGCTTGCAGGGGAAGATTTAACCGGCAAGACACAGGAAACCATAAACCATAAAGGTATTGCAAGAACTTTCCAAAATATCCGTCTGTTTAATAATATGACGGTAATCCGCAACGTAATGGTCGGTTTACATAACAACCCACAATTTAAGTGCGGAATATTTTCAAGTATTTTCCGTTTGCCCAAACACTTTAAGTCAGAAAAAGCAATGCGGGAACGTGCAAAGGAAATTTTGAATGTTGTGGGACTTTATGAAGAACGCAACAATATTTCCTGCAACCTGCCTTACGGTAAACAGCGTAAACTTGAAATTGCAAGGGCGCTTGCAACCAACCCGAAACTGCTTTGTCTTGACGAACCGGCAGCGGGTATGAACCCCCACGAAACCGAAGATTTAATGGGTATTGTACGCCGTATCCGTGACGAATTTGATGTTACAATTCTTTTAATCGAACACGATATGAAGTTTGTTTCGGGCCTTTGTGACGAAATTACGGTACTTAATTTCGGTAATGTTTTGGCACAGGGCACACCCGATGTTGCCTTAAATGACCCCGAAGTTATTAAAGCATATATAGGAGGATGACGCTATGGCACTTTTAGAAGTTAAAGATTTATCGGTTAATTACGGCGTTATCCGTGCGCTTAAAGGGGTTAGTTTTGAGGTAAACGAAGGGGAAATTGTCACCCTTATCGGTGCTAACGGTGCGGGCAAAACCACCACTATGCAAAGCGTAATCGGTCTTATCCCGTCGGCAGGTGGAACGGTTATTTATGACGGACACGATATTACAAAAATGCCCTGCCATAAAATTGTGCATCTAGGTATGTCCCAAGTGCCGGAAGGCAGACGTGTTTTCCAAGAACTTACGGTTTACGAAAATCTTGTTATGGGTGCATATTCAATTAAAAACAATGCCTCTTTTAAGGAGGATATCGAAAAGATTTATACCCGTTTTCCCCGCCTTGCGGAACGTAAAAACCAAATTGCGGGTACTCTTTCGGGCGGTGAACAGCAAATGCTTGCTATGGGACGTGCGCTAATGTCCCACCCAAAACTTTTAATGCTGGACGAACCCTCTATGGGTTTGTCACCCTTGCTTGTTGACCAAGTATTTGAAATAATAAAGGACATTAACAAGGACGGCACAACTATTTTGTTGGTTGAACAAAATGCGGGTAAATCGCTCGCAATTTCCGACCGTGCCTATGTTTTGGAAACCGGAAGTATTGTCCTTTCGGGTACAGGCGCAGAACTTTCGTCAAGCGAAGATGTAAAAAAAGCATACCTCGGCGGTTAATAACGGTACAAAACAGCGTAAAAGCATTTTTGCTTTTACGCTGTCGGTTTTTATTAGCATCAATTTTTATGCCTCATAGCAAAAAAGGATTTTTACAAGGTCATATAAAGGACGTTTATTCTTTATTGGGTTCACAAAGCCAATGGAATATACAAACGAAACGGCTTCCATTTCGGCTTTTGGATTCCAAACCCTTTTACTTGCAATATCGCCGTATTCGCATTTTTCCGAATCGGCAAGATATTTTAAATGCCTGTTCATTTCGGTAATATTTCGGTCGTTTTTATAATTGCGAAGTGATATGACCGAAATTCTGCACTTTTTGTTATGCTTTCTTACCGTATTTATAAGTTCACGGTATTTGTTATCAAATTCGCCGGGGTTTTGGGTGAAAAATTCAATATCCGCCTCACCTAAATGAATAAGTAGGGTTTCGGGGTTTAAAGGTGCTACGGTTTGTTCATAAACTTCTACCGCATCTTTTACGGAAAGTTCATCAAAACTGCGGTTATATACATTAGTATCAACCGAAAATGCTCTGCAAAGTTCGCCTGTGGGTATATTTTTGTCTTCCTTGCAACCAAAAATTACAATACCGTCGGTTTCGGCTAAGGCATTTAATTTATTGTATCTTTGTGTTTCTAAACTAATCATTTTACTAAACCTCCGTTTTCTTCTAAACGCTTTCTGTCTAACGATATGTTGCGGAAATAAACCAATAAGTTAAGCAATACTATTGCCAAATTTAAAATGTAAGCAATAAGCACGTAACTGATTTGTCCCGTAAGAACCTTTGCACAAATACCGGCTACATAACCTGTAATTATAAGAAGTATAAAAGGTAAACTTGTTCCTTTTGCCGTTCTTGATTTGTGTGCCTTAATAACATTAAGAGGCCAAGAAAAGCCAAAACATAAAAGCATAACCGTTTCTAAAATTGAACCCATAAAATTTTTTCTCCTTTGCGTTTTTAAATTTCGCATATATATTATCACCAAAAACGTAAAAAGAAAATATTTTGAAAAATACAAACATAAATTCACGGTTTGTTTTATTTACTTTACTTTCAAAAGTCCTTTAAAAAGGTTAAAAATTGCAATTTTACGCATTTTGTGGTATAATTGCCAAAGAATTAAAATCAAAAACGGATGATGATTTCATGAAAAAGAAATATAAAAAAAGCGATAATAAGCGGGTTTCACTTAAAGGTGTGCAACATACTTTTTTCAGGGTGCAACTTATTTTAATTATATCTTTAGCATTTATTTTGGGTGTTTCGGGAAGTTTTATAAACCTTCATTTTGAAACCGAAAAGCGTGACCAAAATCTTAAGAATGTGGCAGAGTCGATTGCACGTTCCCCCATACTTACGGGCAAGGTTTCGGAAAACAATGAGACGGTATCCCATTATCTTGATACACTTAAAGGTACTTTGGACGATATTGACGTTATTTCGGTTGTGGATAAGCAAAATATTCGCATATATCACTCCAACCGTGAACTTATAGGTACGCAGTATACCGGCAATTTGCCCGATTTTTCGGACAAAAACCGTAGCTACTATGCCGTAAACGAGCAAGGGCCTTCGGGCAGTCAACGCCGTGCTTATGCCGCCGTTTATAATGAAGACGGTGAATATATCGGCGTGGTTATGGCGATTATGCTTATGAAAAATATTAAAACCGAAATTACCCAAATGCTTTTAATCTTTTTGGCTATTACGGTTGTGGCGGTTTTAATTGAACTTACCGTTGCCGTTAAACTTTCCAAAACGGTTAAAAAAAGTTTAATGGGTTACGAACCCGATGTATTTACTGTAATGTATAAAATGCGGGATAATATCCTTGAAACTTTGGAGGAGGGTATTATAGCAACCGACATAAACGGCGATATACAGTTTATAAACGAATCGGCGGCAAGAATGTTGTCCGACCGAAAACAAACCGAACTTGTGGGAAAAAATATTGAAATTTTCGGGGACGAAAAAATTTCCCGCAGTGTGAAAAGCGAAAAAAAGGAACTTAATATACGCCTTACAAACCAAGATGTTATTTTAGACCGAGTACCGATTAAGGAAGACGGAAATACGGTGGGCAGTATTTTGGTTTTGCATAACAGGGCGGAATATACCAAACTTATGGAAGATTTATCGGGAACACGGTATCTTGTGGATTCTATGCGTGCCAATAATCACGATTTTACTAACAAACTTCACGTAATTTTGGGACTTATTCAAATGGAAATGTACCCGGAGGCGTGTTCGTATATTCAAAACATTACAATGGTACAAAGGGAAAATATAAGTAAGGTTATGAATGCCGTAAGCGAGCCGTCGGTGGCGGCACTTTTGATAGGAAAAATCGCAAGGGCTTCCGAACTCAATGTAAATTTTATTCTGCGTGAGGGTTGTTGTTACAACTCGGCAGATATGAATCTGCCTTCCGAAATGCTAATAACCGTTATAGGCAATTTGCTTGACAATGCCTTTGATTCAATGAACCAAAACACCGATTTTAACGCCCAAAAAGAATTGCTGTTCGGTATTTATTCCAAACCCGGTGCGGTGCTGATAACGGTGGACGATACGGGAAGCGGAATTTCACCCCAAAATATTGACTTAATATTTAACAACGGCTTTTCCACAAAGGGAGAGGGAAGAGGCACGGGACTTTATCAGGTTAAGACAACGGTTGAAAATTTCGGCGGTAAAATTACGGTGGAATCGCAAGAAAATGTCGGAACTTCGTTTTCGGTAAGTTTTATTAAGGAGAAGTAAAATGTATAAGGTTTTAATTGTAGAAGATGACCCGATGGTTGCAATGATAAACGAACAGTACATTAGAAGAAACAAAAATTTTACGCTTGTAGGCAAATGCGGTGACGGTATGAGTGCATTGGGTTTGCTTGAAAAAACCGATATTGACCTTATGATTCTTGATGTTTATATGCCCAAAATGAACGGATTTGAAACATTAAGGGAAATAAGAAACCGTCAAATCACCACAGACGTTATTATGGTAACCGCCGCAAACGATATCGACTCGTTAGAAGAAGCACTTCATTTGGGGGTTGTGGATTACCTTGTAAAACCCTTTACCTTTGACCGCTTTCAAATGGCGCTGGAAAAATATATTGCTAAAATAAATGCTTTAAAGGATATTGAAAAACTCAATCAGTCGAATATTGACAGTATTATAGTAAATTCCCGCAAAAACACCCAAGACCTTTTTCCCAAAGGTATACAGGAAAAAACAATGCAGTGCATTATGGACTATTTAAGGGAAAATTCGGGTGTTTGGTTTACAGGCGACCAAATTGCAGGCGAAATAGGGCTTACGGGAGTAACTGTCAGAAGATATATGAACTACCTTTCCGAATCGGGCAGGGTAATAGGCGAAATGAACTACGAAACGGGCGGAAGACCTTGTATGCTTTATAAAGTTGAGTAAAATTTTTCTTGACATTATAGGGTGTTTTAAGGTATAATCTAAAATCGTAAGGTTATGTATAAGGGGTATTACCGCTGTGTAACCGCCAATCTGATATTAAGGAGGGTTCAAGTTGAAGAGAACATATCAACCTAAAAAACTTCACCGTAAGAAAGAGCACGGTTTCTTAAAGAGAATGGCAACTGCTAACGGCCGCAAGGTTCTTGCACGTCGCAGAGCAAAAGGAAGAAAGAAATTATCTTACTAAAAGCCACTCCATGTGGCTTTTCCTTTTAATATGAATTTGCTTAAATTAAAGGAAAACCGTGATTTTCGCCGTGCTTACAATAGGGGTAAATCTTATCTTTCCCCTTATATTGTTGTGTATGTAACAAAAAACAGATTTCATAATGTACGGCTTGGAATTACCGCAGGCAAAAAAATCGGCAAAGCCGTTTTACGCAACCGTGCAAAGCGTGTTATAACGGCGGCTTTTTGTTCGGTTCTGCCCGAAATTCGGGAAGGACTTGATTTTGTAATTGTTGCGAGAACTCGCATACTTAATGTTAAAAGCACAGTCGTGGCAGAACACCTACACAAACTACTACTTGATGCCGGTGCTTTAAAAGAAGAAAATTATGAAAAAATTACTGATTAAACTTATAAGATTTTATCAGGTATGTATTTCACCGCGTAAAATTGCCTGTTGCCGTTTTACGCCGTCTTGTTCGCAATACGCTATAGAGGCAATAAGCATTCACGGTGCACTAAAAGGCACCGCCCTGGCAATTTTAAGAATTTTAAGGTGCAATCCTTTTTGCAAAGGCGGTTACGACCCTGTTCCGCCTAAAAACAAAGTTAAAAAATAACCATATTATTGAATGGATGAGAGTATAAATGCAAACATTATTTAATATCATAAATATCCCGCTGGGTTGGATATTACGTCTTATTGCAAGTTGTTTTAACGGCAATTTTGCAATTTCCGTTTTTGTTTTTACTTTACTTATAAATTTAGCGTTTATTCCGCTTACAGTAAAAAGCCAAAAATCCACGGTACAACAAACCCGTATTAAGCCGAAACTTGACGAATTAAAGAAAAAATACGGCGACGATAAGCAAAAATACAACACCGCAATGCAACAGTTGTATCAAGATGAAAATATTTCCATGTCGGGCGGTTGTCTTCCCATGATTTTCCGCTTGGTTATTATGTTAAGCATTTACTGGCTTATTATGTCACCTATTACTTATTTAATGGGTGTTGACAAAGGC
Source organism: Acutalibacteraceae bacterium (assembly GCA_036310925.1). Classification (GTDB taxonomy): domain Bacteria; phylum Bacillota; class Clostridia; order Oscillospirales; family Acutalibacteraceae; genus UBA737. The sequence goes on from JAXJQX010000008.1 coordinate 200,622, forward strand.
GTTATTGAAACCGCAACTACGGCTTTGCAGGACACCGGCGTTAAAATAGTTCAGGGCAGAAGCGAACTTCAAATAATCGGTGCCGTACTTTCGGGTAAAATTTCTTCACCCGAAATTTTAGAGGCGAGCAAAAGTATCAGTTTTGATTTCTTCGGCATAAACTTAACCGAAACACCCCATTTTTCGTTCAATATTTTCGGCGATTTTCAAAAAATTTGGATAATGCCGATTTTGGCGTTTGCTTCCCAGATCCTTTCAAGTTTGCTTTCTATGAGAATGCAAAAGAAAACCAATCCCGACGCTCCGAGTATGGCGGGTATGATGCTTACAATGCCTTTAGTGTCACTCTTTATCGGTTTTAGTTTGCCGGGTGGTGTTACTTTCTATTGGGCTTGTTCATCACTGCTTGGCGGTCTTATTCAAGTGGCAATACAAAAATATTACGGTCCGCACAAACTTTTGTCCAAAGAACGCAGCAAGGAACTTACAAAACAATGTGATTTTGAAGCGGGGCAGATTGCAAAATTAACCCCTAAAACAGAGGATTAAAGGAGGAATACGCTTTGATTAAAGAAGCAATAGGATTGGGCTCTACTATTGACGAAGCCAAAGAAAATGCAATATTAAATTTAAACGCATCCGAAGAAGATGACGTTCAGTTTGAAATAATTTCAATGCCGAAGAAAAAAGTTTTGGGACTTTTCGGCGGCGCTAAAGCCGAAGTAAAGGCGTTTGTTGAACTGCCCGACCGAAAACAAAAACCGAAAAAGAAAAATCCACCCAAAACAAATCCGAAAGAAACAGCCGAAAAACCGGCAGAAGTTAAAGAAAAAAGCGCACCCGCAAAAGAAACAATACCTATGGTAAGCGAAAGCGAGATAGACGAAAATTCACCCGCCGCAAGGGCTATTGAATATTTAAAACCGATTTTGGCAAAACTCGGTTGCGGTAATGTGGAATTTAAAGCGGCACAAAGAGAAAATTCCGCAATAATTGAAATAGTGTGTGATGATTTCGGCGCAATTATAGGTCACAGGGGCGAAACTTTGGATTCTTTGCAGTATCTTGCAAGTCTTGCCGCAAGCAACGGAGGCGGATATTTTAAAGTTTCGCTTAACATCGGTGATTACCGTAAAAAAAGGGAAGAAACCCTTACAAACCTTGCCAAACGCATTTCGGCACAGGTTTTAAAAACCGGCAAATGTCGTACTTTAGAGCCGATGAACCCTTATGAACGCCGTATTATTCATACCGCAGTACAGGCAATAGACGGTGTCACCTCGGCTTCTTTCGGTGAAGGGGTTGCAAGACGTGTTGTAATAGGTCCCGAAGGTAAGGAGTTAAGACCTATGCGCAGTAATTCCCAAAGACGTGACGGACGTTCACGCAGAAACACCGCACAAAATAACGTGGTAAACGCACCTTCACGTGAACCGAAAAAGGACAGCGATATACCGCTTTACGGCAAAATCAATTAAGTTTAAAAATGGTCGGTAAACCGACCATTTTCCATTTTTAATAATTAAAAATTGACAATATGTATATAGATAGTATATAATGTAATTGTTAATAAATTTGGTTATGCTATTATTGTGATAAATTCAATAGATTGGGGTGAATCACTTGGAAAGATTTGTAATTTCCGGCGGCAATCCTTTAAAAGGCAAAGTCCGAATAAGCGGGGCAAAAAATGCCGCAGTTGCAATTCTTCCGGCAGTTCTTTTGGCGGACAGTCCTTGTATAATAGAAAATCTTCCCAATATTTCAGACGTTGCCAATATTTTAAAAGTAATGAGTGCTTTAGGTGCAAACGTAAAGCTTATAAATAAATCAACAGTTGAAATTGACCCTAAAAACATAAATTCCTTTGTTGTTTCAAAACAAATGGCGGAGGGTATGCGTGCTTCAAGTTACTTTTTAGGTGCTTTGCTTGGCAGAATGAAAAAGGCAAAAGTTGCGCCGCCCGGCGGGTGCAATTTCGGTGTAAGACCTATTGACCAACATATTAAGGGCTTTGAAGCACTTGGTGCTACGGTCGATTACGAGGACGGAATGGTGGACGCTAAAGCAGAAACTTTACGTGGCAGTTCAATTTATTTAGATGTTGTTTCGGTCGGTGCTACTATAAATATAATGTTGGCGGCGGTAAAAGCGGTAGGGCTTACCGTTATTGAAAATGCCGCAAGAGAACCGCATATAGTAGATTTAGCAAACTTCCTAAACTCTATGGGTGCTAACATTATGGGTGCGGGCACAAGCGTTATTAAAATCCGTGGTGTAAACTCACTTAACGGAACAAACTACAGCATTATACCCGACCAAATCGAAGCAGGCACCTATATGGCGGCGGCGGTTGCCACTAAAGGTGATGTTTTAATTGAAAATGTTACACCCAAACACTTGGAATCCATTATAGCAAAACTTCGTGAAACGGGAGCCAAAATTACCGAGTATGACGAGGCGGTTAGGGTTACAATGACCGAACGTCCTAAAAAATGCAATGTTAAAACAATGCCTCACCCCGGTTTCCCAACCGATATGCAACCCCAAATGGCAACGGTATTAGCGGTTGCAAACGGCACAAGCATTGTTACCGAAGGTGTTTGGGACAACCGTTTTAGATATGTCGAACAACTAACCCTTATGGGTGCGGATATTCAGGTGGACGGTAAGACGGCGGTAATAACAGGTGTTAACCAACTCGGCGGCGCACCGGTTAAAGCGGTGGATTTGCGTGCGGGGGCGGCTATGATAATTGCGGGACTTGTTGCAAACGGTGTAACCGAAATTGAAGAAATCGAGCGTATCGACCGTGGATATGAAGATGTGGTAGAAAAATTCACCAATTTAGGCGCAAACATTAAAAGGGTTTACCTGCCTGACGGTCAAAAGATTATAAAAAACGCATAATCGGGGTTTGAAACCAAGGTATAATTAGTTTTAAGGGGAGGGTTTCCGTACCCTCCCATAATTTTTTAAAGCTGTTATTTTGAAAGAGGTTAAAAATGTCAAGAATTTGTCCGCTTTTCAGCGGTTCTTCGGGAAACAGTACATATATAGGCACTAAAAACGGCGGAATACTAATAGACGCAGGAGCATCTATGAAAAGAATAAGCGATGCCCTGATTTCAGCAGGCGGGGATATTGCCGAAATAAAAGCAATTGCCGTAACCCATGAACACAGTGACCACATTATGGGGCTTAAAACCCTTTTAAATAAAACCGGTGCAAAACTTATTACTTCGGAAGAAACTGCCGAAACTTTAGCAAATATGAATAAAATTCCCCCTAAAACGGAGGTTGTTTTGCTTCATGATAACACCGCAGATATTTGCGGAATAGGTGTCAGCCGTTTTGCCACAAGCCACGACTGTAAAGGTTCGAGCGGTTATGTACTTAATCTGCCGGACGGTAAAAAGGTTTCGGTCTGTACCGATTTAGGGGTTGTGACCGACTCTGTTAGAACCGCAATTAGCGGCAGTGATTTGGTTTTGCTTGAATCTAACCACGATATTGAAATGTTAAAAAGAGGACCGTATCCGCCCTATTTAAAGGTTAGAATTTTGTCCGAAAACGGTCACATATCTAATAATGCTTGTGCAGGGGAACTGCCTTTATTATTAAAAAGCGGTACAACAAGGTTTATTTTGGGGCATTTAAGCCGTCAAAATAACACCCCAATGCTTGCAAAAAGTTGTGCGGAAGCCGGTTTAATGGATTGTTTGGCACAAAACGGAAAAGACTATATTTTAACCGTGGCAAGACCTGACCGAAACGGGGTAACGGTTATATGATTAAAGTTACGGTTATTGCTTTAGGCAAATTAAAGGAAAAATATCTGCGTGATGCATCGGCAGAGTATCAAAAACGGCTTTCAAGATACTGCAATTTGAATTTGATTGAAATTGAACCGTCAAAGTTGGGTGAAAAACCCTCTAAATCGGAAATAGATACCGCCCTTCAAAAAGAGGCGGAAGCGATTATTAAAAAAATCCCGAGCGGAAATTACGTTTTCTCCCTTTGTGTTGAAGGAAAACCGCTTTCAAGCGAGGAATTTGCCCAAAAAATAGGTGATTTAGAAAACAACGGAAAGGGAATAACCTTTGTTATCGGCAGTTCTTACGGATTGTACGATAGTATTAAAAATTTAAGCGATTTTAAACTTTCACTCTCTAAAATGACCTTTCCGCACCAACTGTTCAGAATAATGCTTTTGGAACAAATTTACCGTTCTTTTAAAATTAACGAGGGTTCAACCTATCATAAGTAATAACTTGAAAAAAATACTTGACCTTTCAGGGAGTTTATGGTATAATTGCTATACCTCTGAAAGGTTCTTTTTTTTTGCAATAAGAGCCGGTTTTAAAGGGAAACTATATATTGCATAGTGCTTTTCGTTGTACTACTAAATATAGTATAACGGTGCGATATAACCCATAACCGAGGGAGGCGTTTACTTTTACAAGAGTAAAAGCAAAAAATATTTCCGTAAAGCGGGAGGTGCCGTTATGAGAGTTAAAATCACACTTGCTTGCACAGAGTGCAAACAACGCAACTACAATACCATGAAAAACAAGAAGAACGACCCTGATAGACTTGAAATGAACAAGTACTGTAGGTTCTGTAAAAAGCACACCCTACACAAGGAAACAAAGTAGGAGGGTGCAGGAATGAAAACTATAAACAGAATCGTTCAAATTTTGGCGATTGTTTTCGGTTTTGGCGCACTTGTTTTGTTCTTTGTCCCTTTTGCTACCGTAACTTCGGGCGGTAACGATGTTTCTTTCGTTGCAGCGCAGTTAGGTTTCGGCAGCAAGGTAACAGTTTCTGAAACAGTTTACGATATGGCAAAGTCGGCAGACATTCTTTTCTGCTTCTTAACAACTGCCATTTCCGCTGTGATGAGTGCATTTTCGTTTAAGTCAAAATCACTTCGCTATTCTGCTCCGGTTTTTGGTATTATTTCAGCAGTTTATATGTTGGTAATTACCGTTAGCAATCCTTGGAAATTTGTGGATAAACGTCCTTTGCCCGAAGTTTCAAGTATTGTTTACAGCAAATTGGCAATCCTTTTACCGATTGTTCTGTTTGTTTTCACAATATCGGCTGCAGCATATCTTTTGATTGACGACTATATTGAAGCCAAAGAATCAAAAGGCGAAAAGAAAACAATTTGTCAGCGTATTGCTCTTTTCTTCCGTGATAATAAGAGCGAAGTTAAGAAAATTGTTTGGCCCGGTTTCCGTGATGTTGTTAAAAACACCGTTATCGTGCTTATTATGTGCTTAATCGTAGGCGCTTTAATTTGGGTGGTTGATTTCGGTCTCGGACGTTTGCTTGGTCTTATCTTGGGCGCATAAGATACGGAGGTAGATTATGTCTGAATCGCAAGAAGCAAAATGGTACGTCGTTCATACTTATTCGGGATATGAAAACAAAGTAGCAAGCGACTTGGCAACAATGGTTGAAAGCCGAGGTATGCAGGATTTAATACAGGATATTAAAATCCCTACCGAAACAGTTACCGAAATTAAGGAAGATAAAAAGCGTGAAGTAGAACGCAAAATTTTCCCCGGATATGTCCTTATTAAGATGATAGTTACCGATGACAGTTGGTATGTTGTAAGAAACATACGCGGTTGTACGGGTTTTGTCGGTCCGGCTTCTAAACCGGTACCGCTTACACAGGAAGAAGTTGCCGCTCTCGGCGTAGAAAAGCACAGCGTTGAGGTTGGTTACAAGGAAGGCGATAATGTTAAAATTATCAGCGGTCCTTTGGAAGGATACACAGGTGTTGTTAAAACGGTTGATACCGAAAATAATAACGTTTGCGTAGTTCTTTCTATGTTCGGTAGAGAAACACCGGTTGAGTTGGAACTTGACCAAATCGCTACCGTAGAAGATTAAATTAATTCGCAGAAATGCTTATTAAGTTCCGACATAATATTTTTTATGTCACGGTGGGAGGGACGGAATATGACCGTTCCGCCAAGTGTTAAAAACACTGTTACCACGAATAATGGAGGTGCAAATTAAAATGGCTCAGAAAATTACAGGTTACATTAAGTTACAAATCCCTGCAGGTAAAGCAACACCGGCTCCCCCGGTAGGTCCTGCTCTCGGTCAGCACGGTGTAAACATTATGGCGTTTACAAAGGAATTCAACGAAAGAACCAAAAACGATGTAGGTCTTATCATTCCTGTTATCATCACCGTTTATGCAGACCGTTCTTTCAGTTTTGTTACCAAAACTCCGCCTGCTGCTGTTCTTATTAAAAAAGCATGCGGTATTGAAAGTGCTTCGGGCACACCTAACAAAACTAAGGTTGCAAAAATCACAAAAGAACAAATTCAAAAAATCGCTGAAACTAAAATGCCTGATTTAAATGCTGCAAGCATCGAGTCTGCTATGAGTATGATAGCAGGTACTGCCCGCAGTATGGGTGTTGAAGTAGTAGATTAATTCTTCTCTCGTGGGAGGAAAATTCCGATTTAACCACTTGGAGGTAAAAAATGAAACACGGTAAAAAGTATAATGACAGCGCAAAACTTATCGAAACTGGTAAGTTTTACGATGTAAACGAAGCAGTAGAACTCGCTGTTAAAACAGGTACTGCTAAATTTGACGAAACAGTTGAAATTCACGTTCGTTTGGGTGTTGACTCCCGCCACGCTGACCAACAGGTTAGAGGTGCTGTAGTTCTTCCCAATGGTACAGGTAAAACTGTAAGAACCCTTGTTATTGCCAAAGGCGACAATGCAAAAGCCGCCGAAGAAGCAGGTTCGGATTTCGTTGGTGCAGAAGAAATGATTGCTAAAATCCAAAACGAAAACTGGCTTGACTATGATGTTGTTATTGCAACACCCGATATGATGGGTCTTGTAGGTCGTCTCGGTAAGGTTTTAGGTCCCCGTGGCTTAATGCCTACCCCCAAGGCAGGTACAGTTACTCCTGACGTTGCTAAAGCAGTTGCCGAAGCAAAAGCAGGTAAAATTGAATACCGTCTTGACAAAACAAACATCATTCACTGCCCCATAGGTAAAGTTTCTTTCGGTGCAGAAAAACTTCAAGAGAACTTTGACACTCTTATGGCTGCAATCGTTAAAGCAAAACCGGCTGCTACAAAAGGTCAATACATCAAGTCTTGCGTAGTTGCAACAACAATGGGCCCCGGAATTAAACTTAACGTTGCTAAATTCGGCAACTGATTCTAATTGAATTTAAGCGGAGAAGGTTTTAAAATCTTCTCCCTTATTTTTTATTGCGGTTTTTTGTAAATTGTGGTATTCTTAAAAAAAGGAAGTGTTAGTATGAATGATAGAATTGAGAAAACCCTAAACAATTTAAATAAAAACAATATAAATGCTTTTTATTGTGAAACAAAGACAGAGGTAATTGAAAAAATCGAAAGTTTGCTCTGTGATGGTGCGGTCATCAGTGCGGGCGGTTCGGTTTCCTTGCATCAAAGCGGTGTGTGGGACTTGATTAACAAACCCTGCTATACATTTTTAAACCGCAATAGGGAGGGAATAACGCCTGAGGAAAAAACTGAAATTTTTAAAAGCGTAATAGGAATAGATTATTATTTTTGCTCGACTAATGCCGTAACCGAGGACGGGGAGTTGCTAAATGTTGACGGCTTTGCAAACCGCATTTCGGCTATTGCATTCGGCCCTAAAAAGGTTATTATGGTTGTTGGTGTAAATAAAATAGTAAAAGATTTGGATGAAGCATTTTTGCGTGTGAAAAAGGTTGCCGCACCAAAAAACTGTGTGCGTTTGGGACTGAATAACCCTTGTGTTAAATTAGGTCGCTGTATTTCACTTTTAAACAATGATAAGCCAAAATTTACCGATGGTTGCAGGTGTGACAGTCGAATATGCCGTAATTACCTTATTTCGGCATTACAAAAGGATAAAGAAAGAATGACCGTAATACTTTGCGGCGAGGAAATAGGATATTAAATTTAATTGACAAATAACGGGCGAAAATTTTTCGTCCGTTTCTTATTTCTATTATAAAAGCATAAAGTATCCTTACATTAGGTTAATTGTTCCTTAGTATAAAAGAACTTATTAAATATAAAAAACACGTAGAAAGCGAAAGAACGCTTTCTACGTGTTGAGGTTTTTCATTAAGTTACTAAATTATCAGTTAGTAACTGTAATTTCGGTATCTTTATCAAAAATGTGAATCTTGTTGGGTTCAAGAGCGATTTGAATTTTATCGCCGGGACGTGCTGTATTTGTAGGAGCAACACGTGCGTTGATTTGTTGACCTTCGCAGTTCATATAGAGGTAAGTTTCAGCACCCATAAGTTCGGTAACTTCTACGTTTGCTTCAACAATACCGTCTTTGAATTTTTCAAGAAGTTCTGCTTCGTTGTGAACATCTTCGGGACGGATACCCATAATAACTTCCTTGTCAATATAAGGAACAAGACAATCGTTCTTGTTTTTATCAGCCGGAAGTTTAATTTTGTATTTAACACCTGCACGTGTTTTGGTATCTTCAGAACCGAATTCTACAAAGAAGTCGTTACCTTCTTTAAGAATTTTGGATTCGATAAAGTTCATTTGAGGAGAACCGATAAATCCGGCAACAAATAGGTTGCAAGGACGGAGATAAAGGTTTTGAGGAGTATCAACCTGTTGAATAAGACCGCTCTTCATAACTACGATACGGGTACCCATTGTCATAGCTTCGGTTTGGTCGTGGGTTACGTAAATAAAGGTTGTACCGAGACGTTGGTGAAGTTTAGAAATTTCGGTACGCATTTGCGCACGGAGTTTAGCATCCAAGTTGGAAAGAGGTTCGTCAAGCAAGAATACTTTCGGTTCACGAACGATTGCACGACCCAAAGCAACACGTTGACGCTGACCGCCGGACAATGCCTTCGGTTTACGTTCAAGAAGGTGTTCAATATCAAGAATACGGGCTGCTTCTTCAACACGGCGACGGATTTCATCCTTAGGTGTTTTGCGGAGTTTAAGACCGAAAGCCATATTGTCAAACACGGTCATATGAGGATAAAGTGCATAGTTTTGGAAAACCATTGCAATATCACGGTCTTTAGGAGCAACGTCATTTACAAGACGGTCGCCGATGTAAATTTCGCCGTCCGAAATTTCTTCAAGACCTGCTACCATTCTTAAAGTGGTAGATTTACCGCAACCTGAAGGACCTACGAGAATGATAAATTCCTTATCCTTAATTTCAAGGTTGAAGTCTGTAACGGCTGTTACACCGCCGGGATATCTTTTGTAAACATTGCGAAGTGATAAACTTGCCATTTTGCAGCCTCCTATTGCTGAAAACATATTTTAACAGTTGTTATTATAACAAATTTGGAGAAAAATTGCTATGCGAATAATACCCAATATTGAGAATAACCTTTTGTTGAAATTTGCTATATTTGTGTTAATCTTGGCTTAAAACTGCCTTTATTTCCCAAGTTTCAAGTTCACGGCATTGACCGGGGTTTAAATTTTCGTCCAGGCGGAGTGAGCCGAACGCCACTCTCGAAAGTTGGTTAACACCAAGACCTACCCTGCCGAACATACGCTTGATTTGGTGGTATTTACCCTCGCTTATTTTTATTTCCGCTTTGTTTCCGCAAAGCGGTCTTAAATACGCTTTTTTACAAACCGTACCGTCTGCCAATACAACGCCGTTTGCAAAAATATCCACCATTTGCTCGGTAACTTCGCCGTCAAGTTCGGCTATATAGGTTTTGAAAATATCCTTTTTAGGGGATATTGCATTGTGTGCAAACTCGCCGTCGTCGGTTATAATTAAAAGTCCGGTTGTGTCTTTATCCAGCCGACCTACGGGAAAAAGGTTGTTGCGTTTAAGTTCTTTCGGTACTAAATCTACAACGGTTTGTTTTTTCTTATCACTTGATGCCGAAAGCACTCCTTTGGGTTTGTTCATTAAAATATAAATATGCTCTTTATAATTAAGTTTTTTGCCGTCGAAAACAATTTGCGAATTTACGGATATTTGTGCCGCAGGGTCTTTAACAACCTGTCCGTCCACAACGCCTTTGCCTTTTCTTATTCCTGCTCGTGCATCCTTGCGTGAAATATTAAACTGCGATGCTATTATTTTATCAAATCTTTGTTCGGTCATTTTTCTTTACCTTTAAGTGCTGTAATTTTTCCGTCAAATTCATTATCGGATATATCACCGCCCACAATTTTGTTATTGCAAACAATTAAATGAGCGACAGTTTCGTTTTCCAAAGAATAGGTATATACTTGGGCAGATTTTCCCTTATATTTTTCAAGGTTGAAACCGCTTTCTATTTGTAAATTGTTATAGTTTTTATAAACTTCGCCGAAATTTTCGGGTATTGTAATATTTTTAACTTCGGTGGGGGTTTCATTTACCGCAAGTCCCAAACTTTTCAAAAATTCTACCCTTTTTGCGTTGGTAGAACCCACAAATCCGTCCTGTTTTGCGGTAAAAAACTGACCTATTAAAATAAGTCCGATTATAACCGCCGCCAAAATTACCGCCAAATTCTTTTTGGAAATAACAAAATAAAGTTTCATACTTATCACCAATAAAAAGTATGATAACCCGTCCTATTTTATTACTCGATAATACATACTGCGTGGGCAGATATACCCAGAAGTTCACCTGTAAACCCAAGTCCCTCTTCGGTTGTGGCTTTAACATTTATATTTTTAATATCGGTCTTACAATCCTTTGCAATATTTTCCGCCATTTGCGAAATATAGGGTGCCATTTTCGGCTTTTGGGCAATAACCGTAGCATCAATATTGCCGACTTGATAACCCTTTTCTTCCAAAAGTTCCACCGTTTTACGCAGTAAAATGCGGCTGTCAATATTTAAAAATGAGTTGTCATTATCGGGAAAATGCTTGCCTATATCCCCAAGTGCCGCCGCACCTAACAAAGCGTCACAAATTGCGTGAAGTAAAACATCGGCATCCGAATGACCGAGCAACCCTTTTTCAAAGGGAATTTCCACACCGCCGATTATACATTTGCGGTTTTCGGTAAATTTGTGAACGTCATAACCGTGACCTATTCGCATTTTAATCCTCCTGATTTAAAAAGGCGTTAGCGGAAATCATATCCTCTTGGGTTGTGATTTTGATGTTTTTGTAACTTCCCTCAACCGTGAAAACATCATATCCCGCCGCTTCCATTATGGAAGTATCGTCGGTAAAATCGGCTACATTTACATTTTTAACCGCCTCTAAATATTTTTCCTTTTCTACTCCCTGGGGAGTTTGCACCGCAACCAAAGAGTCACGTTTCAAAGTTTTTATAACCTTGCCGTCCTTATCAATTTTCTTAACAGTATCCTTAACCTTTACGGCACAGGTCACCGCCGAGTGTGAATTCAGAGCGGAAACGACGGAATTTATAATTTTTTCATCTGCAAAAGGTCTTGCTCCGTCATGTATTAAAACCGATTTGTCGGTATCTTTAAGCCGTGCAAAACCGTTTAAAACCGATTCCTGACGTGAATTTCCGCCGCACACAATATCCGAAATTTTGGTAATCATATATTTATGCGTTAGCATTTGAAATTCAAACAAATCGGTATCTTTTACAACCAAAATTATGTTTGAAATATCCTTGCTGTTTTCAAAATTACGCAACGTTCTTATAATAACGGGGATTCCGCCCAAAAGCGCCAACTGTTTATTAGTGCCTTTCATACGGGTAGAATTGCCTGCCGCCACCACAATTACCGGTATTCCCGAATTTTCATTTTCGCAAATTTCGTATTCAAGTTTTAATTCCGTTTTATTCATAACTACCTTCAAATATTCAAAATGCCGCACATAAGGTGCGGCATTTAAAGACTTTTTAAAAATTATTCTTCGGTTTCTTCGCAACCGCAGTCACAGTCACAATCACAGTCGCAACCGTCAAAATCAAATTCAAGATCTGTTCCGCAGTTGGGGCAAACCATACCTTCTTCTGCAAGCATATCAGCGTCAAGATAAATAACGTCGTTACAAGCGGGACATTCAATTTCGTAAACTTCATCATCTTCGCAGTCGCAGTCACAGTCGCATTCACAATCGTCTTCATCGTCTTCGTAAATAATGTCTTCCAAAGAAGCCAAGTCTTCATCAACTGCGTCAATTTGTTCTAAGAGTTCGTCACAGCCGTCTTCAATGTCGCAAATTTCTTCCGTAATATCACCGAGTAAATCAATAATAGCGGCAAGAATTTTGCCTTCTTTTGTGGTTTCGTCAAGCGAAAGACCTTCTGCCAAACCTTTTATATAAGCAATTTTTTCACAAATATCCATTATAAAATACCTCCGTTAAAATTATGCACGTTCCATATATTCGCCTGTGCGGGTATCAATACGAACCATATCGCCTTCGTTAATGAAAAGCGGTACGCGGATTTCCGCACCTGTTTCAACAGTTGCGGGTTTTGTGGCGTTGGTAGCGGTGTTACCTGCAAAACCGGGGTCGGTTTGGGTTACTTGCAATTCAACAAATGTGGGCGGTTCAATACCGAAAACATTGCCCTTGTAAGACAAGATTTTGCAAACCATATTTTCTTTTACAAACTTAAAGTTATCGCCCAAGTCGCTTGCGTTAATCGGAACCATATCGTAAGTTTCTTGGTCCATAAAGTAGTAAAGGTCACCGTCCGAATAAGAATATTCCATATCCTTTCTTTCAACAAATGCGGTGGGGAATTTTGCGGTAGGGTTGTAACTCTTTTCAACAACCGCACCGGTAATAACGTTTTTAATTTTTGTTCTTACAAAAGCGGCACCTTTTCCGGGTTTAACGTGTTGAAATTCAACAACCTGTAACACGTTTCCGTCTTCTTCAAAAGTTACGCCATTTCTAAAATCGCCGGCACTAATCATATTTTTAATCCTCCAAAATGCTTTATATTACGTTTATTATACGGCGTTCATTCAATTTTGTCAAGAATTTGTGTCAGTTTAGGTACCGCAATTATAAATTTTTGTGCTAAAAATTGACATAATATAATGGTTGTGCTATAATGTAGCTGTATTATTTTGCCCTTTGGAGGAGAAAAAATGCTGGATATTAAATTTATTTGTGAAAATCCCGAATTAGTAAAGGAAAATATTAAAAAGAAATTTAAGGATTCAAAACTTCCGCTTGTAGACGAAGTCATTGAACTTTACACCCAAAAATGCGCCGCAAACAACCGTGCAAACGAACTTCGTGCCAACCGTAACAAAATAAGCAAACAAATCGGTATGCTTATGGGACAGGGAAAACGTGCCGAAGCCGAAGAAATGAAAAAACTTGTAAACGAGCAAGCCGAAGAATTAAAGGCGCTGGAGGAAACCGAAACCGAACTTTCCAAAAAAGTTTTGGAAATTCAAATGAAAATCCCCAACATTGTGGACGCAAGTGTTCCTGTCGGCAAGGATGACAGCGAAAATGTTGAAGTAACCCGCTACGGCGAACAAACCAACCCCGATTTTGAAATTCCTTACCATACCGATATTATGGCGGCGTTTGACGGAATTGATAAAGAGGCAGCCGGCAAGGTTGCAGGCGAGGGATTTTACTACCTTATGGGCGACATTGCACGTCTTCATTCGGCGGTTTTGGCTTATGCAAGGGACTTTATGATTGACAAGGGCTTTATTTACTGTATCCCTCCGTTTATGATTAGAAGCCACGTTGTAACCGGCGTTATGAGTTTTGAAGAAATGGACGCTATGATGTACAAAATCGAGGGCGAGGACCTTTACTTAATAGGTACTTCGGAACATTCGATGATCGGTAAGTTTATTGACACTATTACCGAAGAAGAAAAACTCCCCTTAACCCTTACAAGCTATTCCCCCTGTTTCCGCAAAGAAAAGGGTGCGCACGGTATTGAAGAACGGGGAATTTACCGTATTCACCAATTTGAAAAGCAGGAAATGATTGTTATTTGCAAACCCGAAGAAAGTATGGAATGGTTTAACAAAATGTGGAGCTATTCGGTTGAACTTTTCAGAAGTATGGATATCCCTGTAAGAACACTTGAATGTTGCACCGGTGACTTGGCTGATTTAAAGGTTAAGTCATACGACATTGAAGCGTGGAGTCCCAAACAGAAGAAGTACTTTGAAGTTTGCTCTTGTTCTAATTTGGGTGATGCACAGGCAAGACGTTTGGGTATCCGTGTTAAAGGTGCGGACGGTAAGAAGTATTTGGCACACACCCTTAACAACACCGTTGTTGCTCCGCCCAGAATGTTAATTGCATTCCTTGAAAATAACCTGTCGTTTGACGGTAAAAAGTACACAATTAAAATTCCTAAAGCATTACAACCCTATATGGGCGGTAAAGAATTTATCGAAAGTAAATAAACTAAAACCGAGCGGGAAATTTCCACGCTCGGTTTACTTTTTATTCTTCCATCTGTTTGCCTAAAAAACGAGCCGCAACAGCCGCAATTTTAAGGTCGCTTTCTTCATACTTTTCCGATGTTTCGTTAGAAAGCAAAACCACCGCTCCCGTAACATCGCCCGAAACTATAATCGGCACGGCAATTAAAATGTTGCGTCCAACCCCTTCAAGTGCAGGGTGTTGTTCGCTTTTTTCGTAACTGACCGTTCTTCTTTGTTCTATAATTTCTTCTAAAACAGGTGTAATTCTACGCTCTAAAACCTCTTTTTTGGAAATACCCGCCGCCGCAACACAGTGGTCACGGTCGCATATTATTACCGATAGTTTTGTAGAGGTGCCAAGCGCTTCGGCGTACTGTCCTGCAAATGCAGAAATTTCTCCAATGGGGGAGTACTTTTTAAAAATCACTTCACCGCCTGCATCGGTGTATATTTCAAGCGGGTCACCTTCGCGGATTTTAAGGGTACGACGAATTTCTTTCGGAATAACCACCCTTCCCAAATCGTCTATTCTTCTCACAATCCCTGTTGCTTTCATATATACATTCTCCTTTAATTCAAATTGTGTTGTATATTACGAGTGAAACGAGTAACAAGGTTCACTCAGGCGTCAAAATTTCCAATTTTGGAAACACTGTGTGGTTCTT
>JAXJQX010000009.1:0-81152 GCA_036310925.1 Acutalibacteraceae bacterium
GAGCATTTTGGAGCCTCCGTTCATGGTTACTCGTCATTTCCATTTTAACGGATTTTCTCCAAATATGCTCTACTTTTTTTATTTTTTCTTATTTTTCTCCGTAGGCTCTACTTGGTTACCCCAACATTTATTATAGAGCCGTTTTTTATTATTTAATTAAAGCCGAAACTAATTTTTTGTTTTTGGAAAATGCGGGAACAAAATTTTCAAACGAATTTAAGAAATGACTGTTTTGACTTAACATTTCTTTAATTTCATTTGTTACCTTTTCGTTTTTATATGCGGCGGCGGCTAAAACACAAATTAAGGTATTTACCGTGTCCTTATCGCCTTTTACGTAAGCATCCTCCGCAACATCATAAAACTTCTTTATTTGTTTTTTAGTACCTTCTTCAAAAAGACGAACCAAACGGGGCACTAAAAATTCACCGAAAAAGTTTAGGTAAAGGAAATTGCCGTAAACTGCAATGTGGTTTTTGTATTCGTCCTTAAGTGCGGGAAAAATATCCAGCATTTTTTTAGCAAACCCCGAAATATTCATTACGTCACCCCTAACTGCGGTGGGTAATTCAACATTGGCGTTTGCAAGACGTGTGTGCTTAATGCCAAATTCTTTTCTTAAAGAGTTTGCAAAGTCAATACCTACGCTTGCGGCATCTTTAGCATTTTGGCTGTCATCAAAAAGCCAAGAGTTAATTTCTTTGTATTCACCGATGTTGCCGTCTGTAATATCGGCAACAGAGAGGGTATACATTTGTCTTTGCTCGTTATAATTTACACTGATTGCTTTATTTTCGCTTACAAAAACACCGTCTTTTTCGGTAATACCGTTTTCGACAAAAAGGGGTTCAAGTTCTTTTATTACGTTTTCAAAATATCTGTTATCCAATTAAAATTCACATCCAAAAAATAATATATTAAACATTATACACTATATTTTCCTATTTGTCTATTGTAAAATGTAAAATTTTAAAGTATAATTAAATTAAACTATTTTGGAGAATGATTATGAATCTTGCTAACATAAATACAATAAAATCAATTCTTAAAACCGAAGGGTTTTCTTTTAAAAAATCGTTAGGTCAAAACTTTTTAATTGACGGTTCGGTTTGCCCCGCTATGGCAAATGCCGCTTGCGACGGTGAGACGGGCGTTATTGAAATTGGTCCGGGTATAGGTGTGCTTACCGCAGAACTTTCAAAGGTTGCAAAGCGGGTAGTTGCTATTGAACTTGATGACCGTTTACAAAAGGTATTACCCAAAACATTAGCCGATTGCAAAAATGTTGAGGTAATTTTCGGCGATGCTATGAAACTTGATTTAAAGAAAATTATAGAAGAAAAGTTTAGTGACTGCAGTAAAGTTTGCGTTTGTGCCAATCTTCCCTACTATATCACTTCGCCGATTGTTATGACACTGCTTGAAAACAAACTTCCTATTGATAATATTACCGTAATGGTTCAAAAAGAGGCGGCGGAACGCCTTTGTGCCGAAGTAGGTACAAGGGAGGCGGGTGCGGTTACGGTTGCGGTTAGTTACTATGCCGAAGCCGAAATACTCTTCCAAGTCGGCAGGGAGTGCTTTATGCCTTCCCCTAATGTTGATTCTGCGGTAATTAAGCTGAAAATTCGCAAAAATCCGCCTATTGAAATAGAAGATGAAAAGAAATTTTTCAAATTTGTAAAGGCGTGTTTTGCGCAAAGAAGAAAAACACTATTAAACACCGTTTCTAATACTATGAACGTAAACAAGGACAAATTAAGAAACATTTTAATAAGCGAGGGTATTCCCGAAACGGCAAGAAGTGAACAGTTGACAATGGAACAGTTAGCAAAAATATCACAAAAAATATAGGGGCTTTTTCACCCCTATATTTTTATTGTATCGGAAAACTTAAAGGAATAAATTATCTTTTCTTTTACCGGTTTTCCGAAAATTTTTTCACATGCCATAGCATAGATGGACAACTGCTCGGCATAGGCGGTTTTCAAATCCTCCAAACTGTCTGCATTATCGGTTTTGAAATCAAGAATGACTATTTTGTCGTCCTCTAAAAAGCAAACATCAACCGCACCCTGAATTATAACCTTTTCATCTTGATAACGTGCGTCAAGCAAAGGATTAAGTTTAGTTGCCGGTACTTCGGTTAAAAATCGCATTTCCCGTTTAACAAGCGGGGATTTTTTTATCCTTTCAAAAATTTCGTCGGCGAAAAACTCCTTTAAAGCAGTAACATTTAGCGAATCTCTTTCGGTTTCGCTTATAAACTGCCATTCGTAAAGCCGCTCGATTTCGCTTTCAATGTCCTGACATTTAGTAAAATCAATAAACTGCATTACTTTGTGCATGGCAGTTCCCCTTTCGGCGCCCGTAATGCCGCCGCAAAGGAAAGACGGTCTTCCCGAAAACAAAAATTTTTCGCTTTCTGCTTTATTCGCAACCGCCGAAACCGAGGTTTTTGATTCAATATTAAGTATTTCGCTAAAGGGATAATTATAAGATATGTTTTGCCTTATTTCGTTTACAATATCAAAATCTATTTCTGCGTTTTCGGGTGTGTTTTCGCTCTCACATTCCCGTAGTGTTTCGGCACTCATCACCCTAATTTCAAGCGGACTTTCGGTTTCAAGGGGAATAATTGCATCGGAACTTGTCCTTAAAACACTACCGTTCGGATGTAAAAGTGCGCAAATCATTAGCCAATCGGCATAGGATTTTGTTCTTGAAAACAAGGAATAATCAATATTACCGCCCGAAGATATTAAAATATTTTTGTATTTTAAAAGTGATTTTTCATAGTTTTTAAAGGAAGAAACCATTAAAAGTTTATCCTGTGTCCTCGTTAGTGCCACATAAAACAGGCGTAATTCTTCCTCTAGGGCGGAACTTTTTAAATTATCCAATATAATTTGTCGGGAAACGGTTGAATATTTATGTTTATCCTCTTCATCAAAATACCTAAAACCCAAACCCAATTTTGTATCATACACCGTGTTTTCCCTTGCATCCTGCTCGTTAAAGCCGAATGAAGTTGCAGCAACAATACAAACGGGAAATTGCAGTCCTTTTGAGCCGTGAATTGACATTATGTTAACCGCATTACTTCCCGAAACCGCAGATTTAGCATTTGCGCCGACCGTATTTTTTATAAAGCGTATAAAACCGTTAATATCAGAATTAGCGGTTGAGTATTGTTCGGCATAATTGCAAAGCAATAATAAATTATTCCGTCTTCTCTCACCGTCGTTCATAGCAGATACTATATTTAAATAGTCGGTTGCGTTAAGCAGTTTTAAAATTAGTTTTGGCAGAGTATTTGCAACATTGTATAGACGGTATTTTTCTAAAGTTTTTAAAAATTCACCGCATTTTCGGTCACCGTTTTTAGCGGCAAAAATTACTGCACTGTATAGATTTCCGCTATTTTTATTTGCCCTTATTTCTGCCATTCTGTCGGGTGTAAACCCAAATATCGGCGACATCATAACAGTCAACAATTCTATATCCGACTGAGGATTGTCAATTACTTTAAGTAACGCTAAAACGGTGGAAATTTCTATACTTTCCGCAAAGTTTTCAAAACTTAAATTAACAGGTATTCCCTGACGTTTCAGTTCTTCAACAATTGCGGGGGCTTTGCCCGTAACCGAACGAAGCAGTATTGTAAAATCTCCGTAATCGGCTTTTCTCAAAGAGTTATCATCTTTTTTTATACATTCAGGTCCGTTTACCGTTTCTTTTATAAAGTTTGCAATATGGCGTGCTTCAAGGGTTAATTGACTATCGATTGAAGTTTTGCAGTCTATAATGTCGTAGATAACAGAGGGTGAATCGGTTGCGGGATATTTTGCCGAAGGAATAAGTTGTTCACCGTCTTTATAGTCAATTTCACCCGTTTCTTTTTGCATAAAAAGAGTAAAGAAAAAATTTATAAAATCACACACTTCCGATTTTGTGCGGAAATTGTTACCGAGAATTATTTTTTTGGAGTCCTCCTCCCCCGCATTTTGAACATCAATATAACGGTTCTTTTTGTTTAGGAAGTTAGATGGATTAGCACCCCTAAAAGCATAAATGCTTTGTTTAACGTCACCCACCGCAAAAAGTTTCTTTTCAAAACCGGACAGCACATAAAAAAGCATATCCTGTAAATCGTTGGTGTCTTGGTATTCGTCAACCATAACTTCGTAAAACCTGTCCAAAAGGTCGGAAGCATTTGGGTTTACGGTAATCTTACCGTCATTAAATTCGCATAAAAGTTTTAGTGCCAAATGTTCGGTATTGTGGAATGTGAATTGGTTGTTTTTTTTGTATTCTAAAAAAAGTTTTCGGTCAAATTCCTTTAAAATTTCCACAAGCAGTTTTATCGGTTCATTCAACTTTTTAAACTGTGAATTTATAAAGTCAAAATCGGCATAGAAAATCTTTTTCAAATCTTCTATCGGTTTTTCACAAAGATATTTATATGTATCCTTTGCGGCGTCAATTTCCGAAATACCGTTAAGTCCCTTAACGCTTGGCAATGAAAACGGACTGAAAGATTGCAAAGTGTTATAGAATAAATCCCATTCTTTAGTGTCTGCCGCTTTTTTTAACCTTTCGGTATAATCTGCCAAATAGGAAAATGGTGTTATATAACTTTCAAACGATTTTTCCGAAACAGATATTAAATCTATTCCGTTTGCAATCAGTTTTTGCATAGAAGAAGTTACGGTTACACCCTTTTTAAAGGCAAGTTTATACCAAATATTGTCTTTCTCGAATTTACCGTCCGAATACCCCTCGCTTAACATATTAAACCATTCGGTAGGAAAAGGCAGTTGACGTGAATATTCGTAAATATCAAGCACCGTTTCGGCAAAATTATTTTGGTCAAATTCCGCACCTACAATGTCAAGCAACCGGTTAAATACGGGGTTGTTTTCTTCTAAATACCTATCTATAATCTCGTAAATAACCGCCCTGTCAATTTCTTTTAAACTGTTACCGTCTGTTATTACAAAGTCGGGAGAAATATCAAGTTTGTCAAAATTTTCCCTTACTAAATCAATGCAAAACGAGTCAATAGTACATATTTTTGCACTGTTAAGCAGGTGTTTTTGCATTAAAAGTCCGCTGTCTTTGGGATTTTTCCTAATTTCCTCGTCAAGCCGTTTTTCAATACGTGTCCTCATTTCGGCGGCGGCGGCGTTGGTAAAGGTTACAATTAAAAGTCGGTCGGCGGTTACATTCGCATTTTTATCGGTCAAAAGTGAGATAACACGCTCTACCAAAATTGCGGTTTTACCCGAACCGGCGGCGGCAGATACCAAAATATTGCCCTTTTCGTAAATGGCAAGTTGCTGTTGCTTTGTCGGTTTAAATGCCACTGTCCTCCGCCTCCTTCATTTTTTCAAAAACTTCGCTGTTTTTTAAATTCGGTACTTTAAAGCCGATTTTACTTTCAATACCGCAAACCGATTTATAATCGCAGTAATCACAAGCGTTGGATTCTCTGCCGTCTACGGGTGCTACTTCAATTTTGCCGTTTGAAATTTCGTTCCCCACATCTTTCATAATCTTTTCAATATAAGCGAAAATGGTTTCAAATTCCTCTTTTGTAGCAAAAGAAGTTAAACGCTTTGAAACACTGCCGTCCTTATTGGTGGAAAGTACAGGTACAAATTCGCCCTTATTTTGTTTTTCCATTGCCGTTACAATATCCATATCCGCCAAAATAAGTCCGTTCATTGCCATACCCTCGTCATTAAGGTCACGTTTTGATGGCATATAAAGTATTCCCGCCGCCATATTGTTTTGAGTTTTGGTTACGGCATACAGGTATAAAAGCATTTGAATATTAAGACCGAACAAAACATCGGGTAGTTTGAACTTTTTACTTCCGGTTTTATAGTCAATAACACGTATATAGCCGTTATATTCGTCAACACGGTCAATACTTCCGTTAATAACCAATTTACCGTTATTATATGGAAATTCAAGCTGAATACCGTTATTTCCTATTTCAAGTTCGCAGGAAACGGGTTTAAAATCACTTTGGGCAAATTCTTCTGCCAAATGTGTTACCACTTCTTTTAAAGAACGTGAAATTTTAGAAATAATAAAACTGTGTTTAGCCGTTTTAATACTCGAAAAACCGCTTACAAGTTCTAAATATTCGTTTATATAACCGTCGGTCAAACTGTCAAGTTCTGCTTTTGATAAATCTTTAATAGTTTCCTTATAATCGGAAATTATACGTTCTAAAACATAATGCACAATAGTACCACGTTGCAAAACGCTGAAATCCGCAGGTTCTATTTTTTGGGGCTTAATTCCGTATTTACAAAAGAAGGAAAATTTACAACGGTTAAATGTATCAAGTTTGGTTGCGGACATATAAATATCCTTGCCGAAGAGTTTTTGTGCATTTTCTTTGGTGATTGATTTGTGAGAGTTTGCCGATAATGTTTTAACTAAATTATCTACGCTTTCACTGTCGCAAAAAGCGGATTTAATTGTTGCGGCTTCATTTAGGTCGCCTGCTCTTCTGCAAAACTCCGAAAATAACGATTTTTCGGTTTCGGGCAAATTATCACCTATTGTAAGCGGTTTCGGTTCTGCCGTAATAACGGGGTTTAAATTATCTGTAATAGAAAGCACAAAAGCCGACGGTTCCAAAACTTCACCTTTTAAACTGCTCAAACTGTAACAAATAAATAGCATATCGGTAGCACAGCAAACGTTACAATAAACCAAATAGTTTTCTTCAATAGCGGTGTAAACCGAATTATCCGAAATACAAAGTCCCAATTCAATCAACTCTTTGCGTTCGGAGATTAGAAAAACACCCGAATTATCGCTGTATTTTGGGAAAACACCCTGATTCGCACCTAAAATAAATGCAATTTTAGGACGTGACGGACGGATACGGTCGGCTTCGCCAAAGGTTACTTGGTCTAAATTTTGGGGTATTACACCGATAGTTTCATACGAAACGGCAAGCGACAATGCCTCGTAAAATTCGTCTTTACTAAGGGTTCTTTCGCCGAAACATACCACTAAACTGTCCAAAATTCCGTTAAAAACATCGAAACTCTGCTTTAAAGCATCGTTTGTGAATAGATCGGTTTCTTCGCCGAATTTTGCTAAAATTCCCTTTAAAGCATCGGTTAATTTGCATTGATCAAATAAATTAACAATCGCTTTGCACATATTAAATGCGTTGCCCTTAAAGTTTGTTTTAAATTCAACTATCGGCTTTATTGCTTTTTCTCTTAATGCGTTAATTTTTTTGAGTTCTAAAGTATCGCTTTCATTAGGTTCGCCTGCAACAAACCCACGCACATTCATATCCCACTCTTTAAGCCAAATATCACCGTTTATGTTCCACAAATAGGTGTAATTTTCTAAAAGGGAAATTTCTTCGGTAGTTAATAGCGAAATTCCCGATTTTAAAAAACCGAAAATATTTTCGGTAGAAAAATTCAGCGCTTTAATTGCATAATCGCACAAAACCGCAATAGGCATAGAAGAAAGAGGTACACGCCTGTCCGAAAAATACGGGACATTATTTTTTTGGCAGGAATACTCAATAGCGTCCGCATATTTTTGGGTGTCCCTTGCTATAATAACAAAATCACGGAAACGGTAATTTTTTGTTCTTACCAACCGCCTTATGGTTCTTGCGGTAAATTCCGCTTCGTCAAACACCGTGTTTGCTTTGCAAACCGTAACCGCACTGTCTCTTTCAAAATTTTCTGTCGGTCTTCCCGCCATTAAACGTTCAAGGTCATTTAAACTGCCGCTTGAATAGCGTGGATTATTGAGAATCAGCGGTTCTTCTACCGTTACGTTATACTTTTTTGCAATTTTTTGAAGTTTACTGGCGGTGGTTCTTAAATTGGTGAAAATATCAAATTCACTAATATTTTCGGTGTCATTAGTAAGTGAAATATAAACGTCCTTTGCCTGGGAAATTATTCTTTCCAAAATTTTAAACTGTGCGCCGGTAAAACCCTTAAAAGAATCCAAAAACACCGTTTTATTTTCAAAATAACGATATTTTAACAGGTTATCATATAACCGTGAAAGGTTGTCCGTAGGGTCAATAAACCGTTCGTTTGTAAGTAAATCGTAATTTTCGTAAACAACGGCTAAATCTAAAAGTTTATTTTTAAGGGAAACTTTTTGTGTATTTGCGGCGGCTGATTTTAAGTCATTCGGTTTAACTGCATTGATTTTAAACTCGCTTATAATTTGGAGCAATGTTTTTGAAAACTTAACCGAATGAACATATTTACCCCATAATTTAAGGTCACTTGCCGAAATAATGAGCGCCTTATTCATAAAAATAACTTTATCCGACTCGTTTAAAACACGGGCAGAAATACCGCCTATTTTACGTGCAACCTCGTCCACCAATCGGGAAAAAGTTAAAACGGTGGTTTTTAGGGCAAAACTGTCCCCCAACAGGCGCAGTACTTCCCTTTCGCAGTCAAAAGAAAACTGTTCTGGAACCATTAGGACGGTTTCTTCACCCTGTTCGGTCAGTTCTTTAATTTTTTGCAGGCAGGTATAGGTTTTGCCGGAACACGGAAGTCCGAAAATAAATTTTAGCATACTGTTCCCTCCTGTTTTCTATCTTACTAAAGTCAATGTCCCAAAACTGTCACATTAAAAATTTTAAAACCAAAAAGCCGATAATTGCAGGCACACCTAAAGTTGCACCGCCTATTACGGTATACTCGTTTATGGGTAAAAATGCACCTGTATATCTTTTTGTATAATGAATTAAAAGCAAAAAAACAATACCGAAAACTGCATTTAAAAATAAAAATTTTACCGGCTTTCGGCTTTTGATTGAAAGTATTAAAATCACAAAATATGTTATCCCCAAAAGGGTTAAAGCGCCGTATTTTAAAAAATTCATAATATCACCCATAAAATTTATGAAAAAAATCTAAAATTTAGCACTTATTAAAAAATACCGTCCCATTTTTTTGAGACGGTATTTAAAAATTACTCTTGTGTTTCTTCCGTTTCCTCGGCAGTTTCTTCTTTTGTTTCTTCAACTACGTCAAAATCGTCGGTATAATCATCGAAGATAATTTCAGCGTTGTTTTTGCCGAATTTTTTAACCAAGAATATTATAAGCAGTACTATTAAAGCAATAGCGCCCAAAACGGCAACTGCCAAACAAACAAGAATTACTTTACTGTTCGTGGAAAGCGACTTAAATCTTGCAAAGAAACTTTCTTTATTTTCGGTATTTTCTAAAACTTCCGAAGTTTTAGAAAATTCTGGATAACGCTGCATTGTTCCTTCTTTTTTGTCGTATCTGTAAACCGAGTATTCACCGCCCGAATAACAGTAAACATAACAAAAATCCGAAAGTTTTTCATCGTTGCTTAAAAAGCACTCAACCGAAAAATCGCCGAAAGTTTGGTTAGAGGGATACAAGCCGTCATAGGGTTTGTATTCGCTTGGGAATGTTTCAAAAATATACAAATTATCCCCTAAAGAAAGGTAACTGAGTATCTTAAATGTTCCGTTTTCCTTATCATAAGTGTAAGGTGTTAAAAGGTCACTTTCTGCGCTTTTTAAGTAATACAGAGTATAAATGCCCTTTTCATCGGTAGCAACAGGCACTTCAATTCCGTTGTATTCTGCTGACGAAACGGTAAATCCCGTAAACATAGGAACTGCCGAAATATCGGTAGCAACCGAATAGGTGGTATCGTTTACGGTTGCTTCTAACTTGCGTCTTTGTTCTTCTTCGGCTTCCTGTTGTATCTGTTCATCGGTCTTTTCGCCCAATTTTAGACGGGTTACAACTATTGTGTATTTCTTTTGGGTACCGTCAGCCGCCTGAACGGTTACAACCACATTGTTTTCGCCCTCTTTTAAGTTGCTGTTACCCTCAACGCTTATAACCTTTGCAGCGCCGTCGGCTACGTTTGCGGTAACATTAACCTTTGTAACATCGTTCGTAACCTTTGCGGTATACGAAGTTCTGCTTTGAGAAAATTTAGGCGAAAGCGTGCCGACATTAAGCGAAAGGGATTTTAAATTTGCATTATTGGAAAGGGCTTTATCCTTAACGGTAACGGTTGCGGTTTGTCCTCCAAATGCTTCTTCGTTTGCAAAACCGTCCGAACCCGAATATGTATATTTACAGTCCTTAACCTGAATTTGGCTTTGACCTACCGCAATGGCGGTGAAATTTAAAGTGGCTGTGTATTTATTTAAATCATATTCATTCGGAATATATTTTAAGACACCCGCACCGCCTTCTGCCGAGCCGGAATCATACCTTAATACAGATTCGTTGTAAGAAATTATACATTGTGCAGAAATCATTGGAGAATTATTTTGTAAAACTACCGTAACGGTAACTTTACTGCCAACTTCTACTGAACTTCCGCTGAATTTTAAAGAAGAAGTTGCCGCAGAAGCATTAACCGTCCCCAATATAACCACCGAGAATATTACCGCTAAAGCCGTAATTAAAGAAACAATTTTTTTCATTTTAATTCCCCCACTATTTAAGTGTGATTTTTCCGATTAAATGCAAGCGAATATTACTTAAATCACTCAAAGAAATTTGACCGTCTTTATTAGTATCCGCACCGTAGAAACGGTCACCCGAAAGTGTAATTTTACCTAATAAGTGCAACCTAACATTAGATAAATCGCTTAATGACACCTGACCGTCACCGTTAGTGTCCCCGTTTATAACGTTGGGCGTAACAGCATCACCTTTATTGTTTGTAACGGTTAAAGTGCAGTTTGCCGATGAATGAACATTTATTATATAATTATTAGTAAAACCGGTTTGCGATTTTACGGTAAGTACTACCGTATTATCACCCGTATTCAAGTTAAAAGTATTAGGTGACTCGAGCGAAGTACCGTCAAACAATTCTACATAAATACTATTGTCACCGCTGACCGATAATGAATACTCATAACCGAATTTATCGAACGCAGGGGTTAAACCGTACGCCTGTATGTCTTTTATGTAATAATTATTTAGTTTATCCGATTTTTCAGGATACGGCGAAACTGCAGACGGTAAAGAATCGTCCTTATAAACAGGTATTCTGAATGTTATTGACATATCAGTTTTATTGACATACATTTTTGCCAATTTTTTTGAAGAAGAGTAGGAATCCGCCACATTTTGAGCGTATTGATGGGTTGCAAAAGCAAAGTTGGGATTTGTACCTATAAAATCATAGTTTTTGTAGAAATATGTATCCTGTCCTCTTAATAAATAATTGCTGCTATACATTTTAGCACCGCCGATTATTGATTTCGAAGGTGTTGTCCAACCGCAACTATATGCATAGGATGCACCGCTGTTTATTATATCGGCATCGGTTTTTCCGGTTGCTTTCCAATGCATAAAATTGTAAACCGTAACACCGTTATATGTGGTTCCCTTGCCTAAGGTTGCACCGTTAACACCTTGTTCTTGAATAATGGTAGATGCTATTATATAAGGATTAACAAACGAACGTGCCGCAGCTTCAATAATTACTTCGGAATAGGTTTTGCCGTAAAATTCGTCATTAGTATCGGAGACAGTGGTATCCAAAAAAGTACCTTTTAGGATTTCCCGTACTCCCTGCAAGGTTTGTGTATTAGCATCATAACCTTGTTTCATATACATAAAAATATCATTTTCATTAAGAAAATTTCTCGGGTCCATATAATATGCAATCAATTCACGGGAAGCACCGTACCAATCACCCTCGTAATTTATCCAACTTCCGGTATTCCAATCGTAGCAACCTTTACGCATTGAACGAAGAGACTTATAAGAACCGTCAATCAGTCGTACATTTGCGTAATCCTCCAAATTAAGCGCATCATTAAAAGAAATATAAAGATTATCGGCTTTAAAAATCCAGTTAGGATATTTTGAGTGAAGAGAAATCAACGCACCGTGATATGACTGCGGAAACTGCGCTAATTGTTCTTCAAAAGTCGGATTAGTGTTATAATCAAACAAAGTAATATATATATCACGTATATATCCTACCTTTGTTCCTTCGGAAGTTGCAAAACTAATCTCATACCACCAATAATTGTTTCCTGATTTATCTTTCTCACTTCCTAAAACTTCAACTTCTGTCCCGTCCTGCAAAGTAGCAACCTTTGAAGAAGAAGTAGTTGCATCAGCGCGAATAGAAATACCGGTAGGTATAGTTCCCGGTTCCGTAACTATGCCCATTTTAATTATAACGGCATCAATTTTTAAATATACTGTAAAAACTGATATGAAAACCAAAATAAAAGATAGGAATAGACTGTTAATTTTTTTAAATCCTGTCATCTAATTCCTCCCTTCAAACATACACATACATTATATAGTATTTTACAACTTATGTCAACAATATATAACCTTTTTCGACAGTAAAAAATGGGAAAATATTTTTAATAGAGATTGAATTAAATAAATCTCTTAACAAAATGCCGGCTCCCTTGAGGTTAAGGGAGCCGATTTTTTCAATTAACAAATATTACTGCAAACTGCGATTTGTTGAGCACTCTATTTAATTTCCTTTAAAAACTCACCTATGCGGTTGATGGCTTCTTTAATATGTTCTACCGAATAACAGTAAGAAGCCCTTATAAACCCTTCACCGCTTTCGCCGAAAGCAGTTCCCGGTACTACCGCAACTTTTTTGCCGTAAAGCAGTTTTTCGCAAAATTCCTCGCTTGTTAATCCGGTTGATTTAATTGACGGGAATGAATAAAACGCACCTTTCGGTTCACGGCAGGTAAGACCGATTTTATTAAATCCCGAAACCATAAGCCGACGGCGCATATCGTATTCCTTTAACATATACTGAACGTCTTCGTCACAGTTTTTAAGTGCCTCAATAGCGGCATACTGGCTGGTTGTGGGAGATGACATAATTGCATATTGATGAATTTTTGTAATTTGGTCAATAATCGGTTTAGGTCCGCAAGCGTAACCCAAACGCCAGCCCGTCATAGAAAATGCTTTGGAAAAGCCGTTTACGGTAATTGTGCGTTCGTACAATTCTTCTAAAGATGCGGGAGAAACGTGCTTCTTGCCGCCGAAAGTAAGTTCGGCGTAGATTTCGTCAGACAAGACAATAATATCGGTACCCTTCAAAACTTCCGATATAGCCAAAAGGTCTTCCCTTTCCATAATAGCGCCGGTAGGATTAGAGGGGTACGGAAGAATTAAAACCTTTGTTTTGCTTGTAATTGCGCTTTTAAGTTCTTCTGCCGTAAGTTTAAAATCGTTTTCCGATTTAGTGTTTACAATAACAGGTTTTCCGCCTGCAAGTGCCGTTATGGGTTCATAGCAAACATAACTCGGTTGAGGGATAATAACCTCGTCCCCCGGTTCAACCAAAGCACGGATAGCGGCATCAATCGCTTCACTTCCGCCCACGGTTACCAAAACTTCATTTTGCGGGTTGTATTCCAAGTTGAATTTACGTTTTAAATATGTACAAATTTCTTTTCTAAGTTCAATTAAACCCCAGTTAGAGGTGTATTTTGTTTTACCCCTTTCCAAGGATTCAATGCCTGCTTTTCTTATCTGCCAAGGGGTTTGAAAGTCCGGCTCGCCCACACCTAAAGAAATAACATCATCCATAGTTGCGGCAATATCGAAAAATTTTCTAATACCCGAGGGTTTCATTTCGGTAACAGTTTTATTTAAAACCTTGCCGTAATCTATCATACCCAAATTTGCCCCCTGTCGTCCGACATACCCGATATCAACTCTACATCCATTTCTTTATATCTGCGCATTACAAAGTGGGTTGTGGTAGATGTTACCGAATCAATGGTTGCAAGTTCTTTTGCAACAAAACGGGCAATATCCTGCAAAGTTTTTCCCTTTACAATTACGTTAAGGTCATAGTTGCCCGACATTAAGTAAACCGACTCTACTTCCTTATACTTCATAATTTTTTCAGCAACTTCCTCAAAACCAAGTCCTGCTTTAGGCACTACGTTTACTTCAACTATTGCCGAAACATAAGCGCCGTCCAATTTTTCCCAGTCAATAACCGCTTTATATCCTTTAATCAGTCCCTCTTTTTCAAGTTGCTTAATATAATCCGTAACTTCGCTTGGGGAAATACCAAGCATTGTTGCAATGTCTTCTTCGGAATATTTAGCATTTTTTGATAAGAGTTTTAATACTTCAATTTTCATATATATCACCAAACCTTTTATAAATAATACTATTGAGTGTAGTGTATGTCAAGCAAATTAAAGCAATTCATCGTTATAATTTGCCCTGGCACCGCCTATGAATTTTGCCCTTGTGCGTGCGGCAATAACGGTTGCCTTGCCTATTTTGTTGTTATTAAGCCGAATGGGAACCGCTACCTTTTTAAGGTGCATACCGATAAGCGTAAAACCGATGTCAATACCGGCGTCCGCTTTAATTTCTTCCACCGCAACAGGGTTTTTAAAAGCGGAATACGCCGCCGTTGCAAACGAACCGCCCGCTTTCGGTACGGGAACAACGTTTACCATTTCGGCAAAGGGTACTGCTTCTTTTTCCACAATAACAGCACGGTTTAAATGTTCGCAACACTGTGCCGCAACAAACACACCGTTTCGGTTTGCCGCTTCATAAATGCCGTCAAATACCGCTTTTGCGGTTTCGGGTGAAGAATAAGTACCAATTTTTTCACCTATAACTTCACTTGTAGAACAACCTACAACCAAAATATCACCTTTTTTGAGTTTTGCGGTTTCAATTATCTCGGTTGCGGTATTATAACTTTCATTTCGTAATTTTTTAAGCATTTTCTAACACATCCGTTAAATTTTTTACCATTATACCACTTTTTGTCACAAAATAAAAGAAAAAATACTTGCAAATTTAATATTTTAATGATATTATAGTTTTGTTAAATGCAAAGACGAAGAAAAGTAGGTATTTATCGGCTTTAAGAGAGCGTCCGTCATGGCTGTAAACGGGTGTAAGTTGCGTTATTTACCGAAGTTCCCTTCCGAGCAGCGATATTGAACTTTTCAGTAGGTATCGACGGGCAATCCCGTTACAGATTACGAAAGTGTTTGCTTTTTGCAAAAATGCGGGTGGTACCGCGGAGTTATGTTAATTCTCTCCGTCCTGTTTTATGGACGGGGTTTATTTTTTTTAGGAGGATAAGTTATGAAACAACAGTTAGAAGCAATTCGCAAAATGGCGGAAGAAGCCATACAGAATGCTAAAGACCAAACTGAAATTGAAGCACTTCGTGTTAAATATTTAGGAAAAAAGGGTGAACTTACCGCTATTTTAAAGCAAATGGGTTCACTTTCTCCCGAAGAACGCCCCGCTATGGGACAACTTGTAAACCTTGCCAAACAGGCGGTTGAAAACCTTATTGCCGAAAAACAGGCAAAACTTAAAGCCATGGCACAGGAGGAAAAATTAAAAAAGGAAACTATTGATATTACCTTGCCCGCAAAGGTTAAAAAGACCGGTAAACTTCACCCGCTTAACACCGTTTTAGACGATATGATTAACATTTTCACCTCTATGGGATTTGACGTTGTTGACGGACCGGAGGTTGAAACCGACCACTACAATTTCGAATGTTTAAACGTTCCCGCCGACCACCCGGCAAGGGATATGCAGGACACATTCTACCTTGCTGAAAATTTGTTGCTTAGAACCCAAACTTCTGCCGCACAGGTAAGAACCATGGAAACCCGCAAACCCCCTATCCGTGTTATTTGCCCCGGCCGTGTTTTCCGTGCCGACGAAGTTGACGCAACCCACTCCCCTGTTTTCCACCAAATTGAGGGGTTGGTTGTTGATAAGGGTATAACAATGTGCGATTTAAAGGGCGTTTTGGAGGAATTTGCCCGTGAAATTTACGGTAAAGATACTGCGGTTAAATTCCGTCCCTCTTTCTTCCCGTTTACCGAACCGTCGGTTGAGGTTGACGTTACTTGTTCGGAATGCGGCGGTAAGGGTTGCCGTGTATGCAAAGGAAGCGGTTGGATTGAAATATTGGGTGCCGGTATGGTTCACCCCAATGTACTTCGTTCTTGCGGTATTGACCCCGAAGAATATTCGGGATTTGCGTTCGGTATAGGTCTTGACCGTCTTACCACCACACGTTACAAGATAAGCGATATCCGTCTTTTATTTGAAAACGATAAGCGCTTTTTAGACCAGTTTTAAGGGGGAAACATAAAATGAAAATTTCACTTAATGCATTAAAATATTATGTTGACATAAGCGTGCCCGTAGAAGAACTTTGCGATAAAATGGTTATGGCAGGTTTCGAGGTTGAAAGTATTGAATGTCAGGGCGACAATCTTAAAAATGTTGTTGTAGGCAGAATTGAAGAAATTAAACCCCACGAAAACAGCGACCATTTGCAAATTTGCCAAATTAACATTGGTAAAGAAGAATTGGTACAAATAGTAACAGGTGCCCAAAACGTGTTTGAGGGTGCTTTAGTCCCCGCCGCTTTGGATGACAGTTATCTGCCCTGCGGCGCACACATTGTTAAAGGCAAACTTCGTGGTGTTGAATCTTGCGGTATGTTATGTTCGGGTGAAGAACTTTGCATTACCGAAAGCGATTATCCCGGTGCTTCGGTGAACGGTATTTTAATTTTAAAGGAAACCGAAAAAATCGGTACCGATATGCGTGAAGTTTTGGGACTTGACGATTATGTTATCGACTTTAAAATCACCGCCAACCGTCCTGACTGTAACTGCTTTATGGGTGTTGCAAAGGAAATCGGTGTTGTTTTAGGCACAAAGTTTAAGGCACCTGTTCCCGAATATAAAACAGTAGGTGAAAATATTAACGATTATATTGATGTTAAGGTTGAAAACTACGATTTATGCCCACGCTATATCGGTAGAATCGTTAAGAATTTAAGAATCAAAGAATCCCCCGCTTGGATGCAAAAATGCCTTATTGCATCGGGTATGCGCCCTATCAACAATATTGTTGATATTACCAACTTTGTTATGCTTGAAACAGGTCAGCCGATGCACGCATTTAACTACAACGATTTAGCCAACAAGCAAATTATTGTAAGAAACGCAAAACAGGGTGAAAAAATCACCACACTTGACGGCAAAGATTATGACTTAACCGAAGATATGTTAGTTATTGCAGACGGTGAAAAACCCTCCTGTCTTGCAGGTATT
Organism: Acutalibacteraceae bacterium; assembly: GCA_036310925.1. GTDB lineage: Bacteria > Bacillota > Clostridia > Oscillospirales > Acutalibacteraceae > UBA737. The sequence goes on from JAXJQX010000009.1 coordinate 17,170, forward strand.
ATGGGCGGTAAGGAAAGCGAAATTGAAGACGATACTACCGACTTATTTTTGGAATCGGCTAAATTCCGACGTGATAATATCCGCCATACCGGCAGAACTTTGGGTATTCGTACCGAGGCAAGCGGTCGCTTTGAAAAAGGGATTGACATTATTAACGTTGAATACGCTATGGAGCGTGCTTTACAGTTGATTTATGACCTTGATGCGGGCGATATTGTTGACGGTGTTTTAGACCGCAACACAGGGTTACCGCAGGATAAGATATTAAACGTCACTACCGACAGTATTATAGAACTTTTAGGTGTTAATATTCCTAACGAAAAAATTGTGGAAATACTTAACCTTTTGGGACTTGAAACCGCAATAGAAGGTAATATGCTTACCGTAAAAGTTCCCTCTATACGTGACGATATTGAAGGCAGAGCCGATTTAGCCGAAGAAGTTATGCGAATTTACGGTTATGACCATATTGTAGGCACACCGATGAAAGGTGATGTTATTAGGGGTAAAAAATTGCCCGAAAGGATTAAGACCGATAAGATTAAAGCACTTCTTAACGCAAACGGCGCTTATGAAATTGCAACCTATTCCTTTATCGGTTCTAAAGCGATTGATACCCTTTTACTCGACCAAAACGACCCACGCCGTAATCAAATTCAGATTATCAATCCATTGGGTGACGAATATTCTACAATGCGAACCCAACTTACCACCAGTATGCTTACTGTACTTGCAACAAACATTAACAAAAAAATACCCGACGGTAGATTTTTTGAAATAAGCAAACGCTTTATTCCGAAAGCACTTCCCATAACCGAACAACCTTTGGAAATTCCCACAATGTCTATCGGTATTTACGGCGAAGAGGAAGACTTCTTTACCTTAAAAGGTCTTATTGAGTCGGTTTGCAAAATTTTCGGCGCTCATACACAGTATGAAAGAAGTACCGAACCCTATCTACACCCCGGAAGACAGGCAAGCGTTAAAGCCAATAACCAAGAATGCGCCGTATTCGGCGAACTTCACCCAAGCGTTGCCGAAAGTTACGGAATTGACCGTCGTGTTTATGTTGCGGAAATTAAACTTGATATACTTTTAGGTATTGAAAAACGCAAAACCGTTTACAAACCCTTGCCTAAATTCCCCGCCGTTGAACGTGATTACGCTTTGCTTGTAGATGCCGATATCCCTGTTGGTACACTTGAAAAGGCAATTTCTTCGGGTGCGGGCAGATTGCTTGAAAGAATTGAACTTTTTGACATATATCAGGGATCGCAAATTCCCGAAGGCAAAAAGAGTGTTGCTTTCAGCGTATATCTCCGTTCGGCGGATAATACCCTTTCGGACAAGGAAATTGATGAGATAAACAGCAAAATTATTAAAAAACTTGAGGCAGTAGGCGCAAATTTAAGAAAATAATACTTGCACTTTTGGCAGTTAGGGTATAAAATAATGGTATAAATTTTTGTGAGGTGTTTTTTATGGATGACAGAACTATGACCTTTTCTATCGGTGACCAAACCGAACAACAAATAAGAAGCATTTTAATTACGGTTTACGATGCTTTGAAACAAAAAGGTTATAACCCGATAAATCAAATAGTCGGCTATATCCTGTCGGAAGACCCCACTTACATTACAACCCATAATAATGCTCGTAACCTTATTCGCAGAATCGACCGTGACACTTTGTTGCAGTCATTGGTTAAGTATTATTTATCTAATTGAAAACAAAAAATTAAAGGTAGGCACTTTTCGGTGTCTACCTTATTTATTAACGCAACTCACCCTCTCAGAGTTCGAATCTTCTTTGATATATAAAAAATAGGGGCTGTAAAAAACACAGCAACTTCAAAGTCGGATTAAATAAGCAAAAATAAAATAAACAAGCTTGGCAGAAGCACGAAAATAATGCTTTGCAAAGCTTGTTTGCTTTTTAAGAGACAAATCGTGGTTTGTAGGAATCTTTGATTAACGGATAATAAGGCCCTCTTGCCTAAAGGGGGCTGTCGAGCGTAGCGAGACTGGGGGATATTTCGGTTTGTAGAAGCCAAATTGTATCCCTCCACCGCCGTTCGGCGGTCCCCCTCCCTTTAGGCAAGGGAGGCATTTTTTAATCATCCCTACAAACCCCGATTTGTTTTTTTACAGCCCCCATTTTGGCGCGCTGAAGAAGATGCAACCGCTTTGCGCTTGCCGTACTCGGCGACCGTTCGCAAGCGAACAGTACCCGCCTCACACTTCGTTGCAAAAAACAATCCACAGGATTGTTTTATTAACGCAACTCACCCTCTCAGAGTTCGAATCTTCTTTGATATATAAAAAAAATAGCAGTACCGCAAAAGCGATACTGCTATTTTGGCGCGCTGAAGAAGATTCGAACTCCCGACCTTCTGGTCCGTAGCCAGACGCTCTATCCAGCTGAGCTATCAGCGCATAAGCGGTCTTTTTCAAGCCGCCATAGTATAATACCACACTTGTTATAAAAAATCAAGTAGTTTTTATAACTTTTTTCAAAAAATTTTAAAACTTAACAATACCCATACAAATTTCCACCAAAAGTGCAACGATTACAACCAAAGCAGAAATTATAAATCCGTGTATCATTGGTCTTATTCCCGACTTTTTCATACTTGAAAAAGAGGTATTAAGACCGATAGCCGCAAGTGCGCAAACCATTAAGAATTTACTGAATTCTTTAGTGTGGGAAACTATTTCCGAAGGGATACTAAATACGCTGGAAATAATTGCGGTTGCCAAAAATCCTAAAATAAACCACGGGAAAACCTTTTTAAAACTAAAGTGCATTTTAAGGTTGGTACCTTCTGTTTGCATTGCCTTAAACTCTTTACGTTTAAGATTAAGTTGTACCAAAGCAAAGGTAATTACGGTTGGAATAATTGCAAGGGTTCTTGTAAGTTTAACCATTGTGGCAAAATCGCCTGCCGCTTCGGAATAAGCGTAACCCGTAGCCACAACCGAAGAAGTATCGTTAACCGCAGTTCCTGCCCAAATACCGAAAGCTTGGTCGGTCATTCCCATTGCCCTGCCCATAATCGGAAAAAGAACTATCATCGCCATATCAAAAATAAAGGTAGCACTCATAGCGTATGCAATATCGTTATCGTCCGCATCAATGGCGGGTGCAATAGCCGCAATAGCCGAACCGCCGCAAATACCGGTACCTGCGGAAATTAAGTTAGAAAGTTTCCAATTAAGTCCCAACGCTTTACCTATAAAGTAACCCCCGCCAAAACAGGTAAGCAAGGTAAACACCATAACCGCTAAAGAAAGTTTGCCTACATTTAAAACGGTTTTAATATTAAGAGATAATCCCAACAAAATTATAGCAAATTTAAGAATTTTTTTAGAAGTGAATTTTACTCCCGATTCCAAGAATTTTGTACCCTTTAAAAAATGGTTAATAATCATACCTATAAACAAGGCAATAACCGCACCGCCGATTATGTGTATGGGGAAAAGACCTTCAATAAACACAGAAACACCGGCTATTATTACCGATAACACTATACCGGGAATAAAGTTCAATATCTTTTTCATATAATCTCCTCCATACTGCCACAACCAAAGACTCATTTAACATCTTTACACATTTCACTTGCCAAAATCTCTATTTCTGCTTTTGAAGTGTCATTCAAAGCCGAAACTATTTTAACCGTATTCTCGGTAAAATTAAGGTTTTTGCAGTTTTCCAACATACCTTTCATAGTCTTTGCAGCATTAGGTGCCCACGAACCGTTTTCGATTAACCCAACCGTTTTGTTAGAGAAATTTCTTTCGGTCAAGTGGTTAATAAATTCACGCATATACGGGAAAATATCGTTATTATATGTAGTTGTCGCAAGTACAATTTTACCGTAACGGAAAGCATCTTCCACCGCTTCTGCCATATCGCAACGTGCAAGGTCATTAACCGCAACTTTTGGAGAACCGTTTGCAAGCAGTTTTTCTTCCAAAAGTTCTACCGCTTTTTTGGTATTTCCGTAAACCGAAGTATAGCAAATAACTACACCGTCACTTTCAACCCCGTAGGACGACCAGGTGTTGTAAAGGTCAAGATAATATCCTAAATCTTCACTTAAAATAGGTCCGTGCAAGGGGCAGATTACGGCAATTTCAAATGCAGATAATTTTTTAAACAAACTCTGCACCTGTGCACCGTATTTCCCGACAATTCCAAAGTAATACCGTCTTGCCTCGCAAGCCCAATCTTCGTCGGTGTCGAGGGTGCCGAATTTACCGAAAGCATCAGCAGAGAATAAAACCTTGTCGGTACTGTCATAAGTTACAATAACCTCCGGCCAATGCACCATAGGGGCAGTTGTAAAGGTTAGTGTATGTTTACCGAGTGTTAGGTTGTCCCCCTCGGCTACTGTTATTCTGCGGTCGGAAAAATCTATACCGAAAAAGTTCTTCATCATTGTAAATGCCTTTGCGGAAGAAACGATTACCGCATTCGGATATGTATTCATAAACTCAGTAATACTGCCGCTATGGTCGGGTTCCATATGCTGAACAATTAAATAATCCGGCTCTCTGTCTCCGATAACGGTTTTAATATTAGAAAGCCATTCGTTTGTAAAGTTTTTATCCACAGTGTCCATTACGGCAATTTTTTCGTCCTTAATAACATAAGAATTATACGCCATACCGTTTGGCACATCATACTGTCCCTCAAACAGGTCAATTTCACGGTCGTTTACACCGATATAGAAAATGTCGTTAGAAATATTCATTTTAAATTCCCCTTTTCTTTACTATTGACTATAAACATTATAACAATTTTTTTGCTATAATCAACCTTAATTTAATAATTTAAAATGATTTTTGACAGAATTGTATTTTTTAGTTGACAATTGGCTATTTTTATGTTAATATGACTTAGTCACTTGGAGAGGTATCGAAGCGGTCATAACGAGGCGGTCTTGAAAACCGTTTGCCCAAAAGGCACAAGGGTTCGAATCCCTTCCTCTCCGCCATTTTTGATTTAGTATTTTTTATTAACGTAATCATTTGGAGTAGTACTCAAGTTGGTGACGGGCATTGAACACGAACGCTGCCGGTGGCAGATGTAGTGAGTGTGAAATGGCGCAGCGGTCGAAAAGCGAGGTACGGCAGTACCGAGAACTTCGGGCACCGCAAGAGGGCACGTAAGCCGAGTCATTACTCTGTTTTAAAAAACAATTTAATATTTTTATACTTAACGTAATCATTTGGAGTAGTACTCAAGTTGGTGACGAGGCGCCCCTGCTAAGGGCGTAGGCCGGCTAATCCCCGGTGCGAGAGTTCGAGTCTCTCCTACTCCGCCAAAGCCCCAAAGGCATATGCCTTTGGGGCTACTTATTTATATCTTCAAAATCCTTTTCCAAGTTTCAAGTCCTACACAACCGTCAGGAGACAGGCCGTGTGCTTTTTGAAAGTTTATTACGGCATTTTTGGTGTTGTTACCAAATTTACCGTCAGCAGTCACGCCAACCGCCCTTTGCACAATTTTGGTAAGGTTCATAAATTTATATGTATCACGCTTTTTGCAAATTGCTTGCTTTGCAACCGAAATACACTCACTTCCCCATTTACCGTCTGCGCCGTATTTAGGAAAACCAAACCCGTCGGCTATGGCGGCATTTTGCCATTCAAGAACAGCGTTATTTTGTGGGGTGGCTGTTTGTGTAGGTTTCTTTTTTAGTCCCAAAAACTCAATTAAACCTTCTGCTACTGCACGTGCATAGGCATCCTGCCCCGCTTCGGAAGTTATAACCTTATAGTCATTGGTGCCGTCCATAAAACCGCCCTCAACAAGTATTGCAGGGAGTTTGTTTTGGTTTATAACATAAAAATTTGCTTTTTTAATTCCTCTGCCTTTAAGCCCTGTATATTCCGCTAATCTTCCGTAAACACAGTTTGCAAGGGTTAAATCGGCATTTGTGGGGTTTTTGTCGGTGTAAACCTCAACACCGGTTGCGCCGTTCCAACTGCCTGAAAAGGCGTTGTGATGAATTGAAACAAATGCATTGACCCCGGAGTTAAGATATTTGGATAAACGGCTCGACAGGGTTTCGTCCACGTTGCCTTCGTTATTATCGGTATGTATGATTTTCACGTCATAAGCGGAAAGAATACTGACAACCTTATCCCTTACTTTGTCGTTTAAAGTCCATTCCTTAATTCCGTCCGGTGTTTGTTTGCCGGCGGTGTTTAAACCGTGACCTGCATCTAAAGCAATTTTAAACATATTATTTTTCCTCTCTTTCTTCTGCTTCTTTGGCTTGTTGGTTAATGTTCATAAGTACCGCTGTTGCCACAGTAGACAAAGCACCTACTACTGCGGTGATAATTGCACCTTTACTGAAATCGGCGGCGATTGCAGTAATTAAAGCAATACCTGCACCGCTTGCACTTTGAATAAATGTTCGTTTTACTCTTTTCCAATCAATTTTCATTTTAATTACCCCTTTACCGTTTCTTTAAACTCTTCTTCGGTAATTACGCCCTTTTCAACGAATTTATAAACTTGCTCTTTGGTGTAAAGTCCTAATTTATAAAACCTTTTAATCTTCTCAAACATTGTCTATCCCTCCAACAGCGTGTCGGTCATTAAAGCGGTATAAAGCACCTGCGCTTCTATTCTGTCTTCCTGTGTGGGTTCTTGCGGAATACCGAATAGTGCTTTGTCGATTTCGCTTTGTTTTTTCGCTTCTTCTATTTCTTCTTAGGTTAGTTCAACATATTCGCCGTTAAAATATTTTTTCATTGAAATTTAACTCCTTTTATAATCTTTTGCCCCACAAAATCATTCTTGTCCCTGCCAATAGCGGATAACCAGTCAATTCAGAGAGGCCATTACCACCAAGTTTAAAAACAGTATCCTTATGTTTCGCTAATTTATGATAATCAGCTATATCTGTCATAACATTTCTAATTAAAGCATTAGCGTTATACTGACCGAAATACGGCGTGTTTATAGTTTCCCAATCTTTATTGGTAGCAATTATGCCAATAAAAGCTGGTCTAAATTTAGTATTATTCTCAAATATAAATATACTTTCTGCAAGCAATTTACAGTAGAATACTATTGCTTTATTGGTTAAGCCACCTGCATTCATAAACATACAATTGCTCATATGCGTTGGAAACGCATCTCTGTTACCATTTGCTATTCCAAGTCCTATCCAATTTTCTTGTGGTCGTAGTGTTGGCTGAAATAATGTCATTATAAATTCCGAATATTCTATTCCATTCAGCGGAATGCTGAAGCTTGTTACATCTTCTTCGGCGGTTATATCTGCTATCAGTTCAAAGCCGTTTTCTTTGTTCGTCCATTGCGGCAATAAGTTAGTGTCTAACCCCAATATTTGCCCTGCCGCACCCTCGGTGTTAGGATTATTAAGTTTTGGTGCAACAGCTTCCGCAACCGCTTTACCGCTTTGAGCATTTTTGCTATTGGGTGAATAGGTTTGGTCTACTGACGGTATGTTAAGCCCTGCAATATCTTCATCCGTGAAGTAGTCCACACCCTTTTGCGGGGTGTAGCCGTCCTTACCATCTATTCCGTTAGTTCCGTCTTTACCGTCTGCGCCCTTAGGTCCTTGCGCTCCTGTTTCGCCACGGTCACCTTTATCGCCTTGTATTCCTTGCGCTCCTCTGTCTCCCTTTTCACCTTTTTCGCCCTGTTCACCTTTCAATGCTTTCAACTGTTCGGGGGAAAAATCTTCAAAAGTAAACGGGTCGCCTTTGTCGCCCTTAAGTCCTTGCTCGCCTTTATCACCCTTAAATTTTCCGCTTTCGGCGTCATTTCGAACCGATTGAGCCAATTCAAGTGTGTTCTTTGCAAGTTCTACTAATTGTTCGTAAACTTCAGGTGTTGGCTCTGCAGGAGCGTCTCCTTCTTCATATCCGCTTTTCATTACCCTAACCGTTGCTCTTTCGGATGTTACTCGTGATTTTTCTTTTGTACCAAAAACAGATACCGTAAATTCCGGCGTTTTAATAACTTCATATGGAACATAACATTGATCCTCTCCTGTGCACAACTCGTTATCACAATTAAGCACCACGCTGATAACCGACTCTTTATTTCTGAAAACCGCTGTTTTATCGTATCCTTTCCATCCATCTGAAAAGTTAAATTTTATTATTTCATACATAATACTATCGGAAATCGTATTATTATACGCTTTAATTCTTCCGTTATCATATACGTCTACATTTATCAAAATTACTCCTCCAAATCTTTAATCTAATATCAAAATGCCCAAACCACCCATAAAGTATTTTGATATTAACAAATAAAATACCATATTTTATCTCGCCATTAACCGACATAAAAATTTTCAATTTAACAGTTCAATAATATGCAAATAATTCTTTGCATAAAAAATAACCGCCTACTCTGCCAAGTAGACGATTATTTTTAAACAAACTGTTTATAAACAGAAACAAATTCTATTGTTCTTTGCATAACTTAAATAAAAGATTATAGAGACAAAATAAACTTAAAGTCAATATCCTTTTCGGACAAGCGGTATTTTTCCATAAGTGCGGGACCGCAGGAATTTGAACCGATACCCGAAACTTTGTAATCCACCCTTACCTGTGTTCCGTCAGACTTTTTCAGTTGGTCGGTATGGTTTGCAAGGTCGATAGCTTGGATGCTGTGATGCAAAACACTTATTTCCATATTATCAGCACGGAATTTAAGCGAATTATCAATATTAAGCAATTTACAGTCGGTATGGTTGCCGTGTTCTTGCGGACGGACATAGTTTACATATTCGCCGTCTGCATTACTGCTATGAAATCCCACAACGCCGTGGTGTGTCATATCACGGTAACTTTCAAGCGGACCGTTTCCGAAGTATGTAAATTTATCGTTTGCGTAAGGAAGTTTAAATTCAAATCCCAAACGAGGCAGCCAAACCACATTTTCACGGATTTTACCGTTTAGCGAAACCTTAACCTCGCCGTTTTGGAAAAACTCATAGCAAAGGGTAAAGTTAAAGAAGGGTTTACGGGAAACACCTGCGGAAGATGCGGTAAATGTAACCTTATTTTCGTTCACTTCACAAGAATAAATTTTTGTAAACACACAGTCAAAATTTTCACCCTGCCAGATATTTGTTCTATCCCACAAAGCACGCATATTACGCTCATTATCGGTAGTGGCACGGAAGTAAGACAGTTTAGACGGTTCTAAAAGTTGTTCTTTTCCGTTTTTTATAATACTTACAAAATTTCCGGTTTGTTTAGACAAAACATAGCAAAAATCATTGCCCTTTGCGGTGATTTCAAATTCACCGTCGGTAATATTAAGCGGTTCTGCCTGTACTTCTGTCTTTTTTACGGTTACGGGCAACCGTTCTTGTAAAACTCCAAGTTCATAACCGCTGTTATCCGACATTGTAACACTTACATAACAACCCAATTCACAAGTTTCGGGAAGTTTTGCGGTTAATAAAACTTCGTTTTCTTTGCCCGGTTCAGCATTTAACGAAACGGTTTGAGTTTCTAATGTTTCGCCGTCTGCCGTGATTTCAAAGGTGAAAGAATAATCTTCAAATGAATTAAAATCAAAACAGTTTTTAATGTAAAGTTTGCCGTTTTCCACCCTTATACGGAAAGGTGCGTAAGCGTGTTTAATTTCATAAGTCCCTGCTTTAAAACTGCGGTCGGAAAATACCATACCGTCACAACAGAAGTTGCCTTCGTGGGTAAGTTCGCCTTCAAAATCTCCGCCGTATTTTTGAACACCGTTATCTAAAACAACGTGGTCTGCCCACTCCCAAACACAACCGCCTATAAGTTTTTTGTTAGCGTATATTGCCTTCCAATAATCCCAAACATCACCCGGACCGTTACCCATTGCATGGGAATATTCACATAAAAATACCGGTTGTTTGATATTATCGTCCTTTGCCCAATTTTCAATAGCGTTAACAGCGGGGTACATCATGGAAAATACATCGGTATTATCGGGTGTGCCTTTTCTTGAAGCGTCTTCACAGTGTGCCAAACGGACCTTGTCACGCTCTTTCAGCCATTCAATCATATCGTGCTGATTTTCGCCAAAGCCGCTTTCGTTGCCGGTTGACCACATAATAATTGAAGTGTGAATTTTATCACGCTCATAAGCGCGTTCCATACGGTTTAAAAATTCTTTCTTCCACTGTCCGTTTACGCAGGGCCAATCTTCGGATTCAACATCAAACACGTAACCCACATTGGCGTAACGCCTTAAAAATCCGTGGGTTTCAATATCGGTTTCAAGTATTACATAAAGACCTAGTTCATCACAAAAATCAAGGAATTTAGGTGCCGGCGGATAGTGAGAAGTCCTAACGGTATTGATATTAAGCGACTTCATAAGTTTTAAATCGTTTAATATATCTTCTTCCGACATTGTCCATCCCTTTTTCGGGTGAGTGTCGTGGTGGTTTACGCCCTTAAGTTTAACAGGAGTGCCGTTTATTAAAAGTTCGTAATCGTTTGAAATCGCTATTGTCCTAAAACCGATTTTTCGGGTAATTGTTTCCCCTGCCGAATAAAGTTTTACGGTATAAAGATTCGGTGTTTCGGCAGTCCACTTTTTAGGATTTACAATTTCAAAGGTCGCTTTGCCGTTTTCGGAATTACCCGAATTTAAAAGTGTTTCTCCGTCATAAACTTCGGCTTTAAAATCTTTGTCGGCGGTACAAATAATTTTATTGTCTTCGGCTTTAATATTTAAATCAAAAATATGGTTTTTATTACGGCAAAGGATATAAACATCCCTGAAAATACCGTTAAAACGGAAAGCGTCCTGGTCTTCAAGATAACTTCCCGCACACCATTTGCGAACATACACTCTAACAGTATTAGTTCCCTTTCGAACAGAATCGCTTATATCAAATTCCGCCATAAGGTGGCTGCCCTGTGAAAAGCCGACATATTTGCCGTTTATGTAAACTTGCGCTATGGAAGAAACACCCTCAAAAACAAGGTATGAATTAAGATTTGTATCGGTAATTTCAAATTCACGTTCGTAAATACCAACCGGGTTAATATCCGGCACATAAGGTGGGTCGCAAGGGTATGGGTAGTTGACATTAGTGTAATTCGGGTTTTCGTAACCTTTAAGTTGCCAACAGGAGGGAACGGTGATTTTGTCCCAATTTTCAACCTCTTTTACTTTGTCGCCGTTTTCAAAAAAGGCAAAATTCCACTCGCCGTTAAGATTAAGGTATTTCGCACCTTCGGGAATATACCAACTACGCGGTTTCAGTCTGTTTTCACTTGTTTTTAAAGGGTTTTCATAAAATCTCATAAAGCACTTCCTTTATTGCTGATTACTTAATTCATTCAAACCGCAACGGTACTCAACAGGTGTAACTCCCATAACGGTTCTAAAAGCACGGTTAAACGAGCGAATGGTTCCGAATCCTACATATTCCGAAATATCCGATATTTTCATATCCGTTTCACGCAAAAAACTTAACGCTTCCGAAACCCGCATATTATTTATATACTCGTTAAAATTTTGACCTAAACGTTTGTTAATAATGTGGGAAACATAGTATTTACTTAAATGCAGTTTTTCCGAAACAGTTTCAAGTGTTATATCATTTTTAAAATTATTAGAGCAAAATTCTACAATAGCATAAAATGCAGAAGTTTTGTTTTTATCCGCTATTTTAAGGTTTAAAAGCGGCAATACCGTACCCATCAATACGTTTATATAACCGCAAACAGTCAAATTGTTATAATCTGTATCGGCATCACTCATTTTAGCGAATATTGTTTTTAACTCGCTTTCCTCATCGGATAGAATACAATTCCTGTCAGGTATGCTTTTCGATATTAATGAAGCATATTCATATATAATATCGGGTGAAAAAATCAAAAGCGCATATTTTCCGTTTTCAACGGTTTTGTAATAATGAACTTGATTCGGAAAAGAAATAAACATATCTCCCGGTTTCAATAAATAACTGTTTTTATCGGCGTAGGCGACACATTTACCGCTGATTACATAAACAATTTCCAATTCTTTATGAAGATGTACAAACGAAGAAAGACCTGTTACTTCTCTTCTGTATTCAATATCAAGTTTCCTATACTCGTAATAAGCATCCATTTTTCCACCCCCGTATATATGGAATTTTCATAGATATCCCTTTTGAAATCATAAGCATATTGTATCTAATAACTGCCATATTGTCAATAATTTTTAAAGTGTATATGATGCAATTGTTTAGAATTTTAAATCAGTTAATCCCAAACTTTCAAACTGCAATATTTGTCCATAAACTGCGCTACAATTTACTTGAAAAAATAAATCAGCGATTGTACTATTAGCATATAAGAACGTGGTGAAGTTTGATTTTTTTTATTATTATTGGGGAGTATTACTATGAAAAAGAATTTTGCAGTTATCGGCTACGGCGGTCAGGGTGCGTGGCACACACGGCAAATACTTGCAAGCGATGTTGCCGCACTTACGGGTGTATATGATATAGACCCCGCTAAAAACGCCTTGGCAGAGAAAAACGGCATTCACGCATATTCTTCTTTCGAGGAAGTGTTGTCGGACGGTAATGTTGAAACGGTTGTAATTTCAGTTCCTAACGACGACCACAAGGAACTTGTTGTAAAATCTCTTTTAGCCGGTAAAAATGTAATTTGCGAAAAACCGGTTGAAATGGCAGTTTCTGCATTCGATGAAATGACCGACGCCGCAAACAAATCCGGCAAACTTTTTACGGTACACCAAAACAGACGTTGGGATGTTGACTATTTGGCAATGAAGAAAATAGCCCAGTCGGGCGAAATAGGTGAACTTATAAATATTGAGTCACGTGTTCACGGCTCACGCGGTATCCCGAGTGACTGGCGTTGCACCAAAGCACATGGCGGCGGTATGATACTTGACTGGGGCGTACATCTTATTGACCAAATTATGCAGATAATTAAAGAAAAGGTTGTAAGAATTTACTGCACCGAAACCCATATTACCAACGATGAAGTTGACGACGGATTTAAACTTACAATGTATTTTGAAAGCGGAAAAACCGCTTATACAGAAGTAGGTACATACAACTTCATTGCCCTTCCCCGCTTTTATATGCAATGCAAAAACGGCAGTGCAATTATTGAAGATTGGCAAAAAAATGCACAGATAGCACGTATGAAGGCGTGGAACGAAAAAGAGGTTCTCCCCGTACAGACTGCGGCGGGTATAACCAAAACAATGGCACCCCGTGATGAAATCACCCTTGATATTCACGAGGCAGACCGCCCCGTATGCAATGTTCACGATTTTTACCGCAACTTCTGTGCCGCACTTGACAGAAAAGAAAAACTTGCAATTACACATAATGAAGTTCGCCGTGTTATGCAGGTTATGGAAGCGTGTTTCGAATCTTCAGCCAAAAAACAAGCAATAGAGGTAAATATATAAATGTTACGTCTTGCAACTGTCGGAACAAGCAGTATTACCGAAAAGTTTTTATCTGCCTGCCGTTTAACAGGGCGGTATGAACTTCACACTTGCTATTCAAGAACTCTTGAAACCGGTAAACAATTTGCCGAAGCGCAGGGTTTTAAGTTCTTTTCAAACGATTTATCAGATGTAGCGCAAAATCCGCAAATTGATGCGGTTTATATTGCTACGCCTAATATTTTCCACTACGAACAAAGCAAACTTTTTTTGCAAAACGGCAAGCACGTTATTTGTGAAAAGCCGATTACCACAAACCAAAAAGAGTATGACGAGTTGCTGTCGTTTGCAAATAAAAACAATCTTATTTACGTTGAGGCGATTATGTCCCACCACTCCAAAGGTCGAAAAATATTGCTTGAAAACTTGAAAGAAATCGGCAGAATTTCGCAGGTTAGGATTGATTTTTGCCAACTTTCAAGCCGATACGAACGGTTTAAAAAGGGTGAACATATAAATATTTTTGATATGTCCCTTGCCGCAGGCACACTTATGGATTTAGGGGTTTACTGTGTATATGCGGCGGTAGATTTGTTCGGCGTTCCTAACGGTATTTCGGCTTATGCCGCCTTTGCCGAAAACGGTGCAGACCTTTCGGGCGGTGCAATTTTCGGTTATAAAGATTTTACCGCCATGCTTTCTTACAGCAAAATCGGCGGGTCGGCTATCGGTTCGGAAATAATCGGGGATCGGGGTGTAATAAAAATCGGATCTATATCCCAATTTGCCGATATTTCACTTGTAAAAAACGGAAAAGAACAAATTCTTTTGGGAACACCCGACCGTGCCGAGGTAATGCGTGGCGAAGCGGAAAAATTTGCCGATTACATTGAAAATTTTGATGCCTTTTTAACCGACTATAAATCCACCTGTGAATTAACGCATAATGTTCAAACTCAAATGGACTTAATAAAGCAAAGTGCAAAAATAAAATATCCAAAAAAGGAGTAAAGATTATGAAACTTGGTATTGTCAGCGCAATTTATGACGGCTTTACCTTTGAAGAAGCCGTTGAAAACGCCGTTGAAAACGGTTGCAAGTGTATGGAAGTTGCCTGTTGGCCGCAAGGTAAAGCAGAAAGAAGATATGCAGGCGTAAGCCATATTGATGTTGACAACACATCAGCCGATTACATTGCATACATTAAAGATTTCTGTGCTAAAAAAGGCATTGAAATTTCCTCTCTTGCCTTTTATCCCAACACAATGGACGGTAACCTTGAAAAGAGAAACGCCGCTATAGAGCATCTTAAAAAGGTTATAAATATGAGCGCACTTTTGGGCGTTAATATGGTTACCACCTTTATAGGTAGAGACCAAACAAAGACCGTAGAGGAAAATTTAGAACTGTTTAAGGAAATTTGGCCGCCTATTATTAAATTTGCCGAAGAAAAGGGCGTTAAGGTAGCGATTGAAAACTGCCCGATGCTTTTCGGTGCCGACCAATGGCCGGGCGGACAGAACCTCTTTACCACCCCCGCTTTGTGGCGCAAGATGTTTGAACTCTTACCGAGTGATAATTTCGGCATTAACTATGACCCAAGCCACTTTATTTGGCAGCAGATTGACTATATAAAACCCCTTTACGAGTTTAAGGATAAGATTTTTCACGTTCATTTTAAGGATATTAAAATTTATCCCGACAAACTTAATGACGTCGGTATAATGGGTTACCCACTTCAGTATATGAGCCCGAAACTTCCGGGACTCGGCGATGTTGACTGGGGCAAATATGTTTCGGCTCTTACCGATATAGGTTACAACGGATATACCTGTATTGAAGTTGAAGATAAAGCTTTTGAAAGTTCTAAAGAACGCATTTTGGATTCAGTAGCACTTAGCTGCCGCTATATGCGCCAGTTCGTGATATAAAAATTATTTTCAGGAGGAAAAGAAAATGGCAGAAATAGCAGGATTAGATGCATTTAAGGAAAATCAAGAAAAAACAGTTATTGATGCATCAAAAAAGGTTAAAATCGGTATTATCGGAACAGGTTGGATTGCAGAGGCACACGTAAATTCATACAAGAATATGCCTGATGTTGAAATAGTTGCAATGGCAGACCTTATCCCGGGCAAGGCAGAGAAATTCGCAAAGAAATTCGGGATTGAAAACTGCCGCTTTTATGAAAGCGATGAGGCATTATTGGCTGCAGAAAAAGATTTGGACGGTGTAAG
Source organism: Acutalibacteraceae bacterium (assembly GCA_036310925.1). Taxonomy (GTDB): domain Bacteria; phylum Bacillota; class Clostridia; order Oscillospirales; family Acutalibacteraceae; genus UBA737. Next base: position 32,838 of record JAXJQX010000009.1, read on the forward strand.
TATTTGTACTTATAACGGCACTCACGCTTCCTGTGCAATTAACTCTCTTAACGCCGGCGTTAATGTTATGCTTGAAAAACCCTTTACCGTAACCCTTGACGAAGCAGTTGAAGTAATGAAAGCCGAAAAGAAGAGCGGTAAGATTCTCACCATCGGTTTCCAACCCAGAATGAGCGAGAATATGAAGATGATTAAGAAAATTGTCGATTCCGGCGAACTCGGTAAGGTTTACTACTTACAAGCGGGCGGCGGACGCAGAAGAGGTATCCCTACGCCTTTCGGTACCACATTCATTGAAAAAGAAACTGCAGGCATCGGTGCTGTAGGTGACATCGGATCATACTCGCTTGATATGCTTTTAGGTGCTGTCGGTTATCCGAAACCGCTTACCGTTTCGGGCTACAAGTCCGCTTTCTTCGGCACAGATCCCGGCTATTACCCCAACCACCCCGAATATGCCGAAAAATTCGGTGTTGACGATTTCGCCGCTGCTTTCGTTCGTTTAGAGGGCGATATTATTCTTGACTTCCGTATTTCGTGGGCAATGAATATGGATACCTGCGGTGATGCGCTTATTTTGGGAACAAAGGGCGGTTTGCGTATCCCCTCTACCGAGTGCTGGAACGGTGAATTTGATACTCCTCTTAAAGTTTACAAAACTTTAGGTGACCAAACGATTGAATACACTGTACCTCTTAAGCCCAAAGAGGGTCTGTTCGGTAAAAAACTCCGTGCCTTTGTTGACTCGATTAAAAACGGCGGAGAGCCAACCGTTCCTTCAAGTGAAATTCTCTACAATCAGGCAATTATTGACGGTATTGTTAAGTCAGCAGAGCTTGGAAAAGAGATTGAAATCAACATTCCCGAAATCTAATTTAACAAAAAATAAAGGTATCCCAGAAAGGGCTATCTACATTTTAAAAGGAGATAATTATTATGTATAATTTTCCAATTGCTTTACAACTTTATTCTATAAGAGATGATGTTGCAGCCGATTTTGAAGGTACTTTAAGGAAAGTTAAAGAATTGGGTTATGACGGTGTTGAATTTGCCGGTCTTTACGGAAAAAGCGCTGCCGAAGTTAAAAAAATGTGCGATGAATTAGGTCTTAACCCCATTTCCGCACACGTTCCTTACGGCGAACTTTTAGAGGGTGATGAAACTTTCAAAACTTATGCCGAAATCGGCTGTAAATACATTGTAATTCCGTGGATAAATGCCGAATACCTTGCAGGCGGCGAAAAAAATGCCGAATTTAACGCAAATATCAAAAAGTTCAGCGAATTAGCAAAAAAATACGGTATGAAACTTTGCTACCACAATCACGATTTTGAATTTCAGAAGGTTGACGGCGAATACAAACTTGACCGCCTTTACTCCGACAATACCGCAGAAGTTCTTTTACCCCAACTTGATACTTGCTGGGTAAATGTAGGCGGTGAAAACCCTGCCGAATATATTCGCAAATATAACGGCAGAATTGAAATTGTTCACCTTAAAGATTTTGTCGGCGGCAAGAGTGATAATATGTACGGTCTTATCGGAACAGATAAGGAAGAACAAAAAGCAGAAACTACTCAGTTTGAGCTTCGTCCGGTAGGCAGCGGTATTCAAGATTTTCCTGCTATACTTAGGGCTTGCAAAGACGTTAATGCCAAATGGGTAATCGTAGAGCAAGACAATCCCAGTATGGGTAAAACTCCGCTTGAATGTGCCGAAAGTAGTATAAACTATTTGAAATCTATTTTTTAATTTACTTGTTTCGGCATTTAGGTGAGTGTTGTACTTTTACTTCTAAAAAACACATTAAAACAACATATTTAAAATGGGCTTACTCTCTATGAGTAAAGCCCATTTTGTCTATTAAATTTACAATTTCAGGGAAAGGAAAATATTATTTTCTCAAGCCCTTTGGGTAGTGGTTTTTGGCTTTTCCGTTCGCTATTTTTGCTCCCCCTAACGGGCAACCGTCCACCATTACAACCGCCCAACCGTTTTGTAAATCGGTTACAATTTCTTCACCGTGAAGATATTTTTGTATTTCTTCACTATCGGCTGAAAGTTGAATTTTTCTTTTAAAATATTTACCCATTCCCATAAAAAACTGGTGATGAGGCAATATATAATTTTTGCGTATTTCACCCACAGTTATACCGGCACAAAACGCAACACCGTCTTTTACCTCAAAATCGGGGGTTAAAAAAACCGGGTTGCCGTTATACATTTTTACATTTTCTTTGTTATATTCGGTTAAAGAGTCTTCTAAAAATTCAAAAACAATTGGGGCAACTTTTTGTTGTTTCGGTGGGTGTTTTACGGTTTCGGTTTTAGGATTTTTATTATGCAAAACCGCCATAAACTGCCCTTCCCCTTTCGAGATATGCGGGTAAAATCTTCGGGCGTAGGTTATATTTTTATTTTTGCAACCGTCAAACAAAATTCCGTCCGCCGTTACTTTTTTAACATCATCCTTTACCGGTAAGATTTCAAATTCGGGGTGGTTTTGCAAAAAATTATCTACCGTCATTTCATTTTCTTCTAATGAAAATGTACAGGTGGCGTAAATTATGTATCCCCCGTCCTTTAAAAGTTTTGCGGCGTTTTCTAAAATTTGCGCCTGCCTTTCGGCACACATTTTAACATTTTTTACGCTCCATTCGGCAATGGCTGTATCGTCCTTTCGGAACATTCCCTCGCCTGAACAGGGTGCGTCTACCATAATTAAATCGAAGGTTTTGGGGAAAGTTTTTGCCAATTTTTCGGTATCCATACAGGTGGTAACGGTGTTATGAAGTCCCAATCTTTCAATATTGCCTGTTAATATTTTACAGCGTGACGGTATAATTTCGTTAGATAACAGTACCCCGTCTTCACCTAATTTGTTTTTAAGTTGGGTAGTTTTCCCTCCCGGTGCGGCACACATATCAAGCACACACCAACCTTTTTCAACATCCAAACATTCGGCAGGTGCCATAGCGGCCGGTTCTTGAACATACATCATTCCCGCATGATGATACGGGTGGTTACCTACTTTATCATACAGTAGGTAAAATCCGTTTTCGGTATAAGGAATTTTTTCATTACCGAAAATATTTAACTTTTCAAAATCGGCAACCGATATTTTTGCGGTATTTACACGAAACGCCTTAACGGGCGGTAAATCGTAAGATTTTAAAAAGTCATCAAATTCTTCGCCCAAAAGGGTTTCCATTCTGTTTAAAAACTCTTGCGGAAGTTGTTTCATCTTTTCAGTTCCTTTAATCCGTTTCAAGTGCCAACATACACATACCTACAGCCGTAATAGCCGCCGTTTCGGTTCGCAATATTCGTTTCCCAAGCGAAATTATTTTGCCGCCGTTTCTTTCTGCCAATTCAATTTCTTTTGGTTCGAAACCGCCTTCGGGGCCTATTAAAATTCCCACCGATTTGCAAGTTTTAAGTTGGTTTATTGCGTTTTTAGTGGCGACCATACCTTCCTTGCATTCATACGGAACTATAAACATATCAAACCCACTTGCCATATCTAGCGCCTGTTTAAGATTAACGACATCAAAAATCTTCGGAATAATGTTTCTCTTACTTTGTTTTGCCGCACTTTCGGCAATTGACTGCCATCTTGCCTGCTTTGAATCTTTCTTCTTACTGTCAAGTTTCACCACCGAACGGCTCATCTCAACCGGAATAATACCTGAAACACCTAATTCAACCGTTTTTTGGATAATAAGTTCCATTTTGTCGGATTTCGGCAGTCCTTGGAAAAGATATATTTTAGTTTTAAGTTCGGTATCGTTATAATTATCTTCCAAAATTTTAACCGTAACGGCATCCGGCTCAAAGCGTTCGATTTCACACAAATCGCTTTTACCGCCAACACTTACAAGCAACTTTTCCCCGACTTCCATGCGAAGAACATTTTTAATATGGTTATAATCGGTATCGGTTATAATATAGCAATTCCCCTGCTTATTGTTTTCATCAACAAAAAAGTTAAACACTAAACCACAACCTTTATTAGAAGAGTTAATAACTCATATTCCCAAAATAGCAACTGCAATGCGGAAATATACAAGAAGTGCAATAGCATCAACTATTGTGGTAATAAACGGGCTTGCCATAACCGCAGGGTCAAACCCGATTTTTTTTGCAAGTATAGGTAAAACACAACCGACAAACTTTGCAACAATAATTGTAATAAACAAAGTTATACAAACAACTAATATTTCGAGCATTTGTCTGCCCGGGTCAAATGTATGGAAAATTAAATAATCTACAAGCCACAGTTTAACAAAACTTACCGATGCAAGTGTGATACTGCAACAAAATGCTACCCTTAATTCTTTCCAAATAACCTTAAAAATATCGCTAAACTCAATATCCCCAAGCGAAATGGCACGGATAATGGTAACAGAAGACTGACTGCCCGAATTTCCGCCCGTATCCATTAACATTGGTATAAAAGCAATTAAAGCGGGAATTGCGGTTAGTTTATGCTCGAAACTTGAAATAATCGCACCCGTAAAGGTTGCAGAAATCATTAGAAGCATTAACCACGGTATGCGTGATTTAAATGTTGCAAAAACACCGGTTTTAAAATAGGTTTTGTCCGACGGTAAAATAGCCGCCATCTTTTCAATATCTTCGGTTGCCTCTTCTTGGATAACGTCAATAGCATCGTCAACCGTAATAATTCCCACAAGTCGGTTTTCCTTGTCAACAACCGGCAAAGCCATAAAGTCGTACTTTTCAAACTGACCAGCAACGTCTTCCTTATCGTCAAGAGTGTTAGCGAATATAACGTTTTCTTCCATTATATCGCCTATAATACAGTCTTTCGGGTTAAGTAAAAGGTCTTTAAGGGAAACTAAACCTAACAAATGGCGGCTGCGGTCAATTACATAACAGGTATAAATCGTTTCGGTGTCAAACCCTATCTTGCGAATACGGTCAAAAGCATCGTCAACCGTCATATTCTTTTTTAAGTCAATGTACTCGGTTGTCATAATACTACCGGCGCTGTCTTCGGGGTATGCCAGCAACTGGTTAATTTTTTTGCGTGTATTAGCGTCCGACTGGCTTAAAATACGCTTTGCAATATTAGCGGGCATTTCTTCGATAATATCAACCGTATCATCCAAATACAGTTCGTCCAAGACAATTTTAAGTTCGGTATCGCTTAATTTTTCAATTAAAAATTGCTGCATATCGCTTTCCAAATAGGAAAAAACCTCTGCAGCAAGTTCTTTTGGTAAAATTCTGAAAACAATAGGTAAATCTTTTTCATCAACCTCAACCAAAATTGTTGCAATATCCGCAGGATTCATACTATCAAGCAAACTTCGCAGTTTAGAAAACTTCTTTTCTTCTATAAGGTCTAAAATCATTTGTTGCATAATAATAATCCTCCTTTTTGTCATTATAATTATAATTTTACATAATTTTAACCGCTATGTCAATATTTTATTGATTTTACAATTTTCTTATGGTATAATTATTCAAATTGTTTTATAGGTTAGGAGAAATTTTAAAAATGAATTCCGGTACAATTCAAATTTTTGTGGCTATGATAATTTATTTTATCATAGTTGTAGGTGTCGGCTTATGTTTTGCCAAAAGGTCAAATAAAAACTCTGCCGAATATTATTTAGGCGGCCGTTCTTTAGGTCCCTTTGTTACCGCTATGAGTGCTGAAGCATCGGATATGAGCGGTTGGCTTTTAATGGGACTTCCCGCCGTTGCTCTGGTAACAGGTCTTGCAGAGGCAAGTTGGACGGCAATAGGTCTTGCTATCGGTACATATATTAACTGGCTTATTGTTGCCAAAAACTTAAGAATATATACCGAAAAATTAAACGCCTATACCCTGCCCGACTTTTTCAGCAAAAGATTCGGTGACAATAAAAACATAATTGCCACTTTAGCGGCGCTTATAATAATTGTTTTCTTTATTCCCTACACCGCTTCGGGTTTTGCCGCTTGCGGTAAACTATTTGCTTCGCTTTTCGGTATGAAGTACATAACCGCTATGGTTTTAAGTGCCGTTGTTATTATCCTTTACTGCACTTTGGGCGGTTTTCTTGCCGCCTCTACTACCGACTTTATTCAAAGCATTATTATGACCATTGCTTTATTTGTTGTTTTGGGCTTTGGTGAGGGTTTGATGCACGGCTTTGGCAACATATTTAGTAATGTTGCAGAAATGGACGGTTATTTGGACTTATTTAAAGGATACGATGTGGTTTCAAAAACAACCGGCAGTTACGGTGCTTTGCCCGTAGTTTCCACCCTTGCCTGGGGACTTGGATATTTCGGTATGCCCCACATTCTTTTAAGATTTATGGCAATAAAAGACGAAAATAAATTAAAACTTTCCCGCCGTGTCGCCACCGTTTGGGTTGTATTTTCTATGGCGGTTGCGGTTATAATCGGTGTTGTAGGTTACAACCTTATGTTAAAGGGTGTTGTTCCCAATTACGCTTCCAAATCCGAAGCCGAAACTATTATTGTTGATGTTGCAAAATATTTAAGTAAATTCGGATTTATTCCGGCACTTACGGCAGGTGTAATACTTGCAGGTATTTTAGCGTCTACAATGTCTACCGCCGATTCACAGTTGTTAGCCGCCGCTTCGGGTATTTCGGAAAATATTTTCCAAGGCACATTTAAGATAAAACTTTCCGAAAAACAGTCGGTTTGGCTTGCAAGAATTTCGGTTGTTGTTATTTCGGTTATTGCAATTTTCTTGGCATCTAACCCCGACAGTTCGGTATTCAGTATTGTATCTTTCGCTTGGGCCGGATTCGGTGCCGCTTTCGGTCCATTAGTGTTATTTGCCCTGTTCTGGAAACGCACTACTAAAGAAGGAGCATTTGCCGGTATGCTTTCGGGCGGAATTATGGTATTTGTTTGGAAATTTGTAATTGCAAAATTAGGCGGTGTCTTCGCAATTTACGAACTTCTCCCCGCCTTCTTAACTTCCTGCATTTTCATTGTCGTGGTATCACTGCTTACTAAAAAACCTTCAACCGAAATCACCGATGTTTTCAATTCGGTTAAGTCAAAAAACTAAATATTACTATCAAAAACGGTAGAGGATTTAACTCCCCTACCGTTTTTTTAATCTTTCCTAATATTCAGCAAATGAGCAATACCGGGTATGCTTTCGCCTTGGAAAGATGATGTGGGTGACATTAAGGCGCCGGTAGACATAAAGAGTATATTCTTAAAATCTCCATCTTTAAATCGGTGCATAACATAGGACGCTAAAACACTTGCGCTACATCCACAACCCGAACCGCCGGCGTGGACGTCTTGTTTTTCGGTATTAAATATAAGCGTTCCGCAATCGGAATGTTTACATCTTAAATCATAGCCCTCTTTATCGCACAAATCGTACAGGCAGTCTGTCCCTACTTCACCTAAATCACCTGTGAAAATAACGTCGTAGTCTTTGGGAGAAGTATTTGTGTCCTTAAAATAGTGAACTAATGTTGCGGCTGCGGCGGGGGAAAATGTCAAGAGAACACCATAATTTTTTGACTTCCAAAAATTTTCTTTAATATTGCGGGTTTAGAGCACTTATGGTGTGTAGGCGGCTATAGCCAGGTAGATGTTAAACATACACCATATGGCGGTTTTATAGTGCATTTTACACAAAAACTAATATACCAATTTGATATCGAATTTTGTGAACGAAAATTTTTATTATAAATAGTACTAATATCCGAACGAATAATTGAAATACATTGCTATATCTTTCGTCTTATGTTAAAATATGTTCGATAAAATGCTGGGAGGTTTCAGTATGAGTATATTAACTGCTGCAAGCAGTAAAAGTGCCTGGCGCGGATATGAATACTTTATAGAAGATAAAGTACAGTTTATCAAAAAACTCGACGGCACACATTTTGTCGGTGCTGTTACAGGTAGCGAAGCTGAGCCGTATGCTGTAACGATTGATATTGAACATTCTAAAAGGTCTACCTGTGATTGTCCATTTGCTAACGGACTAAAGGTGTGCAAACATATGGTAGCTGTTTACTTTGCCGCCTTCCCCGAAGAAGCAATTAAGTTTAAATCAGCAATCGACCGAGCGCTTGAAGATGAAGAACGATATCGTGAAGAGCTTCCCGGAAGAATTGAAAAGTACATAAACAAGCTTAACAAAGCACAACTCAAAGATTTAGCATTAAATCTAATCTACGAACTACCCGAATATGAGTTCGAACGGTTTGTAAGAGATTATATTGATTAAAAGTAAAAGCGTGTAGCGATTATTGCCACACGCTTTTGTAAACTATTTAAGAATATCAGCTATTGTGATTTCATTTCGTTGAACTTTAGCGACACGTTTATACTCACGAATAGCCGCCACAAGTACATCGACATTTGCAAAATATTCCTTTACAAATGCTTCGCTTTTCACATCTGAATATTTTAGTTCAGCCATACAGTATTCGCTGGGTTTCATGCCTGAGGATTTATAGTCAGAATACTTGTTTTCGTTGTGTATCACAAGCATTTCAATTTCGGGTGCGGTAATAACATTGATTACCTTCACCTTATCGACATATGCTTTGCTTAAACGAAATTTTTCTCTGCGAGAGTCAAGTATTCTTAAAACGGTTATTTGTTCTGTAAAACCTTTTCTCAAATACTGTTCTTCAAATTTCTTGGCGTTTCTGCAACGGATAATTTCGTGTTCAAGTAAGTCTTCACGCGAAAAAATCAACTTGTCGTTATCAAGCAACAAATCAATAATAACTCGTTCCGCTGTTCCTTCACAAATACAGGCAATATATTTAGAAAGTTCCATTATTGTTCCTCCTTGTGAGTAGCAATAAGGCTGTCTTTCAGTTCAATATAAGCATCGTACATAGGAACAGTGCCCTCTAAATATCCGCTCTGATATGCTTCGCTCTTCTTAATATCATTACGTTTAAGAATATTTGAAAGATTTTCTGCAGAAATTCCGTTTCTGTTACGAACTATATAGATATTATCATTACGTTCAAACTCATCGAGCAACTCAGAATAATGTGTAGAGAATATTAACATTGCTCCTTTAGGATTAACCTTTTTGTCCATATAAAAACGAATCAAAGTTGAAACAATCTCTTGATTAAAATGATTCTCTAATTCGTCAATAATCAAATATCCTCCAATTTCAAATGTCTTTATAGCATTCAAGAAGATATTGATACCTTTAATTGTACCTGATGATAAATAACGATTAAGATCTGAAAACTGATTTAAAACAATTTCGGGCTTTTCTTTGAACTTCAAACAAATATCTGTATCTTTATTGTTTTTATTAACTTTCAAATATTCAACACTTGGATCAAAGAAAGCAATTAATTCGAGAGGACAATCTTCAGACAAACTTAATTGATTAATATTAGTAAACTTTAGCATATCTGAAATTGCAATTTGTTCGTCGTTTCTCTTATTAAACGCTACCATTATACTTACATCATCTAACAAAAACTCATTAAACTGTCTTGAACTATTAATTTCAACTCCATCAAAATCAAAAACATTTTTTTTGCTATTTATTCCTGTTGTAGATTTTGATTTAAGTGTTTCGTTTGAAATTATAAGCTTTTCTTTGGTTTTAGCTATAGTTGTTTCAAGTAAGTTAATTGCAATGCCATCGGTAAAAGGAAAGGTTTCTTTGTTACTTGCAGAAAAATAGGTTTTGAAAGTGACATATTGATTCTCTGCCAAATCATCAAGTATTTCAGAAGCTTCAATACTATTAATAGGTTCATTGTTCAACATTCTACAAACAAACGTAATTAACTTAAGAATTGTAGTTTTGCCCGAAGCGTTTATTCCTATAAAAGATAAAACGTTATTTTGATAAAATTCATTTGTGCTATTAACAAACACTTTACTCATTTTGTCGGCATTGTCTGCACTCACACGTTGCAAAGACAGAAAATCAATTTCGCACTTTTCTTTAAACAAAGGAAGTCCAGTAACTTCAAGTTTCAATAACTTCATAATTCTCACCTTTTTCAGAATGAATAATTCTTTGACTGTTTATATTATACTCAAAACAGTTCAATTTGTCAACTTAAAAACGATAATTCCGTTTTTAAGCCGTGTCGAAGCGTGTTTTATCTCTAAAAAAACAAACTAAAAACGCATTTTGCGTAATTGAGCACAAAAACACAAATTTATTGACGAAAATTTCATTCAATCATATAAGTTATTTGATCGCTAAACATTTTAACCTCATAATAAGCATTACCAATAATATCGTTTTTCTAATTTTTTCTGTTCTTTGCTCTTTTCGTGTTCTCGTTCACCAAAGAATTCATCCTTGGCAGCAACGGTAGGATCATACCAATCCGCTTTAGCCCTTGCCCACATAATCCATTCCGCAATCTCATTATCTTTATCCGACTTGGATTCAACCTCATTAATCAACGCGCGTATTTTACACGCCATAGCAAAATCTTCAGCCTGATTTTCTAAAGCAAGAGTGAGTTCAACCTCTTCGTTATATCTTTTGCGAAGTTCTTCTCTCTTCCGTTGTTCTTCCTGACGTTTGCGTTCGGCTTCCTCACGTTCTTCGCGAGCAAGCTTCGCATCATTGATAGCAATAAATATTGCGATCATCATATCTCCAAGTTGCTCTTCAAGAGTTATAAACTTACAGTCTCTAAATCTTCTTTTTAAACCCACACCAACGCTGATACGCCCATTATGTATATGATCATATTTGCGTATTTGTGGCTTACTTGCCCAGCTATACCGTTTACGCTCATCTTCGTATTTTAACAAGGACATTCGTTCTTCTTTTGTTAATTCGTGCGGTATTTCCGTAGTTGCCTCAGAAAACCTTAATTGAATATAATCTGTTTTATAATGAAAACACAAATTATCATCTAAATCAACGCCAAGCGGTTTCATTGCTTTTATAAGTGAATCAATAATTCTAAAAACTCTTGGTAAGGAATTATCTGCAACATCATATTTTAAATATGGTGCTGTATTTTTACTTTGTTTTTGTTGATATGGAGTTTGTTTCTTAAACTCTTTTTCCCAACTCTCGATTCGCTTTCTGTGTGCTATAATTTTGGAATGTAGCCTTTCCTTTTCATCAGTTATCTTGACATTTGAAACCGCAACAAAAACATGTCCTTTTTCTTCAGCAGATAAAAACGGAAGCATAGTATCGTATTCTCCACTGTAATTACTACTTGCCGCATCATTTTCTTTTATTTCATTTTCAATAATAGATTGTGAAGAATTTATCACAGATTTTTCTTCGGCTTGTATTTTCGTATCATCCTTGCTTTTTGATATGAATGGCATGCGCTTGTATAATTCAACAACCTCATCTGGATTTCCCTTTAGTTCTGCCACTATAGTTTCTTTACCGTATTCTTTTTTAGTCCAATATCCCGCAGGCGGAATGGGGATATTCGCATCCTTGATTTGTTCCCACAAAAGCGAATACGAAATGTCATATTTTTTAACCATTCCCGAAATAGAAATTGACCACACTTCATCGTATATTTGCTTCCTGGTTAACTTCGTCACTGCATATGATTCCACTATTCCTTCCTCCTTTCTTACAGTTTCCATTATTTTGTTAGATTGCGAGTCTTGCGCTTTGGTCAATGTTTCGAAATGAGTTATCCCTCCAATTCTTCGTTTTCTTTTAATAAAAAAACCAAATCACGCTTCATTTCCTCAAAATTGCGAATGATTGTTTGTAAATTGTTCTCAATAGCTTCGACTTGAACCTCGTTGATTCTTCCATGATTGTAAGCAATTAATCGCTCGGGAATAATTACATAAGACCAACTATCGCGATAAGTCTCTTCATTTTTCACCGTAAAACCTATTGGCAACAGATTATTCCTCATCCCCAAAGTAAGCATCACAGAAGATATTCCTAGGTAATCCGCTGCAGCCTTTATAGTGACCTTCGGCATTTTTCTGATTTCTTCATCGGTATATTTACCCATACGTTTCACCTCCTATCATTTGAATAATTATAACACATATTATATATGATTTAATAAAATTGTTTTTATAACTTAATATTCGAGCAAAATAAAACACCCCAGACAGATGGAATAATACCATTTGTCTCGGGCGTTTTTGATCAATCATTGTTTAACAGTTTCATCCACAGTATATGAAAGTAATGTTACAAATATAACGACAAAATCGCTTAGAAACCTTTATTTTACTAGTATTTAATACTTTTTAAATACCGTTATTTTTTATCGAAAATTGGAAAATTATGGAGAACAATGAAAGCGGGGAAAACGTCAATAGAACACCATAAATTTTTTAGTTCCAAAAACTTCCTTTAATATTGCGGGTTTAGAACACTTATGGTGTGAGAGCGGCTATGGGAGGGTTAATGTTAAAGATAGACCATGTTCATAATTTGTTGTGAATAATAAACAAAAAACTATTAAATATAAAGCCGCAAAACAATTATTTTTTTTGTTTTGCGGCATCATAGAAATTTAAAATAATTAAACTATTGTGAGTTTTTTGGATTCTTCTTTATTTAGGTACATTGCATGGTCAGCATTTGCGAAAACATCTTCGTATATTCTATCAACATCAGGATTATATGAAGCAACTCCACGAGCTATTGATATGGGGATTCTGTTTTCATAAACAGTTATAATATCCTCAGAGCAGGCTTTATCAAACTCAACCAGCAAATTATGATAATCTTTATAGTCATTATTCTTAAGAATTACGGCAAATTCGTCGCCGCCGATACGAAATACCGAGCTTTCTTTAAATATATCTGTAAGTATTCTCGATGTATGGATTATAAGCTCATTTCCTACATCGTGTCCGTATTTATCATTAGTTTGTTTGAGATTATTTATGTCTGCAACAAGAACCCCGAAACGCGGATTATCACAATTAATCTCTTTGTTGATAGCAGTTATTGCCTCTGTATATGCAGTACTGTTTTTAATACCTGTAAGGGAATCTCTGTAAGCCAGCGCGTTTATGTATGTAGTATATTCGAGAATTTTTTTGTATGTGTCCTTAAAAACTACAGAAAGAGTGCCAACCTCATCTTTTGAATTAACTGAAATTTCAGAAAGTTTTGATTCATCGAGCCCATCAGAGAGGGCCTTTGCTGCGGAGGTAAGCTGTTTTAACGGACGAACTATTCTATAAGTAACAAAGATAGTATATAGAATTGACAAAATCAAAACAACAACAAATGCCAAAACGATTTTAACTAGCATTGGATGAATATCTTTTTGAATATCTTTATAATCAGCACGAAGCTCAAGATACATTCCATTCTGCAAGGCTACGGTTGCTTTGGTGTGAGGATTTTTGCTATCTTCGGCACTAATTTCGTTATAATTCGTTTTGCCGTCACTCGCCAACAAGACCGCATAACCGTTTTCATATACCGATATATTATTTATTCTGTCAAGCAGATAGCCAAAATTCATATCAAATCCAATAACACCCAAAAGTTTCGAGTTGATATATACAGGGATAGTATATGATATTAACTGCTCTTCATAACCAGGGAAATAATATGGTTCTAACCAAACTGCCTTTCCTTCTTTTACAGCAGTATAATACCATCCAGCGTTTTTAGTATCGTTTTGGTCGTATTTCGAAAGGTCCGTTATCTGCATTTCCCTCACTGTAGAATCCTCATTTACAATGTTATAGAACCCTGTTTTACTATCTGTATACTCGGGGTTAATTCGCATAAAATATCCTTCAACACCGCTTGTATTAATAGCAATCTCAGAAAACATTTTCTTGTTTTTTTCAAGATATGTTTTTAGGAACTCAGCATTTTTCAAATCATTAATATCGTTAATTTCAGTTTTTGCATAATGTTGCATTATTGTAGCCGATTTTTTCATATCACCTAAAACATCGTTTATATATGCCGCTTCTTTTTGAGTAACATTATTCAGAATTCTATCGGCATCCTTATGCATAATTTCATGTGTCATATTTACGGCTATTGCAGAAACCACAGCAGTTATTACCAGCAACCCTGAAATTACAACTATTAAAATTTTACTTTGTATTGATTTCATTATTTAGTATCTCCTCTTATGCGCCTATAACGTCGGCAATAACACGGCAATATCCCTGAAGTATGATTATACCGTCTATGTTCTTAACCCGTTTTCCGCTGAAACGAATCATAATATCGCCCAGATTGGCATGTAACCACGGAAATTCTATCTGCACAGCGTTATCACACACGATCATTTCCTTTATATTTTCGTGAACATAATCGTAATAATCAGGGTGTATTTTGGTGCACCAGAACTCGTAACTTTCCATGGGCGTGTATTTTTTGTCAACCGATAAAATACGTTCCATTGTTGCATCAGTGTGCAGTTCGTAACGGTTGTCCCTTTGATTTATTCTTATCATCCAAAGGCCCACCTCATTTTCACGCAGAACATCTTTAGGGTCGAAATGTATAACCCCCATTTTTTCTTTAAATTTACGGATTTTTTCAATAAATTCTATTCTCTCTTTAAACTCTGCAGTAGAATTGACAATATATGTGTTTTCTATAATTTCTGCCGTATTGGGCTTGTCAAATAGGTAACCCTGAATAACGTCGGGAAGCAGGGTTTCCAAAGTCACAAGCTCCCTTGTACTTTCAACACCCTCGCAACAAGTTCTTATGGAGTTGGCCCTCGCAAACTCTACAACGTTGCTTATAAGCTTATGGTTATAGGTGTCTTTTTCTATTCCGTTTACAAAAACACGGTCTATCTTGATTTCATCGACATTCATCTGCTTAAGATATCCAAGATTTGAATAGCCTGTCCCAAAGTCGTCAATAGCAAAGCCAATGTTATGGTTCCTCAGATATTTGATATTATTATTAAACTGCTGATTATTATGAAGCTCGACAGATTCAGTAATTTCTACTGTTAACGCATCTCCCGGCAGTCCAATTTCATCAACTATTGCTATAACTTTTTCTGCAAGTTGAGAGTCTTCGAATTGCAAAGCAGAAAAATTAACGCTGACATGCAGTTCTGGTAATGATTCACGCCATTTTTTACACTGAATTAAGGCTTGTCTTAAAACCCATAAACCCACAACCTTAATAAGTCGTGATTCTTCGAGAATTGGTATAAACTCATCAGGGAAAACGCTTCCACGGGTTTTCGAATGATATCTCAACAGTGCTTCTACTCCATAAATATCATAGTTGCCTGCACGAATTTGAGGTTGATAATATACTTCAAAACCTTCGAAGTCATTTTCAACACTTTTCTTTAATTCTTCCAATAATTCAAGAGAAGAAATTTTGCGGTTTAAATCTTCTGCTGAAAAGAATTCAATACGGTCACCCGAAATATCTTTTGCCTTTTTGAGCGTCATATTTACAGAATCCATCAATTGTGTTTCATCATAAAATAAAGTTTTATCAATCGGCACAGCACTGACTGTAAATGTACATTTGTCTGACATTGCATTTTTTATTCGCTCATATACTTTGCGAACTTGCTTTTCAGAGTCCACATTCAAAATAACAGCAAAGTTATTGTGGTCCACATGGTAGGCGGCATGCGCTTCTTTCAGATTATCACAAAGGTCTGCAACTTCCTTTAGCAAAGAGTCGCCATAGCTTCTTCCATGTGTCAGATTAATTGTTGACAAATTATCGATATCAAGAAGCATTAAATATCTGCTGCTTTGTTCAAGGTAGTCTTTAAGATCTACACGAAGTTTATTTTTATTCCACAAAGCAGTTAGCGGATTATAAAGATGCCTCAAATTTTCTTCCGAAACACGACCAATCATAATATGAGGTTTGTTTTCATTATCGCGAATAACCGTGCCGTGACAATTTATCCAAACTTTTTGACCATCACGGTTAATCCAGCGGTAATCCATATTATGAGTATCTTTCTCACCCTTGGCAATCTCTTCCAGACTGTTAAGCACCGCTTCGCTATCAGCGGGATAAATAATCTTAAGCATATCAGGCGTACTATTTGTTTCACTGCCGTTTTTACGGATATCGTAATACTTATCGATATCGCCGAAAAACCAACGGGTATCCGCCTTGATATCCCAAATAAAGAGATAATCATCGGTTGAACGATTGATGGTTTCTACTAACTTTAATGTTGTTTCAAAACCGTCAGTTGTTTTTAAAAAATTATCCATGATATTCACCGTTATACTGGATTAATGTGGCATCTTCAACACCATCTAAATCACGTATTTTATCAAGGAAGAAGGTGTCATTGTCTTTACAATAAACCTCGACTGCCATTTCTGTTTTGCCCTTACGAACGGTTTTTGATTTAATGAAATATTTCATTTTACCAAAGGCACGAATAACATTATCGCCAACCTCATCACCAACATAGTGAATTACGGCAATGTAAATTCTGCCTTTCTGTTGTTTGTTATAAAACAACACAATCATTCCTATCATGACAGCCGCAGTTATTACCACCAACAGATACATACCAGCACCTGCGGTAATTCCCGTCGTAATTGCCCAGAAAAGATACAAAAGGTCAAGTGGGTCTTTCACTGCAGTACGGAAACGAACGATTGATAACGCACCGACCATACCAAGTGAAATAACGATATTGGTACTAATAGCAAGGGTAACCATTGCAGTAAGTACTGTCATACCAACAAGTGTAATTGCAAAACTTCTCGAATAAATAACACCTACATAAAATTTACTGTAAATGAAATAAATTACAGCACCCATTAGTACGGCTGTTACAAGGCCAAGTGCAATATTAGTAAGACTTACTCCATCAAATGCACCCGATTCAAGTATTGACTTTTTGATAAAATCTTGAACGCTCATAAAATCCCCTCCATTTAATTCTCATACCAGTATTTGAAACTGTTCATATATTCGGTTTTTTCATAACATAGCACATATTTTGAAACTGCAGTAAATTCCGATGCTCTATCGGGAAGAATTTCACGTACAAACTGTGGTAAAAATTCAGTGAATTTAACCTCCATAACACATTTACCCGGTTCCAAAACAGACAATGTGGGCAAAGTACTGTCAAAAATATCGTAACTACCTATAGCCGCTCTGACATCCATATCAAAGGTAATTCTGACAGTTCCTTCATCAAGTATCCACGGTTCTCGGTCATAATCTACTATTGTTCGTGGACGCATCATATTACTGACACATTCAATATAAAACTCTCTACAAAGAGGTTTATCACTATGTAACAAGAACTCGTAGTCCCCATCAATTATCTTATAGACTTCATCCTTTGTCAGTGAAGCCGATTCTTTGAAAATATATGCCCCGAACTTCTTTTTTCTTTCAAGTTTTATGCTGCTGTCTCCACAGTCGTAAATACGGATACGGTACTTTTTTCTTTTTAGAACACCCGCATCTTTTTCTTCGTAAGCAGATTTATACATATCCTCAAAATAAAGACTACGTATCATATATCCGCCGTTTTTAGCGTGTTTATCGAGTTTTAGCATAGGGTCTAAACGCTTACAGATTAGTTCCTTTTGGGCGGTATCTATAAGATACTTCCATTCGTTTCTATATCGTTCAGTCTTCGGCATAGGTGTCCTCCGCTATATCTCCGTTTTTATCGACATGGAAACTTTTTGTTCCGTAAATTTTACCTTTTTCCAAAATATAATAGTCAAACGCATACTGAGTTTTTCCGCTTTCGTTCTGAGCCTTAACCCGCATGAAATACTGTCCCTTTGGAAGCTTGTCAAAGCTGGTTGTGGGAATTTCAAGGTCGGTTTGCTTTACTATAACGTTTTTGAAGTTGTAATCCTTCGCAAGTTCAAAGGTATATGTAATATCTTCTCCCTTAAAATCAAACGACGCGTCCCATACCACGGTATAACCGTTATCTTTCTTTTCAGGAACGCCAATATAGAACGGCATTGGCTTTTCAAGCGATTCTAAATATCTGTTATAGTTGTCGTTAATTTCATCATTTATGCCTTTAACAACCTTATCGTACTCGGTTTTAGTAAGTTTGGCATAAATAGCATCTCTGCCGGAATAAATATAAGGCTTTAAAAGTTTTGCATATTTATCAACATATGAATTTACAAGTTCTTCGGTGAAAATGCCTTTCAAATCATTTATAGCGTTATCAAGGGCTTTTCTAAATTCTTCAGATTTCAGACATCTTTGGAAAAGCACATTTCCCCAATAGTTACTGATTCCGCTTTCCCATTCCTCATAGTCAACACGTCCTACAATCTTGTATTCTGTCCGAGTAAGCATACCATCGTTATCCCAGGGAAGAATATACCAACGGTCGAGATTCTGAGGACTGTAAATATAGAAATTTCGGCTTTGAGTATCAATATTACCTACCATAAGATTGAACGCCATCCAATAAGCGATATTTTCCATATCGAACTTTTCTTCTATAATTTTTTCTATCGGTATTGAAAAATCATTAACAGCTTCCAGCATATTTATAAGCTTTGTATGGTCATCATCGCCTTTAACCTCAAGAATTTCTTCAAATTTTTTAAGGTCATATCGAGGATCATCTTTAAGCATAATTATATCCTCGTAACGATAAAACTCACAAAGATTCACCTTATAAAGATGACCTCTGTTATCAAGTCCGTGAGCTTTGAGAGCAGTTTTGTTAAGCTGTTCTACCTGCGTATAAATACCATAATCCTCAAATTTTGCGCTACTTTCCTTTGTTGTATCTTTAACATAAAGACGCACAAATGTTGTACGCAATCCCATTAGTTCATCAATATGTGATAAAAGGTCAAATGCTAATTTGTTTCTGAAACGAAGTCCGTCGCCCTGATGCTTATTAAGCGCAATTGTGGTTTGACCGCGCCAATCTCCCTTATTATCCTTAATGGCAATTTTATAGTTCTTTTGCGGATTTCGGCTTGAGGATTGACCTCTTATCTGCACAGTGCAATTTGGGGCTATCTGTCCATACCCTAACTCTCCGGGTATAAGACCGTCTTCATTTCCTACCTGCAAAAGTCCTGCAACCTTGTATCGTTCAACACCCATTTCATCATAATCGTATGCCGAATAAGTATTGATTTCTTCCCAAGTATGATTAGTACCCTCGCCCTCATTACCTGTTGATACCGTAAGATACATAGTTACAATCTCAGTGTTGTCATACTGGGTATATAAAAGGTTTTTATCACGAAGATGAATATCGGTAGTTGTTTCAATATCCTGAGCATCTACCTTTGTGCCGAGATTAGTATCAACCGCTTGGTCAAAGCCGTTGCATCCGCACAGAGAAATAATAAAGACTAATGTTAAAACAAGTGACAAAATACGTTTCATTCTCTTTATCCCCTTTCGAACTTATCTTCAAGAAATACCCCAAGTCTCGCAAAAAGTCCTGAGCGGTCTTCTGCAACAAGAGGTTGAACAGATAATATATAGTACGGTAATTTCCTTGTAAAATAGTCGAGTCTGAGTGCCGTTGCAATTACAAAAATCATTGCGGCTATTAAAAAACCAAAGCCGTAATAAACATTTGAAAATAGCAGTGACACAAGCGTTAACAGTATGGTTGATATTGCAAATATGGCAGTTGTAACACAGGCACCTTTATAATCGGTAAAGTAAAGTAAAATAAGCATCAACATATTACCGATAGCATAAAGTCCGTATGCCACGCAAAGCGTTCTGAAATATCCTCTCATTATCTCGTTGAAACCAAGTGGCAACAAATCAAGTAAATATCCGCCGAGTGCTATACAAGTGGCTGTAAATAAAAGTTGTTTTAATGCGGTGTAAAATATTTCGGTTTTTAGAGTATCCAGCATTTCTTTTTCAGACTGCAAAATATCCTTTATAGTGCCTTTATCGTTATAAAGGCTATAATGATTTCGGTATTTAGGATAGAAATTAACCTCAACCGAAACAACGAAATTCACAGTTGTCATTAAAGCGGTCATAAATGCAAGTAAAGCTGGAACATCGTGCCACGGAGCACCATAAAAAAGTCCGTGAACGTGAACCTTTATATCGGAAAACCACATAATTACAAGGTGCGAAAACATACCGATGTTCATAAACAATCCTGAAAGTGCAAGGGGCAGAAAGGCATCTATCCACTTTAAAAAAGTAAATGCGCCAAGAGAGGTGTGCGGAAAATATCTGTGTAGTAAAATAACATCCCAAACAAGCATTATACCGTAACCGACAGATACTGCAAATAAAAGAGCTTCCACAACAGGAAACTTAAGCCATAAAAGTAATGCACCGAGCAGTATAGACACCGCAACCGAGGTTAAAAAGGACAAAAAAATCCCTTTGTAATCTTTAATTGCTGAAAGAAAGCTCATTGCATTCCATACAATTATTAGTTCTCCAAACAGAACAAAACATAATAACCCCTGAACCAAAGTGGCACCCGAAAACAAAAGGAATATTCCATATAAAATACTACCTACCGCCATCATTATAACCGTAGAGCCCCAAAAGCAAGGTAAAACAGCATGATTTTCTTCTTCAAATAGCATATCTGCTACATATCTTGTAACTACCATAGAAAAAAAGGATGTTACCGTTACAGAAGCCAAAAGTGTATATGTTATCATACAGATAAGCAATTCTCGGTCAGCTGTTGCCATATTAAAGATTGTACAAAGCGCCATTATACCAAGGAGCAGAATTACTCCGAGCAACATAGGACCTGCGCATATAACTGTAGCATAGCCATATGCTTTTGTAGTATTTAATACACCCTTTTTATGAAAAAGTCTTTTCAGTTCAAATCCTATGCCTGCCACTCGGTTTCCACCTCTTTGTATAAATCTCTGTATTTGGTGAGCATTATATTATATCTAAAATACTCATAAGCTCTTTTCTGACCTATTTCGCCCATTTTAAGTCTTAATTTCCTTGAACTGCAAAGCATTTCCATAGCATCTGCTAACTTTTCGCGTTGCATAGGCGGTACAAAATACCCCGCTTTTCCAAAGGTATCGTTAGGGCCGCCATCTAAAAGCTCGTTACAGCATCCAACATCTGTAGTAACGCAAGGGCGTCTTGCCGCAAATGATTCTAAAACCGACAGCGGTTGTCCTTCCGAAATACTTGTAAGCAGCGTAAAATCCAATTTTTCAAAATACTCAATTATATTTACTCGCCCTGTGAAAATGATTTTATCTTCTAAGTTCAACTGTTTTACAAGAGCGTAGCACTCATCTGCATATTCTTGGTCATCTACGCCGCCCATTATATGAAGACGAACATTGTCCATACGGCAAGAAAGTTCGAAGAAAGCGTAAATCATTGTTTTAATATCTTTGATAGGAGCGAGTCGCACAACTGCACCAATATCCACTATACCGTCTTCCTGTTTTAGCGGTATATCGCAAAGTCTTTCATAACTGATTCCGTTCTCAATTACTCTGCATTTTGAGGGCTCGCACCCCATATCAATTTGGGTATACATTGCTCTTGTAAAAAGAGCTGTTACCCTGAAGGCTCTTGAATATATTAAATTTGAAAGCATATAGAAAAAATCTATCCAGTGAGGTTTAAATGCTCTTGCCACCCATTTTGCACGTATAATTTCTTCCTCACGCTCACGGGTATAAATACCGTGTTCAGTTAAAAGTAAAGGCTTATGATTTATGTAAGCACCCATTGAAGCCAAGAGTCCACCGTAGCCTGTACATATTGCGTGATAACAGTCGGCATCAGGAATTTCAGTACCCATAAGATAAAGAACGGGTAAAAGTCGTGAACGTACCGAATGAAAAGCATCCGAAAAAGCGATAAATGGAAATTCAGTTTTACAGGTTTCGGTTAGCGTTTCAAGAAAGCTCTGACTCTTAAGATAAGACATTGGGTTTATCTTTTTTACCTGATAAAGTTCAAAAAGTAAATCCCAATCAGGTTTATTAGAAGATACCAGTTTTTTATGAGCAAGTTCTTCTTCTTCGCTAAAATTATAAGTAAAAATTCCGCTATCCTTAACCCTCAAAGCATCATCAAGAAAAACCTGCTTAACCTCAACCACATTTTCGGGCAAGGTATAAACAAATTTGTCTTTATCTTCCGCTTTTGCACCGATAACCCAAAGCACAAACTCGTGCTCCGGCATTTCGGTTATGTACTGATGCATCCAGGTTGAAACACCGCCGTTAATAAAGGGGTAACAACCCTCAAGGATTAAACAAATTCTCACTTTTTACTCCTACTTAAAAGATATTGTAATGGTTTCTCTATCCGCCTCTAACAAATATATATTGCCGGTAAGATGGGTTAGTCTTCCGCCCGTTACCGTATCTGATTTTTTCTCATTAAACCTAATTAAAAACTGTGCGTCATCATAAAAATTCTCAATTTGCACAACCATTTTATCTTCATGCTTTTCTATTATTGGAGCAACCGCCGCAAAACGCTGAACTGCTGCTGAAAACTCTGTTCCTGTAAAGTTGCGAAGCCTTGGCGCCGAAGTGCTCAACCATTTCATATAATTATCAAATCTGTTTCTAAGTTCTTTCCAACCTAGTTCAGCACCACGCTCAATATCAAGGGCATCATCAGGGTGTGTAAAATGGTTATTTACATAGTGCATATTGAGCTCTGACATTGCGCCCATTTTCATAAAATCATCAAGGTCGCAACCTGAGATAATTCGAGGTTGGTCAATAACTCCATTTTCATCAACATCATATTCCTGTAAAAGTGCGAAATCAAGCACATCATCAGGGAGATATATTCCGGAAAGGGTTTTAATTTGGGGGAATTCTTTTATAAGCATTTCCCTGCCCTCTTCTGCTAAAAGGTTTGAAGGCGGTACATAAACCGACATATTAACATCAGGAAAAAGCTCATCACAGAAATCAACAAGGTGCCCGAAAGCCTTTTTCATAGATGCGTAATCTTTCCAAGTTTTATAATCGTAAATACCTTTATAATCACGACCTAACGCAAGAGGTTGATGGTTGTATCCGTGATATCCTATTTCTCCGCCTTTACGAAGAAGCATATTTCCAAAATTTAAAAAAGTCCCCGTATCGGGTGTGGCATCGGTTGTACCGTCAATAGCATCATCGTAGCATTCAATAGCAAGACCGGTATATTTAACGCCGTATTTATCTGAAAGGTTCATCATATCGGGCCACCAGATATTTATATAAAAATCTCTGACAGTTGTGCCGAAATCGCGCGCGATATATTCGTTTGTGCCTTCGGGTATCTGTGACGGGAAGTCATCGAGATAGAAGGTTGACCCGTTTATTACGGGGTAAATGGAAACGTCGCCGAAAAGGCTTAAAGATGCCGCAAAGAAACCGCGGTAGGCTTTATCGCACATGCCAAAGTTGTTGACAACAAATTTACCCTTGCCGTAAGAGGTTTCCCAAATAAGCGGAACGCCGTTTTTATCTCCCTCACGGGCATATACCTTGGTGGTTTTGGGATTAAGCTCAACCGTTCTTGCCGATTCATAGCCATCTGTTACCGCGTATGATTTTCCTCCGCCTAACATAAAATCATCGTTTATATAAATACTGTCTAAAAAAGTGTTGTCGTTCGACGCTTCAATGCCGATTCGGTTTTCGATAGCGGCAGAATAGGCGTTTTTATCGATGGTTAGCGGGAAATATACATTTCCGCCATCATCGTGCACCCAATTGCAAATATCTATAATTGGGGCCCCCACAAAGGAAAGGTCGGTAAAAAGTATGATGATAATCGAATAATCTTTAAATTCGGGGATAGGGTTTTTAGCAAGGTCAATAGCAACATTGCCTTTTTTCATATCGGTAAGCATTACTTCAAATTGGGGATATGCTTCTGAGGAAGCCTTATCTGCAGTGCTGTAAATAACCAAGGTGTCTTTTTTGACAGCGCTCAAAGCTTCCGTTTTTGTAACTATTTTTTCTTCTGGTAATAAAGTAAGTTCTTTTTGGGCATAGCGATATCTTACACCACTTAATTCTATAAACAGAATAGTGGCAATCAAAGCAAAAACAAGCACAATCATAAGAGTGCCTTTAAATCTGAAATTTTGTATTTTTGCTTTCAGGTTTCCCAAAACGCCAAAACCTCCTTTGTCTTAGAAGAAATAAATATATTTCTTTTGTAAATTTCGTTAATGAGGGATTTTATATCATCCCCTCTGCCGAGGGATGCTAAATAATCAAGTCTGGAAAGATAATATTCCTCGCTATCGGGATAGAGCTTTTTCATTTCTCTTAATGTTATTGATGCTTGAGTAAAGTTTTTCCGTTTCAACTCGTTTTCGATTGCTCTTTCAAAATCGTCTATACTGGGATTTACAAGAGTAATTTTCTTTTGTATAAGGGAAGAAAACAATTCACGGTTAAGCACCTCAACCTGTCCTTGCATAAGATTTTGCGACAAGCAGTTCCACAAGAAATCGGTATATTCATTAAGAACGGTTATGTCATCGGGATTAAGGGAAAGTTGTCTTTCAAATTCCTGAAGTTTGTAATCGTTTTCCTTTGAAATTTCCACCATTGCCGTTACGGCATAGTGGACAACCTCGGTATCTTCGTTATTTCCCGCTTTTTGCAAAAACTCAATATATTCTTTAGGATTATCGTTTAGAACATCCATAATAATAGTTCGACGTTCTTTGGCAGAATTAACTACAAGCGCCTCTTCTATGGGTACCGTACTCGCCGAAATCTTTTTTTCATCAACCGTTACACTTCTATAAAGCTCAGACTCGAGTTTAAGCTTTTCAACGCCGACATCTATTCCGTTATCTGCTTCAAAGAGTATTTGAAAATGCAGAATCAAAACAAGTAAAACACCCCAAAAAGGAAGTAAAAGCGCTACAAAGAACATATATTTATGTACTTTCAAAATATTAAATTTAATTCCTAAAAACACCAGAACGCTTAGTATTATATGCACTGTAAAAAGAATTAAAAATAACATTTAGCTCCCCCTTCCTTTATTGTGTCTTAACCTCTACATCTATACCCTTAAAACGAGGTAATATAAAGGGTAAATCTTTTTCGGTTGCACCCGATAATAATAATCTAATATTTCCGTCTTCTGACATACCAATAACATCATTAACGCGGACTTTACCGGCAAGCATTTTATCAATTTCTTCATAAGAATGCCCATTTGAATGAATTTCCAGCATTACAAAACTTGAAACCTTTTTTTCAGCAAGTGCCACATAGTTATTAAACACCTCGTTAAAGGCGTCAATATTCATAATATGGGTATTAGCTATGTACTGCTTCTCATAAACCGCCTGACTATAGTCAAAAGCACGGAGCAACGACATCTGCACAAGGTCTCTTAAAATTTTGAAAAGATTTACATAGTAAAGAGAACGCTGCTCTATATCGGCACGCCAGAGAAAAATAAGCAATACCAGCTCATCTCCCCTGTAAACTCCTGCCGCATACATTGGATATTCTCCCGAAAGGTCTGTGTTTCTAAAAATTTCACCGGTACTGATTTTTTCTATAACCTCTCTATATGTTTCGGTTGATATTGAACGAGGAACTGTATCAATAATATCACGAGAAGCAACCTCGAGTCGTCCAAAAGTACTTTGTTTATTAACAGAGTAAACCGTTATATTCTTATTTTCCAGAATCTCTTCAAATGTTTCCATTATTCTGAGATAAAGGCGTTGCGGTTCTACTGTGTCAAGCTTTCTTGTAATGTCAAAAATTTTACCAAAACTATCTTTCGAACCGATAATCTGCTTTTTAAGGTCGCGTTTTTCCTTGTATGTATCCTCGTAAATTTCCCTCGTAAAAATCAGCTTATCTTCAAGAAGTTTATTTTGTTCTCCCACAAAACGAATTGTATCATCCTTGCGGAGCTTTATATATCCGCATAAAGCTCCAACAAGGAAGAAAAATACAAACGCCAACCAGTTTGTAGGCTCGTAAAAAATTGTAAGCAGATTAGTACCCGAAGATACCTTTGCCACAAGCCACGATATACTGCTGAGTGCCGCTGCTGACATACCAAAGCTAAGTCCGTGAACGGTAGCCATTATAACAATATAAGCCATTCTGAAATCGACAATAGAAAAAATAACAGCCGAGTCAGTGAAATAAAGCAAAAGTTCCGTAACCAAAAACAGAAGTATAAGTTCAGCTATCTTTACGAGTAAACTGTGGTCTTCTATCCACTTTTTGATTTTTTGCCAAAGAGTAAGGGTTTTCTCATGTTTAGATATTAAGTATTTCTCATACTCTTCCTCTAAATCTTCAAGAATAGAAATTCTTGCAAACCAACCATACTCGTTTCGTAAACCCTTATTATTGAGTTGTATTATTTCACTCTCTTTGGTTGCTGTGAAATCAAACTTTGCATCAGCATTTATCTCTGCTATCTTCTCGCTAAAATCCGAAAATTTAATATCAAAATCATCACCGACAGACAATATTCCGCTCTGACACTTCCAGTTATCTATAATTCGAGAAATAAGCTTTGAAAGGTCCGAAAGCGATATGAAATGCATTTTTGACGCTGGTTTTTCATCAAGAACAACCATCTTTTTATTGTGAACTTTTTCAAAAATATTGTAAAGGTAATCTTTACTGTATACTCCTGAATAAAGATATGGTATTTGAACGGTCTTTATATCAAGCGAATAAGATTTTGCATAGAAATCGCAAAGTTTTTCTTTAGCCGAACAAAGAATTGACCTATCAGTAGCATTTTGAAATGATGAGTCCAGAGAGGAAAGATAAAGAATTTTAATATCTTTATTAGTTTCTTTTGAAAATTCCAAAACCTCTCTTAATTCTTCTGCATCGTTCTTCTCGGTGGTGTGATATGTAAGGTCACCCGAAAAATATACAACAACATCAAAATCATAGGTCTCAAAAATCGCCTTAATAGATGGCTTTTTAATGCGGAAAAGTTTAAGTTTGTCAGCAGAACCAAGCACTGTATTTCCAACAACCGTAACCTTACTGTTAGGAAAAGTATCATCAATGAACTGTTTTGTTAAATATTCAGTATTACCTATACATAAAACACGAGCTGGTGTAAATCCAACATTTTCAGAAACTACAGAACCTGTTTTATAAAGTTTTTCGCGTAAAGAAACCAACGAACTGTGATTTACAACTCTCAAAAGAGCATCGATTAATTTTTCATTAAAAATACCGCACATACCACTGGAAATCATCTGGATGGCAACGTCCTGCGAAAAAGCGTCCTTATAACTACGGTTACTAGTTAAAGCATCGTAAGAGTCAGCAAGAGATACCACCTGAGCTGACAAAGGTATTTCATCACCTTTAAGTCCATCAGGGTAACCTGTGCCGTCATATCTTTCGTGGTGATAGCGTGCAATTTCTGAAGCGTACTTCTGTATTTCGGTACCTATTAAACTGAAATCGCTGTTTTTTATTATCTCTTCGCCAAAAATCGAGTGTTTTTTTACAATATCATATTCCAGGGGTGAAAGTTTACCCGGAAAATCAAGTATGCTCTTCGGAATTTTTGACTTTCCTATATCATGCAAAGAAGAAGCAATAGAAATCGCATTTATTTGCTCTTTTGAAAGAGAACAACAACCTGTTTCACAAAGCTGAGTTAAGATTAATTCGGTTAGCATTCTCACATGGTAAATGTGGAAACCGCTCTCCCCATTTAACTCTTCAGGAATGGAATTTTCACTAACACTTACAAGTGCCAAGGTGTTAACGTTATCTTTTGAGTTAAGCACCAAAATATTATTTTCACGTTGCACAAAATCCACTCCTTTGCAATTAAAAAAGTTATATCTTCCCTAACATAACATTATAATTCAAAACCTAATATTTGTCAACGCAACTATTGTAAATTAATATGTATGCGATTATAGCAAAAAAGCCAGCCATCTTAACTTGATAAAAGATGACTAACTTAATATTATTTCCATTTTTGTAAAATTTATGCAAAATATTTTATGGGGAAAATGTCAAGAGAACACCATAAATTTTCGTCTCCCAAAATTTTCCTTTATTAATGCGGGTTTGGGACGCTTATGCATTGTGTTCTAAGACATACGCATCCAATTTGATTGCAAGGGACGGATCATCAATGTTAATTCCGGAGTTTTCAAAGGCGACGGTGTAAACGTAGCTTAAATTTCCATTCGTATTCATACGAACTGTTGCCACATAATACACGCTAAGCTCTGCACCGACGATTGGCTCTTTATCATACTGTTCCGTCAGCGTTACAGAAATAGATCCGTTCTTTTGAGGATCAAACTCCTGCGCAAAAGCTATGAGTGAACAGCTTAGAATCAGTAATATTGTCACACACAAGGTTAGTATTCTACGGCGCATGCTCTGTGCCTCCTTTCGGCAATTCATATTATCATTTTTCGCGATGAAATAATTAGTTTACTGTTTTCTTTCTACGATAGATTTCTAAAACTACTATACAGGTTGCGCTGATGATCAGTAAGAGAACCCACACAACAATATAGGAATTGTCACCGGTTTGCGGAGAGGAAGGTTCTTTGTCCTCTTGTTCATTATTTTCGTTATTGTCGGGAGTCTCTGTAATCACACCATCAGTAAAGGAGATGTTGGGCTTAACTTCAGCGTATTCTTCACCGATAACGCCACCCAGGTGCTCGACAATGTAGTTTTCAAGCAGTTCCACATCCAGTGTTCCTTCGGCATCCAGAATCTTGGCATCCTTGAACATGGTCATACCGCCGCCAAAATCGAGGAGGAAATAGTTGAATCCTGCAATAACATACTTACCGTTAGGATCAAGTGCTTTATATTCGCCGCTTGTCTTATCAAGAACCTTAACGTTATATACACGGTACGCACCGTCAACCTTTTCAAAAAATCCATTCGCATCCACCTTGACGGATGTAGGAATTGATTTATTGACCGAGAAAGTGACACCCGACATATGCGGGAACGAGCCGTCTTCTTCAGGATAGTTCATCACAGCCATTTCAAGAAAATCAATGAGTATCTGTCCCGAAATTTCTGCAGTTACGATCTGATTATTAAACGGAAATACAGAGAAAATATCATTAAAGGTAATATCTCCCGATTCCATCGGTGCACGGAGTCCTCCGCCATTGACAAAGGACATATCTGCACCGGTCATCACACGCAGAGCATCAGAACAAAAATTGCCCAGATTTGTTTCTGCGTTTCTTACCAAGCGGTTACCGTCTTTGTCGTGTGTGATAAACTCGACCTTGCTTTCCCCGATCTTGCGGTTACCAAGCTGCGCGTAGTTTTCATTGATTTCCGTTATGTATGCATCGACAACCGGATCCGTTTTGGTATAGCTTTCCACCTCTACAAGTTCGGTATCAAAGGCACCGTTCTTGATCGTGAGCTTTCCGATGTATTCAAACTTTGTGCCGGTAGAGGTTAGCAAAACATCGTCGCCACTCTTGTCTTTGATCACCTTTTCTTCAATGACTGAGTGAGAGTGAGCATCCAATACCACGTCAAAGCCATCGGTGTTTTCAATCACATCGGTAATGTCAGCCAAGTTGCCCGATTCATCGTAGCCGATGTGGGAAAGCGCAATCACGTAATCAGCGCCTGCGGTTTCGGCTGCATTGATATTTGTCTGTACAATATCGTAAAGCTTTGACTCGTTGAAGGTATAAATCAACTCGCCTTTATCATTTTTGAACTGTGCAGGAGAAGACGAATTGATGGTTTCGGGCGTGGTAATGGCGATATAGGCAACGTCCACGTTTCCGTAAGACACAATTGTATATGGCTCAAAATAAGTCTTATCCTCGCCAATCTTCTGAAAGTTACAGGAAATAAACTTTGTGTTCGACATAGCATTCAGCTCGTTAAGACGAGGAAGCTGATAGTCAAACTCATGATTGCCGAGAGCAATCGCATCATAGCCAACCTTGTTCATCAGATTTACAATGTACTCGCCCTTGGATACAGCACCCAACGTTCCGCCTTGGACAAAATCGCCCACAGACACAACACCTACATTTGTATAGGTTTCTGATAGTTCATTTTTCATTGCGGCAAGTTTTGAATAACCCTCGACTGCGCAATGAACGTCGTTTTCATAAAGGATTACGACGGTGTCAGTATCCGCTGCATAGACCACACCTGTAAAAACAGAGAGGGCCATACATAATACAAGGCTAAAGGTTATGATTCTTTTACATAGTTTTTTCATTTTCTTCCTCCATTTAGCACAAATAAGTCTACTGTGCTTTTTTTATCTTTCTTTTGTTTTCATACATAGCATTATCTGCGCGCTTAAATACGTCGTTAAAGCAAAAATCCTTATCTGATTCAAACAAAGCAAAGCCTCTTGCAATGCTAATGGGAATTTCACCCATTTCTTCTATAAATGTTTTTGCACATTCCAAATCAAACTGCGCAAATAATTTTTCGCAATCCTTCAAATCTCTATGTTGAAGAACCGTCAAAAACTCATCTCCGCCTATTCTGAAAACAGGACTTCTTTTAAAAATATCCGAAATCACTTTTGCCGCTGTCGCAATAAGCTTGTCGCCTGCGTCGTGTCCGTACGTATCATTCGTTTCCTTCAGCTGATTCAAATCAAATACTACAACGCCGAAATTGGCAGTTTTGTTTGCAATCTCCTTATCAAACTCAGTTACCCATCTTTTATACGACGTGGTATTTCTGAGACCTGTAAGAGAATCACGGCTAGCAGAAAAACGCAATTCTTTTTCGCGTTCGTGCAAATGCATTGCCATATTTTCGAAAGCCGTATTTAAAAGTTCTATTTCGGAAACGTTACTATCCACAAATTCCACATTGTAATCTCCGTTTGAGAGTTTTACCGATGCATCTGCTAATTTTTTAAGCGGAGCAACAATTTTTCTTACAACAAAGATTGCAATAATCGTGAAAAACGCAGAAAGCACCAAAACAACAAATAAAATCTCAAAACCGATTTCATACCTGATTTGCCTTATATCGTCATAACTTGCCGAAAGGACAAGAGTCATTCCGTTTTTTAGTTCTTTCGACGCACGTAGATATTTTGAATTATCTTTTGTGTTTTGTTCACAGTCACTATCAAAACTACAAACTACAGTTTCATCGATTTGAAGATGGGCAAAGCCGTTTTCATAAATATTAATTTCATGTACTCGCTCTGCTAAAACCGTATAATCAAAATCCATTCCTACAATACCGATAAACTTTTCTTCGTAATACATCGGCACTACATATGAAATCATATATATATTATTATTTTGGTTGTAGTAGGGAGACATCCAAACTGGCTCTCCTGCCTCGTAAGGTTGCCAAAACCATCCAACGTGCTCAATATCGTTTTTTTCATAAAGTGTGATATCGGTTGGCTCAAGAGAAACGTATTGATTATTCCCTTTTGTTTTGCTATAGAACAACCCCATTTTACTATCAGAAAACGCCGGGTCAAATCTAAAATAATATGCGACAGCACCGCTTGCGTGTTTAGCAACGTCGGCAAACATTCTGTCAACGCTATTAATAACATTTTCTTGAAAATCTTGATCTTCTATTTGGACTTCCTCGGTAAAAAAGTCCATTATGTAGCTTTCCATAACCTTTACCGATTTTTCCATATCTTCAAAAATATTGTTAATCTGTGCACCTTCGTTATCGCAAGTAACTTTAACAAAATTTTCAGATTCGCCTTGTATGTATTTGTCTACCTCGTAAATGCTGATGCCACCAATAAAAACCGTTATTGCAAGCATTGCGAAAATGATTGTCGCCAAAATACGGAACTGCATAGAATGTGTCCTATTGAAATTTTGATTATTATACTTTAATGGTTTGTTTTTATTCATTATAACATCACCGTTGTTTAATGGTCTAATAGCGTAATTTGTGTTTTTGGATGATTTTACTGTAATCCTCCCACATATAAAACGATTAAATATAAAGCAAAAATTATCGGGCCAACAAGCTCGGCAACAAGTGATTTTACGCCGTAACCTTTACGGCGCAAGGCAACAGATGCTGCCGTACATAATACCGATAGAGCAGGAATGAAGTAAAGAAGCTGAAAATAAAGTTCGGGACCGCCGCCCTCAATATCAATAAATATTGCTAAAAATGAAACAAAGGGAATAACCGTAAAACCAATAACAAAATTAAGAACTATAGAAGCAATATCAATTGCTTTATACTTTATTTCCTTTTCTTTTTTTACAAAAATAATTATTGAAATGAGTGCAAGTATTGCAATAAGTAAAGTTGGGAGCACAATGGCGCCGCTAAAATAGGATATATGTGAGAAAACAAAGGAATTTTTAATAGGCGTAGGATATTCAAAACTAATAAGTTTTACACCCTGCGCTAACAAGGTTTCCTCATCATCATACTCTTGCTCCTGAGTGTCATAATAATAAATACTCGGTTCAAAAGCCTCGTCATCAAAGTAATCGTACTCGGTATCTCCCATTAGATAATCGGCATATAATTTTGTCCACAACTCAATTCTGCCATTTTCGTTTTCTTTCAGTGTGTAAACTGTATTTCCTTCTCCCATATCTCCAATCTCACCCAAATAAATACGGGACTTTGTATCGGCATATCCGTCGTTTCTATTGTAATATGCTCTATATACGTCATTTATGGTTATGGTTTCACCGTCAAGTTCGTATGTAATTGAAAAAGGAAACTCGCCCTTAGTAACAGTGGGCTTAAAGGCAATACTGCTTACAACCGAATAAACAATCATTACAAAAACTGCTACACTCACAATAATAGCAGGTAAAAATAACTTTTTATTTTTCATACTTTCATTCCCTTTAAAAAACAAGTGTATCCACCTTGTTAAGTAATACTTCAAGCATTTCTTTGCATCTTGCAATTTTGGCAGGACTATCTGCCTCATTAGGACGACGAACAGCTCGGCGAAGCATACGGGTATAGCCGATGATCATCGCCTTTTCTGCAACGTTTCTGCACACTTCTTCATCTTCGGTGCCAAGATACATTTTCAAAGACATATCCCAGAATTTTTCTGCCGTTTCGTGTGTATAGCCGAAGAAATCCATCGTTACCTGATGGTCAAGCTCGGAATAACCAATGAAAGCATTAAACATAGAACCGAGTTCGAATACAGGGTGTCCCATGCAAAGAGTATCCATATCGATAAGCAGAGGCTCGCCGTTTTGTACCATAATATTATTGGTGTGATAGTCACCGTGCATAAGGGTATTCTGCTTCGGAACGGCTTCGACTAAAGCACGAAGCTTTTTGCCTTGCTCTTCAGGAAGGTGAGGTGCTACAAAATCTGCCCAGGCAAGAGCTGTTTCCTTCATATCAGGCACTTCGCCATCTGCTACTTCGAGGGCGTGAATGCTTTTCAGCATATCAATATAATATTTCGACGCCTGAGTCATATCATCGGGGTTTTGTCTAATTAGTTTTGTTACACTTGTAGCGTTTAAAAGCTCTGTAACAGTACCGTAGCCGTCATCAACCCTAACAATGCCGTAAGGAATGGCGGTATTGATACCGAGAACAAATGCTTTTCTTGCATTTTCTCTTTCCTGCTTAATTTCAGGAAGCGCATCCTTTGCAAAATAGGTCTTGAGGATGGTTTCCGCATCGTAGCGATAAACGGCACCGTTTGCGCCTTTGGCGATAAACTCACAGCCTTCCACGCTCATTCTCTGATATGCCTTTTCAACCGTAACCATATCGGTAAAGCCAGTCATATCAAAAACCTCGTAAACATCGGGCGCAACGTTGATAATGGCAAGCTTCGGTTCTTCTTTTCTGAGTCGCAAGATCACGCGCAGACCTGCGGAAGATATGTACTCCAATTTATCCGCGTCAACAACGATATGCTTTCCCGTGTTATCATTTTTAATATTGAAAATCTTTTCTTCTGCTTCATCCGCATTGGAAGCATCAATTCTTCCTTCCACAGCAATATATAGAATATCTTTATCTATACGATAGGTAACGTTCATTTGTTTATTCTCCTTTTCCAAATACCAGTTCTGTAAGCGTTTTGTATTCAAGCCACGCCGAGGTGTCAGACAACGCTTTCGTTAATTTAACAATTGAGCGATAGTACCATGCTTGCTCATCGGGATCCTTCTGATTAAATCTCTGCCACATCGAGACACCTTCAGCCTTGAAATCTCTGTAGATAGCACGCATATTGGCAAGCTTATCACCAAGCCAAACCATCAATACGCCGATATCTTCTGTGTTTTTCAGCACTGCCAGAGATTCCTCCTTGCGGATACGCCAGGTTGATTCAGGCGGCAAGTCAGCTCGCTTATCCTCGGTTTCAGACTCCACAAGCTCCCGAACACGCTTACCGAATTTCTCTTCAATTTCATCGATGGTGATATTCGCATCCTCTACAACGTCGTGGAGAGCTGCTGCGGCAATCAGATTTTGGTCGTCCGTCATCGTGCCGACAATAACTGCCGCTTCCATTGGGTGCAGGATGTATGGGGCTTCACTTTTTTTGCGTCGCATTCCATCGTGAGCCTTAACTGCAAATGCGATAGCTTCGCTTACAAGTTCCATTATTCAATCACCAAAATGTCAGCAAATCCGGTTATCTCAAAAACCTCCATAACCTCTTCGCAAACATTTTTCAGTTTCATAGAACCGATTTTTTGCATCTTCTTTTGTGCCGAAAGCAAAACGCGCAGGCCGGCACTGGAAATGTACTCAAGTCCCTTCAGGTCTAAAACAATGTTTACAGCATCTTTGATATCCTCGTTAATGGTTTTGTCCAGTGCGGGGGCAGTAGTAGTATCCAATCTGCCTGCAATTTCAATGATAACTTCCTTCTCGTTTTTCTTGATTTCGATAGTCATAACAGCTTATCTCCTTTAAATCTTTTTAGTCATTGTTAAAATGTTTTTGCCATTTTCATAGGCATAGGTTACTGAGTCCATTGTTTTCTTGGTAATGAAAATACCAAGTCCGCCGATTTCTCTTTCTTCAGCCGATAAAGTTATATCGGGGTCCGGTTTTTTCAGCGGATCAAAGGGAACGCCTTTGTCTTCAATGCGGAAAGTCATGGTGCGGCTTTCTGCATCAAATCCAACGCAGAGCTCCACATCACCGTCGCCCCCGCCATATGCGTAGTGAGCAACATTGACGAACACTTCTTCAAGGGCAACACAGATTGCCGTTTGGACTTTCATAGGACATTCAAAGCTATCCAAAATTTCATCAACGAACCCAAGAAGATCATTCAAGAATTCGGTTTTCGCAGGGATTGTTTTCTTCGTCATATGCTCACCTCCTTTTTTAGGTTTATAGTCAAACATCAGCATTGTAATATCATCAAACTGTGGTGCTTCACCCACAAATTCATCGATATTAGCTTTTAGTGCCGGTAAAAGCTCTGTTGCTTCCACAGAAGCATTTTGGTTCATAAAGGTTAAGAGTCTATCCTCGCCGTAAAGCTTATTCTCCGCGTTGGTAGCTTCAGGCACACCGTCGGTGTAAAGGAACAGCCTGTCACCGGGATTCAATGTGATTTCGCCTACACGATAACGAACCCCTTCCATACCGGCGAGAACGAAGCCCGCGCGGGTCTTTAAGTATTCAAACGAGCCGTCTGCACGTTTTAAGAGGGGCGGATTATGACCGGCATTGGCAAACTGTACGTTGCCGGTAGTCAGATCCAAAATACCCATCCACGCTGTCACAAACATACCCGACTCATTGTTTTCACAAAGCTTTTCATTTGCTTTTGTGAATATATCGTTTACTGCCATGCCGCTTTCTGCGAGGTCTTTGATAATCGTCTTGGCCGTCATCATAAACATTGCCGCCGGAATTCCTTTGCCCGAAACGTCGGCAGCAAGGAAAGCCACGGTGGTATCGTTTAATTTATAGAAATCATAAAAGTCGCCACCAACTTCTTTCGCCGCAATCATTTGTGCATAGATGTTGTAATCCTCTCCTTTAGGGAAGTTGGTAGGGAGTGCGGAAAGCTGAATTTGTTTCGCATATTCAAGCTCTTTATCAATTCGGGCAGCAGCTTCGGCGATATAGCGTTTCAATGTAGCAACTGTAGAGTTAATATCGTCTGACAGCGATGCAAATTCCACGTTAGAACGCACATCGACCATTACACTCAGATCACCATCTGTAATCTGTGCGAGGGTATCGTTGATTTTTTTCAGATTATTGATGATAACGCGCTTAATGAGTAGGTAAATAAATACGAATAGAGTTGCAAAAATAATTACCTGCATAAAAACGCTTGTCAGCATAGAAGCGTCTCTCATAAACATAGCTTCATTCACCGGCATAGCTGCAATCAGGCAATAACCCTCAACGAACTTGAATACATACATATATTCTGCGCTCAAATTACTGATACCGTCTACAATATCGGCATTATATAGTGCGGTAGCGGTTTGTCCCTGCATCATCTCCTTGGGAGGATCAATGCCAATTGAAGAGATATGTTTGCCCGCATAGTCGTTATCAATAACCATGCAGAGTTGTTCATCAAGCACTGCTACAAAACCACTGGTACCAACATGACGATTCTTGGTTACGTCAATTACAAATTCGTCAAGCATCGTATGGAACTGTTCGGCATCGTAACCCACCTGAATGAAGCCACCGTCTGTAAGATCCACAGCTGCGTATTTTCTCCACACAGATTCATCCTTGCCTCTGGGCGAATAGTCCTGAACGAATGAATCCTGAACTTTTAGCACATCTACAAATTCTTTGGATTGTGCCTTGCTATTCATATCATAGTTGATGCTATCCGCTTCTGTGGAATTTTTGATAATGCCACCCGGAGCAACAATATTGATTTCCTTGATACCGTATTTAACTGTAAGATCGGACAGAGAGACCGTCGGGTCTTTCTCATAATCCACTTTGACTTGTTCTGCAATTTCAAGAAGCTGGTGGTTAGATTTCGATCTTACCGCCGCCTCAACGTCGTTAATAGCAACCGTAAACACTTCCTGAGTTTCAATCTGTGTCATTCCGTTCTGGAGAATCAGCGTAAACGTGCTGGTAATGAGATAGGCAATCACAATGCAGCTGAGAAGTCTTCGCTGAAAAGTATGAGCGATACCTTCGGAGGTTTTCTTTCTGAAAAAGCGCTCGTGACTAAAAAGAGAAACCAGAATGATAGATACACCAACAGCCACGGAATTGCCCAACATCATTGGAGCAGTGGCGCCCTTGACAAATTCAAAGGCCTGGGAGGAATTATCCATATTGGTCAAGAAGATTAAAATCATATGGATAACTTCGCACACCACAGCAATACATATGCCGTAGCTCCAAGTAGGCTTTTTATTGTCGAACATCAGCTTTCTGAGTCCTGCCGCCATAAAACCGGCAAGAATCGTTGCAAGACTGCAAGCAAGGCGTGTATACATACCGCCGCCCCAGTACACAGAGAACCAACGATATAATCCACCTATGAGACCGGAAATGATACCTGCAGGTGCACCAAATATAAGGCCTGCCGAAAGAGGTGCCGCATCACGAACGTTAACCGTTGTCCCAAGCCACTGGACGCCATAGCTTGATGCGAAAGAGGAAACCCCACCAAATAAAAGACCAATGATAATCTGCTTTGCTATATAGGGGAGTTTTTTAGCAGAGGTATGTTTGTCTGCTAAATAAACGGCCAGCACAAGAGCACAATTTATAAGAATGGGAACAACTAATCTCACACAACCACCTCCTTAAATAAACAAACCGATCAGTGCTTGAACTGCTTCGGATATAAAATCACCAATAACACCAACAGCCAACAGCAATATCATATATAGGAACATGCTGCCGCGGCTTACGGAATTCTTCGTAATGCTGTAGTAGAAATTAAACTGTCCCTGCAAATTATTTTCTCGGCTCTGGTTCCACTGATATGTAATAACGTCATCGTATTGGTAATCCTTTGGGAGATAATTTCTGTACAGATTTTCTTCCAGTCTTCGAATGCGATAACAATTACTGTCGTTGAGTTCGTATTTTTCATCAACCGAGAGTGTAATAACTGCTTTGCTCAGTTTTTGCCGATGAAACATACCGATACGGGTAATCTCTTCCGGTAAAAGTCTCGATTCATTAATACGAATGGAATAACCGTATTTTTCTGACACAACTGGTGTCGTAATCAGGTCGCGCAGCCGTTCCATCGCGTTCTCAACATCAACACAGGGTTTGAATATAGCATCCAATGATTTATGTGGCATACGCCAAATGAAATAACCTTCATCATTGTCAAGATGAGGCTGTAATTCCTGTAAACCAACACGAATCAACGTTCCGTTCGATATTGCCTCTACGTCGAAGCTTGTTGTACTTATATGTACGATATCAACGGTCTTGCCGTTGTAGGCAATCTCCGAGGTGTGTTGATTTTTCTTATAGTCAACAATGCAGGCAGCGCTGAATATCGCCTGTAGTACTTTTGTGTCCCCAAAAGAAAGGGATACATCTTCAATTTCCTCTTTCATAATAGGAAACGGCACATATACATTCAGTGCTTTACTTGACTTAATGCCACGTATGTGAATTGCAATATCTACATAACTTTTGCCTTTGGGATTGAGCCAGTCATTAATATGAATCGTACTTGTATCTTCACCATCGATCCAAACAGCCCAGCCGTCATCAGCAAACTTTCTTTGTTTTTTCGGCATTTTGTGTTCTCCTTTTAAACGAAGCTATTGGCTTTAAGCAAATTGGCAACTTAAAGCCAATAGCCCAAATATAAAAACCAAGTTATTCTTTGTACTTCAAACCAACTAATTATCAAAAAATATAGGGAGTTGAGTCAAAACATTGACCAACTAAAGTGAAATACTCATTCCAATCAAATTTTGCTTCAATGTCGTATTTATCAAGAATCGTGTTCAGCTCTGCAACCTTCTGGAAGATTTCTTTGATTTGCGCTTTTTCTTCGTCAGTGTATTCTTCGTAATGATCCATTACGTCGTCAATAACGGTTTTGAATTTTTTAAGTAATTCTTTCTTTTCACTCTGCATTTTGTTTACCTCCGTTTTCTTAAACTTGATTTTATTTTTTCTAGATTTTATACTTTTATGGTTTAAAAATAACGAACAGTAACGAAATATTGAGAGACAGTTCCCCAGTATTCTTCCCAATTAAAGTTTGTTTCGACATCGTATTTGTCTAAAATTTTGTTTAAATCTGCAACCTTCTGAAAAACCTCTTTGACTTGTGCTTTTTCTTCATCGGTATATTTCTCATAGTTATCCAATAAATCCTCGATTGCTACATCAAACTTTTTGATAAATTCTTTCTTTTCGTTTTTCATTTTATTTGCCTCCATTTTTTCTTAAACTTGATTTTATATTTGATTATTTCTTTTATTACATTTCTTCCGGCTTTCGCACCATAGCATAATGCGTAACGGTACTTTTGGGAATTTGCTCTTCTTTCATTAGCTCAAATCCATAGTGACAATAAAGTCCTACATTTGATTCCTTATTTGTCTCCAAATAAGCTACCATACGCTCGTCGTCGCAAAATTGCAGCATAGGGCGCATCAATTTGCTTGCCAAACCTTTGCCTTGCGCATCTTTTTTGATAGAAAGATTATATAAATACCAATCGTAATTTTCGGTAAACTCTTTTTTAAGATTCATTGCATAGGTTTCGTAGGTTAGGAGTCTACCGATAATACCAAGGCCTGAGTGCAGTATCAGGTTCAGCCCGCCATTCATTAAAAACGGAAGGGTCTTGCTGCCTGTAAATCCGAAGGGGAGCCAAACCGCAAAGCCGTTGATTTCCTCACTGTCGGCATAAATCACAGCATCCTCTGTCATAGTTTTAAGGGAGATTTGCATAATCAGCTTAGATGCCTTGGCATCATATTTTCCCTTGGTAAACCAATTGTGTAAGGGATAGTCCTGATAGGCGTCAGCCGCAACCTCGGCCAAACGGTCGAGGTCCTTTTTTTGTACAATATATAAACCCGCTTTTTCTATCGCTTTCTTTGCAAGCGGAACTTCTATTTTTCTGACTAATTTATCCATGCGCTCACCTCTAAAAGAGTTTCTTGGAGTGTTTTATTTAACTTTTAACTGTTTTACACAATAATGTTGACAATACAATTATCGATCTGGTTGGCGATTTCATTCTGCATCTGTTTTTGGAGCCGAACAACTTCTTCGACTCTTGTATCTTTATCGAAGGAAAGGTGTATATCTATCCTTGTGACATCTCCACTTTTATGGGAATTGATGGAATGAAACTGCGAGTAGCTATCGTAGTAATGTGTCAATATGTTCAGTATCTTCATTTGTTCTTCTTCGGGAAGCGTCTTGTCCGTCAATTCGGTCAATGCCTGTCGTATACGCTTGACATATCCGATCATCAAGTAAATCGCAACAAAAATACTGACTATCGGAGCAATATATCCTCCGATGGGGTTGGATCGAAGCAACCACATTGCAAAAAGTGAAACCAAAGCAACACTATCAAACAGTAGTGCAGAAAGGGCTTCGGCATAATTGGATTTCGAAATCGCACTGTTGTGAATCTTTGTGATTTTATACTGCTTAACGAAAAAAGCGGTATCAAAGGCGACGTTGATGATCTTGAGTCCTACTACGGCAATTACTAAATCACTTGGCTGTTCGGGTAAGATGATTGCCTGAACCGAAAACCCGAGTGTGATCAGCAACCCAAAAAATCCCATGCTATCGCAAAGCAACGAAGCAATCGCTTCAATTTTACCTACGCCGTAGTTGTATTCGTACCGTAGATCCTTTGTCAATTTTTTGGAAAGAATGACTATCAGTACAAGACTGACAAGATACATTGACGAGTCGAGCAAATCAATATAAACAAGCAAATTCCTTGAAAGGAGTGCCGACACCAACACCGCTACAAAGGAAGGTAGCTCTGCCAATAATTGAGCAATGGATAAATTTTGTTGTTGTTTATAACCGTTTTTATTACTCATAGCCATCCTTCCTATGCGTTAATAATTTCCGAAACTCCGAGCAAAGCAATACCTACTACTAAGAATGCCAAACTCAGATACTGTTTTTTGGTCAATCGTTCTTTTAAGAATATACGTGCCAAT
Organism: Acutalibacteraceae bacterium; assembly: GCA_036310925.1. Taxonomy (GTDB): domain Bacteria; phylum Bacillota; class Clostridia; order Oscillospirales; family Acutalibacteraceae; genus UBA737. Next base: position 73,856 of record JAXJQX010000009.1, read on the forward strand.
ACGATGGTCACGAAACAATAAGAGGAGGTGATGGGAGCTGTAAGTATCGGACTAATTCCCACTGCAAAAGTAAATGCCATTGTTCCAAAAGTTTCGCCTGTAGCGGCACCACAGCGAACCAGTTCTTCTTTCTTAAAAGGATTGTATTTGTATTTCTTTATAATCAGCATATAGAACCACACGCAAATGACTACTACAACAAATCCCAAGCTTTCAAAGATGAAGAAATCGATGTCTGGAATGGCAACCTCTGTTTCTTCGGATACCGTAATACCGACTGCAACCATAGAGACCGCATCTACAAGATTATATACAATGGGGAAAATCAATGCCAACGCACCAAGGCGATGCCTTTTTTTATTCTCCGAAAGGTGCGTTTCCTGCTTCGACAATGACTGTTCCTGGATACCGAGAAGAACAACGCCCGCTACAATCGCAACTGTACCGACAACCTGCACAAGGCCAATCTTATCCGTTATGTGACTGTGACCTGTAAACAGGAAAAAGAAATATAGTATGATCGCCGCCATTGCTCCATCTATATTTTCAAGTGGAGATACGACCGATGCGTCAAGATGCTTTGCCCCCAACAGGCCAAAAAACAGCGCTATGGCATAAAAAACACATAGAGGAATAAGGTAAAGATTGTCTTTAACCATCATTATGGAATCAAGCAAAGTATCCGAGCAAATGGCCATTATAACGCCTGCAGGAGCCATTACAATTCCGATCCAGACAAAGGTCTTATATTGCGATAATGAATCGGAATAATCCAAGGATTTTTTCAAAAGTATATCTGTAATGCCCCACAAAATAATGCAGGAAAGCGTTAATAATAACCAGGTCATATTTTCTCCTCAACCATAAACAGGCTTTAAGCCTTTTTATTCATTGCCGCCTTATGGATAAGCAAAACGATAATCAAAGCCATAAACAAAACGGCGCTAACTTTGTGAATAACTGCAAGTGCAACAATTCCGTGAACATTCATAATCACGATGCCGGTAATCAAAGCGACACCGTAAAATGCTCTCATCAAAATCTCAAGTGCAGGAATTTTCCATTCCTTTTTGGTTAATACCGTATAGGCAATCAAAGCCAAAACACCAATTACAGAAATAACAATATGTGCGGTCATACCGGTAGCTCTGAGTAAAAACAACAGAACACCGATAAGCAGCATAATAGGCGCAAAAATCAAATCTTTTTTCATGACAGTTTGCTTCCCTTCTTATTTATCAAGTTTTTTCTTTCCAAGCTTATCGAGACCGAAGAACAAGAAACCTACAACAACAAAGGCAACAGAAAGGATACCGATCCACATAAGCACGCCACCAACACCCTGCGTATCAAGATTTACAAAGAAGTAAGGATAGATAAGGGGTGTGGTTGTGGTAGGAATCAAAATAGAAGAGTCAAACTTCAAGATGATTGCCTGGATAAGCAGGAAAATTACGTAAGCAAGAGGGAACGCAATGGAAGCAATAGGATAATACCACTTAGCTTTTTTGCGCTCGTAGAACAAAAACCAGTCTGCTATGTACATAATGGGAAGCACAACATGGAAGCACAAGCTACCGATTCTCCAGTTGGCTTGAGGATCGCGGCCTTCTGCGCCTGCGAGCATAATGTTAAACACGAGGAAGGTAAGCAAAATGCCAAGCATTCCGATAAACTTCAAAATAGGAGCAGCCGAAACAAAGCTGTCTTCTTTTTTCTTTGCAGTTTGAATCAGTCCGGCGAGCATAACACCGATGCAAAGGAAATTACTGATGTTTGTGAAGTGAGCATAGAAATCCCAGCGAATCGTGTTAATGTTGTCGAAGATTCCAAGGCTTGCTACAAGACCTACGAATCCAAGCGTAAGGTAAATGGTTTGGTAAATTAACTGTGCTGTTCTGTTTTTAATCATGATTATTTCTCCCTTTTAAAAATTTATATTTATTTCATTTTGCTTGATGGCATATTAAACCCCAATTTATGATGCAATTCATATTGCCGTTTTACAATTTTAGAGGTCTCCGTATAAAAAGGTGCAGGCACCTCAAATTCAGTATCACCGACGGTCATATCGGCCCGGATTGCAGAATCGTAAATAGATCTTCCGAAAAACGGGATTTTAATCTTCGCCAAAGGCGTTAGGAATCTTGCGTGGTATTCCACCTCTGCTGCAAAGGAATAGAACGATATATTTCCCGTGTGGGTTGCGAGAATTGCCAGAGTTTCTTGCTCGGTTAGTTCATCGCGATCCTCAAGGTATATGTATTCGTTATCGCAAACAACACGCCACGCAGCTTTGTTCAATGCCTCAACAAAGCGTGGGAGTCTTGCAAGCTTTGCGGAAGTTTTATATGAAATACTCTGCTGAACGATTTCTTTATAAAAATCGGGAACCTCAAGTTTTCCCTCCCTCGCATACGAGGCAATCGTTTTTACATATCTATCAGCCACAAGATAAGCACCCTTAGACTCCGGATTCTTGAAATACCTTTTCAGTGCTTTATGATGATGCTGACCTCTGTAAGCTACTACACGATTTACCTCAGCATTTAGTTTTCTTCTGTTTTCATCGGAAGGATCTGCAAGACAATCAAGCAGCCTTTCGCTTTCAAATGAAATAAAGGATATTGTCACACCCGGAGTGTCACCATCCGCCGGTGAGCCATCCTCCGTATCGTGCTCTTGCTCTCTCAGTTTCAAGAGGCTATAGGTGTAATCGTTATCGTTTGGAACAGCATACAGAAACCAATCATCGAAAAACTTATCACACGCAAGACTTTCTCCGCTCGAATCGGGAAAGTCGAAAATGCTTTTCGTTGCGAGTATATTCGCTATAGACTTATAAACCATATAAAAGCCATCGGAGGTTCCCAAAATGTCATGCTTATCAATACATGTGTCTGAAAGCAAACACTTAAAAATATTTGGTATGTTTTTATGCAACACTTTTACCTCCTTCAAGCAGATAGATATAACAACCCCACTTTAATTACATTATTATATAATTTAGGGTATGACAAACCTCTTACAAACCAACAAAAAAAGCCGTCGAAATGACGGCTTTTCCTGAGTTTGTTATTAAGTTCGTTTTTTCCAAAGTAATCCGCAGGTTTCTTCTGCCCAACTATATTGGGACATATACTCACCGCGAAATTCGGGCTTTCCAGTTTTTAGGTGTTCGTAATAATCGCAGTCCAACTTTTCGGGGTTAATTGAGTAAAAATAGTTATTCCTCTCAAAAATCTCTTCTACACCTACCGCTTCAAGGGACTGGCGTAAATCACGAAACAGTTGGTGGATATAATTTTGGTTCTTTTGATCTTCATCATTTTCCCAAAGTGCAACCCCGATTTCCGCAACTGTAACGCCCGCACCGTTTCGATCCACCAAAAAGGCAAACAGTTCTTTGGTTTTTGAACGCTTAAAGGTTAGCTTTTCACCTTTTGCATAGACCTCAAAAGTGCCAAAGCACTTTACGGTAAGCGGCTTTTGACTTTGGCGAATACCTTTAATGTTATCAATCTCCACCTGCACGTCTTTAGCAGACACAGGTTTCATCAAATATCCGGAGGCATGAAGCTTGAATGCCGGAATTGCGTATTCCTCATAACCGGTGCAAAATACGATTTTGCAGTCCGGACAAGCTTCGATGATTTTCTCAGCAAGAGCAAGTCCGCCCATACCACGCATATTGATATCCAGAAAAGCAATGTCAATCGCATTTTCTTTTACATAGTCAAGGGCTTCATCACAGTTGGAGAACTGAGAAACTTCAGAGATATCGGACGATGCCTTGATTGCTGCTACCAAAGCACCAAGCATCAATTTTTCATCATCAACTGCTATCGCAATCATTGTGCCACCTCCTTGGGGATTTTGATTAAAACTGTAGTACCGATACCGACACGGCTTTCGATTTCAAGGGTTCCGTTTACCATTGTTTTTAATCTTCCACGAATATTACGGATTCCCACATGCTTTCTTTCATCAAGCAGAACGTCCGTATCAAAGCCCACACCGTCATCTTCTACGGATACACAGTAATGGCTCTCTGTTTCATAAGATACTACTCGGATCGTTCCACCCTTAGATAACTTCATAAGTCCATGTTTTATCGCATTTTCGACGATAGGTTGAATGGTAAGTGCAGGAATATGAAAGTCATCTGAATTCATCTCAAATGAGAAGGTCATATCTGGGAAACGCACGTTTTCAATGCTGATGTAATGGCGAACGTGCTCCATTTCCTGCGACATTAAAATCGGTTTAGGATTATCCAGTTCTCCGAAATTACCGCGCAGATACTTTGCGAAGTTATGAACGAGTTCTCCGGCTTTTGAAGGATCAATGATGCAAAGCTGTTCAATGCTGCCCAAAGTGTTGTAAATGAAGTGGGGACGGATTTGGCTCATCATAGTAGAAATTCTGCTTTCGGTAAGCTCCGCATTAAGTACAATTTTTTCGGTCTCCAATTCTTTCGCTTTTGAAAGTGCATTAATGCCGTTAGGTATAACCTTGAGCACGACAACCATTGCTACAACAAAGAAAACAGTAAAAATATATCTTGAGGAAACTCCGCCCTTCCATAATCCAAGGTCGGTCATGATAACATCAACACCAAAGGAGACCAGTGGCAAAATTGCGCCGAAATAAAGCCAACGTTCTTTTCCTTTTGTAACAACTAACTCTCGAATAAGGCATCCGAGCAGAATGATGTTTGCAAGTATTTGTACACTGGCCCAATAAAGCCAGGTATCAAAAAATAGTATGTCTGTCAAAACTGGCAAAACAAGAACTACAGCATTAACAACGCCAAGCAGTGTAACGGTGATGATACCGATTGTCCTCGTGTCTTTCAAAAACTGCACAAGTGCAACGCAAAGAAAGAACATATAGAACATCATAGAGCAGCCCAAAATCGTCGTATTGGATACAACGGATTCGTTCCAGAATGAAACGCCGTCTGCGCTATAAGACAGATATGTGCCGGCAAATAAAATCACAGTGCCGAACAGCCAAATAATCTTGCTGTTTTTAATATGTATCAGTGTTGAGAATAAAGCTGTTCCCAAAACGACAAGAGAAATGATGGCAAACAACAGGCCAATGTCTCTTTGAGTTTTTCCGCTTTCAAGAACTCCTTTTTCAAACTCAATATCTGTCCACAAGGCTGTGCTGGAAAGCATCTCGTCAATAGCAGTTTCGTTACCAAAACGATGGGGATTATGAATCAAAATCTCGATAGGCTCTTCACTTCCGCTTGTTAGAACATAAGCAGACCAATCCTCGTGGCAAGCAGAATCTCCGTACAAAGGATTCTCCACATCTATTATGAACGGCTCATTTTCGCCTTCATAAAACGTCAGGTTAATATGATCTGTATATAAGGCAATCGGAATGCTGTCCGTGTAAACACCAACATACTCACCGTCCGGCGCAACCAAGTGAAAATTACCTCGTAGAGTCACATCTCCTTCAGTAGAAGAAATGTGCTTTCCTTTTTCGATTTTCTGCCACTGCCCATCGGCAATACGGTACTCACCATCAAAATAAACACCGGCCACCATAGCAGGTGCTGCTTGCATACTGTTCGCATTGCCGTACCACAGCAAAAGAACAGCCGTGAACACTAACAACAGTACCCCAACAATCGCCAGTGTTGTCGCTTTTAAAAATCTCGACTTGGTTTCTTTTTTTCTCATCATCTCAACTCCTTAAAAGCAATACATGTGTTATTCGACCTTGCTTTCTTGCAAAACGATTTCTGCGATATCTCCAATATCGCAATTTAAAGCTCGGCAAATACGAACAAGCACATCGGTATTAACATTTTCATTCTTGCCCATTTTGGTTATGGAAGACTGGCTTATGCCCGAAAGTGCCATAAGGTCTTTCTTTTTCATATCACGATCAATGAGAAGTTTCCAAAGTTTTTTATAACTGATAGCCATTTACGTTTTACCTCCATTATTACGGTGTTTCAAATGTTTTTATTTTATTCTACCATAAAAACATTGCGTTTGCAATGTTTTATAACCTTTTTAGTCATAAATAGCAAAACGGCGACAGAAAGAAGATAATCCCTTTGCCGCCGTTTTCGGTTAATTGTAAATTATATCGCGGTTTATTGTTTCAGCACCTTAATAAAACGCCTCAATAAATTTTCCCATAAAAATTACCACCTTTAAGTTTCTGCAATAATTGTACTTAAAGATGGCTCGATAGTCGAATTTGCCGATACAAACAAAAACAAGAAAACCAAAAGAAGTAAAACTTCTCTCAATTCTCTTACCCGCAATACTCTCGCTTTTTGAAACCCGTCTTCAAGTTTACGACCAAATATTATTTCCATTTTTGTAAAAAATATGCAGAATATTTTATGGGGAAAATGTCAAGAGAACACCACAAAATTCCTTGAAAAAATTTTTTTGACCCTTAAAATTGGGAAATTATGGGTGCTGCCATGGGAGCCCATAATGTTTTACACCATAAATAAATGTTGTCGTTGTTTTAGTACTTATTGTTGCCACTGGCTACATTTCTAGCATAAAAAATAACCGCCCTGTCCTGAAAAAACAAGCGGTTATTCGCAAATCTTCAGGCTAACCGTCTATCGGTTTGCCTTATTTCACTTTTATTATATCATATTATTTATGATTGTCAATTATTGCGATTATTTAGATGCAGTTGGAAGAGCCAATAACTGTCTAACTCTGCTCTGAATATGCTTTTCAATTGCAATAAGGCGTTCTTCAGACAAATTGATGCTTGGGTGCCTTGTGAATTTGAAATCAGTGAGTTTTCTAAGCTGATTTTTCTGCTTATTTCCCATAACCTCAGCGCAAATGCTTTCGTAAGATACACCGTAAGGATTAGAACGAGTCTTGGCATATGAATCTAAATCTTTTATATCGTTATCCATAGCGTAATTGAAAAGTGATAAACCGTTATCAAATATTGGGGCCGGAGAAATAATTTTGCCTGTATGGTTATCTCTAAGTACACCAAAGTTTCCAAAATGACGGTCCTCGTTATAAATCACCGCATCGAAAACAAGCATACTCTTTAAGTTCTCGGAAAAGTCCGTTCCAAGCGATTCGTAATAATCAAGGCAACCTTTAATGCCACCGCTTTTAACAATTCTGCCGATAGAAATGAATGATGTATCAATGTCGGTAAAGATTTTGCATTTAGATGCCAAAATGCCTTTCCAATTTTCCAAATCATACTCGACAGCATTTAAGCCCATCGCTTTTGCAATTTGGCAAGCGTAGTATTCAGAATACGGCTCATTGCC
>JAXJQX010000010.1:0-19311 GCA_036310925.1 Acutalibacteraceae bacterium
ATTCAGAAACCGTATTCTACATATTTTTTCTCATAAACAACTAAATAAAGAACAAGCAGCTGCCTAATAGCAACTGCTTGCACTAAAATTTTCATTTTATCTCTTTACCCCAACTATTGACAAAGAGCCACATATATAAAGGATTTTGAAAAAATGAAAGCTCTGTCCCTTTTTGAGGAAAACAGAGCTAAAATAATGAGTGTATTTTATAATATACTGCACCGCCTTTCTTTGGAAAGTTCAGTGCATAATATAATTTTGCCTGCGATAAGGTATATCGAAAACAACTATCAAAATCCCAAGCTTTCAAACGCCGAATTAGCCGAAAAATGCAATATAAGCGAGGTTTATTTCAGAAAAATCTTCACCGAAACATATAAAACCACGCCTAAGCAGTTTATAGTGGATATACGCATAAACAAGGCAAAACAGCTTTTATCAGACGGATTTTTAAATATAGGCGGTGTGGCAGAGGAATGCGGCTTTTCAAATCAATATCATTTCTGCCGCCTTTTCAAGGAAAAGACCGGGCTTACGCCGACCGAGTATATGAAACAAAACCGTATTTATAAAATTTGAAGACTGTAAATTCGGTTGTTATTTTCACAAACCGTATATTCCCTATCAAATTCCATAACAAAGCCACCTTCAATTTTCTCCGAAAAAAGGAGCGGATTTTCGGAATTTGACTCAAACATATCGTAATGATTCGGAATATTGACTTTAGCGCCGATTTTCTTTGCCGTAACAAGTGACTCGTTCACATTCATATTTCCAAGCCGACCGTTAATGCAGATAAAGGTAATATCCGGCTTATAATCGGCGATTTCAAAAAGCTTTTCATTGTAAAGCGTGTCGCCGCTGAAATAGAGGGTCTTATTCTCCGCTTTGACTATAAGCCCAAACGCCTCGACTGTATGGTCAGCAATTACGGCGGTTATTTCCGCCCAAGGGGTGCGGTACTGCATGGAGGCATTTAAAACAAGTGCGTCAATGTTCTCTACTTTTTCCGCCAAATCCTGCGTCTGCTTAATATTGCAAAGGTCGGCTGTGACAACCTCTGCTTTACCGCCGTTTTGGATAATAATTTTTACTGTTTCATTTGCTTTTTTCATTCTAAGTCACCCTTTATCTCTGTACTCTGCCCGAGTCGCCGCCGCCTGCACCGAATACTACGTCTCCGCAACTTCCCGCACCGTGCCAACACCATAACCAGTTTTTTTCTTATGATAATTGAGGAGTTTAAGAAAAAACGACCTGAATATGCTCTGCAAATCAAAAATCTTTTAAATATGATAATTATAAATATTATTCGGAATCAAGGGTACTCACCCGAAACAGTTGCGGTTTCTAAAGATAAATACAAATCCGTCCGTCAAGCGGTAAAATATATCGATTACCATTTTTCCGAAGAACTGACCCTAAATGTATTAGCAAAACTTTCTGGAATAACACCTAACTACTTTTCCACGCTTTTTCACGAAGTTAGCGGAATTACTCCCAATGAGTACCGATTAAGCGGGGATATTATTGCATAGTCATTTTTTACCGCTTCATTCACCGATAGACACTCTATTAAACTCAAAGAGACATTATAAAACAGGCACTCCGCTTTTTTACAATCGGAGCGCCTGTTTTAGAATTTTCACCCTATAATTTTTCACAACCTTGCAAAGCGGTTAGCACCGCTTTTTTTAATCCATAGCCAAATTAGGGCGCACAAAACAAGTGTTACTGCGGCAAAAAGGGCTGTATATCCCGTAAAGCCGAGTTTCCATCCGTCCAAAGCCATAAATCCGACGCAAAGCAGTATGGTGTATCCGAAACCGCCGAACATAGCAATCATAACACCTAAACTTTGTTTAATTGGGGTTATTTCACTTGTCCAGTTAAGGTTTGGCATATTAAGTCCCAAAAACAGTCCGAATAATGCCGAAAACAGAACAAAAGACAATAAAAGCAGGGCGTTTAAAACAAGTTCAACGGCGGTATAAGGGTAAATTATTGCCATACAAACAATGCAAAAAACAACCGGAACGGCGGTTAATAGCAGTTGAACGCTTAACTTTGCGCAAATCACCTGTAGCGGGGTTACGGGTAAGGACTGCATAAGCCAAATGTTTTTACCTTCAAGCGAAACAGAGGGTGCCGCCATATCGTTCATAGATGACAACATACAAACCGAAGCACAGAGTAAAAGCGGTGTGCAACCAACCCGCTCGCCGAATATGCTGTTTAAAACCGAAATAACGCCCGAACCCTTCCAAAGAAGTAATATACCGCCTAACGGCATAATTAAAATACCAAGTCCGCAGTTAAGCATATAAATAGGGCTTGACAAAAACTTTCCGAACTCTTTTGCCAAAAGTGCCGAAAAGGCACTTCTTTGCTTTGCCGACTTTTCTTTGTAAACACGTTTGGAACTGTTTCCCGAAGCGGTGGCAATTTTTAAAAAACTGCGGGAAATAACCGCCCAAATAACCGCAAAAAGCCCGAAAATTACTGCCGATACCGAAATCACCGCCAAAATGTCACCCGTACCTACCCTGCCGAACAGGTATATAGGGTAAGCCGAACCCTTGATTTTTGTGCCGTAAACAGCGGCATTTGCAATAAGTTTTTGAATAACCGTTTGTGCTTTAAAGTAGAAGAAATAATACGCCCCGAAAAAGCCGAGGGAAATAATTACCGTAATAAAACTTTTGTTTTTAAGTTTTAAACTGATTTTGGCAACCACAAAGCCGAGAGCGCAGGAAAGGGTTAGTACAAAAACCGAAATAAGCAAAATATAGATTAAACTGCCCAAAACCACGCCGAGAGAAAAGGTTGCCTTAACCCAATAAACCGCAACGGCGGGAACAATAACCACCGAAGAATACATAAGTCCCATAAGGTATACCGTTAAAAGCCGTGAAAACATTAGAACATTTACGGGAATAGGCATAGACAGTAACAAGTCATTATCTTTGGAAAGATATAGGCAGGAGTAGGTGTTAAACACACTGCCGAAAGTACCAAGCAAAACAGCAATAAGTCCCATTATGGCGAAATACAGCCAATCCATACCCGCCGCCGCAAAGGGAGTGCAAACAGTTAATGAAAGGTATGTAAACATTCCGCCAAGCATACCTGCCATTAACAACACAAAAAGTACCATATACCCGAAAATTCCGAATTTTGAACGTGCACGGTTCTTTTTTGGGTCATAAAAATAGTTGCGGAATATTTCGGTCATTTGTTTTTTTAGAAGAAGTTTTAACATAATTCTTCCTCCAATTCAAGGAAAACAGATTCAAGCGAATCGTCACCCTTAACCTCCTCCATTGTGCCGGAACGAATCAGTTTTCCGTCCTTAATAATAGCCACCTTATCGCAAAGTTTTTCAGCCACTTCAAGCACGTGGGTGGAAAAGAAAATTGCTCCCCCTGTGTTGCAAACCTCACGCATCATTTCTTTTAAAATGTGTGACGCTTTAGGGTCAAGTCCCACAAAGGGTTCGTCCATAATAATCAGTTTCGGCTCGTGAATCCACGCCGCAATGATAGCCAATTTCTGCTTCATACCGTGTGAATATGCGGCAATGGGCTGTGCCAAATCTTCGGTCAGTTCAAACAAATCGGCATATTTTTTTATCCGCTCTTTTCGGTCGGCAGCACTAACACCGAAAATATCCGCAACAAAATTTAGGTACTTAATACCGGTCATAAAGTCGTATAAATCGGGGTTGTCGGGAATATAGGCAATCTCTTTTTTACATTCAATCGGATTACCCGCAACCGATTTTCCGTTGATGTAAATTTCGCCTTGGTCAAACTGCAAAATGCCTACAACCGATTTTAGCGTTGTGGTTTTACCCGCACCGTTGTGACCTATAAAACCGTAAATTTCCCCGCTGTTTATATGTAGGGTTAGGTCGTCTACCGCCTTTTTGTCGCCGTATATTTTTGATAAATGTTCGATTTTCAGCATTTTTAATTCTCCTCTTTTTACCTTACTTTACCGCTCTGCCTATGTAGAATACATAGCCGTAGTGACTGCCGTATTTTAAGAATAAATCAACCTCTTTTTTGTTGATTTCGGCATATTCTTTCATAGTGTCGCTTTCGGGGTATTTTTTAAGCATTCGGTTAATTGCTTGTTCTCTCGGTTTAAAGTAGTTTTCGGTCCAACATTCTTTTGGAAGAACAAAAGCGGCTGTAAATTCATAGCCGGCATTCTGCATAACGGCGATGTTTTTTTCAACGGGATCTAAATGACTTCCGGCATCAGACCAGAATTTTTCCGCTTCATTTGGGTGTTCCTTTGTTACCCAAGAAGGGCAGTTTACCGCAACGTAACCGCCGTTTTTAAGAAAGCCGTGCCAATGTTTAAGCCCTTTTTCAAAGCCGATGTTGTCTATCGCACCCTCCGACCAGATAAGGTCAAAACTTTCCTTTTCAAAGGGCAAATCTGCCATATCACCCGCAACCCCTTTTACCCTGTTTTCAAGGTTTTCGGCTTTTGCTTTGGCATTTAGTTTTTCTATGAAATCGGGGAACAAGTCAAGCCCCGTGACATTGCCTTTTAAACGTTTTGCCAAAAGCAGGGTCTGTCCCCCTGTTCCGCAACCGAGGTCGGCTATTTGTGAAAATCTGTCCAACGGTTCTAAAAACCCAAGTGCTTTTTCAACAGTTTCGGGGCTTCCCGGTCCTTGACGAACCAAATCTATATGTGCTTCAAGCAATAAATCCATAAATGAAAGTTCTTTGTTTTCCATTCTAATTCCTCCGTTTGTTTTTTTATAGGCAAATATCTTTTTTGCAAAAAATTATAATTCCCGCTATGTAAAGAATAATTGCCCCTGCAAGCAGTATAAACGACCTGCCGAATGCTGCCGCTTGATTTGCCGCAATTCCTTCGGCATCGAATAATGTAAAAAATGTAAAGTAATTTGCCGCTTCGGTTTTTTCGCCTACATTTCCAAGCATTTGAAGTATATACATAAATGCAGGTACTCCCGCACCGAAGGCGATGCTGTATTTTGTATCCGAAAAAAGGCAGGAAAAGAAAAAGCAAATTCCCGCAATAAATAAATGCAGAAACAAAAGTGCCAAGTTTAGTTTTAACAGTTCCCCTGCCGCTAACTGTCCGCTGAATTTAACGGCACAAACCGAAAGTTCCAAACAGGTGATATATGTAACAAGAATAATAACACCGCTTAACAGTACCGAAAGTTGGGTAAGCACAACAGTTTTTCTTTTAACAGGTGCTGAAATCAGCACCGCCATAGAGCCGTTGTCGGTATATTTTGCAATAAGTCCGTTCCCTCGCAAAATGCAAAACAGCATAGGAAAAATTAAAAGAATAAATCCGTACAAATACGAAACCATAAACCCGATAAGGGTGGTAGCACCCGAAGTCATACCCACCGAAGCCATAAGTTCCGGCATAATTCCGTAAAAACTTTCCAAAGCAGCCATCATTTCGGGGTCATACATTCCTATTATAATGCTTACATACATATGTAAAATACCGCCGAAAATCAAAAGCATTATAACGCTTTTTTTCATCTCTTTAAGATACAAACTACCGTTAATCATTATTATCGCCCCCGTAGTAATGCATAAAAATATTTTCAAGACTTTGCTTTGAAGCAACCATAACATTTAACCCGTTTGCCACACCGCCGAAATCCTTTGCAAAGGATTCTGCCTCCTTATCGGTTTTAAGTGCAACATTATATGTGTGCATATGGCGTTCCCGTAGAGTTTCCACCGAATCCACCGTAACCATTTTACCGTTTTTTATTATTCCTATTCGGTCGCAGGTACGTTCCACCTCCTCGAATATGTGGCTGGAAAGCAGAATTGTACTTCCCTTTGCCTTTTCTTCGGCAATAAGTTCAATAAAACGGTTTTGCATAAGCGGGTCAAGTCCGCCGGTCGGCTCGTCTAAAATTAAAATTTTGGGATTATGCATAAACGCCGAAACAATGCCTACTTTTTGTTTCATACCCTTGCTCATTTTTTTAATCTTAACATTGGGGTCTAACTCAAAACGCTCTAAAAGTTCCTTTTGCCTTTTAGTGTCTTTAATACCTTTATATTTTGTTACAAACTTCAAAAACTCTGTTCCTGTCATATCGTCAAAATAACTTATTTCACCGGGAATATACCCTAAATTTTGCTGTATTTTTGCTCTGTCATACCAACAATCCATTCGGTTTATGTAACATTCGCCCGATTTATTTTTAATAAATCCCATAAGATGACGGATTGTGGTAGTCTTCCCGGCACCGTTAGGTCCTAAAAAGCCGAAGACTTCCCCATCTTTAACTGCAAAGGACACATTAAAAATTCCTTTTCCTTTTCCGTAATCTCTTGTCAAATTATTTATTTCAATAATGTTCATAAGTTTTTCCCCGTAGGTTATAAAATTTTACCTTGGTTTGTATATTTCAAAAAATTGGAGAATATGTTTTTCCGCAAGTTGCATAACCTGCGGTTCACGCTCCGGTTCACGGTCGCACAAATTTATCCAAACGGAAATGGGCAAACAAAGTTGCGCTGCCATAATCTCCGGGTCTTCATTTGTTAATGTACCATTGTTAATTAAGCGTTTTATAAGTTCGGTAAAGTACCCCATTATATCAAGATAATTTTGTTTGGTTTGAAGTTTTGCAAGTTCGGGGTTTTGGAACTGCTCGATAACAAGCATTTTCCTTGCCTTGCTTATATACGGGTCGTGAATTACATATAAAATCTGACTTTTTACCATTTGAGCCACTTTATCGGGCGTGAGTATATCGTCAACACCCACATCGGCAGAATTATCTGTTTTTGCAATAACCGAATGTTGTGAATATTTCTCTAAAATATCCTTTACAAGTGCATCCAAAATCGCCTGTTTACTTTCAAAATGGCTGTAAAGCGACGCTTTGCGGATACCCACCCTATCGGCAATTTGGGAAATTGAAGTTGCTTCAAACCCCTGAGTCGAGAATAAATCCAGCGACGCATTAAGTATTTCCCTTTTTGTATTTCCTCTGTCCATTCATTCATCTCCCACTTTGTTCTTTATTATATTATACCTAACGAACGGTAGTATGTCAACGATTTTTTTAATAAAAGTGCTATATTATTTTAATATCTCTTGACTTAATTTGACATTTTTAGTAAAATAAAAACATTAAAAAAACATAGGAATATGCAATACATATTCCTATGTTTGGAGCTGAAGATGGGACTCGAACCCACGACCTGCTGATTACGAATCAGCTGCTCTACCAACTGAGCCACTCCAGCGTATTCATTTGTCACAACAACCATTATACCCGCAAAAATCTTAACAGTCAAGAAATTTTTTTAGGTGGTGTTTATTATGAAATCAACCGTAAACTCCCGCATTAGGGAAGCCCGCAAGAAAAAGGGCTATACCCAAGCACAGTTGGCAGAATTTATAGATATGAAATGCAGTACCTATTCCCAAATGGAACGTCAGGGTTCTATTTCGGTGGAAAGAGCGCTTGAAATTGCAAAAATTCTTGACGCTGACGCAGATTATATACTTTTAGGAAAACAAAAGGAAAATTTGTTTGATAAAGATTCAATCTCCCCCACGGTTTTAACGGCAAACGAACCGCAAAGTTTTTTAGACCAAATTAAAAGCGGTCAGGACGAACTTATCCTTACCCACAACGAAAAGAACATTATTAAAAACTTGCGTATGCTAAAACCAAAAGACAAGGCGGAAGTTATTAAGTTTATTGAAAGTAAATGTAAATAAATCGGTGATATAAAATGGAATTAAACTCAAAAAACATAAAAAAAATATTGCTAATTGTTTTTCTTTCTTCGGTTATTGTTGCCTGCGTATTTCGTTTTCAAATCGTTTTTGTCTTTTTGGGCAAAATATTTTCATATATATCGCCCATAGTTTTGGCTCTTTGTATTGCGTTTGTGCTGAATGTTCCGCTTAGCGCTATGGAAAACCGAATTTTTAAATTTATGGATAAAAGCAAACACAAATTTGTGCGTAAATTACGGCGTCCTATTTGTATGTTGCTTACCTATTTACTTTCTTTCGGAATTGTTTTGCTTTTAGTCCTTGTAATTATTCCGGATATTATTGATACCGTAATTTACATCGTGGAAAAACTTCCCGGTTTTGTAACCAATGCGTATAACTGGCTGATTGCAACCGTGGAAAGTTTCGGGTTTGACGCTAAAGAACTTCATTTGCGCAGTTTGGATTTATCTTCCTTTACCTCAACCGCAAAAACCTTCCTTTCTTCCTACTCCGGCAGAATTGTGGGTGATGCCTTTAACATAACAAGTTCGGTTTTCAGCGGTGTTTTTGATGTTGTTTTCAGTTTGGTTATTTCGGCTTATGTTTTAGCGCAAAAGGAAAAAATACTTGGGTTTACCAAAAGGGTTATTGATACGTTTATTCCGCAAAAAGGTGCAAACATCATTTACCGTGTTTCACACCAAGCGAGTGAATCTTTTTCAAAATTCATCGGCGGTCAACTTACCGAATCGATTATTTTGGGAACGCTTTGTTATATCGGAATGTTAATTTTCCGTTTCCCAAACGCCCCTATTATTTCGGTTTTAATTTGTGTAACCTCATTAGTTCCCATTGTGGGTGCGCTTGTGGGTGTTGCCATAGGTGCTTTGCTAATACTGATAACAAGCCCCATAAAAGCACTTTTGTTTGTAATTTTCATTATTGTTTTGCAACAAATAGAAGGCAATCTTATTTACCCCCGTGTTGTAGGTAAAGCAGTCGGTCTTCCGGGCGTTATTGTTATAAGTGCCGTTTTGGTGGGCGGTAATATAGGCGGGATTTTAGGTGCCTTGATTGCAGTTCCGGTATCCGCAATGTGTTATGCCCTGTTAAAAGAAGCAATAGAAAAATGCAACCAAAATAAAGTTAAGAATTAAAAAACATAAGGCAGAAAACAACTTCTGCCTTATGTTTTTTTATCGGTTAAATTATAAACTTATTATAAGTTTCATTTGTTTCTATATTTTTCCACAAAAATTCTCCGTTATAGAGTGTCATAAAACTGTGCGGAGAATTTTCTTTAGGAATAGAAACCGAACCGCAGTTCATATAAATAAAACTGCCGTTATCTTCACATTTCGGCACATGGGTGTGACCGTTAATTAAAATATCCCCTTTACAAAGCGGGGGCAAATTTTGCGGACCCCATTTGTGGCCGTGTGTCATATACATAAGTTTATCCGAAACGGGTAAAACTGCATAATCGGCTAAAACCGGAAAATCCAAAACCATTTGGTCAACCTCTGCCTCACAGTTACCCCTTACGCACAAAATTCTGTCTTTTAACGGGTTTAACATTTCTATTACCTTTTTAGGGGCATAACTTTTAGGCAAATCGTTGCGAGGACCGTGATAAAGAATATCCCCCAGTAAAATCATTCTGTCCGCTTTTTCGGTTTCAAACGCCTTTAAAAGTAAGTTGCAATAGTAAGCCGAACCGTGAATGTCCGACGCAATTAAAAATTTCATTTTCTACTCCTTTATAAGCACTTTTTCAATACTACCGAAAATCATATTATGGTAATCTTTGTTTTCATACCATTTAAGAGGTTCGGAAACGGTAAAATTTTCTTCCTTTAAACTGTCCGCATACTGCTTTTTGCAGATAATAACAAGGTTTGCCTCTTCAAAATATACCGTGTTATCGGCAAAAACGGGGGTTAGTCCCGTTTCTTCTGTCTTGTTGCAATCCCTGCCGGATTTACTGCCGCAAACTTTGTGAATATCTTTATTGTCGCCGTAAAAACTAAATGCAAAATAATCGTTTTTATCAACAAACTGCATTGTATATCTTTGCGGTCTAATCATAGCAATAACGCTGTCCTTACCCCACATTTCGCCCACAAATCCCCAAGATGCAGTCATCATATTGTAACCGTTTTTATTCCCTGCGGAAATAAGCATCCATTCATTTGCAATCTTATCAATTAAATTGCCCTTTATATCCTGTGCTTTAATTTCTTTAAACATAAAACCACCTCTTAAAAGCAATTATACTTTAAAATATGCTTATTTTCAATGATTTATTTGACTTTGTGATAATACTGTGCTATTTTTATATTAGTGAACTTTAGGAGGGTTTATATGAATAAAATTTTTAAAGGAACGCTTAAATGGATAATATCCTTTGCGGTAATTGCGGTTTTGTATTGGTTTATCTTGCCCCCTATCAATATAAAAAGCCGTGATTTTATAAGTTTTCTGACCTTTTCTTTGGTAATATTTGTGATTATAAACGCATTTTCGCAGTTTATTGAATTTATAAAAAACCTTTCAAACAAAGATACCAAAGTTTTAGGACTTCCGAAACTCAACCTTAAAGCAATAGGAAAACCCGTTAAATTTGTTTTAATTTACGTTTTGGCGGTGGTTGTTTTAAGTTTTGTTGCCTCTATTATAGGTGCAGAGGTGTTTAACGCCAAAAACTACAACCGCTTGATTGAAATGAGTGACGGCGATTTTTCAAAAGATATTGCCGAACTAAACCAAGATCAAATCCCCGTAGTTGATAAGGATACTGCTTCACGTCTCGGTCAGCGTAAATTGGGCGAAATGTCCGACCTTGTTTCACAGTTTGTAATTGAAGAAGATTACACCCAAATCAACTACAAAGGCAAACCCGTTAGGGTGACCCCGCTGGCATACGGCGATATTATTAAGTGGTTTAACAACAGCAAAAACGGTATTCCTGCTTATTTAACGGTGGATATGACCACCCAGGAAACCACTCTTGTTCGGCTTAAAGACGGTATTAAATATGCTCCCAGCGAATATTTAATGCGTGACCTTAACCGTGCGCTCCGCTTTAAATATCCCACCAAAATTTTCGGCAATATCTCGTTTGAGATTGACGATGACGGAACACCTTACTGGGTGGCTTCCACCATCGGCTACAAGATTGGTTATTGGAGCGGTGAAGACATTAACGGTGCGGTACTTCTTAATGCCATAACCGGTGAAAGCGAGTTCTATAAAGTGGACGAAATTCCCACCTGGGTTGACCAAATTTATGACGCAGATATGATTTTAACCCAACTTAACTACAACGGTAAATACCGTTCGGGCTTCTTTAACTCCATATTCGGTCAACGAGGTGTTTTGCAGGCGACCGACGGTTATAACTACCTTGCAATAAATGACGACGTTTATTTATACACCGGTATGACCTCTGTTACAAGTGATGAATCCAACGTCGGATTTGTGCTTACAAACTTACGTACCAAAGATACTAAATTCTATTCAATCCCCGGTGCGGAAGAATATTCGGCAATGTCCTCTGCCGAAGGTCAGGTGCAACACCTTAATTATAAATCAACCTTCCCGTTGCTTTTGAATGTTTCCAACCGTCCCACCTACTTTATGTCTTTAAAAGACGGTGCGGGACTTGTTAAGATGTACGCTTTTGTTGATGTTAATCAGTACCAAATTGTAGGTACAGGCAACTCGGTTGACAGCGCAAGAGAAGATTATATTTCCAAACTTAAAACCGAAAATGTACCCGATGCCCCGAAGGACGAAATAACCACGGTTAGCGGTGTTATTGAAAAAATAAATTCCGCCGTGGTAGACGGAAACACAATTTTCTTTGTTAAACTCCAAAATAACCAAACAATCTATTCTCTGCCTATTACCCTTTCGGATGAATTGGTATTTGCCGATAAAGGTCAAACGGTAGAACTGGAATTAAACGGCAGCAAAGTTAAATCGGTAAAATTTAACTAACAGTATTCTAACACGGAACGACACACAGTTGTTCCGTGTTATTGTGTAAAGAAACAACCCCTCAAGTTCCAAAGAACTTGAGGGGTTAAAAAGTTCAATAAATTATTTTGCCATTGCAGCAACTTCAGCAGCGAAATCGTCAACACGTTTTTCAATTCCTTCGCCTTTTTCAAAGCGAACGTATGAAGCAAGTTTAATTTCAGCGCCGAGTTCTTTTGCGGTGTTTTCAAGGTATTTACCTACGGTAACGTCACCGTCCATAACGAACTGCTGTTCAACAAGGCAATTTTCCTTGTAGTATTTACCGATTTTACCTTCAACAATTTTACCGAGAACTGCTTCGGGCTTTCCGGCCATTTTGGGGTCTTCCTTCATTTGGGCAATAAGGATTTCCTTTTCTTTCTCAATAACCGAAGCCGGAACAGATGCTCTGTCCAAATAAGCGGGGTTCATAGCGGCAATTTGCATTGCAATATTTTTACCTGCGGTAACTAAACCTTCGTTATCGCCTGCAAGTTCGGTATCGAAGTTTACAAGAACACCGATTTTACCGCCTGCGTGAACGTAAGATACAACCTTACCTTCAAAACGGGCAAAACGGCGAACTTTAATATTTTCACGAATAGCAAGGAACAATTCCTGAACCTTTGCTTCAACCGTGCTTCCGCCTTTTTCGCAAGCCAAAAGAGCGTCAACATCGGCAGGGTTTTGTTCAGCAACAACCTGTGCGATTTCGGCAGCGAGTGCTTTAAAGCCGTCACCGTTTGCAACAAAGTCGGTTTCGCTGTTCATTTCTACAACTGCACCTACACCGTTTTCGGTATAAACCGCAACTGTACCTTCAGCAGCAATACGGTCTGCTTTCTTTGCTTGGGAAGCAAGACCTTTTTCACGTAAATAGTCAACTGCTGCGTCCATATCACCGTCGGTTTCAACGAGGGCTTTTTTACAGTCCATCATACCGCAACCGGTTTTTTCTCTTAATGCCTGTACATCTTTAGCAGTAAAAGCCATTTTATTTACCTCCGAATATTAAAATTATTCAGCGTCAGCAGTTTCTTCTGCGGTTTCTGCTTCTTCTGTATCTTGTGCTGCAGTACCCATTTCAGAGCCCTGTCTTCCTTCGATAACAGCGGCAGCAATGGTTTCGGAAATCAATTTAACGGCACGGATAGCGTCGTCATTACCGGGGATAACAGCGTCAATTTCGTCAGGGTCACAGTTGGTGTCAACAATAGCAATAATCGGAAGACCGAGTTTCTTTGCTTCTGCAACTGCAATTCTTTCTTTTCTGGGGTCAACAATGAAAAGAGCCGAGGGGATTTTCTTCATATCCTGAATACCGCCGAGGAACTTTTCAAGTTTTTCGATTTCAAGGTTAAGTTTGATAACTTCCTTTTTGGGAAGAAGTTCAAAAGTACCGTCATCACGCATTGTACGGAGTTGGTTAAGACGTGCAATTCTGGTGCGGATGGTGGTGAAGTTGGTAAGCATACCGCCAAGCCAACGTGCGTTTACATAAGGCATACCGCAATGTTCTGCTTCTTCTTTAACAGAATCCTGTGCCTGTTTTTTGGTACCTACAAAAAGAATATCGCCGCCTTCAGCCGCAATGTCACGAACGAACATATATGCTTCGTTGAGTTTTTTAACGGTTTTTTGAAGGTCGATAATGTAAATACCGTTTCTTTCTGTGAAAATGTACTCAGCCATTTTCGGGTTCCAGCGTCTTGTTTGATGTCCGAAATGAACACCGGCTTCAAGCAACTGTTTCATTGATACTACTGCCATTTGTTTTTCCTCCTAAGGTTTTTCCTCCATCCCGACCAAAGCTTACGGAAACCGAATCGTAGTAAAAACGGCACCTGCCCGTGCAGCCGGAATGTGTGTTATATTTTTGCTAATCTACGTTAGCCGAAAAATTATACCACAACTTATATAAAAAATCAAGTACTTTTTTATTCTTTTTTTGCACTTTTTTAATTGACATTAAAGGGCAAAATAGTTATAATTGATATAATAATTTGAAATTTAAAAAAGGAGAAGTTTAAAATGGCTTATTACTTTAACGAAGTATCTCACACCTTTAACGAGTACTTGTTGGTTCCGGGTTATTCTTCAAGCGAATGTATTCCCGCAAACGTATCTTTAAAAACCCCCCTTGTTAAATTTAAAAAGGGCGAAGAACCCGCAATTACCATGAACATACCTATGACTTCGGCTATAATGCAGTCTGTTTCGGGCGACCGTTTGGCAGTTGCCTTGGCACGTGAAGGCGGCGTTTCCTTTATATACGGTTCACAATCTATTGAAGACGAAGCCGCAATGGTAGCACGTGCTAAATCATACAAAGCCGGCTTTGTTGTAAGCGATTCCAACGTAACCCCCGAAAGCACCTTGGCAGATGTTTTGGCACTTAAAGAAAAGAACGGTCACTCCACCGTTGCCGTAACATCGGACGGAACGGCAAACGGCAAACTTTTAGGTATTATCACCAGCCGTGATTACCGTGTAAGCCGTATGGACACCGATGTTAAAGTAAAAGAATTTATGACTCCCCTTGAAAAGTTGGTTGTAGCAGACGAAGACACAACCTTAAAACTTGCAAATGACATTATTTGGGATCACAAGCTCAACTCTTTGCCGATTGTTGATAAAAACGGAAACCTTAAATACTTTGTTTTCCGCAAGGATTATGACGCTCACAAAACCAATCCCAACGAATTGCTTGACAAGGATAAACGCTATGTTGTAGGCGCAGGTATTAACACCCGTGACTACGAGGAACGTGTTCCCGCTTTGATTGAAGCCGGAGCAGACGTGCTTTGTATTGACTCGTCCGAGGGTTACAGTGAATGGCAGTCAAGAACCATTTCCTTTATCCGTGAAAAATACGGGGACACCGTTAAGGTAGGCGCAGGTAACGTAGTTGACCGTGAGGGCTTCCTCTTCCTTGCCAAAGCAGGTGCGGACTTTGTTAAAGTAGGTATAGGCGGCGGTTCTATTTGCATCACCCGTGAAACCAAGGGTATCGGCCGCGGTCAGGCAACCGCTCTTATTGATGTTTGCAAAGCAAGGGACGAATATTTCAATGAAACCGGCATTTATGTTCCGGTTTGTTCGGACGGCGGTATTGTTCACGACCATCATATGACATTAGCCCTTGCAATGGGTGCGGACTTTATGATGTTAGGCCGCTACTTTGCACGTTTTGACGAAAGCCCGACAAACAAAATCGCCATCGGCGGTAATTACTATAAAGAATATTGGGGCGAGGGTTCTAACCGTGCACGTAACTGGCAGCGTTACGATTTAGGCGGAGATAAAAAACTTTCTTTTGAAGAGGGTGTTGACTCTTACGTTCCCTATGCCGGCAGGTTAAAAGACAATGTCAACCTTTCGCTTGCAAAGGTTAAGTCAACAATGTGCAACTGCGGTGCTTTAACCATTCCCGAACTTCAGCAAAAAGCAAAACTGACATTGGTATCGGCTACAAGTATTGTAGAGGGCGGCGCACACGACGTAATTCAAAAAGAAACCTCTTTGGGCTCAATAAAATAATAATAATAATATTTTTGGCTTTAGGCGGCACAACTTTGGTTGTGCCGTTATTTTTTATACAATTTTAGGAATTTTAAATAAAATTATTTACAAATCGAATTAAGAATGTTATTATATATGTATAAAAATTTATTAGGAGGAACCAAAAGTGTCCAGAAAATTCAAAACTATGGACGGTAATAATGCCGCCGCTTATGTATCTTACGCATTTACCGAAGTGGCCGGTATTTACCCCATTACACCTTCAAGCCCTATGGCTGACTATGTTGACCAATGGTCGGCACAAGGGGTTAAAAACATTTTCGGCACAACCGTAAACGTTGCCGAAATGCAGTCCGAAGCAGGTGCCGCAGGTACCGTGCACGGCTCTCTCGCAGCCGGTGCATTCACCACTACATATACGGCTTCACAAGGTTTATTACTTATGATTCCTAATATGTATAAAATTGCGGGTGAACTTTTACCCTGCGTTTTCCACGTTTCGGCTCGTTGTGTTGCGTCCCACGCCCTAAACATTTTCGGCGACCATTCGGACGTTTACGCTTGCCGTCAAACCGGTTTTGCCATGCTTGCCGAAACCAATCCCCAGGAAGTTATGGATTTAGGTGCGGTTGCTCACTTGGCATCTATCGAAAGCCGTGTTCCGTTTATCAACTTCTTTGACGGTTTCCGTACTTCCCACGAAATTCAAAAAATTGCGGCATGGGATTACGAAGACCTTAGAGAAATGTGCAATATGGATGCCGTTAACGAATTCCGTAAACGTGCATTAAATCCCGAAAGACCGGTAATGCGCGGTTCACACGAAAACGGCGATATTTTCTTCCAGCATCGTGAGGCATGCAACAAATATTACGACGCCTGCCCTGATATTGTGGAAAAATATATGGACAAAGTCAACAAGAAACTCGGCACGGATTATAAACTGTTTAACTACTACGGCGCACCCGATGCCGAAAGAATTATTGTTGCAATGGGTTCTGTTTGCGATGTTGCCGAAGAAGTAATTGATTACTTAACGGCAAAAGGCGAAAAAGTCGGTCTTGTAAAGGTACGCCTTTACCGTCCTTTCTCTGCTAAGCGCTTAGCAGAGGCAATTCCCGCAACGGTTAAGAAAATCGCAGTACTTGACAGAACTAAAGAACCCGGCTCGTTGGGTGAACCGCTTTATTTGGACGTTGTTGCCGCTTTGGCTTCTGTCGGCAAAAAGGTTGACAGTATCATCGGCGGACGTTACGGTCTCGGTTCTAAAGATACTCCCCCGTCAAGCATTTTTGCAATTTACAAAGAACTAAACAAAGAAAATCCCAAGCACAACTTTACCATCGGTATTGTGGATGATGTTACGGGACTGTCTTTAGACGAAGAAGAAGCACCCAACACCGCAGCAGAAGGTACTATTGAATGTAAATTCTGGGGTCTCGGCGGTGACGGTACTGTAGGCGCTAATAAAGACTCTATTAAAATTATCGGCGACCATACCGACAAATACGTTCAGGCATATTTCCAATATGACTCTAAAAAGACCGGCGGTATTACCATTTCGCACCTGCGTTTCGGCGATAAACCCATCAAGAGTCCTTACTACATTAACAAGGCAGATTTTGTTGCCTGCCATAACCCGTCTTACATTATTAAGGGTTATAAAATGGTACGTGACGTTAAACCCGGCGGTGTATTCCTTATCAACTGCCAATGGAATCCCGAAGAGTTGGATAAGCATATGCCTGCAGAGGCAAAACGCTATATTGCTAAAAACAATATTCAGCTTTACACCGTTAATGCTATTGATTTAGCGGCACAAATCGGTCTCGGAAAACGTACAAACACCGTTTTGCAGTCCGCTTTCTTCTCGCTTTCTAACGTTCTTCCCGCCGAGGAAGCAATCGGCTATATGAAAGAAAAAGCACAGAAGTTTATGAAGAAGGGCAAAGAAATCGTTGAAATGAACGAAAAAGCAATCGACGCAGGCGCATCGGCTTACGTTAAGATTGACATTCCCGCTTCATGGGCTACTGCTACCGATGAAAAGACAGCCGCTAAAACCGAAGGCAAGGAAAAACTTGTTAAGATGGTTGACGGTATTATGAAACCCGTCGGTCTTATGAACGGCGATTCATTACCTGTTTCCGCCTTTATAGACCATGCGGACGGTACTTTTGAACAGGGTGCTTCGGCTTACGAAAAACGCGGCGTTGCAGTTACGGTTCCGGAATGGAATCCCGATACCTGCGCTAAATGTAACAAGTGTTCTTTCGTTTGTCCTCACGCTACAATCCGTCCTTTCTGTTTGGATGAAAACGAACTTTCGGCTGCTCCCGCAAATATGAAAAAAGCACCGAAACCCTTCCTTAAAACAAACTACACCTATACTTTGGCTATTTCTCCGCTTGACTGTATGGGTTGCAGTGTTTGTGCGAGTGTTTGTCCCACCAATTCACTCAAAATGGTTCCGCAGGAAACACAACTTGAAGAACAAAAGGTATTCGATTATTGTGTTGCAAATGTTACCGAAAAAGACGGTGTCGCAACCGATGCTAACGTAATTACTTCACAGTTCAAAAAGCCGTTGCTTGAATTCTCCGGCTCTTGCGCAGGTTGTGCCGAAACCGCTTATGCACGTCTTGTTACCCAGTTGTTCGGTGACAGAATGTATATCTCAAACGCAACCGGATGTTCGTCCATTTGGGGCGGCCCTGCCGCAACTTCACCCTATACCGTAAACGCAAAGGGTCAAGGTCCGGCTTGGGCTAACTCACTCTTTGAAGACAACGCAGAACACGGCTTTGGTATGTATTTGGGTCAAGAGGCAATAAGAAACCGCCTTATTTCCAAGGTCAAACTTTTAACCGAGTCCGATAAAGCTTCCGACGATGTTAAAACCGCTGCAAAAGCATACCTTGATACCGTGAATGACGGCGCTAAAAATGCCGAACCCGCAAATGCGCTTGTATCCGCACTTAAAGCACAAAATGCCGATTGTGACATTTGCCGTGATATTATGGACAATGCCGAATATTTAAGCAAAAAATCTATTTGGATTTTCGGCGGCGACGGTTGGGCTTATGACATCGGTTTCGGCGGTGTTGACCACGTATTGGCATCAGGCAAAAACGTAAACATTATGGTATTCGATACCGAAGTTTACTCCAACACCGGCGGTCAGGCATCTAAAGCATCTAACATCGGTCAGGTTGCACAGTTTGCCGCAGCAGGTAAAGCAATTGCCAAGAAGAGTCTTGCCGAAATTGCAATGTCTTACGGCTATGTTTACGTTGCACAAATTGCAATGGGTGCAGATATGAACCAAACCCTTAAAGCAATTAAAGAGGCAGAAGCGTATGACGGTCCGTCTATCATAATTGCATACTCACCCTGCGAAATGCACTCTATCAAGGGCGGTATGGCAAATTGCCAAAAAGAAATGAAACGTGCGGTAGACTGCGGATATTGGGATTTGTTCCGTTACAATCCTGCTCTTAAGGCAGAGGGTAAAAATCCCTTCTCGGTTGACTGCAAACCCGCAACTGCCGATTATAAAGAGTTTATTATGGGCGAAGCACGCTATTCTTCCCTTACCCGTTCCTTCCCCGAACGTGCCGAAGAATTGTTCGAAAAAGCCGCTGAATCGGCTAAAGAACGCCGTGCCCACCTCGAAAAATTGGTAGAACTTTACGGTAAAGAATAAAATATATAGGTTATAACCAACCCCCCGAGACGGAATTAAATTTCCGCCTCGGGGGGGTTAATATATTAAAAATATTCAAAAATTAAATGATTATATAATGTGTTTCTGTTTTTATATTTAATCAGTATAAATTTCCTATTTTCACAAATAATAAGAACCACACAGTGTTTCCAAAATTGGAAATTTTGACGCCTGAGTGAACCTTGTTACTCGTTTCACTCGTAATATACAACACAATTTGAATTAAAGGAGAATGTATATATGAAAGCAACAGGGATTGTGAGAAGAATAGA
>JAXJQX010000011.1:0-2256 GCA_036310925.1 Acutalibacteraceae bacterium
ATAAGAGAGTAGCAAAATTTTGCTACTCTTTACTTTTTTGCTTTGCAAAAAACACGCTACTTGGCTTGCAAAGTATAGTGTGCTACACTTTACAAACTCATTATAAAATTTTACTCATCATGCATTGACTTTTTGTTCGTGTTTGTAATTCTATTTTATCATAAGAATCTATAAAAGTCAATAGTCAGGTGTACACGTTCTTGTACACCTGACTACTTTTTTGAAAGTTTTTTAATTGTTTTTGTCGAAAGTTATTGTAACCGTTGTGCCAACACCGATTTCACTTTCAATGGAAAGTTCGGCATTGTAAAGGGCGCATATATGTTTTACGATTGCAAGACCTAATCCCGTACCGCCCGTTTTTTTAGAACGAGATTTATCTACACGGTAAAATCTTTCACAAATGCGGTGGCTTCTTAAGGACAGTTTTTTAGAATTAAGAACTACGAGCATTGCGAAGGCGAAGAAAAATACGAGAACATTTCGGTGTTTCTCGTATTTTTCTTTTTTACACATTTGCAGATTTTCCGTCTTTATAGTACACTTAAAGCACCAAAGGAAAGGAAGGTGCAATAAGATGAAAAAGTACATTGAACAGAACGGAATTACCTACGAACTCAGAGGTGAGCAATACTATCCCTTGCTTGAACTCCCCGAACAAAAGGAAATCGGCAAGTACGGAAGATTGCACCTCGAATATCTCAAAAAGCATCGCAAAGGGCATTATACTAATCTTCTCTCGGAAGGTACACTCAATCAGCGACTCTATGAGATCGACGTTGAAGCAAAAACAATGGTCGAAATCATCATCACCCGCCTTGCTACCGAAAGAGGCATTGACGAGAATTTGAAAGCTCGCGATATGTTCAGTTGGGTTGCTGAGATGAACAACATCAAGGCAAGCGCGGAAGAAATCGTTTTGCGGGAGGTGATATTCGTATGAGTGTGATAAAAGAGCTATGGCACGGCAACGTATGTCCACAATCTGATAGTCGCAACAACTCTCCCGAAATGAAGCAGCTTATGGAATATATGGCTCGGCATCACGATGACTTACTCAAAACAATGACAAACGAACAAAAAGAGATCTTTGAGAAATTTGACGATTGTTGGAGTGAGTATTCGAGCTATGCAGAAGAAGCCATCTTCGAATACGCCTTCCGCCTTGGAGCGAGGTTAGTAATGGAGGTGCAAAAGGACAGCGAGGAATAGCAAATCATTATAGATTAACAGCCTTCGTTCCGAAAGTGGCGAGGGCTATTTTAATGTCAAGAACAAAAAAGTTATCGGCAAACATTAAAAACATATTGACAAACATAAATTTTCGTGCTATAATATTCAATGTTAAGCCAAAACACATTTTTTATTTGGAGGATCAAAGCAATGAAAAAACTTAACACGCTTGGTAAGGTCATTACAAAAATATTAGAGGTGTTCCATTGGGTTGGAGTAGCTCTTATGATTGCCGCTGTCATTTGTTCTGTTGCAGCACCGAACTTAGTTGGATACTTTGTCGGCTTCGACGCAAAGGAATGTTGTGGCGCAAATCTCGAAGTTTACGGATTTGAAGTCAATGCTCCCGTTGTTGATGGCAAGCTTGATACCGCCACTTTTGTCATTTTCGGTATCGGTTCAGTAATCATCCTTGCATTGATGGCTATGGTGTTCCGCAACTTGAATAAGATTTTCAAAAAATCCGAAAATACTACTCCGTTCCAAAAGGATAACGTTCGCTTGGTCAGGGAAATCGGTATTTTTGCGATTGCAATTCCTATAATCGGGCTGTTCGTGAGCTTTATCGCACGTTTGGTAATAGGTTCAGAAGTTACGGAAATCAGCATTGATATGAGCGGAATTTTTATGGGCATTATAGTGCTTTGCCTTACACAGTTCTTTGCTCACGGTGTAGAGCTTGAAAACGACGTTGACGGACTTCTTTAAGAGGTGACGGAATGGGAAAGATAATACTTCGACTTGATAGAATGATGGTGGAAAGAAAAATCTCGCTGAACGAGCTTGCCGAGCGCGTGGGCATTTCTAACGTGAATATGTCTAAAATCAAAAACAATAAGGTTACGGCTATACGCTTTTCCACCCTTGCGGCAATCTGTGAGGTGCTTAATTGCGAAGCCGGAGATATTTTGGAATATCAGAAGGAAGAATAACCAAGGAGTATCACTATACACTTTCGGATGATCTTAAAAAAATGTTGACATTATAACTTTGATTTTACAAGTGCCCTCGTTCCGCTTGGAG
>JAXJQX010000012.1:0-78967 GCA_036310925.1 Acutalibacteraceae bacterium
TCGAGAATTGTCGGGTCCTTATTATTGTCGTTGTTTAATTTTCAAGGTCCGTTTGACGCCCTCTCTCAAGAGCGCCAGATTATAATACCACATCACTCCCCCTTTGTCAACACTTTTTTTGAAGTTTTTTTAAAAAATTTTAAAATTATTTTTTCACCACTATATATTGGGTTTAAAGGCGGTTATAACCACATTTTAATTAGATATTGTATTGTTATTTGTTTGGTTTTTCCTTATGTTTACAACAATGTTTTTCTTTTTACCGCAACATATTATATATTATTCGTCAATAACCTTAATTTTTGTAATTCCGTAATACTTGAAATTTTCCACCGCATTTCGGTCGATAACTTCCCCACATATTACAATAGGTATAGCAGGCGGGCAATTAACCGAAAGGTCGGCACAGATTTTGCCGATGCTCTGCTCTACGGGAATTTCTTTTGTTTCCATATAAATC
Organism: Acutalibacteraceae bacterium; assembly: GCA_036310925.1. Classification (GTDB taxonomy): domain Bacteria; phylum Bacillota; class Clostridia; order Oscillospirales; family Acutalibacteraceae; genus UBA737. The sequence goes on from JAXJQX010000012.1 coordinate 461, forward strand.
GCTCTGCTTGGGGCGATTTTTTTAATTTTAGCGGTCGGTTTAGGCGGTAGTGCGGTTATTGCGGTTTTTTTCTCTATTTCTGAAAATGCCGTTTGCAACCGCAAAAGTCCCTCTTCCCCTGTTTCGGGGGTGAACATAAACACAATATAGTCTGGGTCGGCAAATTCGCAGATAATGTTTTCTTTTTTTAAAATTTCGGAAATTTCGTACCCCGTGTATCCGAACGGTTTTACCGAAACGGTAAGTTTTAACGGCTCGTCCCCCACAATGGTGAATCCCATTTTTTTGATTTTTTCTTTTAAGCCGTTTACGGCGACCGCAAATTTTTCGAGTTTTGTTTTATATCCGTCCGATAAATAGAGGTTTGCCCTGTCGAGCGAAGATAAAATAAGATACGACGGGCTTGTGGAAGCGAAAAGCGCCATTGCCGATTCGGCACATTCCGAAAACCCGGCGGGTGCATTTTTCGATATGTGCAGATATGCACCGCCGGTAAGCACCGGCAGAGTTTTATGTGCGGAATCACAGCAAATATCCGCCCCCAATGCTATGGGGTGCAAATTTTCCGGCAAAAAGTTCAAATATGCACCGTGCGCATTATCAACAGCCAGCAAAACCCCGTGTTTTTTACAAATGCGGGACAGTTTTCCGATTTGGAGCATATTGCCGAGATAGTCGGGACTTGTGACATAAACCGCTGTCGGTTTTTCTTTTGCCGCCGAAAGCCGAAAATCAAGATAATCTTCTGTAATATTGCAGGAAATAACCGATTCGGTTTCCTCCGGTAAAAGCCATTCGACTTCCGTATCGGTAATCGCACAAGCCGTAACAAAGGTTTTGTGTGGGTTGCGTCCTGCAAAAATCAGCGGTTTTTTCCCCTCTTTAAGGGCATGCCGCTTGATTAAATAAACCATAGCACGGATTGCAAGGGACGAACCCTCGGCAGAGTATAGGGTTTTTTGAGTGCCAAAAAGCGAAGATGCATTACCTTCACTCTTTTTTATAATACCCTTTGCACCGTAAAGCACGTCCGCTCCCGAAATTTCGGTAATGTCAAACCTTTCTGTTCCGAGTTCGCCTTTTCCCTTGTGACCGGGCATATGAAGACGTACCGAGTCGCCTTTTGCGTATTGTTTTACAAAATCAAAAACAGGCGTATCCATTTTAAGCGTTTCCAAATTCCTTTGCAACCTGTATCATAATTGCACATTCCATACGTTTGCGGAAAAGTTCGCAACCGTAACTGTAAACCCCGTTTACCGAACCGGTAGCGTGGTATGCGTTGGCGGCACATCCGCCCGAACAGTAAAGTTTAGCCCAACAGTCGGCACATTCTTCCCTTGTGTATACATTGCAAGCAGAAAATTCGTCCTGCACATCAGTATTTGAAACACCGTTCCAAATATCGCCGAGTTTAAACCTTTCTTCACCCACAAACTGGTGGCAGGGGTAAAGGTCACCCCAAGGGGTCACCGCCATATATTCCGTTCCCGAACCGCAACCCGAAATACGTTTGTATATACACGGACCGTTTTTAAGGTCAAGCATATAGTGGTAGAAGGTGAAGGGCTTTCCCTGTTCTTGCCTTTCAAGCATAAAATTAGCCAACTGTTCGTACTGTTCCATAACAATAGGTAAATCGTCATAAGTAAGCGCCGCAGGTTCTTCGGGCGAACAAACCACCGGTTCCATACTTAATTCGGTAAACCCTAAATCAAGCATTTCCTTTATATCGTTCAAAAAGTCGGGGTTTGCGTGGGTAAATGTTCCCCGCATATAGTAATTTTTGTTGCCTCGCTTTTCAACAAAACGCTGAAATTTAGGAACAATCTTTTCCCAACTGCCCACGCCGTTATAATCCACACGGTAGCGGTCGTGCACCTCTTTTCTGCCGTCAAGACTTAAGACAACGTTGCTCATCTCACGGTTGGCAAAGTCAATTACATCATCATCCACCAAAACACCGTTGGTAGTAAGGGTGAAACGAAAATTTTTGTTCGCCTTTTTTTCAATGGAACGGGCGTAAGCCACAAGTTCCTTTATCATATCAAAATTCATAAGCGGTTCGCCGCCGAAGAAGTCAACTTCCAAATTCCTGCGTGTGCCGGAATTTTCCACAAGAAAATCAAGCGCCCTTTTGCCGACTTCTATGCTCATAATCGCACGGTCGCCGTGGTATTTGCCCTGACTTGCAAAACAGTAGGAACAGTTAAGGTTGCAGGTGTGTGCCACGTGCAGACAAAGCGCCTTGATTATCCCTGCGCTTTTTTGTTTGAGTTTTCCTGCCATGGGCTTAAACGTATCGGGCGAAAAGAGTTTGCCCGCTTTTTTAAGTTCTTCTATTTGCTCAAAACAAGCGTTAATTTCCTCCGGATTTACATCTTCCCTGTCACCGTATTTTTTCAAAATTTCAGCGGTTAACTCTTCTTTTGTGCGGTTTTCATAGTCCTTTATAATATCAAAAGCAACTTCGTCCACTGCGTGAACCGAGCCGGAGCAAACGTCAAGCACTATATTAAGCCCACCGAGCTTGTAACAATGTATCATTTTATTTTTCCTTTCGGTATATATGTATCCCGCTTTGGGTTTACCATAAAAAACGCCGCCTTTCGGCGGCTGTTTTTGCTTAATTACTTATCAGCTTCAGCGTTTTCGCATTGCTGATTTGCAATACCGCAACTGGTTTTGCAAGCAGATTGACAAGAGGTTTGGCATTCGCCGCAACCGCCGTTTTTTGCACTTTCGCAAAGATTTTTAGTATCTAATGTTTTAATACGGTTCATTATAATATCCTCCAAATGATTAAAGTTATATGTTATTATATCACGCCGCAATCAATAAGTCAATGCCGACTGCTTAATTTTCTTCTGCAAAAAATCCCGCTGTTTTTTACTGTTATGCTTGACATTTTTAAAAAATCCTATTATAATAAGTGTGTAAGGCAAACCGATAGACGGTTAGCCCTCAAATAATAAGTTAAAAAGATTTAACCGCTTAGTTTGGAGACAGGGCGGTTATTTCTTTTTTATTGCAATGATTGAATATAAAACTATAATAAGAATTATAATTATGTACTCCATCGGCAACGCCCCCTTTCGAGAGCTGAATTTAACCGCCTACCGTTTAAGGTTTACCTTACACAATACCATTATAACAACCGACGCCTAATTTTGCAATAGGCGTCGGTTGTTTATATACTATTTTTCTTCTGCCAGGCGTTTGGCAAAATCGGCAAGTTCTTGGTCGCTGAAAAATTCCACCGTTAATGTGCCTTTACCCTTTCCGTTCGATTTGATATTTACCTTTCTGTGAAGTTCGTTTTTAAGGGAGAGTTCCACCTCGCTGTAATAGGTGTTCTTGGTTTGTTTTTTGGGTGCGGTTTTTTCTTTTTTTGCATTTGCCGCCTGTTTTTCAAGTTCGCGTACCGAAGCGCCGTTTTCTGCCATTTGGAGCATTTGTTCACGTACATTCGTATCTTCTACGGCAAGCAACGCCCTTGCGTGTCCCGCAGAAATCACACCCATACGGAGTGCTTGCAATTCCCTGTCATTCAAATTCAAAAGACGCAAAGCGTTTGTTACGGCGGTTCTTGATTTTCCCATACGTTTTGATACTTCTTCTTGAGTAAGTCCGAAAGAATCAATAAGCGAACGGTAACCGAGTGCTTCTTCCACCGCATTTAAGTCTTCACGCTGCAAGTTTTCTATAAGTGCCAATTCCATCAGTTCCTGTGGCTCGGCATCCTTTATTATAACCGGCACTTCGTAAAGTCCCGCAATACGGCAGGCACGCCAACGTCTTTCGCCGGCAATTATACTGTATCTTCCGTTTGCGTTTGGCTTAACCACAATAGGTTGTATAAGACCGTGCGCCGAAATACTTTCCGCAAGTTCGGAAAGCGACTCTTCGTCAAAATCTTTACGGGGTTGTCCCTTATTGGGTTCTATATCGTTAAGATTTACGTTTATAACACCGCCCTCATCGGTGGCATTTTCGTTAAATAATGAATCAAGACCTCTGCCCAGTCCGCCTTTTTTAACCGCCATTTTACACCCTCCTGTTTTTCTTTAAAAATTCCTTTGCCAATGCGTTATATGCGTCGGTTCCTTTTGAGCGTTTGTCATAGTACTGTATCGGCATACCGTAACTCGGCGCTTCGGAAAGGCGTACCGCACGGGGTATTGCGGTTTTAAACAGTTTGTCCGCAAAATACTTTTTAATTTCCGAAATAACCTGTACCGTTAAATTGAGTCGGCTGTCATACATAGTAAGGACTATCCCCTCTATTTCAATAGTGGGGTTGTAAAGCCGTTTAACCTGACGAATCGTTGCCATTAACTGCGAAAGTCCCTCCAGCGCAAAATACTCGCATTGAATGGGTACTAACACCGTATCGCTTGCATTAAGGGCGTTTATGGTTATAAGTCCCAGCGAAGGCGGACAGTCTATAAATATGTAATCATAATTTTCTCTTTGCAAAGCTAAAGCCATTTTCAACTGATTTTGGCGGTTTTCCATTTCGATAAGGTCAACCTCTGCGGCGGCCAAATCCATCGAAGACGGAATTACATCAACATTTTTAAAATCGGTTTTAACTATTGCATCTTCGGTTTTGCCTTTGCCTATCAGTAATTCATAGGAAGAAACCTTGACCTCTTTTTTATTTATACCGTAACCACTTGTGGTATTACCCTGTGGGTCGGCATCAACCAAAAGCACCTTTTTACCCAAAATACCGACACCTGCGGCAAGGTTTACTGCGGTGGTGGTTTTTCCGACACCGCCCTTTTGATTAACAATGGAGATGATTTTACCCATTTTTGCCTCCTGTGTTTCACGTGAAACATAATTTTAAGTATATTATAACAAAAACGCACCTATATGTAAATAGAAATGTTTGTTTGATGCAAAAATCCGCCCCTATTCGTGTTGGAGCGGATTTTACTTTTATTTAAGTTTTGTCGCCCGGCTTGAATAGTAGCGCCATTATAAACCCAAAGAAAACCGATGCGGTTATTCCTGCGGCGGTTGCGGTAAGTCCGCCTACTAATGCGCCGATTAACCCGTACTGCCTGACCGCACCACGAACACCCACCGCAAGCGAGTATCCGAAGCCGGTCAAGGGTACGGTAGCGCCCGCACCTGCAAACTCCACAAGCGGAGCATAAACACCTATTGCGGTTAGTGCAACGCCCGAAACCACAAGGAAAACCAAAATTCTTGCGGGGGTTAGTTTTGTAAGGTCAATCAGTAACTGCACCGCCGCACATATTGCACCGCCCACCAAAAACGCTTTTAAACAATCTAAAAATAAAACCATAAGCACACCTCAATGTTTCACGTGAAACTATTATGTGTACTTATGGAATATTTATTCAATATTGAAACATTTATTTATTTCTTCTTTAACCTTTTCGTAGTCTAAAAGCCGAACCCTAATACTGTCTGCCCGTTCACTTCTAACCGATATTCGCACTCGGCAGGTATTATAAAAAAAATAGTCAGGCGGAAATCTAATAAGTTTGATTTCGCCTATTCTTTCTTTCGGGCAGTACATTTCGCAGGTTCTTAAAAACTTATTACTTCGGCAAAAGATATTATCCCCTAAACTTACCGTGCCTTTTTTAAATTCAAATACCGCAAGATAAGCACGGTAAAAGATAAAAACAAGGGCAATTATAGTTAAAAAGAAAATAAACCGTGTAAATTCGCTGAAGAGTAGCGATAAAATTATTGCCGCAGTCACAGTTACCAAAAGATAAATTGCAGGCCAAAACAAAAAACGACTTTCGGTTAAACGGGTTTGTGTGGCTTTAATACCGTCCTTTTTGTTGGTTAAAAAGGGAAAATAATCTTCAAGTTGGCGTTTTATTTCACTGTCGTCCCCAAGCGGTATAATCAGTTCACCCTCACCCTTGCCGTTACTTCCGTAACCGCCAACGCTTACCTTCATTGCAAAGCGTCTAAGCAATAACATTAAAGGGGTTTGCTCTACCTTAATATCGTTTATTGCGGATTTTGTGAAAGCGGTGCGAAGACGGACAAAAAATCCGGTGTGAATTTCTAACTTTTCGTCCTGCAAGAAAAGTTTAAACCTTACAAACTTTAAAAAGGAATAAACAAACGAAAAAAAGTAGGCAATAAGTATTATTAAACTTATTGTGTTTACAACAGGCGGGAAATAGGTTTGAATTTTGGAAGAAACATTGTTGATTTCATCAAACAACATATCACTTATTGCAACCCCTAAAAGTTTACCTGCACTGTTTAACAAAGGCACGCCGATGATTATACCGGTAAACGCCGAAGAGGTTGTAGCCGCAAGGATTGCTATTCTGATTGCCGAAAACTTAACCGTTTTTGTTTCGTGTTTGCCGTACAACAGGTCGGAAACGGTTTTACTGTTTTTTATGCTTAACTTAAATTCAAAATCGGGACGGGCGGTTATTCCCGCTTCGGTGTTAATTCTGTATGTTACCGAACGGAAAATATCGTCAATAGGGGTTCTTTCGGCTTGAACCGAAGATATTTTAGAAACCGAAATTGTGGCAATTCTTTTAAAAACAAGTCCCTTATTTACCGTTACGGTTTTGTTTGCGGTATCGCATATAAGTGAGAAACTGTACCACCTGAAAAAAGCAATAGCCGTAATAATTCCGAAAAGGAAAAGTTCTGCGCCTAAAATACTGTCATAAGTTTGGTATTTAATGTATTGTATTACGCCGTTCACAATGGGGAAAAGCAAAACAATTAAAAACGGTTTTAAAAAGGTAATAATCATTAAAGGATGGGCTTTAAACTTTTTAAGCATTGTTTTTCTCCCCCGAAAGAGAGTTTATTATATTAAAAGCATCATTGTTTTGCAGTTCAGGCAATACCACCCAACCCCGTGCCGCTTTAAGGGTTATTGCGGTTATTTTTAAAACCCTTGCTAACGGTGTTGCAAAACTTTGGGCGTAAATTAAACGTGAATAGGGCATAATGTGGGTGAATTTAATAAATACGCCGTAGTTTATTATAACGGCATCACCCTTGAAGACGATTTCGTAGCCGTTAAAGAATTTCGGCAGATACCAAATGATAATAAACAGGGCTAAAACCGCCAAAACAACTGCTACAATATTTAAAAAGTGTAAATTTTTACGATAATCCAAGCACAATAAGCACAACAAACCGCCGATTAGAAACACACGGAATTGCCAAAGATACAACGTTTTTTTAGGAATTGCGGTTTTTTTCAAAAAATCACCCCTTGTTTTCACCCTTGATTATATCCCAATACTCTTTGCATTTTTGCTCGGTCTTATTATCCGAAAAGGTGTAGTATTTTTTATGCTTTATATTATCGGGAAGGTACTGTTGGTTTACATAATGCCGTGGATATGAATGAGGATATTTATAGTGCTGACCCTTAATTTCGGCATCTTCACCGTCAAAATGCTTGTTTTGCAGATGGCGTGGAATATCACCGCCGATTCCCCTTTCGATATCCGCCATAGCGGCGTTTATAGCATCGTGCGCCGACACCGATTTAGGCGAAGTAGCCACCAAAATCACGGCGTTTGCCAGGGGTAAGCGTGCTTCGGGCAAACCCACCATCATTGCCGTATCCACAGCCGCTTTAACTATGGGGATAATTTGCGGATACGCAAGTCCGACATCTTCATTAGCGCACACCAAAAGCCGACGGCAGGCACTTGGCAAATCTCCCGCCGCCAAAAGCCGACCTAAATAGTAAATTGCGGCGTCTGGGTCTGAACCACGCATTGATTTTTGGTAAGCCGAAATAATATCGTAATGTTCGTCGCCCTCACGGTCATATCTTACCGAATTTGATGCTAAAATTTCTTCTAAAGTTTCGTCCTTTACGGTAATTTCCTCTCCGTTTTCGGCGGTAACTATGCAAAGTTCCAGCATATTAAGCGCCCTGCGGACGTCCCCTGCGGCGGCAGTAGCAATTTTTTTAACCGACTCACGGGAAATTACAATATCCTTGCCCTTTTCCCCGCTTAAGATTTTAATTCCCCTATCTAAAACCCATACAATATCCTCACTCGAAAGGGTTTTAAATTCAAAAACGGTGGAACGGCTTAAAATTGCGTTATAAACATAAAAATAAGGGTTTTCGGTGGTAGATGCAATAAGTGTAATGTCCCCGTTCTCTATATATGATAACAATATTTGTTGTTGTTTTTTGTTGAAATACTGAATTTCGTCCAAATAAAGTAAAATTCCGCCCATGGCTTCAATAGTGCCTATTGTGTTTACAACTTCCTTTATATCCGCCGTGGAACAGGTGGTAGCGTTAAGGTAACAAAGCTTTTTCCCGCAGTTTTTTGCAATAATGTTTGCCACGGTGGTTTTTCCCACGCCCGAAGGACCGTAGAAAATAAGGTTGGGAATATTACCCGAATCTATTATCTTTCTTAAAACCTTACCTTGTGACAAAAGGTGTTTTTGCCCTGCAACCTCCTCTACCGAAGTAGGGCGCAATCTGTCTGCTAAAGGTGAGCCCATTATTTCACTTTCCTTTATGATTTATTAAGTATATTATATATTTTTTTGTGCGTTCTTGCAACAGTATTTTAAACATACAATTAAATATACGGCTTAAAGGATTTGATATATTGAAAAAAACGGTTTTTATTAAAAATGCCGCAATTCTTACGGGTTCGTCCCTGATTTTACGGTTTGCGGGCATAGTTTTTAAGGTATGGCTTGCAAAAAAAATAGGGAGCGAGGGTATAGGTCTTTACCAACTTGTTTTTTCGGTTTATGTTTTGGCGTCTACCTTTGCTACAAGCGGTATTTCCACCGCCGTTACACGCCTTGTTGCCGAAGAAATGGCGGTAGGAACTAAAAAAAGCACCCTTAAAATTTTAAAAAAGGCGGTAGAACTAACCCTTATAATTGCGCTCTTTTCGGCAGGAATTATTTACTTTGGCGCAGAATTTATTGCAAAGCGGTTTTTGGGGGATATAAGGGCTGTAAACTCTATAAAAATTTTACCGCTTTCTCTTCCGTTTATAGGTATTACCGCTTGTTTTAGGGGATATTTTATTGCACGCAGAAAGGTAACGCCGAATGCGATTTGCCAAATTGCCGAGCAAATTTTCAGAATTGCGCTTATTCTTTTGTTTTTAAACGCTTTTTCAAATACAATTTCGGGCAGTTGCTTTGCGGTTATGTTGGGTGATGCCTGTGCCGAGATAATATCTATGGCTTTACTCTTAATACAGTACCTTTTTGATGTTAAAAAAATAAAACCCGACGGCGGGGAAAAATCGGGTCGCCCCGTTTTAAGACAAATACTTCATATTGCCGTTCCCATTACATCGGGCAGGTATTTAAACACACTTTTACGCACCGCAGAAAATGTTTTAGTGCCTAAAAATCTTGCAAAATTTAAAAATTCAAAGGAAAACGCCCTGTCACAGTTCGGAATGATAAAGGGAATGGCTCTGCCTATTCTGTTTTTCCCGTCCGCTATACTAAATTCCGTATCAACTTTACTGATTCCCGAAATATCCGAGGCGGTGGCACGCAATAATAAGTGGATAGTAAAAGAGTGTACCGAAAAAATTTTAAAATTAACCTCGCTTATCGGCTTTTTGTTTGGTGCGGTCTTCTTTTTTTGCGGTGAAAGAATAGGGGTGCTGATTTACGGTGACAAAACGGTGGGATTTTTGCTTAAGGCACTGTCACCCATTGTTCCGCTGATGTATCTTGACAGTATTTCGGACGGACTTTTAAAAGGACTTGACCAACAGTTTTTCACCTTCCGCACCGCCGTAACCGATTCGGTTATACGCATAATTTTAATTTTAATAATGCTAAAACGAATGGGGCTTTGGGGGTTCATAATAATTATGTATTTTTCAAATTTTTTAACCTGCTTTTTAAATGTGGCACGGCTTATTAAAATCGGCGGAGTAAATTTTAAATTTTTAACCGCAATTTTCTTTCCTATAACTTCGGCGGTTGTTTCAACCCTTGCGGTAAATTTTTTGCTTGCCTTTTTGCTTATAAATACAAATTTGGTTTACATAACATTTTTTTGCGGTTTTTCCTGTCTTTTTTACCTATTATTACTGTTTTGGCTTAAAATTATCGGCTTAAATGACCTTAAAACCACTATAAATAGCCGTTTTAAAGGGTAAAAATACCCTATTTTGTGTTTCAGCCGATTGTTTTGTGCTTTATAGTACTCCCCATCATCAAAGGTGTTTTCTATTCGATTACAGGGAGTGTTTTTAGCGTAAATTTTGGAAGAATTTTTGCAATATTTCCTTACACTCGTCTTCGCAAATACCGGCATAAATTTCCGGTTTGTGGTTAAAGGGATAATCGCAAAGATTTATAACGCTGTCCATACATCCCATTTTAGAATCGAACGCACCGAAAATTACGGTTTTTATTCTTGCATTGATAATAGCACCCGTACACATCGGGCAGGGTTCAAGCGTGACATACATTTCGCAACCGTCCAGTCGCCAAGTGCCTGTATTTTTACAAGCGTTGTTTATTGCCTCTATCTCTGCGTGGGACAATGCGTTTTGTTTGGTTTCCCGCATATTGTAACCCGTTCCCACAATTTTTCCGTTTTTAACAATTACCGCCCCTACCGGCACTTCTCCTAAATCGAACGCTTTTTGTGCATATTGGAGTGCTTGCGTCATAAATTTTTTATCCATAATACTCCTTAAAATAAAATGCGATAGAGTGAAAATTTTGCTCTACCGCATTTTTAGTTAAATATAAAAAAAGTAAGTTAAAGATTGCAAAAATGAAATTATAATAAAAATAACTATTGTAGCACTACCGAAAAACCATTTTGCTTTTTTGGATTCTGTCGCTTCGGTTTCGCTTTTTTTAATACTGTAATCCCCGATGTTTTTATGATACAAAAACATCGCAACCAACCCCAGTAACATTACTAAAGCCAAGAAAAGGGTGTAAATAATATTTTCTGCCGTGTCGGACAGGGTATTTGGCAAATAATTAAATACTACCGAAACAAAGTTGTTAAAGGCGTGAATCGCCACGGCAACCCAAAGCGAACCGCTTTTTACCGTAACATACGCCAAAACCAGTCCCACCAAAAACGCAAAGGGCATTTGCTCGAAATTGCCGTGCATTATCCCGAAAAGAACCGAAGATACAATTATTGCAAACCCATCCCCGAATTTGCGAAGTGAACCCAAAATAAGTCCTCGGCAGGCAAATTCTTCTACCAAAGGGGGAACTATTGCGGTTGAAAAGGTGGCAAGCAAAAAACCGAAAAAGCCGGTCGGATATTCGCCGAAATCCACATTATAGTTAAACCCAAATTGTTCAAAAATTCCACCGGCAAAGGAAACCGCCATATTTGCAAAACTGCAAAAAGCAATACCTATTAAAAATAGAGGTAAAAAGGTTTTTTCTTTTGGTTTTCCATAAATTGCCAGGTCGCTTATTCTATACCCCGCACCTTTGAAAAAAATAACAAAAGGCAAAGTAAACATAAGTGTTGAAACAACTATTTGAAAAAATTGCCTGTACCCCGCATCATTTGTAAGTTTATGAATGTTTTCGCTTGACATTCCCAAAAAAGAAAGCAAAAACGGAACGGCAAAGGATATTACAACCGCAACAACATTAAGCAAAAGCAAAGAACCGCCTATTATGTTGGCACATTTTTTTATTTGCAGCCGTTCTTCATAAGTTTTTGGGGTAAACCCATACGGAATATAGGTAACATAGTTTGGTTGGGGCGGAGTGTAGGGCGGTTGGTTACCGCCCTCCCTGAAAGTTTCCCTGTTTAGTTCGTCATTATCATACATAGATGAAAATTCACCGTCTTTCAAAGTAAATTTTCCGCTTTTTTTAGTTTTCTTCCTCTAAACCTTCGTCGGGTTGATTTTGCTCTTCTAAAAGTTCTTTTTCGTCAACCAAACCTGCGTCGGCATCGGCTTCTTCGGGTTTGTCGTTTACTTCCTGTTCGTCGTGTTCCGCAACGCCGACAGACAAAATCTTCCTAACCGTTTCACCGTTAGAATTGGTAGTACGCATTACACGTACACCCTTTGCCGGACGTGCAAATTCCGAAATATCATCGGCAAATATACGGATAATAATACCGTCATCCGCAATCATAATAATATCGGTATTCGGTGCTATCGGCAAAACTGCGGTAACATCGCCGTATTTATCGGTTCGGTAGTTTTTAATACCCTTTCCTCCGCGGGATTGCAAGCGGTAGTCGGAAATATTGCTTATTCTGCCGTAACCTGTTTCGCTTATTGTAAGAACCTTTGTGTCTTGGTCACAAATAGCCATATCCACAACGCTGTCACCCTCACGCACGGTAATTGCCTTAACACCACGTGCGGTTCTGCCCATTGTACGGACATCGCTTTCACGGAAGTGAATAGCAATACCTTTTTTGGTAGCAAGCAACAGATTATCTTCGCCTGTAGTCATTCTTACAAACATAAGTTCATCACCCTCGTCAATAGAAAGGGCAATAATACCGTTTTTACGGGTGTTTTTAAATTCGGAAAGTTTGGTACGCTTAATAATACCCTTTTTGGTAACCATACATAAGTAACGCTCGTTATCGTCTTTAACGGTGCAGGGCAGAATGGTGGTAATTTTTTCTTCGCTCATAAGCGGAATAATATTTACTACACTAAGGCCCTTGCTTTGACGGCTTCCCTCGGGTATTTCGTATGCCTTAATTCTGTAAACACGGCCTAAATTGGTGAACATCATAATAGAATCGTGCGAAGAACATACAAACATATTTTGTACCAAATCATCTTCACGGGTGTTCATACCCTTAATGCCCTTACCGCCTCGGTTTTGAACGCTGTATTCGCTGGCGCTTACACGTTTAATATAACCGTTTTCGGTTTTGGTAATAACACATTCCTCTTCGGGAATAAGGTCTTCAATGTCCACTTCGCCCGCAACGTCGGTAATATCTGTACGGCGGTCGTCCGAGAATTTGTCACGCAGATTAAGTGCTTCGGTTTTAACAATGTCAAGTATTCTGGCTTTGCTTGCAAGAATTTCCTCACATTCCTTAATAAATGCAAGTTTTTCTTCCAATTCGTCAAGAATTTTTTGTTTTTCAAGACCCGAAAGTTTACCTAACTGCATTTGCACAATAGCGGTTGCCTGAATATCGTCAAGCGAAAAGCGTTCCATAAGTGCTTCTTTACTTTCGGGAATACTTTTACTTGCACGGATAATTTTAATAACTTCGTCAATAAAATCAAGCGCAACCTTTAACCCTTCCAAAATATGAGCCCTTTCTTCGGCTTTGCGTTTATCAAAAGCGGTTCTTCTTTCAATAATGTCGCATTGGAAGTCAATGCAGTTTTGCAGCATTTCTTTTAAGGTAAGAATTTGCGGTTTTCCGTTTACAATAGCCAACAAAATTGCGCCGAATGTGGTTTGCAAAGAAGTGTTTTTATAAATTTTGTTAAGTACAACCTGCGGGTTAGCGTCCTTTTTAAGGTCAACAATAATTCTTATACCGCCGTCACGTTTAGAGGAATAGTCAACAACGTCATCAATACCCTCAATTCGTTTATCTGCCGCTAAATCGTAAATATTTTTAACAAGTTCCTGTTTTTTAACCTTATAGGGAATTTCGGTAATTATTATTCTAAACTTACCGTTTTTAACTTCCTCTATTTCGGCTTTACCCCGAAGTACAATTTTTCCCCTGCCGGTAGCGTAAGCGGCACGAATACCGCTTCTTCCCATAATAATACCGCCTGTCGGGAAATCGGGTCCTTTAATGTATTGGCAAATTTCCTGTAAGTCGGCTTCGGGATTGTCAATAAGACAACACATACCGTCAATAACCTCGCCCAAATTGTGGGGCGGAATTTCGGTAGCCATACCAACCGCTATACCCGAAGAACCGTTTACAAGCAATTGCGGAAAACGAACCGGCAAAACATTCGGTTCTTTTAAACGGTTGTCGTAGTTAGGGCTGAAATCAACCGTTTCCTTATCAATATCGTCAAGCATACTGTGGGAAAGTCGGTTCATTCTTGACTCTGTATAACGGTATGCAGCGGCAGGATAACCGTCTATATTACCAAAGTTACCGTGACCGTCAATCAGCGGATATCTTAAAGAAAAATCCTGCGCCATACGAACCATAGCATCATAAACCGAAGCGTCGCCGTGGGGGTGGTATCTACCCAAAACCGAACCTACCGTATCGGCACACTTACGGTATGCTTTGTCCGGTGTAAGTCCGTTTTCGTACATTGTGTAAAGTATTCTTCTGTGAACGGGTTTAAGTCCGTCCCTAACATCGGGGATAGCACGGCCTACCAAAACCGACATAGAGTACTGCAGCATACTGCTTTTAATTTCGTCTACAATTTCTACCGGCCTTATATTGGTTTCGCTGTCACTCGGCCAGTATACATTTTCCTGTTTAGCCATTTTCTATCCCTCCTTATATATCCAAATCGGTTGCAAAAATTGCATTTTCTTCAATAAATCTTCTTCTCGGTTCAACCTCTTCACCCATAAGCATAGAAAATGTTTGGTCGGCAATTTCGGCATCTGCCATTGTTACCTTTAACATTGTTCTGTGTTCGGGGTCAAGGGTAGTTTCCCAAAGTTGTTCGGGGTTCATTTCACCAAGACCTTTGTAACGCTGAATATCAACATTACCGCCTAACTGTTCAATGTAAGTGTCCCTTTCCTCGTCGGTAAAAGCATCATAATATCTTTTTCCTTTGGCAACACGGTAAAGGGGCGGTTGTGCCAAATAAATGTGACCCTCTTCTATAAGTTGCGGCATATAACGGAAGAAGAATGTAAGCAAAAGTGTTCTGATGTGGCTTCCATCAACATCGGCATCCGCCATAATTACAATTTTGTCGTATCTAAGTTTAGAAATATCAAAATTTTCGGCAATTCCGGTACCCAGCGCCACAACAACGGGGGTTAATTTATCGTTTCCGTAAACCTTGTCCACCCTTGCTTTTTCAACATTAAGCATTTTACCCCAAAGCGGAAGAATTGCCTGGTAGGTACTGTTTCTTCCCTCAACTGCCGAACCGCCTGCCGAATCACCCTCGACAATAAATATTTCGGTTTTGGTGGGGTCGTTTGAAATACAGTCCTTAAGTTTTTCGGGCATACGGGTTCTTCCGCCGATACCCGATTTATTTCTCTGCAAATCCCTTGCTTTTTGTGCCGCCTCACGTGCGTTTGAAGAAGCAATAGACTTATCAAGAATAATTTTTGCCTCTTGCGGATGTTCTTCCAAATACTGCATAAGTTTATCCGCAACGATATTATTAACCAGCGTACCTATTGCGGTATTTCCGAGTTTTGCCTTGGTTTGGGATTCAAACTGTGCATCGGTGAGTTTTACGCTTACAACGGCAATAAGTCCCTCGTTAATATCTTCACTTTTAAGATTACTGTCACTTTCCTTTAAAAATTTAAAGTTTCTGCCGTATTTATTTATAACCCTGGCTAAACTTGTTTTAAAGGAAGATTCGTGCGTACCGCCGTCAATAGTGTGAATTGTGTTAGCAAAAGACATTATTTTATTATCGTAAGCAGTACTCCACAAAAGGGCAATTTCCGCCACAGAATCGCCCGAAGAACCGCTTAAATAAATTACATCGCTGTTAAGACGGTCTTTTTTGCTTTTCTCTAACAAATATTCAACATAAGATTTTATACCGCCCTCGTAATGTAAATCTTCTGTCCTGTCGGGAATATCGGCGTCGGTTCTTTTATCCACCAAAACAACACGGATACCCGCATTAAGAAATGCCTGTTCACGAAGACGCTGTAACAAAATATCAAAATCGTATCTTGTAGTATCGGTAAATATAGTCGGGTCGGGTTTAAAGGTAACGGTTGTACCTGTCTCTAAAGTATCGCCAATAATTTCAAGTTCGTTTACAATATTACCCTGTTCATATCTTTGCTTGTAAATGTGTTCGCCGTTTTTAACCTCAACTTCAAGCCAACTTGAAAGCGCATTAACAACCGATGCACCAACACCGTGCAATCCCCCCGAAACCTTGTATCCGCTTCCACCGAATTTACCGCCGGCGTGTAAAATGGTAAATACAACCGTAACGGTGGGAATACCCTTTTGCGGGTTAATACCAACAGGTATTCCTCGGCCGTTGTCGGTTACTCTTATAACACCGTCGTCCAAAAGTTCTACGGTAATTTTATCGCAATAACCTGCCAACGCTTCGTCAATAGAGTTATCCACAATTTCATACACCAAATGGTGTAAACCGCGCTCACCTGTAGAGCCGATATACATACCCGGGCGTTTTCTTACCGCTTCAAGTCCTTCCAATACCTGTATGGAGTTTTCGTCATAACTCTCAACTACAGGTGTTGTAATTTCGTTATTCATTAAAAAAGCCGTCCTTTCAAAATCTGCTTATTTTATAATTATTCCGGAACGCTTGTTAAGTGTTGCCGAAGAAATTTGAGAAATGTATATTTTTTCGTTTTGTTTGTCCCCCACTAATATAAAGGACTTTGGAAGTTCAAAGGAAACGTTTATAACCTTTTTTTCTTTTTCTTTTTTGTTTAAAAAATTTCTTGTATGTTTTGAAACGGTGGAAGTATCAAGGTCAAAAATACCTATAACCTCCTCCTCTTTTACAACATACTCTCCGCCCAAATGCAAATACATTACACAACTCTTCCGTTTTTTATAATAAATTTTTCACCCGCAATTAAGTTTTTTATATTACTTTCATCGCAGCAGGTTAAAAAAGATTGCATACCTTTTATGTGGTTTAAAACAAAATCCTGCCTTAACGGATCCAATTCACTCATAACATCATCTAACAAAATAACAGGACATTCACCGACATTTTTCTTTATAACCTCTGCTTCGGAAAGTTTTACCGCTAAAGCAATACTGCGTTTTTGCCCTTGCGAAGCAAAATTCCTTGCCGAAATACCGTTTATTTTAAATTCCAAATCATCACGGTGAGGACCTATGGAAGTAACCCCAGAATACATATCTTCTTTGCGGGAAAACTTTAGTTTTTCGGTTAAATCATCACTGTAGGAAGAAATATATTCAGTTTCAATTTTTTCTCTTCCGCCGGAAATGCCGTCATAAACATTTCCTAAAAATTCGTTTATAACTTCAATATACCGCTTTCTGAAATTTACAATTTTTTCGCCGTTTTGTGAAATTTCGTTTTCGTAAACGTCAAGCATAATAGAAAGGGTGGAATCGTATTTAAAATCTTTAATAATTTTATTTCGTTGGGTAACCGCCCTTATGTATTTTTTTAAAATGTTTATATAAGAGGGGTAAAGCTGACCTATTGCGGTGTCTAAAAATTTGCGTCTTACACTCGGTCCGTCGGAAACAAGGGATAAATCGTTAGGCGAAAAAACAATTGCCTTAAAATTACCCGCAAATTCACTTGCCGATTTTATTCTTTTTCCGTTTAAAGCAACTTCCCTTTTTTCTTTGATTGTAATTTCGGCGTTTTTTTCAATACCCTCGCTCTTAAAATCTAACCTGCAAACCGCTTTTTCGGTGCCGAATTTAATAAAGTTATTATCCTTATTTGTTCTAAAACTTTTAGCACCCGTAAAAAGCCAAATCGATTCCAAAATATTGGTTTTACCCTGGGCATTTTCACCGCAAATTACATTCATTCCGTCACATGGGGAAATATTTATATTTTCTAAATTGCGAAAGTTTTTACACGAAATATTTAAAACAATCATACAATTAAAAATCCGTCATTTTCAAATTCAACCTTATCGCCTTTATGCAGTTTTTTGCCCCGCATTAAGCAAACTTCGCCGTTTACTTTAACTTCACCGTTTCTAATAACAATTTTTGCATGACCGCCGGTAACAACCATATCGGCTAATTTCATAGCACTGTCTAATCGGATAAAATCTTCTTTTATTGTTATTTTCCTAAAATCCATTATTTCAACCTCATAGGCATTATCATATATTTAAAACCGTCACCCTCTTGGGGAGTTAATAAAACGCCTGCATTGGGTCCGTTAAACAAAATTTGTATGTTTTCGTCATCTATTGCTTTTAAAGCGTCCAACAAATAGTGGCTGTTAAGACCTATTTCAAAATTTTCGCCCTCTAATTTTGTGTTAAAAGTTTCGGTAGCACGTCCCATAGAGGTAGCACAGGTAAATACCACATTAAGTTCGTTAAAATAACAACGAACAGGGGTGGTAAAAGATTCGCTTATAAGCAAAGAAACACGCTCGATTGTGTTAATTAAATCCCTTGTATTTACTAAAACCCTTTGTTTATAACCTTGCGGTAAAGTTTTTTGGTAGTTTACAAACTCACCCTCCAAAAGGCGGGAAATAAAAACATAACCGTTAATATTAAAGCAAATAAGACGGTCGCCAACGTTGATTTCAACCTTTTCGGTATCATCGTCTATAAGTTTTACCGCTTCGTTTAAAGATTTGCCGGTAACGGTAAATTCCAAATCGTTTATTTGTTTTACCGGCTCACGTTTAATTGCCAAACGGTAACCGTCAATTGCAACAAACTGAATAATATTATCACTTACCGAAATGTTTATACCGGTAAGAATTGGCTTACTGCCCTCTGTTTGTGCGGCGGCAAAAGAGGTACCTTTTTTCATTTGGGTTAAAAGTTTACCGTCAATTTCAAAACTGTTGCTCTGTGAAATGCTGGGAATTTCGGGATAATCGGTAGCCGCCATACCCATAATGTCAAATGTGGCTTCTCCGCTTTTAATGTTAATGTTTAACTTTTCGTCGGCAGAAAGTTCTACCTGTAAACCGTTCATTCTTCTTAAAATATCGGCAAGAAGACGGGCATTTATAACAATATCCCCTTCTTGTTCGCATTTAGCGTAAAGTTCCTTTTTCATTCCCATTTCAAGATTGTAGGAAACAAGGGTAATTTTTCCCTGTTCGGCAGAAATTAAAATACCCTCCAATATCGGCATAGAAGTTTTAGAACCGACAACGCTTTGAAGTTTTGAAACCGCTTCTAATAACTTTGCACGTTCAACAGAAAAAAGCATATTTTTCCTCCTAAAAAAAAGTATAAAATAACAGTAGTAATAAGTGCGGTTAATTCGGTTAATAACCGCTGTAAACGGCTTTATTAAGCCAAATTAACGGTTAATAAAAATCTTTATAATTTCTTAAAAAATTTTTTATAAAAAGTTTTTAACCTCTTTTAAAAGTTATTAACGGTTAATTAAGTTTAAAAATGTTAATAACTTCCCATCTTTCGGCTTTTCAAATTTTTAATAATATCATCTACTAATTCCTTTTGATAAGGCCTGTCCCTTAAAAATTCTTCAATTTTATTTACGTTGTAAAGAACGGTAGTATGGTCTTTTGCAAAACTTTCGCCTATTGATTTATAAGAAAGTTCGGTAGTTTCCCTTGCAATATACATAGCAACCTGACGTGCCAAAACCAAAGATGCGGTTCTTCGGTTGGACAAAATATCGGTTGGGGAAACATTATAAGTTTTTGCAACCTCAACAATAATTTCGTCTATCTTAATAGGTTCCGGCTTATCGTCCGAAACAATGTCTTTTATAAAAGTTTGCACAACCGATATATTCGGTATTTTCTTTTGAATAGTAATATATGCCTGAAGTTTTTTAACCACACCCTCTAACTGTCGGGTATTAACTTTAATATGTTCGGCAATATAAAAAACAAGATTTTTTTCAAGTTCAATTCCCATTTGTTCGGCTTTTTTATTTATAATGCCAACCCTTGTTTCAAAATCAGGCGGGGTAATATCAGCCGGAAGACCTGCCTGTAAACGAGAACGAATACGTTCGTCAAGGGTTTTAATATCCTTAATCGGGCGGTCAAGAGAAACCACAATCTGTTTGTTTTTTTGATAAAGAACATTAAAGGTGTTAAAAAATTCTTCCTGTGTTTGTTCTTTACCCGCAATAAAGTGAATATCATCAATCAAAAGCACGTCAACATTGCGGAATTTGTTTCTGAAATCGTCAATAGTGCCAAGACCTAATTTACCGTCTTGCAATGCTTTAATTAACTCGTTGGTAAATTCCTCACCTCTGATAAATTCAATTTTTTTATTCGGAAATTTGTTTTTAATGTGGTTTTTAATAGCAAGCATTAAGTGGGTTTTACCAACCCCCGAAGGACCGTAAATTACAAGCGGATTGTAAATAATATTAGGATTATCCGCAACTGCCAATGCCGCCGCATGGGCAAAACGGTTGGTAGAGCCGACAATAAAGTTATTAAAAGTAAAAAAGTCTTCAAAACTTAAACCTTCGCTATACTCTTCGGCTTTTAAAATTTCTTCTTCGTCTTCGTCAAGCACAATGCGGGCAACCATTTGAACCCCCATAACGGTTTTTATTGCTTCATTAAGTTTTTGTAAATAGGTTTGTTCTATAACCCCTTTTTTGTACTCGTCATTTATTGAAATGGTAAATTCGCCGTCGCTTAAAAAAACGGGAACTAAATCTTTTAAAAAGCAGTTAAACGCAACTTCCGAAATAGATTTTTTACATTCATCGCAAATAGCGGACCAAATTTGATCCAACGGGTTTGCAGACATTTTTTTACCTCCTGAATATATTTATATAAGTATAATAAATCTATATTAGTATATCATATCTAATACAGTTTTGCAACTTTTTTAATTAAAAAAGGGGATAAAAAATGAGCATTAGAACCGACCTTGCAATAGAAAAAGAGGAAAATCCCGTAAAATATGAAAAAACGGGAGATATTTGCACTTACTTTTTAGAAAAGGAAGGTAAAAAATATTACACAATAGATTTTGAAAGAATAGATAAAATAACCTCGTTTTGCGATTTGGAAACTGCTTTTTTTAAAGCATTAGATGAAATTTTACCCAAAAAAAGAGAAAAAATTTTGGTTGTAGGTCTCGGAAATACCGAAATCACATGCGATGCCGTGGGACCTAAAGTTGCAAAAAATATACTTGCAACTCGGCACATTGCGGGAGAATTTGCAAAAAAAATAGGGCTTTCTTCCCTTAAAAGTGTTGCGGTTATTGCGCCTAATGTTTTAGGGAAAACAGGTATAGAGGTTTCCGAACTTTTGGAGTCGGCGGTAAAAACCGTAAACCCCGATTTTGTAATTGCGGTAGATGCACTTTGTTCAAAAAGCACAAATCGGCTTTTTTCTTCCTTTCAACTGTGTAATAACGGCATTTCCCCCGGTTCGGGGGTTAAAAATTCCCGCAAAGAATTAAGCCGAAAAACCCTTGGTGTGCCGGTTATTGCGGTAGGCGTTCCAACCGTGGTGGATGCCGCAACCGTTGCTTTAGAGTTAACCGGAAAAGAACCGGAAACCGACTTTTCGATGATTGTAACGCCAAAAGACGCCGACTTGCTGATTGAAAAGGTAAGCGAATTTTTGGCAAGAAATTTAAATGTTTTTTTGCAGCCCGAAACCGAAAGAGAAGTAATTTTAAGTTTGGTCTAAATCCTTTAAAAATCGCATAAAATTTTATCGGTGATAATATGTCCGAAAAGAAGGGAATTTTGCGTTTAGCGGTTTGCTATGTTTTTTGTGCGGCAGTTTTAATTATGTCGTTTTTTGGCGGTTTAAAAAGTGGTAAAACAGAAAATGTGCAAGAAACCGCTTATTTTTTACCTCAAAACGGTTTTTCCGATATTAAGGAAGATATAACCCCCTCTGCCGAAAACACGCAAGAACCGCCAAAAGAAGAAAGTTTAAGCACAAATTCCTCGTCACAAGTGTCCGCAACGGCGGTTAAGGGCAAAATTATAACAAAATATATTTCGCCCTATTCCGCCCCTTTGTCTTATAACAAGGTTTATATGAAAAACAGTACCGACCTTAATGTGAATATTAAAAATTTGTTAGAAGCCCCGCTAAAGTTTAAAATTCAAAAGTCGGGCAGTCCGCAGGTTTTAATAATGCACACCCACACTACCGAAACTTTTATGGAAACAGAGGAGAATTTCTACACCGAAAATTCAAAAAGCCGTACAACCGATAATAATAAAAATATGGTTAAAATAGGGGATATTGTGGCAGAAAGGTTAAATAATGCCGGAATTAACACCTTGCACGACGCCACCAAACACGACTACCCCGAATATACTGGAAGTTACGGCAGAAGCGCTAAAACGGTAAATTCATATTTGAGTAAGTACAAGGACATTAAAATAGTGCTTGATTTTCACCGTGATTCGGTTTCAAGCGGCAGCGATAAGGTAAAACTTTCCACCGAAATAGAGGGAAAAAAAGCGGCACAGGTTATGCTTGTTATGGGAAGTCAAAGCGGAAGTATTAAAGATCACCCGAATTGGCAGGAAAACTTGAAATTAGCGCTTAAATTACAGCAAACTTTGGAGCAAAAATACCCCACTTTGGCACGGCCTTTAAGTTTAATGTCAAAAAAGTATAACCAGTCACTAACCACCGGCTCGCTTTTAATAGAAATCGGGACAGAAGCAAATACTTTAGATGAGGCGTGTTATTCCGCAGAACTTGTGGGAGAAGCACTTGTAACACTTTTAAACAGTTTAAATTAAAGGAGAAGAAAATGAGAGAATTTATAAGAAAAATGTATATTTCGGCGGTGGTAAGCAGTTGTATTTTGTTCGGTTTTTGGAGCATTTGCACCGCCTACCGCAATATTCGCCAAATCGGTTTCGGCGAATACCGAAATGCAATAGAACTGTCCGACGGGAGATTAAATTTCTTTGATTACAGTATTAAATTAAAATAATCGCCAAAAAATTTTAACCGCCTCTTTTTAGTTGCATAAACTGAAAAGAGGTGGTTTTATGGATAAAGAAACATTAGAAAAATATAAAAACGAAATGCTTAAAATGTATAGGTCGCAAAAAACACAAGCCAAAGTAAAGCCAACGGTTGCCGAAGTAAACCCCAAAGTGACAGAAACAACCGAAACCCCAACCGGCGGACTTTTGGCGGTGGTTACAACGGTTAGAAATTTATATCCCGTATCCAATGCAAAGGTAACAATTTTCACGGGCGACTATGATAACAAAAACGTAATAGATTCCGCCTTTACAGACCAAAGCGGACGTACAAAGGTTTTTATTTTGCCCACCCCGCAAAAGGCACTTTCGCTTGACAAAGAAAACAAGCAAATCCCTTATGCCGTTTACAATATGCTTGTAGAAGCGGATGGGTATATAGATAATATTCACCTTAACATTCCCGTTTTCAGCGGTGTAACATCAATTCAAACTTCAAATATGCTGTTAAAAGAAACAGCGGGCGAAGGTATGGAAATGCAAATTTTCGACGAAGCCGAAAAATATGACCTGTAAGGAGGATATTTATGCCCGAAGTTTTAACCCCCATAATCCCCGAATATATAACGGTGCATTTAGGTCCGCCGGATTCTAACGCCCAAAATGTAACCCTGCCGTTTATAGATTATGTTAAAAACGTAGCATCAAGCGAAATTTACCCAACCTGGCCCGAAAACGCTTTAAGGGCAAATATTTACGCAATAATATCTTTTGCGTTGAACCGTGTTTACACCGAATATTACCGTGCAAGAGGATATGATTTTGACATTACAAATTCAACACAATTCGACCAAGCTTTTGTACCCGATAGGGAAATTTTTGAAAATATCGGATACATAGTTGACCAAATTTTTAACAACTACGTGGTGCGTCAGGGAAATATACAACCCCTGTTTACCGCTTTTTGCAACGGAACAACCTCTACTTGTGCCGGTCTTTCGCAATGGGGAACGGTGCAGTTGGCAGAGGAAGGTCAAACCCCTTTTTCTATTTTGCAAACTTACTACGGAAACGATATCGGCATTGTGGAAAACGCACCGGTCGGCTTTACAACCGAATCATACCCCGGTGTGCCGATAAAAGAGGGGGATGCAGGCAACAATGTACGAATTTTGCAAACCGAACTTAACCGAATTGCAAGAAATTACCCCGCAATACCCAAAATTGAAAAAGAAAACGGCATTTTCGGAGTAGATACCACCGAAAGCGTAAGAAAGTTTCAGGAGATTTTCTCCCTCCCCCAAACCGGAGAGGTGGATAAATCAACCTGGTATAAAATTAAGCAATACTATAACGGCGTAAAAGGGCTTGCCGATTTATCAAGCGAGGGAATTTCGGTAGCCGAAGCCACCGTGCCGTTCGCCAATGAGGTTTCGGCGGGAATGAGCGGTATACCGGTAACTACGGTGCAGTATTATTTAAGCATTATCGCCTATTTTAACGGTGCGTTAGAACCCGTACCCCGAAGCGGTACTTTCGGTCCCGAAACGGTGGCGGCGGTAGAGCGGTTTCAAGAGTTTTACGGCTTGCCGGTTACGGGAATAGTGGATAACGCAACCTGGAACACCATTACAAAAATTTATACCGAAACGGTTGCCTCTTTGCCGCAGGGGTATCAGGGTAACAACGCAAAACTTTACCCCGGTTTTTTCTTAACAAAGGGTATGCGAAACCAAAGCGTTAGCGATTTGCAAACCTATTTGCAACTGATAGCAAAAAACATTCCCGAAATTCCTTCGATTTCGGTTACGGGATATTACGGCGACCAAACCGAAGCGGCGGTTTCGGCTTTTCAGCGGCTTTACGGAATAGACGTTTCGGGTGCGGCAGGACCTGTTACTTGGGCGACTATTGCTAACCAGTATGACGCATTTGTGAACGCAGAATAAACATTTTCGGTTTTAGTTGATTTTTAGAAAAATAGGGGTATAATGGAAATATATTAAAATTTTTAGGAGATTGTAAAAATGGCTGAAAATACAAGAGGTTGTTCGGGAAACTGTTCTTCCTGCGGTGAATCTTGCTCTGACAGAAAGCAGGAAAGTTTGCTTATTTCCACTAACGAACATAACAAAATCAAACACGTAATAGGTGTTGTAAGCGGTAAAGGCGGTGTGGGTAAATCGCTTGTAACCTCCACCCTTGCGGTGCTTTTGAGAAGAATGGGTTACAACGTGGGCATTTTGGATGCCGATATTACAGGCCCGTCCATTCCCAAAACCTTCGGTATTGAAACAAAGGTTTACCAAAACGAACTCGGCATTATCCCGGCGGCTACTAAAACGGGAATTAAAATAATGTCCATTAACCTTTTACTGCCTGATGCGGAATCCCCTGTTATTTGGCGGGGACCTGTTATTGCGGGAGCGGTAAAACAGTTTTGGCAGGACGTTGTTTGGGGCGAACTTGACTATTTGTTGGTAGACTGTCCCCCCGGAACGGGCGATGTTCCCTTGACCGTTTTCCAAAGTTTACCCCTTGACGGTGCGGTTATTGTAACCTCTCCGCAGGACTTGGTTTCTATGATTGTTAAAAAGGCATACAATATGGCGCAGATGATGGATATCCCCGTACTCGGTATGATAGAAAATATGAGTTACGTGGTTTGCCCGGAATGCGGTGAGGAATTTAAAATCTTCGGCAGCGGAAGCGAGCCGATAGCAAACGAAATCGGGGTAGAGTTGCTCGGCAAAATGCCTATTGATATTATGGTGGCACGCCTTGTGGACAGCGGCAGATTTGAAGAGTTTGACAATGACTATCTGCAAAAAGCCGCAGAAGCCATTGACCGAAAACTTAACGGTAAAAATTAAATATATTTGCTTTTGATTAGAATTGAAAAGAGGGAAAGAAAAACGCTTTTTGCGTAAATCTTTCCCTCTGTTTTTGTTTTATCATATAGTACAGGCAGTCTTCCATATTTATAGTATGGAGGGGAATTTTATGAAACTTTTTATAATAACAAAAAAACAAATTACAACCTTGCTGGTTCTCGTTTTGGGAATAGCGGTTGCGGTAATCGGTTCGGTTACAATTTCCGCCGGCACGGAACGGTTACTGCCGATTTACTGTGTTGAAACCGATAAAAAGCAAATTGCAATTTCGTTCGACGCCGCTTGGGGAAACGATGACACCGAACAACTTATTAAAATTTTAGGGGAATACAAAGTGCCTGCCACATTTTTTGTAGTGGGTGCATGGGTGGATAAATATCCCGAATCGGTAAAAGCGCTGTCCGACGCAGGACACCAAATTCAAAACCATTCCAACACCCACCCGCATATGCCGCAACTTTCCCGTGAGCAAATGCGGGACGAAATTGAAAGTTGCAACAAAAAAATTGCCGATGTAACCGGTGTTACCCCAACCCTTTTACGTCCGCCTTACGGCGACTATGACAACACACTTATTGAGGTTATGGATTCCCTTAAAATGCACACAATTCAATGGGATGTTGACAGTCTTGATTGGAAAGATTCCGCCACCCCCGACAGTATTTGCAAACGGGTGACAAGCAAGGTTAAAAACGGTTCAATAGTACTGTTCCACAATGACGCCGACCATACCCCCGAAGCGTTGCCAACCATTTTAAAATGCCTTAAAGACGAGGGGTATGAATTCGTATTTATTGAAGATTTAATTTATAAAGATAATTACGAAATAAAACACGACGGAACACAGTGTAAAATTGAAAATAATTGACATAATGCATTTTGAAATATTATAATAAGTGTAAATAAAAACAAGGCCTCCCTTGTGTAAAGGGAGGTGTCGAGGAACGAGACGGAGGGATTGTCATAGAATATAAACACAATAAATCGCTTATCGGTGTTGGCAGAATGTTGCGAAAAAATATGACACCCGAGGAAAGACATTTATGGTATGATTTTTTAAAAACATATCCCATAAGATTTAATAGGCAAAAAATAATCGGTAAATATATTGTTGATTTTTATTCTGCAAAAGCAAAGTTAATAATAGAACTTGATGGTTCACAACATTATGAGAAAAATGGTATTGATAAAGATGTTGAGCGCACTAAATTTCTCGAGCAGTATGGATTTATTATTATTAGAATACCAAACAATGAAATCAAACAAAATTTTAGAGGTGTTTGCGAATATATAGATTTATGCGTTAGGCAATCCCTCCACCGCTAAAGCGGTCCCCCTCCCTTTACACAAGGGAGGCTATACGAAATAAAGCACGACGGAACGCAATGTAAAATAAAAGACGGTGCCGAAGGCGTTGTACCCGTAAGGACAGTAAAAAAGTTCGGACTACATTTAGTCCGAGCTTTGATTATAAACCTAATAATTGTTTTTTCTTTGCATCAAATTCTTCTTGGGTTATTGCACCTATATCAAGAAGCTCTTTGAATTTTTTTAATTCGTCAGCATATGAATTTATTGACTGTACATTATTTTGAGCATTTGCACTAATTTGGTCCTCTTGGGTTATGTCTATCAGATCCCTCGAACCACATTGCGGACATTTATTATAATCTATAATATTGTTCAACTGATTAGTCGCCGTTTGATTACTTATTGCACCTGCTGCATAATGGCCCGACAATCCGCCAGCTATACCGCCAACAGCAGACCACGCTGCATTTTTAGCTTGGCGCTGATTATCTTCAATATCTCTAAGTGTATAACATATAATTTTGCCACATACATTACAGCGTTTTCTGCGCTCCGTATTTGTAAGTTCATTTGATTCTTTTTTGTCTGTTATGGTGTACTCACCCATATAAGTTTTTTCTGTTACCGAATATCCATTTATACCTTTTATGGCAACACCAATTTCGTTTGATAATCGTTTTAATGCGACATTAAGATTAGTGAAATTGGCTTTATCAAAATGAAACGAAAATTCACATGCAAATTTGTAGCTTCTATCTTTATATCTTATATTGTCGACTATAAAGATTACTTGCCCACCTGTTATCATGCCCGGTACTTTTAATTCTATACCTGTTATTTTAGAAAAATCAACTTTTCTATTCAATTTAAATTGTAGAGTTTGACCGGATTCGCTATCAAAAACGATGTGTTTTTGATCGAAATCCAAATGCAAAAAACCCGTATTAAATTTTCCCGATGAAACTGTAACTTTGTTCAAAAATATCAATCCTTTCAAATAATTTTATTAATAAAAGCTATTAAAACAACCCTCCTAAATAAAAAGTGTGTGCAACCGAAGTTACACACACCGAAAAATGCATAGCTCCAGTTTGCTACCACACAAAACTTAACGCTTACAACAAGTACGCGAAAAGAGCATGCATTTTTACCAAAATAAAAATACATACTTGTCGAAAGCGTAATATTAAGTTTTGTGTGGTGAACACAGTATATCATAAATCTTTTTAATTGTAAAGAAGAAACGATTTGCTTTTTGAGATTGGTTAAGGGTTTTAGGTTCTCCTAACAAGCGGAAAATGTGCCGTACACTTTCCCTGCTTGCTACGGTATAAGACAAAATGAAAGGAAGCACGGAATTTTCGTGCTTCCTTTTTTACTGTCCTTTAGAGTACGACTCTAATAGCAACGTCTTTTTATGTGATACGTAGAGACATATTTCTCTACGTTAAAATCTTACAAAAACAACAGAACCGGTACCTTGTGTCCCATAGTAATATCACTCGCATGATGTGTGAAGAAAAAAGGCACCAATCTTTCGATTGATGCCTTTTTTTCTGACTTTATTAGATAGTACCGAAAATGAACTTGCAAACGAAAAGAATTGCAATAACCGTAACGGCAATATCTTTCTTATTATATTTGCCCGAGAACAAAGCGATAAGGGTATAAGCGATAGCGCCGATTCCGATACCGTTTGCAATAGAATAGGTAAGGGGCATCATAATAAGTACCAAGAATGCAGGAACTGCATTTTTAATGTCGCTCATATCAACTTTTGCAAAGTTTTTAAGCATCAATACACCAACATAAATAAGTGCGGGTGCGGTTGCTGCAGCGGGAATAACGCTTGCAAAGGGTGATAAGAAAAGACAAATTACAAAGCAGATAGATGTTACTAAACTTGCAAGACCGGTCCTGCCGCCTGCTGCAACACCTGCCGAACATTCAACGAATGTTGTAACGGTAGAAGTACCGCAAACACCGCCGGCACAGGTAGCGATAGCGTCACAAGCCATTGCTTTGTCGATATTCTGCGGGTCGCCGTTTTCGTCAAGCATATCTGCTTCGGAAGCAGCACCGTAAAGAGTACCGATAGTGTCAAACATATCTACCAAGCAGAAAACAACGATAAGCATAATAACCGAGAAAATACTGCCGATTGTTACACCGTCAAAAACGTCTGCCCAAGCAGAGGGTTTAAATGCGGCAGCCAAGCCGATATTTGCAAAATCTTTGAAAGACTGACCGATAGCGCCCATATCAAAACTGGGTAACTGCCATGTTGCAAGGTAGTAAATAACGGTGGTAGCCAAAATGCCGATAAGCACAGAACCCTTTACATTGAGTTTTGCAAGAACGGCAATAATAAGGAAGCCGACCAAAGCAACGATAGGAGCGGCAAGTTCTTTCCAGGAAACACCGTTAATTTTTACAAATTGAACGAGTGTGTATTGGTTTGCCTGAATGATACCTACGTTTTGGAAACCGATAAAGGCAATAAACAAACCGATACCGGCGGGAATTGCTTTTTTAAGGCAGTCCGGCATTGCTTTTGCAATGTAAGAACGTGCGCCTGTTAAAGACAATACCAAGAAAATAATACCTGAAATAAGGATGATTACAAGACCTGCTTGATAACCCTTAACAACGTCGCCCCCCGCAACGATTTGCGGTAAAATAAAGGACGTAAAGAAGAACGAGTTAAGACCCATTCCGCATGCCTGCGCAAAAGGCAGGTTTGCATACAACGCATAAAGCATTGTACCGATTACTGCGGCAATGATTGAAGCAATATATACCGCATTCCAAATTTGACCCACACCGGGTACGTCAAAACTGAAACCAACGATTTGATTGGGGTTAACAACTACAATGTAAGCCATTGCAAAGAAGGTTGTTAAACCGGCTATGATTTCGGTTTTAACACTTGAACCGCGTTCTTTAATTTTAAAGAACTTATCCATAGTTTTTTCCTCTCCCTTTTTATAATTTTTTTAAGGATAAAAGTATTATACCACATTTTGTATTATTTTCAAGTTTTTTCTACAAAATACGGCTTATTTTTTATTCACCGTTATTTAAAAAGAATAATCGCCCCCCTAAAAGGAGAGCGATATTTTATAAACATACCTGCAAACCGCAAAATGCCGCATAAAGTGCGAGCAACAAAATACCCTGAAAGCGGAACAATTTTTCTTTAACAAGTGCGGGAACGGTTAAAATAAGCATTACCGCTATCATTAAGGGAATATCCAGCACCAAAGAAGAATTTATACCGCCGATATAGCCGGATATGGGAACTTCAAAGGGGTTTATTGTAACCGCCGCACCGCTTACAAGCACTAAATTAAATAGATTTGCGCCGATAACATTGCCGAGCGACAGCGAGCCGTGTCCCTTAATAAGCGAAGTTATTGCCGTTACAAATTCGGGCAAAGAAGTGCCGAGTGCCACAATAGTAAGCCCTATCACCTTTTCGGAAACACCTAATTTTTCAGCAATAATAATTGCGTTATCCACGAGCAAATCTGCACCGCAGGCAATAACCACCGCACCTACGACAAGAAGAATTATATCCTTAAAAAGTCGGTTTTCGCCCTCGTTTTGGGTGTTTTCCGCAGTTTCGTTTACAGAAAGGGCAGAGGTGTTTTTCATTTGCAAAACCGTAACGGTCATATACGCTAAAAACATAAAAAGTAAAACAATGCCGATAAAGCGGGTAAATTCCCCTAAAACATACGCCGAAAAGCAGTAAACTGCGGTAGCGCCGAAAAAGAAGGCAACCGGAAGCACCAAACTTTTTCTTGCCGCCGCACCGGGTTTTGCCGCAATCGTTATTGCCGCAATTAGGGCAGTGTTACATATAATAGAGCCGATTGCGTTGCCGTAAGCAATAGAACCGCTGCCACGCAAAGCCGCACCGGAGGACACCATAACTTCGGGCAACGTAGTGCCGATTGAAACCACCGTTGCACCTATTAAAATTTCGGGCAGGTGAAAATGCCTTGCAATGCCGGTAGCACCGTCTACAAAATAATCTCCCCCTTTAATAAGGAGAACAAAACCAACTGCTAACAGTATAATCGGAATTACCATATCAATTACCTCTTATATTATAATATTAAATCCCTGATTCAAAGTGCAGGGATAATAATAGAAAATATACAAAATAAAATCTGCTTTGCAAATGCAATTAAATCCGTTACATATTTCGACAAAGTAGGATTTTATTGAAAAGCCGACTTGTTAAAACAAGTCGGGTTCTTGGCTGGGGAATAGGGATTCGAACCCCAACAAACAGAGTCAGAGTCTGTCGTGCTACCGTTACACAATTCCCCAAAATTTTGTAACAAGATTATTATACCCTATTTTTTTGTTATGTCAAGTAATAAATAATATTTTTCTTGAATTTAGTGTGAGTTTATGGTATAGTATATTCGTAACAACCGCACCTCTTCACTTTTGACTATTACTAATTACTTAAATTTGGGGCATTAGCTCAGCTGGGAGAGCGCTACACTGGCAGTGTAGAGGTCATCGGTTCGAACCCGACATGCTCCACCAAAAATCCCGTTCTCGTAAGAGGGCGGGATTTTTACTTCTTCACTCTTCACTACGCAAATCTTTTAATTAGATATTTTCAAAAAGTAAGAAGTATTCTATTTGCACTTTGTTAAAAAATATGATATTATTTATCTGTAAAGACAGTCAACTGTCCGAATAATAAGAGGTGATATTTTGTTCAGCGTTATTTTTGATATGGACGGTACGCTTTTAGATACCCAAAAAATTTGTATTCCCGCTTGGAATTACGCCGGAGAATTGCAGGGTTTTAAAAATTTGGGCAAACACATACCCGAAGTTTGCGGTATGAACCAAACCGGCTGGACAAACTTTTTAAAATCCCGTTATAAAACCTTAAATATCGAAAATTTTGTAACCGAACAACGGCGGTATGCGTATGAAAACGGAGAAATAAAATACAAAAAAGGTGCTTTGGAACTTTTAAATTTTTTAAAACAAAATAACATAAAAATGGGGCTTGCCTCCGGTTCTTCAAGAAATTCGGTAGACCACCACCTTAACCTACTTGATGCGTTTAAGTATTTTGATGCCACCGTAGCAGGAAAAGAAGTAGAAAACGGCAAACCCGCACCCGATATATTTTTATTGACCGCCGAAAAAATGGGCGTTTCACCGAAAAGTTGCTTTGTTTTTGAAGATTCACCCAACGGAATTAAAGCGGGGTATAATGCAGGAATGAAGTGCATAGGCGTTCCGGATATTGCTCCGTTTTCGGACGAGATAAGGAAGTTAATGTTTTCGGAACTTGAAGATTTATCCCAAGCAATAGCAGTTTTTAAAAACTATTTGTAAAAAATATGTATTTTCGGGAGGGTTTTCCTCCCGATTTTTTCAATATTATCAATGGAACATTGTTTGAACGCCGTCCACAAAATCGCCTGCTGCCCTTAGCAATTTTGCTCCGCCTTTTTCAATACTTTTGCGGTCTTTCATTACAAATTTGCTAACAAAAACGGCGGTTGCGCCTGCAACCATCCCCGCTCCCAAACCTTTCATAAAAGTCATAGAACCGTTTTGCATTATTAAAAACCTCCTTTTAAAAATATTGTTTCCGTCCTTTAAAAAAATATTTGTTTAAAAATTTTACAAATTATACTATATTTTTGTGTTAATCTATAGTATAATGTTCTTAATTATATACAAGAGGTTATGAATTATGGGTTTATTTAATGCACTTTTCGGCAATTACAGCCAAAAAGAAATTAAAAGAATTATGCCTTTACAGCAAAAGGTTTTGGAATTGGAGGAAGAATTTAAAACTCTTTCGGACGATGCTTTGCGTGCAAAAACCAAAGAATTTAAGCAACGGCTTTCTTTAGGCGAAACGCTCGAAGATATTTTGCCCGAAGCATTTGCCGCCTGCCGTGAGGCAGGTGACCGTGTGCTTGGTATGCGCCACTTCCCCGTGCAGATTTTGGGCGGTATTATTTTGCACCAAGGCAGAATTGCCGAAATGAAAACCGGTGAAGGTAAAACTTTGGTTGCCACTCTGCCTGCATATTTAAACGCACTTTCGGGCAAAGGGGTTCACATTGTAACGGTTAATGACTACCTTGCAAAGCGTGACTCGGAATGGATGGGCAAACTTTACAAGTTTATGGGGCTTTCGGTAGGTCTTATTGTTCACGGAATGAGCAAGGAAGAAAAACAGGCCGCCTATAACGCCGATATTACCTATTGCACAAATAACGAATTGGGCTTTGATTATTTGCGTGACAATATGGTCATTTACAAGACCGAAAAGGTACAAAGGGGACACAATTTTGCCATTGTGGACGAAGTTGACTCTATTTTGGTGGACGAAGCCAGAACCCCGCTTATTATTTCGGGACAGAGCGATAAATCCACCGATTTATACACTTCCGCCAACCGTTTTGCAAAGTCACTTAAAATGGTTAAGGTTAAGGAAATGGACGATAAGGTTAATGACGAAACCGCAAATTATGACGGCGACTATGTTGTGGACGAAAAAGCAAGAACTGCAACCCTTACCCCTGCAGGCGTCAGCAAAGCCGAAGAATATTTCGGCATAGAAAACCTTAATGACAGCGAAAATATTGCCATAGCACACCACATTAACCAAGCAATCCGTGCGCACGGTATTATGAAACGTGACGTTGACTATGTGGTTAAAGACGGCGAAGTTATTATTGTAGACGAATTTACGGGTCGCCTTATGTTCGGCAGAAGATATAACGAGGGGTTACACCAAGCAATTGAGGCAAAAGAGGGTGTAAAGGTTGCAAAAGAATCCAAAACCCTTGCTACCATTACTTTCCAAAACTTCTTCCGCCTTTACAACAAACTTTCGGGTATGACAGGTACGGCAATGACCGAAGAAGCCGAATTTCAGCAAATTTACAAGTTGGACGTTATTGAAATTCCCACAAACAAACCCATTGCCCGTATAGACCAAAACGACGTGGTTTACAAAACCGAAAAAGCCAAGTTTGATGCGGTTATAGAGAAAATTGCCGAGGCGAATAAAAAAGGTCAACCCGTGCTTGTGGGTACGGTTACTATTGAAAAATCGGAACTTTTGTCGGCAATGCTTAAAAGAAAAGGCATTAAGCACAACGTACTTAACGCAAAACACCACGAAAAAGAGGCGGAGATTATCGCCCAGGCAGGTAAATTAGGTGCAGTTACCATTGCCACCAATATGGCGGGACGCGGTACTGATATTATGCTTGGCGGTAATGCCGAATACCTTGCAAAATCGGCTTTACGGCACGACGGACTCGGCGAAGAAATGATTGTAGAGGCAACCGGTTTTGCCGAAACCGAAGACCCCGAAATTTTAGCGGCAAGGGACAAATACACCGAATATTACAACAAATTCAAAGCCGAAATTGCCCCCGAAGCGGAAAAAGTGAGAAACGCAGGCGGTCTTTGTATTATAGGTACCGAACGCCACGATTCAAGACGGATTGACAACCAGTTAAGAGGACGTGCGGGACGTCAGGGTGACCCCGGTAATACCCAGTTCTTTGTATCTTTGGAAGATGACCTTATGCGTCTTTTCGGCGGCGAACGCATTTCCACTTTGATGGACACTATGAGGGTGGACGAAAACACTCCGCTTGAAAGCGGTATGCTTTCCAAAACCATTGAAAGCGCCCAAAAGAAGAAAGAGGGTATGAACTTCTCTATCCGCAAAAATACCTTGCAGTATGACGATGTTATGAACAAACAGCGTGAACTTATTTACGCTCAGCGTAACAAGGTGCTTGACGGTGAAGACCTTAAAGAAACCGTTATTAAGATGATTGACGAAACGGTGGATGCTTACTGTTCTATCTTCTTAAATGACGATTCGGTTCACGATAATTGGGATTTAAAGGGACTTCGTGACTATTTCTTGGGTTGGATAACCACGCCCGAAGATTTACGGTTTACTCCCGAAGAACTCGGCAATACTTCAAAGCAAGAGGTTGCACAGTCACTTAAAGACAGGGCGCACGAGATTTACGAGGCACGTGAAACCGAATTCGGACACGATATGATGCGTGAAATTGAGCGTGTTATGTTGCTTCGCTGTGTTGACACTAACTGGATGGACCATATTGACGCTATGGACCAATTGCGCCAAGGTATAGGTCTTCGTGCTTACGGTCAGCACGACCCTGTTGTTGAGTACCGCAATGACAGTTACGATATGTTCGAGGCAATGACCAACGCAATCCGTGAACAAACCGCAAAACTTGTTTTGTCGGTAAGGGTTCGCAAAAACGAAGAAGTTAAACGTGAAAAGGTTGCCAACGAAACGAGCGAGGGTAAACCCCAAACGGTAAAAGGCAAGGGTGTTGTAGGCAAAAACGCACTTTGCCCTTGCGGCAGCGGTAAAAAGTATAAACGCTGCTGCGGAAAAGATTTGGACTAAAACACAAGCATAAAAAAATAACCGCACATCTTAATATGCACCCCAAAAATCAGACAATTTTGGGGTGCATATTACTTTGCAAGGCAGCCGTTTTTGCATTATAGTTATCTAATATCTAACCTTTAAACCGGAGTTCCTTAATAATACAAAACGCAATAATTTTTACACATACCGTAATTTTCACAATAACCGATGCAAAAAATATTAAATATGCAAAGCCGTCCATTCGGGTAAACAGATTTCCAAGCGTAACGGTAGAAATTGCCGAAGCGTAAGGATATTTTAGTTTCCCCGCAAAATCACTGCCGAAAAGCAAAACCGAATTTAAAATGCACACCGCCAATAAAAGATTACCGTAAAACAGTCCGCCAAAAGCGGATTTTTTCGTAGATTCCGTAATTTTTGCGTAAAAGCATAACAAAAGCGACGGCAGGGTTACGGATTTTATATAGGGAATTGTTTGGGTTAATATAACATTACCGCTCGGTAAAGATTTAATTATTATATTGTCGGCGTTAAAATCTTTTGCAGTAAAAAAAGCGAAAAAAATTACCGCCGTAACCGAAAAAATCCCCAACAAAACCGAAAATTTAAAAAGCATAAGGTCACTTGCCGCAGCAAATACCAAAACCGCAAAAACAAGGGGCAAAAGTATTAAAATTTTGGGTGTGTTTCGCAGTAAAGTTTGGCTTATAAACTCTAAGAGTTCTAAAAAAGCGTCAGCCCCCGCCCAAAAGGAGAGTATAAACGGGAATAAAAGCAACGGGCGGCTAAAATTTAGATAAAAAATTATAAAACAAAAAACATTTAAAACAATAAAGGAAAGCAAAAAGCCCAAAAAGGTATATTTATTTGCATTTCGGTAAGGCAACCCTATTACCGAATTACCCAAAATAAAAAGAACCGAAAGAAAAATAAAATGGGGTGCAAAATTTAGTGTTTTAGTAGTTTTCAAGGTAATACCCCTCTGAAATCGGCTGAATTTTCGGCAAAGGCGGCTTTTCGCTTTGCGATATGATTTCAAAACAGCGGTTTTTAAAATTTATATTGCGGTTTTCACTGTACTGTTTAATCAGCCACATAATATCGTACCCTACCGATATGGTGGAAACCGGCTTGCCCGAAAGCAGCATTTTTGCGTTTTCGGTTTCGGCTAAAAGCACCGAAAGGGTGATATCGGGGTTTTTAAGGCAAAAATCGTAAATGCCGTTTAACTGCTTTTCGGTTACGCTTTGCCCTATAACCAAAACTCCGCAATGCGAAAGCAAATAACCTTGGGTAGATTTTCTGCTTAAATTTTTTACACATTCTTCCACCGTTTCGCCCTGCACCTCAATTATTTTCAATTCTTCGCTTTGGGTTTCGGAATTTATTATTACCGCCTCAAAACAGGTGTTAAGCATACCGCCGTTATTATCAAACCCTATAGCCGAAATTAAATATTCGCTCTGGGTTTTTCGGCAACCGCAAAAACACAGTAAAATCGGCAGAACAAGTAATATTTTTTTCACTTTTTCTCCCTCATTCTCACAAGATTTTTGTTAAAAATCGGGCGGTCTTTCATACTGTACCAGGGAGCACGGAAAACAGTATCCTTTAAAGATTGAAACTTTAAATTCGTAAGGGAAACCGTGCAGTCTGTGCCGAAAGATTTTAGCGACAGTATATATGAAAGCAAAACTCCCATTCCCACAATAATTCCCCACAACCCCGTGAGCGAAGCGATAATTACAAACAAAAGCCGCAAATAAAACACCGCCGTTTTAAGGCGGGGCAACATTAACCCCGCAATACCGCCTATTGCTACCACTATTAAAATAGGGGTGCTTATTATTCCGGCATCCACCGCCGCCTGACCTACTACAAGACCGCCTACAATGCTTATTGCGTGACCTAAGTTTTGCGAAGTTCTTACCCCTGCCTCTTTTAAAATTTCAAACACCAAAATCATTAAAAGGGTTTCCGAAAAAGGTGAAAACGGCACCCCGGCACGCAATTTTGTCACGCTTATTGCAAAGGAAGTAGGCAACAGTTCTTTATGAAAGGTTAAAAGTGCCACAAACCCCGCCGGAACGAAAATTGTTATAAAAAAACACAAATACCGCAAAATTCGACCGACCGAACCGTAAAAATAGTTTTGGTAGTAGTCCTCGTCCGACTGAAAATTTTCCGAAAACAAATAGGGAACCGTTGCAACCACGGGTGTGCCGTCCACCATAATGGCAATACGCCCTTCCAAAAGTTTGGCAGCTACCACGTCGGGGCGTTCGGTTGTTCCGCTTGTCTTAAAGAGTGAGTGTTTGTTGTCCCTTATTTGCTCCGTAATGTAGTTTACATCTAAAATTCCGTCTATATCTATTTCGCTTATTCTTTTCTTTATTTTCTCAATCGTGTCAGGGTCGGCAAGTGACCCTAAATAGCAAACATAGACCTTTGTGGCGGTTCGCCTGCCCACTTTTTGCACTTCTACGCACAGGTCGGGGGTTATAAGTTTACGTTTAAGCATTGCAAGGTTGCGCAATGCCGCTTCTTCAAAACCCTCCCTCGGTCCGCTTAAAATCCGCTCGTCGTCCGGTTCGGAAATACCCCTTGTGTCCCAACCCTTTACGTCAAGCAAAAGGGCGGTTTTGCTTTTGTCAATCAAAAGCAGCGCTTCGCCGTAAAGCACGCCGTCTAATATTTGCGCAACACTTTTCACTTTCTTAACATCGTTTGCAAAGAGTATCTGCTCCGAAACAAAGTCGGCAATAGTTTGCTTGACCTTTGCTTTGTCCACCGTTATAAGCGGTTTTATAACCGATTCGTTAATCTGTTCGGAATTTACCATTCCGTCCATATAAATAAGCGCACAGTCGAAACTTTCGCTATTGGTTACGCTGATTTTCTTAATCCGCAAAATTGCGTCCTTTTTAAATATGTTTTTAAAAAGATTTATGTCTTCCGTCAAATTACCGCTTAAAGTAATTCCCGCATAGTCCGCATTGTTGCCCGTCATATTTTTATTCCACCTCTTTTTGATAGTTTGCGGTCTTATGCCGAAAAAATACCGAAAGAATATATTTTTTCATAAAAAGGTGAAATTTACGAAAATTTCTATACAAAAATTACAAATCGGACAGATTTTGTATTTAAAAATTTGAATTTTTACCCAAAAAGTTAAAAAAATATTAAAAAAATTACAAAAAAGGTTGCAATTTTGTAACTATTTTGTTATAATAACATTCGTGATGATTACAAAATGTAACTTTTAAAGGCGGTGACTGTTATTTTTATGTCTTTGATTAAAGAAAAAATAAATCTGGCGTTCAAATTCATAAAAGAAAACAGAATACTTGTTAAATTTACAAGTTTTGCTCTGGTTGCGGTGCTTTCGTTGGTAGTCAGCATAGTGGCTTGCGGCATTACTTTTGGCTTTAATATCAATTATTCGGGCAAAAACATTGCGGTGGTAAGCCGCACTTCGGTTTTTGATAAAGCAAAACAAATGCTTATTGCTAATATGGAGGATAAATCGGCAGTAAACGAAATTAAAAATCCCAAATTTAAGTTTACTATTACCGTTGCGGACAAGTTGGAAGCCGAAAATGACGTGGCTGAAGCAATTATTGAAAATACGGACTCTATTTCGGACGGTTATGCCGTAAAAGTAAACGGAGAAACACTGGCTTATGCGAACTTTTTAGGCGTTGTGGATTATCTTGAACAGGCACGTTGCCGTTATTTTGTTGACGGTGCGGAAAATACCGCTTGCTTTATTGATGATGTTACGGTGGAAAAGGGATATTTCTTACAGGAAAAACTTGAAAATACACAAACCGTAAAAGAGAAGATAGACACTTTGCAGGTTAAAACCGTTTCTACCGTTACAAGCGAAAAGGAAATCGGCTTTACTACCAAAACCGAAAAGCGTAATGACCAGTATGTGGGTTATGAAAAGGTTGTAACTGCGGGCGAAAACGGAATTAACCGTACAGTTGAAACCGTAGAGAACATAAACGGTGCAGAAACCGCAAGAACGGTTGTTTCCGCCGAAGTTGTGAAACAGCCCGTAACACAGGTTGTGCAAAAAGGCACAAAGGTTCAGTATTCTGCGGCAACCAAAAAGGCAACCGCAACTTCTGCGGGACTTATCCACCCAATGGGCAAAGGAAATGTTAAAAAAATTACCGCTTATTGGGGCGACGGCAGAGGACACAAGGGTATTGACCTTTCGGGTGATGTAGGAACTGCTATTTTCGCCTCCAAATCGGGTACTGTTGTTTCTGCCGGATGGGACGGAAACTACGGATATTCGGTGGTAATTGACCACGGTAACGGACTTAAAACCAGATATGCGCATAACAGCGCCCTTTGCGTTAAAGCGGGTGAAACCGTAACACAAGGTCAGCAAATTGCCAAACTCGGCAATACGGGACGTTCAACCGGTCCTCACCTTCATTTTGAAGTGATTGTAAACAATAAGCAGGTTAACCCCTCAACATATATTAACTTTTAAGTTTAAAAAGGAAAAACCATAAATTCATTAGTAGCATTAAAAATAACCCTCTCTGCGAATTCGGCAAAGAGGGTTATTTTTTATTCGTTTTTTAATTTCTTTCTATTTCCGCTTTGCCGTTTTCCACGGTGTCACGTGTAATAGTGATTTTTTTTATGTTGCTGTCAGACGGGGTTTCAAACATTAACGGCTGTAAAACCCCCTCAATAATTGAACGAAGTCCCCTTGCGCCCGTTTTGCGTTCTATTG
Organism: Acutalibacteraceae bacterium; assembly: GCA_036310925.1. Classification (GTDB taxonomy): domain Bacteria; phylum Bacillota; class Clostridia; order Oscillospirales; family Acutalibacteraceae; genus UBA737. The sequence goes on from JAXJQX010000012.1 coordinate 40,648, forward strand.
TAAGTTCGGCAATTTTTTCTAAAGCCGACTGCTCAAACACAAGTTCCACACCGTCCATTTTAAAGAGCGCTTCATACTGCTTTACAATGGAATTTTTGGGTTCGGTCATAATGCGGATAAGGGTTTCTTTATCCATTCCCTTTAAAGCGGTAATTACCGGCAAACGTCCCACCAATTCGGGAATAATACCGAATTTTACTAAATCTTGGTGGGTGGCGGTCATAGTCATTGCCTCGGCTTCTTTGCTTTTGGGGGATTTTACGTCCGCCCCAAAGCCCAAACTGCTACCGCCTATTCGGCGTTCTATAACTTTTTCAATACCGTCAAACGCACCGGCGCAGATGAACAGAATATTTGTAGTGTCAATTTGAATAAATTCCTGTTGCGGGTGTTTTCTTCCCCCTTGGGGCGGTACATTGGAAACCGTACCCTCAAGAATTTTAAGCAGCGCCTGTTGCACACCCTCACCGCTTACATCACGTGTTATAGAGGCGTTTTCGGACTTTCGTGCAATTTTGTCAATCTCGTCAACGTAAATTATTCCGCGTTGGGCTTTTTCAATGTCATAATCCGCCGCTTGAATAAGACGGAGTAAAATATTTTCAACATCTTCGCCTACATAACCCGCCTCGGTCAAAGTGGTGGCGTCGGTTATGGCTATCGGCACGTCAAGCGTTTTTGCCAGAGTCTGCGCCAGCAAGGTTTTACCCACACCGGTAGGACCTAACATAAGCACGTTGCTTTTGCCCAGTTCAACGTCGCCCTCGGTCTTTTTAAATATACGTTTATAGTGGTTATAAACCGCAACCGAAAGGGTTTTCTTTGCATCGTCCTGACCGATTACATATTGGTCTAACTTCTGCTTTATTTCCTGCGGTTTGGGAAGTACAAATTCCTTTTCCGACTGCTTTTTGCGGCGTGAATGTGCGGCGGTTTCGTCTTCAAACAAAAGGGAATTGCAAAACGAAATACAACTGTCGCAAATATAAACGCCCGGCCCCTCTACAAGACGGGTCACTTCGTCCTGCGATTTACCGCAAAAGGAACAGCAAATTTCCATATCGTCGTTTTTATTAGGCATTAGATTACCTCTTTGTAATTACTTTGTCAATAAGACCGTATTCCTTGGCTTCGGCGGCGGTCATAAAATTATCACGTTCGGTATCTTTTTCTATTTCTGCCAAAGATTTACCGGTGTTTTCAGCCAAAATGCGGTTAAGGTTTGCCCTTGTTCTTTCAATGTGCTTTGCGTGGATTAAAATTTCGGTTGCCTGACCTTGCGTTCCGCCCAAGGGTTGGTGAATCATAATTTCGCTGTTGGGAAGAGCCAATCTTTTGCCCTTTGCGCCCGAAGACAAAAGGAAAGCGCCCATACTTGCTGCCATACCCATACAAATGGTGCTTACGTCACATTTAATGTACTGCATAGTATCGTAAATAGCCATACCTGCGGTAACCGAACCGCCGGGGCTGTTAATGTAGAAATTTATGTCCTTTTCGGGGTCTTGACCCTCTAAATAAAGCATTTGCGCAATAACAATGCTTGCGGTAGTATCGTTTACTTCGTCATTAAGCATAATGATACGGTCGTTTAAAAGACGTGAAAAAATATCGTAAGAGCGTTCTCCACGGCTGGTTTGTTCTAAAACATAAGGTACTAAACTCATAATAATTCTCCTTTATTTTGGTTCTGTTGTAAATATAAGGGCATTATTTTATCCGCTTTAGGCAAAGCAGGCAAAATCTTACACCGAAACATCAGGAACAGAACCTTTAATTTACAAAAAGCGCCGGCACCGTGTAGTGCCGGCACCTGTATACCGTAAATATTATGAACCGAAATTAAAATTTATAATCAATTATTCGGCGTCTTTTTTATCAGTTTTCTTTTCGGTTTTGGTTTCAACTTCGGTAATAACGGCGTTTGCCTTAATAAAGTCAATCGCTTTACCTACTGCAACGTCTTTTGCCAATTCTTCGGCAGGAATTGCGTTTTTAACCGCATCAACTTCCATACCGTACTGTTTAGCCATTTCTTCAAAACGTGCGTTGAGTTCTTCTTCGGTTGCCTCGATTTTTTCAAGTTCAACAATCTTTTCAAGCGCTAAACGGAACTTAACCTGACCTTCGGCTTGGGGACGGAAAGTTTTTCTGAAATCTTCCATAGTTGTGCCGGAATATTTAAGGTATGTGTCAAGATCCAAGCCCTGCATTTGCAAACGGTATGCAAATTCTTCTACGCTCTGGTTCAAACGGTTTTCAAACATTGCTTCGGGGATTTCGCCCTTAATGCTGTCCACAATTTGAGAAACCAGTTCATTTTCGGTTTCTTCTTCGTTGAACTTTGATTTCTGTTCCAACGCTTTTGCTTTAAGGTCGGCTTTTAAAGCGTCCAATGTGTCAAATTCACTTACGTCCTTTGCAAATTCATCGTCAATTTCGGGAAGTTCACGCAACTTAATTTCGTGCAACTTAATTTTAAAGGTTGCTTCCTTGCCTGCAAGGTTTTCTGCGCCGTATTCTTCGGGGAAGGTTACAACAATGTCAAATTCGTCGCCTATGTTTTTACCGACGATTTGGTCTTCAAAACCGGGGATAAACTGACCCGAACCGAGTTCCAAAGAATAACCTTCGGATTTACCGCCTTCAAATGCTTCGCCGTTTACGAAACCTTCAAAGTCGATAATAACGGTATCACCCATATTTGCGGCACGGTCTTCAACCGATACCATACGGGCGTTGCGTTCTGCCATTGATTTAACTTGAGCGTCAATTTCGCTGTCTTCAACTTTAGCGATAACCTTTTCTGCTTTAAGTCCCTTGTATTCGCCGATTTCAATTACGGGGTAGGTGGTAACCGATACTTTGAAATCCACACCCTCCTCTTTAGAGATAGAAACCATATCAAAATCCATTTTATCGTTAATAACGTTAAGTCCGGATTCTTTAATAGCACCCTCAACGGCATCGGGATAAAGGATATTTAAAGCATCCTCAAAGAAAGCTTCCTCACCGTACATTTTCATAACCATAGCATAAGGTGCTTTACCTTTTCTGAAACCGGGAACGGCGATTTTATTCTTTTGTTTGTTGTATGCTTTCTTAATCGCCTCACCGAAAGATTCAGCGTCAATAGTTATTTCAAGTTCATATCTATTAGCGCCAAGTTGTTTTGTTTCCTTTAAACTCATTTTTATACCTCCGCATAATAATGCAATTTTAAATTTTCATATTATTATATCATAAGATTAAAAATTTTTCCACATATTTTTTTAAAAAGTTTAAATTTAGTGATTTATACTATAAATCGAGGGGTAAAATCTATGCAATCGCAGGAAATCAACTCAAATTTAATACCGTCATACTCCTTTACGGCGTTATTAAAGCCCGCACCGTGAATATGACCGTGGTAGACTTTTTCTATTTTGTGATTTTTTAAAACATCAAAAATTTCGTTGCAAACCTGATTGCCGTAAACCGGCGGATAGTGTAAAAAAACCAACACGGGAAGTCCTGTTTTTTCGGCTTCGGTTAAAGATTTTTCCAACCGTCCCACTTCTCTTAGCACTATTTTTTTGTCCGCCTTATCGTCGTAGAACCAACCCCTTGTTCCCGCTATTGCGTGGTTTTCGGCAATAATTGTGTTGTTAAACAGGATTTCTATATTTTTAATTTCGTTTTCGGTTAAAAATTCATTTAATTTTTTAACCGTACTCCACCATAAATCGTGGTTGCCTTTTAAAAGTATTTTTTTACCGTTAAGTTTATTTAAAAATTTAAAATCTTCTAAAGTATCCTCTAACTTTAAACCCCATGAAAAATCCCCGGGAAGAACAACGGTATCGTTAGGGTTTACCAGTCGGTTCCAATTTGCAAACAAACGCTCGGTGTGGTTTTCCCATCCACGGAAAATATTCATAGGTTTATTACTGCCGAAAGATAAATGTAAATCCGAAATGGTATAAATACTCATATTGTTCCTCCTTTACATATTTTTAAAATTACGGTGCAAACTATAATTGACCTAAAGGTCAGAAAGGATTTGATTATTTTGTCAGATTGTAAATGCGAAACAAACTACTGTATTTCTTGCAGCGTTAGTAACTGTGTTCACCATGCCGAAAACGATACTTGCAGCGCAGGTAAAATTCAGGTGGGTAACAGAACCGCAAACACCGTAAGCGATACCTGTTGCGACACATTTAAAGCAAAATAATACCTGTTTCAAAAAGCCACTGTTTTCAGTGGCTTTTTACTTTAAATATTCAGTGCCGAATATACCGCCGAAAGCATATCGTCCTTTTCACAGATTTCTTTAAATCTTACGGTTGCGGTTTCCAACTGCTTAATGGGGGCGGGGATTTCGGTGGAAGTTTCACTCGCCAGAAGACGGACGGTGTCAAACTCGCTTTCTGCCTTTTTGTCCGAAACGGCGGAAAGTACGCTGTTTGCGAATTTATAAGGCGAAGCGGTAGAGGCAATAACGGTGGGAATATCGTCCCCTGTTGCCTTAATATACTGTTCGTAAACATTCAAAGCAACTGCGGTGTGAGTATCGCAAAGGTAGCCGTATTCGCTGAAATACTTCTGTATTGTTTCAAGTGTCGCATTGTCGTCACAGCAACCGCCCCAAAACAGTTCGCCCATTTTGGTTTTAATTTCTTCTGTTACGGTAAATACTCCATCTTTTGCTAAATCGCTTTGCATTTTTGCAACGGCTTTATCGTCATTGCCCGAAAGTTCAAACAACATTCTTTCCAAATTGCTGGAAATCAAAATATCCATAGACGGAGAAATAGTAGTAAAGAAACTGCGGTTGCGGTCATATTTACCGGTGTTTATAAAGTCGGTCAAAACATTGTTTGCGTTAGAGGCGCAAATGAGTTTTTTAATCGGCACACCCATTTTTTTAGCGTAATACGCCGCCAAAATGTTACCGAAGTTGCCGGTGGGAACAACCACGTTAAAACCGTCTTTCAAATAATCTTCCTCACGGTTTAATAAATCGCAGTAAGCCGAAACATAGTAAACAATTTGCGGAGCAAGACGTCCCCAGTTAATGGAGTTTGCAGAAGAAAACTGCATATTGTTGTTTGCTAATTTTTCTTTTACCGCACTGTCTGTAAAAATCTTTTTAACGCCGGTTTGAGCATCGTCAAAATTGCCTTTAATAGCGCAAACGTGAACATTACTGCCTTTTTGAGAGTCCATTTGCAATTTTTGCATAGGGCTTACTCCGTCACTCGGGTAGAATACCATAATTTCGGTATCCTTAACATCGCAAAAGCCCTCAAGAGCGGCTTTGCCGGTATCGCCCGATGTGGCAACCAAAATTACAATTTTTTTGCCGTTTGAAACCTTTTGGGCAGAGGTGGTAAGCAAATAAGGCAAAAGTTGCAATGCCAAATCCTTAAAAGCACAGGTAGGACCGTGCCAAAGTTCCAAAATATTTGCGTTTTTGCCCACTAAAGAAATGGGTGCGGGTTGTTCGTTATCAAAACTGCCGGTGTACGCACCCTTTACGCAGTAATCAATTTCCTCGTCGGTAAAATCGTTAAGGAAGTTTTTAAGTATATATTCGGCTCTGCCTATATAATCGAGTTTTGCGATTTCTTTGAAATCCTCTTCACAAAATTTCGGGAAAGTATCCGGCACAAAAAGACCGCCCTCTACCGAAATACCCTGCGAAATTGCCTTTGCCGCAGTAACCTTTACCGATTTATCCCTTGTGCTTACATAATTCATAACATTTTCTCCTAAAAATCATATCTTCCTTTATTTTAATATACTAAATGCCCTTTGTCAAAGGTTTGTAGTAAAATCATAGCCGTTTTTATAAAAAATTTTATAAAGCAGATCTTTTTTCAGCCCCATTTCAAGCAGTTTTGCGTGTAAATCGGGTATTTTTGATACATTCTTCATTTCTTTAGGCATTACAGCGCCGTCAAAATCACTGCCTATTGCTATATTATTTTCAAGTCCCATTTCACAAAGGTGGTATATATTTTTGTAAATATCATCGTAAAAACTGTCACCTAAAAACGGGGGATAAAAATTAAGACCTATAATACCGCCTTTTTGTGCTAAAAGTTTTATTTGGCTGTCGGTCAAATTACGTTTGTTACCGCAAATGCTACGGCAATTACTGTGGGTGGCAATCACTCTGTCGGCTATTTCTATTACGTCATAAAAACTTTTATCGTTAAGGTGCGAAACATCCGCCGCCATACCGATTTTATTCATCTGTGTTATAACATCTTTGCCGAAAGCCGAAAGCCCTTTTTCGGAATTAACTCCGCCCGCAATCAAATTTTCGTTGTTCCAAGTAAGGGTTAAAAATTTTATTCCGTCTTTTTTTAATTCATACAGTCGGTCGATTTTGTCTTCAATAACGCTGCCGCCCTCTACCGCAAAAATCGGGGTTACTTTGCCGTACAAACTTCTTTTTAAATGCGATAAAACATTTTTATAAAACAAAAAAGGTTGCTTTGTGTCTTCCTTTATCCAAATTGCAAAGGTTTGGGCCCAATTTTCAAAACATTCCCCAAGTTTTGCCGAAACGGCAAGGTTGTTTTCACAAAACCCTTCGTTTTTTAAATACATTTCATAAGCCGTGTCACAGTGCAAATCGAAAAAATCCATTATCATACCTCAAAATGCGTTAGAAATATAGTGAAGTTTATAACCCGTTTTTCCGTCCTCTTTTTTAAAAACCGTAACCTCTGCCACATCAAATCTGGGTTGCAGAGTGCAGTCGGTTTTGCTTAAAAAATCTTCTGCCGTTTTTATAATTCTTGCCCTTTTAAAGGCGTCTACCGCTTCACTTCCCGAAATTAAACTTGCCTCTTTTCGGGTTTTAACCTCTACAAAAAGAATATACTCTTTTGATTGCGCAATAATGTCAATTTCACCGTATTTGCAGGTGTAATTACGCTTTATTACCGAAAAACCTTTATTTCTTAAGTAGTTCGCAACCCGTTTTTCACCCTCTTGTCCTGTTTTGCCTATGTTCATTTGTTACCGCCTAATATATTTTTTAAAAAAGAAATTCTATGAATTTCGCAAGGTCCGTACTCTTTTATTAAGTCGGTGTGGAGTTTTGTGCCGTAGCCCTTGTGTTTTGCAAATTGATACTGCGGGTACTTTTTATCGTATTCTAACATCAGTCGGTCACGGCTTACTTTAGCCAAAATCGAAGCGGCGGCTATGGACATAGATTTACCGTCCCCCTTAACAACGGCAGCCGCAGGGACTTTTATATCTTTCGGTATTCGGTTGCCGTCAATAACTGCAAAATCCACCTTTTTCAGTCCGTTTATTGCCCTGTTCATTGCAAAATACGTAGCATTTAAAATGTTATGGGTTTCAATTTCTTCCAAACTGCCGTAGGCAATAGAGTAATCCACCGCTTTTTCTATGATAATATCAAAAAGTTGTTCCCTTTTCTTTTCGCTTAACTTTTTAGAATCGTTAAGTCCTTCAATTTCGGTGCCGAGCGGTAAAATTACCGCCGCCGCACACACAGGTCCTGCAAGCGGACCCCGCCCCGCTTCATCCACACCGCATATATGGCTAAAGCCGCTTTCTAAAGCGGCTTGTTCGTAACTGTAATCAGGCATAATCGTCTACCCTTTCAAGAGTAATATTACCGATTTTTTGGTTTCGGTATTCTTCAAGCAACATATTTGCTGCCCTTTCGGTATCGGTTTCGCCGCCACGGATGACCATACCCCGCTTTTTGCCGATTAGTGACAGTAAATCGTAACTGTCAAGCGAAAAATCCAGTTCGCCGTAGCGTTTTTCCAAACAGTCGGGGTAATTTTGGCTTAAAATTTCAATTAGCCGCATTGCCAAAAGTTCGGTATCTAAAATACGGTCTTTTACAGCCCCTGTAAACGCCAAATGCTCGCCCACCGTTTGGTCTTCAAATTTAGGCCACAAAACGCCGGGGGTGTCAAGCAGTTCCAACTGTTTGTCAATAGTAAACCATTGGTTACCCCTTGTAACACCGGGGCGGTTTTCGGCTTTGGCACGGGTTTTGCCCGCAATTTTGTTAATAAAGGAGGATTTACCCACGTTCGGAATACCCACAACCATAACCCGAAGCGGTTTTCCAACCATTCCTTTTTGTTTGAAACTTGCGAGTTTGTCTGCCAAAACGGTCTTAACGGTGTCCTTAAAAAGCGAAATACCCTTACCGCTTTTACAGTTAATCGGGATAGCGGTAGTACCGTTTTGTTTGTAGTGCGCTATCCACTCTTTGGTAATTTCGGCATCTGCCATATCGCACTTGTTAAGCAAAATTATATGGGGTTTGTTGCCTATAATTTCCTTTAAGTCGGGGTTTCGGCTGCTTTGCGGAATACGTGCATCCACAACCTCTGCCACGGCATCAATAATCGGCAAAATTTCTTTAATTTGGCGCTTGGTTTTTGCCATATGCCCCGGAAACCACTGAATACTTTGTTTGAAATCGCTCATTTATTATCAAGCCGTCCTATTCTGTTAAACGGAAAAATTCTGAAAACTGCCCTGCCCAATACATACCTTGTATCCACCATTCCGTGGTCGCCGATTTCTAAATAACGGCTGTCCAACGATACGGGGCGGTTGTCGCCCATTACAAATATACACCCTTCGGGTACTATTACGGGAAATTCCACGCTGTTTTTTGGGGTGGTAGGACCTATAATATAATCTTCCTCCAAGCAGACACCGTCCACAAACACTTTTCCGCTTTTCGGGTCAATATCCACCGTTTGATGCTCTGTTGCAATAACCCGCTTAATAATAGGGCCTTTGCCTGTAATACTGCCGTCTATCGAATTATCGGCATTGCGGGAAATTACCACAATATCACCCTTTTTAGGGGTATAGTTAAAATTGCTGATAACCACACGTTCGCCGTCTATTAAGGTGTTGAACATAGAGTCACCGTCAATTGTGGCAATTCTGAAAATAAACGAAAATATTAAAACAACCGAAATAATGGCGGTTACCAATACCTCAAGCCATTCAAACAAACTTTCTTTTGAAGAATAAACTTGTGTGTTTTCGGGTTCTTCTTCAACATCGGTATAAACATAAAAACCGTCATCATAAGCATTTTCATACTTTTTCATTTCGTTACCCCTTTTGAAAATAGTAAAAAAACAAAGGGGGACAAGGCATTCACCCGTCCCCCTTTCCGGATTAAATCTTTTCTTTAACCTTGGCGGCTTTACCGACTCTGTCACGTAAGTAGTAGAGTTTTGCTCTGCGAACTTGACCCTTGCGTACAAGTTCAACCTTAGCAACCGAAGGTGAATGTACAGGGAATACACGTTCAACGCCAACACCGTAAGATACACGGCGAACGGTAAAGGTTTCGGAAATACCGCTGTTATTTTTAGCAATAACAGTACCTTCAAAAACCTGGATTCTTTCCTTTTCGCCTTCCTTAATGCGAACGTGAACCTTAACGGTAGAACCGATTAAGATTTCAGGCGCATCGGTTTTAAGCATATCGGCTGTTAATTCCTTAATTGCGTCCATCTTTTTTCCTCCTTAAATTTTTACCAGATGTTCATAACATAAATGCCAGAGGACCATCCGCTTCAATGTCGATTTTTCGGCAATGAACCCACCCGTAAGGACCGAGTGAAATCAAATGCTCATACATTTTACCACAATAGGTTTAAAAAATCAAGTATTTTTTTATCGGCGTCATTTATTATATTATATGGTATATGGTTATAAAAATTTCACTTTAGAATTTCTTGACAATATTTATACGGCGTGGTAGAATGTATAAGGTAAATAAATCTTTAAACACGGTGCTGTGACGCCGGCAAGATTGCAATATGTAATAACAGTTTTGTAGCCCGGGGGGTTATTCTGTTTGTTGTGCGTATAACACCTTGCCGAACGGCAGGGTGTTTTTTGAAAGAGAGGGCTTAGAAAATGAAAACCGTAATAAAAAACGCAAAAGTTTATGAAAACGGGAAATTCATTATTAAAGACTTTTCGGCGAATTTAGGTATTACTGTTTCCGATTTTGATAATTTGTTTGTTTTTCCGGCTTTTTGTGATGTTCATGTTCATTTACGAGAGCCGGGTTTTTCATATAAAGAAACAATAAAAAGCGGAACCGAGGCCTCTGCCAAAGGCGGATATACCGATGTTTGCGCAATGCCAAACCTTAATCCCGTGCCGGACAGTTTGGAGCATTTAAAAGCACAGACCGAAATTATAGAAAAAGATGCCTTAATAAATGTTCACCCCTACTGTGCTATAACGGTGGGACAAAAAGGGGAGGAATTAGTACCCTTTTTGGAACTGAAGGACGCTTTTGCCTTTTCGGATGACGGCAGGGGGGTTCAATCCCGCCAAATGATGCGTGACGCTATGATAAAAGCCAAAAGTTTAGGCAAAATGATTGTGGCGCATTGTGAAGACAACAGTTTACTAAAAGGCGGTTACATTCACGAGGGAGAATATGCCAAACTTCACGGTCACAAGGGCATTTGCAGTGAGAGCGAATGGGGACCTATTAAACGTGATTTGGAACTGGCGAAAGAAACGGGTTGTAAGTACCACGTTTGCCACATTTCCACCAAAGAGAGCGTTGAACTTATAAGACAAGCCAAGGCACAAGGGGTGGATGTCACCTGCGAAACCGCTCCCCATTATTTAGTGTTTAACGATATGGACTTAAAAGAGGACGGCAGTTTTAAAATGAATCCGCCTATCAGAAGCGAAGCCGACCGTTTGGCGCTTATCGAGGGTATTAAGGACGGCACTATTGATATGATAGCAACCGACCACGCACCTCACAGCGCCGAAGAAAAATCCAAAGGACTTGAAAAGAGTGCTTTCGGAATAGTAGGAATAGAAACGGCGTTTTCGGTTATGTATACCCACCTTGTGAAAACGGGTGTTATAACTTTGGAAAAACTGATTGAAATTATGGCAATTAACCCACGTAAGAGGTTTAATATACCCCAAAACGGCTTTACCGTTTGGAATTTGGAAGAAGAATTTACGGTAGACCCCGAAAAATTCCTTTCAAAAGGCAAAGCCACCCCGTTTAAGGGCAAAAAACTTTACGGTGTTTGCGAAATGACGGTTATGAACAACCAAGTAAAATACATTAAGGAGTAACAAAAATGGCAAAAAGAAAAGACATTAAAAAGATTTTAATTATCGGTTCAGGTCCTATTGTTATAGGTCAGGCGGCTGAATTTGACTATGCCGGCACGCAGGCGTGTTTGGCACTCAAGGAGGAGGGTTACGAAGTTGTGCTTTGCAACTCCAACCCTGCCACCATTATGACCGACACTACCATTGCCGACAAGGTTTACATGGAACCCTTAACACTTGAATTTGTGGCAAAGGTTATCCGTTACGAAAGACCGGATGCCATTGTTCCGGGAATCGGCGGTCAAACCGGTTTAAACCTTGCTATGCAACTTGAAGAAAAGGGCATTTTAAAAGAATGCGGTGTTGAACTTTTGGGCACAAGCAGTAAAAGTATTGAACGTGCCGAAGACCGTGAACTTTTTAAAGAACTTTGCGAATCAATAGGCGAACCAACCATTCCGTCCGAAATCACCTACGATTTAGAGCAGGCAAAGAAAGCCGCAAAAGAAATCGGTTATCCTGTTGTACTTCGTCCCGCATTTACATTGGGCGGTACAGGCGGCGGTTTTGCATACAACGAACAGGACCTTATCGAAATCGGTGTTAATGCTTTCAAATTATCCCCAGTTCATCAGGTTTTGATTGAAAAAAGCGTTAAAGGTTACAAGGAAATTGAATTTGAAGTAATGCGTGACAGTAACGATACCGCCATTACCATTTGCGGTATGGAAAACATTGACCCTGTCGGTGTTCACACAGGTGACTCTATTGTTGTAGCACCTATTATGACCCTTAACGACAAAGACCTTAAAATGCTTAATGACAGCGCAATTAAGATTATCCGTGAACTTAAAATAGAGGGCGGCTGCAATGTGCAGTTTGCACTCAACCCCGAAAGCAGCGAATACTACCTTATAGAAGTAAATCCCCGTGTTTCACGTTCTTCGGCGCTTGCTTCTAAAGCCAGCGGATACCCCATAGCACGTGTTACCGCTAAAATTGCGGTGGGTATGGCTTTGGAGGATATCGCCATTGCCAACACAAATGCCTCTTTTGAACCGCAACTTGACTATGTTGTGGCAAAATTGCCCCGCTTCCCGTTTGATAAATTCGCTTCGGCACAAAACACACTCGGCACACAGATGAAAGCCACCGGTGAAGTTATGGGTATCGGCAGTAATTTGGAAGAATGTTTACTAAAATCGGTTCGTTCGCTTGAAATAGGTGCTTGCCACTTCCATTTGCCTAAATTTGATAATATGAGCGTTGACGAACTGTTCTACTATATTAAAGAATTTAAGGACGATAATATTTTCGCCATTGCCGAACTTTTGCGTAAAGGTGCTACGGTAGACAAAATTCACGAAGTGACAAAAATTACCGCTTACTTCTTACAGTCGGTTAAAAAGATTACCGATATGGAAGTAACCGTTAAGAATAACAAAGGCGATTTTGCAACCTTAAAAGCCGCAAAAGAAATGGGCTTTTCGGACAAGTTTATTGCAAAACTTTGGGGCGAAAAGGAAATTGATGTTTACAATATGCGTAAAGCAAACAATCTTTTCCCTGTTTACAAAATGGTTGACACCTGCCACACGAATGCGTACATTCCTTATTTCTATTCCTCCTACCACGATAAAAACGCATCTAAACTTACCGATAAAAAGAAGATTATCGTTTTAGGTGCAGGTCCTATCCGTATAGGTCAGGGTGTAGAGTTTGACTATTCTACGGTACACGCCGTAACCACCATAAAGAAGTCGGGGTACGAAGCAATTATCATAAACAACAATCCCGAAACCGTTTCTACCGACTATACCACGGCGGACAAACTGTATTTTGAACCCCTTACCGCCGAAGACGTTATGAACATTATTGAGTTTGAAAAACCCGAAGGCGTTATTGCTTCATTGGGCGGTCAAACCGCTATCAACCTTGCCGAACCCTTGCGTGAACGTGGGGTTAAGATTATCGGCACAGACTGCGATGCCATTGAACGTGCCGAAAACCGTGACAGTTTTGAAAAGATTTTGCATGAACTTAATATTCCCCAACCAAAGGGCAAAGCCGTTACCAAAATCGAAGACGGTATCAAAGCCGCAAGTGAAATCGGTTATCCCGTGCTTGTTCGTCCCTCGTTCGTATTGGGCGGCCGTGCAATGCAAATAGTAGCCGACGAAAACCAGTTAAGACATTACCTTAAAACTGCGGTTGAAATTGACGAAGACCGCCCTGTTTTGGTTGATAAATACATTCAGGGTAAAGAGGTTGAGGTTGACGCTATCTGCGACGGCAGAGATGTATTTATCCCCGGAATTATGGAACTTGTTGAGCGTACAGGCGTTCACAGCGGTGACTCTATAAGCGTTTATCCCGCATTTAGCATTTCAAATAAGGTAAAAGGCATTATTCTGCAGTATGCCAAAAAGTTGGGGTTAGGTATCGGCATTGTCGGTCTTTACAACATTCAGTTTATTGTGGACGAAAACGAAAATGTTTACATTATTGAAGTAAACCCACGTTCTTCAAGAACCGTTCCCTTCCTTTCAAAAGCAACCGGCTACAGTCTTGCCGATATTGCAACCGAAGTTATTATGGGTAAATCACTTAAAGAACAGGGTATTTTTGATATTTACCCCACCGAAAAGGACCGTTGGTATGTTAAAGTTCCGGTATTTTCTTTCAACAAAATCCGCGGACTTGATGCCTACCTCTCACCCGAAATGAAATCTACCGGCGAAGCCATAGGTTATGACGATAAACTTAACCGTGCCCTTTCCAAAGCGCTTCAGGCAAGCGGTATGAAGGTGCAAAACTACGGTACTGTTTTTGTAACCATAGCCGATAAGGACAAAAAAGAGGCATTGCCGTTAGTTCGCCGTTTTTACAACCTCGGCTTTAATATAGAGGCAACCTCGGGTACTGCCGCATTCCTAAAGCAAAACGGAATTAACACAAGGGTACTAAAGAAAATCGAAGAAGACCCCGACGAAATCCGTGATGCATTACGCCAAGGTCATATTGCTTATGTTATCAACACACGTGATATTGCCTCAAGCGGTCAGGCAAGTGACGGCTTTAAGATTAGAAGTTACGCCACCGAAAACAACGTAACCATATTCACCGCACTTGACACCGTAAGCGTTCTGTTGGATGTTTTGGAGGAAACAACCCTTACAATTTCCACAATTGACGCTTAAAACACTTTCTGCAAAAATATAACTTTCGGAGTAAAATTATGATAAAACAGGGATTTTATAAACTGCTTTACAACTTTCAATTAGCACCTAAAGTTTTCAGAATGGTGTTAGAGGGGGACACTTCCGCCCTTTTAGCACCCGGACAGTTTGTTAATATTAAACTTGACGGTAAATTCTTACGTCGACCTATTTCGGTAAGCGATTATGACGAAAAAACCATAACCTTAATTTACAAGGTGGTAGGCGAGGGAACGGAGCAAATGTCCAAAATGGAAGCAGGTACGGTTCTTGATCTGCTTACAGGGCTCGGCAACGGCTTTAACCCCGAAAAAAGCGGGCAAAAACCCTTGCTTATAGGCGGCGGTGTAGGCATTCCGCCCCTTTACAACCTTTGCAAAGAACTGATAAAAATGGGCAAAAACCCCACCGTTATCTTGGGTTTTAACACCAAAAGCGAAATTTTTTACGAGGACGCTTTTAAAGCGCTCGGTGCGGAGGTTGTTGTAACTACGGTGGACGGCAGTTACGGGGTTAAAGGGTTTGTTACAAACGCTATGGACAGGGATTATGACTATTTCTTTACCTGCGGACCTATGCCTATGTTCAGGGCAATAGAGCAGGTTGCCAAAACAAGCGGTCAGTACAGTTTTGAAGAACGTATGGGTTGCGGTTTCGGTGCCTGTATGGGTTGCAGTTGCAAAACAAAGTACGGCAATAAACGTATTTGCAAGGACGGACCGGTGCTTTACAGGGAGGAAATTGTATGGTAAACACTAAAATTGATTTGTGCGGTATTGAACTTTCAAACCCCGTAATACCCGCAAGCGGAACTTTCGGTTTCGGGTACGAATTTGCGGCACTTTACGATATAAATATGCTCGGCACATTTTCCTTTAAAGGCACTACAAGGGACGAACGCTTCGGCAACCCCACCCCCCGCATTGCAGAATGTAATGACGGTATGTTAAATTCGGTGGGACTGCAAAACCCCGGTGTTGAAAAGGTAATAAGCCACGAATTACCCCTTTTAAAACAATGTTTTAACAAAAAGGTTATGGCAAATGTAAGCGGATTTTCGGTAGAAGATTACGCCTATACCTGTGAAAAACTTAACAGCCAGGATCAAATAGGGTGGTTTGAAGTTAATATTTCCTGCCCTAATGTTCACGGCGGGGGACTTGCTTTCGGTACAAGCGCAAAAAACGCCGCCGAAGTTACAAAAGCAGTTAAAAAAGTGACCGACAAACCCGTCTTTATAAAATTATCCCCAAACGTTACCGATATTGCGGAAATTGCAAAAGCGTGTGAAGATGCCGGAGCGGACGGTCTTTCGCTTATAAACACCTTGCTTGGTATGAGGATAGACTTAAACCGCAAAAAGCCGATTTTGGCAAACAAAATGGGCGGTTTTTCGGGTCCTGCCATTAAACCGGTGGCTTTACGTATGGTTTACCAGGTTTACGAGGCGGTAAAAATTCCGATTATCGGAATGGGCGGTATCGAGTCTGCGGAAGATGTTTTGGAAATGATGTTGGCGGGGGCAACCGCCGTTCAGGTGGGAGCGGCTAACCTTGTAAACCCCTTTGCCTGCAGGGACATTATAAACAGTTTGCCCAAAACAATGGAAAAATACGGAATAAATAATTTAAAAGATATAATAGGAGGAGCGCACAATGGGTAAGGACGTAATTATCGCTTGCGATTTTGCAAGCAAGGAGACAACACTTGAATTTTTGGACAAATTTACTGATGTTAAGCCCTTTGTAAAAATCGGTATGGAACTTTTTTATGCCGAAGGTCCGCAAATTGTAAGGGAAATTAAGGCAAGAGGACACAAAATTTTCCTTGACCTTAAACTGCACGATATCCCCAATACCGTTAAAAAATCTATGGCGGTTTTATCTCGGCTTGATGTGGATATGACAAATCTTCACGCCGCAGGCACGGTTTCTATGATGGAGGCGGCATTAGAGGGACTGACTCGTCCCGACGGTACAAGACCTCTTTTAATTGCCGTAACCCAACTCACTTCCACCGACCAAGAGCGTATGGAAAATGACCTTTTAATTAAAGAACCGATCGACAAGGTTGTAATGCACTATGCTAATAACGCCAAAATTGCCGGACTTGACGGTGTGGTTTGTTCCCCTTTGGAATCCGAAAAAGTGCACGCAACTTGCGGTAAAGAATTTTTAACCGTCACCCCAGGGGTTCGATTTGCGGACGGTGACAAGGGCGACCAAAAACGTGTTATGACCCCCGCCCAAGCAAAGGAAATAGGCAGTGATTATATTGTAGTGGGCAGACCCATAACCGCCGCCGAAGACCCTGTTGCGGCATATAAGCGCTGTTGTGACGAATTTATCGGATAAAATTCATTGTTTTTGCAAAAACGAAAAGTGAGGGAGAAAATTTTATGGAAAGTTATAAGAGAGAGTTTATAGAATTTTTAGAAAACGCAGGAGTTTTAAAATTCGGTGATTTTACCGCAAAATCGGGCAGAAAAATCCCTTATTTTATAAATGCGGGGGATATTAAAACCGGTGAACAAATTCGCAAACTGGGCGAATTTTACGCAAAAGCGTATTTTGAAAAGGTAGGCAACAAAAAAACCGTTCTTTACGGCCCTGCTTACAAGGGTATTCCGATTGCGGTATCGGTTGCCGTTGCGCTCTCGGAAAACGGTCTTGACGTTCCGTTTTTCTTCAACCGCAAGGAGGAGAAAGACCACGGCGAAGGCGGTGTGTTTGTAGGTTATAAACCTCAGGAAGGCGAAGAAATTGTAATAGTGGAGGACGTTATCACCGCCGGAACGGCTATTAGGGAAAGTATGTCTGTTTTGTCTTCTCTTAAAGGTACAAAGGTTAAAGCCGTTTTCGTAATGGTTGACCGCAAGGAAAAGGGTAAAACCGAAAAGAGCGCTATGGCGGAAGTGGGCGAGGAGTTCGGTTTCCCTGTATATTCGGTTGTAGACGTTTACGATATTATCGAATACTTAGAAGAAGACCAAAAAAACCGTGAAAATGTAGAAAGAATTAAAAAATACCTTGAGGTAAACGGCGCAAAAGAATAATATTTTGAAAGGAATTACAAAATGAGAAGTTTAATTGATATTGCCGAACTTTCGGTTGAAGAGATTGACAAATTGCTTGACACCGCAAACGATATTATTGCAAACCCCGAAAAATACGCTCATAAATGTCAGGGTAAAAAGTTGGCAACCTTGTTTTTTGAACCCTCAACCCGTACCCGTTTGAGTTTTGAGGCGGCTATGTACGAATTGGGCGGAGTTTGTCTCGGTTTTTCTGCCGCACAAAGTTCTTCGGCATCAAAAGGCGAAAGTGTTGCCGATACTTCTAAAGTTGTTTCCTGCTATGCGGATATTATTGCAATGCGCCACCCCAAAGAGGGTGCGCCCCTTGTTGCTTCTATGAATGCAACCATACCGGTTATAAACGCCGGTGACGGCGGTCACAACCACCCCACCCAAACCCTTGCCGATTTGCTTACAATTAAGCGTGAAAAGGGACGGCTGAATAACCTAACGGTCGGCTTTTGCGGTGACTTAAAGTTCGGCAGAACGGTACATTCGCTTATTACCGCACTCCGCCGTTACGATAATGTTAAGTTTGTGCTTATTTCCCCTAACGAGTTGCGTTTACCGACCTATGTCAGAGAGTCGCTTAAAAAGGATAATTTTGAAATTGTAGAAACCACCGATTTAGAGTCGGTTATGCCGGAACTTGACATTCTTTATATGACCCGTGTTCAGGGCGAGCGTTTCTTTAACGAGGAAGAATATCTGCGTCTGCGTGACAGTTATATCCTAACACCCGAAAAACTTGCAAACGCCAAACCCGATATGTCAATTCTGCATCCGCTTCCCCGTGTAAACGAAATAAGCGTTGCAATAGATAACGACAGCCGTGCTTGCTACTTTAAACAGGTACTTAACGGCAAATATATGCGAATGGCTTTAATTTTAATGCTTTTGGGGGTAGAATAATGAATATTGATTCAATTAAAAACGGATTTGTTATCGACCATATTACCGCAGGGCTTGGTATGAAGATTTTTAACCTTTTAAACCTTGACGGACTTGACTGTTCGGTTGCGCTTATTAAAAATGTACCAAGCAAAAAAATGGGCAAAAAGGACATTATTAAAATAGATGCCGATATAGAGGTTAATACCGATATTTTAGGTTACGTTGACCCCGATGTTACGGTAAATGTAATTAAAAACGGCGTTATTGCCGAAAAAAAGCAAATTGAATTACCTAGGCAGTTGACAGGGGTTATTAAATGCAAAAATCCCCGCTGTATTACCACTACCGAGCAGGAATTACCCCAAATTTTTAAATTAACAGACAAAGACAACCGTATTTACCGTTGCCTTTACTGTGAATCCAAAGCATAATAAAAAATCAAGTTCGCAGGGGAGAGTTTATGTGCCCTCCCCTGCGAACTTAATTTATAAATTCATTCCTGCAAATTGAAGATTTTACACTTCTTTTTTAAAAAATGTATCCTTAATAATTAAACCCAAAATTGCAAGGGCAAAAGCGGAAAAAAGCGCTATTCCCAATGCTACAATAACCTTTAAAGCCAAAGTTTTCGAGCCCGATTCCGAAGAAAAAACCTTTTCTATGTAGTCGGTTTTCACATCCTTTGCGGTGTAAAAACTTAAAACGGTTTTTACGGAATTTTCCACCGTTACATACTGTGTTAAAAGGTATTCCCCGCCGCTGTCTTTAGTTTTAACTTCGGTTTTTAAATATTTTTTGCCGTTTTTGCCTATAACTTCGCCTTTTACGTCCGAAAAACCGCTGATATCCCCCGTAAGCAGGAGAATTTCGCTATCCTCAAGCGCCGAAAAACTACCGATTTTTTTTGAAAAATTATCGGTAATTTCGGTTTTTCTTATTTGTCGGGCGTTTTCTTTATCTGCCGCCAAAAAGGTAATGTTATTTTGTTCGCAATAGTTACCGAGCTCCGTTTCGGTCATATTAAATATTTTTGCAAGTTCTTCTGTTTGCTTGCCGTAAACGTAGAAATCATCGCTTACCTTTAAAGCCGAAACATTAACCGAAAAAAGCAAAACCAAAACCGAAATAATTACAATAAACTTTTTATACAATTAAATCACCTTATTTTGCTTTTTTGCCGCAGTAACGGTATTTTGCATAAGCATTGCAATGGTCATAGGTCCTACACCGCCGGGAACGGGGGTAATAGCCGAGCATTTGTCCTTTACGGCGTCAAAATTAACATCACCCACAAGTTTACCGTCCACACGGTTAATGCCTACGTCAATTACAACGGCATTTTCCTTAACCATATCGGCAGTTACAAAGTTAGGTCTTCCCACCGCCGCTACAAGAATATCTGCCGATGCACAAACTTCTTTTAAATTTTGGGTTTTGGAATGGCAGATTGTAACCGTACCGTTTTTGTGAAGTAAAAGCATACCCATCGGCTTGCCTACAATATTGGAACGCCCGATTACAACGCAGGTTTTACCCGAAATATCTATACCCTCAAAAGCAAGCATTTCCATAATTCCCGCAGGGGTACAAGGCACGAAATCAAATTCCCCAAGCATTATTTTACCCACATTTGCGGGGTGGAATGCGTCCACGTCCTTTTCGGGCGAAATTGCGTTTATAACCATCTGCTCGTCAAGGTGTTTCGGCAGCGGCAACTGGCACAGAATACCGTTAACGGTCGGCTTTTTATTTAAAGTATCAATAAGTGCTAAAAGTTCTTGCATTGTTGTGTTTTCAGGCAGAGCATACTCCTCCGAAATAATGCCCAGTGCCTCGCACGCCTTTTTCTTGTTTGCAACATAAACTTTGGAAGCAGGGTCTTCACCCACGATTATAACCGCAAGTCCCACCGATATTCCCTTTTGTTTTAACCTTTCAACTTCGCATTTAACACGTTCTTTAACGCTTGCCGAAATCACTTTACCGTCTATAATTTTATACATTTTCTTCCTCCGCATTTTCGGAAAATTGGCTTACATACCCTTCTTCGGGTTTTAATTTTTTTCTTATTAAAATAATAGCGGTAACGCTTGTAATACAAAGCACAAACGCTAAAAGGCAGGAAACCTTTATACTTCCCAACATCAAACTGTCGGTTCTTAAAAGTTCTATAAACCCCCTGCCGAAGCCGTACCACCCGCAGTACATTAAAAATGTTTCTCCGCTGAATTTACGGTTATGGCTTAAACGGTTTATTATAAAGAAACCGGCAATGCACCAAACCGATTCATACAAAAAGCAAGGATGCACCAGTCCTTCGCCCATTTCACGGATTGTCCTCTCACTTTGCATTCCCCAAAAACTGCTGTTTGTAAAACTGCCGTATGCTTCTTGGTTTACAAAGTTGCCCCAACGGCCGACACCCTGACCGATAAGAAACCCGAGCGACGCTAAATCGAACATATCCCTAAAGTTTACTTTGCGTATTTTACACATTATAAAGCCCGAAACGAATGCGCCTATAACACCGCCGTAAATGGCAATTCCCGAAAAACCCGAAGAGTCCCCGAAACCGAAAAAGTCGCCTATTCCGTTTAATTTTTCGCCGTCAAATATTACGTAATACGTCCTTGCCGAAAGTATGGCAACAGGGGTTACAACCAGCACAATGTCAAGCATACGGTCGGTATCTATTCCAAACCGTTTGGCGTTTTTGATAGCGTATATCAGCGCTAATAAAAAACCGGTTGCAATGATAATTCCGTACCAGTAAATATCCCAATGCTTACTGCCTAAAGGTATAGAAAACGCAATAGGGTTTAATTTTAAATGAATACCGAAAATAGTAACATTATACGTCATTTTAAATTCCTCACTCTTTAGGGTTTATAACCGAAAGCACCGTTTTGTCATTCTCCAAAAGATTAAGCCGTTTGTAAACATCTTCGGCGGTAACCGATTTTAAATACTTAATTTCGTCAAAAAGCCCCGAACCGTTTGTGGCACAGTCCACAAACTGCATTGCAATACCCTCTACGCTGTTGAAAACCCGTATTGCATTGCCGTACATTCCGCAACGCACGGCGGAAAACAGTTTTTTGTTAATACCGTCGGTTTTAAGGCGTTCAATTTCCCGTTTGATTTTTTCGGCAACCATTTTTGGGTTGTGGGATTCACCCTCAAAAATAACGGCGGAATAACCCTCTCCCGTAAAATATTCAAACGAAAATTCGTCGTTTATAAGCCCCTCATTTATAAGTTCTTCGTAAAGGGGCGAAGCGTCACCTGCTATCATTTCAAGCAAAATTCCGGTGCAAACCCTCTCTTTAACGGTGGGTTTTCGGTCCGCATTTTCCTTGTACCCGAAACAGAACATAGGTTGTGCCACTTCGAGGGATTGCTCTACATAATCGGTCACAACCTCTGCCGGCTCTGTCGGCATAATGCGTTCAATCTGCCTTTTTTCGGTCTGCTTTATGCTTTT
Organism: Acutalibacteraceae bacterium; assembly: GCA_036310925.1. Taxonomy (GTDB): domain Bacteria; phylum Bacillota; class Clostridia; order Oscillospirales; family Acutalibacteraceae; genus UBA737. Next base: position 62,441 of record JAXJQX010000012.1, read on the forward strand.
ATTTATAATTTCCAAAACCTTTTCGGTTTCAACATTACCTGCAATACAAATAAACATATTACCGGGGTTATAAAAAGTGTTGTAGCATTTGTAAAGCAAATCGGCGTTTATGTGGGAAATGGACTCTACCGTGCCGGCAATATCAATCCTTACGGGGTGGTTTTTGTACATACCGAGAAGCATATTAAACATAACACGCCAAGCGGGGCTGTCGTCATACATTGTGATTTCCTGACCGATAATTCCCTGCTCTTTTTGTACCGTTTTTTCGGTAAAATAGGGGGACTGAACAAAGTTCAGCAAAATACCCAAATTGTCATAAAAGCGGTTAGAACAGGAAAAGAGATAACAGGTTTTGTCAAACGAGGTGAAAGCGTTGGCATAAGCGCCTGTTTCGGCATATTTTGTAAAGGCATCCCCGTCTTCGCTTTCAAAAAGTTTATGCTCTAAAAAGTGGGCAATACCCTCGGGCACTTCGCATTTTTCGCCGTCAACCGAAAAGCAGTTGTCAATAGAGCCGTATTTGGTGCCGAAAATGGCATAAGCCGAATTATACTGCGGTTTTTCAAGTATATAAACCGTAAGTCCCGACGAATGTTCCGCACGAACGTAACTTTCCCCGAAATCGCTTTCAAAATATTGCTTTAACATATCGGTCCCTCCTTCGGCAAAAGTTTGTAAACCGTGTGCAGTTTAACGCCTTTTGCGGCTAAAATTACATCTTCACGGGTTATTTTTTTAATCTTTTCGGCAATATCTTTGGGTGAGTAAAGATTTTGATTGTTGATTTTAAGCGCATACCATAAATCAAGCGAATTTTGGCTGTCATAATAAGTGCTTAAAGAATCACAAATGCTTTTAACCGAAGCGTCAAACTCAAAATCGGTAAATTCGCCTTTTTTAATAATTTCAAGTTGGTTTAAAATTTCGTTTTGGGCTTTTTCGGCATTGGCGGTTTCAACCCCCGAATCGACCGTTAAAAGACCCTTATACCTTACCGAAGAAGCGGAACAGTAGTAACAAAGACTCATCTTTTCACGCACATTTGAAAAAAGCCGTGAATAAGGTCCGCCGCCGAAAATATCGCACATAACCATAAGCGGTAAAGACATATCATCGTCGCCGTACATCTCCGAAGAAAAGCCCATTACCAGTTTGCCTTGTTTAACATCCATTTTTTCAAAAACGGTTTTAGGTTTGTCGGTCGGCTTTGCGGGCAAACAGAACTTACAGTCGGTAATGTTACTGCGCTTAACATTTTGGAATTTTTCGGCAATATCTTCAAAAAAGCGGTTCGGTAACGAAGCCCCCACAACCTGTACCCGCACAAAGGCAGAGGATAACATATTTTCCCACGCTTTATAAAGCGATTTACCGTCTGTTTTTTCAACATCTTCCACCGTACCGCATTTGGGAAGACCGTAGGGTGTGCCCTTAAACATTTCACTTAAAAGGCGGTTTTTGGCATAAATGCGTTTTTCGGCAATTTCGCCCTTTATATGCTCAATCGCTTTGCGTTTTTCCCTTTCAACATCGCTTTCAAGAAATGCACCGTCTTGCGTGCTTGGTGAGAAAATAAGTCCCAACAAGAGTTCGCTTGCCTGCTTTACCAATGAATCACTGTCAAAAGTAAAACGGTCATCAATAACCGAAACGGTCATACGAAGTAACTGGCAGTCACCGTATTTTTCGGTGCTGGCATCCAACCTTGCGCCGTAAAGCTTATTTAACTTATAGTTTAAAGCCGAAAAGGACGGATATTTTTCCGAGCAAGACGTTAAAATAAAGGGAAGCAGTGCATTTTCTGCCACGGTTTCCTTTTTTAACGGCAAATAAAAATTAAAAGAAATACTTGTGGTGTTGAACCGCTCGTTTTTAACGAAAAGTCCCTCTACACCATCTTTTAACTTAATAATTTTATTGAGCATTTGATATCTCCCATTCAAAATTTCTGATTACTGTTTATTGTAACATAAATAAATATTTTTTTCCACTACTAATTGAAAAAATCTGCGTAATATGTTAAAATATAGGTAAAATAGTGTAATTTGCCCTTAAAAGGAGGGGAATTTATGAAAACACACCGTAAACGCGGTATTCCCATGCCTACCAGGATTATTATATCGGCTTTACTTATCCTTGTTCAAATCGGTTTTCTGTTTGCCGTGCTTTACGACTATTCGTTAAGGTCGGCGTGGACATTTGCCTTTTCAAGTTTAGCAGGTGTTATTACCGTTATTTTTATCCTTTGTAAACGCGGCAACCCCGACCATAAAACAGGGTGGATAATTTTTATTCTGATTTTTCCTATTTTCGGTATTTCGGTTTATCTTTTATGGGGCGGCGGAAGAGTATTGCCCCACCTTAAAAAAAGAATGCGCCTTTGCGAAGCACATTACCGCTCGTTTTTAAAAGACGGCGGCGAAGCACAAAACCGTATGGAATATTTTGATATTGCCCATTCACGCCAGGCGGATTATTTGGAAAACGAATCCAAATTCCCGATTTATGAAAATACTTCGGCGGAATATCTCCCTTCGGGCGAGCGGTTTTTTGAACGGCTTTTGGCAGAACTTAACAATGCGAAAAAGTATATTTACATTGAATTTTTCATTTTGGCAGAGGGGTATATGTGGGAAAGCATATACAAAATTTTAAAGGAAAAATCGGCTGCCGGAGTGGAAATAAAGGTTATTTTTGACGATTTCGGCTCTATTAAACGCCAGCGAAAGGATTTTTTAACCAACCTTAAAAACGACGGTATAAAAGTTTCGGTATTTAACCCTATTTCCCCGTTTTTTAACAACTTTCAAAACAACCGCAACCACCGAAAAATTGTTATCATAGATGGTGATATCGCCTTTACGGGCGGTGTTAATATAGGTGACGAATATATTAACCGCAAAGTCCGTTTCGGTCATTGGACGGACAGCGCCGTTGCAATAAGGGGCGAAGCGGTAAACAGTTTTCTTTGTATGTTTTTAAGTATGTGGGAATTTATTACCGGCGAGCGGGTGGATATGAAGCCGCGTATGACCGAAAGCGAAATCGTGGACGACGGTTTTGCCCTGCCTTATAATGACGGTCCGCTTAACGACCGCAACCCCGCCGAGGGGATTTATATGCAAATACTTAATTCGGCGCAAAAGTATGTCTATATTATGACACCCTATCTTATAATTGACAATATGATGATTTCTTCCCTTTGTCTTGCGGCAAAATCGGGCATAGAAGTTTGTATTGTAACCCCCCATATTCCCGATAAATGGTACGTTCACGCCGTAACCCAATGTAACTACCTTGAACTGCTAAGGTCAGGGGTGAAAATTTACGAATACACCCCCGGATTTTTACATTCAAAGGTCTTTCTTTCGGACGATTTAATTTCCACCGTGGGTTCTGTAAATATGGACTACCGCAGTTTTGTATTCCACTTTGAATGCGGTGTTTGGCTTTGCAACAAAAATACGGCGCTGGACATTAAACAGCATTTCCGTGAAGTTTTGGCACAGTCGCAGGAAATTAAACTTGAAGCTTTTGAAAAGCGTCCGCTTATGACCAAAATCAAACAGGGGTTACTTCACATTTTCGGGCCTTTGATGTAATTGACAATTTCCGAAAATATTGGTATAATTACTTTAGATAACAAATATTATGAAAGGCGGTTTTCCTTTATGAAAAGTTTTTTAAAATTTATTGTATCTTTGTTTGCGCTTTTCGGTGCGGCTATCGGCGCGCTTGCCGTTTTTGACGGCATTAAAAACAAAAACCGCATTAAAGGCGATTATTTGGAGTGCGGTGACGAATCCCAAGAATAGTTTGCAAAAAGGGCTTACTGCGGTAAGTCCTTTGCTATATTGTAAATTTGCTTGAATTTTGTGTGAAATGCCGAAGTTTTGGCTTGTTTTGATTAAATTTAAATATTTTTTGTGTAAAATTCATAAAATTTGAAGAAATTTGACTGCCACCACCTACTTGAAAAACCGAAAGTTTTGTTGTATAATGGAACTATCTTTATAATGGAGTTGTTATATAATGGAAAATATCACAGTTTCTAAACTTTCCTCTATGATAGAGAAAAAACTTTCACATAATTTTGGTGTCACCCCCGAACAGGCATCCGACGAACTTTTTTACAAGGCATCGGTTTTGGCTTTACTTGAAATTATGAACGAACGCCGTGCAGAATTTAAAAAGTCGGCACAAAAGCAAAACGCAAAAACCGTATACTATTTAAGTATGGAATTTCTTATGGGACGTTCCTTTAAATCCAACCTTTATAACCTTGACCTTACCGATACTATGGCAAAGGCGCTTAAAAAGTTCGGCGTTAAACTTGATAATTTGTTTGAATTAGAACCCGACGCAGGCCTCGGTAACGGCGGTCTCGGCCGTCTTGCTGCCTGTTTTTTGGATGCGCTTGCAAGCGGCGGTTATTCGGCAATGGGATATTCCATTCGTTACGAATTGGGTATATTCCGCCAAAACCTTGTGGACGGTTGGCAAACCGAAATGCCGGACTTTTGGCTCCCCGGCGGAAGTGTTTGGCTTGAACCGAAACACGGTTCGGCAGTTGACGTAAACTTTGACGGTTATGTAAACGAATGGTGGGAAAACGGTATCCACCGCATTGAACACAAGGATTATAAAACCGTGCGTGCCGTACCTTATGACCTTATGGTTGCCGGTAAGGACGGTAAAACCGTAAGTGCATTACGTCTTTGGAGTGCCGAATGTCAAGACTTTGATATGTCGGCATTTAACCAGGGGGACTATTTGCGTGCTATCGAACACCGTGCCATGAGCGAAAACATATCAAAAGTACTCTATCCGGCAGATAATCATATTGAAGGTAAATCTTTACGTCTTCGTCAACAGTACTTCTTGGTTTCGGCATCTGTTCAGGATATACTTAACCGCCATTTACGCCACTACAACACCCTTGAAAACCTGCCCGAAAAGGTTGCAATTCACATTAACGATACCCACCCCACCCTTTCAATCCCCGAACTTATGCGTTTTCTTTTGGACGAATGCGGTTATTCTTGGGAAAAAGCGTGGGACATTGTAAAGGGTACTGTGGCATACACCAACCATACCATAATGCAGGAAGCGCTTGAATGTTGGCCCGAAAATCTTGTGCGTGAGCGTTTGCCCCGTATTTACCAAATTATTAAGGAGATTGACAACCGCTACCGCAAGGAGGTTATTGAACTTACGGATGATTACGATTTAGCCGAACGCACCGCAATAGTTTCCAACGGTGTTGTAAGAATGGCTAACCTTTGTGTTGCCGCCTGCCATTCGGTAAACGGTGTTTCAAAACTTCACAGTAAAATTATTGTGGACGAACTTTTCAAAGACTATGCTTCAATGACTCCCGAAAAGTTCAAAAACGTTACTAACGGTATTGCACACAGACGTTGGCTTTGTTGCGCCAATCCCGAACTCACCTCTTTCCTTACCGAAACTATAGGTGACGGATTTATTAAAGACGCTTCCAACCTTGAAAAACTTATGGCGTTTAAGGACGATAAAGCGGTTCTTGACCGTTTAAGCCAAATTAAGCGTTCCAACAAGGAAAGATTTGCAAAATATGTTAAGGAAAAACACGGTGTTGTGCTTAACCCCGATTCTATTTTCGATATGCAGGTTAAACGTTTGCACGAATACAAACGTCAACACCTTAACGTGCTTAACATTATAAGCGAATACCTGTTTATAAAGAACAACCCCAATGCGGAATTCACCCCTAAAACCTATATTTTCGGTGCTAAAGCCGCTCCGGGTTACTTGTTTGCAAAACAGGTTATTCAAATGATTTATAAACTTTCCAAAGAAATCGAAAACGACCCTCTGGTACGTGATAAACTTAAGGTATTCTTCTTGCAGGATTACCGTGTAACCATGGCGGAACTTATGATACCCTCTGCTGATATCAGCGAACAGATTTCTTTGGCATCTACCGAAGCATCGGGTACCGGTAATATGAAACTTATGATGAACGGTGCGGTTACTTTGGGTACCGAAGACGGTGCTAACGTTGAAATTCACAGCGCTGTAGGTGACGATAATATTATTATTTTCGGTATGCAAACTCCCGAAGTTTTGGCGTTGCAAAAACAGGGTTATTCGCCTTATGAATACTACAACAACAATGCCGAACTGCGTGAAGCGCTTGATTTTATAGGTGCAGGTTTCGGCGGTCAGTCATTCGGCGATATTTACTATTCGCTTAAAAATCACGATAATTATATGGCTCTTGCTGACTTTGCAGACTACCGCAAAGCACAGCAAACCGCAACCAAACTTTACAACGAAAGTGATGTTTGGAACAAAATGTCGCTTACCAATATAGCAAAATCCGGCATTTTTGCAGCCGACCGCTCTATTGCCGACTATGCAAGAGATATTTGGAAAGTAAAACCGGTAAAATAACTATGAATTACTATCCGTATGATTCAAGAAATTTAATCTATCGCAGTAAATTCGGTGCCTTGGCCGAGGGGGATACCCTTCGGCTTAAGTTGTTGTTGCCTGATAATGCAAAAGTCAAACAGGCATTTTTGAATTTAACAAATGACGCTACGGGAAAAACCAAACATATTGTCATGACTCCCGCCGAGTTGTTTGAGGATTACCGATTTTACGAATGTGAAATAACTCCGGATGAAGGTATTTATTGGTACGATTTTAAGTATATTAGTGACCACGGCGAATTTTTTGTCACCAAAGACAAACATTCTTTGGGCATTGTTTCCAAAATGGGCGGACGTTGGCAAATTACGGTTTATAAAAAGGACTACCAAACACCCGACTGGCTGGACGGTGGCATTATTTACCAAATTTTTCCCGATAGATTTTATAATTCCGGAAAACTAAAGAAAAATGTGCCGAACGACAGATATATTTGTGAGGATTGGTACGCCACCCCTGAATACAGGCAGGAGGACAGTTTAAAATTTTTAGGTAACGACTATTACGGCGGCGACCTTGAGGGTATTCGACGGAAACTGCCTTACCTTAAATCTTTGGGAGTAAACTGTATTTACTTAAACCCGATTTTTGAGGCACATTCCAACCACCGTTACAACACCGCCGACTATTTAAAAATCGACCTGCTTTTAGGGGACGAAAGGGCTTTGGAAAAACTTGTAAAATCCGCCGAAAGTTACGGTATTCACATTATTTTGGACGGCGTTTTTTCCCACACGGGAGACGATAGCGTTTATTTTAATAAGTACAGCCGTTATGACAGCGTGGGTGCCTACAATTCCGAAAATTCACCCTATTCGAGTTGGTACAGTTTTAAAGGCAGCAGGGACAATTACAAAGCGTGGTGGGGCATTTCAACCCTGCCCGAAACCAACGAAAACGATCCCTCTTTCACTAATTTTATAACCGGAGAAAACGGTGTTATAAAATACTGGCTTAAAAAGGGTGTAAAAGGATTTAGGTTGGACGTTGCGGACGAATTACCCGACGAGTTTTTGGATAAAATCCGTGAGGCAATTAAAACCGAAGACCCGCAAAACTTCCTTTTGGGAGAGGTTTGGGAAGACGCAACCAACAAAATAAGTTACGATAAGAGAAGACGTTTTTTACGTGGCACTCAACTTGATTCGGTTATGAATTACCCATTTGCCAACGCCATTATTAAGTATTTAAAGGGCGGTAATTCCCGTGAACTTATAGACACGGTGCTGGACATTCTTGAAAATTACCCGCCGCAAGCGGTAAAACTTTTAATGAACCACATAGGCACGCACGATACACCCCGAATTTTAACAATTTTGGGAAGTGACAGGGGATATCAAAGCGACCGCAAGTGGCAGTCGGAATTTTCGCTTACCCCCGAAGAATACAAAAAAGGTGTGGCACTTCTTAAAGTTGCCGCCGTTTTGCAGTACACTTTACCGGGTATCCCCTCGCTTTACTACGGCGACGAGGCAGGAATGCAAGGTTACGGCGACCCGTTTTGCCGTGCCGGTTATCCTTGGGGAAGGGAAGATACCGAACTTTTAAAATTTTACAAAAAATTGGGTAAAATCCGCCGTAAAAGCAATGTTTTTGCATCGGGCGAATTTATTCCGGTTTACGCCAACTTCGGTGAAATTGTTTATATAAGAAAAAGTGCAAATTCCGAAGTGTTGGTTGCCGTAAGCCGTTGGCACGAAGCAACAAAGGTGGAAATTCCCGAAAGATTTAAAAACGCAAAGGTTATTTTCGGCAACAAACCGTCGGGCACAACCCTTGATTTAAACCCTTACGGATATACGGTACTTGAATTAACCGAAGAAAACAAATAAACCCTATAAAAAAGCACCCGAAGGGAGACACTCCGTAAGGAAGTTGTCTCCCTTCGGCTTTTGTAGTCAGCCAGAATGATTGAATTGTAAGGATAATTCAATTCATAACGGAGGATTACACAATGGCAAACTTTATTGAAGAATTTTTCTACGGAAATCTCGACCCACAAGCACGTAGCACAAAGCAAAACAATGCTGTTCAGAAGCAGATGGAAATTTTGATGAACAACGAGGAAAAGCTGACAGCGGCATTGGATGATGAAAACAAGAAGTTGTTTCTTAATTTTGCAAATGCTTGGAGTGTTGTAAACGGCGAATCCACATTAGACAGTTTCATAATGGGTTTTCGGTTAGGTGCGAAATTTACATACGACACCTTTATCGGAACAGATGCTCCGTTTGAGGATCTCTTGAAGGAGTGATGATAATGAAAAAGTATTACATAGTATTTAACGAATACGAAAGAGGCATTATCATCAACGCTCTTAATGACAAACGGAACGCTCTCATTAAAGGGGGGCGGTATACCGATGCAGTTGACGAAGTCCTGCTAAAAGTCATTAACGCAAAACAAAAGAGATTTAAGATTAGATATACGGAGGGTTAAAATTATGAAAAAGACTATATTTGAGCAAATGGGCGGTACATATACAAAGGTTGGAGATTATTATTTACCTGATCTTTTGCCTGCTGAACAAGAAGAACAACCTATTGGTGTATGGGGACAACGACACCTACGGTACATCAAGCAACATCACAAGGTGCGATACACCAATCTGCTAACAAATGGCAAGTTGAACGGTTATCTTGCAGACATTGACAAACAGGCTGAGGATATGTTTTTTCGGCTCGTAAAACAGATGGCGGAGCGTGAAGGCGTGACGGAAAAGCTCAAGGCGGATAATCAAATGGAATGGGTTGCTTGGATGAATAACATCCGCAACAAAGTCACAGAAATCGTAAATACAGAGTTAATTTTTACCTAATACACAACTGCGGTAGGGTTTTCTCCCTACCGCAGTTTATATTTTCTCCTTGACATATATAGATAATCGATATATAATATATAGGTCATCTATATAGTGGGGGGGTAAATTATGTCTATTGATAAAAGTTTGCTTACAGGAAGCACGACTGTTTTAATTTTGAAATTATTAGAGGAAAAAGATATGTATGGTTATGAAATGATTTCTAATTTAGCGAAGAAATCAAACCATACTTTTGACTTAAAAGCAGGAACACTCTATCCTCTTTTACACAATCTTGAAAAAAATGGTATAGTAGAATCGTACGAGGAATCTACAGCAAGTGAACGCACGAGAAAATATTATCATTTAACCGAAAAAGGAAAAGATGTTTTGAAGATAAAAGAAAAGGAATGGCACGAATATTCAACAGCCGTTAACAGAGTCCTAAACGGAGGATTAAGTTTTGCAACAAGATAATAAAATATCAGATTTTTGTAACATAGTTTGCAATCAGATCCGATGGAAGAAAACGCATAAAACTGTGTTTGGAGAAATCGAAAATCATTTAATAGAGCAACGTGATGAGTATATTAACTCAGGATATACAGAAGCAGATGCTACAGATAAAGCCATAAATGATTTCGGTGATGCAACATACATAGGAACGGAATTGGATAGAATTCACAGACCCAAGAATCAACTTGTCTGTTTTATTATTCTTGGCATTCTATCTTTTGTTGGTATATTGATACAATCCATCATAATTCTTTCGGGAAGTATTTCAGCCAATATAGCTCCACAAATTGTCTCGTACATATTGGGGATTGCAATACTGACGGTCACATATTTCATTGATTTTACGATATTATCGAAATATTCATTTCATTTTTATGTAACCGTATTTTTTCTTTCCGTTATTTTGTGTATTTTTCCATTTTACATAAGTTTTAAATATTATATTGCTTTATTATATCCGCTTGCTCTTTCGTGTTCTATCTATCATTTCAGGACAAGAGGATATTTCGGAATTGCAATAAACACACTTTTTACGCTTTCATTACTTGTATTTTGTCATTTTACAAACAATATTTTGGGAATTATTCTGTGTTTGTTTATAGCCTTAATAATAACGCCTGTTTCGATATACAGAAAATGGTTCAACATTAAAAGAAGCATAGGATTATTATTATGCCTTTCCCCGTTTATATTGATGATTATAGTTATATTCACTATACCAAGCACACGAGAAGGTATTCTATCAATATTAGGGTATGTTTCTACAAATGACGAACTTGGTGCGGGATATATTCCAAATCTTTTACAAGAGATGACACTAAACGCAAAGATGATTGGCCAAGCAAACACATTGTCAAGTCCTTTTCCGGACATTTTTCATACGGACTATATCTTGGCATTTATATTATATCGTTATGGATGGCTTGCCTTTGGATTTATGGTAGCATTGTTTTATGCGTTAATTATTATCTGTTTAAATGCAGCAATAAAACAAAAAAGTGTATTAGGCCAATTGTTTACTCTATCAATTACTGGAGTTTTTACGGTTCAAATAACATTATACATTTTATCAAATCTTGGAATAGTAAATTCGACACTGTCGGTTTTACCGTTCGTATCATATGGCTCGTTTGCCAATTTGATTAATTTTGCAATGTTAGGAATACTTTTATCGGTATTTAGAAATGAGGAAATTATGGTAGACAGGGTGACGAAACCTTTAATCACACGACAAAAAATAGATGAAATCATATCAAAATTATCATTTGAAGGGATGGATGAAGAATGAGAAAAATAAAATTTATACTCGTATCAATACCATTTTATTTAATAGCAACCATTAGCATAGTTGTATATATGCTTGCTGATATTTTTCCACGAATTTTATTGAGCCCAGAAGGTAGATTGTTCTTACTCGGAATATTCTGTGTGTTTGCATATATCGGTAGCCGTATATTATGCAAAACACCAACAATAAGCAAAAATAAAGTTATGAAGATAACATTTTTTGTTTTTTTCGTTTTATACTTATCTCTGCTTTTAACTTTTACATTATTCGATCCTATGTTTGGCAGAAATGGACATATTAACTTTATTTTATCAGACCGAGTGCTATTAAAAAACTATTTGACAAATTCATTTAACATTATTCCTTTTGCTACCATTTTTGAATATATAAGAGCTCTGTTAACTCAAAGTATGAATTTTTCAACTATAGTAACTAATTTATTGGGTAACTTAGTCGCCTTGACTCCAATGGCTTTGTTTTTACCAATGTTTATTCAAAAATGTGAGAAATTTAAATATTTTGTGCTTTCTACATCTGTAACAGTTATAGTAATCGAATTACTTCAATTGATTTTCGTGACCGGATCGTGCGATATTGACGATTTGATTCTTAATGTTTTCGGTGCTTGCATTGCATTTATAATATTAAAGGCAAAACCAATCAAGAGAATTATTAACATACTTATTTCAAGCGATGAACAAAAAATATGAACAGATGATATCTGAGAGCTAAATAGTATTCCCCACAAATCCGAAAAATATTCAAAACCCGTCGTAAATTTCTTGATTTGCGGCGGGTTTTATGGTATAATATAGTCCCCTTAAATGAGGGGCACAACTGAATACGATGTAAGATTGAGATGTGGCAAAGCCACCCAATGCCAGCGGTATGCTAAGAGAAAATACCGACACCCACCACTCTATGCGTTTTGGTACTGTTAGCGAGTGAATGGGTGCGAAAACAGTCCCGTCTTTGAATTTCAAAGCCGTTACATAGAACATCATTTTGAAGCGAGAGCAAAGCTCCCGCCGATTCTTGATGTCTGTGTAGCGGCTTTTTTGTTTTGCCTTTTTTCGAAAAACTATGCATAAAATCGAAGATTTTTGACGTTAGATAGAAAAGTTTTTTGAAAAGGTTGGATTTTTAGCCCTTCTCGCTGCCTACTAATTGAGGGATAAAAATTTTTTCGAGAAATTTTTGCAAAAATCGAATATTTTACCCCTTTTCGCTGGCTACTTATTGAGGGGTAATTAAAAGCCACTTGTACTTAACAACCGAATAACCGTCCGAATGGGATATGATTTTGCGATGAAACGAGCGAAACAACGCCGCTGAAAAAGCAGGGGCAGGAACGACATTCGGGTAGAACGGCAAAATGGCTCTTGAACTGTAAAAGTCGGTACTTTTTCAAACAGAAAAGGATTTGACGATGTCCGCATCGTTCGGGGTGTTCCTATTAAAAATTCCGTATTTTTCACAAGTCTTGAACTGTGAAAAATCGGTCAAAAATGCCCTACTTACAAAAGACAAGAAAAATCAAGCTATTTTTTGAAAGGAGCGTGAAGTGATGAAAACCGGACTTAAAAAGTCGCAGAAAACAACGGAGATATTCTTCGATGAAGCAAGCCAATGGATAACGGTAAACACGTATAACACTGATCTCAAAAACAGATTGACCGCCTATGCTGAAAAGCATCCCGATCTATGCAGGCTTACCGATGATACAGAGGATGGCGGTCTTTCCTTTGAAGTTGAGAAAGGTCGGTTTTGCTTTCGGTTGACCGAACCGTACAGCGATGAGCGACGGGCGGCGGCAAGCGAATTTGCCAAGAGACAAAACAACCGACTTCGCAACCGTAAAGTTTAGGCGGGGTGCAGGGTGCCCTTTTCAAAGGGCGGCACTGCTGGGGAGTTATCCGCAGATAACTGGGCAACGCCCTACTCCCCCTCGGAGAGCCCACTGACATCTTTGCACGGAATATCCGTGAAAGTGTCATAGTGGGTTACACACTTTGAAAAGGTGTGTAACAGAGAAAACGCTATCTCAAATAAATCTATCTCAAAATGAAAGGAAGTGATAAGAATGTCAAGACAGAATTATAGCGTTGCAAGAGTGAAAACACGAACACAGGACTCGGTTGGCAAGTTTGAACGGCATATCGAAAGGAAGAATGAACACTATGCCAATATGAATGTTGACTTGGAAAGAACGCCTATGAATATCCAATACCGAAGTTGCGGTGAACTGACCTACAACGAAGTGCTTCAGAAGTTGGTGGATGAAGGTAAGGTGTCTATGCGAGGTCTGAAAAAGGATGCCAAAGTTTACGACGAGCTTATCTTCGATATTAACTCGGAATACTTTGAGGAACACGGCGGTTATGAATTTGCAAAAGCATTTTATGAAGAAGCGTATTACTTTGCCGAAAAACTGTATGGCAAGGATAATATCCTCTCCGCCGTTATGCACGCCGATGAAATCAACCTGACTCTGTCCGATAGGTACGGCTATCCCGTTTACCACTACCATATGCACGTTATGGCATTGCCCGTTGTGGAAAAGAAAGTGCTATGGTCAAAGCGGTGCAAGGATAAAGCGTTGGTCGGTACGGTTAAGGAAATTGTGCAGCAGATCAGCCACTCGAAAAAATGGAAATCTCCGCAAAAGCTCAACGAACACGGCGAGCCTGAGTTTAACGAAAAAGGAAAGCCGGTGCTTGTACCGTCTTACAGTATCCTGCAGGATCAGTTTTATGAGCATATGCAGGCGGCGGGATTTAAGGACTTTGACAGAGGTGTGCGAGGCAGTACCGCAGAAAACAAAACCAATGCAAGGTTTCAAGCTGAGCAGGACAAAAAGCGGCTTGCGGCGATCCAAAAAAAGATTGAGCAGGCAAACGAGGAACTGTCCACTATTCTCCCCGTCAAGGCAAGTGCCGAGATCATAGACAATATGGGCAAGAAAACACTGATGGGTAAAGTTCAAATGTCGGGTGAAGATTACACCTATCTATCCAACTTGGCAAAGGAGTGTCTTGTGAACAGACGGACAATCTCTATTCTCGAAAGCAGCATACAGGCATACAAGGACAGACTTGCCGAAGTTAAGACGGAACTTGCCGAACTGAAAGCAAAATGCAAACCGTTTTTAGAAGCGTTGGCGCTTGCTCCGAAGAAAGTTATGGAGTTTATTGAGAAAATCATTAAGCCGAAATATAAGCCCGTAGAGCCGAAAGCAGAGCCTGTAAAGCTCAAATCAAGCAATTGGGATTTCATGGTGGATGATAAATCTGTTCCGAAAGCACCTGAACGAAAACAGAAACCCAAAAACAAAGGAGGTTGGGAACGATGACAAATACCGATAGAAACGATGATATTTACAAGGTCATAGATGAAATAACGGATTACCTTGCAACACTTACAAAAGAGGAACGTATTGCTTGGTTTAAGAGGAATATGTACCTTGAACCAATTAACTTCGTCAAGGAAATTGACGGTACACTTTATGCGGTCAGAGCTTTTTTTAAGGAAGATGCAACGGAAAATATCACCGAAAAGGTAGAACGCATAATTTTGAAAAAACAATGAAAAACTTTCAATTTATCACATTAAAGTGTTGAAGTATAACAGAAGATATGATATAATATGAATGTCCTACAATTCGTATCATATCTGGCTGTGGAAAGGAGAACTATGAACAAACAGTCAGAAAAGATCACTGCTCTGTACTGCCGCTTGTCCCGTGATGACGAGCAAGAAGGCACTTCGGGCAGTATTAAAAATCAGCAATCTATACTTGAGAAGTATGCTAAGGACAATGGCTTTAAGAATACCCGTGTATTTGTAGATGATGGTTGGTCGGGAACGACTTTCGCAAGACCTGCCTTCACCGAGATAATGGAACTTGCCGAAAAAGGAATGATTGGTACACTTATCGTAAAAGACCATTCCCGTCTTGGTCGTAACCGCTTGGTTGTCGGGCAGTTGTTGGAAGAAGGGTTTGACAGTTTAGGTGTTCGGTATATCGCTATTATGGATAATATCGACACCGCAAAAGGTATAAGCGACCTTGTTCCGATGCAAGACCTATTCAACGAATGGCACGCTAAAAACACAAGTCAAAAAGTCCGCAATGTTTTCAAGAACAAGGGAATGTCGGGCGTACCGCTTACAACAAATCCGCCTTTCGGGTATATGAAAAATCCCGATAACACAAAGGAATGGATTGTTGATGAAGAAGCGGCAAAGACCGTCAGACAAATCTTCACCCTATGTGTTGAAGGACTTGGACCGACACAGATCGCAAAGCGGCTCAAAGCCGCAAAGGTGCCGACACCTACGGAATATTGGATTAGTATCGGCAGGAATTGCAGTAAACCGCCCGCCGTTCCGTATAATTGGTGTGCAGATACCGTAGCAAACATTCTTTCTAAGCAAGAATACTGCGGTGATACGGTCAATTTCCGAAGCACAACCAAATCCTTTAAGAACAAAACCAAAATTGAAAGACCTCAGGAAGAATGGAAAATCTTCCCGAACACTCATCAGGCAATTATAAACCGAGAGGTATTTGAGTTGGTGCAGGAACTTCGGCAACACCGCCGCAGACCTACCAAAAGCGGAATTGTCAGTTGGTTTTCAGGACTTCTCTACTGTGCAGATTGCGAAGAAAAATTGTATTACAGCGTAACAAACAACTACAAACGGGAGCAAGCATATTTCTTCTGTTCCTCGTTCCGCAAAAACTCCGATGAATGTTCCGCACACTATATTCGTGAAAAGGTGGTAATGGAAAATGTGTTGGAAAGTATGCGGCGCATCCTATTGAATGTGCAAGCCTTTGAAAAGGAATTTGCCCGTAAACAGATGGAATGTTACAGTGAGGATAAGAAAAGAGAACTTGCGGAGAAACGCCGAGAACTGAACAAGGCAAAGAAGCGTATCACAGAGATTGACGGCTTAATACAAAAACTCTACGAGGATAACGCTATCGGTAAAATATCCGATGAACGATATGCCACCTTGTCAATATCCTATGAGGAAGAACAGCGAGGTCTGAAAGCCGCACTTCCCGATATGGAAACCTATCTTGAAACTGAAACGGACAAGACCGAAAGTTTACAGAGGTTTATTGATAAGGTCAAGCGAATAACGGAAATCAAGGAACTGACCGCCGAGTTGGTACACGAGTTCATTGATAAAATCGTGGTACACGCTCCAAGATACCTTGACGGCAAAAGAGTTCAGCTCATAGATATTTACTACAACGGCGTTGGCATACTCCGAGAACTCACTCCCGAAGAAATGGAAGAAGCGTTCCAAAAGCATATGGCGGAACGCAAAGTAAAAACGGCATAGCCAATGGCTACACCGTTTAACGAAATCAATTATTCAGTTTAGATACAAGAGCCACCTTGGGGCACCTTCCTTACGGAGGGTGCCCCAA
>JAXJQX010000013.1:0-2045 GCA_036310925.1 Acutalibacteraceae bacterium
AATCCGAGCCGCCTTTGCCACCGCCGATAGGAAGACCTGTCAACGAGTTTTTGAAGATCTGCTCAAAACCGAGGAACTTAATAATACCAAGGTTGACGGAGGGATGAAGTCTGAGACCGCCCTTGTACGGACCGATTGCACTATTGAATTGAACACGGTATCCGGTGTTGACGTGAACCTGACCGTTATCGTCGATCCACGGCACGCGGAACTTGATCTGCCTTTCGGGATTTACCAGTCTTTCAAGCAGCGCATCTCTGCGAAACACCTGCTCATTGGCTTCAATCACCGGACGGAGAGAATCAAGAACTTCCTTAACCGCCTGATGAAACTCAGGTTCATTCGGATTTTCTTTTATCACTCGCTCGATTACTTCATCTACATATGACATACTGCTTCCTCCTTAATGAAAAAAGAAAAGACGCCTTTAACGGTAGGTGTATCACCTACAACATTAAAGACGTCTTTGCCTTCTTCATATATAAAATTGTTTTATGATTGCTGAATGTAAAATAGCGTCTTTGAGCACTTACACCCAAAGACGCCTTTGCCTTTACGTTCTGCATTATACACCTGTGAAATTTATTTGTCAACTCTTTTCTTAAAAAATTTAAAAATTCGCTTACAGTAAATAATTCATGCCAATAATTTAGAAATAATTTTGTGCAAGTTTCACAACTTGTAGAATTTGTGGTTAGGCAAATCGCCGTTTTAAAGGCCGCCTTATTGACAAATACGAATAATTAATGTAAAATATGATTGAATTAAATATATTGCAATTTTATTGGAGTGTTACCGTATGGGCATAACCAACTTTTTGCACCTCTGTATATCTTTCGGCACGGGTGCTTAAGGTTGGCTTTTTTATTTTCAGGATTGGGAGACAAATATGAAAGTTATAAAAGCCATCAACAATAATAATCTTTGTGTTTTGGACGAGCACGGAAAAGAACAGATTGTTTCTGGGAGAGGCATCGGTTTCGGAAAAAAATACGGCGACGATGTAGATGAATCCTTGATTCAAAAGACCTATCTTATCACCGACCACTCTATTCAAAAGAAAATGATCGCCCTTCTTAGAGAAATACCTGAAGAATATTTAACATTCACCGTTGATATTGTTGAATATATAAATGCCGCTTACAGTGAAAAACTTAAGGAATCTTTGCTTGTCACATTAAGCGACCATATCGCCTTTGCGATCGAAAGAAAGCAAAACGGAATGGAATTTACCAACCCGCTGCTTGACTCCATAGCCCAATGCTTTCCTAAGGAGCTGCGGTTGGGCGAATATTGTATAGAACAAATGGATAAAAAATTAGGCATTAGAATGTCAAAAGATGAAGCCGGCTTTATTGCAATGCATATAATAAATGCACGTTTAGATACAAACATCGGCAATGTATATGATATCACAAAAATGATAAACGGATGCATTGAAATATCCGAACATTATTATAAGAAAAGCTTTGATAGGACCAATCCCTGCTATGAGAGATTTCTTACACACTTAAAATATCTGGCAGGACGTCTTTTTGAAAACAAACCCTTACCCGAGGCGTTAAGCGAAGATGATGCTTTCGCTTCAATGATTAAAAAAACGTGTAACAAACATTATAAGTGTGCATTATGCATTATGGAGTACATTTTAAAAACTTATCAGAAAAATATTTCCGAGGACGAGCTTTTGACCCTCACCATCCACCTAAAAAAAGTCAGTTCGGTAAACTGATTTTTCATATTGATTGCAGTATCGGCATGATCAGGCGCCGATCATAACGATGCTGCACAAAAAAATAAAACGGAGGAAACGATTGTGAAAGACAAAATTTTCGGGGTTTTACAACGAGTCGGACGATCTTTTATGCTCCCGATCGCTTTGCTCCCCATTGCGGGCTTGCTACTCGGGATCGGAAGTTCTTTTACAAACCCAACCACTCTTGAAGCGTACCATCTTACCAACGTCATCAAGGAAGGCGGAGTTTTATTCACCCTTCTTGATATTATGAGCAAAACCGGCAGCATTGTGTTCGATAATCTTGCGC
>JAXJQX010000014.1:0-96710 GCA_036310925.1 Acutalibacteraceae bacterium
GAATTGTGATTGCCTGCTGACGAAGCCGGTAATATGTTCTCTTCGAGATTTCAAGCTGATCAATCATCTCTTGCAGGGAAAGATGCTCCGTTGCAATGTAGGTCATGTATATGACGTCATACAAGAGCTTTCCGTTACCTGGCTTGCTCTTGAGCACAGTTAGAGCTTCGTTGACTCGATCAAAAAGCAGTCTCGACTTACGAACGCCTTCCATTCGACCTTCAAGCTTACGGTTTCCCATAGCCATTTCCATGTCAACCTTATCTATCAGCTGATCAATATGCTCAAACGGAGTATCCAACTCTGCAGCAACGTCTGTAGGGAAACACTCAAGAACCCATGCAATCGTTCGATAGTGTTGCAGAAGCATCTTGGTATTGTGATAGCTGGTCTGTGTCCTTTTTTGCTGTGCTGTGCGGATCTTCTCGTTATCAATCTCGTGATCTCCGAGAATCCCACGTTTTGTCAGAAGTGAAATAAAAGCGTCTGACTGCGCTAATATGCGGTCTTCTTGCTGCTCATACAGCGATTTTTCGTCTGTTTGGCGGGTCATATGTAAACATCTCCTTTGCAATTATCGTTATATCCACAGGCGCACAAGGCCCACGGATTTTACTCGTATCTATAACTGGAGGGGAACATATACATTTACCCTTGCAGTCATATATACACTTCTTACAATTCGAGTGAGAAAAATACGCGTGTAATATATATGGGTCAAAAAGTGCAACGCGATTTTTAGGCGGAGTGTTTTCACTCTCGTCAGCGTATTCCATCAAGAGTTGGCGACTGTACAAAGCAATCAGTCTGCCGATATTCTCGTGATCAGAACCCACTTTCTGCTCATTCTTTGCCAAAATGCGTATTTCGGCGATTATACGCTCAATTTTCTCGGACTCCGGCATTGTAAACTCTGTATCACTTGGATACAGTTTATTGAAAATGAGGCAACCATAAGCGCCGGGAAGACGGTGCAGCATAAAAGCATCCCCTTGCTTCTGAAAGAAACGCCACACTTTAGTCTTTTCCCAGTTCCACCGCTGTCCCAGGGTTTCCAAAGTTAGTACGGTACCGAACTTACCAAACTGTACGATCGGTGCCAAAAAAGAAAACGCATTGCCAAAATCTCCGGATACCGTGTGGCACCACAGATCAAGCCATGCGTCTGCTTCATCAAATATGTAGTTTTGTTCGATGAGTCTGTCAGTAAGGTTGCGAGGGAGGCAGAGGAAGCCATATCCTTCGGTAGCATAAACCGATCCGTTCATACACTCCTCGCCGGAGCATTCGACAACCCAGTCTGTTATTTGATACGTGAGCTTCTTTGTCTTTGCATTTAGTGAATATCTCACATAACCGAGCTCAGAGAGCTTAGAAAGCGCCTCAAGGCTCTGTGCGCGGCTTCTGGAGCCGAGTATACTCTTTAACCCCACAATGCCTCCAGACCACATTCCGGGGCTTACAGCGTTAATATGGCCGCAATAAGAAGCTTGTCCCTTACGGAACGCTGCACGGGATGCAAGCTTCGCCCAGGCACTCATGATACCTTTGCCTTCAGGCAGATGATTTCGGGGTAATTTAACCCACTGATACTTCATCAAGCATTTCATAAGGGACACCTCCTTTGTTTTTATATAAAAGAAGGGCGACCTCAATAATGAAGTCGCCCAGCAAATCATTTCTATTAAATTCTAACAACAAGACCCACCAGTTGATCTGTTGGAACACCAACGAGAAACCAACCGTCTCCCATTTCAATGCGGGTAGGAACCCACTCGCCGTCGATGAGGACATCTAAGCATTCACCGCAGTGTAGACCACCATAGTAATCCAATAATCCAAAACGAATATCCATTCGGCCACTATCTTCATCAGTGACCATCGTACCTTGTCTTTTCATAAACTCCTTTCCGGAATCGTCAGAGGTTTTTTTCTCCAACTCTTTCTTATATACCTTTCTTAAATATTCATCAAAAATAGTTCTGCGAATCAAGACCTTCTTTCCAATTTTATAGACAGATCCCGCTTCACGTGCCATACGGGTAAACACCTTTAGACCAAGTCCATAGTAATCGGCGCCTTGATATAACGTAATAAAATCATGTTTCTGCATCTCGATGTCTTCATCATCGAGCATGTCTGAGAACATCCAAAGGTTTCCGCTCATTTCTGATCCTCCTTTGAGAGAAGTGTACTTGGCTCGTGGAACCTCTCCAAGTACTCCTCAAAGATATCGCGGTTAATCAAGACAGTTCCGTCCATGCGATAAATTGCACCTGCTTCGCTGGCAAGCTCCAGTATTTTCTTGTGTTGCAGGCTATAAATAATCTCTGCATCCTTATAGCGTAAAAACTGCCGACGAATCCTCTTGGCACTTTCTCTGACATCGTTACGTTTCTTCAGGTCATAGTATGCTTTTGTCTCTTCACTAATCATAAAATTCAGTTCCTTTCAGATTTGATTTTCTGTCATGACAAAAGCAGACCCAACGAAAAAAGAGAACACCTCTTGAAATTTCTTTCAAAAAAGTGTTCTCTAAATAGCAAGTGCTATATTGTGTTTTGTCCTGTCAACTATTCATACTGCGTTACAATCCTTCAAAATAATATGAAAGATTGTTGTCAATTTGTTGTCAACTCGGATTTGAGATGCCGAAAACCCTTGATTTTACTGGGTTTTTTAGTCGAGAGGTTTCATTGTCGGGAAGAGGATTACTTCTCTGATACTGTCAGAATTGGTGAGGAGCATTACGGCACGGTCGATACCTATACCCATACCGCCTGTGGGGGGCATACCGTATTCCATAGCGGTAAGGAAGTCTTCGTCCAGCATTTCGGCCTCATCGTCACCCCGTTCACGAAGTTCCAACTGTTTCATAAAGCGTTCACGCTGAACAATCGGGTCGTTAAGTTCGGAATAAGCATTTGC
This sequence comes from Acutalibacteraceae bacterium, assembly GCA_036310925.1. GTDB lineage: Bacteria > Bacillota > Clostridia > Oscillospirales > Acutalibacteraceae > UBA737. The sequence goes on from JAXJQX010000014.1 coordinate 2,929, forward strand.
AAGTTCGCTGTGGCAAACAAATAACTCGAAACGCTCGGTTACTCTTGGATCTTCGGGAGATGCTTTGGTAAGGGGTGAAACCTCAACCGGGTACATTGTAATAAATGTAGGTTGAATAAGTTTTTCTTCTACACGTTGGTCAAAACAAGCGTACAAAGCGTTACCCCAAGTTTTGTCAGCCGTTTCGGCAAGTTCAACACCAATGCTTTCTGCCACCTTTACGGCTTCGGCATCGTCGGTGATAGCGCCAAAGTCGATACCCACATATTCCTTAACAGCGTCAACCATTGTAAGACGGCGCCAACCGGGTGTTAAGTCGATCTTTTCGCCCAGCCATTCAATTTCGTAAGTGCCTAAAATTTCCTTTGCGGCACCCGAAATAATACCCTCTGCAATGTCCATCATATCGTGGAAATCGGCATACGCTTGGTAAAGTTCAACCGTTGTAAATTCGGGGTTGTGTTTAGGGTCCATACCCTCGTTACGGAAAATACGTCCGATTTCATAAACCCTGTCCATACCGCCTACAATAAGACGTTTTAAGGGCAATTCGGTTGCTATACGCATATACATAGGAATGTTTAATGTATTGTGGTGGGTAACAAAAGGACGTGCAGCCGCACCGCCGACTATGGTATTAAGTACGGGGGTTTCAACCTCGATATAATTCATATTATCGAGATAGTTTCTCATAAACTTAATAAACTTTGAACGGATTTCAAAATTGCGTTTAACACCGTCGTTCATAATTAAATCAACATATCTTTGGCGGAAACGCAAATCATTATTGGTAAGACCGTGGAACTTTTCGGGCAGCGGTAAAAGCGATTTTGAAAGCAAAACTATGCTTGTTGCGTGAACCGAAATTTCGCCGGTTTGGGTTTTAAATACAAAACCCTCAACCCCCACAATGTCGCCTATATCCCATTTTTTAAAGCCGGCGTAAACATCTTCTCCGACATCGTCACGGCGGACATAAAGTTGAATTTTACCGGTAGAGTCGCTCAGGCCCACAAAACTTGCTTTACCCATAATTCTGCGGGCAACAATTCTGCCGGCGATTTTAACGGTTTTACCCTCAAACTCTTCAAAATTATCCTTAATATTTTTAGAATTGTTATTAAAATCGAACTTTGTAATTTTAAAAGGGTCGTTACCCGATTCTTTTAAAGCGGCAAGTTTTTCACGGCGAACCTTTACTATTTCGTTAAAATCCTGCTCTGCGGGATTATTTTTGTTTGTATTCTTCTGTTCCATTATATCACTTCCTAAAGATATAAATCTTGCTATTTTGAAATTTCCAAAATTTTAAATTTTAATTCGCCGGCGGGAGCGTCCACAATTACTTCATCACCGACTGTTTTTCCTAAAAGTGCTTTACCTAACGGGGATTCGTCCGAAATTTTACCCTCTAACGGGTTGGCTTCGGTAGAGCCGACCACACGGTATTCACATTCTTCGTCAAATTCCATATCAAGTGCTTTAACCTTAACGCCGATAACAACGGTTTTAGCACTTCCCTTTACGTCTTCAATAATTTCAACGTTTTTAAGCATTGATTCAAGTTCAACAATTCTGGCTTCTATTTTTGCCTGTTCGTTTTTTGCTTCGTCATATTCGCTGTTTTCGGAAAGGTCACCGTAACCGCGTGCTACTTTAATTTTTTCAGCAATATCTGCCCTGCCGGTTGTTTTAAGTGTTTCTAATTCCTGTTTAAGTTTTGCTAAACCGTCTTCGGTAATCTTAATAGTTTTTGCCATTTAAAAAAACCACCTTTATATTTTTTATGCCCGGACTTGCTCATATAAACCTTATTATATAATTTTTCGCCTATAAAGTCAAACAAAATTTTAAAGTAATCAAAAAGCAGTCCCGACTCGAATTTCTCGCCAAATTCATTCTATACACATTTTATTGTGTTTATTCACAAAATAATGTTTTATTCCAAAATATTACCGAATACGTCACCACAGTATGACAAATTATTCTAAGGACAAGATTTATAATATAATGGTAAAATTTTGAAATTCGGCGGTGACAGTAATTGAAGGATGTTGTAAAAGTTTCGAGAAAAATTGAAGATTTTAAACCGAAAGAATTATTTTTAGCGGCTTTTTCGCATATTTTGGTATCTTTTTGCGGATTTATTTTTTCAAGAGCCGTGGTTATGGACAAGTTCTTGCCCTTTGGAATTTCGCTTATTGCAGGTTGTTCCCTAACCTATACCCCCGCTTGCGCCATCGGGGTGTTTATCGGCTATTTTATACCCGCAATAAACGGCAACGCCTTTAAATATTTGGCGTGTCTTTTTGCGGTGCTTTCCATAAAACTTTTGCTTTCAAACTACAAAAAAATTGTAAACAATCCTTTTTTTGTAAGTTTTATTTCATTTATATCTTTTTTCTTAATTTCTGCCGTTTCGATTAAGGGTATGGGCGGAAATCTTATCGGTGTTTTTGCGGAATCCCTGATGTCTTCGGTAGGGGCGTATTTTGTATGCCGCAGTTTTAAACTGTTTTCAAAAGCGGCGGCGGGACTTTCGCCCGACGAACTGGCAACAACCCTTATTGTAATTAACCTGTTTTTATTAGGACTTAACGGTGTGAATTTGTTTGGGGTTTCGTTAGGACGTATTTTAAGCGTTATGTTAATACTCACCGCTTCAAAATACGGGGGTATAATTTCGGGTGCTATAAGCGGAATTACGGTCGGTTTTACGGTCTGCCTTGGCGGAATTGACGGAAACATAGGCGTAACCTTTGCGGCGGCAGGGCTGATGGCGGGTGTTTTTTCGTCTTTAGGCAAATATGCGCAGGTGTTTATAACGGTTGTATTTAGTTTTATAGGCGCTGTTTCCACCAAAAACTTAAACCTTTTGCCCGTAACAGTAATAGAAACTGCTTTAGGTGCGGTACTTTTTTTAATATTACCGAGAGATGCCGGTATAACCTTTAGCAAGATATTTTCGGCTTATCCGAAACTTGCTATTCCCACGGGTTTTAAAAAATCACTTACCATGCGGTTGCAGTTGGCATCTAACGCCCTTAAAGACGTTTCCGAAACGGTTGACCAAGTATCTTTCCAACTTTCTAAAATCAACTCGCCCGATTTCGGCACGGTTATAAACCTAATAGAGGAAGATGCCTGTGCCGGCTGTAAACTGCGAATACACTGTTGGGAAAAAAAGCGTGAAGAAACCGTAAACGCAGTACTTGATATTACAAAAGCGGTAAAATCAGGTAACGCTTCGCCCGAAAATGCCGCCCCCGACGAATTTAAAGGCAGATGTTTGAGGGTTTCACGTGTTGCCAACTGCGCTTACAAGCGGTATACCGACTATGCTTCACGTGTTGCCGCAGAAAACCGAATTGACGAAGTGCGTTCGGTGGTTTCCGACCAGTTTGACGGCATTTCGGCAATGCTTAACGATTTGGCAAAAGATTTTGAAATTCAGGAAAGATTTGATAATTCCGCCGCCGAAAACGCCGCAGCCGCACTTAAAAATTTGAACATTCATATAGATGAATGTTGCTCTCGGGTGGACAAGTACGGCAGAATGTCGATAGAACTTAAACTTAAAAAAACACCCGAACTTGTTATAAACAAATTCGAGGTTATGAAAGCGGTTTCCATTTGTTGCGAAAGGGATTTCGACCCGCCTGTTGTAAGTGAAGTGGGCGGTGATGTTTATATTGTTTTAAACGAGCACTCGGACATTACGGTGGACTTTGGCGTCTGTCAGTCAAGCGCAAACAACAACTCTATGTGCGGTGACGCATATAAATACTTTAACGACGGCAAAGGTCATTTTATAATGATATTAAGCGACGGTATGGGTACGGGAGGCAGAGCTGCAGTTGACGGCGCCATGGCCTCGGGACTTATGAGCCGGCTGATTAAAGCGGGGTTTGGCTACAACTGTTCCCTTAAAATACTGAATTCTTCTATGCTTTTTAAATCTACCGACGAATCCTTAGCCACCGTGGATATTGCAAGCATAGACCTTTATACCGGCATTACCGAACTTTACAAAGCCGGTGCCGCCCCTACAATAGTGCGCCGTTCGGGCAAAACGGGCAAAGCCGAAAGCACCTCCCTGCCGGTGGGTATTTTGCGTGAAATCGGCTTTGACAAGGCGGCGGTAAAATGCAAGGTAGGTGATATTGTTGTGCTTATGTCCGACGGGGCAACAAGCGAAGGTACCGACTGGATAAGAGCCGAAATAGAGGCATGGCGGGACGGTTCTGCAAATGACCTTGCCGAACATTTATGCTCCTGTGCAAAGCGCAGAAGAGCCGAAAAACGTGAAGACGATATAACCGTTATGTGCGCAATCCTTAATAAAGCGATATAAATACTCTCTATCATTAAAAAAAGCACCCGAAGGTGCTTTTTTTAATACGCTTTTCCCCAATAGAGCATATGCTTTGCCGGCTTACCGCAGCAAACGCACTTACCGTCAAGGTTTTCCTGTTCAAACGGAATACAGCGGGAAGTAACGCCTGCTGTTTCTTTAAGTTTATCCTCGCACTCCCTTTCTCCGCACCACATAGCACGGATAAAACCGGGTTTATTTTCGGCAATGTCAACCATTTGGTCAAGATTGTGAGCATCATAGGTCATACTTTCACGTCTTGCTAACGCTTTATCGTAAAGACCCTGCTGAACCGCTTTTAAAAGTTCGGGGATTTTAACTTCCAATTCGTCAAGGTTAATAACAACCTTTTCCCCGTTATCACGGCGAACGGCAACGCAGACATTGTTTTCAATATCTTTAGGTCCTAATTCAATACGGACAGGAACGCCTTTCATTTCGTATTCGGCAAACTTCCAACCGGGTGATTGATCCGAAACGTCAATTTTAGCACGGCAAATATTGTTAAGACGTGCGTAAACTTCGTTTGCTTTGTCCAAAACGCCCTCTTTATGTGTGGCAATAGGGACAACTACTGCCTGAATCGGTGCTATCATAGGGGGAAGTACAAGACCGCTATTGTCCCCGTGGGTCATAATAACCGCACCTATAAGACGGGTGGTAGTACCCCAAGAGGTTTGGAACGGATAAACCGGTTTATTGTTTTTATCGGTATAAGTTATGTCAAACGCTTTTGCAAAACCGTCCCCAAAGAAATGGGAAGTACCGCTCTGTAACGCCTTACCGTCGTGCATAAGGGCTTCTATTGTGTAGGTATCCTCTGCCCCGGCAAACCTTTCCTTTTCGGTTTTAACACCCTTTACAACCGGCATTGCCAAATATTCTTCGGCAAATTTTGCGTAAATATTAAGCATTTTAATGGTCTCATTCTCGGCTTCCTCTTTAGTGGCGTGGAGAGTGTGACCCTCCTGCCACAAAAATTCACGTGAACGCAAAAAAGGACGGGTGGTTTTTTCCCAACGCACAACACTGCACCATTGATTGTAAAGTTTAGGCAAATCACGGTAAGAGTGAACTATATTTTTAAAATGGTCGCAAAACAGAGTTTCGGAAGTGGGGCGAACACAAAGGCGTTCTTCCAGTTCTTCTTCACCGCCGTGGGTTACCCAAGCCACTTCGGGTGCAAACCCCTCTACGTGGTCTTTTTCCTTTTGCAAAAGACTTTCGGGAATAAACATAGGCATATACACATTTTCGTGACCTGTTTGTTTAAACAAAGCATCCATATTCTTTTGAATATTTTCCCAAATTGCATAACCGTAAGGACGAATGATCATACAGCCCTTAACCGAAGCATAGTCAATAAGTTCGGCTTTTATGCAAACGTCGGTATACCATTTTGCAAAATCTTCTTCCATAGATGTAATAGATTTTACTAACTTTTCTTTAGCCATAATAACAGTGTGAAAACACTTTCCACCTTTCAAATTCGCATTTACATCTATTATAATTTATAATGAATAATTTTGCAACTGTTTTTATAATATTAAATATAATGTAAAAAAACTATTGACAAATTGAGATTTTGAACATATATTTGTTATATTAGATGTCGTGTTCCGACATATTTTTCAGGAGGATTTTTATGATATTTGATAAAATTAAAGAAATTTTAGCCGAACAACTTGATGCCGATACCGAAGAAATGACAATGGATACCGATATTGCAAGGGATTTAGGCGCTGACAGTTTGGATGTTGTTGAACTTTTAATGTCTATTGAAGATGAATTTCAAGTAGAAATTCCCGATGAAGAAATTGAAAACATTAAAACCATCGGCGAATTGGTTAAGTACATAGAAGACAACAATTAACCTTAAATTTTGTATTAAAACTTTAAACAGCAAACCGAAAATTCGGCTTGCTGTTATTTTTTAGAGTCGGTTAATCCTAAAAGGTAATCGGTTGAAACATTAAAAACCTTTGATAAACGAATCAATATTTCCAATTTGGGTTCACGTGTCATAAGTTCGTAATTTTGATAAGTTTTTTCGGTTATATCGCAATAAATAGCAACCTGACCTTGTGTGTAGCCCTTTTCTTTCCTACACTGCTTTAGGCGTTTGGATAATATTTCTCTCATACATTTCACCCACAATTGTTCTTGACAAAATAAGTATAAGAAATTAAAATGTTAAATATACCAACATTTGTTGGTGTTTTGTAAAACAAAGGGTGCTATTTATGTCTGAAATATGTTTTGAATGTTTTAACAAATCAAACGGTAACAAATACAGCAAAAAAGATTTTATAATTTCAAAGGATTTGGATTTGTGCGAATATTGCGGAAAATTAAAACCCGTTATTATATGTTTTAAGAGCGCTTTTTATAGCAGATTATTTGATTTGATTTTATTTCCTTTTAAAATTTTAATAATTGGTATAAAAAAATTGTTTTCCATAAGAAAAAAGAAAAAACACCGATAGGTATTTAAACTTATCGGTGTTTGAGAGTGTCGATAAACTATCTTTTGGCTCCTTCTGACGAGGGTGACTCCCCACAGTGTGGGGAGATGGCACGAAGTGACAGAGGAAGGCAATAATTCTTGAAATCCAACATTAAATATATATTCTGCTTTTATTTTGCGTTATTTACAAAAATTTTCTATATAGCGTTCAATCGCTTCTTTTACAATTTGCACCGCCGCCTCTTTACCGCTGACTTCGTTTACGGCGGTTTCTTTATGTTCAAGGTTTTTATAAACCGTAAAGAAGTGGCTCATTTCGTCAAATATATGCTTTGGTAATTCGTCAATATCGGTATAATGGTTATATGTAGGGTCATTGCAGGGAATTGCAATGATTTTTTCGTCATTTCTGCCGTTATCTATCATAGAAATAACCCCTATTGGATATGCCTTTACAAGGGTTAAGGGCTCAAGTGTTTGTTCACAGAGCAACAAAATGTCCAACGGGTCGCCGTCGTCGCCGTAGGTGCGAGGAATAAAGCCGTAGTTTGCGGGATAATGTGTAGAAGTGTAAAGAATACGGTCAAGCATTAAAAATCCGGTTTCTTTGTCCAGTTCGTATTTTGCCTTACTGCCTTTGGGGATTTCCACCACGCACATAAATTCCGTGGGGGTGATTCGTTTTGGTGAAATATCGTGCCAGATGTTTGCCATTTTTCATTCTCCTTTTCTGTTAAAAAAGTTCTGTGCTGAAATATCTTTCGCCTGTATCGGGCAATACCGTTACAACCGTTTTGCCTTTGCCGAGTTTTTTTGCCAACCAAAGTGCCGCCGCAACATTCGTACCGCTTGAAATACCGCAAAGGATACCCTCTTTTGCGATAAGTTTTTTGGAAGTTTCTATTGCTTCTTCGTCGGTCACTATAACCGTTTCTGAAAAAATTTCAAGGTTAAGGTTTTTGGGTATAATGCCGTCCCCTATTCCCATTTGCAGATGTGTACCGATGCTTCCGCCCGAAAGAATTGCCGCATTTTCGGGTTCTACCGCCCAAATTGTAATATCCGGGTTGGCTTTTTTAAGGGTTTCGCCTATACCGGACAATGTACCGCCTGTACCTACGCCCGAACAAAAACCGTCAATTTTGCAACCTGCCTGCTCTAAAATTTCGGCAGCGGTGGTATTTTTATGAATTTGCGGGTTAGCAGGGTTTTCAAACTGTTGGGGAACCCAGACGTTTTTATCCTCTTTTGCCATTTTAAGCGCAGTTGCCAAACATTCTTCAATACAAGCGCCGATATCCCCATCATCGTGAATAAGCACTAATTCCGCACCGTACGCCTTTACAAGTTTACGGCGTTCTTCGCTTACCGAATCGGGCATAATTATTTTCACTTTAAGCCCCTTAACCGCACCTATCAGTGCCAGACCAATCCCTTGGTTACCGCTTGTGGGCTCAACTATTACGGTATCGGGTGTGATTATCCCTTTGCTTTCGGCATCGTTTATCATATTAAGTGCCGTTCGGGTTTTAATAGAACCGCCTATATTTACACCCTCGTACTTTACAAGAATGTCTGCACTGTCTTCGGGTACTATTCGTGAAAGTTTTATAAGCGGGGTATTTCCTACCGCCTCTAACACATTATTATAAACCAAATTAAATCCTCCAAAACAGGGTTATACTTAATTTTATTCATTGTAACACATAATGGTTACATTATGCAAGTTCATTTACCATTTCGTTAAAGCGGTAATACAAGCCCTTCTTTTCCAAAAGTTCGGCGTGAGTGCCGTCTTCTACAATACCCTCGTCGGTAAGCACCATTATTCTGTCCGAATTGCGAATGGTGGAAAGCCGGTGGGCAATGGTAATTGTGGTTCTGCCCTCGCTTAATTTTGCAAGCGATTTTGCAACCGCAAATTCACTTTCGTTGTCAAGCGCGCTTGTGGCTTCGTCAAGAATAATAATCGGCGGATTTTTAAGAAAAACACGTGCAATACTTATTCTTTGCCTTTGTCCGCCCGAAAGTTTTACACCCCGCTCGCCTAAATAGGTGTTGTACCCGTCTTTCAGCGCCATTATAAATTCGTGCGCACCTGCTTTTTTGGCGGCTTTTATAACTTCTTCTAAAGTAGCACCCGGTTTGCCGTAGGATATATTTTCAAAAACCGTTCCCGAAAAGAGGTAAACCTCCTGCTGTACCATACCTATATTACTGCGTAAAGATTTTAGGGTGTAATCTTTAATATTTTTACCGTCCAGGAGAATTTCCCCGCCGTTTACGTTATAAAAACGTGGGATTAAATTGCAAAGGGTGGTTTTGCCGCCGCCCGAAGGACCGACAAAGGCAATTTTTTCGCCGCTTTTAATTTTAAGGTCAAGTCCCGAAAATACCCTGTTTTTATCGTCCGGATACTCGAACGAAACATCACGGAACTCGATATCCCCTTTCGGGTTGGTAAGTTCCACGGCATTCGGACCATCGAAAATATCTATATCGGCATCCATAATTTCCAAAAACCGCTCTATGCCCGTCATACCCCTTTGGAACTGTTCGGAAAATTCTATAATTCTTCTTACCGTTGCAATAAAGGTGGTAACATAAAGCAAATATGCCACAAGGTCGCCCGCCGTAATTTTACCCTTTATCATAAAAATACTGCCCGCTATAACCACCGTAGCATACATAACACCGTCAAAAAATCGGGTTGAGGTGGAAAACAAACCCATAAGTTTATAGGAACGCTTTTTGGTCAAATAAAAGTTTTGATTATCCTTTTCAAACTTTTCACATTCAATATCTTCATTTGCAAACGCTTTTACAACCTTTTGCCCTAAAAGCGAATCTTCTATTCGGGCGTTGAGTTCGCCTATTACCACCCTTTGTTTTCTGAAGGTGGCTTTCATTTTGCGGTTAATTTTACCGCAAATTACAATCATTACGGGAATTATTATGAAAATAATTAAGGTAAGCGGTATGTTAATGTTAAGCAAAATCACAAAAGATGCAATTCCCTTTATGCCCGCAATTAAGAATTCTTCGGGGCAATGGTGGGAAAATTCGGTAACGTCGAAAAGGTCGTTGGTAATACGTCCCATAATTTGACCGATTTTGGTATTGTTAAAATAAGTGTCCGAAAGTTTATGCAAATGGGAATATGCGTCACGCCGCATATCGGTTTCAATTTTAGTACCCATTACGTGGCCGTTGTACGCCATATAATAATACGCCAAGGAATCTATAATTCTAAGCACAAAATACAAAATACCCACCCGAAGAACAAACCCCAAAGTAAGCGAGGCAATATTGCCGGTTGCGGCATTTGTAATTTGCTTCATAATAAGGGGCAGTATTATTTCGCAAACGGTGGTAAGGGATGCACATATTAAATCCAGCACCAAAGTGGGAGTGTATTTTTTATAATAAGGCAAAAACCTTTTCATTAAGTCCCTAAATTTATATTTTTGCTTTTGCATTTAAAATAACCTCTGTTATTCTCTCAGTTTGTCTTTATCCGTCTTAAAACAACAGCCATAACCATTCCAACCGCAATAGCAACCACAAGGTCAAACACCACGGTTAGAATAAAGGTGGTAAAAAGAATTAAAATATCGGGGATATTTTTCTTTTTTGTAATACCTACAAATTTACGCCATTCGCTCATATTATATGCCACCATAAAGAGTATTGCCGCAATGGTAGGCATTGGAATAAGCCCTGCCAAAGGCATTAAGAAGAGCAGTACCAACAGCAGTACCAAAGCGTGAACCATACCCGCAACCGGTGTTCTGCCGCCGTTTTTAACATTTGCCGCCGTTCTTGCAATAGCGCCCGTAGCGGGAATACCGCCGAACATTACCGAAAGCACGTTACCTATACCCTGTGCCATAAGTTCGGCGTTGGAGTTGTGTTTGGAATTTATCATACCGTCTGCCACCACACAGGAAAGCAGGGATTCAATAGCCGCCAAAACCGCAATAGTTACGGCAGAGGGCAGAGATTTTAAAATTATTTGAGGGGTGATTTCAAGACCCGTTAATGTAAATTTAGGCAAGCCCGACGGAATTGTATAAAGTTCGCCTATTGTATTAACACCGCCGTCAACAGCGGGAATAAGTTTTACTAAAGCCGCACCCACAATTACCGCAATAAGCGAGGGGGGAACACGTTTTTCAAATTTAGGATAAATTATAAGTATAGCAAGTGAAATAACGCCGACTAAAAGCGCCCAGGGGCTAAAGGTGGAAATAGACTTTATGTTTTGTTCTATTTTTTGGAAAGTTTCAATAGGACGTACACCGGCGGGGTAGGTAAGCCCTAAAAAGTCCTTTATTTGACCTATAAAAATTGTTACGGCAATACCGCCCGTAAAACCGACGGTTATGGTATGGGGTATAAACTTAATAAGCGAGCCGAGTTTGAAAACCCCCATAATCATTAAAATTATGCCCGCTAAAACGGTAGAAATTATAAGTCCGTTCATACCCTCGGTTGCCACTATTCCCGCAACAACCGTTGCAAATGCGGCGGTAGGACCGGCAATTTGAACACGGCTGCCGCCGAAAAACGAAACCGCAAAACCCGCAAAAATAGCGGTGTAAATACCGCAAGCCGGCTCGACACCCGAAGCGAGTGCCAACGCAATGGAGAGCGGAAGTGCAATAATTGCAACAATTATACCCGCAATCACGTCTTTTAGATACTGCTCGGCGGTGTGCTTTCTTGCCACCGAAAAAAGTTTCGGTTTTAAATAAAATTCCTTCATTTTTCTTTTCTCCTCAATTTACAATAGATGAATTATACCACAAAACACTACTGCTGTAAAGGGTTCTATACCTATTTAAAGCGACTTTTTTTGATTGACAAATATTCCCCACAGAGTTATAATTATAACATAATCACTTAAAAGGTGGGTTTTTGTCTTGAACTTTAAACTATTAAAAAGGGTATTTTGTATTTTTAACATATCTGTTTTCCTATTTACTCTTACCGCTTGCAAGAAAGAAGAAACAACCGTCACTTCAAGCGAGACCGCTTCGGTTGTGTCCACCGTTTCCGCCGAAAACGGCGATATTGCCGACCCCGAAAACCTTGATTTAAATACCGAGTCGGGCGTTAAGGTAGAAGCCGATAAGTTAGAAGTTAAAAAAGGCAAAGCAAACGGTGTTGACGTTTCAAAATGGCAGGGTAAAATTAACTGGAAGTCGGTAAAAAATGCGGGAATTGATTTTGCGATTATAAGAATTGGATTTAGGGGCGAGGACGGCGTAATATACAAGGATGATTATGCCGATTATAATATTCAACAGGCAGACAAAGCGGGTTTGCTTATCGGGGTTTACTTTTTCTCCACCGCCAAAACAACTGCCGAAGCCACCGAAGAAGCCAAATGGACGACCGAAAATATTGCCGGTTACCCTATTTCCTACCCCGTTGTTTATGACTGCGAGGGATTCACTTCCCAAAACAGCCGTATGTACTCCCTTTCAAATTCAAAAAGAACCGAAAATGCAGTTGCATTTTTAAACCACGTAAAATCCTCAGGGTACGAGGGAATGTTTTACGCCGCAAAGTCCGAACTGCAGGGCGAAAAATACTGGGATACCGCACGTATTGAATCGGCTTTCCCGATATGGCTTGCCAATTTTTCCTCCACTCCCTACCCCAATACCGAAACCCCCGATTACAGCGGTGAATACTCAATTTGGCAGTACACCGATAAAGGCAGTGTAAACGGAATTACGGGTAATGTGGATTTATCGGTATCATACTTTACAAGAGAAAAAACGGCGGCAAAAGTTCCTAATTCACGTCCTGCCGACACATCGGCACCGAGCGAGGACAGTAAAATCTACACCTCCGTTTCCGAACAGGTTACCGCAAAGGACGAAACCAACCTCCGTGATGCGCCGACAACAAAAAGCAACATTGTAGCCACCCTTAAAAACGGTGAATTTTTAACCCGCACGGCAACCGGAACCAACGGTTGGTCCAAACTCAGTTACAACGGCAAAACGGTTTACGCCATAACAAGTTACCTTACCGCCGATAAAGATTATAAACCAAAAAAAGACACCGAAGTGTCTGACGGGTTTACCCCCGCAAGCGGTGAAGTTACCGCAAAGGATGAAACCAACCTACGTTCCGAACCCACTACAAACAGTACACTTGTTGCCACAATTAAAAACGGTGAATTTGTAAAGAGAGTCGGTGTAAGTCCCATCGGGTGGACAAAACTTTTGTATAACGGCATAACCGTATACGCAAAGACAAGTTTGCTTACAACCGAAATAATAAGCAAGCCGCAGGAAAACACACCTGTTTCGGACGGATTTTCCCCCGCTTCGGGAAAGGTTACCGCTAAAACCGAGACTAATTTACGTTCAGCACCAACTACAAACGATTCACAAGTAATTTACACCCTTAAAAACGGTGAGTTTGCCGAACTTAAAGGCAAAAGTGACAAAGGTTGGTCAAAACTTATTTACAACGGACAAACGGTTTACGCTATTTCAAGTTACCTTTTAACCGAAAGCGAATATAACACACAAACCGTCCCCGAAAACACCGAAACCGCTAATCAATAATGTCTAATATCTAACGTCGGTTCTTTTGTAAATGTTGGGGCATTTTTTGTTCCCTTGCCTAAAGGGTGCGGGTGTCCGTTAGACACCGCCCAGAAGCAACAGCACCGACCAAGGCGGCAGCCGAGACGCTGTCGCGGCAATGCTCCCCTTGTCTAAGGGGGAGAGGGCAACCGTTAGGTTGGCGAGGGGATTCCCGTGACTGGGGGATATAGTCTAATGTCTAATGTCTACTGTCTAAAATCTAACATCTAAATTCGTAGGGGACGATGCCCACATCGTCCCGCCTAACCTTAACGAATCCCTCCACCGCCATTCGGCGGTCCCCCTCCCTTTAGGCAAGGGAGGCAAAATTTCATATAACCCCCAACATTAGGAATAGAACCATATCTAAATTCAAAACCCACCTGAAATTCAGGTGGGTTTTGTAAGTTTAGTTGTTTTAGTACACACATCATCGGCGCCTTTACGGTTTTATTTCCGTAATTGACAATGTGAGTACTAAAGCCAGAGAAATTAGATTAACTCGATAATTGCCATCTCTGCAGCATCACCGCGGCGGGGAGCTGTTTTGATAATTCTGCAATAACCGCCGTCAACATCCTTGTACTTAGGAGCGATTTCGTTGAACAATTTAGCAACTACATCTTCCTTTGTAATGAATGCTAATGCTTGACGCTTATTGTGAAGACTATTATCTTTAGCGAGTGTAATATACTTCTCTGCCATGGAACGAACTTCTTTAGCACGTGTAACGGTTGTTTCGATTTTGCCGTTTTCAAGCAAGAAAGTTACCATTGCACGAAGCATAGCAGTTCTATGGTCACTGGTTCTTCCGAGTTTACGGGTACCTGGCATTTCTATTCACTCCTTAAAAGTGTTTTATTCATCTTCTTTTTTAAGGGTAAAGCCAAACGAATCAAGTTTAGCGATAACCTCTTCCAAAGATTTACGGCCCAAGTTTCTTACCTTCATCATATCCTCTTCGGATTTGCCGATAAGGTCTGCAACCGTGTTAATACCTGCACGTTTAAGACAGTTGAAACTGCGTACAGATAGGTCAAGTTCATCAATAGTTAAATCAAGAACTTTTTCGTTTTCCGCAACTTTAGTATCGGCCATAATGCTTTCGCTTTCGCTTACGCCTTCGGTAAGGTTCAAGAAGAAATCAAGATGTTCTATAAGAACTTTAGCCGACATTGATACTGCTTCGTTTGCTTTTATAGAACCGTCCGTCCAAACTTCAAGGGTTAATTTGCCCTTGTCGGTAACATTACCCACACGGGTGTTATCCACAGTAAAGTTTGCTTTAAGAATCGGTGTATAAATAGAGTCAACCGGAATTGTACCAATTACATTATGGGCGGATTTATTTTGTTCAGCCGAAACGTAACCTCTGCCTCTGTCAAGAGTCATCTCCATATTGAGTTTTGCGCCCTCGTCCAAAGTAGCGATATACATATCGGGGTTGAGGATTTCAACCTCGGAATCGGCTTTAATCGAAGCGGCGGTAACCACGCAGGGACCTTCTGCTTCAATATAAATCTTTTTTGCCGTATCGGCATGAAGTTTTGCAATAAGTCCCTTAATGTTAAGAATGATTTCTGTTACATCTTCTTTAACACCGGGAACGGTTGAAAATTCATGCACCACACCGTCAATCTTAACGCCGGTAACCGCAACGCCGGGAAGTATTGAAAGAAGAACTCTTCTCATACTGTTACCAAGGGTTGTGGCATATCCGCGTTCCAACGGTTCCATTACGAATTTACCGTATTTTCCGTCGGGGGTGATTTCAACGGTATCTATTCTGGGCTTTTCAATTTCTATCATTTAAAAGCTCCGTTTCTCCGTACAGTATTTTTAAATTTTCACACTTCGTACGGTAAGTGTCAGTAAAATTCTAACTATTATTTAGAGTAGAATTCGACGATGAGTTGTTCTTCAACAGGAGCATCAATTTGATCTCTGTTAGGAAGATTTATAACCTTTGCGCTGAATGCATCACGGTTAACGTCAATCCATTGAGGAACAGGTCTTGCACTGTTTGCTTCCAAAACGGCTTTGATTTTTTCGCTGCCGCGGCTCTTTTCGCAAATAGTTACAACGTCGCCGGCTTTAAGAAGATAAGAAGCGATGTCTACTCGGCTTCCGTTTACTTCAAAATGACCGTGACCTACAAGTTGTCTTGCTTCTGCTCTTGAAGAAGCAAAGCCCACTCTGTAAACCACATTATCGAGACGGCTTTCAAGAATTTTCAAAAGGTTATCACCGGTGATACCTTGTTTTCTTTCAGCAATTTCAAAATAATGATGGAACTGATTTTCCTGAACGCCGTAAAAGCGTCTTGCGGTTTGTTTAGCACGAAGCTGTAAACCGTATTCGGATGACTTCTTTCTACCTTGTCCGTGTTGACCGGGAGCGTATGCTCTTACACCAACAGAACATTTTTCAGAATAGCAGCGTTCGCCCTTTAAGAATAATTTTTTACCCTCACGGCGGCAAAGTCTGCAAACTGCACCGGTATATCTTGCCATCTTTTACACCTCCAAATTTATTTGCAGTAAAAACTGCAACGAATGTTTATTGATTATACACGTCTTCTCTTGGGAGGACGGCAACCATTGTGAGGAATCGGAGTAACGTCTTTAATCATACTTACTTCGAGACCTGCTGTCTGCAATGCACGGATAGCAGCTTCACGTCCGGCTCCGGGACCTTTAACATATACTTCAACGGTTTTAAGACCATGCTCCATAGCGGCTTTAGCAGCAGTTTCGGTTGCAGACTGTGCAGCGAAAGGAGTGGATTTTCTTGAACCGCGGAAACCTAATTCACCTGCAGATGCCCAAGAAAGAGCATTACCCTGTGTATCGGTGATGGTTACGATGGTATTGTTGAAGGTAGACTGGATATGAGCGGCACCACGTTCAATATTCTTTTTCTCACGACGACGGCGTGATGCGGTCGACTTTTTAGCAGTAGCCATTTATTTCCCTCCTACTTATTTCTTCTTGTTAGCGATAGTCTTCTTAGGACCTTTACGTGTACGTGCGTTAGTCTTGGAACGTTGACCTCTTACGGGCAAGTTCTTGCGATGACGCAAACCACGGTAGCTACCAATTTCGATAAGTCTTTTGATATCAAAAGCGATTGTGCGACGACGGTCACCTTCTACTTGAAGGTTATGGTCGATGTACTCACGCAACTTTGAAATATCATCTTCAGTTAAGTCCTTACATCTGATATCAGGGTCAATACCTGTATCGGCAAGGATTTTTTTAGATGTAGTAAGACCGATTCCGAAAATGTATGTGAGTCCGATTTCAACTCTCTTGTTATTCGGAAGGTCAACACCAGCAATACGTGCCATTTATCAAAGCACCTCCATTTTTTTCTCGTTAAGCGTATTAACCCTGACGTTGTTTGTGTTTCGGGTTTTCGCAAATTACCATAATTTTGCCTTTACGCTTAATTATTTTGCATTTTTCGCAAATCTTTTTAACAGAAGGTCTGACTTTCATTAGGTTTATACCTCCTTCAAATTTTGACTGTTATTTTGAACGCCAAGTAATGCGTCCTTTTGACAGATCGTACGGGGACATTTCAACCGTTACTTTATCACCGGGAAGAATTCGTATAAAATTCATACGAAGTTTGCCCGAAATATGAGCAAGTATTTGATGTCCGCCTTGGATTTCTACTTTAAACATTGCATTAGGCATTGCCTCAACAACGGTGCCTTCAAGCTCTATCATGTCCTGTTTAGACATTACGTTTCCTCCTTAAATTTTGCGGTACTTTTAAAAACCGCAAGTGCCTTTTTTAAAGATTTGTTTGTGCTGTAACTACTTTTTTCAAGAACGGTGTTTGTAAACTGCAAATGCTTTTTGTTTTTGCGTTTGGGACGTTCCAAAGGACGTTCCTTACCGTCGCAAAGGTAAACAAATTTTTCATCAGAGCCCACAACAATCATAAAATAACCTTTATCCCGTCCCGCTTTAGAACATACTATTCTGCCAACCATACTAAACCTCAAACTAAAGTCATAATCTTCGGTCCGTCCGGTGTAATGACAACCGTATGCTCAAAATGCGCCGAGAGTGAACCGTCCTTGGTTTTAACAGTCCATCCGTCCGGCAAAACTTTAACATCATAGTGACCTGCGTTTACCATCGGTTCTATTGCCAAAGTCATTCCGGGTAAAAGGCGGATTCCGCGTCCCGCAGTGCCGAAATTCGGAACTTCGGGTGCTTCGTGCAATTCGGTTCCTATTCCGTGGCCGACATACTGCCGTACCACCGAAAAACCTGCACTTTCGACAAACTTCTGAATAGCGCCTCCTATATCGCCGATTCTGTTGCCTACGCACGCCGCCTTGATCCCCTCGTAAAGGGCATTTTCGGTAACGTCCATCAGCCGCTTTGCCTCTTCGGATACATCTCCGCAAGCAAATGTGGCAGCATTATCGCCGTTATAGCCGTCAAACCTTGCGCCAAGGTCAACACTTACAATGTCACCTGCGCAGATTTTACGCTTTTTAGAAGGTATGCCGTGAATAACCTCGTTGTTTATTGATATACAAGCGGTAGCAGGGTAGCCGTGGTAGTTTTTAAAATTCGGCTCGCCGCCTTGGCTTCGGATATAATCTTCCGCCAATTTGTCAAGTTCAAATGTTGTAACACCCGGCTCTACCGCCTTGCCTACTGTTTGTAATGCTCCTGCCGAAATTCTGCATGCTTCTTTCATTATGCCGAGTTCACGACTTGTTTTGAGCACTACCATACTTACTTCTCCAATGCAGCAAGAACCAAACGGGTTGTATCTTCAACCTCATCCTGTCCCTCAACCGTAATAAGTTTACCGCAGGATTTGTAGTAATCTTTCAAAGGTTCGGTTTGTTCGTGATAAACGTTAAGACGGTTTAAAACCGTTTCGGGTTCATCATCCTTACGAATAACCAATTTACCTTCGCAGAAGTTACATACGCCTTCTTTATCGGGTTTCTTATATTCGGTGTGATAACTGGCACCGCACTTTTCACAAACACGTCTGCCCGACATACGCTTAACGATTTCGCTGTCTGCCACCTCAATAGAAAGTGCAACATCAATATCAAAGCCCATTGTGTCAAGCGCTTCGGCTTGGGGAATTGTGCGGGGGAAACCGTCAAGAATGTAGCCGTTTTGGCAGTCATCCTCAGAAAGACGTTCCTTAATAATGCCGATTACAACATCATCGGGAACAAGGTTTCCTGCATCGATATAAGATTTAGCTTTTAAACCCATTTCTGTACCGTTTTTAAGTGCAGCACGGATAATGTTGCCGGTAGAAATGGTAGGGATATTGTATTTTTCGGAAATAATTTCCGCCTGAGTGCCTTTTCCGGCACCGGGAGCGCCTAAAAGTATAAGTTTCATTTCAAATCTCCTTAATCCAAGAATCCTTTATAATGACGCATCATCATTTGAGATTCAAGGTTACGAACTGTATCAAGTGCAACACCGACCATAATTAAGAGGGATGTACCGCCGAGAGAAATGTTAATTCCGCCGACAGAACCGACCAAAATTGGAAGTATTGCGATAATGCTAAGGAATATAGCACCCATAAGGGTTATTCTTGACAAAATTTTTGAAATAAAATCCGATGTGGGTTTGCCGGGACGTATACCCGGAACAGCGCCGCCGTTTTTACGCAAATTGTTAGCCATTTCAATAGGATTAAACTGGATTGTTGCATAGAAATACGCAAAACCGATAATCAGCAAGAAATAAACTACTGCGTAGAAAACACCTCTTACACTGAAAAGTGAAAGGAATTTGTACCACGAAGAATCTGTGTTTGACATAAACGACAAAATCATTGTGGGTAACATAAGAATTGATGAAGCAAAAATGATAGGCATTACACCCGACATATTAACCTTAATCGGAATATGGGTGTTTTGACCGCCGTACATTTTGTTTCCTACAACACGTTTAGCATACTGAACAGGAATTCTGCGTTCTGCGTGGGTCATCCAAACAACAAACATAATTACAGCCAAGAAAAGCAATATAATTGCAATAACCGCAACCTGTCTGTCCATCTTCCAATAAGCAATCAATGCTTGGAATGCCTGAGGACCGCGGGACAAGATACCTGCGAAAAGTAACATTGAAATACCGTTGCCGATACCCTTTTCGTCAATACGCTCGCCCAACCACATAACAAGTGTGGAACCGGCAGTAAATGCAAGCACAATAACGATACCTGCAAATACGGTTGCACCGCCCGATACACTTAAATAACTGCTGTTCTTTAAATAAATGAAGTATGCCGTACCCTGTATAAGCGCCAACACTGCGGTTGCGATACGGGTAATTTGTGCCAACTTCTTTTGACCTTCTTCGCCTTCTTTGGAAAGCCGTTCCAAAGCGGGAATGGCAACACATAAAAGTTGGATAATAATTGAAGAGTTGATGTACGGGGTAACCGACAAAGCGAAGATTGCACCGTACTCAAGTCCGCCGCCTGTTAAAATGGACAGGTAACTGAAAAATTCGTTGGTTGTTCCGGCATCGTTTGCGGCTTTGAGGGCTGCAACGTCTATATAAGGAACCGGGATAACCGAACCGATGCGGAAGATTAAGATAATAAAGATTGTAAAGAAAATCTTTTTACGGATATCTTTAATCACCCAGGCATTACGGAGTGTCTCTAACATTAGATCACCTCAGCCTTTCCGCCGGCAGCAGTGATTTTTTCAGCAGCAGATGCAGAATAAGCATTAAGTTTAACTTCCAACTTCTTGGTAAGTTTTCCGTTACCTAAAACTTTAATCGGAAGATTTGCCTTTTTGATTATTCCTTTTTGTGCCAAAGCAGCAGCGTCTACAACAGTATTGTCTTCGAACACTTCAAGAGCGGCAACATTGATTGCTGCCCATTCTTCAGCAAAAATATTATTGAAACCACGTTTCGGAACACGTCTTTGCAAAGGCATTTGACCGCCTTCAAAACCTGCTCTTATTCCACGGCCTGCACGTGCTTTTTGACCTTTGTGGCCTTTGCCTGCAGTTTTGCCTTGACCTGAACCGTGGCCTCTGCCAATACGCTTTGACTCTTTTGTAGAGCCGAAAGCCGGAGCTAATTCATGCATTTTCATTGTTCGCACCTCCTTGCTTATTTCACGGGGTTAAAACCGTTTAAGCGAACTTACGCTTTAACTTCTACTGCTTCTACAAGGTGGCAAACCTTATTGATTTTACCTCTTGTTTGTGCATTGTCGGGTTGGATAGAAGAATCTCCTACCTTTTTAAGACCCAGAGCATTTACAGTAGCGATTTGGTCCTTTTTAGAACCTATTGTACTCTTAACGAGTGTTACTTTGAGGCACGCAGCCTTTTTTGTTGCCATAATGCTGCTCCTCCTTAACCTACGATTTCCTTAACTGACTTGCCGCGGATAGCCGCAACTTGTTCAGCGCTACGAAGTGATGCTAAACCTCTAATGGTTGCACGTACTACGTTGCAAGGATTGTTTGAACGTAAAGCTTTTGTACGGATATCGCTGATACCCACCATTTCAACAACGGCACGAACTGCACCGCCGGCAATAACACCGGTACCGGGAGCAGCGGGTTTCATAAGAACACGGCCTGCGCCGAATTCGCCGATAACTTCGTGCGGGATTGTTGTACCTTTTAAAGAAACTTTAATAAGGTTTTTCTTAGCGTCTTCAATTCCTTTACGGATAGCGTCCGGAACTTCGCCTGCTTTACCGAGTCCGAAGCCAACGATACCGTTACCGTCACCTACTACAACCAAAGCGGAGAATTTCATAATACGTCCGCCCTTTACGGTTTTAGAAACACGGTTAATGGAAACTACACGCTCTTTTAAATCTAATGTTGATGCGTCAATATTTGTAGCCAAAAGTATTCCTCCTTCTTAGAACTTGAGGCCGCCCTCACGGGCTCCTTCGGCAAGCTCCTTGACACGGCCGTGATAAATGTATCCGCCGCGGTCAAAAACAACCTCGGAGATGCCCTTAGAAACGGCACGTTCAGCAATTAACTGTCCAACCTTGCGAGCACCCTCTTTGTTGCCGCCGTTTGCACCGAAATCTTTTTCGTTGGAAGCAGCAGCGGCGAGAGTAACGCCGTTTACATCGTCGATAAGCTGGGCGTAAATATTGCTGTTGGAGCGGAATACATCAAGGCGGGGGCAAGCGGCAGTACCGCTGATCTTAGAACGTACACGAGCGTGACGTTTAAGTCTTGCCTCATTGCTGTTTGGTCTGGTAACCATGGTTTATACACTCCTTTTTTATTTCTTTCCACCCTTAGCGGCTTTACCTTCTTTACGGCGGATGTGTTCGTCAACGTATTTAATACCTTTGCCCTTGTAGGGTTCGGGGGGACGTTTTTCACGTACTTCCGCAGCAAATTGGCCAACCTTTTGCTTATCGGCACCGCTAATAATAATCGAGTTGTTGTTAGGTACTTCAATGGTAATACCGTCAACTTCAGGCATAATAACCTGATGTGAATAACCTAAGTTCATAACTAAGTTTTTGCCCTGCTTTTGTGCACGGTAACCTACACCGTTAACCTCAAGTTCCTTTTTGTAACCGTTGGATACACCCTCAACCATATTGGCAATAAGTGTACGGGTAAGACCGTGTAATGCACGGTGTTCTTTATCGTCGGAAGGGCGGGTAACAATAACTTCATTGTTTTCCATAGCAATGCCGATATCAGCATTGAAGGTGTTTTTCAATTCGCCCTTAGGTCCTTTAACGGTAACTTCAGAACCGTTGATTTTAACATCAACACCGGCAGGAATTGCAATCGGTTTCTTTCCTATTCTTGACATTGAACGTTACCTCCTTACCAAACGAAAGCAAGTACTTCGCCGCCAACGTTGGCTTTGCGAGCTGCTTTGTCTGTCATAATACCCTTAGAGGTGGAAAGAATTGCTATACCAAGGCCTTTCATAACCTTAGGCATATCCTCTACATTTGTGTAGATACGCAAACCTGGCTTCGAAACTCTGCGAATGCCGTTGATGATTTGCGATTTGTTTTGGCCGTATTTCAAAGTAATATGAATTACGCCTTGCTTTCCGTCTTCTTCGACGTTAAAGCTTGTAATATATCCTTCGTCAAGCAAAATTTGAGCGATTGCCTTTTTTACATTAGACGCAGGGATATCTACCGAATCATGTTTTGCTGAAGAAGCGTTACGAATTCTCGTAAGCATATCAGCGATTGTATCGGTAATTTGCATGCCGTCAACCTCCTTCGTTTACCTTACCAGCTTGCCTTCTTAACTCCGGGGATTTCGCCTTTGTAAGCGAGTTCTCTGAAGCATATACGGCAGATGCCGTACTTGCGAAGATAAGCGTGGGGGCGACCACAGATTTTACATCTGTTGTACTCTCTTGTAGAAAACTTTGCAGGACGTGCCTGTTTGATTTTCATAGCAGTTTTAGCCATAATTCCTTCTCCTTACTTCGCAAACGGAGCACCCATAAGAGTTAATAACTCACGGGCCTCTTCATCTGTGTTAGCAGTGGTAACGAAAATAATATCCATACCACGTACTTTGTCAATTTTATCATATTCGATTTCAGGGAATACCAATTGTTCTTTGATACCCATAGCATAGTTGCCACGGCCGTCGAAAGCATTGGGGTTAATTCCTCTGAAGTCACGTACACGGGGGAGTGCTGCATTGAAAAGTCTTTCAACAAATTCATACATACGCTCACCGCGAAGTGTAACTTTTGCACCGATAGGCATACCCTCACGGAGTTTAAAGTTCGCTACCGACTTTTTAGCACGGCAGGGAACTGCCTTTTGACCGGTGATTTTGCCTAAATCATTAACAATAGCGTCAATAACTTTAGAATTGTCTTTTGCCTCGCCGGCACCAACATTTATAACTACTTTTTCGAGCTTGGGGATTTGCATTACGCTCTTGTAGCCGAATTTCTTCATAAGTGCTGGAGCAACCGACGATTTATATTCATTAGCCAATACTGACATAGTCTGTTCCTCCTACTCTTAGAATGTTTCGCCGCACTTTTTGCAGTAGCGGTCTTTTTTACCGTCTTCGTAAACTTTAGTGCCTACTCTGGTCGGTTTGTTACATTTGGGGCATACAAGTTGTACTTTGCAAGCGTAAATTGCGCTTTCGGTGTCAATAATACCCGAAGGGTCACCGGCTTTGCGCGGTTTAGCGTGCTTTTTAACCATATTGATGCCTTCTACGATTACTTTACCCTCTTTGGGGCTAACCTCAAGAACCTTACCGGTTTTGTTGCGGTCTTTTTTGTCTCCTGTAAGGAGTACTACGGTATCACCTGTTTTAATGTGAAGTTTACTCATTTTCAATACCTCCCATTAAAGTACTTCCGGAGCGAGAGAAAGGATTTTGGTGTAATCTTTCTCACGAAGCTCACGGGCTACAGGTCCGAAAATACGGGTACCGCGGGGGTTTTTGTCATCACGGATGATAACAGCCGCATTTTCGTCAAATCTGATGTATGTGCCATCATTACGGCGAAGACCTTTTGCAGAACGAACTACAACTGCCTTTACTACGTCGCCCTTCTTAACTGTGCCGCCGGGAGCAGCTTTCTTAACAGAAGCAACGATAACATCGCCGATGTTGGCATACCTCCTTCTGGAGCCGCCAAGAACACGGATGCACATAATTTCTTTTGCACCGGTATTGTCAGCCACCTTGAGGTAACTCTGTTGTTGTATCACAGTGGTTTCCTCCTTGTAAGACTTACTTCGCCTTTTCGATGATTTCTACCACACGCCATCTTTTATCTTTAGAAAGCGGTCTGGTTTCCATAATAAGCACTCTGTCGCCTACGCCACAGGCATTATTTTCATCATGAGCTTTAAGTCTGATAGTGTTTTTGATAATCTTCTTGTAGAGCGGGTGTTTTACGTTGTCCTTAATAGCAACTACAACGGTTTTATCCATTTTGTCGCTGGCAACAATACCTACTCTTGTTTTACGAAGGTTTCTTTCGCTCATCTCGCTTTACCTCCCAAAATTAAGCATTCTTGCTGTCTTTGATTTCGTTTTCGCGAATAATTGTCTTAATGCGAGCGATATCTTTCTTGACAGCGGTTATACGCATGGGGTTTTCGAGCTGATTAATGGCGAGTTGGAAACGAAGGTTGAATAATTCTTCCTTTAACTTTGCCAACTGCTCATTGAGTTCGGGTAAAGTATTTTCTCTTATTTCCTTTGCTTTCATTACTGCTCACCACCCATTTCCTGTTTGGTTACAAACTTACACTTAATAGGAAGTTTGTTAGCAGCGAGACGCATAGCTTCACGGGCTAATTCCTCGCTAACACCGCCGATTTCAAACATAACGCGGCCCGGCTTAACAACCGCTACCCAATATTCCGGTGAACCTTTACCTGAACCCATTCGAGTTTCGGCAGGTTTTTCGGTGATCGGCTTATCGGGGAAGATTTTAATCCAAACTTTACCGCCACGTTTGATGTAACGTGTCATAGCAATACGGGCAGCTTCGATTTGGTTTGAGGTAATCCACGCAGGTTCAGTTGCCTGAAGACCGAAATCACCGTGTGTTACTGTATTACCTCTGAGAGCTTTACCGGTCAAACGACCACGGTGTACTCTACGGTATTTTACACGCTTAGGCATTAACATTAGCGGGCTCCTCCTTCTTTTTTAGTTCTGCGATTATCAGCAAGAACTTCGCCCTTGTAAATCCAAACCTTAACACCGATTTTACCGTAGGTTGTGTCTGCTTCGGCAAAACCGTAGTCAATGTCGGCTCTTAAAGTTTGAAGCGGGATGGTTCCTTCGTGATATTGTTCGCTTCTTGCGATTTCAGCACCGCCGAGACGGCCCGAAACCTGAGTTTTAATACCCTTTACGCCAAGACGCATTGCTCTGCCAATGGCAAGTTTCATAGCACGGCGGAAAGAAATACGTTTTTCAAGTTGTGTTGCAATATTTTCGGCAACTAACTGAGCATCTGCATCCGGATTCTTGATTTCAACAATGTTAACAATTACCGGTTTGCCGAGCATTTTTTGGCAATTTTCACGGAGTTTTTCAATTTCACTGCCGTTACGTCCGATTACCATACCCGGTTTAGCGCAGTGGATGTGTAATCTCACACGCTTGTCATCACGTTCGATTTCGATTTTTGCAATACCTGCAGAATAAAGTGTTTTCTTGAGGTATTTACGGAGGTTGTAGTCCTCAACCAAAGTATCACCGAAAACGTTGTCTTTGGCAAACCAACGTGAGTCCCAGTTTTTGATAACACCTACACGTAAACCGTGCGGATTAACTTTTTGACCCATAACTTAAACCTCCTCTTTAGATTTCACGTTCTTTAAGAACGATAGTCATATGGCTTGTTCTCTTTAAGATGCGGTGTGCTCTGCCGTGGTCTTTCGGACGGATTCTCTTAAGAGTAGGTCCGGGACAAACAAAGCATTCGGCAACATAAAGACGTGAAACGTCCATATTGTGGTTGTTTTCTGCGTTTGCAATAGCTGATGCTAAAAGCTTCTCTAAATACTCGCAAGCGGACTTAGGAGTAAATTTGAGTATAGCCATAGCTTTGTCAGCATCTTGGTTACGGATTAAATCCATAACAACCTTCACCTTGCGAGGTGAAATACGAGCATATTTTAAAACTGCTCTTGCTTCCATAGTTAAACTCTCCTTTCAGCCGCTTACTTACCGCTGGTTTTAGAACCTGCGTGGCCTTTGAATGTTCTTGTCGGTGCAAATTCACCGAGTTTGTGTCCAACCATATCCTCTGTTACATAAACCGGTACGTGTTTGCGACCGTCATGTACTGCAAAGGTGTGTCCGACGAAATCGGGGAATATGGTTGATGAACGGCTCCAAGTTTTAAGAACTCTTTTTTCGCCGGCTTCATTCATTTCTAATACCCTTTTAAGCAAAACAGGTTGCACATAAGGGCCTTTTTTAATGCTTCTTCCCATAATTCAATCTCCTTTCGTGGACTATTTACGACGCTTAACAATATATTTATTGCTTTGCTTATTTTTCTTACGGGTTTTGTAACCGAGGGTAGGTTTACCCCAAGGAGTTACAGGGCCGGGACGGCCGATAGGTGACTTACCTTCACCACCGCCGTGGGGGTGGTCACAGGGGTTCATTACAGAACCACGGACGGTAGGTCTCCAACCCATGTGGCGTTTACGGCCTGCTTTACCGTAATTGATGTTAGCGTGTTCCGGATTGGAAACAACACCGACAGTTGCCATACAGTTAACCGGTACGTTGCGAAGTTCGCCGGAAGGCAAACGAAGAAGTGCCATACCGTTTTCTTTAGCCATAAGTTGTGCCATATTACCTGCGGAACGGGCAAGTTGTGCGCCCTTACCGGGGTAAAGTTCGATATTGTGAATAAAAGTACCAACCGGAATATTGTTAAGCGGAAGTGCGTTACCGGGTTTAATGTCGGCATCGGGACCGCTTATGATAACATCGCCAACCTTTAAATCCTGAGGAGCGATGATGTAACTTTTAACGCCGTCTTCATATTGAATAAGAGCGATAAAAGCCGAACGGTTCGGGTCGTATTCAAGAGTTTGAACAGTAGCGGGGATACCGAAACGGTTTCTCTTGAAGTCAATAACTCTGTACTTTCTTCTGTTTCCGCCGCCGCGATGGCGAACGGTAATTCTGCCGTAGCTGTTTCTGCCGGCATTTTTCTTTAAAGGCTCAAGCAAACTTCTTTCGGGTTCTACTTTAGACAAGCAGGAATAATCCATGGTTGTCATATTACGCAGACCGTTGGTAGTCGGCTTGTAGTGTTTTATAGCCATTTTTATTTCACTCTCCTATTTTGGCTTAGCGAAGCCGCTTTGCAGCTTCATACATCACCGGAAATTTCGCTACTTTCTTTAGGCGGAAGACCGCCGAAGATTTTAATAGCTATTTCCAAGCAAAACTCTTTGTTTAGATAAGACCGTCAAAGAATTCAATCGGCTTAGAATCTGCTTTCAATGTAACGATTGCTTTCTTCCAGGAAGCAGTATAACCGCTGTAACGGCCCATACGCTTTTCCTTACCACGTACACTGATTGTATTAACTTTTGCAACTTTAACCTTGAAAAGTTTTTCGCAAGCTTCTGCGATTTCAATCTTATTAGCGTCTTTTGCTACCTTGAAGGTGTATTTCTTGTCAGCGATTCCCGACATGCTCTTTTCGGTAATAACCGGAGCAATAATGATATCCTGTGCGAGTTTCATTATGCATATACCTCCTCAAGTTTTGCTACAGCACCCTTAACGATTACCAAAGTATCTGCATTGATAACGTCATAAGTGTTGATTGTGTTGATTTGAGCAGACTTAGCACCTTTAATGTTTGCGATACTCTTAACTGCGAATGCATCGTTGTTTTCAAGTACGATAAGTGCTTTCTTTCCTGCGCCGATAGCGTTTAAGCAGTCGGCTACAACTTTTGTCTTGTAAGTATCGAGTTTTAATTCATCAAGAACGATGAGGTTACCGCCGATAACTTTGTCAGACAAAGCAGATTTAAGTGCAAGTCGCTTAACCTTTTTGTTGAGAGAGTATGAATAATCTCTCGGCTTCGGTGCGTGAACAATACCACCGTGTCTCCATTGGGGAGCTCTTGTTGAACCCTGTCTTGCGTGACCGGTTCCTTTTTGTCTCCAAGGCTTTCTGCCACCACCGGAAACTTCTGTACGGGTGAGAGTGGACTGTGTGCCTTGTCTTTGATTTGCAAGGTAGTTTACAACTGCAGCGTGCATAACAACTGCGTTGGGTTCAATTCCGAATACAGCATCGCTCAATGTGATGTTACCTACATTTTCGCCTGCCATATTTAGTACTGCTACATTAGGCATAATATGATACTCTCCTTCCCTTAAGCTTTAACGCTGTCGAAAAGAACTACGATTCCGCCCTTAGGACCGGGAACAGCGCCTTTAACGGCGATGATATTCTTTTCTGCGTCAACCTTAACTACACTCAAGTTCTGAACGGTTACACGTTCATTACCGAGATGTCCTGCCATTCTTTTGCCCTTGAATACTCTTGCGGGGTCAATAACACCCAAAGAGCCGCCGTGACGGTGTACAGGGCCTGTACCGTGAGATTCTTTAAGACGGCCAAAGTTCCAGCGTTTTACAACACCTGCATAACCTTTACCTTTTGAAGTACCTCTTACATCTACCGTGTCGCCTTCTGCGAATACGTCTGCTTTGATGATGTCGCCAACGTTCATAGCGCTGATGTCATCAAAACGGAACTCACGAAGAACCTTCTTCGGAGCAACGTCGCCTTTTGCGAAGTGACCTTTCATCGGCTTGTTTACTTTGTTTGCTTTCAAATCGCCGTAGCCGATTTGAACTGCTTCGTAACCGTCATTCTCGATTGTTTTCTTCTGTGAAATAACACAGGGACCTGCCTCAATAACAGTAACCGGAACAACGTTTCCGTTTGCATCGAAAAGCTGGGTCATACCGAGCTTCTTGCCAACGATACCTTTTTGCATTGTTTTTTTCCTCCTTTGGTTATTGGTTGGGGTTTTCCCAACTTGACCACACCGTGACAGAAATTAAAGTTTAATTTCAATTTCCACGCCGGCGGGAAGCTCAAGACTTGTCAACGCTTCAACAGTTTTGTTGGAAGGTCTTATTATGTCTATGAGCCTTTTGTGTGTTCTCATTTCGAACTGTTCGCGGCTGTCTTTATATTTGTGTACAGCACGAAGGATTGTTACAACTTCTTTTTCGGTGGGTAGCGGTACGGGACCTGATACCCTTGCACCTGTACGTTTAGCGGTTTCTACAATTTTTTCTGCAGACTGGTCTACAAGCGCGTGGTCGTAACCTTTAATTCGAATTCGAATTTTTTCTTTCACTGCCATGTGAAATTCGCCTCCTTAAATAGTTGGCGGGCAAAACTTACACCGTGCCGTGTGTTTCTTCACTGCACAATATAAAACCGGATTGCTGGGGTTACAGTCAATTCCGGACGGCAAATCGCTTTGCCGTTGTACATAAGGTCGCAAGTTTCCTATGTACTCCTAATTCTTTCGCCCGGTTTAAAATCGGACATACTCCGCAGAAATTTCCCCGTTCTTGACGGGCCACCTCCTGCATCAACGCATGTTTTTACGCCATATTTCCACAGCGTACCTATGAATGATAACACATTTCAATTAGAAAATCAAGTATTTTTTTATATTTTTTGAAAAAATTTTTACGGTACAAAATATCGGCTTAAAAACTAAACAGGAGGGCGTTAAAACCCTCCTACTTTGATTTACATTTTATTAGTTTCCGTTTAACGATTTTCAAAAAAGTTTCAACCTTATGCATAAAACGTCGGAAAGGATAACTTACCCTTATGTAAATAACATAGAGTTTATATAACCCGTTTTCACAGTCATAACGTTTGCCTTTTCTTACAAATTCGGTCATAACACCTATAATATCCTCATCTGTAACAAATTCGGTGATATATTTGTTGTCTCCCCTTATGATATAACCGTCTTCTGTTATCTTCAACAACCGGTGAAGTATAAATTCATCGGTTGTTTTTTTGCGGTAAAGCAACACATCGTTTACCTTGGGTTTACCGCAAAGTTTTTTAACCGTTGCAATATCCCTGCCCGAACGAAACAACGGCCACATACTGTTCCCCACGGTTTTGCCCGAAATTTCGCCGTATTCGCTAAGCATTAGTTTTGCGTTTTTAAAATTATCGTCCATTATTCCAACACATCGGCTTCCTTTAAAAGGTTAATAAAGGAATCAACCCACATTTTAACTTCTTCTATGTCTTCAACTTCAAAATCTTTTTCAATGTTGGCAATAATTGCCTCTTCGGTTGTTTCGCTTTTAAACAGATTTAAAACGTAAGCGCCGGTACCGTTAAGTTGCAAGAACCCAGATTTTTCGGTATTATCCCCAACTATCATTGCAACCCTTTGACCTGCAACCTCTTCTATTACAAAATCGTATTTAAGTTTCATTTGTGTTCTCCTCAAAAATAGTATTATAAGCAACCTTTGCGGCGGAAATATCCATATTGCATTTAATTTTCCAGACCGAAATATTATTTAAAAACATATCGGCAAGTTTAAGTGTTTTGGAAACCATGGCAGGATTTTGCCTTTTAATAAAAATTTGTTTGAAAAACAACTGCAAAATTTCCGAAACTTCTAACTTTTCGCAAATATTTTTATCACTTCGTTCAATAAAACAAATATGCTTTATAGGCACTTTACCGTTAATTCCATACCTTTCTTTTCCGCACCACGGAGTGCCGTAACCGATAGGATACTTTTGGTCTTCAAAAAAACGGATTATGGGTTTATCCCCGTTAATAATTGTCATATTATCCCCCAGCAGTTGTTGCCAAAGGCGTGTGTGGGTGGTTTTACCCGTGCCGCTGGGTGCGGCAAAACAAACTCCCGTACCGCTCACTTCAATTAAAGACGAATGTAACAAAAACGCCTTACTGTCAAGCATCCAATAAGCAAATTTGCGAAGTGCCGCCGCTAATTCTGCGTTAATACGTGTGCATTTTCCATTAACTGCATTTATTTCAAATTGGATATCCTGTTCTGAAATTTCAAAAGAAACTTCGGGAGTATCACCGGACAAAAAGTTTTCAAAATATTTTTGACTGTCCAAGGAAAGATTTAAAAATTCAACAACAAACTCCGCAATCTTACAAATCAACTTTTTCAGCACCTTTCCTATATATGATACTATATATTGCAAAATATGTCAATTTATTATATTTTTGCGATCCACTTTGCTGTTTTTGCAACTTTGCTTATAATGTGGGAATTTGTACTTTAAATTCCACAAATCCGTCATAGCATTGCACCTCTATTTTGCCTTTATGGGAAACTGCGATTGCTTTTGCAATGGCAAGACCCAGTCCGTAACTGTTATCCTCGCTGTTACGGGCGGTATCAACACGGTAGAAACGTTCAAATATTTGCTCCCGTTGTTCTTGGGGGATTTCGTCGCCTTTATTTATTACCGAAAGTTTTGCAACGGAGTGTTCCCGCTTTAAAGACAAATACACTTCGCTTTGCTCTTTACTGTGGCGAATAGCGTTATCCAGTAATATTGAAACAATTTGTTTTAGTTGGGTACTGTTACCTTCGACAGAAATATTGCTCTCAATATCCGTCTTCAGCGCAAGCCCTTTTTCAAAGGCAGTAAGGTCGGGGGAAGATACGGTATAGGAATCATTAAGACCGAGATTGCGTACCTCTTCTTCAAAAGCATAATACTTTTCGGTATTCTCAAATACATAGGTTGCCGAAATTGAACCGGTAATTGCGCTGTCGCTTTCTCTGCCGGTATTTTGGTCCGTAACGGTGACAGAAACTTCGTCCGAAGCGTCAAGAAGGGTTTGCAATGCGGCAGAACTCATATAAATTTGATTTGCAGGGTCTTGACTTTTGCCGAACATTGACATTGAATAATCGTTGTTCGAGGAACTTCTGTAAAACCCTACAATTTTCAGTTGATATGTTTCGGTTTCAACTAAAGGATTTACAAGAACAATCGTATCGCCTACTGCCAAATCGTTGAAAATGGCAAGTTCTTCGGAAATGACACATTCCTTTTCGGTTGTTCCTTCTTGGAACATTGTGCCGCCCTCTAAAACGGAGGCAGTTCCGTCAATAAAAGCGGTCATTGCGCTGTCAGAACTGTAACCGATAACAGAAAAGTCCGAAGAACTGAAGCCGCCTTTACCGCCGGGGAATACCTTTCCCGTACCGAAACCGCTCGACGGCGCATCGGACTCGCTTTCCGAAGCCACTGTTTCATCTGTTACGGGCAACAATTCGTCTGTGCCGTTAAAAGCGGCGGTCACCGTATAATAAAAATCCTCAACCGACTCGGCAGAAGAATACTTTTCATAATCTTCTATAGTAAGAGCCGTAGTATTTCCCATCATCTCTGCAAATTGCTCTCGGTCGAATTTTTCGCCGCCCGTCATACCGTTCATCATAGAACTTCTGTCATACGATATGGCGGCGGTTATATTTAATTCCTCCAAAGTATCCTTCTTTGCACTTTCTGCGGCTTGGCGGATAGACAAACCGATACAGGCGGAAACCGCAATCACAAGGGTGATAATACTTATTAAAACATTACGCCCTTTGGATCTGCCTATACATCTTAATGCGTTTTTTATAATGTACATAACTTTCTTTCCTTTCGTGAAGTTTTATCTTATGCTTCATATTATACAAAGCAAGATTGAAGAAAGATTGAAAAGAAAAAATTATGTTATTACTTAAGATAAAGCAATCAAAACAACCTTTACTAAGGCAAAAATCACGATTATATAAAACATAAACCGGAATTTAGGTTGACATTTTTTTACCATTCGACTATACTGTAGGAAATTGATTAAGAATTTAGCTGAACTTTTTTATTGAGTAGTATCTTAAGTTATAATAAATTCGGCTTTTCTTATGTTACCCGTATATACAAATTTTAAAATTTAATACAAAAAGGATAGGTGCATAAATTTATGAACATTGAAGAATTTATGGCAAACCAAAACGAAAAACCGCTTGACAGAATCGTAACGGACGGTGGATTCACCTCAATTTTCCGCACAATCTGCTGTGTGGGAGACAGTCTTTCCTCGGGTGAGTTTGAGTCGCTTAATGCGGACGGCAACCACGGCTACCACGATATGTACGAATATTCCTGGGGACAGTATCTTGCCCGTATGTGCGGAAGCCGGGTTTACAATTTTTCTCGCGGCGGTATGTCAGCAAAATGGTACTGCGAAACTTTTGCCGACGAAAACGATTTTTGGAATCCTAAATACGCTTCTCAAGCATACATAATCGCACTTGGCGTAAACGATATCATCTGTCAAAATCAGGAGTTGGGTTCGGTTAATGACGTCGATTTTACCGACTGTAAAAACAATAAGAAAAATTTTGCGGGATATTACGCCGAAATAATACAGCGTTTAAAGCAGATTCAACCCCGTGCAAAGTTTTTTCTAATGACTATGGCAGATGATGGTGAAAACGATTCCCGTATTAAGGACAAGCAGGCGCACGCCGCACTGCTTTACGATTTTGCCGAAAAATTCGACAATACCTATGTTATTGACCTACTTAAATATGCGCCTACATACGATGAAAAATTCAAAGAGAATTTCTACCTTCTCGGTCATATGAACCCTATGGGCTATATTTTAACGGCAAAAATGGTGGCATCTTATATAGATTACATTATCCGTCGCAATCCCGAAGATTTTAAAGAAGTCGGCTTTATAGGCACCGACCTGCACGGCTGATAATATTTGATGTACAATATATTAAAGGGACGATTTGCATCGTCCCTGTTTTTTATAATGAGTCGGTCTGTAAGCCGAGTTCTGTCTTGGACGGTCATCTATCTCGACGGGGGATTGCTCCCTCCGCTCAAGCCGCTTTTCGTGGCACATCGGGCAAATGTATAGCCACACTCAGCGTTGCTCCGAATAGGGTTTACAGGGTTTCGACGTTCCCGTGAAACCGGTGAGCTCTTACCTCGCCTTTCCACCCTTACCTGCAAAGCAGGCGGTATATCTCTGTTGCACTTTCCCTAAGGTCACCCTCGGCGGCCGTTAGCCGCTATTCTGCCCTGTGGGGCTCGGACTTTCCTCAGATATTACTATCCGCAACCGTCTAACCGACTCTACAACATTATAACACACTTACGGCTTTGTGTCAAAACCTATTTTTCCCCATAATATATACTACCTGGAGGGAAAAACTATGCAAAAAGATACATTAAACTTATTTTTAGCGGCAAACTCGTTTGAAGGGTTTGTAAGCAAATTTGCCGAGTGTTATAAGCCATACGAAGGTTGGAAAGTATACATTATTAAAGGCGGACCGGGTACCGGAAAATCTTCGTTTATGAAGTTTGTTGCAAAAAAAGCCCACGAAAATGACCTTGTCTGCTTAACCTGTCCTTGCAGTTCCGACCCCGATTCGCTTGATGCGGTGATTTTACCCGACAAAAAAACCGTTATATTAGACGGCACGGCACCGCATACGCTTGACCCTGTATATCCCGCAGTTTGCGAGGAAATTTTAAACTTTGGGGAATTTTGGAACAGCGAAAAATTAGAGGGTAAAACCAAAGTTTTGGAACTTACAGAGGAAAACGGGCGTTTACACCAAACGGCATCACGCTATTTACAGGCAGCCGGCAAACTTTTGACCGATAATTACAAAACCGCTCTTTTCTGTACCGACAGAAAAAAAGCCGAAAAATTTGCAAAAAAACTTTGCAAAAACTTAATTCCGAAAACTGATAAAACACCTCACGAATGGGTTGGATTTTTAGGCGGTATAGGTCCTAAAGGGTTAATGGGATTTTCCGATACGCCGGAAAAAATTTGCAAACGCCTGGTTGTTATTAAGGATAAATACTACGCTTCTTCAAACCTAATTATGGAGGAAATACGTGAAACCGCACTAAATAACGGGTACGAAATTATAACCTTTAAAAACCCGTTTTTGCCGTCAATTATCACCGACCATATAATAATACCCGAACTTTCTTTGGGTTTTGTTACCGAAAATGACTTTTTAACTTTCGCTGACAATTCCCGCCGTATTCATTCGGTTAGATTCACAAACGCAAAACAGTTAAAGCAAAGCAAAGAAAGAATGAACTTTAACAAAAAAGCAATAGACTACCTTTTGAAATGCAGTTACTCCACTTTGGCAGAGGCAAAAGCGGTACATGACAAACTTGAAAGTTATTATATTGAAGCAATGGAGTTTGAAAAACTAAACGATTTTAAAGAAAAGTTTTGCAAAAAGCTGTTTTCGTAGTATAATGAAACAAAAGGAAGTGTTAAAATGAATATTGCGGTTATTACGGGTGCGTCCGCGGGACTTGGCACCGAATATGCAAAAGCAGTTGACAAAATGCGTAGCAGTATTGACGAAATTTGGCTAATTGCAAGAAGAAAAGAAAAACTTAACGAAGTGGCAAAACTTCTTACAAAGCCCGTTCGTATTTTAGATTTGGATATTACAAATAACAATCATATTGAAACCTATGAAAACCTTTTAAAAACCGAAAACGCAAATGTTAAACTGTTAATTAACAACGCCGGTTGCGGTAAACTGGGGATGTTTGACCGCCTTTCCAAAAAGGAAAACGGAAGTATGGTTCGGCTAAACTGCGAAGCGCTTACGGTTATGGCAAACGTAACGCTACCCTTTATGAAAGAAAATTCCGAAATTATAAACACCTGCTCAATAGCGTCTTTTGCACCCAATACCCGTATGGCGGTTTATTCTTCTACCAAAGCGTATGTTATGAGTTTTTCGCGTGCACTGAGAAGCGAACTTAAAAGCCGTAAAATTAACTGTTTAGCGGTATGTCCGGGACCTATGGAAACCGAGTTTTTGGGACTTGCGGGAATTGAAAAAGGCACAAGCCACACCTTTGATACCCTGCCTCGTGACAATCCGCAAAATGTCGCCGAACATTCGCTTAAAGCGTCAAGAAAAGGGAAAGCCGTTTTTTGCGACAAATTTTTCTACAAATTTTACAGATTGGCAGCAAAAATACTCCCAACCTCCATTGTAATGAAAATGGCAAAGACATAATACAAACGGGATAGAAGTTTGGCTTTAACTTCTATCCCGTTAAATTTTTAATTTGCCTTAATTTTTTCAATCACATTTTTACATTCGTTATAAACGGCTTTTGTTCGTTCTTCATTTTCAAGCATTGTTCCGTCCACACGCCTTAAAGCCAACATAAGTCCTTCAGGCAGTTTTCCCAATCCCTCGGTTTCGGTTTTGTTATAAAAATCCTCGCCTAAAACAAACGGTTCAGCGCCGAAAATTCCGCCGTCGGCAATAGTTTGCATATAGTCATAGGCGTCATTATCTACCATAAACATAACCGCCTCTTTATTACCGACGATTTGTGTTTGTAATTTTGTAAGTATAGTGTTTTTATACTGTAAATTTCCGTTATCATTAAAACTGCAGTTTATTACGGAAACATTCACTTTTCCGTCACCGTCAAGGTCGGTACTGTAATTTTCCAAATACTCTTCAACTTTTTGGGTTTGAGCGTCTAAACAAGATTTATAAGAAAACAAAACAACGGTATAATCATACTTTTCCCTGCCGGCGCACTGTGCCACAAGAACGGCTAAAATAACAACCGAAAAGACTGTTGCTATTGTGTGCCATTTGTAGTGAAACCAGTAGTTTTGCAGTTTTTCTTTAAATGTTTTGGGTTTAATTGCTATTTCGCTCGGTTTGGGTTCGGGTTTGATTTCACCGTTTTGCATTTTTTTAAGTTGTAAAAATTCTTCTCTTGCTCTTCTTTGTTCTTCTAAAATTTCGTTATCCATTTTATAACTTCCTAAATGTTTTTAATTATTTTATCACAAAGCGGTATTGTTTTCAAGTAACGGCACAAACTATTAGCGGTGGTAAAATGAAAACTTTTTGTAAACAAAATATTAAAACCGCTTTTGGCGGTCTTACTGTGGGTATTTTAAACGGTCTTTTAGGTGCCGGCGGAGGTATGATTGCCGTGCCGCTTTTAAAAAGTATGGGATTAAGCCAAAAAGAATCCCACGCAAATGCGGTTGCAATAATTCTGCCTATAACCGTTTTGTCGGCTGTTTTGTATTTATATAACGGTTATGTAAATTTAGGCGATGCTTTTCCCTACATTCCTTCGGGGCTTATAGGAGCATTTGCCGGTACATTTATTTTAAGCAAAATATCCCCCGTTTTATTGAAAAAGGTCTTCGGCGGACTTATGATTTATGCAGGCATACGCCTGCTGATTAAGTGAATATCCCGTCCCTTTTAGCGGGACTTTTTTCGGGTATTTTGGGCGGTATGGGTTTAGGCGGAGGCGGAATTTTAATAATTTACCTTTCGCTTTTTACAGATACAAAACAGTTGACTTCGCAAGGAATCAACCTCTTGTTCTTTGTGCCTATCGGTTTGCTTGCGGTGATAGTTTACGCTTTTAAAAAGCAGATAAAATGGAAAATTACCTTAAAATTCGCCGGTTTCGGACTTTTGGGTTCGGTAATAGGACTGTATCTCACCGACTTTTTAGGCGGAAAAATCACCGGAAAACTGTTCGGTTTGCTTTTAATTATACTCGGTTTATTGGAAATATTTAAAAGAAACACAAAAACAGTTGAAAAACCCAAAAAATAATGCTATACTAAAAACGAATAAATGTTCGTTAGGAGTGGCAGTTATGTCAAAGCGTCCCCTTACCGAAAAACAGCAAAGTGTTTATAATTTTATTGTAAAGCAAATGGCAGGCGGGTTTCCGCCCACCGTAAGGGAAATTTGTAACAACACAGGGATAAAATCAACCTCTACCGTTCACGCAATTTTAGGCGTTTTGGAAGAAGAGGGTTACATAGTGCGTGACGCTAAATATTCAAGAGCCATTAAACTTGATACCGGTTACAATTCCTCTTTGGTTCCGCTTGTGGGAAAAATCACCGCAGGCAAACCGATTTTGGCAATAGAAGAAATTGAAGATTATATCCCCTATCCCACTAAAGATTCGGACGGTCTTTTTGCTCTAAAGGTTGTGGGTTTAAGTATGAAAGATGCCGGAATTTTGGACGGTGACATTATCGTAGCGGACAAGAATTCTCCTTGCCGAAGCGGTGATATTGTTGTGGGTATGGACGGTGACTCTGCTACCGTAAAAAGACTGCTTATTAAAAACAAACAAATTATCTTTATGCCCGAAAACCCTGATTTTTCGCCGATTTACCCCGAAAATCCGTCGGTGCTGGGCAAGGTTATCGGCAGTTACAGAAAGTACTAAGGTGTTATATGAAAAATGTTGAACTTTTTACCGACGGTGCGTGTTCCGGCAACCCGGGACCCGGCGGTTGGGGTGTTGTTTTGCGTTACGGCAATAACGAAAAGGAACTTTGCGGCGGCGAAGCAAACACCACCAACAACCGTATGGAACTTACTGCCGCAATTATGGGTTTGTCTGCTTTGAAAGAACCGTGCAAAGTCCGACTTGTCACCGATTCTAAATACGTGGCGGACGGCATAACCAAAGGTTGGGCGGCTTCCTGGCAAAAAAACGGTTGGCGAAAAGCCGATAAAAAACCCGCACTAAACCCCGATTTGTGGGAAAAACTTTTAGAACTTATTAAAACCCACGATGTTACAATAGAATGGGTTAAAGGACACGCAGGTCACCCCGAAAATGAAAGGTGCGACCGTTTGGCGGTTAATTTTTACAAACAATTACAGGAGAATTTATGAAAATAGCATTTCACACGCTGGGTTGCAAGGTTAATCAGTATGAAACCGAAGTAATGCGTGAATCATTTATAAAAAGCGGCTACACCGTTGTGCCGGATAACGCCCCTTTTGACATTATTGTTATCAATTCCTGCACCGTAACGGCGGAAAGCGACCGTAAAACACGGCAAACTCTAAACCGTTTCCGCAAAGAAAACCCCGAAGCGGTCATTGTGCTTACGGGTTGTATGGTACAGGCATTTGCCGAAAAATCCAAAGATTTAACTGCGGCGGATATTATTGTGGGAAATACCGATGTTGCAAAAATTGAAAAATCGGTTCACCGTTTTTTGCAAGAGGGCGAACGGATTTTTGAAGTTTCCGAACACAAGCGAACCGAACGTTTTAACACCCCTAATATTAAAGAATTTGCCGAACGCACCCGTGCTTATATGAAAATTGAGGACGGATGCGACCGTTTTTGCACCTATTGTATTATTCCAACCGCACGTGGGTTTGTGCGTTCCAAACCGATAGCCGATATTAAAAAAGAGGCGGAAGAACTTGCAAAAAACGGGTTTATAGAAATTGTGCTTGTGGGAATTAACCTGACTTCCTACGGCAAAGGTGAGGATATGAACCTTTGCGATGCGGTTGATGCCGTTTGCGAGGTTGAGGGCATTAAGCGTGTACGGCTCGGCTCGCTTGAACCCGACCATATTACCGACCGAATGCTTATGCGTTTTAAAGCGCAGGAAAAGTTTTGCCCACAGTTTCATTTGTCGCTTCAGTCGGGGTGCGATGCCACACTTAAACGTATGAACCGCCATTATGACACCGCATTTTACCATGATTTGGTTACACGTATCCGCAATATGTTCCCCGATTCTGCAATCACCACCGATATAATGGTGGGTTTTGCGGGCGAAACAGAGCAAGAATTTTTGGAAAGCATCAACTTTGCAAAGGAAATGGGATTTGCAAAATCGCACATTTTCGCCTATTCACGCCGCAGCGGAACGGTGGCTTACAACCTTAAAGGTCAAATAAGCAAGCAGGAAAAATCCAACCGTTCGAAAAAGATGATTGAAGTCACAAACCAAACCGAAAAAGAGTTTTTGGAAGGTCAAATCGGCAAAACCGTATCGGTTCTTTTTGAAACAAACGAAAACGGCTTTTCCGAAGGTTACACCAAAAACTACACCCGTGTAAAGGTTAAAACCGAAACAGCCCATTCAGGCGAAATTTTGAATGTTAAACTTATTTCCGCAAAAAACGGTTACTGTATCGGCGAATTTGTTTAAATTTAATACGTAACAGCATTTAACCTTGACAATAAGGTATTTTTAGCATATAATCAATAATGCGCTCGTAAGGCGTTATCGGTAAAATCGCAGAAATGCGTTTTTATATTTGCGGATTAAGCCGAAAGTAAGATTTTATCTGAAAGTAAGTTCCGCCTCGGTCGTCCTCGCCGTGTAAAATTTAGAGGGCAAAAACTAATTTGTGCACCTGTGGCGGAACTGGCAGATGAATATGGTTCAGGTACTATTGCGTGAATCTAGGCTTATGCTTTCTACCAGACAAGCCACAAACCCTTTAAAATCAAGGCTTTACGAGATTTTGAACTTGATTTTCTAAATTTCAAAAATCTCGAATTTTGGTCGATGTCTTCCAAATGTCTACCAAAACATCAAAACTTAATAAATACATGCGGATATGGCGGAATTGGCAGACGCGCTAGATTCAGGTTCTAGTCGGGGCAACTCGGTGCAGGTTCAAGTCCTGTTATCCGCACCATCGTCCGAAAACCCTTATTTCAAGCGGTTTTCGGGCGTTTTCTTTTGCAATTTTCTTTCAAAAAACTAACGCGTGAGGCGAAATTTTAGGTCAAAAAATACCCCAAAAACACCCAAAATCTGTTAGAAAACTGTTAGAAAAATTTTCTGCAACAAATGTGCAAATTATGTATTAGGACGGTTTTTAAGCCGTCCTTTTTCACTACTTCAACTTCAACTTTTCGGCAATTTTGTTTGCCGAGTTGACCTTAGCACTGTACTCTAAATGACTATAAATATTAGCTGTTGTTGAGTAATCCGAATGACCTAACCAGTCCTGAATTTCTTTTAAGGATACACCGTTTGCAATAAGTAAACTGGCACAGGAATGCCTTAAATCGTGATACCGAATATGCTTTAGATTATTCTTTTTCAAAATTATTTGCAGATGCCGAGATAAAAAGTCAGGTTTAAGAAGAACCCCTAAATCGTCAACACAAATATAATCGGTATATTCCTTGCTGTAAGCATCCTTGCATTTTCGTCTGTTTTCAGCCTGCTTTTTCTTTGTTTCAAGCAGTAGTTTTTCAATATCGGGTATCAGCGGCAATGTTCTAAGACTCGACTTGTTCTTTGTCGTATCCTTTTGAACAATTACTTCCTTACCGTCAATTCTTGTCCTACAGACAGTGTGCTTAATACAAATAGTCTTTTCTTTGAAATCCACAGCACTCCATTTTAGCCCTAACGCTTCGCTGCGGCGTAAACCATAAAACGCAGACAGAATGACCGGAACTTCAATTAAATCGCCTTTTACAGCCTCAAACAAGGTCTGTAATTCATCTCGGTCATAATGCTCTGCAACATACTTTTGCCTTTTTGGAATTTCGATTTTAATCGCCGGATTATATTCTATGTAATCCATCTTAACCGCATAATCCAAGGCTTTACGAATTACCGCATGGTGCTTTGATGCAGTGTTCCACTTACTGCCCGATGACAGTATCGTATTGTAGTATTCCTGCAAATCCCTTGTTGTGATTGACTGCAAGGTCTTTTTCTTTTGGTCAAAATAGGGATTTATACGCTTTTCAATAAAATACTGATAGCCACCGTAGGTTGTGATTAAAATGGAACTTTTAATCATCGCAAGCCAGCTTGACATAAATTCGGAGAACATCATATCCTTGACCTTCTCTTTTTCGGTTGTCAGGCTGATTTCCATTTCGGCAATCCGCTGTTTCAGCAGTTCATCGGCCTTACGCTTGTTGCCGCGAATACTAAGACCTGTGTTTTGCCATTTCTGTTTCCGTTTGCCTTGACTGTCATAGTAATATATAACAGTGTAATAGCAACCGTTTTTTGTTTGTACAGAACCTTTTACCATTTTTTCTTCCTTTCACACACTTTAACAATTCGAACTCTCTCCTTCATAAAGCCGCATTAAATAGATTTACGGCCGTTTTTAAAGTATGTATGCCGCCTGAAAATAGGCGGGTGTCTTATGCAGATACTTCTTCTGAAGTATTTAAGACATAAGCCACAATTGAACGCTTGGTGATTAAAAATCCTTTAGCGTTGTGTTCCAGCTTATCAAGCTTACCTTGCTTTATAAGTTTATAAATCTGTTTTCTGCCGGTGTGAAGCATCATGGATGCTTCCTTAACAGAAACAATATCCTTATACTCGGTAAACATGGTCTGATAAGCCTCGTTATAATTAGAAAAGCAAAGGGACATT
The DNA here is from genome assembly GCA_036310925.1 of Acutalibacteraceae bacterium. Lineage (GTDB taxonomy): Bacteria > Bacillota > Clostridia > Oscillospirales > Acutalibacteraceae > UBA737. The sequence continues at coordinate 45,215 of JAXJQX010000014.1, forward strand.
AACTTAGCTCTCCTTTCCTTGTCCTCGAAGTTTTCTTACAGTATACGGTGTGTGTGAAGCCCGCAGACTGTTTAGAAAACCTGCCTTTCGTTTTATCTTTCAATACGAGTGCGTTGTGCGAGATACTCGTCTAATTTTTGTCTTTTGATTAACCGCTTTGCACCAATCCATAGCACAAAGTCGCAGTCTTCTGCGTTACATAGATTACGCATCGTGTTTTTACCGATACCCGAATAAGCAGAAGCCTCATCAATAGTCAAATGACTCTTCTCCCAAATCGGAACAATAATATCTTTCACGGACAGCACCTCCTTTACCGTTTAATTACCTCCATTTCTGCCGGAGGCGGGCTTCAAAACATACAACATAAAAATTCTCCTCACAGACGGTGGCAAACTGCCATCTCTGATACATTTTTCCCAAATGTCCCTATATATCAATCCTGCGGAATTTCGTCAGCAGGATTTTGTCGTCAATTCAAACTCATCCTTCTTCATTTTAAAAAACAAATTACTTTTTCTGTGGTTTATCTGCCAAATAAATTCTTGTAACCTCAGTTCTGTGATGACCCAAATTCTCGCTTACAATCTTGCGTGCTCTTTTCGGTCGTTCTACTAACGCTTCGGCGTAGGTTCTTTGTGCGTAGGTGTGGCGAAGCCCGTGCCAAGAGATTGTCTCGGTTCTTCGCTTTTTGCCGTCTTCGTTTAAATATTCGCGATTTTCAACTATAAAGTTTTTTCGGTTATAACTCATCCAATTTTGTAAAGAGCGCTTTTCACGCTTAACGCCGTTCTTTTCACTGCTTGAAATCAAATAATCTTTAGGGTATCGACCTGAGCATCGTGCGTAATCGAGATACTTTTGGATTATTTCTCGTTGTTTTGCACTCAAATCAATAGCCCTCGTCTGACCGCCTTTGCCTTTTATTACGAGTTGTCCTGTCTTTAATGCAGACATAAGGTATTCAACTCTAAGCGTACAAACTTCCTCAAGCCGTAAGCCAAACTCGCAAGCAAAATCTATAGCAATAACCACATCTTGTCTGCTTTGCTCGATAGCCAACTGTCGCATACTGTCAATCTCGGTTTTAAGAAAAGAATGATCTTCTTTACCTGTCGCTCGTTTAGGCAATGATAACTTATCATTTTTTGAAAGTCTATTTTTACTGCCTGACTTTCTGTGAAAATACCGTATGCCTGACAAATCGGATTGAATGGTTGCGGCGGCATTGTTTTCTTTCAAATGCTCCACATATGCTTTGAAGTGACGGTCTTCCACATTCTTAAAATTTTGCAGACGAAAATTATCGGCTAAGAACTTGCAGAACCTTTTTGTTGCTTCAAAATACCGTGCTCTTGTTTTAAAACTCAATTCGTTGCTGTGCTTATATATGGCATCAACCTGAGCAAGCAAGTTCTTATACACGCCCGAATTTAGCACTGTAATATCATTAGAATCTAGCATTGCAAATTCCCCCTTTCATAAAAAATTGTATTTCAACGCAAGTGTAGGGACATTGACACTGCGTAAAAATCTGTGTACGAAAATTATTGTTAATGGCAGATTTTCGTCAATAAAATATTTCAAATTTCCCTGACGAAAATAATTTTGTGGACGAAAATTTTTGCCGCCCTCATTTCAAAATGACAGTCATAAGGCATTTCAAAACGAAAACAGGAATGCTTTGCTCATTTCGAAATGAAAGTCATTTATCATTTCAAAGTGAATGGCATAAAAATCAATTTGCAGATTGTGCTGACCCCAACTCAAAAAGAAAGTAATTTCAAAATGACGGTCAGCACAATCTTTTTTGGGAATGAAAATACTTTCAAAATATCATTTCAAAATTATAGTCATAGAGCATTTCAAAAAGTAAATCATTAGTTGTACAGCGACCATATTTAGTAACATCATAATTACAAAAATTCATTATTAAAGTAATCTAATATTAATCTATATAAAATCTATATGGCTCTTAAAAGGATAGTTCCGCAGGGCAAAATACACCCACTGTCAAAGGGTTCTAAAGACCTTCATTTCTTGCTGATTCTTCTTTGACGCGGGTTTATTTTGCCCTGCTCATCCCGGCTCTCCGGCTGCGCCTCCGAGCCGTTTCTATCTGACTTACGTCCAATAGAAACGGCTCGGCTCCCAAAAAGAGAGTCATAAATCATTTCTAAAGGACAATCATCTATCATCATAGAAATGATAGTCATAGCACCTGCTACTTAAGTTTCATCGTTACTTTCTTCGGCTTCCTGCAGCTTGTCATTCATAATACGAATGACAACTTGCAGAGAGCCGAGAAGCTTTAATCTTGTTCAAGTTTTGAGTGGGCGCAGGTGCAACTTGCTCTCGAAAGGTAAATCATACACTCTCGAAGAGACAGTCATAAATCATCCCGAAGCGAAAGTTCTATTCTTGTATTCTGCTGTAAAATAAGGTTAGTACTTGGCTTAATCTATTTTGCTTTCATCGCAAGATTAATAGATTTTCCGTGCGTGTTCTCTTGCCTTCAAGAGTGCAAACAACCTCGTATTGTTTGCTGACGCTACGCCGAGTGCAAGGCATTTCAGCCCGGCCGAGACTAAACACTCGTTCGGCGGGGATTTTCATTACCGATTAAATCCCGTAACTTTCGTATGCCATTCCCTTAAGGGCTGGAGAATTCCCTTAAAGGACGGTAACACCACCGCTTGAGCAGTTTTATTTACCGACGGAACTCTCAAACGTCGTGGATTCCTAAATTTTCGTCAATAACTTCAGCAGGAACCCTTGCCAAAGCTATACACTTATTTTCGTTAATAAACGCTGTAATAAGTGAAACAGTTTCGCAGTCGAACAATCCTCGTTTCGTAACGGCTTTGCTATCCGCACTCTTAATTTCACATCGCCTTTGTGAAGGGCTTTGTATATCACGACTTTTCCTACTTACCTTCTTCAGACCACCGCGTGAAAGTGGGTTCTAATTTTTTGCGGGAAATCATAAAACCGAGCAACGTAATAGGGCCACTGCCTATCTACCATTTTTTTATCACCTTGTCCGTTGCCGTAACCGTGATAGCTCTTTAGTTCCGTATTTCCTATTATGTCGGTTATACGGATAATCAGCCTTAGAGCATCGACTGATAAAGTCTAACCCGACTTCAATGGTTTTCTGCTAGTGATTCTCAGTCTGTCGCAGAATTCAGACTGTAACTCTCGGCACCAAGGCAACAAAATGCATTGATGCAACTAACTTCCCATGTCAAATACAATCATTTTGAACCACCTTCCTTTATGCGTTTATTTTGCACCCGTCACTTACCGGAGAACAAAACATAAAAGAAGGCAAAAAGATAACAAAAAAGCACTCAACCCTTAAGGTTAAGTGCTAACTTGCAGTCCTTTTGCCTTTGCCCTATACACAGGAGCCAAGCATAACAAACAAGCGCAATTAACCCTCTCGGAACATTGCAATTTTCGTTATCTTTTTAAAACACTCCTGCTTTATTTTAAATGTAGCATAGTCAGTTTAACATAGGGAAAACCCTTTGTCAACCCTGACTTTTTAAACTTTTTGCCGTTCAAACCTCACTCAGTAGAGTTATGTAGGGATATGTAATAACAGTAAAAAGTTATATCAAATTTTAAATAAATTATTAATTCTTACTCTTGCTTCTTTAGGTTCAAGATTACATTTCTACGGAGATTCTATAAACTTTTTATATGCGATATTGTGCAGTTTTAATGGTGAGCTTATATTGCGAATTTAATTGTTCTACACTTATTTAAGTACTTCCTCAACACAACCTACAATCCCATAATCCGCAAAGTCAAAAATCGGCGCATTTTTATCAGGATTTATTGCAATAACAGTTCCTGCTCTTTGCATGCCTGCAATATGATGCACCGCTCCTGAAACACCTACTGCTATATAAACGGGCGGACTTACGGTTTTGCCCGTTAGACCTACTTGCATATTATAAGGTAAAATATCATTATCTACAGCTTTTCGGGTTGTCGCAATATCTGCGCCTATTTTATCGGCAAACGCTTTTACTAAGCCAATGCTGTCCTTTACGCCATAGCCTGCCGCTACCACAATATCAGATGCGTTTTGAGTAGTTCTCACAGTTGCCATTGCAGGTTTTGTCGAACTCTCAATTTTTGCAATCACACTGCCCGAAAGTGCAGGACGGTACATATAAAGTTCTTTACCATCGGTTTCAAGCAAGGTGCAATCGGCACAAAGACCAAGACCTAACATAGCGCCTACTTGAGCCGATACCTTTTTTGAAAGTGAATCGCTACCCCAAAGCACTGCATTAGGCTTAAGTTCAGTTATTTTTCGCGCTAAATCTTCTGCGTTTGTAAGGGGTAAAACGGTTATATCGTCACTTACAATTTCGGCGAATGGTCTTGGACCCTCGCCTACAATAACGACTTTACTGAGTTGTTGTGAGTTTGATACCGACTTCCCTGTTTCATCATTACGCTTGTTTAATGCTTCGGCAATAATCCGAGGCAATTCACAGGAAGAAATAAATTTGCACTTTCTCTTACCTGACTCATTCTCAAAGGTTTTTACAACCCTTGTAGGCGAGCCTGTAAGACCGCATTTTTCGGTATCTGCATCAATATCTTCAGCTGACCAAACTTCAACCTCACCGAGTTTAGACATTATGCTCGGTAGTCTTAAATTGTTAATGCGTTCAATAGTCAAAAGTGCAGGTAAAGACACCTTTTCAGTACCGTTATCACGGGTTGTACAGGTTACCGTGTCACCTATTTCATCAATGCTCATAACATTAGTTATAAGAGAAGTTTTAGCATATACAGACAGCATCGGTCCTGTTTGTGCGGTGTCACCCACCAAGGTTTGTCTGCCGCAAAAAATAATGTCAGGGTTTAATTTTTTAACCGCCAAAGAAAGTGTATAAGCAGTCGCCAAGGTATCAGCACCCGCAAATGCCTTGTCAGACAATAAAACCGCCTTTTTGGCACCCAAACGGGTAAGCCTTAAAAGAAAGTCCTTAGCAGTCGGCGGTCCCATACTGATTATTGTAACCTCTGCACCCTTAACCCTTAACGCTTCTTCATAAGCGCAAGCGTCAAAGGGGTTAATTTCACCGTCAAGTCCTTGACGGATGCAAACTAATATTTTCATATTATCTCTCATTATATATCGGTGCTAATGCATCGTGAATTTTTTTATAGGTCTTAAATACCTCACGGTATTTAGGTGTATTTTCAGGGTTGGGATATGTAATATCAACCTCTTTTACGCACTTTTCTACTGCATCCTCGGCATCCTTAAACACACCTACCGCAATACCTGCAAGCATAGCAGAGCCTAAGGAAGAATCACTGCTCTCGGTAGTTTTCAGAGCTATTCCCAAAGCGTCAGCAATCATCTGTCGCCAAAGCTTACCCTTAGTGCCACCGCCTATGGCAGTAGCAACAGTGTTATATGGGATATTAAGTGAATCAAGGTAAAGCTTACTGTCAAGAAGCGAGTATGCAACACCCTCTAAAACAGCGCGTGTGAAATGAGCCTTTGTATGAGTTGCACGAACTCCTGTAAAGCTACCACAAAGCATTGGGTCTGCATAGGGTGTTAATTCGCCATTCAAGTAAGGATGGAAAATTAAACCGTCACAGCCTATAGAAACATCCTTTGCACCATCATCAAGCTCTTTATATTCACCGCCAAAGGTATCTCTGTACCAGCGGTAAGAAGCGGCGCAGGATTTGGTTGCAGTACCAGGATACCAAAATCCGTCCGCTATATGAGAATAGTTAACCAAGTGCCTATTAGGATAAGGCTTATCTGTAATAACACAAATTCTGCCTGCGGTTGCAAGCTTTACGGTAACATCACCTTTTTTAACAGCACCGCTTGCAAAAACTTCCATAACAGTATCGGTAGTGCCGCAAATGACGGGTGTTCCCTCGCAGAGCTCTGTAGCCTTAGCGGCAGCAGCTGTTATTTTGCCGATAACGTCAGTAGGCTTAACCACAGGTGGCAACATATCTACAGTAATGCCTGCTAATTCGCAAAGCTCACTGTCCCACTCCATTTTATTGCAGTCAAAAAGCATACTGCCCTCTGCCTCAATATAATCGGTGCAAAAAACATCAGTTAAGAAATAGCGCACATAATCCTTTTCAAAGAATATGTATTTTGTTTTAGCAAAGATTTCAGGCTCACTCTCTTTAAGCCATATAAGTTGAGGCAATGTCCAAATAGTATCAGGCTTGTGGAAGGTCTTTTTAAATATTTCCTCGCCTAATTCTTCACGCAATTTATCAGCCTGTTTGCGGCTTCTTGTATCTGTCCAATGCATTGCATTACGAAGCGGTTTAAAGTTTTCGTCACAAACAAGAGAGGTATGTGTTGCAGAGTCAATAGCTACCGCCAGAATATCCTCACCGTTAATACCGCTTTTTGAAAGCAAGGCTTTACTGTTTTCACAGAGAGCGTTTATCCAATCCTCGGGTGATTGCTCACAAGCACCATTTTCAGGATAAAGGGTTGGATACTCAACCGTATTTTCAGCAATTATAGTACCGTTTGTATCAATAAGCGTAGCCTTTGATGCACCGCCGCCGAAATCTATACCTAAAAGATATTTCATACTTCTACTCCTTTATATGAACAATGTAAACATAATTGGTATTGTAATAATTGACATTAAATGCGAAATAAGTGCCATACTGGCTCCTGGCGTTGTGTCACCGCCGTAAGCCGCAGGGAAAACTACAGTATTAAGTCCCAAAGGCATAGCAGTTGCACACAAAGTCAGCATAATAACCGTAGAATCTGTCTTAAACAGCTTTAATACCAATACAAAAATAATTGGTAAAACAATAAGTCTTAAAATAGATGCCAAATAAATTCTTTTCACCTTTGCCAAGGTTTTTATACTGAAGTTTGCCACGACAAAGCCAGTTAGAATCATAGCTAAAGGTGACATACAAGCCCCTGCAGAGGATATTGCAGTTACTAAAAATTTAGGCAAAGGCACACCGATAAGACCTGCAATAGCTCCAAACAGCATTGACATACATATAGGGCTTAAAAATACCTTAAAAGAAAATTTATTGCTTTCATTTTCTTTTTTGGGAATAAGCGAGGCTGTACCAAAGGAATAAACATATAGGCAAAGCGGTAAGGTGAAAATCATATAATCAAATAATGTGTCCTCACCAAAAATTCCCAAAACTACAGCATTACCCATAAAGCTGAAATTAGCTACCGCAAAGGAATAGGTATAAATCTTTTGCAAATAATTATCCTTTGCGAAAAGCTTTGACAGAAAAACACCTATTACTATTGAGGCTATCGTTATTATTGTTCCGTAAACAATATAGCTCCATTTCTGGCTCACGTTTTCAACTGTACAGTATTTATAAAATGTATTGAAAACAAGGCAAGGAACAAGAACATTAGTCTCAAGTCTTGATAAGGCTATCGAAGTATTAAGCGGTAAAATACCCTTAAAATTGAGAAAATATCCCGAAGCCATAAAGGTAAACAATACAAACATTTGATTTAATGTTGCTGAAAAAACCTGCATTTTTATTATCGTTCCTATTAATATTTAATTTCGTAGTTTGTGCCTGTAATACCTGCCACTACACCCTTATTTTTAAGAGCCTCGTTGTCAACATGAGCTATTATCCACTTATTTTTGCGGAAAAGCATTGGGTCATCCTTCTTTACAGTAAGGTCTGTATTAGTGCCTGTAGGCAAACCTACAACACAGCCAAAACCGTCCTTGCTTACTTCACACGGACAGAAGTGCAAAGAGGTTGCATAAACCTCAACCACAGTACCTGCGGGTAGGTAGAATGCCTTGAATTTTGAAGAATCAATCTTGCCGTCCTCAATATCCCAGACATGACCTAAAATAAGCACTAAAGGAGTAACAGCTATATTAATTTCACTTGATGTATGCCATTCGGTAGCGTTAAGGAAATTGCTATGTCCCCAGCAGTAACCGATTTGAGTGGGTAATGAGCCGAAAAATTCATTTTCAATTTCGGAAGCTATCTTCAAAAACTCAAAATCCGGAACAGAGGGCAGATACGAAGAACCACTTTCAGGATTAGGGATTTTTTTGGCAGTTTCTATAATTTCGGCAGCATCAATACTTTTAATAATTCGTCCAAATGATGCAAATTCCTTATCGCTTACATCATAAAGCTCAACTTCTGGGTTTAACTTCTTTAAATTTTCTAACATAATATCAATCCTATTCTACAATTGTAATTGAGTGTGTATGGTTATACTCTTTTTTACCGTCAAGTGAAATAATTCCCTCTTTTTCGGTTATATCGTAGCTACTGTCCACGATATCCTGAATACCGTCCCAAGGCTCTAAGCAAATATAAGGTGAATTCGGCTTATGCCATAAGAGGAAGTATTTATCGTCAGGGAAATCAACCCTTAAAGCCTTGCCCGTTTTTCTGTTACGAAGTGTTGCAGATTTAGATTTTAAATCCTTAAATACAAGTGCATCAACGGTAAAATACTTATCATATAAAGGTAAGATATTTTGGTTTTTAATAATCGGCAACTGCTGATTGGATAAAAGGTTACCATAAATCACATAAGCATTAAGAGTCTCGTTCTGTGGGAATATTACATCGTAATCCTCTATTCCCTCGGGAGTGTAATAACCCTCATGAGAACCAATGCTGAAATACATTGTATTATCGTTTTTATTGATTACCGAATAATCAATTTTAAGAGTTTTTTCGTTTAATGTATAAATTACCCTTAATTCATAATCAAAAGGAAAATGTTCCTTTGTTTCATTGTCTGATTTATGTAAAAACACGACGCTCTCGTCGGTCTTATTTTCAACTTCAAAGGTTTTGAAACGGATATAACCGTGCTTTTCCAAGGTATATTCCTTACCGTTTAAAACATATTTATCGTTTTTTAGTCCACCGCATATCGGGAAAAGTAAAGGACAAGAGCCTGCCCATACTTCACTTCTACCTTCCCATATATATTCAGTATCATTACATACAAGGCTTTTGAGTTCTGCACCAAGTTCGTTTATTTTTGCAGTCAAATATTCGTTTTTAATAGTAACCACAATATTACCTCATTTCAGCACAATAGAGATATGCCCTATAAGGCATATCTCTATTAACTTATAATTTTATCTGTTGGCAATCCAATCGTGCTCAGGGTCGTTACTTCTGTTAAAGCCCTGATAATCGCCTGCCATTAGCCATAAGAAATACGTCTGATAGCCTGGGGTAGATACAGTTGTATGATAGCCTACAGGGAACTCAACAAGCTCGTCATTCTTTACTCTGTAAGCCTCGTCAATTTCGCCGTCAGCAGTATAAAGGCACTGAACAGCAAAGCCCTGCTTGGGATCAAACAGGAAGTAATAAATTTCCTCTGCGATACACTCTGTGGGCATATTGTCCTCATCATGCTTATGAGGGGGGAAGCCTGCCCAGTTACCCTCTGTGCAATAGCACTCACCTATTGTAAGGATTTTAGCGTTTGAATTACCGTCAATAAGAAAACTTGTTTCTCTCTGGAAAGGTACTTCACCTAATACCTTTAATACAACGTGGTCCTCACGAAGAACCTGAGGCTCGGTCTTTTCAGCTACAGGAGTACCGCAAACAGCAATTTTAATATGGTCGATAGCTTCAATAACTAATTCCTGCTCTTTTGGCATATAAAGGCTTTCAGCCTTGCGGTTTTCAAAAACAGTCATTCTATTGCCTATATTTTCCCATTTTTCGCCGTTTACTTCTACATTACAGTGACCTTCAAGCATAATGAAGGCAACTTCTTTATCCTCGGTATTAAAGAGAAATTTTTGACCTGCATCAAGCTCTATTATGCCAAATTCAAGCTTCTTTAAAGAACATTCACCGATTTTGCAAATGGGTGTGTAACCGTTTGCAGGAATATAAGCTTTTTTATAATTATAACTCATAACCATTCTCCTTTAAATAATTCTTTGTGGTTTCAAAATCGGGCACGCTTTCACGGGCGCCTACACCTGTGCATTTAAGTCCCGATACCGCACTACTGAAATGACAGCATTTAAGATAGTCATATCCCTTTGCAATAGCTGCCGCAAATGCACCGTGGAATACATCACCCGAGCCGTTTGAGTCAACAACAACTGCAGGATAAATCGGGTAGGATATAATTTCTTTGCCGTCATATATAATACCGCCGCGCTTACCCTGAGTAATAACAACTACCTCGGGGCTATAGATTTCATACAATTTTTTAGCCGCTTCTTCAGCAGTCTCACAGCCTGTGTGACCTAAAGAAAACTCCTCTGACGGAATCATAATATCGGTAAGTGCCAAAAGTTTCTCTACCCCATCATAAAGCCCGCCGCAGTCATAAAGCACCTTAGTGCCGTTTTCTCTTGCTATCTTTGCAGCCTCCACAGCCGCATCCATTTCGTTTCCGTCAACCATAAGTATTTCGGCGTCTTTTACAGCCTGTTTCTGAGCCTCGTTTAATGCAAGAGGGGGCAAATCGCCTTTATCAAATACACAGGTGCGGGTTGTAGTGTCAGCACAAAGCCATAAAACCGATGCGAATGAACGGTAACCCGATTTGATTTCTATGAGATTTGTATTAACACCGTATTTTTCGAAATCCTCTTTTAAGAATTTACCTCCGTTATCATCCGATAAAACGCCGATATAAGCAGTGTCCTCACCCAATTTCTGAGCCGCTACAAGACCAGTAGCAACAGGACCGCCGCCAGCGGTTTTACTGGCGGTGGCTCTCATTTTAGTGTCTTCTGTTGGATAAGTAGGGATATTATAAAGAGTATCGAAAACATTAGCGCCTATTCCTACTATTTTAGCCATAACTTATGCCTTTCCGTCTGCGCCAACAAGCTTAATCTTGTCAAGTGCCAATGCTTTTACAGTATCAATAGGCTTCTTCATAAAGAGGTCAATAGCAAGGCTTCTATTCGGGTCATTTAAGGTTTCTAAAGTGCCCTCTGCAAATGCGCAGCAAACATCGGTACCGATATTCATTTTACGGATACCTGCTTTAATTGCAGCCTTAACCTGATCGTCAGGAATACCTGAACCGCCATGCAGAACAAGCGGGGTACCGCCTGTAGCTTCTCTTATAGCCTTTACTCTATCGATGTCAAGCTTAGGTGTTTTTTTATAGTGACCGTGAGCATTACCGATAAGAACAGCAAGACAGCATACGCCTGTTTTCTTTACAAAATCTGCGGCTTCTTGAGGATCGGTAAACTCTTCCATAGAATCATCATTAACACTGCCGATATGACCGAGCTCGCCCTCAACACCAACATCAATAGCGTTGCAGATATCAACAATGTGCTTAGTGTTAGCAACATTCTCTTCGTAAGGATGAACTGAACCGTCATACATAATACCGGTAGCACCCCAATAAAGAATCTTCTGAGCCTCTAATTCAGAGGGGCCGTGGTCAAGATGGAAACAAACAGGAACGGTAGCCTTTTTAGCAGCAGCCAAAATAACGGGTGCTAAGTAGTAGCCAACTTCTTCATTTACAAGACGTGGATAAACCTGAATAATAACAGGAGCTTTAGCCTCTTCAGCAGCCTTGATAACACCCATAACGGTTTCGATATTATACACATTAAACGCAGGGATGCAGTAGCCACCTTCTTCAGCCATGCCTATAATTTGTTTTAAATTAACTAACATAATTATTCACCTAAAATCAAATCTTCAAGAGAGATAATCTCTACATCCTCAGCCACAGCCTTTAAGGATACATACTCAGCAACACAAGCTGTAACAATAGTCTTAGCGCCAACACTTGTTGCGTTGAAAATTCTGCGCTTAGCTACAAGCTTTACAACCTCGGGCATATACTGAGCCATAAGAATATTACCAGCCCAAACTGTTTCTGCACGGTTGAGGAGCATTTCGTCTAATTTAGCGTAAGCCTTAACGATTTCACGAGCCTCTTCGGTTTCCTCAAGGTCACGGGATAACTGATAAGGATCCTGGAATACAACAGCCTTACCGCTATTCTTAGCTTCAAGCTTACCGTATTTGATAAGACATGCTACAAAGCTTGTGTATGTAACAACATCTGCAGCAACTTCAATACCGTACTCCTTGTAAAGCTGCTTAATAGCCTTAGCATCGTTAGGATCGTATACAACAACGGTCTTATATTCGCCTAAAGCCTTAGCGCAAACTTCCATCTGAGCCTTGGTCTCATTAGCAGCGCCAATAAGGAAATCAAGCTGAACGCCTGATGCGGGCTCGTTTTCAAGAACTGAGAAATCTACGCCTGCTTTGTCGAGTACCTTGATAGCCTTGTTAGCCTGTTCGCAAGCCATAAACTTAGCATCTACACCTAAGAAAAGGAGTGTGTCCTTTTTATCAGCGTGAGCCCTAATAGCCTCTGCCAAGCAGTTACAAATTTCAGTTTTGCCATAAGCATTACCTGTTTCTAAACAATTAGAAACGAGTGTCATAATATATTCGGGAAGCTTACCCTCAAGAGCTGCTTGAAGACGAGTTTCCTTTGTGAACATAACAGGATCCCAACCTGTTACACAGTCATGAACACAAGCGCCGCAGGTGCAGCACTCATAAATGTTATCCATAATCTCTGAAAGGTCAATAGCCTCACGGTTTACAAGAGAGATACCAAGCGCTCTTGCTCTTGCTGTATTTCTTTCCTGACCTGTTGCATTACCTATAGGGCAAATATGGTGGCACATCCAACAGAAACGGCAGGAATCAACATGCTGTTTACATTTTTCTGACATTATCATTGTTCTTTCCTCCCTATCAATTAAAGTCCCAACTTGAACGGATTCATAATGCCGTTGGGGTCAAGTGTTTTCTTAAGTGCTTCGAATACTTGCATTGCGGGACCGTACTGTTCCTTCATGAGACGACCAAGCTTAATACCAACGCCGTGGTGGTCGTTAACAACACCGCCGTGAGCAAGAGCTGCACGCACACCGCAGGTCCAGATTGCCTGATGCAAACGAAGTGCTTCAACAGGGTCTTGCGGAACATCCTTACCTTCAACAATAAATCTGTCGTAAACCATTGCGCCCCACTCATACCAATGTGAGAAGTGTGCGATAAACTTTGCCTGTGGGAAGTTGGTTTCAATAGCTTCTTTCATTGCCCAGTAGATTTCTTCAATCTTGCCGTAAGGAGCTATTGTATCCATTGTACCGAACATTTGAGGAATATCCATCATATGACCGGGATAGAAGAATGTAATCTTTTCTTTCCACCATTTCTCACCGTATTCTGAGCCTAAGTCTTCGGCACCGTATTTAGCAAAGGTTTCAAGAAGAATTTTTTCTTCTACTTCAACCATTTCCTTTACGCCTTCGTAAGCGATGTTCATAAACGCACCCTTGCGCTCGACGCCTACGATTTTCTTAATAAGAGAAGCAGTTTCTGCCTCATCATAAAGACGCATAACAGAGGGCTTGAATTTCTGTAAAAGTTCACGAGAAGCCTTGAAAGCACCGCTCATATCCTGGAACAAGAAACCGCGGAAGCGTCTTTCTTCAGGCTGGTCAAAAATACGAATCTGTGCCTTTGTGATAATACCTAAAGTACCCTCAGAGCCGATAAAGATTTGGTTAAGGTCAGGACCTGCAGCGTGCTTAGGAGCAGAACAGGTTTCAATTATATCTCCGTTAGGAAGAACAACCTCCATCTTAAGTACCATATCGTCGATTTTACCGTACTTGGTAGAAACAACACCGATACCGCGGTGAGCCAAGAATCCACCTACTGTTGAACAGGTGAGCGAAGAGGGGTAGTGCATTGTAGCTTTACCAACTTCGTTAGCGGCATATTCGATATGCTTATATATAGCACCTGTACCGCATTCTATGTACATGCCCTCGGTGTTAACTTCATAAATCTTGTTCATTCTCTTGGTATCAAGAACAATACCGCCAGCGACAGGGATTGCACCGCCCTGTGTACCGCCGCCTGCACCCCAAGTGGTTACAGGGATTTTATAATAGTTAGCAATTTTAAGCACCTTTGAAACTTCTTGTGCATTTTCTGGACAAACGACATACTGTGCTTCTGGCATACGGCAGCCACGGTCAGCCCACATTCTTGATAACCAATAATAGTCAACACTGTGTGTCACCTTGTCGATTGCTCTTGTAGAGCAATTTTCTTTGCCGACTGCATCTTCAAGCTCGGTTAAAATCATTGCAAACAAAAATTCATTCATTTGATACTGCATTTTTCTATCTCCTTAAAAATTATTTATAAATTTATTTTACCGAATCATCAAACTTGAGGTTCGGGAAGTATTTGCAGAATTCTTTAATTTCTTTTCTGTAGTCTCCCATAATCTCAACAAAGTGATGAATGTAAGGTCCGTCAATAAGTCTGTCCTCAACCGCCTGCAAATCCTCAAACTCTCCCCATATATATGTTCCATGTGTCTGAGGACCCTCAGTAGTTTTGCAAAGCATTGGCAAAACATAATATTCACCGCTTTCCTGATCTATACGGGCAACGGTATAAGTTCCATCCTTACCTCTAAACCACTCTCTTTGGTTAACAAGACGGGCTTTGCTGTCGATGCCACTTTCGGCTTTTTGAGAAATCGGGAAAGGTCCGCAATGCCACAAAAGTTCTGCATTTTTATTTTCAGGATGACGAACAGTAAACTCACCAAACAGAGGCTTGCCTTCACCAAGAGTTGCACATTTAAGAAGTGCCATTGTCATTGCGCAATGTATATCACTTTCGCAAGAAACCATATATCCCATATCGTTCAAAAGACCATAAACCGCACAAGGTGCTAAACCATCAAACATCACGGGTGTTGCAGTCCAACATTCAGCCGATATTACATCCAGATTAAATTCATCATAAAGATGTTTATATGTTGCAGCAAGTGTTGCCATAGAATTTATGTGCTTCGGAGTAAGTTCGTCAAGCTTAAAATTGTCGAGGAAATACTTTTCGTATTCTTTGATCTCATCCGCATAAAGTTCTTTTGCAACCTCAAAACGTTGCTGTATCATCGCAAAGTTAAGGGCGACTATACGTATGCCGAACTTCTCCATAAGTTCGCCTTCATTGCATATAACCGAGAAGAAAGGCTGAGGACGTGCGCCGATTTGCCCAATACGCATTCCTCTAAAATTTTTAACCATACAAGCAACTCTTACAAAAGAGTCAAAGCCTTTAGCAAACTCTTCTGATTCTACCCTACAACAAGGAAGATGCGAGAATGGTATATGATAACGTTGCATCTGACGTGATACACCAAAAAGTCCGCACTGCGAATCGGTAGGGCGCATACCGTCAACATAATATTCGTCATCAAGCGGTGCCCACAAAAGTACAGGCTTACCAAGAGCCTTTGCGATATCAGCCGCTGCTTCTTCATTGCCAAAATTACAGTTTATAATAAACACTGCATCAACATCGCTATCTTTAAAGCGGTTTATGATATCTGCCGCAGATGCATCATCAAAAATAAGGTCTTTGTGTCCAAGTCCTTTTGAATCAACAAATGAGACATTTTCATTTGTAAAATTATCTTCTATATATTTTACAAATCTTTCGCCTCGTTGTTCGGCCGAATACCACGTAAGAAATGTTCCTTTTGGTCTATCTGTTGTATTACGACGCATAGGAACAAGTCCAATTTTTACTTTGTAATTTAGCATTTTAATCGCCTCTTGAAAATATTTTCGCTTTATTGCGTTTATTTGCGTAAATATTGTACCATAATATGAAAATATTTTCAAGTGTTAAATGAAAAAATTTTTAATTTGACATATTTTTTTCAAATGTGTATAATGGAAATAAGAAAATGATTTCAAAAGAGGTACAAAATGGATAGAATATCATTACAAATAAAGTTACTATATGATAAAATGGGAAAGGCCGAGAAAAGAATTGCAGACTGGATTTTTGAAAATCCGGGAAAAATCATTTCTTTATCGATAGTAGAACTTGCAGAACAATGCGAATGTGGAGAAGCAACAATAGTACGATTCGCAAAAAGGCTGCAACTCAACGGCTTTCAGGAATTGAAATTTTCTCTGGCGGCTGAAAACGGCGGTTCGCCCGCAAGTACCCACATTACAGAAGCAGATTCCGCATTCGAAATTTATCAAAAAGTATGTAATGACATTTATCTTTCTTTAGAAAAGACTAAAAGCTCTTTAAAAGAAAATTTACTGGATGAAGCAGCTGAAAAAATCTGCAAAGCCAATAAAATTGTGATATTTGGACTTGGAAATTCATCTGCAATTGCTATTGATGCAAGTCACAAATTGATGCGAGCAGGGCTTAACGCTATTTCTTATACAGACAATCATATGCAGGTTATCGCGGCATCGCACCTAAAAGAAAACGATGTTGCAATAGGAATTTCGCACTCGGGCTCATCAAAGGATGTTGTTGAAGCCCTGAAAATAGCCAAAGAACATAACGCAACAACAATTGCTATAACCAACAGCGGTAAATCGCCTATTTTAAGGCAAAGTGATATCGTTCTTTCTACTGCATCCGAAGAAACGCAATATAACATACTTGCACTAAATTCAAGAATTGCGCAACTTGCAATAATTGACACATTATATTTTTATATTGTATACAGCCGTTCTAAAGATGCTTTAAGATCAATACAAGAAACGGAACACTCTCTTCTTACCAAAAAATATTAATTATAATAAAAAAGGATTTAAATTATGGATTTCTCACAACTACATAAATATATGCGCTTATATGCAAAGGAAGATAGCATACTCAATTTTAATCTCAGCGTTTATTATAACCACATCAATGTATATAGTAGCAAGAAAAATACAAGACCTTTTACCAAAAACTTGTATAGCATTAATTCCATTGGAAGATTAATATGCTGCGTGGCTTTAATGAAACAAATTCAGGATAAAAAGATTTCGCTATGTGATAAAGTATCAGAACTTTTATCAATTGATTGTCCTGACATTACTATAAGTGATTTTATGCATTTTTTCTTTTATGCAGATACAGAAGACAAAATATATAACTTTACAAATATGAAAAAGATAATTGAAAATTGTTTAGAGGAAACATTCAATGATTATATTCTAAAAAGCATTATTAAGCCATTAAAAATGAAATCAGCCTCGTTCTCTTCGGATACCGATAAATTCATTGTGGCAACAATTGATGATTATGCACGATTTTGCGACACTATTTGTGCGGGCGCCGACCGCAACTATAAAATATTATCCAAAGAAAGCATTAACACCTTAACTGATGATATAATTTTCAAAGGTGAAACAACTAATAACAGGATTATAAATCTAAAAAACAACAATAGTTTTATAGTCATCGATTTCTCAAGCAAAATCACTATTGTATTTGCTCAATATTCTCAAAACACATCAAACGAACAGTTTGAAAAATATGAAAAAATAGAGGAAATGGTATATAACGGGAGTGGCGTTAACACTTGGTCTAAAGGTTTTAATGTTTTCCCTTAATTCCTATATTCTAAAATTCTTCTAACAAAC
This sequence comes from Acutalibacteraceae bacterium, assembly GCA_036310925.1. Classification (GTDB taxonomy): domain Bacteria; phylum Bacillota; class Clostridia; order Oscillospirales; family Acutalibacteraceae; genus UBA737. Next base: position 62,749 of record JAXJQX010000014.1, read on the forward strand.
TTCCTAAAAAGAAGAAAAACCGTGCAGACCGCACGGTTAGTGGCTTTGTGGCGATTTTGTTCAAAAAAACGCATAAATAAAGGGTTTTACAGGGGACAACAAGGGACTCATAGGAACCAAACGGAACCCCCGTTTATAAAATTCAGGTTCTAGTCGGGGCAACTCGGTGCAGGTTCAAGTCCTGTTATCCGCACCATCGTCCAAACCTAGTAATAATGCGGGTTTGGACGATTTTTTATGTTCTAAATTCGCTCTGATTTTAGTCTCAAAATGCCTTTTTTCGTGGAAGACATTGGTAGACATCTTTAATTTATGTATGGGACGGCTACTTGCCGTCCTTCTTTTCTCTCTTAATGCTTAAAGTCTCGGAAATCTTTCCGGCAGACTTTAACTTTGCACCGTACTCTAAATGACTATAAATATTGGCTGTTGTTGAGTAATCCGAATGACCTAACCAATCCTGTATCTCTTTTAAGGATACTCCGTTAGCAAGTAAAAGTGATGCGCAGGAATGCCTTAAATCGTGATACCGAATCTTCTTTAGATTGTTCTTCTTAATAATAATTTCAAAATGCTGTGTCAGATAGTCTGGCTTAAGTAATACACCCAAACTGTCTACGCAAACATAATCAAGATAATCTTTACAGTAGGAACCTTTTGCTTTCTTGCGACAGGATTCCTGCTTTTTCTTTGTTTCAAGTAGTAACTCCTCAATTTCGGGGATTAGCGGTAGTGTGCGAATACTTGCTTTATTTTTAGTTGTATCCTTTTGCACAACGATTTGCCGACCGTCAAGCACAGTCTTACAAACGGTATGGCGGATACAAAGAGTTTTCTCTTTAAAGTCTATTGCACTCCACTTTAATCCTAAAACTTCGCTACGGCGCAATCCGTAATAGGCTGTCAGAATAATTGCAACCTCTGCAGGATCACCTTTAATAACTTCAAACAATTGGTTTAACTCATCTTGATTATAATGCTCGGCTATATATTTTTGCCTTTTCGGAGTCTCAATTCTTGCCGCGGGGTTAGATGGTATGTAGTCCATCTTCACTGCATAGTCAAGAGCCTTGCGGATAATGGCATGATGCTTAACTACCGAATTCCACTTAGTACCCTTTGTGAGCATTGTGTTGTAATACTCTTGAATGTCCTTCGTGGTTATCTTTTGCAGGGTCATCTTCTTTTCATCAAAATACGGATTAATTCTCTGTTCTATAAAATATTGATAACCGCCGTATGTAGTGATGAGCAAGGTGCTTTTAACCATTGCAAGCCAGTTAGATAAAAACTTTGAGAAGAGAATATCTTCATTAGATTTATCTGCTTGTTTTTGTTTAAGCTCTAATTCGAAAGTTTCCATTCGTTCTTTTAAAATTGCTTCAGCTTTGCGAATGTTACCCTTGGCTGTAAGCCCTGTAGACTGCCATTTTTTCTTTCGCACTCCGTTTTCATCTTTATAAGAGATTACAGTGTGCAAATAACCGCGTTTTTCTTGTACGTTGCCTTTTAACATACTTCCTTCTTTCTACATACCCTAATTTCGAATACTCTCCTTCATTCGCCTTTGCAGAAATATTTACAAAGGCATATAAGATATGTATGCCGTACAGACAAAGGCCGCCTGTACGGTGCTTGTTTATGCTTTTATCACGTACTTAATAATAGAACGCTTAGTAATTAAATAACGGGAAGTGTCCGGCGTATCATTCAATAATTCTAAACGACCGCTTCTTATAAGTTCATAAATCTTTTTTCTTCCCATATGTAGCATATCACAAGCTTCTTTTACCGTCACGATATCTTTAAACTCGGTAAACATAACAGTATAATACTTATCAACTAGGTCAAAATCATTCAATAAGCAATCCTCCTTTTATTTAAAGTTCTGTATATGCGGTGTGCTATAATTTGGCACACCGCATATACTATTTGTTGCACTACTTGTGCTTCTTCTCGGCAGTGTAAATTTTGGTTACACTTACACGATGATGGCCAAGACTCTCACTGAGATTACGGTCAACATCCTTTACACCGCTATCAATCAAGCGCTGTTTACGCTCCTGAGCATAGGTGTATCTAAGACCATGCCAGGTTAGCGTTTCCATTCTCGGCTTTTCGTTTTCGCCAACAAATTTAGTGCGGTTACGATAGGTAAACTTTTTCCTATTATTGATTACCCAATTTTTTAGTGATTTGATTTCCTTGTCGATACCACGATATTTGTTTTCGGAAATTAAACAGTCACCGGGTTGCAGATTATTCATTCTCGCATACTTGTATAAGTCGGATAAAAGTTTCTTCTGCTGCGGGGTTTCTACCGGAATGGAGCGCACATAGCCTCCCTTACCTTTAACGCATAACTCGCCGCGTGTAACTGCGCGAGTTACATCCTCAACACGCAGCTTTGCGATTTCGTGAATACGAAGTCCAAAGCGCCAACCGATACGAATACCAAATACTACATCAGTTCTACCCATTGCATCAGCAACCGCAATAGCTTTATTGATTTCTGCTACCAACCACGCTCTGTTTACCACGCCGATTTCACGGGGTAAAAGATTTAACGACCTATTTTCGGGTAATTTGTTTTTGCCACCACAAATTTTGTAGAAAAAACGAATACCGCATAGTTCCGTCCTGATTGTTGCAGGTGAAGCACCCTTAGCCTTTAGATGATCAACATAAGTATATACATGTTTTGCTGATATGTTCTGAACCTTCTGACAGTGGAACTCTTTTTCACAGAACAAACAAAATCTATCAAAAGCGTTCCAGTATCTGATTCTCGTTCCAAAGCTGCCGACATTAGTTTTAATAGCCGCGGCATTAGCTATTCTGGATTTCCCTAAGAAATCCGACATAGGCATCACTCCCGTTTATATTTACCACGAACCCAGAAATACAATTTACTAATTAGCGGATCGTAAATCTTTTTTCGTTGCCCGTGTAATAAACTGCTCGAATGGAATTTTTTCATCTGAGCCGCTAATCATCAGAATCAAAAACTCGCAAATGTTCAGCTTATGTAATGAGCAGATAAATAAAGGAGCTATATATCAAAATCAAAAGTTTTTACCTTTGATTCGATAACAAAATATAATTAAACTTTTGGGGGAGTTTCAAGAAAAGATTAATTTTTAAAAAATAGGTTGCATTTATCCTATATTTTGGGTATAATAATACCAGAGGTGATAAAAATGATGGTTAATACCGATAATTTAGTTGCTATGACCGAAGCAAATCAAAATTTTTCAAGGGTTGTCCGCACTGTTGATGAAAGCGGTTTGGCTGTTATTTTAAGAAACAACAAGCCGAGATATGTAGTTGTTGATTTTGATGAATACAACAACATTGCCGCTGCTCTTCAAATGCGCAAAGCCAAAATTGACGGTGCCGCCGATAAACTTATTGACGAAAATATGGAAGCATTACTGGAGTTGGCTAAATGATACTTTTAACTGTCGAAGAAATAATCGAACTCCACGATAAGCTTATTGATCGTACCGGTGGCAGTCACGGACTTCGTGACCAAAGTCTTTTGGAATCTGCGTTTTACAGTGCTATGTCCGGCTTTGAGGGTAGCGAAGCATATCCAACGGTTGAAGAAAAAGCCGCAAGATTTATGTTTGCTCTCACAAATAATCACGCTTTTGTTGACGGCAATAAGCGCATTGGTGTTTTTACAATGTTAATGACCTTACAACTTAACAATGTGAAACTCCGCTACACACAACCCGAGCTTATTTCTCTTGGTCTCTCAGTTGCAGATGGCAGCAAGGATTACGATGAAATACTCACTTGGATCATAGAACACAAATTTTAGAAAGTCAGTCCTGAGGTTAAAACCTTGGGGCTGATTTTTTCTCTATAAAATATAGGGAAAAATCTTGGCTCAAAGAATCATTATTTTCGTTTATAAACCTTTTCGAAATTTATTAACGAAAATTATTCTCTGTACGAAAATTTTGCCGCCCGTCATTTCGAAATGAGAGTCATATATCATTTCAAAACGAGTTATAGGGGTCACTCATTTCAAAATGAAAGTCATAAATCATCTCAAAATGTTTTAGCAGCTTTCTTTATAGAGAAAATAAAATCAACATTAAAAAGCCTTAATGTTAACTTTATTTACCCTATAAATTTTCCTTGCAGTATCATTTCAAAGGGATAGGCATACGCTCTATAGCACAGACAGTCATTTTTAAGGGAACACATAAAAGAACATCATATATCATTTCAAAAAGATAATCATCAATCATCTAAAAATATCATCTCGAAATATTGTCATATATCATATTAAAATGATAGGCAGGCATAGTACGCCCATTGGCATCTACTTTAAATTCCTGTGCGTTTCTCACATTTTCAAGTCTAACTCTGCGTACTATGCCTGCACCGCCGCCCCTCCGAACGCTGTTCTCCGGGGCGTTTCTATTTGGGTTACCCCAAATAAAAACGGCGGCTTTCAAAATGATGGTCATAGTCATTTCGAAAGGATAGTCATCTTTGTCATCAATCATTTCGAAAAGAAAGTAATCTATCATAGTAAAACGAACTTCATATCGAACTTTCTTTCAAAAAGAAAATCATTATCATTTTAAAACGCATATCATATTTAATTGTTCCAATAAGGTGAGTACTTGGTTGTTTATCAACCTGCGTATACCTTCCTCTAAGGAAAGGCGTTAAAGATACTTTTTTAACACGCAATGCCAAATACTGATTATTAAAATCAGCGACAGATAAACTATCTTAGCAGGGCTTTTCATACGATTAAAAGCACCATAAACATTCGGATCTTTGAACGAAAATGCGCCCACACTGATGCAAGTTTTTTACACGATACCATCCGGTCTGCCGTGTACACAGGTTCGGATTTAATTCGGCAAATCCTAAACCGAGTAACGTAATAGGTCGATTGTATCCCACAATGCCTATTTCCATATATCACCTTGTCCGTTACTAAACCGTGATAGCTCTATTTCCCCGTATTTCCTGTTCCTTTGGTCCTACGGATAATCAGCCAGAGCATTAGCTGATGAAGTTAAAACCTAACCTCAAGGTTTTCTGCTAGTGATTCTCAGTCTGTCGCAGAACTTAGGCCGCTGTACTCGGCACCAAACCTTTGGTTCAACTAACTTCCCGTTACAATTTGAGCAACAGCTCGACATTTTAAAACTTCCTTCTTTTGGATACATTGTCCTCTGACAGTAACTTCATCAGAAAACAAAAATACAAAGAAAAAAGCACCTATCCGAAGATAAGTGCTTAAAAGCTTTTCGATATACTACTTGTACTGCACAAGGATACCTCAAAGAAAACACACTCCACCTACGGACTAAATTTTTGCTTTATTCTTTGTAAAATATCCTTCATAATTTTAAAGTACGACCTCATTATAACACATAAATTTTGTTTGTCAACACCCCAAAAATCAGTGCATTTCGGGTCATTATAGGTCTTTTTAGTACTTTTTATATTCTTTTATTACCTTTTCAGCTCCTTGTAGTCCCAAAACTTTTTTATGAACAAAATGTAAACAATTATTTTACTCGTTTAACATTTTAAACTTTGTATTATACATAGCCGCAAAAGCTTTTTCAGGTTTCTTAGTTTTTTTGATGTTTTTAGACTCTAAAAAGGCATCACATTCTGCGGCTCCAATGTTGGCTACTAAAAACAACTTATATCTTGCACGAGACGAGCCAACATACATGACCTGCTCGGCATTAGTAGTGAAGACTTCATTATCCAAATCTACTATTATAATAACATCAGCTTCGAGACCTTTATATTTACGACAGGTTGTAAATGGTATCTTCTTTGCCTTATATAAGTATGTACCGGTAGAGCATTCATCAGAAATAATGCTTTTTTCTTCGGTTTTACAGGTAAGAATTTGAATATTATCATATCCCGATTCCCATGCGCTATCTATAATACTATTTATAGTTACAACGGTTTTTGTCACATTCTCTGCAAAAAACATTTCGGGGGAATCGCCAATAATAGCGTCATCAAATAGTCTAGGCCTTTTTTCACTGCCCAATAGTCTTAACGATGTAATAGCGATATTTTCAGTGTTTCTACAGTTGCGATAAAGTGTCAGTTTACAGTCCGAGTTATCAATATAAGAAGGCAAAGATGAGGATTGAACCATTTGATTTTTGTCATAGAATAAGTAAAACGTACCGTTTTTATCTTCATCAACAACATTGCTTTTTAGTAATTCTATTATTGCAATATCGTTGAGACGTTCTTTACCGAAATCCTGTCCTTCATCAATGATAATGTGTTTATAAGGGAATGTTTCTTCAAGATACATTTCTTCTAGAGTTTCTTTTAGTCGGTTGTAATTAGGCGTAATAGTATCACAAAGTTTACACGCTAAACCATCAATAGTGTAATAATCCACATTGGAATGAGCGTATGTATTTTGCAAATAATCTTTCAAAAAAAAGTTGTAGCATAAAAACAACACCTTTTCACCATTAATATTACTTACCAATACACTTTCCCGTCAATGATTGTTTTGTAAACCGAAAAATCTTCATTCAGAATAACTAAATCGGCATCATACCCTTTTTCAATACGACCCTTTTTTATCCTTAGCATATTTGCAGGTGTCTCGCTTGCCATTTTTACTGCATCATCAAACGGAATACCGAACTCGACTGCGGTTTTAACACACTCAAGCAGTGTAGCACTGCTTCCGGCGATAGTACCGTCGGCAAGGCGTGCCGCACCGTCCTTTAAAAATACCTTAAGACCTCCCGATTCATACTCACCGTCCGGAAGTCCCGCACTTCTTATGCTGTCACTAATTAATGTCATACGGTCGGGACCGAACATTTTATAGGTTGCAAGTACAACCGGTTTTGAAATATGAAATCCGTCACATATCAGTTGTGCGTAAATATGCTTTTCAAAAGCCGCACCTATAGGTCCGGGATTACGGTGGTGTATCGGCGGCATAGCGTTATATGTATGAGTAAGGCAGTTTGCACCGCATTCTATTGCCTTAATTGCAGTTTCATAATCACTATCGGTATGCCCGATGGATACAACACATTCGGGGCTTACCGCTTTTATAAACTCCATAGAGCCCATAAGTTCGGGAGCAATAGTAATCATTTTAACATTTTTAAAACGCCTGAAATCCTCGACCGACGGGTTTTTAATATACTTTTCATTCTGCGCACCCTTGTGCTTTGGTGAAATATAAGGCCCCTCAAAATGGAACCCCAAAATATTTGCTCCCGCAAAATCGGTTTTGGCATTTGTCACTTTTTCAAGCGCATCATATCCCATAGTCATTGTAGTGGGCAAAAAAGATGTTGTACCGTGTTCGGCGTAAAATTTGCACATCGGCTCAAAATCAGCGTCCATCGTATCCATACCAATACAACCGTGTGTATGAACATCAATAAGTCCCGGAATAAGCCGTTTACCGCCTGCGTCAATATCTCCGTTATTTTGGTTACTTTCAACCGAAACTATTTTACCGCCGTTTATAACTACACTTTTCAATTCCCCGCTTATCAAAGCGTTATAAATTACCATTTTTGCACCTTATTTCTCGCTGTAAATTACCGTAATATCGGGGTGAAGTTGCAAAATAGAAGCAGGAATTTCGGGAGTAATTGGACCGTAAAACGCTTTTTCCAAAATATCCCGTTTTGCTTCTCCGCTTGCAATAAGCAGAATTTTCTTTGCCTGCATTATGGATACCATACCCATTGTTATCGCACGTTTCGGCACTTCATCTTCGTTTGCAAAAAAACGAGAATTTGCCTTTATCGTGCTTTCGTGCAGGTATACAACGTGGGTACTTTTTACAAAGTATTTGTCGGGTTCGTTAAAGCCAATATGACCGTCAAGCCCTATTCCCAAAAGTTGCAAATCAATGCCGCCGAGTTCCGCTATATGTTCGTCATAACGTTTTCCTTCTTCCGCCAAATCAACCGCACAGCCGTTAGGAACAAAGGTGTTACCCAAATCGATATTTATATGCTCAAAGAAATTCTTGTTCATAAAGTAGCGGTAACTTTGGTCATTCTTACCGTCAAGTCCCACATATTCGTCAAGATTAACCGAGGTGACCTTACTAAAATCAACATCACCCTTTTCGTACCACTCAATAAGTTGTTTATATGTACCCAAAGGTGACGAGCCCGTGGCAAGTCCCAAAACGCTGTCCGGCTTTAAGATTACCTGTGCCGAAATAATATTTGCCGCCTGACGGCTTAATTTTTCATAAGTATCAACCGTAATAAATTTCATTTTACCACCTTAAAAATTGCGCTTTACTGTTTCTTTCATTTTATCCCACTGTTGTTCCATTTCTTCTACAAGTTTAAACTGTGTACGGCAACGGACAAGGTTGTGTTCGGGATAATCGGTTTTAAAGTATGTATCGCCTTCAAGATAATCGGTCAAAAAACGCATACCACATTCAAGTGTCATCATTTTAGCACCCTCGGGCAAAAGCATTATCTCTTCGGGTGTTAAAGTTCCGCCACAACCGTTTAAGAAACCCCGTGTATATGTTTCAAATAGGTTAATATCAAAATGAACCTTTTCTAAATCACGTTCATCCTCTGCTGCGGTACTTGCACCGAAACGTATAGAATCGCCGAAATCGTTAACCGAATATCCCGGCATAATTGTATCCAGGTCGACAACACATACCGGCTCTCTTGTATCTTTATCAAGCATTACATTGTTAATTTTAGTATCGTTATGGGTTACTCTTTTGGGAAGAATACCTTTTTTAAAACTGTCTTCCAAAACGGTTGTGAAATCCTTGCGTGCCTTTACAAATTCAATTTCGGGTAATGCAGTATTCGCCCTGCCCGATGCGTTCTTTTCTAACGCTTTTAAGAAGTTTTCATATCTTATAGGTGTATTGTGAAAATCTTTTATGGTTTCGTAAAGTTTTTCTATCGGATAATCGCCTAACTGCCTTTGGAAGTTGCCAAACGCTACTGCCGACTGGTAAAAATCGTTATTATCTTCGGGCAAATCCAAAGAGACTGCATCTGCAATAAATATAAAAGCTCTCCAATAATCGCCGTAACCGTCAACAAAATAACCTCTATTGTTCTTTGTTTTAATAACCGTTAGTGTTTCACGTTCGGGGTCACCGCCGTTTTTAATAATTCTTTCACGCAAAAATTCCGTAACGCCTATAATATTATCCATAACCTTTTCGGGTTCTTTAAAAACACCGCTGTTTATCCTTTGAAGTATATACTTCCTTGTTTTACCGCCGTCACGGAATCTAACCAAGTATGTATCGTTAATATGTCCGTTACCAAAAGACCTGAAATCCACTAAGCTTCCTACAAAACAAAACTCTTTAATTGCTTGGCTTACATTTGCTGAGCTTTTCTTTTTCATTTTACTTCTTTCCTTTCAAATTTGCGGCGGCACCTATAATTCCTGCATCGTTAAACAGCGTTGCCGCAATGATTTTGGGTTTGCTTTTTAGGGAACTCATAAGTTTATTTTTTTCGATTATTTCATTAAGCGGTTTTATAAGTCGCTCACCCTCTGCCGACATACCTCCGCCTATGCAAATTATTTCGGGCTGAATGAGGGTTGCAATATTATAGTCCTCATCGACAATACCGATGGCAATATTCGTTCCGCCGATATCTACACCTACATAATAACCCATAACGGCACCCCAAATCAATAAAAGTATTACATTATTTATAATACGGTTTTTGGTATTGCTTTTTCAACTTGATAATAGTATAATAATTAGTAAAATAGTAAAATTTTTACGGAAGTTCAGTATGGAAACAAAAATACGAACAATTGAAATTTTAAAAGATTACCATAAAATAACGAGGGCTCGGATATCCTTACACGATTTGTATTTCAAAGAGATTGCCGCCTATCCCGAAAGCCCCTCCTATTTTTGCGGAAAAATCCAGCAAAATAAAACCGCAAAACAACTTTGTTTTGAATGTGACCAAAAAGCATTTAATTATGCGAAACATAAGGGCAAAGTATACACCTACAAATGCCATTGCGGTTTGTTGGAAACGGTAGCCCCGATATATAATTACGGAACGCTTACCGGATATTTTATGATGGGGCAAATCTGCCAAGATAATCCGCAAAATATTTTAAGAATCAAGGAATTGTCCAAAAAATATTTTAAAGAAAAGAACGAACTTGACTATGCTATTAAAAAAATACCCAACGTAAAGGAAGAATTGCTCGAAAGCAATATAAATATACTTGCAATATTGGCGGAGTATATTACCAATACAAACCGAATAAGTTTAAAAGACCGTGATATAGCCGAATCTGCCAAAAATTATATACAAAAATTCTTTTACAAAAAAATTTCTGTAAATTCTTTGTGTGAAATATTCGGTTGCAGCCGAACCACTTTAATAAACTCGTTCACAAAAAAGCACAATATTTCAATAGGTAATTTTATAACACAATGCAGATTGGAAAACGCCGAAAATATGCTTAAAAAGAGTAATGAAAGCATAAAAAATATTGCTGTAAGTTGCGGTTTTTCAGACCAAAACTATTTCGTAAAGGTTTTTCGTAAAAAGAATAATTGCACACCCACACATTACCGTAAACAAAACGCTTCCGCTCCACTCCGCTGAATTTCCGAAATTACACCATGTTCTTCAAAAAGGCGTTTTTCTGTGGGTTTATAAAAATCTTTGGTTTTTACAATATCGTTTGCGCTGACATCTTTTTCATTTTGTATAAAAATCAACCAAAAAATTACACGAAAAGTTACAATATTTTTAAAACTGTTGAAATAATTTTTAAAGTGATGTATAATATTTGCAACACATATTAAAAGGATGAGGTGTATGTCCCAAAAACAGGATAGAATAAATTACATAATTACTTCGGCAATTATTGCGGCTTGCTATGTTGCTTTAACCTTTATAAGCAACCTTTTCGGTTTGGCATACGGACCGATACAATTAAGAATATCCGAAGTATTAACCATTTTGCCGGTGTTTACTTCGGCCGCTATTCCCGGACTTGCAATAGGTTGTTTTATATCCAATTTTGCCTCATTTAATATTTTGGATATATTTTTCGGCACTTTTGCAACCCTTGCCGCAGCAATTTTAACCTATATATTAAGGAATATTAAGTTTAAAAAAATTCCGCTTTTGGCATTCTTTCCTCCGGTTATTATAAATGCTTTGATAATCGGTCTTGAAATTTCTGTTTTCTTCCTACCCGAAGGTTTCACTCTTTACGGTTTTATTATCTCCGGTTTAGAAGTAGGTGCAGGGCAGTTAATTGTATGCTACGCTTTGGGTATTCCCGCTTACATTGCAATTTCAAAATACAAAATATTTAAAAGCAGTAACAAATAAACCGCCTATAATATTACGCTAAATAAAAATGAATACTATTTAAAAGGATGTGATTGTTTGAAAAACAACGAACAATTCAAAAAACTATTCCGCACAATGCTTAAGGTTTTATTAGTTTTATCACAAACCGCCGTTTTTGCGGTTGTATGGGAAACGTTTTATAACGAAATCATCCCAACGCCCTATTTCAGAAAAGGAAACTGGTTTTTCTATTTGGTTTATGTAATAGTCCTTTCATTATTTCTTCACGCTTTTGACGGTTTAAAATACGGTGTTTACCGTAACGGCAACCTTATTACCGCACAAATTTTGGCAACACTTGCAACCCTTTTTATTGTTTATTTGCAAATTGTACTATTGGCTTACGAATTTGTATCCGTTTTACCGTTATTATTGGCACTTGTGGTTGATATAGCGTTAAGTTTAATTGTTGCCGTAGGCGGAAATTGGCTTTTATACCGTGTTTTTCCCGCAAGAAAAACGCTTATAATATTTGACGAATATTCCCCCGACACCTTTATTGAAAAACTTAAAACAAGAAAAGAAAAATTCGAAATCGGCGATATTGTAAATATTTCGGTAGGCATTGAAAAACTTGAGGATGTAATAAAAAAATCTCAAGCCGTTATTTTGTATGACATTCATTCCGCAAAGCGAAACAAAATTCTTAAAATTTGTTTTGAAAACGATATTAAGACCTACGCTACTACAAAAGTGTCGGACATTTTGGTGCGTGGTGCATCTACGCTTCATATGTTTGATACTCCGCTTTTGCTGTACCGCAACATCGGTTTAACTGCCGAACAGCGCTTTATTAAGCGTTTTATGGATATAGTAGTATCTTTGATAGGTCTTATAATTGCGCTTCCCTTCATGATAGTAACAGCCCTTGCAATTAAGTTATATGATGGCGGCCCGATTTTCTACAAACAAGAACGCCTTACTTTTAACGGCAAAAAATTCTTTGTTTACAAATTCAGAAGTATGATTGTAAATGCCGAATCTAAAAGCGGTGCTGTACTTGCAAGTAAGAACGATTCAAGAATTACCCCTGTCGGAAAAATTGTACGTGCCTGCCGTTTGGACGAGCTTCCCCAATTTATAAACGTTTTAAAAGGCGATATGTCTTTAGTAGGTCCAAGACCTGAACGTCCTGAAATTGCAGATGATTACTATAAAACTCTACCCGAATTTGGCTACCGACTAAAAATAAAAGCAGGTCTTACCGGTTATGCTCAACTTTACGGCAAATACAATACCACCCCTTATGATAAGTTGCAACTTGACTTAATGTATATTCAAAACTATTCTTTCCTTTTGGATATTAAACTTATTTTAATGACAGTTAAAATTATGTTTATGAAAGAAAGTACCGAGGGTTTTACAAAAGAAAACAGTAAAAAAATTAACGAAAAGAGCAAAAAGTAAACTTTCATCCGCACTTTTTTATAAAGGTGCGGATTTTTACACCATAAAATATAAAAAAAACTCTTCTATTTTACGGAAGTATTTGGTATAATAAATGTAAATATGTCTTCAGTTGTTAGAGGTATTATATGAATATTAAAATTGACGGACTTGATATTGAATATACCGATGTCGGAAAGGGTACTCCTGTTTTGCTTTTACACGGTTGGGGTTCTTCGTTTGATGTTTTCGGCGGAATAATAAACCTACTTAAAAACCGTTGCCGTGTTGTGGCGGTAAATTTCCCCGGCTGCGGCAATTCCCAAACTATGGAAACGGCTTGGAATTTGGACGATTACTGCAATTTTGTACTTAAATTTATAAAAGCGGTGAATTTGGAAAACCCCATAATGTTCGGTCATTCCCACGGTGGCAGAGTCACCTTAAAAATGGCAGCAAGCGGTATTGTAAATCCCCCTAAAATCGTTTTGCTTGACTCTGCGGGACTTATACCTAAAAAAAGTTTCAAACAAAAATGCCGTGCCAAAAGTTTTAAAGTTATAAAAAATGTACTTACATTGCCAATCTTTAAAAATCATTCCGAAGAACTTCTTAATAAAGCCCGTAAACACTACGGCTCGGCAGACTATAACGCCGCACCTAAGGTTTTAAGGGAAACTTTGGTTTCGCTTGTTAATACCGATTTAAGGGATATTTTACCCAACATTAAATGCCCCACTTTGCTTATTTGGGGTGAAAATGACACTGCAACACCTTTGAGCGACGCTAAAATAATTGAAGGACTGATAGGCGACTGCGGTCTTTGCGTTATAAAAGGCACAGGTCATTACTCTTTTTGTGAAAAACCCTTTGAGGCAAACGCAATTATAAACAGTTTTATTTGAGGGGTGTAAAAATGATTTTTTACTTTTTATCACTTATTATAATTTGTATTTCGGCTTTATTTGCCGCCACCCGCCAATTTCAAATGCTGCAGCAAAATTCTTATTATCCGTCAAGGTATTTCGGCTGGCTTTTTAAAAGCAATATAAACTCTCTTTTAATTTCTTCGGCGCTTTATTTAATTTGGTCGGTGCTTTATATTTTTGAATTGTACGCCGTTCAAACCGTATTGTTAAGTTTACTTTTGGCAGTAAGAATTGTGATTTGTGTAAAGGACCAAAAAAAATCCATAAAACCGCTTGTTTTCACGGGTAGGGTTAGACGTCTTTACGGTGCGTTGGCAGTTTGTTTGGCGTTGCTTGTAACCATTTATGCAGTTTTTCATACTTTCGTTTTTGCAAGATACCTTGCGGTGGTAATTTTCCTGCTTTGTTTCTTCCCACCCGTATTGGTTTTAATCGCTTGGTGCTTAACCGCCCCGATAGAAAAACTCATTTCACGGTATTACGTGAATGACGCTAAAAAAATCCTTAAAAACCGTAACGGACTTAAGGTTATAGGAATTACGGGAAGTTACGGCAAAACCACAACAAAGTTTATTCTAACCAGAATTTTAAGCGAAAAATACAACACCGTTTGCACCCCTCACAGTTACAATACCCCCATGGGGGTTGTAAGAACCGTTCGTGAAAATCTTTTGCCCCAAACCGAAATTTTTGTTTGTGAAATGGGTGCTAAAAGCGTTGGCGATATTAAGGAAATTTGCGATATTGTAAACCCCGACTACGGCATTATCACCTCGGTAGGACCGCAACACCTTGAAACCTTTAAAATGGTTGACAATGTCTTTAAAACCAAGTTTGAATTGGCAGACGCCGTTAAAGAAAAGAACGGTATCACCTTTGTAAACGGTGACAGTAAGGAAATTATCACCCGTATTGACAGCGAATATAAAATCTACGGCACAAACGAAAATTTTGAATTTAAAGCCCAAAATATTTCCTACGGCAGGTTCGGTTCGGAATTTGATATGTGTTTAGGCGAAGAAACGGTACATTTTACCACAAAACTTTTAGGACTTCACAGTATTACCGATATTGTGGGTGCGGTTGCTTTGGCTTATACTTTGGGTGTTAGCAGTACCGACATTAAATATGCCGTTGCCTCCCTTAAACCCACCGAACACCGCTTGGAAATGAAATCCTTTACAAACGGTTCATTACTTATTGACGATGCTTACAACGCAAACCCCGAAGGTTGTTTAGAAGCGGTGCGTGTTTTGGGTTCGTTTAACGGTATGAAAAAGGTTATTGTAACCCCCGGTTTGGTTGAACTGGGTGAAAAGGAATACGAATGTAACTATGCACTCGGTAAAGAGGCCGCCGAAAACTGCGATATTATTATTTTAGTAGGTAAAAACCGCTCTAAACCGATGGCAGACGCCGTAAACGACAGTAAATTCAATAGAGAAAATTTGCACATTGTTGCAAGTTTTAAAGAGGCGATGGAAATTTACGGCAGTTTTGCCGATAATAATACCGTTGTATTATTTGAAAACGATTTACCCGATAATTATCTATATTAAGGAGATTTATTATGAAAACCAATGTTGCTTTCTTTTACGGATGCCGTTCGGTAGAACACGAAGTTTCAATTATTTCCGCCGTTCAGGCAATGCGTGCGGTTGACCGCGAAAAATATGACGTCACCCCCGTTTACGTTACAAAGGACGGTGAAATGTATACCGGAAACTGCCTATTCGAAATAGAAGAATACCGCAATTTAAGCGATCTTTTAAGCAAATGCCAAAAGGTAAACTTCTTGCGGGAAAACGGTGCGGTTGTTATGACCGAGCAAACAAAAAAATTATTCCAAAAACCAAAAAGTGTTCGTATTGACGTGGCTTTTCCGGTTGTTCACGGCACTAACTGCGAAGACGGCACTATACAGGGCTTTTTTGAATATTTGAATTTGCCTTATGTTGGCTGTGATATTATTTCTTCAGCAGTAGGTATGGATAAAGCGGTGTTTAAGGACGTTTTAAAAAGTGCGGGTCTTCCCGTGCTTGACTGTATTTGCATAAGAGCCAAAGAATATTTAACCGACAAACAAAAATTCCAAGACGAAATTGAACAAAAAATCGGCTTTCCGCTTATTATTAAGCCGGTTAATTTGGGTTCAAGCGTCGGTATTTCCAAAGTAAACACCAAGGAGCAACTTGACGATGCCGTTATGTTAGCCCTTTCGTTTACCGACCGCATTTTGGCTGAACACGCCATTACTTCTTTGAGGGAAATTAACTGCTCGGTTTTAGGTGATGCGGATGAATGTATCGCCAGCGTTTGCGAAGAACCCTTTATGAATGACGAAATTTTGTCCTATGAGGATAAATATATGGGCAACTCCAAAAACGGCGGTCAAAGTAAGGGTATGGCTTCCCTCGGCAGAAAAATCCCTGCCGATTTAAGTGAAGAAAAGGCGGAAGAAATCCGCTCGCTTGCCTGCAAAACCTTTAAAGCAATAGGCGCTAACGGGGTTGTAAGAATTGACTTTATGATAGACACCGAAACCGACAAGGTTTACGCCAACGAAATTAACACAATTCCCGGTTCTTTGGCTTTCTATTTGTGGGAGGCGAGCGGAACAAAATACCCCGAACTTATAACTCGGCTTATTGACCTTGCGTTTAAAAGGCAACGCAGCCGTAATAATATCACCTACACCATCGATACCAACATCCTATCGGGCGTATCTTTTGGCAGTAAAGGTGCTAAGGGAGCAAAAATGTAATGACCGAACTTTTAATTAAGTGGTTTATTAAAGATGCCGATAACGTAACCGATACCACGGTTAGGAAAAATTACGGTACGCTTGGCAGTCTCGTGGGCATTGTTTGCAACCTTTTACTTTGCAGTTTTAAAATTACCGTAGGCGGTATTACCGGCAGTATTTCCATTGTGGCGGACGGACTTAATAACCTTTCGGATATGGGTTCTTCGGTAGTTGCAATGCTTGGCTTTAAATTGGCGGATAAACCGGCTGACAGCGACCACCCGTTCGGTCACGGCAGAATGGAGTATATGTCGGCTTTTGTGGTTGCTATTTTAATTTTGCTTGTTGGCTTTGAACTTTTAAAATCTTCGGTAACCGCCCTTATTAACAACACCGCACAACCGCAATATACATATTTTGCCTTAGCAGTATTGCTTGTTTCAATCCTTTTTAAATTGTGGATGTTTTTATTCAACCGAAAATTAGGCAAAAAAATAAATTCGGGTACTTTGTTTGCCACAGCACAGGACTCGCTTAACGATGTAGTTGCAACAAGTGTTATCTTAATTTCGGCGGTTGTTTGCAAAATATTTACCCTGCCCTTTAATTTGGACGCTGTAATGGGTATTTTTGTTGCCTTGTTTATTATATTTTCGGGAATAACCGCCGCAAAGGACACAATAAACCAAATTTTAGGCGAACCGCCCGAAAAGTCTTTAATAGACGATATTGAAAACACAATTCTATCCTTTAAGGAATTTGTGGGAATACACGACCTTATTGTGCATAACTACGGTCCGGGCAGGCAGTTTGCATCGGTTCACGTTGAAGTGCCGCAGGATATTGACATTGTAAAATGCCACGAACAAATTGACCTTTGTGAAAAACTTGTAGGCGAAAAATTGGATATAAACCTTGTTATCCATATGGACCCGATTGATGTTAACGACGAATCGGTATTAGCCACAAAGCGGAATATTGCCGAAGGTCTTAAGATTATTGACAGCGGTCTTACCCTGCACGATTTTCGTATGACCCCCCAAAGCGACACCAGAACAAACCTGATTTTTGACGTTGTAATGCCGTCTGATTTAAAAATCAGCGAAAAGGAATTGGAACAAAAAATCATTGCCATGGCACGGCTTATTAACCCGACATTCTGCCCCGTTATTACCTTTGACAGGGATTTTACGGGAACAATGAAATAGCAAAAACCTCACTCGAAAGTGAGGTTTTTTTATTCTTAGTTATTTTTCTTTCCAACCCGCATATAGCGTCATACTGTTGGTTACAACATCTTTTTCGGTATCGAAACTTACCGTGCAGTCACGGTCTAAATACCACCCTGTAAAGACGTACCCCTCTTTTACCGGAGTTTCTTTAATATCAAGGGTTTCGGAATGCATAACCTTAACGCTTTCAATATGGGAACCGCCGTCGGTATCGAACTTAACCGTAAAACCGTTATGCTTTACAATAAATACCGTGGCAAGAATTAGTAAAGCGACAAGAACGGTTACCATAATATTTGCCGTTTTAACCGACATTTTTACTTTAGCATACAGTCCACCGGTTTTACGGGGTTTATTTTCAGTAATGTTTTTATCGCCTTCCATAAGTTTCCACCATTTAATAATTATTTACGGGCAAGGTATTTACGCATATCAATAGCACAAGCAACAAGGATTATAAGACCCTTAATTACATAAAGCATATTAGCGTCTACCGATAAGAAGTTAAGACCAACGAATATAATCTGTAAAAGGAATACGCCGATTACAATACCGCTTATTTTACCGGTACCGCCTACAAACGAAACACCGCCGATAACGCAAGCCGCAATAGCGTCTGATTCGTAGTTAAGACCTGTGTTAGCCGAGCAGGAGGCGATTCTTGCACCTTCGATAAATCCGGTAATACCGTACATAGCGCCTGCAAGTACGAATACCAAAACGATTGTCCAAAATACGTTTACGCCCGAAACGTTTGCGGCTTCTTCGTTTGAGCCAACCGCAAACATATTTTTACCGAACTTGGTTTTATTCCAAATTGTCCACATAATTGCGGTAAGAATTATAGAATAAAGCACATATTTAGGAACGGCTACACCGCCGATTGTAAATAAAGTACCGCGAACAAAGTCGGTATAAGATTTGTCAAGTCCCGAAAGAGTTTGACCGTTGTTTCCGCCAATCATTAAGTACATAAGCACAAGACCGAAAACGATAAGTTGGGTTGAAAGGGTTACAATAAACGGATGAAGTTTAAACTTTGCAACAAAGAAACCGTTTACAAAACCGATAACCGCACCCACTGCGATAACTGCCAAAAGCACCAACCAAAGCGGAACTACCGCAAGATTCGGGAAGATTTTATTGGCATAACCGGTCATTTGTAAAAGCGAAGCGGCAATACAAGCGGTTAAACCTACGCATCGGCCTGCCGAAATATCCGTACCTGTAAGTACAATAGCACCGCCTATACCAAGCGCTATAGGAAGTTTAGCGGCAGTAAGTGAAATGATGTTTACTATGGATGAAACCGACAGAAATGCCGGAACTCTTATTGCTATGTAAATTATTGCCAATACAATAATTATATACATAGCGTTGTTGAACAAAAGGTCGCTTATTGCTCTGCGCTTGTCTGCGCCCGATTTTGATTTAAAATCGTCAATAGCGGCATTTATACGTCCTTTTCTTTTAATATTTTCAACTGACATATTTTAGTTTCCCCCGTTTACGCAAATTTAGCGGCAAGCGCCATAATTTCTTCTTGGGTGGTATTTTTAGCGTCTACTTCGCCTGCAAGTTTACCGCCCGACATAACAAGTATTCTGTCACAAACGCCTAAAAGTTCCGGCATTTCCGAAGATACCATTATTACCGTCTTGCCCTTTGCGGCAAGGTCGATTATTAGTTCATAAATTTCGTATTTAGCGCCTACATCTATACCTCTTGTCGGTTCGTCAAGCAAGAGTACCGTCGGTTCGGTTAAAAGCCAACGTCCCAATATAACCTTTTGTTGGTTACCGCCCGAAAGAGAACGGATTTTTGTCTCCTGCGTAGGAGTTTTGACGTGCATTGAATTTATACACCAGTCGGTGTTTTTCTTCATTTTGGTTTTGCTTAAAAACGGCCCTACCTGACATTTTTTTAAACTTGAAATAACCGCATTTTCACGGATATTAAGTATTCCGAAAATACCGGTAGCACGTCGTTCTTCGGTAAGTAATGCAAAACCGTTTTTAATCGACTCTCTCGAATTGCGGTTTTTAATGGGTTTGCCGTTTAAGGTCAGCGTGCCGCTGCGCCTTGTGGCAACACCGAAAAGGTTTTCAAGCAGTTCGGTTCTGCCCGAACCGTCAAGTCCCGCAACGCCGATAATTTCACCCTTTCTTGCCGAAAACGAAACATCACGAAGTTTTGAATATTCCGCCGAAAGGTCTTTAACATCAAGCAAAACGTCACCGATTTTATTGGTTTTAGGCGGATAAAGATTTGTAAGTTCTCTGCCAACCATAAGTTTAATAATATCGTCGGTGGTAAGGTTTTTGGCTTGCTCGGTTGCAATCCACTTACCGTCACGCATTATTGTAACTTCGTCCGAAATGCGAAGAATTTCCGCCATTTTGTGGGAAATGTAGATAATTCCGCAACCTTGGTCACGGAGCATATTGATAATCTTAAACAGATGCTCAACCTCTTCTTCGGTAAGTGAAGAAGTGGGTTCGTCAAATACGATTACCTTTGAATTATATGAAACGGCTTTTGCAATTTCCACCATCTGCCTTTGAGAAACCGGCATACGGCTCATAACCGTTTTAGGGTCAACATCAATTTCTAATTTTTCAAAAATTTCTTTTGTCGCATCGTACATTTTCTTTTCACTGGTAATAGGAACACCCTTTGCGACTGTTGGGAAACGTCCTAACCACATATTGTCCATAACGTTACGTTTTAACGCTTGGTTTAACTCTTGGTGCACCATTGCTACACCGTTTTCGAGTGCTTCTTTGGAATTTTTAAAGTTTATTTCTTTACCTTCAAGGTAAATTTTTCCGCTGTCTTTTGAGTAAACACCGAAAAGACATTTCATAAGTGTAGATTTTCCTGCGCCGTTTTCACCCATAAGGGCATGAACCGTACCTGCTTTTACAGTAAGGTTTACATTATCAAGTGCCTTTACACCCGGAAAGGCCTTTTCAATGTTTTCCATTCTAAGAAGAACGGGTTCGTTTGCGTTTTCACGGACGCTGTTGTTTACTATTTCATTATTAGCCATAAAAACTCGTCCCCTGTCCGTTTTGGTTTATTCCGCATTAGGGCAGCCCAAAGGACTGCCCCTTTTAACATATCGGTTTATAAATTACTCTCCTGTGTAAACGCCGTAAGGAATGTTAACTCTCCAAGTGCCTACAACATTTTCGGTTTCGATTCCTTCAAATTTTTCTTTTTCGCCGAAGAAGTTTTGGGTAATTGAAGTAATTGCTTTTGCCATACCTTCAGCATCCTGTTTGATAGTACCGATCATAGAGCCCTTTGCAATAGCGTCTTTTGCAGCGTCGGTAGCGTCAACACCGAATACGGGGATAACTTTTTTACCGTCTTTGTTGTAGCCGGCGGTTTGAAGTGCGGAAACTGCACCTAAAGCCATTTCGTCGTTGTTTGCGATTACAAGTTCAACCATATTTTTGTTTGCTTCACTGTACTGTGAAAGAATGGTGTTCATATAATCGGTAGCAGCGGCAGATGACCATTGACCGTTTTGGTCTACAAGGTATTTTTTAGAGTTAGAAGCGTCATAGAACTCAAGTTTTGCTTTGTTAGCAGCAACGAGTTCTTTGTCTGCATCTTCTACACCAAACTGTGTACGTGCGATTGCTTCCATATTGCCTTCTTGACCCTTAAACATTACGTAACTGATTTTGCCGTCACCATTAAGGTCAACCTTGTCAAAGTTTGCAACAAGATATTCGCCTATCATTTTACCCTGCATATGACCTGCCATTTCGTAGTCGGTACCTACGAATACGCACTTATCATAACTGCTTACAACAGATTCTTCAACAGAGCGGTTAAAGAAGATAACCGGAACGTTTTTTGCTTTTGCTTGGTCGATAATGTGTTGAGCGGCATCGTTTGAACCGGTATCAACAACATTAACTACAAGAAGTTTTGAACCCTTTGCAAGAGCGGTTGTAACCTGTTCGGTTTGGGTGGTTTGGTTGCCGTTAGCATCATAGTTTTGATACTTAATGCCGGCATCGGTAAGGAACTTATCCATAGCGGAGCGAACGCTGGAAATATAGGTATCACTGTATGTATAGTAGAATACCGATACTTCGCCGTTAGAACCGCCCTTGTCGGAACCGCCGCAAGCGGTAAGTCCCAAAGCAAATACGAGCGCCAAGACTGTTGCCAATAACTTTTTCATTTTAAACTACCTCCTTAAATTTGAAAGCCGTAGCTTTCTTCGGTAAGTTTATTATACTTAAAGGGGAGGTGAAATAAAATGCAATTTTTTATTCAAATTGTTTAAAATTTTACTGTTATGTTAAAAAATTATGACATATTGGTACAAATTACATATTGCTACTCGAACTGGAAAAGTATTTTTTGATTGCTTTCTTCAAACATATTTTCTTTAAGTATGGCGGTGGCTTTTGTTGAAATAAGGGTTTCTACGTTATTCCCTCTTATAAGTTCGTTGGCTTTTTGAACCCCCAAATAGCCGATAGCAAATGGGTTTTGCACAATAAGGGCGTCAATTTCGCCCGTTTCAAGTTTACCTATGGAGTCCACATTACTGTCAAACCCGATAGCGCAAACCTTTTCGGATAAACCGAGTTTTTCTATAGCGTTGCCTATTCCAAGTGTCATCCATTCGTTGACACCTATAATTATGTTAATTTGCGTGTGTGAAGAAAGCATTGTTATTGCACCTGCGGTAGCGCTTTGCAAATTAGAGGCAACACTTATTTCGTCAATAATTACCGCATTACCTCTTGAAGCGGCAAACTCACGAATACCCTCTACACGCTGTGCGGCATTTTTGGAGGTATTACCGCAACCTAAAATCCCGATTCTTAATTCGCTGTCGGGTGGGAATTGTTTTGCCGCCGCTTCTATTGCCATTTTGCCGGCTTCTAAATTATCCGTACCTATAAATGTGCTTACCGATTCCGATTCAACCGCACTGTCAATAGTTAATATCTTTACCCCCGCCAAAGCCGCCGCATCCAATGCGTTTGCCGACTTTACGTAATCAATAGCGGAAATTACAATGGCATTAACCCCGTTTGCTACGGCACGGTTTATCATTTCGTTTTGGGTTACATAGTCCTCCTCGTTTTCCGGCCCTTCAAAGGTAACATCAATATTATATTCGGTGGCGGCGGTATTAACCCCTTTTTCCACCTCTTTCCAAAAATCGGAATAGGTGGATTTTACAATAACCGCAACCTTTTTCTTGTTTTCGCCGGTTTCCGGTTTACAGGAAGTCAGGGTTAATAAAGCAAGAATTACCGACAAACTTATAAAAATTCTAAATCTCATCACCCTGCTCCTTTCTGATTTTCGGTATTCTAACCGTAATTTTTGTGCCTACGTCAAGTTCGCTTTTAATACTGATTCCGTATTTTTCGCCAAAATAAATTTTAAGACGGTCGTTTACGTTCTTAATACCAATTCCGCCCGAATCACTGCGATCCTTTTTAAGTATGCTTTCGCACTGTTCTTCGGTCATACCGACTCCGTTGTCCTCAACCTCTATAAGTATATCGCCGTCGTCGGCTTTTAGCACCCTGACTATTATTTTACCCTCGTCAACCATACGCTCTATTCCGTGGTAAATGGCATTTTCCACCAACGGCTGAACCGTAATTTTGTTGCAAAGGCAGTCGGTCAATTCCTCGTCTACCTGAAATTCATAGGAAAACTGATTTTTATACCTGTAACTTTGTATAATAAGGTAGTTTTCGACATGGCGCATTTCGTCCTTTAAGGTAATGAGTTCTTTACCTCTGCTTATACTTATTCTAAACAGTTTTGCAAGGGCGGTAACCATATTTACGGCATCCGCATTTTTTCCCTGTTCGCACATCCACTGAATAGAATCCAGCGTGTTATAAAGAAAATGGGGATTGATTTGTGCCTGAAGTGCTTTAAGTTCGGTTTTTCTTAGGGTTATTTCTTCGTTTCTTACCTTTTCCATAAGTTCTTGAATTATTAAAACCATATGACCGAACGAATCGGAAAGTATTTGCAGTTCGGCAACACGGTCGTCGGTTTTAGCGTAACGGAAACTGTCGGCATTTTTTTCAAAACTTTGCATAGCGTCTACAAGTTTTGAAACGGGGCGGGTTAGAATATTGTTAAACAGCCATATACACAAAATACTTATTATAATACAGCAAATTACCGAAAGCACAACAACCGCCGTTACGGTTTGGGTTTTAATTGCCTGCATATCGTCGGTATCCGCAACACCCACAATGCGCCAACTGCTGCCGTCAAGGGTTTTAAGGGTGTTCATTATTTTGCCGTCGAAATGCGAACCGTCCGGCATTTTGGAAATTTTTGCAATATCTTCGGTCTTAAGTCCCGAAAAAATCATTTGCTGTTGCGGGTGGTAAACAATACTTCCGCTTTTGTCTATAATATAACTGTATCCGTGTTTACCTATACCTACATTGTCCACATATTCCGCAATACCCGAAAAACTGAAATCAACCGAAATGTAAACATCTTTTCCGAAAATTTCAAAATACCTTCCGTGAACAATGGTTACCACCCACGGGTATTTGTTATTAAAAAGGGTTTGAACGTGGGGAAGCGAAATTGCATAATCTCCGCTTTTTTCCAAAAGTGCTTTATCGTACGAAAGGTTTACCGATAAATCATTTTTAAGTTCGCCCCCACCGGAGCCGAAAGTAAGGATTTTTCCGTCGGTATCGTAAACCACCACCGCTTCGGTATCCGAACGGAGCCGACAGGCGGCTGAAAGACGTGAGTTAGCGGTTTCAATATCACCGCTGTCCTCTATTTCGTTGCAAATTTGTTCAATTTGCACCTTAAGGTTTTCTATATAATTTCCCAGCATAACGGCAGTTTGGGTTACCGAGCGTTCAGAGTCGGTTTTCGCTTCGTATATAAGCGAACCGTTATATATTGCAATAAAAGAAACCACACTGACCAAAACCGCCGCCGTTACGGCAACGACAAGCAGAGAAACAGTCAATGTGGAAAAATTATACCGCTTATTAAAAAATTTTTTCATTAGGTCACGCTCCGTTTGTTTTCACGCATTTTATTAGGAGAAACGCCGTAATACTTTTTAAAACAGTAACTGAAATAATGTTGGTCGCTGTAACCCGAGCGTTCGGAAATTTCAAGAATTTTCATAGGGGTACAAATAAGCATATCGTAAGCCGCTTTCATTCTGCGTTCGGTAAGCAGGTTTATGAAATTGTTTTTCTTTGTCTTTTTTATAAGCGCACTTAAATAATTAGGGCTGACATTCAGACGTGAACTCACTTCGGTAAGGGACAAATCCTCCCTTGCGTATTCGGAATCTATAATTTGAATAACCTTGTCGCAAATAATTTCGGTATCCTGTTTTCGGTAACGGGAAATAATTTCCTTTGCGCTGTTGCAAAGTTTTTTAATGTCCGACCGAACGGCATTATCATAATTATGGAGCGATATTTTTGAATAAACAGGGTTTTCCGAAAGCAGTTGCGAAAGTCCCTTTCTGTCCGACACTTGGCTTACCGTTCGGTATACCGCCGAAAGAATTTGAATGACAAAATATCCGTCATTCCCGCCGTTTTGTTCGCTCGACAGTTCTTCCAAAAAGCGGTTTAATTCGTCCGAATTGCCAACCTTTAAAAGATGTTCCAGTTTGAAAACGGATTTTTCCATTTTTTCAAAGTCCCCCACGTTGCCGTGCTCACTGTCGGCAATAAAGCGAACATCACCCGCACCGTCGGCTGTGTAACGTCGTGCGGCTACCGCTTCGGAATAGGCGTTGCCGCACAAGGAAAGGGTATCTACCGCACGGCTTATACCAATGGTACATTCTTCCCCAAAAACCCTTGCGGCATTTTGCACGATTTCACGCAGTGGCAGTTGCAAAAGTTCCGCCGTGTCTGCCGTTTTGGTGGTAATAAGGGTTACAATTCTTCCGCTTACTAAAAAACTTTCGTTCTTTACATAGCGGTTTAGCACCGCATCAATAAAGCCGATATGTTCTTCGCAGGTGGCATTTTTGCCCTCTTTATTCTTAAATTTTGAAATTAAAACACTGTAATACGGGGTAATACTGTCGTCCGCAAGGTCCAATTCGTATGCCGTTTTCGCAAGGTAATCCTCGTCAAGCGTTTCTTCTGTATTGCCAAGTAAAAGGGGTAACAAAAATTCCGAAATTTTAAGACGTCGGTCAATCGTTTCAAAATCCTTATTTAAAGAACCCCTGATTTCGAAAAAACGTCTGTCCATACTTTTGCGTATATTAAGCAGTTCTTTTGAAAGTTCTTCTGCCGAAATGGGTTTCAGCAAATAACTTATTATATTATATTTAATTGCGGCACGGGCATATTCGAAATCGTCATACCCGCTTAAAATTACAACACCGGTAGCGGGGCGGATTTCACGCACCTGTTCGGCAAGTTCCAGCCCCGTCATCATAGGCATTTTTATATCGGTCATAACAAGGTCGGGTTCAAGCCGCTCTACTAAATCAAGCGCCTCTATTCCGTTTTCCGCATCGGCAATAACTTTAAACCCTGCCGAAGCCCAGTCAACCTTTTCTATAATTGCACGGCGCAATTCCTGTTCGTCTTCTACAACTATAACGGTATACATAAACTTCCTCTCTCTCAATGTGTCTATTCTCATTTTATACTATTTTTTGTGATTATTCAACATAAATTTAATAAACCCTCCCAAAAAGTTTTGTTTAAACTGACAACTGCCGAATTTCCGGGCATAAAAAAATCACCGCCGACGGCGGTGAAATTTTTATTAACTTTATTATTCGGCAACTTCTTCGGTAGTTTCTTCTACGGTTTCTGCCACAGTTTCTTCTACGGTTTCTGCCGGTTCTTCTTCGGGAAGTAAAGCACGGATAGAAAGACTTACACGTTTCTTTTCCTCGTCAATAGCGGTGATTTTAACCTCAACCTCTTGACCTACGGTAAGTTCGTCCTGCGGTTTGTTTATACGCTTATTAGCGATTTGAGAAATATGAATAAGACCGTCCACACCCGGAATGATACGTGCAAACGCACCGTATGTAGTCATACTTACAACAGTAACTTTAACTACATCGTCTACATTGTAGTTGTTTGTAAAGATTGTCCACGGATTGTCTTCCGGTTTTTTGTAACCCAAAGAAATCTTTTTCTTTTCGGGGTCAAGTTCTTTTACGTAAACTTCAACAGTATCGCCTACAAGCACAACTTCGGACGGATTTTTAATTCTGTTCCAAGAAAGTTCGGAAATGTGAACCATACCGTCTACACCGCCGATATCAACAAATGCGCCGTAACCGGTAAGTGATTTAACGGTACCTGTAAAACGGTCGCCTACTGCGATATTTGCCCAAACTTTTTCTTCGGCTGCTTTTCTTTGTTCGCGAAGTACGCTTCTGATAGAGCCGACTGCTCTGCGACCTCTTCCGATTTCGATAATGCGGAACTGAACTTCTTTACCCTTAAGGTCTTCAAGAGAATCGTTTCTTGAAGCAGTTGCCTGGGAAGCGGGAATAAATACTCTTACGTTGTTTGAGTAAACCACAACACCGCCCTTAATAATGTCTTTAACAAAGCCGGTAAGAACTTCGCCCGACTCTTTGGCGGCAACTATATTATCCCAACCGGCAATCGCATCATAACGGCGTTTTGAAAGCATTGCGGTTCCTTCCTGGTCGCTGATTTTCATAATAATAAGATTTATCTCATCATTAACCTTAACTTCTTCAACAAGATTAACGTTAGGGTCAGAAGAGTATTCGGCGGCGGTAACGTAACCTGTTACACCCCTACCGATATCCACAGTAATTTCTGTGGGATTAACAGCAATAACTGTACCTGTTACCTTCTGGTCACCTGTTAAACTGTTAAGCGAAGCTTCAAATGCTTCCTCGTCTGTCATTTCCTCGAAACTTTTTTGTACAGGTTCTTTTACCTCCACCTGTTCTTCTACCGGTTGTAAATTTTCCGACATGGTTTTTATAGCCTCCTTTATTATACACGCAGGTGTTGATGCACCCGCAACAACCCCGATTTCGTCACACCCTAAAAGAGAGTCGATAGGTAATTCATCGGCAGTTTCAATTAGGTATGTTTTTTCGCAATTCGCTTTGCACACCGTAAATAACTTTGCAGTGTTTGAACTGTGCCTGCCGCCGATAACTATAACAGCATCGCTTTGCTTTGACAGTTCGTCTGCTTCTTGCTGACGCATCGCAGTCGCATTACATATTGTATCAAAAATTTCTGCATTTGTACACACTTTTTTTAAAAAAAGTTGAAGTTTTTCCCAAATTTTTGCGTTAAAAGTGGTTTGAGAGACCATAATTACCTTTTTTGAGCCGAAATTTTCCTTAAATTCAACTAAATTTTGCAGTTCTTCCTCGTTTGCAACAACATAAACTTCGCCGAAAGTATGCCCTACAATACCTTTAACCTCTTGGTGGTTTTTGTCCCCCGCTATAATTGTAACATATCCACCCTTACTTTTTTGGGCAACTATTTTGTGAATTTTGGAAACAAACGGACATGTGGCGTCAACATAGCAAACCTCTTTATTTTCACAGTCGTCTATCACCGTTTGTTCCACCCCGTGCGAACGGATTACAAGGGTTTCATCGGGTTCGACCTCGCTTGGCGAATTTACAATTCTAACCCCTTTTTGTTCTAATTCTTCTACCAACTGGGGATTATGGATAATAGGACCTAAAGTGCAAACCTTTTTACCCTCTTTCAGTAAATCGTAAACGGTGTTTACCGCACGGTTTACTCCGAAACAAAACCCCGCAGTTTTTGCAAGCGTTATTTTCATACTTAAATTCTTTCCTTAATTATTTTTAAAATAAGTTCCAAAGAACCGTCTAAATCACATTCGGTTGTGTCTGCCAACACGGCATCTTCGGCTTGTTTTAATGGAGCAATTTCACGGTGCATATCGTTATAGTCACGCTTAACCATATCGTCGTAAACTTCCTCGAATTTAACCGCTGTTCCCTTTTGTATAAGTTCTTTATAACGGCGTTCGGCACGTGCTTTAGCAGTTGCGGTAAGGTAAATTTTAACCGTAGCGTCGGGAAGTACTACCGTTCCTATGTCACGTCCGTCCATAACAACATTATTTTCCCTTGCAAGTTTCCGTTGCATTTCAAGTAAAAATGCCCTGACTGCGGGTTTAGCCGATACAGCCGATGCCATCATAGAAGCATTGGGAGTTCTGATACCGTCCGAAACATCTTCGCCGTCCAAAAACACCCTTTGTTCGCCCTTTACAAAGCGGATATCCACCGTGGTGGTTTTTAAAACTTGCTCAATATCACAGTTAAGTTCGGTATTATAACCCGCATTTGAAAACTTTAAACCCACCGCTCTGTACAAAGCGCCCGTATCTACATATATAAAACCCAATTCTTCCGCAGTTTTGCGGGATAATGTACTTTTTCCTGCCCCTGCAGGTCCGTCAATTGCTACTGAAATCATAAAAATTCTCCTTTAAGCGTTTTTTCCTGCCGCAAAGCCGGTAGAAAACGCAATTTGTAAATTAAATCCGCCTGTGTAAGCGTCAACGTCGATAATCTCACCCGCAAAGAAAAGCCCGCTCACAAGTTTAGACTGCATCGTTTTAGGGTCTATTTCTTTAACCGAAATTCCTCCGCTTGTTATAATTGCCTCCTCAATAGGTCTAAATCCGGTTATATGAAGCGGTAATGCTTTAATAAGTTTGCAAAGTCCCAGCCGTTCTTCTCGCTCGATTTGATTAACCTTTTTATCACTTTTTATTCCGCTTAACTTAATTATAACGGGAATTAAACTTTTAGGTAAGAGTTTTGAAAGCGAATTTGCAAAATCCTTGTTTTGTTCTTCTCCGAAATCCCGCAAAATTCTATTGTCAAGTTGTTCAATGCTTAAAGCGGGCTTTAAATCAACAAAAGCCGTGTATTCCTTTTTGCCCATATACCGAATATGGGAAGAAGCCGACAAAACCAGCGGTCCCGATATACCGAAGTGGGTAAAAAGCATTTCCCCCATTTCGGAAAACAGCGGTTTTTTCTTGCCCGTTTCAAAAATGCTTAATGTCACATTTTTAAGCGAAAGTCCCGCAATTTTAGTGCAAAAACCCTCGTGAATACAAAGCGGAACTAAAGAGGGTTTTAGTTCGGTTACGGTGTGGCCTAATTTTTGCGCCATTTTATAACCGTCCCCCGTAGAGCCGGTAAGCGGGTAGGACATTCCGCCGGTGGCTAAAATAACACTGTCAGCCGAGATAACCCGACCGTCGGTTAATTTTACCCCGCTAACACTTCCGTTTTCTGCCAAAATTTCCGCAGCAGTTGCGTTTATAAACTTTGTACCGCCCGATTTTGCGGTTTTAACCAAAGAGTCTACAATATCAACCGCCTTGTCCGAAACGGGGAAAACCCTGTTGCCCCTTTCGGTTTTAAGGGGAACGCCTGCAGTTTCAAAAAAAGAGATAACATCCTTTGGTGTAAATCCCGAAAATGCCGAATAAAGGAACTTGCCGTTTTTAGGAACGTTTGCAATCAAGGTATCGACATTGCAGTTGTTTGTAACATTGCATCTTCCTTTTCCCGTTATCATAACCTTCCGTGCGGGACGTTCGTTTTTTTCAATAAGGGTTACTTCGGCTTGATTTTTGTATTTTTCACTTGCCGAAATTGCTGCCGCCAGCCCTGCCGCTCCGCCGCCTATTATAACAATTCTTTTCAAAACTTCACCCCTTTATTAAAACAAATACATTTTACACCAAACAAAGCAAAATGTAAAGTGAAAAGGAAATGTGATATATAGCATTTTTACTTTGAAAACGCTATATATTTAATGTATTATACTATATTTAGTTAATTATAATAAAAAAATATTAAAAATTTTTTAATTTTTTCCAAATATACTATTGGCATTTGCAAAGTTTAGTGTTATAATAATGTGTGCAAAAAATATTCTTTTAAGGAGAGTTATATATGGATTACAATTACGAAGGATGGGAAGGGTTCGAAGGCGGAACCTGGAAGAAAGAAATTAACGTAAGAAGTTTTATCAGACACAACTATACCCCTTACGACGGTGACGATTCTTTCTTGGCAGGTCCTACCGAAGACACTAAAGAATTATGGGAACAGGTGCTTGAACTTTCCAAACAGGAAAGAGAAGCCGGCGGTGTTTTGGATATGGATACTAAAATTATCTCTACCATTACTTCACACGGCCCTGCTTACTTAAATAAAGATAAGGAAAAAATCGTAGGTTTCCAAACCGATAAACCCTTTAAACGTGCACTTATGCCCTACGGCGGTATCCGTATGGCTGAAAAAGCACTTAAAGACAACGGTTACGAAATTGACCCCGGCGTTAAAGAATTTTTTGAAACACACAGAAAAACCCACAATGCCGGCGTATTTGACGCTTACACCCCCGAAATGCGTGCTTGCCGTTCCAGCCACATTATTACCGGTTTGCCGGACGCTTACGGCCGCGGACGTATTATAGGTGACTATCGCCGTGTTGCTCTTTACGGTGTTGACCGATTGATTGAAGACAAAATGGAACAAAAAGCAACCACCCGTTCGGCTATGTATTCTCACGTTATTCGTGACCGTGAAGAATTATCCGAACAAATCCGTGCTTTACAAGACCTTAAAACAATGGCTGCAAGTTACGGTTTTGATATTTCTTTGCCCGCACGTGACACTAAAGAAGCAATCCAATGGCTCTACTTCGGTTATTTGGCAGCGGTTAAAGAACAAAACGGTGCTGCTATGTCTTTGGGACGTACTTCTACATTTATTGATATTTATTCCGAACGTGACTTAAAACTCGGCAAATATACCGAAGAAGAAATTCAGGAAATGGTTGACCATTTCATTATGAAACTCCGTCTTATTAAGTTTGCACGTACCCCCGAATACAACCAACTCTTCTCGGGCGACCCGCAATGGGTAACCGAATCTATCGGCGGTGTTGCTATTGACGGCAGACATATGGTTACCAAAATGTCTTACCGTTATTTGCACACTTTGAACAACCTCGGTGCTGCTCCGGAACCGAACCTCACCGTTCTTTGGTCCACAAGACTTCCCGATAATTTCAAGAGATTCTGTGCAAAAACTTCTATTGAAACTTCTTCAATTCAATACGAAAACGACGATCTTATGCGTTTCACCCACGGTGATGACTATGCAATCGCTTGTTGCGTATCTTCAATGCGTGTAGGTAAAGAAATGCAGTTCTTCGGCGCACGTGCCAACCTTGCTAAATGTTTGCTTTACGCAATAAACGGCGGTGTGGACGAAATTTCCGGCAAACAGGTAGGCCCCGAATACCGTCCTATTACAAGCGACTATCTCGATTATGACGAGGTTATGCACAAGTATGACGAAATGATGAAGTGGCTTGCTAACGTTTATGTAAACACCTTGAACGTTATCCACTATATGCACGATAAATACTGCTACGAAAAAATCCAAATGGCATTACACGATAAGAACGTTACCCGTTGGTTTGCAACCGGTATTGCAGGTCTTTCGGTTGTTGCTGACTCTCTTTCGGCTATTAAATACGCTAAAGTTAAGACAGTACGTAACGAACAGGGTATTGTTGTAGATTACGAAGTTGAAGGCGACTTCCCGAAATACGGTAACGATGATGACCGTGTTGACTCGATAGCATACGATATAGTACACCGCTTTATGGAACACATCCGTAAAAACCACACCTACCGCGGCGGTATTCCTACCACCTCTATTCTTACCATTACTTCTAACGTAGTTTACGGTAAAAATACCGGTGCTACACCTGACGGACGCAGAATGGGCGAAGCATTTGCCCCCGGTGCTAACCCGATGCACAGACGTGATACTCACGGTGCTGTTGCTTCTTTGGCATCTGTTTCTAAACTTCCGTTTATTGACGCTCAAGACGGTATTTCAAATACCTTCTCGATTATCCCCGGCGCACTCGGCAAAGATGACAAAATCTTTGTTGGCGATATAGAAGTAGACCTTGGCTGTGAAAACGGCGCTTGTGCTACTCCCACACTTTTCGAAGGTTTAGATACCGACGAACAGTAATTTTTAAAAAACATTTATAAAGGAGAAATAATTATGGCAGCAACTCAAAATCAAATCGATAACCTCGTTTCAATGCTCGACGGCTATGCAAAAAAAGGCGGTCACCACTTGAACGTAAACGTTTTCACAAGAGAAACTTTGCTTGACGCTCAAGCACACCCCGAAAAATACCCCCAATTAACAGTACGTGTAAGCGGCTATGCCGTAAACTTCATTAAACTTACAAAAGCACAACAGGATGAAGTTATTTCCCGTACATTCCACGAAAAAATCTAATTATGACCGGAAGAATCCATTCGCTTGAATCTTTCGGTACGGTTGACGGTCCCGGCATTAGATACGTTGTATTTACGCAAGGTTGTCCTATGCGCTGTATCTACTGCCACAATCCCGATACTTGGGATATTAACGGCGGGCGTGAAGTTACTGTAGAGGAAATTTTAAGCGAATTTAATGCAAACCGTGATTTCTATGCAAAAGGCGGTATAACCGTTACGGGCGGTGAACCCCTTTTGCAGATGGATTTTTTGACCGAACTTTTTAAACAGGCAAAAAGTCAAGGGATTCACACCTGTATTGATACTTCGGGAATAACCTTTAACCCCCAAAACACCGAAAAGATGGACACACTTATGTCTTATACCGATTTAGTTATGCTTGACATTAAACATATTGACAATGAAGAGCATATTAAACTGACCGGTAAAAGCAACACAAATATTTTGCAGTTTGCAAAGTATTTGGAAGAACATAAAATACCTCTTTGGGTAAGGCATATTATTGTAGAGGGTATTACCGACAAACCCGAATATTTAACCCGGCTGGGCAGATTTATCGGTTCACTTAAAAATTTGTCGGCACTTGATGTTTTACCCTATCATACAATGGGTGTAAACAAGTATAAGGAACTTGGTATTCCTTATAAGTTGGAAGGGGTTCCTGCCCTGCCTTTAAGTGAGGCAGTTAAGGCAAAACAGTATATCTTACAAGGTATACGTGAAGTTAAAAACCGTTAAACAAATGTGGCTCTATAATAAATGTTGGGGTAACCAAGTAGAGCCTACGGAGAAAAATAAGAAAAAATAAAAAAAGTAGAGCATATTTGGAGAAAATCCGTTAAAATGGAAATGACGAGTAACCATGAACGGAGGCTCCAAAATGCTC
>JAXJQX010000015.1:0-8167 GCA_036310925.1 Acutalibacteraceae bacterium
TGGACAATATCTCTTGTTATGTGTTATACTGTTCATGGTGATTGAGTCCTCTCTGTTTGATTTGGTTGTTAGCACTCTAATTCTAACAGAACTCAATCACTTTTTCTATACTCTCGGTCTCACATCTATTGTAACGCTACACATTTTCGTTTATTTCGTTTGCAAAGGCTATTGATTTTGCGGTTTGTTCAGTTACTGTTTCAATAACCTTGTATTCACTTTTTTCGGTTTTAACACAAGGATATACAGTATGTGGTTTGTCTGTAACTATGTCCGGAGTAAAAATATCATTTTCGAGGTAATTCATTTGCTTCTGTTCCCTTCTTTAATTTAATTATTTTAATCATTGCAATCAATATAGAAATTAAGGACAGGCTCTCATTAATTACACCGACCCACGAATGCACAAAGCAATCATAAATCAAAAACGAAACCGAAACGGGAAAAGATATTATTTTCGTAAGGGTAGGATTTTTAAGCCAAAGTGAAACCGTCACGAAAACCGACGCCGTAATAGGCAATAAATTTATGTAGGATTTCATTGTAATAATTCCTAAAATCAAATTGACCGCAATAAAAGCAACGGGCCATATTATTTTGTCCGCCCGGTTTTTGTCCTTGCGGTTAACAAAAACCAGTTCTCTGAATATTCCCACAAAATTCGGTATGGCTCCGCCTACGGCGCCGAGACACAAATAATGAATAACCCAGCAAACATCCGCACACAGCTTGGCTGTAATAAGTTTTTTCCGTTCTGTTTGCTGATAAATCGAAAATAAGGCTATCATCGCCCCTATTCCGAAAATTTGCGCAATTATATTCTTCATTTTCCCCACCGATAATTTGATTGATTATTTAATATTTTTATGCTATACTAATAGTATAAAGATATTTTTTCGCTTGTAAATCAATTATATTGAGTAAAATTAACACTATATTGCAATTTAAGGAGCAGATGATATGATATCTTCAAGACACGAGGAATATCGGTATATTAAATCGGGAGCTTCCTTTGTTCTGTTTCCCGATTTAGAGCGTTCGGATTTAAATTTCAGCAATGAAATGAATTGGCACGACAATTTGGAAATACAATTTTGCACAGACGGCGAAGGCTTCGTATTGCTTGACGGAAAAAAATACACTTTTGAAAAAAACGATATCATCACCGTCAATTCAAATGTTATGCACTATACATACACCGACACATATATGTGCTATTCCGCCTTAATATTAAATTCGGATTTCTTATACCAAATGGGCATCAACTATATATCGCTGAGCTTTTCACCGACTGTCAGAAGACCCCGAATTTTTGAATTATTTAATCAATTAAAGCAAATTTATTTGTCAGAAACGACCGATTTTAAAACCGCAAAGCAAAACGCACTTCTTTTGGAAATGCTGATTCTGCTCTGCGAAGGTTTTTCCTCCGAAAAAAAATCAACCCCTTCAAAAAGGCAATCCTTTGAAATGGTTAAATTAACAATAGAATATATACGACAAAATTTCAACAAAAAAATTTCACTTGACGAGCTTGCGCGTACCGCTTATATAGATAAATATTCTCTCTCACGGGAATTTAAAAAAATAACAGGACAAACTGTTGTGGAATACATCAACCGTTACCGCTGTCAAAGAGCGGCGGAATGTATTTCAAACGGTTGCCGCGTATCCGAAGCCGCAGAGATGTGCGGCTTTAACAACCTTTCATTTTTTACAAAAACATTTAAAAAGTATATCGGAACTCTTCCGTCACAATTAAATAATCGGATTAAAAAATAAAATATATATTAAAATGATTATGAATTTTAGTTGAATTTCGGAAATATTAATTTCTACTTCTTTGCCCGCTTCGGCGGATTAAACTATACCGTCGATAATCGCCCGATTGTAAAGAATCTCGCTTGACGGAATGGTATAGCCTTGCCTTTGGCTAATAGTTCCTACTGCCAATCCTGTAGTGGACTTTCACCACCAAGTTATTGCGCGTGCCGAGCACACTATTAAAAAGAAACCAAGGAACACTGCTGTTATTTGGTTTCTTTTCATAACTCATTTTGAATACATACTCGGCGGAACACCGTATTTCTTTTTATAGGCGCGGTAAAATACGGAATAGTCCTTAAAACCGCACTGGAGGTACGCCTTTGTAGGCGGAGTACCCGAAAGAATAAGCTGTCTTGCGTTTACGAGTCTTTTTACCGTTATATATTCTCCGACTGTTGAGGCAGTAGCTTTTTTGAAAATACGGCAAAGGTGAGATTTACTGATATAAAATCTGTCGCATATGCCGTCTAGCGTTATATCTTCGGCAATATGTCGGTTAATATAGCTTATTATTCTGCTGTCAAGCGATTTGTTGATTTCGGCTTCGGTTATGTTTTCGGCGGCGGCGGAAATTTCATTAAGAAGCGGTAATAGGTTTGTAATTGTCTGAACTCGCCTGTCGGATGTGTCGGTGATAATATTCTTTATAAAAACATCATAAGCGTTACTTTTAAAATTTTCCGCACGGTAGCGGTTATATGTTCCGATTTTACGGTTGTTAAACGGAGCCAATAGTCTGCCGTTTGGGTCAATATCCTCTAAAAGTTCCTCTTTGAAATTTATCGTAAGCCGTGTGTACGGTTTATCGTTTTTTATATCTATATAGTGTGTTTCCGCAGGACGCATTATAAGAATATCGCCCTTTTCGAGCGGATAAGGCGTACCCTCAACCCTGTAAATACCGTTTCCGTCCTCAAAATAATAAAGTTCATAAAATTCGTGGGTATGCATTTTGAAATTGGACGGAACAGGCTTATCGTCTCTGCTATAGTTCATTAAAATATCCTTGTCCGAATAAGAAAAATACTCTGCCATATCATCACCGAGTATATAATAACACATTATGATAATATTTGCAATATAAAACGATAATCAAAACAATATTCTTGTTCAAATTGTTATTGTATAATAACCAAAAGGGGGACTGTATATGACTGAAGAATATATGCTGAATAACGAAACGGCGAAACAAATTTACGGCAAGGTAAAGGATTTACCGATTGTGGATTATCATTGCCATTTATCGCCTAAGGAGATTTTTGAGGATAAGCCATTTAGCAATATAGGCGAAATTTGGCTCGGAGCCGACCACTATAAATGGCGGCTTATGAGAACGGCGGGAATCGACGAGGAATATATCACGGGAGGAGCGCCGTATAAGGAAAAGTTTATTAAGTATTGCTCGGCTCTCGAATTTGCGGCGGGAAATCCGCTGTACCATTGGTCGCATATGGAGCTGTCTCGGTTTTTCGGTATAGATATGCCGATTAATTCCCGTAACGCCGAGGAGATATGGGAAAGGGCGAACGCCTTTATAGCCGAGACAAAAATGTCTCCGAGAAAGCTAATAAAGCAGTCTAACGTGGAGGTTATCTGCACGACCGACGATATTACAGACGACCTTTCGTGGCACAAGAAAATAGCGGAGGATAAGAGCTTTAAAACCAAGGTTATTCCGTCCTTCAGAACAGATAATCTTCTGCTTGTAAGGCGGGCAGGGTATTCCGACTACATAAATAAATTAAGCGAGGTCGGCGGAATAAAGATTGAAAATCTTGAAACGCTTAAAAAAGCGGTTTCCGAAAGGCTTGATTTCTTTTGCGAAATGGGCTGCCGCTGTACCGATATAGGTATGCCGTATTTCCCGAACAGGATCGCGGACGAAACGGAAGCCGACGGCACGTTTAAGAAAATTCTTTTGGGTGAAGAAATCACCGATAAGGAGTATATGGGCTTTATCGGGTATATGTACCTATTCTTAAATTCCCTGTATAAGGAAAAGGATTTAATTTCACAATGGCATTTAGCGGTTGTCAGAAATTCAAATTCCGTTTTGGCGGAAAAGCTGGGCGCCGACTGCGGTGTTGACTGCGTGGGTAATACCGTAAACGGCAACGACCTTATTATGACGCTCGACGCTGTTAACAAAAATTCCGGCTTGCCGAAAACCGTTATTTATTCCCTTAACGAGGCGAATATCGCACAGATAGCTTCGATCGCGGGAGCGTTCCCGAATGTTAAATGCGGTGCGGCGTGGTGGTTCTGCGACCATAAGCGCGGTATAGAGGACGAAATTAAGGTGATAGCCGAAAACGGCTGTCTGGGAGAATTTTACGGTATGCTCACCGATTCGAGGAGCTTTTTGTCCTATGCCCGCCACGATTATTTCAGAAGAATTCTCTGCAATCTTATAGGCGAATGGGTAGAAAGCGGAGAGTATGACGTCGGAAGCGCCGAAAGGCTCGCGGCGAAGATTTGCTATTACAATATAAAGGAAGCGGTTGGTGACTGATATGAAAATGTCCTTCAGATGGTACGGGGAGAGCGACCCTATTTCACTCGAATACATAAGACAGATACCGAATATGCGCTCTGTGGTAACTGCGGTTTACGACGTAAAGCCGGGCGAGGTCTGGCCCGAGGAGAGCCTCAAAAAATTAAAGGAGCAGGCGGAGGAAAACGGACTTATATTTGACATTGTCGAATCCGTCCCCGTACCCGAGGAAATAAAGCTCGGAACCGAGAAAGCCGAGGAATACACCGAGGTGTATTGCGAAAATATCCGCCGCTGCGCTAAATACGGAGTTAAATGTATAACATATAACTTTATGCCGGTATTCGACTGGACAAGGACACAGCTTGATAAAAAAGCGGCGGACGGCTCGACAAGCCTTGTTATGTATATGGATCAGCTAAAGGGCTTAGACCCCTTAAATGACGATATTCATCTGCCGGGCTGGGATTCAAGCTATACCCAGTCGGAGGTTAGGGATTTAATCGGCGCTTATTCTGCTTTAGGCGAAGAGGGGCTTTGGAAAAATCTTGAAAGGTTCCTTAAAAGGATTATTCCCGTAGCCGAAGAGTGCGGCGTCAGAATGGCGATACACCCCGACGACCCGCCCTACCCGATCTTCGGCATACCGAGAATTATTACAAACGAAAAAAATCTCGACAGATTGCTTAACATTGCCGACAGCCCCGCGAACAGTCTTTGCTTCTGCACGGGCAGTCTCGGTTGCGCCTCCTTTAATGATATTCCGAAGCTGGTGCGGAAATACAGCGCTATGGACAGGATAGCCTTTATGCATATCCGTCAGGTAAAGCTTATGGAGGACGGAAGCTTTGAGGAGCAGGGACATTTGTCGGACAGCGGCAGTCTTGATATGTACGAAATAGTAAAGGCGCTTGTTGATACCGGCTTTGACGGTTATGTCCGGCCCGACCACGGCAGAATGATTTGGGGAGAAAGCGGTAAGCCGGGCTACGGTCTTTACGACAGGGCATTGGGAGCCACATATATTAACGGACTTTTTGAGGCCTGCGAAAAGGCGGAAAGGGAGAATAAATAATGCAAAAGAATGTATTGAACACCGATTTAACGGGTAAGGTCGCGGTTGTAACGGGCGCGGGCGGCGTGCTTTGCTCGGCGTTTTCCAAGACCCTTGCAAGAGCGGGTGCAAAGGTAGCGCTTCTCGACCTTAATTTTGACGCGGCGAAGCAGTTTGCCGATGAAATTACCGCGGAGGGCGGTACCGCCAAGGCGTACAAATGCAACGTGCTTGACAAGGCGGCTTGCTATGAGGTTGCCGACGAGGTTGAAAAGGGCCTAGGCAAGTGCGATATTTTAGTAAACGGCGCGGGCGGCAACAATCCGAAAGCCACCACCGATAAGGAATACTTTGAATTGGGCGACATTGACGCCGATACAAAAAGCTTTTTCGACCTTGAAAGCGACGGCGTGGGCTTTGTTTTTAACCTCAACTTCTTAGGCACGCTGATACCCACTCAGGCGTTCGCGCGCCAGATGGTCGGCAGAGAGGGCTGTAATATCCTTAACATTTCAAGTATGAACGCCTTTACTCCGCTTACCAAAATCCCCGCTTATTCGGGCGCGAAGGCGGCGATTTCCAACTTTACGCAGTGGCTCGCCGTTCATTTTTCAAAGGTAGGAATCCGCGTAAACGCGATAGCCCCCGGATTTTTCTCAACCAAGCAGAACGCAAAGCTGTTATTTAACGACGACGGCACTCCGACAGCAAGAACAGGCAAAATTTTAGCCGCAACGCCTATGGGCAGATTCGGAGAAGCAAACGAGCTTGAGGGCGGCTTGCTGTTCTTGCTTAACAACGAGGCGGCGGGCTTTATTACCGGCGTGGTACTGCCGATTGACGGCGGATTTTCGGCATATTCGGGGGTATAAATAATTTAACAGGAGAAAATAAAAAATGAAAGGTTTTTATTGCAAGGAGATTCTATTAAAGACTCAGGAAGGAGCGATTTAATATGGAAAAATTTATACCTGTAGTAGTAATAAAAGAAATATCCGAAACGGATAAAATATTGACAGCGCTTAAATTGAGCGGCATTAACTGTGCCGAAATCACGTTTAGGACCGCCTGCGCCAAAGAGGCTATCGAGTACGCGATTAAAAATTATCCGGATATGTCGATAGGCGCGGGAACGGTCATTAACGCCCTACAATGTAAAGAGGCGCTTGACCTCGGCTGTGAGTTTATCGTTTCCCCCGGTTTATCGGTTGAGGTAGCAAAGCTTTGCAAGGAAAGAAACGTGCCTTATTATCCCGGCTGCGTGACTCCCACCGAGATTATGCAGGCTTTGGAATTGGGCATTACAACCGTTAAGTTCTTCCCCGCTAACGTATACGGCGGCTTAAAGGCGTTAAAGGCGCTTTCCGCACCCTTCCCGCAGGTTAGGTTTATCCCTACGGGCGGGGTTGACCGTTCAAATATAGACGAGTTTTTGGCTTTCGATAAAATCGCGGCGATCGGCGGCAGCTTCTTTGTAAAGGAAGCGCTCGAAAAAATGGAGGAAAAGAAAAATGGCTAAGGTAGTTACCTTCGGTGAGTTAATGTTAAGACTTGCCCCAAACGGATATTACAGATTTTTTCAGAACGACCAAATGCAGGCGACCTTCGGGGGCGGCGAGGCTAATGTTGCCGTATCGCTCGCAAATTACGGTCTTGACAGCGTTTATGTAACAAAGCTTCCGAAGCACGCGATAGGTCAGGCGGCGGTTGACAGTCTGCGCTATTTCGGCGTTGATACTTCTAAAATCGTTCGCGGAGACGAAAGGGTAGGTATTTATTACCTTGAAAAGGGCGCTTCTCAAAGAGGCTCTGTTTGTATCTATGACCGTAAATATTCCGCAATTCAGCAGGCTGATGTAAACGATTTTGATTGGGACAGCATTTTTGAGGGCGCTGATTGGTTCCACTTTACGGGTATTACTCCGGCTTTAGGCGAGAATCTCGTTGAAATCTGCAAAATTGCCTGCAAAAAGGCAAAGGAAAAGGGCGTAAAAATTTCCTGCGACCTAAATTACAGAGGAAAGCTTTGGACAAGAGAGCAGGCGAGAGCCGCTATGACCGAGCTTTGCAAGTATGTCGACGTCTGTATTTCCAACGAGGAGGACGCCAAGGACGTTTTCGGGATAGAGGCGGAAAACACCGATATATACGGCGGCAAGCTTGATAAAGAGGGCTACAAATCGGTAGCAAAGCAGTTAGCCGATAAATTCGGCTTTGAAAAGGTGGCTATTACGCTCCGTTCCTCGATTTCCGCCAGCGACAACGACTGGGCGGCTATGCTTTACGACGGAGAGGATTATTATTTTTCAAAGGAGTATCACCTTCATATCGTTGACCGCGTAGGCGGCGGAGACAGTTTCGGGGGCGGACTTATTTATTCGCTCCTTTCCGGAAAACCGTCTAAGGACGCAATTGAGTTTGCGGTTGCGGCGAGCGCCTTAAAGCACTCGGTTGAGGGCGACTACAACCGCGTGTCGGTCGC
Organism: Acutalibacteraceae bacterium; assembly: GCA_036310925.1. GTDB lineage: Bacteria > Bacillota > Clostridia > Oscillospirales > Acutalibacteraceae > UBA737. Next base: position 7,858 of record JAXJQX010000015.1, read on the forward strand.
CGAGGTTGAAAAGCTTGCGGGCGGAGACGGCAGCGGCAGAGTGCAGAGGTAAACGAAAAGTCTCACCGCATACACCCACCGTGTTATTAAGGAACCTCTCCTTATAAAGACAATAATATAAATATGAATTGAATAATTTATTATTTATACTTGTGAATTTTCATATACAAATAAGATAGGCTCTATAATAAATGTTGGGGTAACCAAGTAGAGCCTACGGAGAAAAATAAGAAAAAATAAAAAAAGTAGAGCATATTTGGAGAAAATCCGTTAAAATGGAAATGACGAGTAACCATGAACGGAGGCTCCA
>JAXJQX010000016.1:0-1636 GCA_036310925.1 Acutalibacteraceae bacterium
GTGTAATGTATCCTATCACGTATTCTTCTCCGGTTTCAACATCGGTAAAGACCACATCTGTATCGCTGTCACTTCTTACTTTAACGGTTCCAAATAATGGCTGTATCTGCTCTGATTTGATTATGCCTGCTTCGTCTGTAAGAATAAATGTATGTTTATATCGCACGCCGAAACAAAGAAGGAGTCCAGCCAGGATAATTGCGAATGTTAATAATATAAATTTCTTTTTGTTCATTGAAACACCTCGGTAAATTGGAATTTGAAAACTAACTTTTCTTAAATCATTATCGCTTATTGTAGGGCGTTAATGAATTCCTCTAAAAGCCTTGAAAATAAAGGGTTTTTCGCAATCTGCTCACCTTATCCCTTTATACGATTTCACACGATTTTACCCTTGCTCCGAGAGATTATAAGGGCAAAAGCAAGGGCAAGCAAAACTGATAACACGATATAACAAGGTGTGACAATCGGGAAACTGTGATGTATGTGCGAATATATTATTATGGAGGATTACATAATGGAAAAGTACATTTATAACGAACAAAACGGTCTTTGGTATGAGTTGCAGGGCGATTATTACATTCCTTGTTTGGAATTACCCGCCGAAAAAGAAGAAAGGCATATCGGTGTATGGGGACAGCGGCATTTGCGGTATATCCGTGAGCATAAAAAGGTGTTCTACACCAATCTGCTGACAAGCGGCAAACTGCAAAGTCACCTTGCCGATGTTGAAGAACAGGCACAGGAACTGTTTGACCGTCTTATGAAGCAACAGGCAGAACGTGAAGGAATTACCGAAAAACTGAAAGCCGACGATCAAATGATGTAGGACGGATTTTGCGGACATTCAAAATAAAAAAGAATGTGGAGGTAACAGACAATGGCAAAGACAATTTTTGAGGAAATGGGCGGCAAATACGAAAGGCAAGGCGATTACTTAATACCTTGTTTGACTGTACCCGCCGAAGAAGAACAGCCGATAGGCATCTGGGGACAGCGGAATTTGGATTATCTGAAGCATCACTGTAAAGTTACATACACCAATCTTCTTACAAGCGGCAGACTTAACGCTTACCTTGCCGACATTGACAGACAGGCACAGGAACGCTTTGAAAGGCTCATAGAGGGTATGAAACAGGCACAGGGCATAACGGAACAGCTAAAGGCAGAAAACGCCTTAGAATGGACAGGATGCCTCAATAACATAAGGGCTTGTGCGAGGGAGATTGTGGAAAAGGAAATTATTTTTGCATAAACAGATGATTAGTGGCAGGGGGAAATCCTGCCGCTTTTTCTGCTTTAGTTTGTCAGCTTGACAAATAAAGGGTTAAGGAATATAATTAGATTCAGTATTATACAAGGAGTTAATAAATATGCGGCAAGGTATTCTTAAATAAACTGTCAATTTGATAGTGGGAACAAAAAGTAGCAGTCCCGTTTCACTTTTAATATGGGGCTTAGTTTTTTGTACCCAGTTTAAGAATACTTTTATCATGTAATTTTATATGCCCGAAAACATATAAGTGTTTTGGGGCTATTGGAGTTATTTACCCAGTGATAGGAGTATTTATCACTGGGTATTTTTATGCCCTTTTTTGGGTGTTGATAGGAGGAAAATCACATGAAAATAATTAAC
>JAXJQX010000017.1:0-69654 GCA_036310925.1 Acutalibacteraceae bacterium
CCCCGGAAGACTACCGGGTTGATAGGCCGCAGGTGTAAGCATAGCGATATGTGTGCCAGGCGGTACTAATAGACCGAGGGCTTGACCTATTTTTTCGTATCCTCTGTCTTCCTTTACTTGTTCAGTTTTCAGGGTGTGAGCCCAACTTATGCACCATTAGCTCAGTTGGTAGAGCACCTGACTCTTAATCAGGGTGTCCCGGGTTCGAGTCCCTGATGGTGCACCATTTTTAAAGCACTATGGTGATAAGGTTGCTGTCGAAATTCGGCCCGTTGGTCAAGTGGCCTAAGACTCCGGCCTCTCACGCCGGCAACACGAGTTCGAATCTCGTACGGGTCACCATTTTAATTGAATATTTTGCGTTAAACAGTGCATACTGTTTAATATAGAGTGCCGAAAGGCACAACAAAGAAGTTGGTGTTGATTGCGGCGAGGGTCCACCCGTTCCCATACCGAACACGGAAGTTAAGCTCGCTTGCGCCGAAGATACTTGGCGGGAGGCCGCCCGGGAAAATAGGTAGATGCCAACATTTTTGCCCTAATAGCTCAGTCGGTAGAGCATGCGGCTGTTAACCGCAGTGTCACAGGTTCGAGTCCTGTTTGGGGCGCCAAAAAATAAAGGAACTGTTTCGACAGTTCCTTTATTTTTATCCAATCCGAAGGATTGGTATGATAGTTTTCTTTTGCTGAAATCGCCCTTTTTCAGTGGTTTCTAACCGTCCCCCGTCCCATTTGTGACCGTCGCGCATAGGATAGAGCGGTTCAAACGGAATCCGGCCCGTCCCCTTGGATCCTAATCAATATTAAGAGAACCGAGATTATATATTTTCATTTTCCGTCACAACTTTAAAGAAGTCTATCACGCCGCCAATGCCTGAAGATTTATCGTTCTTTTCGCCAAGCACGGTAATTTCAAGACTGTGTTCTTTTTTATCTAATCCGAAATTTGAATAAAGGCACAAGCTGTCAAATGTGTTTTCCGAATAAGTATCGATTACTTTTTCAAGCGTACCATCAATATATACCGCAAATTTTCCGTTCACAGGAGAAATTCCTCCGTGTATACTGATTCCGGTTCCGTCAAAAGTTACGGATAAGGAAGACTGCTCCTCTCTGCTTTCAAGTGCAGAGCCGTTATGAAAATAAGAATGAGGTTTATATATATTCCAAGTTCCTGTCTTAACGGAGTCGGAGGTGTCGATTCCATAGGTTTTAGTTTTACTCGGATTGTTTTTCTTGGGTTCAAGCAGATAACCTTCAAGCAAATCAGCTATCTGTTCGGGACTCATTTTTTCAACAAGATATGCACGTGCCCCGTCCTTCTCATTTTCCGTAAAATAATTATATCCGTCAACGATTTTCACATCTCCGCGTTTTGCCGTCCAATAATCGCCGAGTCCCTCTACTGCATACAGCGCAGAAGTTAAATCCCAACTGCACATTTGCGGGTGATAACCTCCGCGAAGGGGGCTGTCCTCCTCGGTTTCGTTAAGTCGGTTTCCCGTTCTGATTTTTTCGCCGATTTCGAATCCCGAGAACATTATCGGGGTTGGCCAATTATCGATAACATACTGCGCAGCAGGAGCATCCATTTCAACGTTAAATTCCTTTCCTTCGGGAAATTTACCGGCCATACTCGACACTAATTTCACCTTTTTGGCAACAAGCTCCACACCTGATAAAGGACTGTGCCTATCGGGCTTGGATTTAAGCAAATCGCAAAGATTGCTTAACATACCTGTTGCAAGAATTGTCACGCTGTTATCAGGCTGAGCTGACAAAACCGCTTGAAATAAGGCTTTTTAGCACATGAGCCAAGCGGACGGTTCTATCGTCTCTTTATTGTTAACACTTTACGATTGATGTGTTATAGCAAATTAGGGTGGTTATTATGCTAAGGCAAGCTCGTGGAAAAAGCGAAATGGGAGCCAAGAGAACCGTCCCCTCGTCTCCCCTCGTCTCCTGCAATTTTCATATGTCTTTCTCCTCTGCCTTTATAACTCCGCTTATATCATCTGCAGAGCAAAGATTGTGATAATAAACCTTATTCATTTTATCGCTTGTGCACAGCATAAAGGATTGCTTTGAGTGCGCTAACATTTTAAGTCTTACCGAATTTTCGGGCTGCGAAATATCGGTCAGCCTGCCGTCTTCGGATATACCTCTGCAAGCAAAAAAGCAAAAGTCCGCGTTGTAGTGTTCAATAGTCCTGTGGGCTTCCTCGCCCACAAAGGCAAGGCAGGAATTTATAACCTCGCCGCCCGTGCCTATGCAGCTAATATTATTTTCGCTTAAAGCCGTGAGCGCCTTAATTCCGTTTGTTATAACAATAATATCTCTTTTTTCGGCTAAAAACGGAATCATAAAATAGGCGCTGGTTGAAGCATCAAGAAAAATTACGCTTTCATCGGTTATCAGCTCTGCCGCCATTCGCGCGATTTTAATTTTTTCGTCGCTTTTTTCAAGCTCTCTTATTAAAAACGGAATTTTAATTTCATTAAGCGCGTTTTCGTTAAGCACCGCGCCGCCGTGAGTGCGTCGCAGCAGCCTTTGCTTTTCAAGACTGCATAAATCGCGCCTGATGGACGGCTCGCTTGAATAGAGTCTTTGGGCTAAATCCTTTACCGTGACCGATTTTTCCTTAATTGCAATCTCAAGTATTCTTTTTTCTCTTTCTTTGTTCATATGCAGCTCCAAATGCTCAATATTTTGAGCGTTTTATCATTTTTTGCGGCGGCTATTGATTATTTGATTTTATAAGTATATTATATTGATATAATTTCATTTGTCAATAAAAAGAGGTATCAGTTATGAAATTTCAGGCGCACAGAGGGGTAGGAACTGAATTCCCCGAAAATACTATGCCGGCATTTATTGCCGCCGCCGCGCAGGGGTATGATTATATAGAGCTTGACCCCGCCTTTACGGCAGACGGAAAATGTGTGATTATGCACGATAAAAGTATTAACCGAACCTGCCGAGATAAAAAAGGCACGGCGATAAAAAATGAAATTATGATAGCCGATATATCATACGAACAGGCATTACAGTATGACGCGGGTATAGCCAAAGCATATAAATTCAGAGGAACCCAAATACCGCTTTTGGCGGAGGCTTTGAAATTTGCAAAAAACACCGGATTAACAGTGAAGCTTGACAATACAATTCAGTGTTTTTCCGATATTCAAACCGATATATTTTTTGATACGGTTGAAAAATCAGGCGCGCACGTCGGCTTTACAAGCACGGATACGGAATATATTAAAAAAGTTGTTGCACGTTTTCCGAATGTAGAAATTCATTACGACGGTTACGTAGATGAGAACAAGCTTATCGAATTACGGGAAATTTTAAAGGATAACGAGCTGTATATATGGCTGCCCGTACCGTCGCCTGCTACCGATTGGGTAAATGTGCCGAGAGCTGACGGCAGCTTATGTAAAACCGTTAAAAAATACGGAAAATTAGGTCTTTGGATAATTTCAGATACCGACTGGCTTGAAACGGCAAAGAAATTCGGGGCGGATATTATTGAAACTCCCGGTCAGATAAAACCCGAAAATAAGGGAAACAGTATTTTCGATTGCCACACACATACGCATTTTTCACACGATTCCGAATGTGATCCGTATGACAGCTTAAAGGCGGCAAAGGAAAAGGAAATTGCGGGGTTTGCGATTACCGACCACTGCGATATTGAATACTGCAAGCTTCAGGACGTAAAAACACCTATAAAGAGGTCAGCCGATTGCGCGCAAGAAATGGGCGGCAGTGTGCTTGCGGGGGTTGAAATAGGCGAAAGCATATTGCATAAAAAAGACGCCGAAGAGGTGATTTCGGGCAGCGATTTTGATATTGTGTTAGGCTCGGTTCACGCTGTGAGGTATAGGAATTATACACAGCCGTATTCCGGGATAGATTTTTCTTTTCTTTCGCAAAACGAAATAAACGAATATATTTCCGCATATTTTGACGATATGCTTGAAATGATAAAAACGACAGATTTTGACGTGCTTTCGCACCTTACCTGCCCTTTAAGATACATAAGCGGAAAATACGGGATAGCGGTTGATCTGAAAAAATTTGCCGATAAAACGGATATAATACTGAAAGAGATAATAAACCGAGGTCTTGCTCTGGAAATAAATACCTCTTGCCTTGATACAAATTACAACGCCCTTATTCCGGATATACCGATAATAGAGCGGTACAAGGAACTCGGCGGCTATCTTTTAACCTTGGGGTCGGACGCGCACACATCAGAGCGCATAGCGCACGGCTTTGATTATGCCTTAAGCGAGCTTTCAAGGCTCGGCTTTAAAAATATTTATTATTACAAAAACCGAAAACCCATACCGCAGGAGATAAAATTATGAAATATGATATTACGGCTTTAGGCGAAATACTTATAGATTTTACGCCGTCGGGGTCGGACGCGGCAGGCGACCTTATTTTTGCGCGAAAGGCGGGCGGCGCACCCGTTAATCTGCTGGCGACCGTTTCAAAATTCGGCGGGAAAACAGCGTTTATAGGCAAGGTCGGGGACGATATGTTCGGCAGCTTTCTGCGCGAAACGCTTAAAAACGCGGGTGTTTCTGACGAGGGACTTATAACCGACGAGCTTCACAACACCACCCTTGCTTTTGTGGCGCTTAACAGTGAGGGCGACCGTGACTTCAGCTTTTACCGCAATTTCGGCGCCGATGTCTTTCTTGAAAAAGAGAATATAAAGGCGGATATTATAAAAAATTCGCGGATATTCCATTTCGGTTCCTTATCGCTCACCTCCGAACCTGCGCGAAGCACAACCGAATACGCGCTTGATATTGCAAAAAAGGCGGGCTGTACTATAACCTACGACCCGAATTACAGAGAGCCGCTGTGGGAAGACAAAGCAACCGCAATAAAGATGATGAAATTACACCTTGATAAGGTGGATATTCTTAAAATTGCAAAGGATGAGCTTTTAATGCTGTTCGGCGGAAGTGAGGAAAGCGCGGTAAAGGCGGTATTTTCTTACGGAGTTAAAATAATTCTTGTGACCGACGGCGCAAAGGGCGCGGAGCTTTATATGGAAAACGCGCATATAGCTCTGCCTGCAGAAAAGGTAAACACTATGGATACCACAGGCGCGGGGGATATATTCTTCGGAACATTTTTAAGCGAATGGATAAATAATAAAAGCACTGCCTACAATATCACGCCCGAAACGGCGGAAAAATATCTTAAAAAAGCAATTTATGTTGCAGGCAAAAGCACCGAAAAACACGGCGCAATCGCCGCATTAAAGGAGATATGACAAAATGAAAGCAGCGGTATTTTACGGAAAAAACGATTTAAGAGTTGAGGAAAGGAATATACCTGAAATCGGCAGAAACGATGTTTTGGTGCGCGTACATGCCTGCGGAATATGCGGAACGGACGTGCACATATTCTGCGGTGATGAGGGCGCTGCACCCACCCCCGAAAACACGGTTTTGGGTCACGAATTTGCGGGCGAGGTAGTAAAGGTAGGCACAGATGTAAAGTCGGTTGCTGCGGGCGACAAGGTGTGCGTAGACCCCAATAAGCTTTGCGGCAGCTGTGATTTTTGTCGCAGGGGAATAGGGCATTTCTGCACCGATATAACAGGTATCGGCACAACGGTAGACGGCGGTTTTGCGGAATACTGCGCCGTACCCGCTTCACAGGTTTATAAGGTGGCGGAAAGCCTTTCCTTTGAGCAGGCGGCTATGACCGAGCCGGTTTCCTGCTGTCTGCATGGAATAGAGCTTTGTAACATAAAGTGCGGCGATACTGTTACGGTCATAGGCTGCGGAATGATAGGGCTTATAATGCTGCAACTGGCAAGGCTTTCGGGCGCTGCAAATATTATAGCGATTGAGCCTATAAAGGAAAAGAGGGAACAGGCTTTAAAGCTTGGTGCGGACATAGCGCTTGACCCTAAAGCAGATAATATTACCGATGCTCTTAAGAAACAGGGCTTAGAGCAGGTGGATGTTGTAATAGAGTGCGTGGGCAGACCCGAAACAATTGAACAGGCAATAGCCCTTGCAGGCAAGTATTCAACCGTTATGATGTTCGGGCTTACAAAGCCCGACGCCGAGATAAGCGTAAAGCCGTTTGAAATATTCAAAAAGGAAATAACCTTAAAATCGTCCTACATAAACCCATATACATTTCCTGCGGCAATTAAGCTTATTGAAAGCGGAAAGCTTGACGTATCATCAATGATTTACAAAACAGAGCCGCTTACAGAATTGCCGAGTATTTTGGCGGACGGCAAACGGCGCGGCGCGGGCAAATATATTATAACTATGTGAGGAATGTTAAATGGAACTTAAGGGTAAAACAATAAATTTTCTCGGCGACAGCATAACCGAGGGCGTAGGCGTTTCGGATATACAAAATAATAGATACGATAACCGTTTAAAAGCAATGCTTGAATTAAAGAAGGTAAATAACTACGGCATCGGAGGCACCAGAATAGCGCATCAAAGCGTTCCGAGCGAAAAGCCGCGGTATGATCTGTGCTTTTGCGGCAGAGCATACAATATGGAAAGAAACGCGGATATAATAGTTGTTTACGGCGGCGTTAACGATTATATACATGGCGACGCATATTTCGGAAAGCTTACGGATAAAACGCCCGCAACGTTTTGCGGCGGAGTGGATTTTCTTATGCGGCTGCTAAAAAGCGAATACGGAGGAGCAAAAATTGTTTTTATGACGCCCGCGCATATGCAACATAATGACCTTTATGACACTAAGGCGTCCGAAAGACCGATGAAGAAATCCGACGCAAAGCCGTTATATGAGTATGTGAAGGTAATAATCGAAAAAGGAAAGGAATATGATATTCCGGTTTTGAATTTATATGATAACCTTGGTATAGACCCGAACGACGAAGCGCAAAAAAGCGAATATACGGCGGACGGACTTCATTTTAACGATAAGGGACACGGCGTGTTGGCTTTGCGGCTGGCAGAATTTTTGAAAGCATTATAATCTTAGTGTGGTGGAAGGATTGAATATTGTTGAAGTATTGCTGCGTTCATTAGCGGCGGTGGTAATAGGAACTCTTATAGGCAGCGAGCGTATGCGCCACGGCAGAGCGGCAGGTATGCGAACGCATATTTTAGTCTGCCTCGGCTCTTGTATGACGAGTATGACAAGTATATACGTTGCAAATATGCTTTGCAATAACGGCGATGTTTTCAGAATACCGGCACAGGTAGTATCGGGCATAGGCTTTTTGGGTGCGGGAATGATAATTCTTAAAAACAATAATGTTATAACCGGGCTTACCACCGCGGCGGGAGTGTGGGCTACCGCCACAATAGGCGTGGCACTCGGTTACGGCTTTTATACAGGCGCAGTCATTGTAACGCTGTTGTTTCTCGGCACAATAATACTGTTTGCAAAATTTGAAAGAAAAAGAAAAAGCGCCGAGGTTATATATATTGAAATAGACGATTTATATAAGGTCAACGCGGTTTTATCAAGGCTGCGCGAGGTAATCCCCGAAAGCTTTACATACCAGATTTTCGCCCCGAAATCCGAGAAAAACGGGAATATAGGTATGAATATTGTAATAGATAAGCGTATTGATGTTGACATTTCATCGCTTTGCAATATTGAAAATGTGGCGTATGCAATTGAGGATAATTAAACGGTTATAACGCAATTAAAATTATAGGGGAGACGAGGGGACGGTTCTGTGTCTTGTGCCGTCTGCCTTTGTGCCTTTTTCCCTGTGCTTCGTTTATAAGGTTAAAAAACGGATTATGGCTCCCTTTAACGGGGGAGCCATAATCATACTCTAAATTTATTTATTTGTAATTCCTAAAATGTAATCTGCGGAAACTTTGTAGTATTTGCAAAGTTCAATTATTTTGTGTGCGGGAATTTCGGTTTCACCGCTTTCCCACCTTCGGTACTGGGTAGTATATGTATTTAAGACTTGTGCTATTTCGGCTTGGGTTTTGTCGTTATCTTCCCGCAAATCACGTATTCTTCGGTAACAGTATTTCATAAAATAAACACCTCGGTGTTTATTTTACCGCAAAACACAAAAATGTGTTGACAATAACACAAATTTGTGTTATAAACATATTAAACCAAGCATAACTACGTTTGTTGCCACAAAAAAATACGGTGCATTTCGCACCGTATTTTTTATGCTGTTTTAAGTTTGTTTAAAACCTTTATTATAGGAACAATAAGCACGCCTAAGCACAAATTGGAAAAACCGTGAACCATATCAAAGGGTAAACCCGCAACTATCCAGGCAACAGTACCCTTGAAATCAAGTCCGAAAAGCAATGCCTGTGCGGGGGCGTATATTGTGCCGTATAAAAAACCGTGGAGACCGCATACCGCAAGGTAAACAAACGGGGCAATTTTGGGGTTCAAATTTTTCGGAATTAGCATTACCGCACCCCAAAGCGCCGCCCAAATAAAAGATGGGGGACGGTTCTGTGTCTTTCCCTGTCTTTCCATTCCTGACGGGGCAACTTGTTTTATTCGCCGGGAGCGATATAGCCACGCTCTTTGAGTGCATTTTCAATTCCATCAATAATTTCTTCGGATTCTGCTCGAATAGTGTGGTAATGATATCCGCCCGTAATATTCATAAGTTCCGAAGATTTTCCGGTTCTTACTCCCTCGATAAACTGTTTGACTTGAAGGCACGAGAAAATATTAAGTTTTGCTTCCACCTTACCATACACTTTATGCCATACAAAAACGTCCACAACAGTACCGCCGAGTTCAACAATTAAGGATAATTCATCCTCGGTTTGCTCTGTGGTATGATGCAGTTTCAACACTCGCTCCTTTAAAGGCGATTTTTGCATAATGTATCCACTGTGTGTTGAAAGGATATCGTAACCCGAACCTTTTAGCACGGTTATATCTTGAACAATAATCTGTCGTGATACGCCAAAGCGTTCCGAGAGAGTGCCGCCGGAAACAGCATCTTGTTCAGACAGAAGAAGGTTAACAATAGCATTTCTTCTTTCGGCTGCCTTCATGAAGTCACCTCTTTTTATATAGCGTGAAGATTTTTCAGGGAAAGATCAAGAATCGGAGAAGAGTGGGTTAAAGCACCGCTTGAAATATAGTTTACACCAATATCTACTAATTTTGCAACATTTTCCTTTGTTACGTTACCGCTGCACTCGGTTTCAGCTCTGCCGGAGGTCAAGCTAACGGCTTGCTTCATATCCTCAACACTCATATTGTCAAGCATAATGATATCCGCCCCTGCTTCAAGAGCCTCCTTGAGCATATCAAGGTTTTCAACTTCCACTTCAATCTTACGAACAAAAGGAGCGTATTCTTTAGCCATTAAAACGGCTTGCTTAACACCGCCTGCTGCACCGATGTGGTTATCCTTTAAAAGAATACCGTCGCTTAGGTTATAGCGGTGATTGTAACCGCCGCCGACCTTAACGGCATACTTTTCAAAAATACGCATACCGGGTGTGGTCTTACGGGTATCAAGAAGCTTTGTTTTACTGCCCTTAAGAAGATCGGCAATCTTGCGGGTATAGGTTGCAATACCGCTCATACGTTGCAGAAAGTTGAGCGCTGTTCTTTCACCGGAAAGCAGCACACGAATATCACCCCGAACAGTAGCGAGTTTTTGTCCTTTTTTTACCTCATCGCCATCCTTGCAAGTAAAGGTTACTTCGGTTTTTTGGTCAAGAAGTTCAAACACTCTCTTGAAAACATCAAGACCTGCAATAATACCGTCTTGCTTGCAAATTAGTTCAACCTCACCAAGTTTATACTCTCTAATAACAGAATTAGTGGTGATATCCTCGCCGGTGATATCCTCTTGTAACGCCTGCATAATCAAATTATCTGCATTTAATTTCATCGAAATATTATTCATGACTGTTTTTCTCCTTTTGGATAGCGTCTAAAATTGTTTTCTTATATTTTTCTGCATATCCCTCATATTGATAAGGGTCTACGGTAACCTCATCGTGTTGGTGAGATTCAGAATAATTATCTACAATATGATTTGCGGCTCTTTTTGCAAAAACAAGACTTTCAAGCAACGAATTACTTGCCAAACGATTTCTGCCGTGAACGCCGTTACAAGCCGTTTCACCGGCTGCATACAAACGTCCCATTGATGTTCTGCTGTATCTGTCAACATCAATACCGCCCATAAAATAGTGTTGTGAGGGAACAACCGGAATGGGCTCCTTGGTTGCATCGTATCCTTCTTCAAGACAACGCTGATAAATATTCGGGAAATGACTTTTTATCTCGCCGGCGGGAATCGGTGCCATTGAAAGCCATACGTGCTTACTGCCTTCTTTTTTCATCTCTGCCAAGATAGCATTAGCGACAATATCCCGTGGCAAAAGTTCATTAACAAATCGTTCCCCCTTGGAATTGAGCAATATCGCACCCTCACCGCGGACAGATTCGGAAATCAAGAATTCTCTGCCCTCATTTTCGGTATAAAGTGTTGTTGGATGAATCTGAATATAATCAATGTGCTGTAGTTTAATATCGTGTTTCAACGCAAGGGCTATTGCATCACCGGTTAAATGTTTGTAGTTAGTTGAGTGTTCAAATATACCGCCGATACCGCCCGTTGCAAGAACGGTATAGTCTGCTTGAATAGCGGAATAAACACCGTTTTCATCGTGTCCTATTATACCGTAACACTCATTGTTTTTGCAAATGAGATCAACCATCGTATAATTTTCAATGATGGTTATATTCTCTCTGCTTCTTGCGGTTTCGAGCAGATGAGAGGTGATTTCCTTGCCTGTTTCATCCTCGTGAAAAAGAATGCGAGGATTAGTATGCGCACCTTCACGTGTGTATGTAAATTTCTCACCATTCATTTCAAAACGAACGCCGAAAGAAACGAGATCGGAAATAACCTCTCCGGAGGAGTGAATCATAATATGAACGGAATCGGGATTATTTTCGTAATGACCTGCCTTCATTGTATCCTCAAAGAAAGCATCATAGTCCTTTTCGTCACGAAGAACACAGATACCGCCTTGCGCTAAATAGGAGTCACTTCTTCGTGCTTTGTCTTTAGTTACTACAATAATGTTTTTATCTTTAGGAAGATTCAAAGCGCAGTAAAGTCCTGCCACACCGCTTCCTACAATTATTATATCGGTTTTAATATTATTTGCCAAGTTCTAACATCCTTTCCAACGGTCTTAAAGCGCCTTCACGAATGCTTTTATCTACAGTTATCTCTTTGTCTTCGTTTTCTAAAACCGATAATACCGCTTCCGGTGTATTGAGTTTCATATCTACACAGCAAGGATGCGGATTAGGATAATAAAAGCGCTTGTCGGGATTATCGGTCGCAAGTTTATAATCTACACCGTCTTCGGTGCAGATTATGAATTCTTTACAGTCACTTCTTGTTGCAAAATTAATGATTTCGGCGGTACTGCCTACAAAGTCGGATAGTTCGACCACTTCTTTTTCACATTCCGGATGCGTTAAAACAAGTGCTGCCGGATGATTATTCTTTTCGGTCAAAACCTGTGTTACCGTAATATTTGCGTGAATCGGGCAACAACCGTCATTTAGAATGATGTTCTTTTCGGGAACCTGCTTTGCAATAAAACTGCCGAGATTTTTATCGGGAATAAAGAAGATGTTTTTGTTCGGCAAAGATTTTACAATTTTAACCGCATTGGAGGAAGTTACGCAAACATCACTTTTGCATTTCAATTCTGCGGTAGAGTTAATGTAGCACACAACAGCAAGGTCATCGTACCTACTACGCATTTCTTCAACAATCCCGTCTGCAACCATATGAGCCATTGGGCAATCTGCAGTAGGATTTGGCATTAAAACCTTTTTGTCGGGATTGAGAATCTTTGCGCTCTCTCCCATAAAGGCAACACCGCAGAAAACGATAATATCTGCATCGCTTTGTTTGGCAATCTTTGCAAGATAGAATGAATCGCCTACATAGTCAGCTATTTCCTGCACCTCGGCAGGGGCATAATAATGAGCGAGAATAACTGCGTTCTTGGCTTTTTTTAATTGTCCGATTCGATTTTTCATTGTCTTTTACCTCATCATACGAACGTTATTGTTTATTGCATTAGATTATAACACTTGTCTTTACATCTGTCAACTTATGTGTAAACCTTTTGGGGTAGAAGTTTACAACTTACGGTGTCGATTCTATGTGAAAATTACACAAAAAGAGCTTGAAATCATCGATTCCAAGCTCTTTGCAAAAATGTTTTCTTTCTTACTGATTTTTTATAAGGTTTTAAGTTTGTTTAAAACCTTTATTATAGGAACAATAAGCACGCCTAAAATTAAATTGCTGAATCCGTGAACCATATCAAAGGGTAAACCCGCAACTATCCAGGCGATTATACCCTTGAAATCAAGTCCGAAAAGCAATGCCTGTGCCGGGGCGTATATTGTGCCGTATAAAAAACCGTGAAGCGAGCATACCGCAATGTAAACAAACGGGGCAATTTTGGGGTTAATGTTTTTCGGTATTAGCATTACCGCCCCCCAAAGCACCGCCCAAATATACAAATACGGCAGCCACCAAACCGAAAAGCCCGAAAAAAGACCGACTAAAAACACAAATATGTAAATAGAGTAGAGTGCCTTTTTTCGGAAAACTACGGTAAATGCCACCGTAAAAACGGCAAGCAGGTGCATATTCGGTAAAAATTCCATAACATATTTTGAAATGCACATTAAAGTGCCCAGCATACCGAAAACCGCAAGTTCTTTAACCGAAAGTTTCATTACTTTTCGGGTTTAAAACTGTAGACTGAATTTTCGTTTATTTCGGTTTGGTCTACACCCTTTTCAGCATACTTGCCGTCAACGTAAAATGCCCAATATGTGCCGTCCTTGTCGAAATCCAAAGTAATGCCGTTTACGGTTTTAACGTAAAGTCCGTAACTGCCTTCTTCACCGGCAATAATGTTATGCTCTGCCAATGCTTCGCCTACTGTGGTTTTATCGGTCTTAACCGAAAATGCGGTTTCATTACCGTTCAAATCCACAGCTACAAAGGAAAGTTTGGCTTTGCCGTTGCCGATTTCTTTAACATCGGTTTGGGTTACGCCCGAAATTTCGCTTTCTTCATTATCTGCCGTTTTTGTGTTATCGTTACAACCGATTGTAAACAATGCCATAGCCGCAATAAGCAACATACAAAGGATAAACGACAACATCTTTTTAATGTTTGTCTTTTTCATAATTTGTATTCTCCTTTTAAAATTTTTCGGCTTAAAAACCGGCGTTCGCAGTTTATAAGTCAAGCCGTATTATCAATGCGGATATTTCGACTGCGGTAGGTTATTTTCCGCCTTCTCGGAAAAACCAATGGCCTGTCCCCGATTTGCGGCATCGGGCAAGGAAAATAACGTTTTTGTACCTCACGGCGACGGGCTCGTACAGGAATTGCACCTGTTTCCCCGCAAAGATAAAGATATTATACCACAAACTTAAGTTAAATTCAAACTAAAACATAAAAGAAAACGCTGACCGCCTGTAAAACGGAACCGATAAGCACAAAAAGGTGGAAAACCGAGTGGATATACTTATAATTGTATTTACCCGCAATGCCGTAAAATACAGCGCCTATTGTGTAGGAAATACCGCCTAAAAGCAACCAAATAAAGCCGGCAAGCGAAATTGCCTTTACGGTTTGCTTTGCAATAAAAATTATGCACCAACCCACCGCAATATAGCATATATTTGAAAAAACCGAATATTTTTTAAGGTCAACGGCATTTAGCGTTACTCCCAATGCCGTCATACCCCAAACAAACCCAAAAAGTACCCAACCGAGAGCGGTGTTGTACTCCCTTAAAGAACAAAGTGCCAAGGGGGTGTAAGTGCCGGCTATCAGCACAAAAATCGCACAGTGATCCATAACCTGAAAAACCTTTTTGGCGGTAGGGGGAACAAGACCGTGATATATGCTTGACATTGTGTATAAAATTATCATAGAAAAGCCGTAAATAAATGCGCTTACAACCTGATAAGCATCGTGATTTAAAAATGCCCTTACAATGCAAAGGGAGGCAATGGCAATACCCAAACCGCCCCCTACAATGTGCGAAACCATATTAAAAATTTCCTCGCCCTTTGTGTAAGGCGGTAAAATGCGGTCCTTTAATTTAGTGCGTTTCATATATGCTCCTTTTTTGTCGAATTTTGGCAAAATGCTTTACATAATTTTTTTGCGCATTATTGACTTATTAACAGTTTTTCAACTTATTAACATAGTTATCCACCGAAAATTAGCGGTAAAAGCCCATTTTATAGCCAATACGGTGCAAAACTGTTAATATTTCGGTGGATAAGTCTAATAACTTTTTGAGTTTAATTGGTTTACATAACTTGTGTTTTATGCAAAATTTCGGTCATTTATGCGAACGGAAATTACTGTTTTTGAAGAAGTTTATCCATAATATCCGGTCCGTGTTCTACAAAAATTCCGGTAGCAGCGGCGTTCTTTTCGGTAAAAGATTCCACTCCGCCGAGTTTCTTCCTACTGTCATAAAGCAAATAAGGAACCGGCTCGCTCGAATGGGTTTTAATGTTAAGGGGTGTGGGGTGGTCGGGCATAATCAAAATTCTAAAGTCATCGCCGCAATTTTCTAAATATTCATATACAGTTTTAAAAGCACGGCTTTCAATCAGTTCAATGGCCTTAACCTTGTTTTCAGGTTCACCACGGTGTCCGCATTCGTCGGGCGCTTCAAAGTGAAGATACACAAGGTCGCAGCCGTTTTTGAATTCTTTAATACCTGCATTTGCCTTGCCTTCGAAGTTAGTGTCAAGATATCCGGTACTGCCTGTAACTTCGGGGGTTTGCATATCGGCACAAATGCCAATACCTTTAAGCAGATCAACCGCACTTACAATAGCGCCCTTAACCCCGTTCTTTTCATAAAAGTTTTCCAAAACGGGTTTTCTGCCTTCGCCCCAAAGCCAGATTGAGTTTGCTTCGTTAAGACCTTTTTTACGTCTTTCAAGGTTTACGGGGTGGTCTTTTAAAATACCGTAACTTTTTTTCATAAGTTCTATTAAGGGTTTTGCGTTTTGGTTTTTGCTTAAATATTCCCCTATAACCTTACCGCTTATATCGTGCGGGGGAACCATATTGCCGAGTTCGGTAGTACCGTTGCTTACAACCAGACAATGGCGGTAACTTACCCCGCCGTAGAACTTGTAAATATCGCTGCCTAATTTTTCTTGCACCGTTTTAATAATTTCGTGTGCCTCTTTGGTGGAAATATCACCTGCGCAGTAGTCAACCATAGTTTTGTCTTGGTAATTTTCCTCGTCCGAAAGGGTTACAATGTTGCAACGCAAAGCAACGTCGGTAGCCCTTAAATCAACGCCTATAGATGCGGCTTCAAGCGGTGAACGTCCTGTATAGCAAACATACGGGTCATACCCCAAAACCGAAAGGTTTGCAACGTCGCTGCCGGGTTTCAATCCGTTGCCTACGGTTCGGCAAAGACCGACTTCGGCATTTTTTGCAAGCGAGTCAATAAGCGGTTTGTTTGCAAGTTCCATTGGGGTTTTTCCGCCAAGTGCGTCATTTGCGGTATCTGCCATACCGTCGCACAGTAATACTAAATACTTCATAATAAGACCTTCTTTAAATATATTATGCTTATTATAACAATTAAACCGCATATTGTAAAGAAAAAACACTTTAAATTTTTTCGGGTTTAAGGTATTATATTGTAAGAGGTGGTATTCGGTGCAAACAAATACAAAGGGCGAAATTTTATCCCCCGTGGGGTCTTTTGAAATGTTAGAAGCCGCCGTAAAAAGCGGGGCAGATGCCGTTTACCTCGGCGCAAAGGACTTTTCGGCAAGAAGAAACGCCCAAAATTTCACAAAAGAAGAAATCAAAAAAGCGGTCGAATATTGTCATATTAGGGGTGTTAAAACTTATTTAACCCTTAACATTCTGCTTAAAGACGAAGAATTGGAAAAGGCGTTTTTACTGGCAAGGGACGCTTACAATATGGGAATAGACGGCATTATTGTGCAGGATTTGGGGTTTGCAAAAATTCTTAAAGATTATCTGCCCGAATTACCTTTGCACGCATCTACCCAAATGTCGGTTCATTCCAAATCCGCCTTGCCGCTTTTAAAGCAACTTGGGTTTACACAGGTTGTAGTATCCCGTGAAATGTCTAAAAATGATTTGGAAGAATTTTGCAGGGAAGCGGAAAAATACAATATAACGGTGGAGGTTTTTGTGCACGGTGCGCTTTGTATGTGCGTTTCGGGGCAATGCCTTTTGTCGGCGTTTTTGGGTTCACGCAGCGGTAACAGGGGACTTTGTGCGGGACCCTGCCGTTTGCCTTTTAAAGTTAAGGGCGGAACGGGGTATGATTTAAGTTTAAAAGATTTATCACTTTTGGAATATATAACCGAACTTTACGGTATGGGTGTGCGGTCTTTTAAAATAGAGGGACGAATGAAACGCCCCGAATATGTTGCCGCCGCAACCTATGCCTGCAAACAGGCACTTTATGAGGGTTCGGTGGAAAAGAATCTTAATGAAACTTTGCAAAATGTATTCTCCCGTTCGGGTTTTACGAGCGGTTATTACCAAAATAAATTGGGTAAAGAAATGTTTGGTATCAGAACCAAAGAAGACGTAATCTCCGCCGATAAAGCTTTTCCGCTTTTGCACGAACTTTACAGAAAAGAGCGGAAAAGCGTAGCGGTAACTATTAAAGCCGAAGTTTTAAAAAATAAACCCATATCGCTTACAATTTCCGACGGCGAAAATGCGGTTACGGTTACGGGTAATATTCCGCAACCTGCTAAAACTAAAGCGGTAACCAAAGAGGATATAACCGAAAATATTACAAAACTCGGTTCAACCCCTTATTATCATACCGACTGTGAAGTTGTACTTGACGGTGGACTTTTTGCGGCAAAAGGCGAACTTAACGAACTAAGGCGAACCGCCTGTGAAATGTTGGACAGTAAACGTGCAAAAGTCAACCGCACTCAATCTAACACCGAATTTAAACTAAATAAAACAAAAAGCGGTAAAACCGCAGTACCGCAAATTTATATCAGGGTGGAAAACAAAGACCAAATCCCAAGCAGTTTAAAGGGAATTTCGGCGCTTATTGTTCCGCTTGAAAAGGATTTTGAGCCCTTTTTGGGTGTAAAAAACATTGTGGAAATTCCCCGTGGTATTGTAAGCGAAAGTTTAATAGAAAATCGGCTTAAAATATATAAGCAAAAGGGCTTTGATACCGCCCTTTGCGGTAATATTGCCGCCGTAACAATAGCAAAACAAAACGGTTTTGAAGTATTGGCGGACACGGGACTTAATGTTTTGAACAGTTTTTCACTTAAAACTTTAAGCGAACTTAATGTTAAAAGCGCCGTTTTATCGGCGGAAATTTTGTTGGAGGACGTAAAAGAATTAGATAATGAATTGCCAAAAGGCATAATAAGTTACGGCAATATTCCGCTGATGCTTTTTAAAAACTGCCCTGTAAAAAACGGTATAACCTGTAAAGAATGTAAACAAAACGGCAGTATTACCGACCGCAAAGGCACTGTTTTTCCCGTGCGCTGCCGAATGGGTTACAGCGAACTTTTAAATTCGGTTCCCATTTGCCTTTCGGATAAACAGGATTTACTTTCTTGGCTCGATTTTCAAATTCTATATTTCACAAAGGAAACAAAGGAACAAACCGAAAAAATAATAGCAGATTACATTTACAAAAATCCCCCCGAAAACAAATATACAAGGGGACTTTATTTCAGGGGAGTTATGTAATATTTCCCAAGAAAAATAGCAAAGATTAACCCGTGTTAAATAATTGACAAATAGGGGTTTATTGCAGTATAATGAATAAAAAAACGAAAGGTATATGATTATGGCTTTTAAACTAAAAGGTGTACACCTTCCCCATAATAAAAATACGGCTAATATGCCCCCTGTCAGAATGACAGACGTTAAAACCGTAACTTTGCCTACCGTGATGCACATCGGCGCTCCAGCAGTGCCGGTTGTTAAAAACGGAGATAAGGTTTTTGTAGGCACGCTTGTTGCCGAACAAAACGGTTTTGTTTCATCTCCCGTTTATTCAAGCGTTTCGGGTACTGTTAAATCGGTTTCGGAAGTTTTGCTTTCAAACGGCAGTAACTCTCCTGCGGTTATAATCGAATCGGACGGTGAAATGACTTTAGACCCCAATATTAAAGCCCCTAAAATTGAAAGTGCGGCGGATTTAAGCGACGGCTTAAAGCAAAGCGGTATTGTAGGTCTCGGCGGTGCGGGATTTCCTACTTACGTTAAATTCGGCACGGCGGAAAAACCGCTTAACATAGAATACCTTGTGGTAAACGGTGCGGAGTGTGAACCCTACATCACAAGCGATTCGGTTACAATGGTACAAAACACCGAAGATATTAAATTCGCTTTGGAAATGCTTACTAAATACTTTAGTATTAAAAAAGTGATTATAGGTATTGAAAAAAACAAACCCGAAGCCATTAAAAGTATGAGAAGCATTAACCTCCAAAATGCGTCGGTAGAGGTTAAGGTTTTACCCGCCGGTTACCCCCAAGGCGGCGAAAAGGTTTTGGTTTACAATACAACCGGCAGGGTTATTCCAATGGGTAAACTTCCTATTGACGTGGGTTGCGTGGTTTGTAACAGTACCACCGTTGCTTCAATAGGTAAATATTTAAAAACAGGTATGCCGTTAGTGGAAAAATGCGTAACGGTGGACGGCGGAGCGGTTAAAAACCCTCAAAATGTTATTGTTCCAATAGGTACTTCGCTAAAGGATGTTTTTGAATTTTGCGGCGGCTTTAAAACCGAACCCAAAAAGGTACTCTACGGCGGACCGATGATGGGTATCAGCGTTCCCTCGCTCGATATGCCGGTACTTAAAAATACCAATGCGGTTTTGGCGTTTGACGAGAAGGGGGCAACTCCCCCAAAAACCACCGCTTGCATTAAGTGCGGCGCTTGTATAAACAACTGTCCTTTCGGAATAGATCCCCCTGCCATTGCAAAAGCACTTAAAACAGGCGATTATGCGGCAATGGAAAAAGCGGGAGCGGAACTTTGTATGGAATGCGGCTGCTGTTCGTTTGTCTGCCCCGCAAAACGGCCTATTGTTCAAAACAATAAACTCGCCAAAGCGGCGCTTAAAGATTATAAAATGAAGGAGAAAAAATAAAATGGATTCAAAATTGCGAATTTCGGTTTCTCCCCATATTCACAGCAATATTACCACTCAAAAAATAATGCTTGATGTTGTAATAGCCCTTTTACCGGCGGCGGTTGCAGGGTGCATTATTTTCGGACTCGGCGCTTTCGCTGTGTTGGCTGTTTGCATCGGCAGTTGTGTTTTGTCGGAATTTATTTTCAATCTTATTGTAAAAAAAGACCAAACAATAGGCGATTTAAGTGCCGTTGTAACGGGACTTTTGCTGGGACTTAACCTTCCCGCAAACATTCCGCTTTGGCAAGCGGGCGTGGGTTCGGTTTTTGCAATAATTATTGTTAAGTGCCTTTTCGGCGGTATCGGTTGCAACCTTGTTAACCCCGCAATTACGGCACGTGTCTTTATGCTTGTGGCTTTCGGTTCTATGGCAAAAGCCGCATTTCCGGACGCCGTTTCATCGGCAACACCGTTACCCCAAATTTTAGAGGGCAATACCCCGTCTCTTATCAACTTGGCTTTAGGTAACATCGGCGGTGCCATCGGCGAAACCTGTAAAATCGCCCTTTTAGTCGGCGGTATTTACTTAATAGCACGCAGGGTTATTACCTGGCATATCCCGGTTACATATATTTCGGGCGTGTTTGTTTTAAGTTTATTGTTAGAAAAGTTTGACTTTATGTCGGCTTTGGCACTTACCCTTTCGGGCGGACTTATTATCGGTGCTTTCTTTATGGCAACCGACTATGTAACCTCCCCCTCTTCACCAAAGGGTAAAATAATCTTCGGTTTAGGAGCGGCGGTAATAACCGTGCTTATCCGTTTTTACGGAAATTATCCGGAGGGTGTTTCCTTTGCGATTCTTTTAATGAATATTCTAAACCCGTATATTGAGCGGCTTTCGGGCAGAAAACTGTTTGGAGGTAGACACAAATGAAAAAACATATTAAAAGTGTTATCTCTTTAACTGCAATATGTGCGGTGGTATCCTTGCTTTTGGCGGTTACAAATTATGTGACCGAACCGATAATTAAAAAACAGGAAAGCGATGCGGTGGGAAAAGCGCTCACGGTGGTTTTGCCGAACGGCGAAGATTTTCAAAGCGTTGAACTTACCGAATACAAATTGCCCGAAACGGTGATAGAGGCATACAGCGAAAAAAACGGCGGTTATGTTTTTAAAATGACCACCACCGGTTACGCTTCGGGACTGGTTATTCTTTGCGGTATAGATGCCGAAGGTAAGGTTGCAGGCGCTACCTGTATTGCAAGCAACGAAACCAACAAAGCCGAAACCGAATACGGCAAAAATGTGGTAAACGCAACGCTCGACAGTATCGACAAGGTTGATACCGTGGGCGGTTCTACCAAAACCACAACGGCTTACAGAAACGCCGTTAAGGACGCTTTAAATTCCTTTGTAATTTTAAACGGCGGTTCGGTAGATTTGCGAAGCGAAGAAGAAATTTTGGCGGATAATTTAAAAACCGCTTTACCGAGCGCCGACGAATTTACCCCCGTATTTATAACCGAAGATATGGAAGGCATTAAGGATATTTATTCGGCAAATAACGGTGCGGGATTTGTGTTTGTTACAGAGGATAAATTCATAGCAACCGACAAAGACGGTAATGTTTTAACCGAAACCGAAGAGGAAATTAAAACTGCTGTATCGGCGGCGGCAGAAAAGCAAATCGGCGTAACATTAACCGAAATTGATATTGCAAAATATCCTGATATGCCCACAACGGTCCAAAAAGCATACAAAACCTCAACCGGCAACTTTATTTTAGAACTCCGTGCAGCCGGCTTCGGCATTAAGGGGGACGAATGGTACGGTCCTTCGGGCGAATACATTAAAATTAAGGTATCGGTTACAAGCGGCGGCAAGATTATTGCCTGCAAAACCGTTTCACAAAAAGAAAGCGACGGTATCGGTTCGGCTTGTGAAGAGCCCTCTTTCTACACTCAGTTCAACGGTAAGGAAGAAAGCAACTATTCGGAAATTGACGCAATAAGCGGTGCTACAATAACCACAAACGGATATAAAACCGCAATTTCCAAAGTATTTGAAGCGGTTAAGATTTTGAAAGGAGAGAACTGATTATGACTAAAAACAGTAATATGTCTGTCTTGCTTAAAGGTATTCTCCTTGAAAATCCCGTTTTTGTGCTTATTTTGGGCACCTGCCCGACTTTGGCTACCACCACAACCCTTATCGGCGCTATCGGTATGGGGCTTGCCGCAACGGCGGTGCTTATATGCTCTAATGCGGTAATATCTTTACTCAGAAAAGTTATACCCGAAAGTGTAAGAATACCCTGCTACATTGTAATTATTGCGGGTTTTGTAACGGTTGTGCAAATGTTTATTCACGCATATTTACCCACGCTTTACGAACTGCTCGGCGTATATTTGGCACTTATAACCGTAAACTGTATAATTTTAGGTCGTGCCGAAATGTTCGCAAGTAAAAATTCTGTCGGCAATTCGGTGCTGGACGGTATAGGAATGGGACTCGGCTTTACTTTAGCGCTTATTTCCATTGCTTTAATAAGGGAAGTTTTCGGTGCGGGTACATTCTTTGGAATGGAAATTCCGGTTTTGGGTAACTTTAAAATTGAATTTTTAACCAAAGCACCCGGCGGATTTTTGGTTTACGGCATTATGATAGCGGCAGTTACCAAAATTACAAAGGGAAAAGCACCCTATAAAAAGGAATTTTCGTGTGCCGGTTGCCCGTCTGCCTCTTTCTGCGGAAAACAGAACTGCGAAGAAAGGAAGGGAAATTAAATGGATTCTTTTAAAAGTTTAGTGGTAATTCTTTTATCTTCGGTACTTGTAAATAACTATGTTTTAAGCCGATTTTTAGGCATTTGTCCTTTCCTTGGCGTTTCCAAAAAACTCAATTCCGCTACAGGTATGGGTTTTGCGGTTATATTTGTAATGGTAATGGCAACCGCCGTTACCTGGCCTATACAACACTATCTGTTAACCCCTAACGGACTTGGCTATATGCAAACCATTGTATTCATTTTGGTTATTGCCGCTTTGGTGCAGTTTACCGAAATGGCACTTAAAAAGTTTGTACCGTCACTTCATAAAAGTTTGGGTGTTTATCTGCCGCTTATAACTACAAACTGTGCGGTTTTGGGTGTTACTATTGATAATATTAACGAACATAACTTCAACTTTTTGCAGTCTGTTGTAAATTCGCTCGGTTGCGGATTGGGATTTTTGCTTGCAATGGTTCTGTTTTCGGGTATGCGTTCTAAAATTGAAGAAAGCGAAATTCCCGAAAGTTTCAAAGGTCTTCCCGCTACTTTAATTGCGGCATCCTTTGTATCACTTGCATTTTTCGGTTTTGCGGGTATAGTTGATAATTTGTTTGCGTAAAGGGGTAAGATAAATGATAGTAAATGTTTTAACCTGCTTTGCGGTTGTAACACTCATAGGTTTAGCCGCCGCAATACTTTTGGCTTTGGCATCCCACTTTTTAAGCGTAAAGGAAGACGAAACCGTAAAAGCGGTAAGAAATTCTCTTCCCGGTGCTAACTGCGGTGCTTGCGGTTATGCAGGGTGTGACGAATACGCAAAAGCGGTAGCAAATAAAACCGCCCAAACCAACCTTTGCGTACCCGGCGGTGCTGATGTTTCGTCGGCAGTTTCCCAAATTATGGGGGTAGATTCCAAAGACGTAGAAAGCCAGGTTGCTTTTGTTAAATGCAACGGCAACTGCAACGCCACTACCAAAATTGCCGATTATGACGGTGTAAAAACCTGTAAAGCCGCCAATATGCTTTACGGCGGACCTAATTCCTGTAATTACGGTTGTTTGGGTTGCGGTGACTGTGCTAAAGTTTGCCCCGTAAATGCAATTTGTCTTGACGACGGTGTGGCAAGGGTAAACCGTAATATTTGCATAGGTTGCGGACTTTGCACAAAAGAATGTCCCAAAGGCATTATCAAACTTATCCCCACCGCCGCCAATACCACAATTATGTGCAGTAACAGGGATAAAGGTGCAGTATCACGCAAGTTATGCGTAAATTCCTGCATCGGCTGTAAAAAGTGCGAAATCAACTGTCCTCAAAAAGCGATAACGGTTACCTATAATTTAGCGATTATTGACTATACTAAATGTAACGGTTGCGGACTTTGTGCAGAAAACTGCATTTCTAAATGTATTAAGGTTGTAAATGGGTAAAATTTTTTTAAAATACAAAAAAGACGTTATTTTAATAGGCACAATTTTAATTTTGGCGTGTGGGTGCTTTTTGGTAAAAAATTTTACTGCCGAAAACGGAAACACAGTAAAAATTTTAATTGACGGTAAGGAAAAATACAGTTATAATCTAAGTAAAGACAAAACGCAGAAAATTTTAACGGGGGACAACGGTGTTTTTTCAAACACCGTTGTTATTAAAGGCGGTAAAGTGACCGTAAAAACTGCCAACTGCCCCGATAAAATTTGCGTAAAACACAGGGCAATCTCCAAAAAGGGCGAAACTATTGTCTGTCTTCCGCACAAACTTGTAGTTGTGATAGAATAGTGAGTGTTTTAGTTTGAAAACCAAAAAACCGATTTATTTAAGCGTTTTAATATCCTTGTCACTGGTACTTTCTTATGTTGAAATGCTTCTGCCTCCCATTTACCCGGCAATACCGGGTGTTAAAATAGGTCTTGCAAATATTGTTATAATCTTTTTACTTTATAAATTCTCTTTTAAAGAAGCATTTTTAGTCTCTTTTTTAAGGGTGGTTTTGGTATCGTTGCTTTTCGGCAATGCGGTACTTTTTGTTTACAGTCTTTGCGGTGCGGTTTTAAGTTTGCTTTTTATGGCACTGCTTAAAAAAACAGGGCGTTTTAGTACTGTAAGCGTCAGCGTTGTGGGCGGTGTTTCGCACAATTTGGCGCAAATTGCTGTGGCGATTATTTTAATGCAAACTCCCCAAATCGGTTACTATATGACAATACTGGCAATAAGCGGAACAGTTTCGGGAATTGCGGTGGGAATTGTTTCGGCTTATGTGCTACGGTATACAAAAAAATTAAAAATGTAAGGAGCAAAAACTTATGAAAAAACTTTTTAGCATCTTTTTGTGCGCAATAATGGTATTCTCTTTGGCTTCCCTTGCAGGTTGCGGCAAAGCCCAACTTAAATTCGGCGTAGGTACTTACGCTTCCGCAAAATTAAAAGCAAATGCCGCCGACGGCGAAAACGGCAGTACTAAAGCATCTGTAAACATTGCCGCAGTTTTGCTTGATGCCGACGGTAAGGTTGTTGACTGTAAAATCGACTGTGCCGAATATGAATTGGGTTTCACCGCAGAGGGTAAAGCAGTTGCGGTTGAGGGTGAAATTTTAACCAAATACGAAATAGGCGACGATTACGGTATGAAAAAATACGGTAAAGCCGAAAAGGAATGGTTTGAACAGATTGACGCTTTGGTAGGCGTTATTAAGGGTAAAACTTTAGATGAAGTTAAAGCACTTGTTGCAACCGAAGGCAAAGGCAGTGACGCTGTTGTAAACGCAGGTTGCACAATCGCCGTTGCAGACTATATTAAAGCAGTTGAACGTGCTATTGAAAAAGCTAAAGAATCTGAGGCAACCGAAGGCAACACCTTGAAAATCGGTACTGTATCTACCCAATCCACACCTAAAGACGCTACAGACGAAGGCGACGGTACAAATGAAATAAACACCTCAATTACCGCAGCAGTACTTGATAAAGACAATAAAGTTGTAGCTGCTTATACAGACGCCGTTCAGGTAAAAGCAACCTTTAACAAAAAAGGCGAATTCACCGGCAAAGACGGCGAAATCACCGGTAAGAGAGATTTAGGCGAAAATTACGGTATGAAAAAATACGGTAAAGCCGAAAAAGAATGGTTCGAACAAGCCGACGCATTTGACGCCGCATTAAAAGGCAAAACCGCAGCCGATATTGCAAAACTTGTAACCGCTGACGGTAAGGGAGCAGAAGAACTCCAAACCGCAGGTTGCACAATCGGTGTTTCGGATATGGTCAAAGCCGCTGAAAAAGCCGCAAAGTAAGATAGTAAATTAAAAAAATGGGGGTGCCGAAAGGTCCCCCTTTTTTCGTATAGAGGTGTATGAATGAAAAACAAATTTTGTTTTTTGTTGGCGTTAATTTTAGTTTTCTGTTTGTTTTTGGGTTGCGAAAAAAGTTATGAAAAATTTTCGGACTATTCTTTCGATTATTTCGATACCGTTACAACCATAACCGGTTTTGAAAAAGATAAAGCCGATTTTGATAAAAATGTGTCGGAAATTAAAACTTTGCTCTTAGAATACCATCGGCTCTACGATATATACCGGTCTTATGACGGAATAAACAATCTTTACACGGTAAACAAGGTTGAAAACGGCACCCACACGCAGGTTAAGGTAGATGAAAGAATAATAGATTTACTGTTGTTTGCCGAGCAAATGTATACTAAAACCAACGGGAAACTTAATATCGGTATGGGAAGTGTGCTTAAAATTTGGCACAATTATAGGGAAAACGGAATAAGCGAACCCGAAAGTGCACAACTACCCGGTATGGAAATTCTAAAATCTGCCCAAACGCATACCGATTTTAACAACATTATAATAGATAAAACCGAAAATACCGTATTTATTAAAGACCCCGAAATGACGGTTGACGTAGGTGGGGTTGCAAAGGGTTATGCCGTGGAAAAAACAGCCGAGTTTATGAAAAACAAGGGAATGAGCGGTTATGTTTTAAATGTGGGCGGAAATGTAAGAACGGTGGGTACAAGACCCGACGGTGAAAACTGGAAAGTGGGAATTGAAAACCCAAATACCGAAGACACCGAAAACCCGTATATTGAAAAACTTTCACTCGGTGAAATGTCCTTGGTGACAAGCGGTTCTTACCAACGGTTTTATATTGTCAACGGCAAAAATTATCATCATATAATAGACGGTGAAACCTTAATGCCTGCCGAATATTTTATGTCTGTTTCGGTTTTGTGCAAAGATTCCGCAGTTGCAGACGCACTTTCGACCGCACTTTTTTGTATGGCTTACGAGGACGGCTTAAAACTGCTTGATAACTTCCAAAATACCGAAGTTATGTGGGTGAAAAAGGACGGAACTAAGTTTTACACCCAAAATTTTCAAAAATACTGCGAATAATTGCCTAAATTCAATAAAAAATCTTGAAAAATTTTGCTTGTTATAGTATTATAAATTAGTTATTAGGAGGAATATACTATGGCGAGTTATAGGCAAATGGCAAAAAATGAACTTGAAACCGAGTTTAAAAAGGTTCAAAGCGATTACGAAGATTTAAAATCGCTCAATTTGTCACTTGATATGTCCCGCGGCAAACCGGGATTTGAAAATATGGATATGTGCGAAGAAATGTTTTCTTCGGTTGATGGGGAAAAAGGTTTTAAAGATTCTGCAGGAACAGATGTCCGTAACTACGGCGGTATGGACGGTATTCCCGAAATGAAAAAACTTTTTGCGGAAATTTTGGAATTAGAACCTTCGCAAATTATCGTAGGGGGAAACTCCTCACTTACTATGATGTTTGATACCGTCGCACAGGGTATGACCCACGGTATGGGGGATAAACCGTGGGCAGAATGTAAAAACCGCAAGTTTTTGTGTCCCGTTCCGGGGTATGACCGTCACTTTGCCATTACCGAATATTTCGGTTTTGAACTTATAAGCGTTCCTATGAATGATGACGGCCCCGATATGGACAAGGTGGAAGAACTTGTAAAAGACCCAAGCGTTAAGGGTATTTGGTGTGTGCCGAAATATTCCAACCCCCAGGGCTTTACTTACAGCGATGAAACGGTTAAGCGTATGGCAAACCTTAAACCCGCCGCAAAGGATTTTCGCATTTTTTGGGATAATGCCTATGTGGTTCACGATTTGTACCCGGACGGCGATAAACTTTTAAACATTTACACCGAATGTGAAAAAGCCGGCAATCCCGATTTACCTATTATTTTCACTTCAACTTCTAAAATCACCTTCCCCGGTGCCGGCGTAGCAGCCGAAGCGGCGAGTGAAAGGAATATTGCAATTTTAAAAAGCCGTCTTAAATATCAAACCATAGGTCCCGATAAAATCAACCAATTAAGACACGCAAGAATGTTTGCCGACCTTAACGATATTAAGGCGCATATGCAAAAATTGGCGGACAATTTACGCCCTAAATTTGAAACCGTAATTTCGGTTATGAAAACCGAACTCGGCGGCAAAGAAATTGCAAACTGGACCGAACCCAAAGGCGGATATTTTATCAGTCTTGACGTAATGGAAGGTACTGCAAAACGGGTTGAGGCACTTTGCAAACAGGCGGGTATGATTTTAACCACCGTCGGCGCCACACATCCTTACGGAAATGACCCGAAAGATACTAACATTCGCATAGCACCCTCTTTCCCATCGGTGGAGGATATTGAAAAAGCGTCTAAACTGCTTTGCACCGCAGTAAAATACGCCGCACTTGAAGCGTTGCTAAACTAATTTTTCATAATTGACTTATGGAAATTAGTTTAGTATAATGTATTAGTAATTACATATATTGGAGGATTTGCCAATGAAGGCCCAAAGCAAAGGCAAGTTGGTGTTCGTGCTGGTTTTTGTTTTGATTTTAGCGTTAGCATATACCGCTTTTTTCGGAATTGATAACTACTACGGCGATACCAGAAAGATTTACTTTAAAGGCGCTAACGATATTCGTTGGGGTATTGACATTAAGGGCGGTGTAGAAGCGGTTTTCTCACCCGATAAACAGGATGTTGAAATTACCGATGCCGATATGGATTCGGCAAAGGCAATTATTGAAACCCGACTTGTAAACAACAACATTACCGACTATGAAGTTTACGCCGACAATAACAACAAACAAATTATCGTTCGTTTCCCCTGGGCTGCCGACGAAAGCGATTTTGACGCCGCCGCAGCAGTACAGGAATTAGGCGAAACGGCACTTTTAAAGTTCTGCCGTAACGAGGATAAGGACGATGTTATTTTAAGCGGTGCGGCTGATATTAAATCCGCACAACCCGGTCTTGACGAGGATAACAACTACGTGGTTTACTTAAACTTCACAGATGCGGGTACTGCTAAATTTGCCGAGGCAACCAAAGAAATGCTTAATAAAACCATTTCTATTTGGATGGACGACCAGGAAATTTCCGCTCCTACCGTAAACAGCGTTATTACTAACGGTAACGCCTACATAAACGGTATGAAAGATGCCGAAGAAGCCAAAGCATTGGCGGATAAGATTAACGCCGGTTCGCTTCCGTTTGCATTAACGGTTGATGACAGCAAACTTCAAATAGTATCTCCCACTTTAGGCGCAGATGCACTTAAGGTAATGCTTATTGCCGGCTCGGTTGCTTTTGCACTTATCTGCTTACTTATGATACTTCGCTACCGTCTTAACGGTGTTATTACCTCTATTGCGCTTTTAGGTCAGTTAGCCGGCTCTATTGCCTGCATTTCGGGTTATTTTGCCAATGCTAACAGTTTCACCTTAACTATCCCCGGTATTGCCGGTATTATCCTTTCTATCGGTGTGGGTGTTGACTGTAACGTAATTGCGTCCGAACGTATTCGTGACGAATTTGCAAAGGGTAAAACCATTGACGGTGCTATCCAGTCGGGTTATAAAAACGCTTTAAGCGCTATTATTGACGGTAACGTAACCATTGTTATTGTGTCTTTGGTGCTTATGGGTGCATTCGGCACGCCGGACAGTATTATGGCCAAAATTTTCTCACCCTTAATGTCCCTTTTCGGAACATCAATTACCGGCTCTATTTATTCTTTCGGTTACACACTTTTAATAGGTGTGGTATTCAACCTTATTATGGGCGTTATTGCTTCCCGTTTAATGTTAAAGGGCGTTTCGCAATTTAAGTTCCTTAGAAAACCCTGGCTTTACGGAGGTAATAAAAATGCGTGAGTTTAAATTAGATTTCAACAAATTACTTCCCAAAGTGCTTATCGGTTATCTTACACTTTTCCTTATCGGAACTGTTGTGGCTATCGTGTTCGGTGTTAAACTGGATATCAACTTTTCGGGCGGTACTAAAATTGCTTATTCCTACACCGGTGATATAGAGGAAGAAGATATTAAGCCGGTAATAGACGAAAACTTAACCAAAAGTTACACATTAACCAAAAGTACCTCTTTAGCGGGGGATACCAAAACTTTTGAAATTGCTCTGTCGGGCAAAAATGCCGCTTCGGCAAAATCACAGGAAAATTTAACCAAAGCGCTCGCCGAAAAATTTAAGGATCAAAAAATCGAACTTTACAATTCAAACTCGGTAAGTCCTACCATTGCCGGCTCGTTCTTTGCAAAAAGTTTGGTTGCGGTGCTTATTACCGCCGTTTTGGTTGTAATTTATGTCGGTTTGCGTTTTAGAAAAATCGGCGGTGTTTCGGCGGCAATTACCGCACTTTGCGCATTGCTGTTTGACGTTTTGGTTACCTTCTTTGTTTGCGTAATCTTCCGCTTCCAAATTGACGCTAACTATATTGCGGTTGTGCTTACAATATTCGGTTATTCGCTTAACGATACCATAGTTACCTACGACCGTATCCGTGAAAACGAAAAGTTCAATCCCGATATGGAAATAGGTCAACTTGTTAATATGAGCGTTAATAAGGTTATGATAAGAAATATTGTAACCACCGTTACAACAATTCTTGCGGTTGTTACCATTATCGCAGTAGCCGAAATTTACGGTCTTACAAGTCTTCGTACATTTGCAATTCCCATGGCGTTCGGTCTTTTATCGGGTACGGTTTCGTCCCTGTTTATTGCCTCTCCGCTTTGGGTTGTTTGGAAAAGACATAAGCAAAACAAATCGAAATAATTTATTAAAAATACCCCCCTTTAGGCAAAGCCCTAAGGGGGTTATTTTGTAGAAAAAGATATTTATTTACGTTCTCTTTTATTATACGGAATGTATTTAACCCTGCGTTTTTTAAAATGTGCGTAGTTTAGTTTAATGAAAAGAATTATAAACACCAAAACCACTATTGCAATAACGGCGTAAAACAGTTTCATATAAATGCTTGTAAAGAAATTTTTAACTGCTGTTGCAAATATCAGCAAACCGCTGGCTTTAATGTCACTTCCCGCAACTAAATCCACCGTACCTATAACCTTTTCGGCATAGGTGATTTCCGCTTTGCCCAAAACATCACCCTTTTTAATGGGTGCTTTTGCGGTTTTTGAATTAAATTTTGTGGTTACCACAACGGTGGAATCATCGGCATCGTTTGGCAAAATTGCTTTAAACGGCTCTTTAAAATAGAGGGGAACAAAATCGGTTTCAAGCGAATATTCAAGCGGAATTTCACAAACCGGCTCGTTCGACTTTGCAATTTCTTTAAAGGAAAAATTGCTGAATGCCCAACGGTACAATTCACGGCTTTCTTCAAATTCGTGGCGTTTGTTTAGGTCATTGGGGCAGTTCATAAGTATACACATATAATTGTATCCGTTAAGCGATGCGGTACTTACAAGGCATCGTCCCGCCGCTTCGGTATAACCGGTTTTAACACCGCCTGCCGGTTTGTAGTAGTAGTTTGTGGTACGGTCAAGCAAAAAGTTTGTGGTGGAAAGGGTGCGTGTAGTCCCTTTTGAGGTTTGCACCTTGTAACGGTCTTTAGAAGTTACGGTTTTAAAAATGTCATACTGCAAAGCGTATTTTGTTAAGGTGTAAATGTCCCGCACGGTGGTGTAGGTTTCCTCCTCGTGAAGACCGACGGGGTTGGAATAGTGTGTGCCTTTAAGTCCCAATTCGTCGGCTTTTTTGTTCATCATATCAACAAAATTATCAACCGAACCACCGAAAATTTCGGCTGCCAAATAGGTAATATCCCCGTAAGAAGAAACCAGCACCATATAAAGCATATCAAGTTGGGTAAATTCCTCTCCCTCTTCCAAAAGCGAAACGGCAAGTCCCGTGCCAAGCACCATATCAAGTATATCTTTTGTAATGGTTACTTTAGCATCGGGATTCCATTTGTCGCTTTCTATTATAAGAAGCGCCGTCATAATTTTGGTGATAGAGGCAGGGTAAACCTTTTTGTCAATATTGTTTTGGTATAAAATTTCTCCCGTATCCAAAGATACAAGCATACCTGCCTTTGCGGTAATTTCAAAACTCGTAACCTCGTAAGCCGAGGCGGTAATGGGCGTAAAAACGCAAAAACTTAAAATTAAAACCGCAAAAAATACGGAAAATATTCTTTTTAGCATAGAAATCTCCCTTGAAATGTTGTATAATAGATTTGTTATATAAACATTATATCATATATTTTTCTTTTTAAAAGCATTTTTTCAAAAAAAGGGGGCGGATATTTTGGTATATGTAACGGGCGATATGCACGGCGAACTTGAACGGCTTTACGATAAAAACTTCAGAAAGTTAAAAAACGGCGATGTACTTATAGTTTGCGGGGATTTCGGTTATATCTTTTCGGGCGATAAAACCGAAAAACAGGTTATAGATTACCTTGCAACCAGAAGATTTGTAACCGCATTTGTGGACGGCACGCACGATAATTTGGATCGAATAAACCGTGCAAGAACCACCTATTGGCACGGCGGAATGGTTCATAGAATAAAGGGAAATTTAATACACTTAATGCGTGGGCAGATTTTTAAAATAGACGGCAACAGTTTCTTCACCTTCGGCGGGGGAGAGAGTACCGACAAGGATATGAGACGTGAACAGGGCAACTGGTGGAGTGACGAAGAACCCACCGCACTTGAAATGGCAGAGGGTGCAAAAATTCTTGACGAAGCGGGTTGCGACGTGGATTATATTATTACCCACGAACCGCCGTCGCTTGTAAAAAGCGCTATGCTTTTAAGAAAGGGAAGTGCCGACCGGGTTAATAAACTTAACGGTTATTTGCAAGAAATAGGCAATTCCTGCAAGTTTAAACATTGGTACTTCGGTTCTTTGCATGAAGACCGACTTATAACTCCGCACCATACCTGCGTTTTCAGAAAAATGCTTGCCATAGAGCCGAAAAAAGACTTTTCGGAAGACGAGGATACATTTGATGACGGATTTGTTTTAGATTAGACTTGACAAATATGTTATACTTAAAATAAAAATATATCTTCGGAGGACAGTTATGTTAGATACCGAAAGAATTTGTATGAACTGTATGAACGAAACTTCGGGCGAACAGGTTTGCCCTGTTTGCGGGTTTGACAGTGCTTCAAAAAATCCAAAAAATTGCCTGCCCATTAAAACCATAATCGGCGGACGGTATGTTATAGGTAACGCCAAAGCCGTAAACGGTGAGGGTGTAACCTATATGGGTTATGACACCGTGACAGAGACTGCCGTAACAGTAAAGGAATATTTTCCGATTGGTATTGCGGTAAGAAATACCGATAATACCGTTTCAATTTCTGCCGGTAAGGAATATCCCTTTAACGAGGAACTTTTGGAATTTATTGAAATAAACCAAAAATTGGGCGAACAAAACTTCCCCGCATTAGTTCCCGTTTTGGATGTTTTTGAAGAAAACGGCACGGCGTTTGCGGTTTCGCAGCATTTTATAAGCATTACTTTAAGGGACTTTTTGTCTCGCAACGGCGGAACCTTAAAATGGGAAAAGGTAAGGGCGTTGTTTTTACCCCTTATTGATACCGTTAAGGGTATGAACGATTTAGGCATTATTCATAAAGGCATTTCACCCGATACAATACTCGTAGGACGGGACGGACGTATCAGAATTTCCGACTATGCCATAAATAAATTACGTGTTGCCAACGCCGATTTTGACACCCAACTGAACGACGGTTTTGCCGCAATAGAGCAATACGGAAAAGAATTTGCACCGGTGGATAACAGCACCGATGTTTACGGTTTTTGTGCAACACTTTTTTATGTGTTGATAGGAACAACCGTGCCCAAAGCCACTTTGCGGCTTGAAAACGGTTCAATGTCTATTCCTGCAAAATTTGCCGAAGAATTGCCAAGACACGTGCTTTCTGCACTTGCCAACGGTTTGCAGGTAGAGCCCAAGGACCGTACCAAAAATATGGAAACCTTTAAAAACGAATTGGTTTACGGCGAAATTTCAGAGGTGACAAAGCCCAAAAAAGCCGCTGAAAAAACAGTGGGCAAACCGAAAAAGACCGAAAAGAAGAAAAAGTCCGCTTCTAACGCTAAATATGCGGTTATTTCGGCATTGTCTACCGCAGCGGTATTTTTGGTAATTTTCGGCATATTGTCGCTTACCGTGTTTAAGGATGCCATTTTCGGCACTCCCCAAAAACCAACCGAAAACATCTCCTCCACCGAAGCACCGGTTGTAGACAAAATAGGCACGGTTGATAAAGATGCGGTACAAACCGCAAAACTTTATTCCGTACCCGATTTAAAGGGTAAAACCTATTCGGAAATTTTGGAAACCGCAGAAGAATACGATAAATTCCAAATTGTTTTGGCAGATAAAGCATTTTCGGATACATACCCCGTCGGTACTGTTTGTGCCCAGTCTAAAGAGCCGAAAAGTCAGGTTGAAAAGGATACGGTTATTGAAATTACTATTAGTTTAGGCGCAAAAGAGGTTGAAATCGCAAGCGTGAAAGGGCTTGACGAACAATCGGCAAAACTTGAACTTTTAAAACAGGGCTTCCTTTATAACAACATAGAGGTTAATGAAAAGTATGACGAAGACGCTAAACCCGGTGTGGTTTTGGATCAAGAACCCAAAGCCAAAACAAAGGTTAGCCGTGATGTTAAGGTGCAAATTTTCATAAATACATACACGGGCGAAGAAAAAACAGATAACACAAGTTCTCTCTCAAAGGAAAATCAGTAAAATTCGTTACGATACAAAAGATAGGTAGTAGAAAGAATAGAAAAAACAACTCAAATGAGCAAATATGTAAAGTAATTAGACCGAGCATCGGCGCAAATGAGTTGTTTTTTCATTTTTAATTAAAATATCTTGACTTTTAGGACTTATAGGGTTATAATTATTAAGCATTTGTTGCGGATTGTGTGTTGTTCAAATAGTAAGCGGAGTAGCAGCGCGAAAAGACAGCAGAAAAGAAAGTTAATAACAAATTTAATTTAATAACGAGGTGTGGCTCAGTTTGGTAGAGCGCTGCGTTCGGGACGCAGAGGCCGCAGGTTCAAGTCCTGTCACCTCGACCATAATTCCTGTTCAATAGGGAACTGGACGTGAAAACCCTTGATTTTTCAAGGGTTTTCAGCGTTTTATAGAGAAAATTAGAATTGTTACTTTCAGGGTAATTTTTCATCAATATTTTCGGTATAACCGGACTTGAACCTACAACTAATACCGAAAAAGAATAAAACATCGTATTAAAAACCGAGATTTTCTTTACAAAAATTATTTGTAATGGGGATCCGGTTTTTTTCTGTGCCGGAAGCCCCGAAAGGAGCTAAAAATGGAAGAAAAAATCAACAGCGGTGTTACAAGGATCGGAGAAACTGACATTAGACTGAATTTAATAGACAGTTTCCCAAATCACCCATACCATGTATTTGATGATGAAGACATGACGGAATTGACCGCCAGCATTGAGGCTAACGGTCTGCTTAATCCCGTAATTGTGCGCAGCAAAGCTGATGGTCGGTATGAATTGATTTCCGGTCACCGCAGAAAAAGGGCATATGAAATTTTAAAAATT
Organism: Acutalibacteraceae bacterium; assembly: GCA_036310925.1. Classification (GTDB taxonomy): domain Bacteria; phylum Bacillota; class Clostridia; order Oscillospirales; family Acutalibacteraceae; genus UBA737. Next base: position 34,933 of record JAXJQX010000017.1, read on the forward strand.
AAAATAATTCGAGCTATTATAGTTGATGTAAGTGATGATGAAGCAATCATCATGATGGTAGATAGTAACTGTCAACGTTCAAAAATACTGCCAAGCGAAAAAGCTTTCTCATATAAAATGAAATTGGAAGCTATTAAAAGGCAGGGAAGGCGCAATGATTTAACTTGTGCTCAACTTGAGCACAAGTCGAAAAAGTCCAGGGAAATTGTTGGTGAGCAAATCGGAGAAAGTGCTGCACAAGTTGCACGATATATCCGTTTAACTGAACTTATTCCTGAACTACTTGATTTTGTAGATAAAGGCAGGATGAAAATGCAGCCTGCTGTAGAACTCTCTTATTTGGACGAAGAGAGTCAGAGGGACTTGGTTGATATTATAGACGGTACAGAAGTATTTCCGTCATTTTCACAAACTGTTAGAATGAGAAAAGCATTCAAGGACGGTGAGCTTACATATGAACTTGTGGAAAAGATTATGGCCGAGGATAAAGCAAATCAAATGCCGAAGTATCGCTTTTCGGTCGAAAGGCTTGGTAAATATATGCCTGCCGATTTAAACGATAAACAGGCAGAGGAATATGTCTTAAACGCACTTTCTTATTATAAAAAGCATCTTGACCGTAAAGCACGTAAGGAAATTGATAAAAAGCAATAATTTAGCAAGCCTTTTGTCCACGCGCAAGAGGAGGCCCGCTCGCATATGGTAAGCTAACTCAATTTATTCCTCTTTAGTCAGTGCAGGGTAGTCACACACTTCTCGTATTTTTTGCACCTTTTTTCAGTAGTTTCGCGGTAAATTTTCCGAAATGCCACCTGAAGCATACCAAGGGTTGTCGCAAGTAAATATCAGCCTATTTACCATTCTAAAATAATATATCTTTTAACTTTTTTTCCATCTATGAATGCATAAAACCGCTTGCATATTTCCTTCTTCTCGTCTGTAAGCTCAGAACGGTTTTCAATCCCCTTAAAACGCTCGTATGTGTAATACTCCACGCCGATATCGTTTATCTGTTTTATCATTTCCTTGTCATCAAGCGGTAGCACTATTCCTTGAGGATCTGTAATAAATGTATTACATCCGGGGAAAGCAAAATGTTCTCCGGTTCCGGGACCGTATGCGTGATAGGGCTTAATTACAACGCCTCTTCTCATAAGCTCTTTAAGCTTATCAAAATATGTTTTGTAAATATCCGCAGGCAAACAGTTTTCCCGTTTGCATATTCATGTTGCTAATTCGCAAACCTCTCCTAACACACCGAGAGTTCTCATTACCCTTACACAGGCAAATGCAATATGAGTTGTGCTTACCAATCTGCCACCTAAGAAAAGATTTTTAATATCTTTAGAGTAAAGACATCTGTACGGATCAGGATAATGCTCTTTTATGCCCCTGTGTATTGCGCAAGAGCAGAAAGGCTCGTCAAATATCGCACGGTTTTTGGGATCGGGATAATGAATGTCTATATCCCATGTAAGCGATGCAGTTGCATCAGGATACGGGATATGCTTTTCAATATCATTTTCCGTTAAGATGTGCTCGCCCTTTACACGGTAGCTTTCGCGTTTTCCGCCCAAAGGCGAAACCCAATTAAGCTTGCGATTTTTAAATCGGTCCTTTTCCTTCGAGCGATTTTTTATAAATGACCAGTTGCAGAATATTGTCATTAAGGAATAATCTCTGATATATTCTGTTTCAAGAGCCATATTGCGGAATTGTCCTACTTCCCACTCCCAATCGCCTGAGAACACCTTATAGGAATTTTCCTCATTAAATTCAGTTTCCCAATCAATATCAGGAAAAGACGATTCGCCGTCACACACGTAGGTATTCCAGGTTATCGTCATTCCCATAACCATATTATCGGCTTTATCCGGCGCCATCTGTTCGCCAAATTCAGCTTTAGCTTCTCAGCCGTACATAACCTCGGCACCGCCTAAGCGCGAAAGAGTTGCATCGCCGGTGCAATCGGAAAAAAGTCTGCCCTTATTAAAACAATTTTACTCATATGTATTTCCTTTGATTTATTTTATAGGTATTCTTATTTCCCAAGAAAAGCCGTCTTTATCCATATCGGCAGGATAAACATCCGTAGTCGGTATATCCGTTCTTTTTTCAAGTCCGGCAGACGGAAGCCATTCATACAGGATTTTTGTATACATTAAAGCCACATAAGCATCATCGGTGCTGCCCAGAGTAAAAACCGCCCATTCGGTTTTCGGCAAAATTACCTCTGTCAGCTCATTACAGGCTTCCTTTTTTGTTTTTGCGCCTATTACGCATTTGACAGTGCCGTCCGGCATATTGTCATAAATAGCATAAAGCTTGCCGTCCTCTGAATACCGACAGCACCTCACGGTCAGCACCGTCGGAGTAAAAGCCTGTCCATACGGCTTCGCAGCAGTCAGAGTCATTCTCATCGGAAATTCCGCAAAAACCGAGAATATGCATATCATCTGTTTTCATTACCTTTATCGGTACGCTTTCAAGTCCTGTTCTTCTAAGCTCAAATGAGGGCTTGGACAATACTTCAACCGCGATATCGCCTTTTTTGAGTGAAATCGGGGATATACCGTGCATTGCCTTAAACGCCGTTGTGAAGGCGGACTGATTTGAATAACCGTATTTTTCCGCAATGTCTGAGATGTCTCCCGTTTCGGAGCGGATAATTTCAAATGCCGCAAGTGAAAGTCGGCGTTTCCTGATATACTCACCGACAGGTATTCCTACCACAAACGAAAAAATCCGTCTGAATTCATAGACCGAAAGACCTGTAATTTGTGCAAGGGTTTCACAGTTGATTTCTTCGGTTATGTGATCTTCAATATAGTCAATAACGCGATTTACTGATTTTATTCCGTCGAAAATAATAGACCCTCCTTGAGAAATATATTTTATATTTTACCATACATCTATTACAATTACTTTGTTTTTTTTGCACTTTTTAATTCATAAAGTTTTTAATGTATTTGAGATTTTAAATATTGCCTTGGACTTATAGCTTTAATGCATTTGAAAACACGGGAAAAATATGCCAAATTTGAAAATCCGCATTCCTCGGAAAGCCGGCTTACAGATATTTCTTCACCGTAAATATCAATAAGCTTGCAAGCGTGCTCTACACGGATTATGTTTACAAATTGGGTAGGGGTTTTTCCCGTAGATCCCTTGAATTTGGCACGAATATAATCCTCGGCATATCCTGACAGATTAAGCACTGATGTAATGTTAAAGTCAGGGTTCAAAGCATTTGTTGATATATCCTTTATTATCTTGTCGATTGCAATATCGGTCTGTGATGAAGCTTTAAAGGTTTGCAGTAAAGAAGTAATATAACAGTTTATAAGCGAGTTTAAATATGAGCAGTCGGAAAATTTATTATCATATATCAACTTGCCGAGTATTCTGCTGTCAGCAGCGGTTTTTACAGAAACAGGACGGTCAAAAAGCAGGAGGTTTTTAAAATCTCCGCCTATTGAAATATTTTTGAAGCCTTTTTCCGAAACGGAACCGTGCATTATATTTTGAGGGACAATAATTGCTGTTCCACTTTCAAACGGTATGTTCTCGGTGTCTGTTCTTAAATATCCGTTTCCTTCTAAATAAAGCATTATTTCGCAAAATGTATGCTTGTGCATGGGATAGCTTATAACTCCGTCCTGCGTTATACTGATGTGATAATCCATATCTTCACCCCACGAAAATAATATCATAAATCTATCTTTTGTGCAAATATTTCTATATTATATTATAGCATTAAATTGAATAATCGCGTATAATCCTTATTAAACGGGAGCGTGATTATATGAAAAAATTTACAGGCTTTGAACACGGTATGGGCATAGGCGGTTGGCTTACGAATTATAAACGGTTTAACTGCCTGCCAATGGACAGGAGACTCAATTTAACCATAGGTGATTTTGAACATTTCAGAACCTATATTACCGAAAGTGATATTGCTTACATAAAAGAACTCGGTATGGATCATATAAGGCTGGGTTTTGACCAGATAGTTGTTGAAGAAAAGCCGACAATATACCGTGAGGAAATACTTAACATCATTAATAATTTCGTGGATTGGTGCGAAAAATACGGTCTTAATGTTGTGCTTAATCTGCACAAGGCTGTCGGAAATTACTGCGATATAGAGGAAAAGGTTCAATTACTTGACAACGATGAACTCCAAAACAGATTTATTGCGCTTTGGGAAAAGCTTGAGGATTATTTTTCGGAGCGTAAATCCGTTGCTTTTGAATTGCTTAATGAGGTCAGAAATGTTGACCCCGAAAAGTGGAACGGGCTTGCCGAAAAAACCGTAACAGCACTAAGACGGAAGAATAAAACGCGTAAAATAATAATAGGCAGCACCTGTTGGAATTCGGTAAATACCCTTAATAAATTAAAGGTATTTGATGATGAAAATGTTATTTACACCTTTCATACCTACGAGCCTTTCGGCTTTACGCATCAGCAGGGAGTTTTACAGGCACCTACGCTTTATTATAACAGGAAAATGCCCTATCCCGGCGATATAGAAATATACCGTGATTATGAAAAAGTGGTATCGGGTAATCAAAATGCATATAAAAATTATACTGTAATGGACAGAAAATATATATTTGACAGCCTAAAACCCGCAATCGATTTTACAAAACAAAATCCTGACAAGATACTTTGGTGCGGTGAATTCGGCACTATACGCCACTGTAAAACGGAATGGCGCGAAAACTGGATGCGGGATGTTATATCATTTTTAAAACTCAACGGTATACCGTACTGCGTATGGAATTATTTAAGCACACCCAACGATGGCAACCGTTTCAGCCTTGTTGATGATGATACAAGAAAGATTCTAAGTCCTAAGTTAGCTGAAATAATCAAAGGCAACGTATGATGAACAGTGTTACAATTTTTCTCTTGATTTCATCTGTTGTCTGCTCAACTGCAAGAGCGGTTTTTTCAAAAAAGCTCGGAGTGTTAAACGGCAGTAAATACGGTTTTTATATTACACAAACTGTTTTATTTGCCGTAGCGGCGGCAGCGATATTTATTTTAAACATTAAAAGTATCGGCCGTCCATCGGTAATATCAGTGATTTTAGCGGTGGCTTACGGTATTTTTACGGTATCTTCACAATGGACTTATACTATAGCGCTTACAAAGGCCCCTGTATCGGTTTGTGCTATGGTTTATTCGTTTGGATTTATTATTCCGACCGTTTTCGGAACCGCCGTATGGCACGAACAGGTTAATGCATTTAAAATAATCAGCATACTGCTGTGCATATGCACTATCATTCTTACATCTGTTAAAAAAGATGATAATTCCAAAAAAATGTACAGGCTGCCGTTTTCGCTTATTGTAGCTATGCTGTCATCAGGCGGGCTTGGCGTTGTGCAAAAGCTTCAGCAAAAAACCGCCGCCCGCGACGAAACGGGAATGTTTTTGTTTCTCGCTTTTGTGTTAGCGGCTTTTTTGTCATTAGCGGTTTCCTTTACAAAGCGTGAAAAAGTTGCACAAAAAATTCGTATTGATTCGGCACTTGCATTTTACATATTTATTGTCGGAGTCTCGATGGCTGTAGCAAACACGGCAAACACTATTCTTGCAGGACTTCTTCCGAGCGCCGTTGTATTCCCAATCGTAAACGTCGGAGTTATACTTGCATCTTTTGAAGTATCTGTTATAATACTCAGAGAAAGAATAAGCAAAAGCCAAATTGCCGCTTTCGCCTTAGGAATAACGGCAATATTGCTTTTCAATTTATAAAGGAGTTTAAAAACTATGATTCAATTTCATGTTTATCCGGGCGGGTTAAAACGAATAGTGACCTTCAGCTTTGACGATGGCTCTCAAAACGATGTTAGGCTTATATCACTTTTTGATAAGTACAGACTTAAAGCAACATTTCACCTTAACGGAAAAAACTATATAGGAAAAACAGAAGATGAATTAAAAACCGTTTGGGCAATTTATCAAAATCATGAAATTGCCTGCCATACGCTTTCGCACGGCTGGCCTTCAAGAATGCCTAACGCTTCGCTTGTTACGGAAATTATGCGGGACAGGGAGATTCTTGAAAAAATATCCGGCTATCCGGTAACGGGTATGTCATATCCCAGCGGTTCTTATAACAGCAATGTGATTTCGGTGATGAATTCCTGCGGTATTGAATATTCAAGAACCGTAAACGCAATAAATGATTTTGATTTGCCCGAGGATTTTTTGGAGTGGAATCCTTCCTGTCACTTTAAAAGCGCTATGCCGCTTGCCGAAAGATTTTTACGGGATATAGACAGCCAATGGACTAAGCCTCTTTTTTATATTTGGGGTCACAGTCACGAAATAAGAAATGAAGACGACTGGGAAGAGACAGAACAATTGCTTAAGCTGTTAGCAAATAATAATAAGATATGGTATGCGACGAATATGGAAATATTCGATTATATTTCAGCGCAGAAAATGCTTAAAATCTCTGCCGATGAAAGAATTTTTTATAATCCGACCGCAACCGACTTGTGGGTTGAAAAGGACAAAGCTAAAATAATTAAAATCCCGGCAGGGACAAGAATAATTGCCGATTGAGGAAAATTTACCGACGGTTTTGGAAATATTCCCTTCATTAAGAACGCCTTTGCGGCGTTCTTAATGCTTCATAGCGGATTTTCTTGGGTATTGTCTGCAAACACAATATTTACTAAAGTTATATTCCTATTATCTTCCGAATATCCTTTGAATCAATCTCCGCAAGGCGGCAAGCTTGCTTTACGGCAAGAGCCGCCGCAACACCTGCCGCTTCACCGATTCCCACACAAATAGGCATCGCACGGAAATTAGAGTGTGCTATATGCGTACCTGAAATGTTTCTTCCGCAAAGCAACAGATTTTCTTTAATTTCGGGTAACAAGCAACGGTAAGGGACGGTATAGCCTTTTTTTTGCTTGAAACCGTGTTGTACTCCCGTTTCATCAAGCCCTGCACCGGTGATATTATGTACATCAAAATTGAAATGGGCGTCCTTGACAACATAATCGGGGAATACTTTCGCCTCTAATATATCCTGCTCGTTAAGGGTATATTTTCCTTTAAAGTGACGTGTTTCCCTTACACCGATAAGTGATGCGGAACTGATTATAAAACAATTTTCATAACCGGGGACAAATTTTCTTAAATATTTAACTATATCATCCATTTGCCGACGGCAAGTGATAGTTGCTTTTGTCAAATCGTTGGCATTAGTGCCGTCGATTCCAACAGCATTGGTCATATTGCAGGTAACCACCCCCGGCAAGGTTGTTCTATAGGTTAATATGTGACCTGCGGGATAAGGTATATGCTGTTTTGCAAGGGCCTGAAGCTCACCCTTCTCGGTTTGATAGGTTGTTTCAAAGGAAGGAAGAAAAGCTGCGCGGTCACAGTCTACTCCGCCTACCTTAAACATAAGGGTTGCGGGCTGCATTTGATTATCGTTTTCACGCCCTAAAATAAACTCCGCATCCGCACGGGCGGCAATATCGCCGTCACCGGTAGCGTCTACTGTGATTTTGGCATAAATATCGCTCATACCCGATTTGTTTACAACAGTAGCGCCCAATACTCTATCTCCGTCACAAATAGCGTCGTAGGCGAAGGTATAAAGCAGTATGCAGACGCCTACTTCATCCAACATCTCAAAATATAAGGTTTTCAGTTTTTCGGGGTCTATGAGCGTGGGATTATCCGATTTAATTTCGTTTTTCTCTGCGGAGCGACGAAGTATTTCGTGATATAAAGGGCTGCCGCAGGTTCCCGTCCAGTGGCTCATAAGTCCCGAAGTGGAAATTCCGCCTATATCGCCGCACTGTTCAACCAAGGTTACCTTGGCACCGTTTTTTGCAGCGCTGTATGCTGCTGCAAATCCTGAAGGTCCGCTGCCTAAAACCAAAACATCCGTGTGTAATTCATTCTTTTTAATCATATCAAAACACCTCGATTTCATTTTACGGTGTTTATTATCAAATTACATTTATTTTCTTGCAAGAAATATTTACAAACCTGCAAATTTCATATATAATTATATTGGGTGACGGTATGAAAGAGAAACTGATTTATGATATTAATCAATATATTACATACTTGAATAACAGCGGATTATTTGTTACCGTACACGGCAAAGGTATCAGCGGACTTTTAGAACACAATATACATAGACACCCGTTTTGCTCTCTTGTTAAAACCGACAGAAATGCGTGGGACAAATGTATACGGTCTCAGCAAAAGGTTTTCAAGCAATACAGACAAGACTGTCTGTTCGGCATGTGCCATGCAGGGATGGAAGAATATGTTTTCTTTGTAAATGATAAGACCTTTGTGAGTGTAAGTGGATACGGTGTCAACAAAAATAAAGCGACAGAACGGATAGGCCGTCTGTCGCAGGAGTTTTTTCTTAATAAATCAGAGTTACTGCGCATATACGAAACTACTCTTAAACATCAAACAGAGGATACGGAAGCTTTAAATACCTTGATAAAGCCACTGTGCCATATGCTGAGCTTACTGCAAATATTGCTCACGGACATTCCCGAAACAGAAACAAAAAATGCAGTGTTTAATTCGCTGTTAGCCTATGTACAGCATAACTTTATGAATGACATTACCATTTGGGATATCGCACATGCTTGCGTTTGCTCGGAATCCACCGTGAGTCATCTCTTTCGGCAGTATATGGGCAAGTCGGTAAAAAAATATATTGCCGAGCTTCGCATTAATCAGGCAAAGAAGCTGTTAAGCACCAGCGATTTACCTATAGGCACAGTTGCACAGATGTGCGGCTTTTCAAATATCGGATATTTTCCGACAGCCTTCAAAAAAGCCGTTGGTTTGAGTCCGACGGAATATTGCACTCAAACGAGAGGTCGGCGACTTGATACAGGCGGCAGTACCAAATTTGCAATTATGAATTAATTAAACCGTGTTTTTTTCCGGTAGTCGACTGCCGATAATCTGTATAAATGCGGAAGGTTTCATTGAAATCTGTCACCGCAACGGTGCTGAGCCGTTGTACTTTTAAGGAAATAAAGTGTTTATTGAAAACAATGAAAATTTATTTATCTAAAACAATGAAAATTTTTGTCGCATTACAATTGTTTTAGCTTGTATTATAATTAATGCACAATAATTTTGCAAAAGGCATAAAATTTTCGGGGGGGGGTATACTGTTGGATACAGTGTATTACGAACAGAAGAATGTAAAGCTTTCTTGCTATAACGTTAAATCTCTGCAAGAGGTTCCTCACTTTCACTCGGAGCTTGAAATGGCAGTCTGCTTTTCGGGAAAGGTAAATTGCTTTTTAAGCGGACAGAATTTCGATTTCGGGGCAGGGGACGTTGTCCTGGTTTTCCAAAATCAGGGACATAATTATAAGATGATTGAAAACGGAGAGTTTTTAGTTATCATATTTTATCCCGAGCTTATTCCAAATATGATAAACTATTTTAAAAGCTGTCTGCCCGAGCGGTTAAAGATTAATATCAATGAATCCGACGAATTAAAGAACGTTCTGTTTTCCCTCAAGGATAATTACATCGAAGAAGTCGATAATTCGGAATCTCTGCTTATCGGCTATCTTAATCTGGCTATGTTCTTGATGAAACCTCTCATGGGGGCTAAACTGATTGCGAATATCAGCTCGGGCAATTTGAAAAAAACTGTAATTACTGTATTCATAATTACAGGGATAAAATCACATTAGAAATATTGTCAAAGGAGCTGCATTTAAGCACTCAAAGGATTTCGCATATTTTCAATCAGAATATGCGGATTACTCACAAAAAACCTCAGACACCGTTGCTAAAATCTCAGAAGATGTCGGTTTTGACAACCTGCGCAGCTTTAACAGAGCTTTCTATGAAGTAATGCAAATGACCCCCGACGGAATTCCGTGATAAAAATGAGAAAGTTAAAAATGACACCCACGGTATTTTCGTATAGCTTTTTTATAATCCGAAAGCGCTCTTGCTTTTTAGTTTGAGCGCTTTCATTTTTTTGGTAATAGGCATATGATACGCGGGGCGGTGTGGGCATCGTCCTGCAAGGGTGCCAAAATAACCTGCGCATTGAATTATGGAACGCATAAACCTCAATTCACCTGGTCAAATATCTAACGTCTCTGACATCTAATTTCTTAATTGCAAGCTCCTGCCATACGCAACTATGAAAATTTCTCAACAAAAGTTGAATTCGTATATGTATCTTAAATTTCCGTCCGAATTATCCTATATGTGCTGAAAAAAGGCTTAAACAAGCGGTTTTCTCAAAAAAACGAGCAAAGAGATTGATCTTTTTGTCAAAATATGGTATAATTAAGCTATACTTTATAGGGGTGAGTTATAGTATGGCTTTGGACAAATCGGTATTGGTGGATATTCCCGAGCACGGAATAGCATACAAGAAGGTGTCCGGAAAAACTTATGTATATTATGTAACGGCTACCTACCGAAATAAAAAGGGGCAGCCCACCTGCGAACGTTCCTCAATAGGAAGATTGGATGAGGAAACGGGAAAGCTTATCCCTAACCGCAACTATTACGAAATATATTTAAAAAAGCCTGTCCCGCCAAAGAACGGAATTTTCGAATACGGTGTTTATGATGTGTTTGAACAGATATGCGGAAAGCTGGGACTTAAGAGGCTTTTGAAGAGATACTTCCCCGAAAACTATACCGAAATGCTCACAGCGGCACAGTATATGCTCTCCGAGGGCAATGTTATGTATTACATAAGCGACTATACCGAAACCCATACCACCGCGCTAAAGGGTGTTTTGAGTAATGAAAAATGCAGTAAAATGTTCGCCGACTTAAGACAAGAGGATATGCTACTGTTTTTCAGGGAATGGATGAAGCACAAAAAAACCGACGAGTATGTTGCTTACGACGTCACAAGCGTTTCCTCATACAGTAAAAACATTACCGAGCTTGAATGGGGATATAACCGCGATAAGGAAAAGCTACCCCAAATAAATATAGGAATATATCACGGGAAATGCTCCTTTTAAAGAGAAATTCATTAAGTACTGCTCGGCGCTCGAATTTGCGGCAGGGAATCCGCTTTACCATTGGTCGCATATGGAGCTGTCGCAGTTTTTCGGTATAGATATGCCTATTAATTCCCGTAATGCCGAGGAAATATGGGATAAAGCCAATGCCTTTATTAGGGAAACCGAAATGTCGCCGAGAAAGCTTATAGAACAGTCGAATGTAGAGGTTATCTGCACTACCGATGATATTGTGGACGACCTTTTGTGGCATAAAAAAATTGCAGAGGAAAAAAGCTTTAAGACCAAGGTTATTCCCTCATTCAGAACAGATAATCTCCTGCTTGTAAGACGGGCGGGATATTCGGATTACATAAATAAGCTAAGCGAGGTAAGCGGAGTTAAAATAGATAACCTCGATACCCTTAAAAAGGCGGTTTCAGCAAGGCTTGATTTCTTCTGCAAAATGGGTTGCCGCTGTGCGGATATAGGTATGCCTTATTTCCCCGACAGAATTGCGGACGAAACGGAAGCGGATAACACCTTTAAGGCAATATTTACAGGCAAGGAAATTACCGATAAGGAATATATGGGCTTTATCGGCAATATGTACCTCTTTATAAATTTCCTTTATAAGGAAAAGAACTTAATTTCGCAGTGGCATTTGGCGGTTGTAAGAAATTCCAATTCCGTTTTGGCGGAGAAATTGGGTGCGGTCTGCGGAGTTGATTGCGTGGGAAACTCCGTAAACGGCAACGACCTTATTATGATGCTCGATGCGATAAATAAAGCGTCCGGACTTCCGAAAACCGTGATTTATTCGCTTAATGAGGCAAATATAGCGCAGATAGCGTCTATCGCGGGAGCGTTTCCGAATGTTAAATGCGGAGCGGCGTGGTGGTTCTGCGACCACAAGCGCGGCATAGAGGACGAAATCAAGGTGATCGCCGAAAACGGTTCTTTGGGTGAGTTTTACGGTATGCTTACCGATTCGAGGAGCTTTCTCTCCTACGCTCGTCATGATTATTTCAGAAGAATACTGTGCAATCTTATCGGCGACTGGGTTGAGAACGGCGAATATGATGAAAGCAACACCGAAAGGCTGGTGGCAAAAATCTGCTATTATAATATAAAGGAAGCGATTGGTGACTGATATGAAAATGTCTTTCAGATGGTACGGCGAGAGCGACCCGATTTCGCTTGAATACATAAGACAGATACCGAATATGCGCTCGGTGGTGACGGCGGTTTACGATGTAAAGCCGGGGGAGGTTTGGCCCGAGGAAAGCCTTAAAAAGCTAAAAGAGCAGGCGGAGGAAAACGGCTTAATTTTCGATATTGTTGAGTCTGTCCCCGTGCCCGAGGAAATAAAGCTCGGAACAGAGAAAGCGGAGGAATACACAGAGGTTTACTGCGAAAATATCCGCCGCTGTGCTAAGTACGGCGTAAAGTGCATTACATATAACTTTATGCCCGTCTTTGACTGGACGAGGACACAGCTTGATAAAAAAGGTGCGGACGGCTCGACAAGCCTTGTTATGTATATGGATCAGCTAAAGGGCTTGGATCCCTTAAAGGACGATATACATCTGCCGGGCTGGGATTCGAGCTATACCCAAGCGGAGGTAAGAGATTTAATCGGCGCTTATGGGGAGCTCGGCGAAGAGGGACTGTGGAAAAATCTTGAAAAGTTTTTAAATAAGATTATTCCTGTTGCCGAGGAGTGCGGAGTTAAGATGGCGATACACCCCGACGACCCGCCGTACTCAATTTTCGGTATTCCGAGGATTGTAACAAACGAAAAGAATCTTGACAGACTGCTTAATATTGTTGACAGCCCCGCGAACAGCCTTTGCCTCTGTACGGGAAGTCTCGGGAGCGCGGCGTTTAACGACATTCCGAAAATGGTGCGTAAATACAGCGGGATGGACAGAATAGCCTTTATGCATATCCGTCAGGTAAAGCTTTTGGAGGACGGCAGCTTTGAGGAATGCGGACATCTGTCTTCGGGCGGCAGTCTTGATATGTATGAGATAGTAAAGGCTCTTGTTGATACAGGCTTTGACGGTTATGTCCGTCCCGACCACGGCAGAATGATTTGGGGAGAAAGCGGCAAACCGGGTTACGGTCTTTACGACAGAGCATTAGGCGCTGCATATATTAACGGACTTTTTGAAGCCTGCGAAAAGGCGGAAAGGGATGATAAGTAATGCAAAAAAATGTCTTGAACACCGATTTAATGGGAAAGGTCGCGGTGGTAACGGGGGCTGGCGGAGTGCTTTGCTCGGCGTTTTCCAAAACCCTTGCACGTGCGGGAGCAAAGGTAGCCCTGCTTGACCTTAACTATGACGCGGCAAAGCAGTTTGCCGACGAAATTACCACCGAGGGCGGAATTGCAAAGGCATATAAGTGCAATGTGCTTGACAAAGCCGCTTGCTACGAGGTTGCGGACAAGGTCGAAAAGGATTTCGGCAAGTGCGATATTTTAGTAAACGGCGCGGGCGGAAACAACCCGAAAGCCACAACTGATAAGGAATATTTTGAATTAGGCGACATTGATGCCGACACCAAAAGCTTTTTCGACCTTGAAAGCGACGGCGTGGGCTTTGTATTTAATCTTAATTTCTTAGGTACGCTTATTCCTACTCAGGCGTTTGCGCGCCAGATGGTCGGCAGAGAGGGCTGTAACATACTTAATATTTCGAGTATGAACGCATACACACCCCTTACCAAAATTCCCGCCTACTCGGGCGCAAAGGCGGCGATTTCAAACTTTACACAGTGGCTGGCTGTCCATTTCTCAAAGGTGGGTATCCGCGTAAACGCGATAGCACCGGGCTTTTTCTCAACCAAGCAGAATGCAAAACTGTTATTTAATGAAGACGGCACGCCCACAGCAAGAACAGGAAAAATCTTAGCCGCCACGCCTATGGGCAGATTCGGAGAGGCAAACGAGCTTGAGGGCGGACTGCTGTTTCTCCTTAACAACGAGGCGGCGGGCTTTATAACAGGCGTTGTATTGCCGATAGACGGCGGATTTTCAGCATATTCGGGGGTATAAGAAATGAATGAAATTAAAATATATGCATTTGCGGACGAAGCAAGCCCCAATATCGATGAACAAATAACTGCGCTTAAAAGAAACGGACTTGACGGACTTGAAATTCGTAATGTTGACGGAGTGAATGTTTCAGACATTACACTAGAAAAAGCAAAAGAAGTAAAAACAAAGCTTGATGCAAACGGTCTTATAACTTGGTCAATAGGTTCTCCTATCGGAAAAATTGATATCGAAAAGGACGATTTCAAAGCGCATTTGGAAAAGTTAAAGCATACCTTGGAAATTGCCGATATTCTTGAAAGTAAGAATATCAGAATGTTCTCATTCTATATGCCCGAGGGAAAAGATGTTTTGGACTACAAAAATGAGGTAATCGACCGTTTGGGTCAAATGTGTGAAATTGCAAAAACACACAATGTTTTCCTTTGCCACGAAAACGAAAAGGGGATATACGGTGATATTCCCGAAAGATGTCTTGAAATTCACAGGGCTCTGCCGGAGCTTAAAGGAATATTCGACCCCGCAAACTATGTTCAGAGCGGAGCTGATACCTTAAAGGCGTGGGAGTTACTAAAAGACTATATTTACTATATGCATATCAAAGACTCTAAAACGAACGGCACTGTTGTTCCTGCAGGTATGGGTGATGGTAATGTTGAGAAGGTTGTAAAGAATTTCATAGAAAAAGGCGGAAATTCTTTTACAATTGAACCTCATTTGACAGTATTTGAAGGATTTTTTCATCTCGAACGCAGGGGAGAAACAAGTGTCATTACAGAATATGGATATCCGGATAGCAACACCGCTTTTGACGCGGCGTGCAATGCCTTTAAGGGGCTTTTATAACAGAAAGGAAGTACTTTAATATGGAAATAGGAGCTCAATTTTATACGTTGCGTGATTTCTGCAAAGACTTAGACTCCTTCGCGGAAACACTCAAAAAGGTGGCGGATATAGGCTATAGGACCGTACAGATTTCGGGAACATGCGGTTACGAACCTGAATGGCTAAAAAGCGAGCTTAAAAAGAACGGTCTTAAATGCATTCTTACGCATACGCCTGCGGATAAGCTGCAAAACGACCCCGCAAAGGTCGCGGCAGAGCATGATGTGTTCGACTGTAAATACGTAGGGCTTGGCTGGTTCGGCTTTAATGAAGAAAAGGACGGTCAGCACTATGATGATTTTATCCGCATCTATAAGCCTGTGGCAAAGGCGCTTAAACAAAACGGAAAATACTTTATGTATCACAATCACGATCAGGAATTTAAAATGCATAACGGTAAGCTTATTCTTGAAAGACTTGCTGAGGATATGATCCCGGACGAAATGGGCTTTACGCTTGACACCTTCTGGGTTCAGGCGGGCGGCGGCGACCCCGCGCAGTGGATAGAAAGGCTTTCGGGCAGAGTACCGTGTATTCACCTGAAGGATTACGCATACGGCAGAAAAATGGCGGTAATAGGCGAGGGCAACATCAATTTCGACCGCGTTTTTGAAAAGGCGGAGTCTGCGGGAACAAAGTATATGCTTGTCGAGCAGGACGACTGCAACGGAGAAAATCCCTTTGACTGCTTAAAAAGAAGTTTTGAATATTTGAAATCGAGAGGGTTTTAATCATGAAAAAAATTATATTGGGTACCGATTGGTGGACTGATTGCGATGACGCAGTAGCAATAAGAATACTTGCACGGACACATAAATCGGGAAAAATAAAAATTGCGGGAATCGGAATAAATGCTTGTATGGAACATTCCGTAACATCTCTTGAAGGCTTTTTAAATACAGAGGGTATACATGTGCCTATCGGAATAGATCTTGCCGCGACTGATTTCGGCGGCAATCCACCGTATCAAAAAAATCTTTCCAAATATTCTTCCGTGTATTCCTGCAATCAAGATGCGGAAGACGCTGTAAGACTTTACAGACGCATTTTAGCCGATAGTGATGAATCTATCGAAATCATAGAAATAGGATATTTACAGGTTATTGCTAATGTTATTGAAAGTCAGCCGGATGATATTTCGCAAAAGAGCGGTTATGAGCTTGTTAAAGAGAAAGTTTCAAAAATTTGGGTTATGGCAGGAAAATGGGACGAAGATTTCGGCAAAGAAAACAATTTCACTAGGAATTCACGTTCAAGAACGGCGGGAAATATTTTTTGCAGTAAATGCCCGGTGTCTGTAACTTTTCTTGGTTGGGAAACAGGATATGATGTTATAACGGGAGATAATCTTAATAAAAACGATGTTCTTTATAAAGTTTTATGCGATCACGGCTCATCTGCCGGGAGGTCGTCTTGGGATCCAATGCTTGTTTTGATAGCACTTATCGGGGACGAGACGGCGGCGGGGTATGATTGTGTTTGCGGAACAGCTTCGGTTGACTGTGATACGGGTGCAAACCATTTTTTGCCTGATAAAAACGGACCACATAAATATGTGATAAAAAGTAAAGAAAACGAATACTATAAAAAGCTTATAAATCAAATGATTATATAGTTAAGGAGGAATACAAATTGGAAAAATATATACCTGTAGTAGTGATTAAAGAATTATCCGAAACCGATAAGATATTATCGGCTTTAAAGTCTAACGGCATAAACTGTGCCGAAATTACCTTTAGAACCGCCTGTGCAAAAGAGGCAATAGAGTATGCAATTAAAAATTACCCCGAAATGTCGATAGGAGCAGGAACGGTTATTAACGCCGAGCAGTGCAAACAAGCACTTGATTTGGGCTGCGAGTTTATTGTATCCCCGGGACTGTCGGCAGAGGTTGCAAAGCTTTGCAAGGAAAGAAATGTACCTTATTACCCTGGCTGTGTTACACCTACCGAGATTATGCAGGCACTTGATTTAGGCATTACAACCGTTAAATTCTTCCCCGCAAATGTTTACGGCGGTTTAAAGGCATTAAAGGCGCTTTCTGCTCCATTCCCACAGGTTAAGTTTATCCCTACAGGCGGGGTTGACCGCAGCAATATTGATGAATTTTTGGCATTTGATAAAATCGCGGCAATCGGCGGCAGCTTCTTTGTAAAGGAAGCGCTTGAAAAGATGGAGGAAAATTAAATGGCTAAGGTAGTTACTTTCGGCGAGTTAATGTTAAGACTTGCCCCTAACGGATATTACAGATTTTGTCAGAATGACCAGATGCAGGCGACCTTCGGCGGCGGTGAAGCCAACGTTGCGGTTTCGCTTGCTAATTACGGTCTTGACAGCGTTTATGTGACAAAGTTGCCTAAACACGCTATCGGTCAAGCGGCGGTGAACAGCCTTAGATATTTCGGGGTTGACACCAGCAAAATTGTTCGCGGCGGCGAGAGAGTAGGTATTTACTACCTTGAAAAGGGTGCGTCACAAAGAGGTTCTGTATGCGTTTATGACCGTAAGTATTCGGCTATTCAGCAGGCACAACCCTCCGATTTTGACTGGGACAGCATTTTTGAGGGCGCGGACTGGTTCCACTTTACGGGAATTACTCCCGCTTTAGGCGAAAACCTTGTAGAGATATGCAAGCAGGCTTGTATAGCCGCAAAGAAAAAGGGCGTAAAAAATTCCTGCGACTTAAATTACAGAGGAAAGCTTTGGACAAGGGAAGAAGCAAGAAAGGCTATGACCGAGCTTTGCAAATATGTTGATGTCTGCATTTCTAATGAAGAGGACGCTAAGGACGTTTTCGGCATTGAGGCAGAAAACACTGATATTTACGGCGGCAAGCTCGATAAAGAGGGGTACAAGTCGGTAGCAAAGCAGTTAGCCGATAAATTCGGCTTTGAAAAGGTAGCGATTACCCTTAGAAGTTCAATTTCCGCGAGTGATAACGACTGGGCAGGTATGCTCTATGACGGCGAGGATTGTTATTTCTCAAAAGAATATCATCTGCATATCGTTGACCGTGTAGGCGGCGGAGATTCTTTCGGCGGCGGGCTGATTTATTCCTTGCTTACGGGTAAATCTTCTAAGGACGCTATTGAGTTCGCGGTCGCCGCAAGCGCCTTAAAACACTCGGTCGAGGGCGACTATAACCGCGTGTCTGTCTCCGAGGTAGAAAAGCTTGCCGGCGGCGACGGCTCGGGCAGGGTACAGAGGTAGATATTAAGGTATTATTTCTCTAAAATATGTTCGTTCGGGCTAACCGTGTGTCTGTTTGCTTATTTCACTGTATTACATCACAGACATAATAAATTTATGGATTTATTAATTAATAAAATAAATGGAGTGTAATCTTATGAACATTGAAGAATATATTCAAAACGAAAACGAAAAGCCGCTTGATAATATTGTGTCTGACGGCGGATTTACCGCAATTTTCCGCACAATCTCCTGTATAGGCGACAGCCTTTCCTCAGGCGAGTTCGAATCGTTAAAGGCGGACGGCAGTCACGGATTCCACGATATGTTTGAATACTCCTGGGGACAGTTTTTGGGCCGTATGTGCGGAAGCCGCGTTTACAACTTTTCCCGCGGCGGTATGACCGCAAAGGAATACTGCGAGAACTTTGCCGATGCAAACGGCTTCTGGAACCCTAAATACGCCTCTCAATGCTATATAATCTTCCTGGGAGTGAACGATATTATCTGTCAAAGGCAAGAGGTGGGCTCAGTAAACGATGTCGATTTTTCGGATTATAAGAATAACACGAAAAATTTTGCGGGATATTACGCCCAAATAATACAGCGTTTAAATCAAATTCAGCCCCGCGCAAAATTTTTCCTTATGACTATGAACAGCAGCGGCGAAAACGATTTGCGCATTAAAGACAAACAGGAGCACGCGGCGCTCCTTTACGATTTTGCCGAAAAATTTGATAACACCTATGTACTCGACATGCTTAAATACGCGCCGAAGCACGACGAAAAATACTGCGAAAAATTCGGTCTTCTCGGGCATGCAAACCCTATGGGCTATCTGCTTACGGCGAAGATGACGGCGTCCTACATAGATTATATAATCCGTCATAATATGGATGATTTTAAAGAGGTCGGCTTTATAGGTACAAGCCTTCACGGATAGAATATGCAAACCGGCCTTTCCTTTAACGGAAAGGCGGTTTCAGACTATCGAATAGCCCTAAATTTCAAGCGAGATTTAGGGTAAGGATATAGTTTAATTAAAGTGCTGTATGGGTGGGACCTTTTCCACCTATGCAGAATTTAGAGATACACAAGCCCCACAGAGCAAGAAGCTCCGTGGGGCTTGTGCAATAGTGTGCTCGGCACGCATAATAACTTGGCGGTGAAAGTCCGCTACAGGCTTGGCAGTAGGAAATGTTAGCTGAAGACAAGGGCGTCCGTCGTGAGGCGGAGTCTGAAAGAAGTCGGAGGCAAAACCTCGGTCTGACTAACAGAAACTGCATATAAGGCATACTTGAAACGGACGAGTTTCCACAACAAAACGAAGTCCAATACTGCCCGAATTTCAAGGTGTAAATGCGGCAGATATATGAGGCTAAGGTGATTACGCTTACCCGAGGAGGTCTTGCAGGCGGAATAATTTCCGTAGTAACAACGAACTGCAAGAAGTCAGCAGAGGTCATAGTACCGAAAATAATTTTTTCGGGAAGGACCGAACAATCATAAGTTCCGAGTAAGAAACTAAAGGAGGTCGGTATGATGAAAACAGAATACGCCGGAAACGGCGGCTTCCTGCAAAGGGATAGTGTGGAACACGAAGAGTATGCAGAAGTGTACAGTACCGAAAGTCGAGAGGTTGACCGAAAGGACGGGGCAGACCTGCTTGAAAAGGTGCTGAGCAGAGATAATCTGAACAAAGCTTACAAGCGGGTAAAAGCCAATAAGGGAGCAAGCAGAGTTGACGGAATATCCGTCGATGAGGCACTGCCTTGGCTTAAAGAACACAGGAATGAATTACTCGAAAGTATAAGGAACGGCAAATACAAGCCGTCGCCTGTAAGGAGAGTAGAAATTCCAAAGGATAACGGGGGAGTGAGAAATCTCGGAATACCGACAGTTATAGACCGCATTATCCAACAAGCAATAGCACAAGTGCTAATACCAATCTATGAGCCAAAGTTTTCTAACGGAAGCTACGGCTACAGACCGCACAGAAGTGCAAAGGACGCAATACTCAAGGTAAAGGAATATGCGGACGAGGGGTACAAATATGCAGTATGCCTTGATTTATCCAAATATTTCGATACACTCAACCACGAACTGCTTATGAATATGCTCCGCGAGGACATCAAGGATAAGAGACTGATTGATTTAATCAAGAATTATCTTAGAAGCGGAGTAATGGAAAACGGCATAGTAATGAAAACGAAAGAGGGTTCGCCGCAGGGCGGATTAAGATAATATTAGTTTAAAGAAGGAAATTCATTATGAGAAGTAAAATCTCAGATAATCGGCAGAAATCGCAATAACTGAAACTCAACTTCTCATAACAAACAACTTTCCATAAGACGAGATCGGTTATTTGCCTGTTGATGAAGCTGCTGTATTTGGTTTCTTTCAGCTTATTGCCACAAGATATGAATACAGACCTACCATCCTCACCACCAATCAGCCTTTTTCAAAATGGCCCGATGTTTTCGGCGACACTGTTATTGCCAACGCAATCATTGACAGACTTGTTCACCATTGCGACATCGTCAAAATTACCGGTCATTCTTACCGTATTAAGGGCAGAAATATCTTCGATGAGACCGATGATTAATTTCTTTCCGTATTTGTACATTTTAAATGAGCGTTTTTTGTCATTTTCGCTTGACATTTACAGTCAGGATAAGTGGTGTGAGAGGTCGGCTGGTCAACTAATGGTCAGCCTCCTACTCGATTAATCATACAATTTTTCAGAGCAAAAGAGGAAATGCTTATTTTGTGCAAATCAGCGTTAAAGCAACCTACGCCGCACTAAGGGTTTGAGCTGTGGTTTTTCTTATATTCTGTCGGAGACATTTTAAAATGCTTTTTAAAGCAGTTGTTAAAGCTTCTGATACTTTGAAAACCGCTTTCCATTGCAATATCCACAAGCTTTTTGTCCGACTGTTCCATCAGTCCGACTGCTGTTTCGAGTCTGTAAAGTGTTAAAAATTCGGAAAAAGACATCTTAAAAACAGTATGAAAATATCTCGATACATAGTGATAATCATATCCTAACAGCTTGCCTATGTTAGAAAGCTTAATGTCCTTTGTGTGATTTTTTTCGATATATTCGGTTATGACGGCTATGTTTTCGTCGATTTTTTTATTCTTATCGGTCAGCTTAGCCGATTTAATGTATTCGTCGCATACCGCGTAGAGCGCCGCCTTAATAATAAGGCGCGACGGTTCGGGGTTATTAATCAGGTTCTCGGTCATAAATCGGGTAACTGACGGACTGCAGTTAAATTTAAAATCTCCCGTTTTGTCCTTGATCATTTTATAAAAGTCGTGCACATAATCCTCGGAGAAAACGCAAACCCAATAGCTTGTATCCTTTTGAGGCTCATAGGCGTGAATATCGTAAGGAAAGCAAAGCCCGAAATCATCCTGCTTTATCAGATATTCGATTCCGTTTGAATAGCATTTAAGGCTTCCGTTTATAACATAAACAAGCTCAAGACTCTTATGAAAATGCTGTTTCCAAATCTCCGTTGTATATAATACGGCATTAAAACTATTGTTCAATGAATTATGGGGTTGATGAAAAATCATAATAAAACCGCCTTAGATAAAATTATGCCAATATTATACAATATTGTGCGAGAAAAAGTCAACTGTTTGCCTTATAATTATATCGTACCAATACGAAAGGAATGATATAATGACTTCGACTTTTGAAAAGCTTTATAATTTTATCGTAAACAAGGAACATCATAAATACCGTCATACGGTAGACTTTAAGCTTTCCGAGGAATATTCGGCAAAGGGTATTTCGCCTATTGAGCGTATGTCCGACCGATTTCGCCGTATGTGTGGGGAGGAAAAGGCGGTAATTCTTGAGGGTGAGCAGATAGTGTTTTTGCGCACCGTTTCAAATTTGCCCGATATTTTTACAGAGTCCGAATGGGCGGAAATTAAAGCAAAGCATTATATTCACGAGCTTGGGTATATGTCTAATCTATGCCCCGACTATTACGACGCCATAAGCAAGGGACTGCTTGAAAAACGTAAAATCGCCGATGAATACGGAAAAGCGGCGATAGATAACATTATTATGCTTTCGGATAAATATTTAGAGGAGGCCAAAAGACAGGGCAGAGAGGATTTAGTTGAAATCCTGACCCGCGTTCCGCGCTATCCCGCCCGTAATTTCCGAGAGGCGCTGCAGTTTTTCAGAATTTTGCATTACGCTCTGTGGCTGGAGGGTAACTACCATAACACGGTAGGTCGGTTTGACAAATATATGTATCCCTATCTTAAAGCCGATATGGAAAAGGGCATATATACAGAGGAAACCGCTTTGGAATTACTTTGCGACTTTTTCCTTTCCTTTAATAAGGATAGTGACCTTTATGTCGGTGTTCAACAAGGCGACAATGGGCAGAGTATGATGTTAGGCGGAATAGACGAAAACGGAAACGATGTTTATAATCTGTTGTCGGAATTGTGCCTTAAAGCCTCATACAACAATAAACTTATTGACCCCAAGATTAATCTCCGTGTTTCAAAGGCTACTCCCGCTGAACGTTATACCGAGGCAACCCAACTTACTAAGGCGGGACTCGGTTTTCCGCAGTATTCTAATGATGACATAGTTATTCCCGCTTTGGAAGAACTCGGTTATGAGTATAACGATGCCGTAAATTACACGGTAGCGGCTTGTTGGGAATTTATTATTCCGAATGTGGGAGCGGATATCGCAAATATATCCGCAATGTCTTACCCTAAGGCAGTAGATATTGCATTACATAATAATCTTGAAAAATCCGATTCCTATGATGAATTTTTTATGAGCGTAAAGGCAGAAATCAAAAAGGAATGTGACAAAATTGCAGATGGCATAAAGGACCTTTGGTTTGTTCCATCGCCGTTTATGAATGTGCTTATGGATTGTGATATTTATAACGGCGGAAAATATAACAATTTCGGTATTCACGGTACAGGTATTGCTACTGCGGCAGACAGCCTTGCGGTAATAAAGAAATATGTTTTTGAAGAAAAAACCATAGGAAAGTCAGAGCTTATTAAAGCAGTAGACGAAAACTTTGAAAATACACCGGAGCTGCTTCACAAGCTTCGCTATGAAGCACCGAAGCTTGGCAATAACGATGATTTTGTCGACGGTATTGCAACAGAGCTTTTAGACAGCTTTGCTGAAGCGTTAGAAGGAAAGACCAACTGTAGGGACGGTATATATCGTGCGGGAACAGGAAGTGCAATGTATTACCTGTGGCATGCTGACGAAATCGGCGCATCGCCCGACGGCAGACGTGCAAAGGAACCCTTAGGCACAAACTTTTCGGTATCACTTTTTGCAAATGTAAAAGGTCCGGTATCGGTAATAGCCTCTATGACAAAACAGCATTTTGTAAATGCTATAAACGGCGGACCGCTTACTCTTGAATTTCATCAAAGCGTATTTGCAGATGATGACGGAATAGAAAAAGTAGGGCTCCTTGTTAAGAATTTTATAGACAGAGGCGGTCACCAATTACAGTTGAATACAGTGAATCTCGAAAAAATGCTTGACGCACAAAAGCACCCTGAAAACTATAAGCAGTTGGTAGTGCGTATATGGGGCTGGAGCGCTTACTTTGTTGAACTTGACAAGGAGTACCAAGACCATGTAATAGCAAGACAGGCATATAGCGTATAAAGAGGAGTTATTATGCAGGATTATAAAAATAAAAAAATTTTGTTTATGGGTGACAGTATAACGGCACTTGGTGTTTGGGTTAAGTATTTCATTGAAATTATGAAACCCGAAAAATATGTAAATATTGCTGTTAGTTCTGCAACATGGAAAGATAACGCAAATACAATATATGATGGTAATCCGCTGTTTAACGGTCCTGATGCAAATGTGAATAATAAAGTATGTAATCAGGTTGAAAAATTGTTGCGAGGCAAAGACAACAAAAATAAAAATTATATATATAATCCCGATTATGAAGATTTTGATATTATAGTCGTTTCAGCCGGAACAAACGACTGTGGAATTGAAGAAATAGATAGTATTGAAAAAGAAATATACAGTCAGTTTTTTGATGATAACGGAGATTTGCTTTCGCTTGGTAAGGTTGATTGCAAAACTATGGCAGGAGCATTGCGTTATACTTATGAACATTTAAGAAGAATGTATCCTAATGCCGTTATTTGCTATTGTTCGCCAATTCAAGGTGCCGAAGATGTAAGACCTTATTCGTCAATAAAACTGAAAAGAGATTATATTAGTGCATTTTGCGAACATATTTCCGATGTGAAGTTTATTGACACTTTTAAGTGTGGAATTTGTGGTGCTTACGAAAAATGGCAGTGTAGCGGACCGAATCTTGCTGACGGACTTCATCCAAACGATAACGGTGCCAAAAAGATTGCTTTGTTTAATGCACAGTCAATAAAGGAATATTATTTGTAATATGATTTACGGAAATATTTTTGATGTCAAGGAAATGGCGGTGCATGACGGCCCCGGAATCAGAACAACCGTGTTCTTTAAGGGTTGTCCTCTGCGCTGTAAGTGGTGTCATAATCCGGAGGGACTTTCCTCAAAGCCACAACTTATGTACAAGGAAGCAAGATGCGTTAAGTGTGGCAGATGTATGACAAAATGCAATCATACAGATTGTCAGCCTTTCGGTAGATGTATTCATATCTGCCCGCAAAACTGTCTTGAAATATCGGGCAAAACGGTTGATGCAAAGGTATTAGCCGAGGAACTAAAGCAAAGCGCCGAAATATTGGCAGACAGTTTCGGCGGCTTTACCTTTTCGGGCGGCGAACCGCTCTTTCAGTCTGAATTTCTTATGGAATTGATTGATGAATTAAAAGATTATCATCTTTGTATAGAAACTTCGGGCTATGCCGAAAAGGCGGTCTTTGAAAGAGTAATCGAAAAACTTGATTTTATTATTATGGATATTAAGTTTTCAGACAGTGAACAGCATAAAAAATACACAGGTGTAAGAAACGAAAAGATTTTGGAAAATTTTGCGGCGCTTAAAAAAAGCGGAAAGCCGTTTTTAATCCGCACGCCGCTGATACCGAATATTACCGATACTGCGGAAAACCTTGACGCCATAAAACAGCTTATAGGAACAAGCGATTGGGAGCAACTGCCGTACAATAAAATGGCGGGAGCCAAATACAAAATGCTCGGAATGAGCTATGAATTATCTACTCTTAGAAGCGGCAGTGATAAGCCGGCGTGCCGGTTTTGAGCGTTTTACCCTTATTTCAGAATCCTTTTTTTATTAAATGTTTAACTTTCTTTAAAATGTCCTTTTACTTGTTCATATTAGCGCCTCCGGAGAGGAGTATACTTCACTCTGGAGGCGCTTTGCCATAATTGTGCATTTTGATTATTTTTGCAATGTTTATGATGAAATTAACAATTTGATTGTGCGAATTATTTTGATATAATTAAAACAAAGATAGAAAAGTAGACTGATTGTTTAAAATAGAGGCAGTAATGCTTATTGCTTCTGTCGGCAGGCACTTCTACTTGGCGTTGCGGTGACCGCCACAAATTTTGGAAAGGACGCTTTGCTCTATTAACGGCTTTTGCCGTGTAAATCAACTCTTTTATGACAAATATGTTGTAACAAAGGGGGAAGAAAACACAAGTGCTTGTATCCCAAATCTTGCGACAGGTTAGTAGTACTGTTTGTTAAAAAAAGGGGGGAAGAAAATGAAATGTTAAAATTTTTGGGTTATTGTTTAAACTGAGAACCCTATACCATACAAACCGATAAGAAAGCAAACGGCTTTTTGGCGAAGAGCAGGCAATATGTCAAAAAATTAAATACTATGCGGCTTGAAATGCTCCGAAAAAAGTTGTTCGGTTTTGTTTTAGTCATAAGCATTTTAATATCCTCGGTTTTTTCGGTAGATATGCTAAATACGGCTGCCGCCGCTGAATCCACAGACGGTAAAATGCTGCATATAACTTCTAAAGTAGGTTCGTGGGTCAATCCACTGAGATTATACACGCTCGAAGTCGGCAAAGAATACAACTTTTCGGTAGATTATTGCGTCAAATCAAACAATTTAGCAACAGAAAATGCAAATGGCAAGGATTTATTTGTCGTCGCAGCCGACAGTTATGAAAAATATATTTCTGATACAAGAGGCATCTGTACCTTTGACTATACGCCTCAAAAAAATCAAATATATTTTGGTGTAAAAACAAACTCTAAAGACGGCAGTTCCTATCAAGCTTATGCTTGGAACTTTATGGTTACCGATAATGTTACAGGCGAAGTAATTAAACCCACCACAGAGATTACTGGTACGGAAACAGCAGAATGGGTTGATTATAACGAATATAAATTCCTTACAGGATATTCATTACAATCAAAAAATACCGGTTCTGCAAGCTGGGAAACTGCAATATTTAAAGCTACCGGCTTAGCAGGTGGCACCTACAATTTTGAATTTGATTATTACATTGATTACAACGGTGCTTTGGCTACGGGCTACAATGGCGCTCCTACTAACATTTTCTTTAAAACACAGGGTTATCAAAGTGCTTCTAACAAAAATGGTGCGCAAACATATATAATCAACACGGGCAAAGGACATCACAAGGGTTCATATACAATATCAAGTGACGGTGATTGCTATTTTGAGCTTGCAACAAAAACTAATAGTACAGCCGATGTTACATTGTATCTTTGGAATATTAAATTCACCAACTCGGATAATCAAGAATTTTCGTGGTCTATATCCGATAAGCATTCAACTTATTTTACAGCAGTAACAGAATTTAATGCCGAAAATACAGGTTACCTTAACCCGATGTATAAGTTTGATAACACCGATAACTCTACTTGGAATACCGTAGCAGGTACTTTCAATAATCTTACCGCAGGTGAATATACCTTAAAGTTCGATTATTATGTTTCAAAAGCTATCACTTTAGATTCCAACAGCGGAACTAGTAACTGTACCTTCAAAACCAAAGTGGGTAATAATTCATCCTCTAACGATGGAGATGAATATATTACCACAACCGGCCGTGTAACCACCTATTCCCGTACTTTCACCACAACCGGAACTACTGCCTACTTTGAGATAGGCGCTAAGAGAAAGACTACAAATAACTTCATAGTATATGCTTGGAATATTCGTTTAGAGGATGCTTTCGGTAACGAATACAAGACTTTCTATAGCATAGGTAATTTCGTTACCAAGCAAGACTACAATGAGGCGGCTATAATAACTGCCGTTGATTGTCTGCCGGAGGTTTCTGGTGCTAAAATTCTTATTCCTCAAGAAGTAAGCGGCACGCAAAAACTCAGAATAGATGTAGATTTCAGCAAGCTTAAAAACAGCGTTGATGCAGGAGTAAAAGTCAAGGCATACGGTGTTATAGCAGTTCCTGTTAATAGGACTGATATAGATTTAGATTACATATTGTCTGTGGCTACAGAAAAAATATTATTAAAAGAACCGTATCAAACGGCGGCTTGGATAAATTAGGCACAGTAAAGGTTATTATTAACCGTGACAGTACAGCTTACGGTAAACGCTCTGCTGTGACCGCTTTTGTAGAAACCGAAAACGGCATTTATTATTCAAACAACAATAACGGTACTGCCGTAACAAACGGAATTGCAAGTAAATCGGTTATGGGTGTCATAAAGGCTGTGTTTAATGATACAAACGGTCAGATATATCTCAATAAGGATGCGGCACTCAGCAAATGCCTTCAGGACGAACAACTGAAAGCCACACTTGGTGAAGAAAACTTTAATAACTACTATATTAACAAAATCTTTTGCGGATATATGGGTTATTACGGGTATACTCCAATCACTACAACAAGTGAAGAATACAGTATTGCAAAACTTATAACGGCTTATATGTATTACTACGCCTCAAACGGAGAAGGACCGAAAATGTTGAAGCTTTCAAGTTATTACTTAGATAGGGAAACTTATACTATACAAACCGATAAGGAAGTAAAGCAGCAGTTTGGCACAGATTATAACGGTGTTGAAATTAAACCGAACACAACCTATGTGTTTACATTTGAATATTATTCTACTAAAGATATGGTTGAGGCGTCCGCAATACGCAAAACTATTACTGCGCGTGAGGGTTATCTCGCAGATAGTCACTTGTGGGAAACCTGGTCTGATGCAAAACAGAAGTACCGCCGAGGGATATTATTAGAAGCAGGTCGGGGCTCGTTCAGTTATGAATTCACCACCGCAGCTGATGAAACTAATTTTGCTTTAGGCTTTGCACAGGGCACATTGGGCCATAGCTATATCTGGAATATAAAGCTTACCGAAAAGGGTCACGACGAAAACCTGTTTGTAAATCCGGGATTTACAAACAGCTTCAACGGGTGGCAAATACCTACGGCGGTTGGGCAGGCAAAATTGTTAGAGCCTGACGAAGCTATGCAAGACTTACCCTTAGGCGAGTATTTACCCGATTCGGCAAACGCTTTTTATGATGAAAACACTTGGGAAATAGGAGTAAGCGATAAAACCGACGCTCCTGTAACCGAAAATACAGCTATTCTTTATAATAAGCAAAACAGTAGCTATGACGATGCTGCCGAAACCAAACGGCAAGAGATAGTAAATGCCTCCGATACACTGCTTGATGAATATAATGCACTTAACTATTTTACCTCTCCGAAAAAATCGGAATGCGAGGTGTATTATATTTCACCGAACGGAAACGACAGTAACGACGGCACTTCCGAAAGCACCGCTTGGAAAACCACAAATAATTTAGCTGATTTATACACTAAATTTGAAAAGGATGAAATCACAAACGGTACTATATTCAAAACTACGGTTAAAAGGCTGTATATACTGTTTGAACGGGGCGGTGTTTACCGCGGTCATTTTGAGCTGAAGTCTAATATCAGCTACGGGGCATACGGTACCGGGTATAAGCCAACCTTCTATTCGGGTACGCAAAACTATGCCGACGAATACCTTTGGCATCAAACCTCAGCAGAGAATATTTGGGCAGTTAATGTCGGCGATGCTTCCGATATTGGAAATGTTATTTTTGATAACGGTAAAAAGTGCGGTATAAAAATATTGGACGGGTACGAATCTCTGCTGCAGGATTTTGAGTTTTACCATAATAAGGAAAACCAAATGTTATACCTGTATTACAGCGGAGGAAATCCCGGAAAGGTATTTAATAGCATTGAAGTGGCTTACGGACATATTATGAACGGCGATTTGAATGTTAAGAATACCGTAATAGAAAACTTCTGTATTAAGTACGCAGGGCTTCACGGTATATCCTTTAGGGCAGGGTCGGACAATGTGTTTATTCGCAGCTGTGAGATAGGCTATATAGGCGGCTCACTTTCCGATAGCGGCTATGGCAGACTGGGTAACGGTATTGAGTTTGTCAATTCCTACTCTAATGACACGGTAGAAAACTGCTGGATATACCAGTGTTATGATACGGGTTATTCTTTCCAGAACTGCTCCGGCAATCAAGACGTAGGTAAAGAATTAACTGAAAAAAATATGGAGCTTAGGGACAGTTTAATTGAATACTGCACAATGAATATTGAAATATTCACAGCGACTGTAGCTAAAGTTCAGGATATTACAATATCAGGTAATATTCTCCGCTTCGGCGGTTACGGTTGGGGCTTCTATAACAGGATTGGCTCTAACAGCTTGATTTCTTCTAACCTGAATATGTATAAGGGTACGGGCACGGGCAAATACAGCTGCACCAACTTTAATTTTACCAACAATGTGTTGGATTGCTCTTATTATGCACTAATGGATGTGGGCTGGCCGAATGATGTTAACGGATATGGCCCGACCATTCATTCCAACACATATATTCAGCAAAATAACAGTCATTCTTACACTGCATGGGTTAAGGGTACAGATGACAGTGTAAACGGCGGCAAAAAGCTTACGCTTAAAACCAAAGAAGACTTAATTGCTGAGAATATTGATACATCCCCAAGCAATTTCACTATAATTAATTAAATTAAGAAAGTAGGAGAAAATATGGTTAAATTCAAAAAACTTATTAGCGTAATATGCGCTACGGGCATTCTGCTCACTTCATTTTTTGCATTAGGAATGTTAAATACAGCTGCCGCCGCGGAATCCACAGACGGTAAAATGCTGCATATAACTTCTAAAGTAGGTCCGTGGGTCGATCTAGGGAGATTATACACGCTCGAAGTCGGCAAAGAATACAACTTTTCGGTAGATTATTGCGTCAAATCAAACAATTTAGCAACAGAAAATGCAAATGACAAGGATATTTTTGTCATCACAGCATACAATTCTAGTGGCGACAAAGAGGAAAAATATATTACCAATTCAAAAGGCACCTGTACCTTTGTCTATAAGCCTAAAAATAGTGGTATATATTTTGGCGTAAAAGCAACCTCTAAAGACGGCAGTTCCTATCAAGCTTATGCTTGGAACTTTATGGTTACCGATAATGTTACAGGCGAAGTAATTAAACCCACCACAGAGATTACTGATACGGAAACAGCAGAATGGGTTGATTATAACGAATATAAATTCCTTACAGGATATTCATTACAATCAAAAAATACCGGTTCTGCAAGCTGGGCAACTGCAATATTTAAAGCTACCGGCTTAGCAGTTGGCACCTACAATTTTGAATTTGATTATTACATTGATTACAACGGTGCTTTGGCTACGGTCTAC
Source organism: Acutalibacteraceae bacterium (assembly GCA_036310925.1). Classification (GTDB taxonomy): domain Bacteria; phylum Bacillota; class Clostridia; order Oscillospirales; family Acutalibacteraceae; genus UBA737. The sequence continues at coordinate 65,808 of JAXJQX010000017.1, forward strand.
AATGGCGCTGCTACTAACATTTTCTTTAAAACACAGGGTTATCAAAGTGCTTCTAACAAAAGTGCGCAAACATATATAATCAACACGGGCAAAGGACATCACAAAGGTTTATGTACAATATCAAGTGCCGGTGATTGCTATTTTGAGCTTGCAACAAAAACTAATAGTACAGCCAATGTTACATTGTATCTTTGGAATATTAAATTCACCAACTCGGATAATCAAGAATTTTCGTGGTCTATATCCGGTACGCCTTCAACTTATTTTACAGCAGTAACAGAATTTAATGCCGAAAATACAGGTTACCTTAACCCGATGTATAAGTTTGATAACACCGATAACTCTTGGAATACCGTAGCAGGTACTTTCAATAATCTTACCGCAGGTAAATATACCTTAAAGTTCGATTATTATGTTTCAAAAGCTATCACTTTAGATTCCAACAGCGGAACTAATAACCGTACCTTCAAAACCAAAGTGGGTAATAATTTATCCTCTAACAATGGAGATGAATATATTACCACAACCGGCCGTGTAACCACCTATTCCCGTACTTTCACCACAACCGGAACTACTGCCTACTTTGAGATAGGCGCTAAGAGAAAGTCTACAAATAACTTCATAGTATATGCTTGGAATATTCGTTTAGAGGATGCTTCCGGTAACGAATACAAGACTTTCTATAGCATAGGTAATTCCGTTACCAAAATGGCCTATGACCCTGTATTAACACAGGAATACGAAAAAGAAATGTATACCTTAGACGCTAAGGATGGAACTTGGGTTACACTCTCCGAGATCATATCCGGATTTAAAGAAAATGATAAAATAACCGTTTCCTTTGATTGCTATGTTGATTCTAATACTGAGTTATCCGGCAACAGTAATAGTGGTAAAATATTTGTTTTCGGTACTAATATAACAGCCGATCAATTTATTACAAAGAACGGTTATTCTCGTCAATCATTTGACATAACATACGGTACTTCCGGCGGCGGAGCTTTGCAAATAGATTTTAAAACCTGTTCAAAGAGCGGAGATGCCTTTAAGGTTTACATTTCCAATATAAAGGTAACCAAAAATGGTGCTGATACCAACTTGGTACATTCTTACTTCACCTCTGCTAATACAGGTTATCTTACCGTAAGTGCATATGACGAAGCTACCTTTATTAAGGGTGCTATGCCTGTGGTTTTAGGTGCTAAAATTAAGACCGATTTAAGCAAAGTAGATGCCGAGCAGAAGCTGAGAATAGATGTCGACTTTACAAACATCAACGAATTCGCCGATATTAAAGAATACGGTGTTATAGCTGTTCCCGCTAATAAAGCGGATATGACATTAAGCGACATACTTGATACCGATTCAAAGCAACAGGTTACCCGATATAAAGAGGCTGATGGTGATGCAGGTTTAGTTTCCGTAATTGTTACCAGAGGTGTTAACTCGTATGGCAAGCGAATTGCCTTAGTTGCATATGTTAAGACCGCGAACGGAACTTACTATACAGATGTTATTTCTAAATCGGTTATGGGTGTTATGAAATCTATATTCTCAAGCGAAACTAATTTGGCTACAGAAGGAATCACTGCCGATAAGATTACGACCGCACACAGCAGTATAGTTGAAAATAACATTATTACCGGTAAAACTGTTAATGAAATCAGCAAGATCTTCAAGGATTATACCGGATATGGTAATACCACGCCCACTATTGGAGTCGGCAATAATGACTATGAAAATGCTAAAAAAATTACTGCAGCAACATTCTTCTATGCTAAAAATTCTTAATTAAGGAGAAAGACAGATTATGAAAAAATTTCTTGAACCTACTGTTGAAATAATTAATATTTCAGCAGTCGATGTTATAACCGCGAGCGAAGAATGGGAAGTTTCTGTTCCTGAAGTCGGCGACAATTTAGACTAATTTAATAATTATTTTTAATTGCGTAAGCGGTGCCGGGAAATTACTTAAAGAATACCCCGGCACCGTACTGCAAGTAAAGCCTATAATCGGGCGGTTCGGTTCCGCCAAAAGAAAATATTATGTGCTCACATAAAATATTTTTTAAAAAAGTTGGTATTAAATTGAAAAGAAAGATTATTTTGATTATGGCAGTGCTTATGGCAATTTCTTTTACTGCCTGTAAAAATAAAGCCGAGAATAATGCTGAGAATAATTCATCGGCAGTTTCAAATGTTGAGGAAAACGCAGCTTCAGACAATAAGACAAACAGTGATTTTGGCACTGCGGCTGAAGGTACGGCAGGCGATACCGCGGCATCTAACACCTCAAGTAGCGAAAAAGCCGATGTATCAAGTAATAACTCGAAAGTAACCGTTATTGAAGTTTCAGATTTAGGAAAGGTTGAAATTATAGAAACTCCTAAAAACGAAACCGATGTTGACGAAAGCAAGGATGCTTCCGCATCCGATAAAACCGATTCTTCAACGGGCAATGCTGATTCTTCGACCGATAAGGACGAAACCGCGGATAATTCCGACGGGGATAAATGGACTAACGGGTATTATTAAAGCATTTGCAGCGGTATCTGCGTTTTTTGCAAATACACGGATACTTTTTTCGCTTTCTTCTGTTTTTTTAATATTTAATCTTTGCAATCCTAAAAGTTTTTCTGTAAAATGTTTGCAGAGCATATTTGGTTCTCCGTTTACGGTTTCTGATCAATTCCATTTTAACGGTTTCACACAAATATGCTCTGCTTTTTTTAGTTTTTTTGTTTTATTGGCTTGAAGTCGCCCTGTATTAAAACACCGAAATGTTAATTTTATTGCGGCTCACTGCTTCGAACCTGGGTAGGCGGTGTGCCGTAATGCTTTTTGTAGGCACGGAAGAACGAGCTATAATCGTTAAATCCGCATTTGCTGTAAATTTCGGTAGGAGATTGACCGAGCATAATTAGCTCATGTGCGGAAATTATACGCTTGGTCGTAACATATTTCCACACGGTAGATCCGGTTGCCAGCTTAAAGGTACGGCTAAGCTGTGATTTGCTGATGAAAAATTTATCGCATATTATATCAAGGCTTATATCTTCCGAATAATGCTGATTTATATAATTCATAATATTACATATGGTGGAATTTTCCGAGCTTTCAACGGTTTTATTCTTGCCCTCAAAGGCAATTCTGATTTCGTTTAATATGGGAATAAGATTTGAAAGAAGCTGAACGCGCCGCTCGTTTGTTGAAACGGTCATATTTTGTATTAATGTGTGGTAAAGACTTCCCTTAAAATCAGAGCTGTTGTACAAATTTAATTTACCGCCGTCGCGCTTAGTAAAAGGCAGCATCAAAATGCCTTGAGGATCTATATCGGCAAGAAGCTTAGGATTAAAGTGTACGGATATTCTGGTATACGGTCTTTCCGGATTGATGTCGATATAATGAGATTCGTTGGAACGCATTATAAGGATGGAGCCGCTTTCGAGCGGATATGAATTACCTTCAACTTTGAACAGACCGCTTCCGTTTATAAAATAATAAATCTCATACCATTCGTGAATGTGTAATTTAAAATGCTTCGGGTTCGGGCGCTCATTGTGGGAATAATGTGCTGAAATAATGTCATCGGAATATTCGAAATAGTTATTCATATTATCACCTCTTTATTTCATAACGGTATCATTATATCATAAAATGAAAATATTTTCAATGTGCAAAATGCATATAGCCAATATTAACATGTAGCGTTACAATAGATGTGAGACCGAGAGTATAGAAAAAGTGATTGAGTTCTGTTAGAATTAGAGTGCTAACAACCAAATCAAACAGAGAGGACTCAATCACCATGAACAGTATAACACATAACAAGAGATATTGTCCA
>JAXJQX010000018.1:0-127411 GCA_036310925.1 Acutalibacteraceae bacterium
CCCCGGAAGACTACCGGGTTGATAGGCCGCAGGTGTAAGCATAGCGATATGTGTGCCAGGCGGTACTAATAGACCGAGGGCTTGACCTATTTTTTCGTATCCTCTGTCTTCCTTTACTTGTTCAGTTTTCAGGGTGTGAGCAATATGTAGTATTTAAAGCAATCGTTTTTCGGTTGCTTTTTTCTTTTATTTACTTTTTTACGGCGTTGTGATATAATAGTTTACAGATTATTAAACGGAGATAAATCTATGAGATATAGGGTACGATCCCTAGGACAGAGAACCGTCCCCTGTCTTATACTCGCTTACAAGAGAGCCGTAGGAGCGTTTACCATAGAGGTACAATTACGGTAAACGTTCGCAATACGGCTTGCCATTCTATAATGCGTGGGCTTTACCCCGACCGACAGGGAGCAAACTGTTAACGGCATTCGGTTTACGCCGATGGAATATTCCGAATGATTTTCTGCAATTATATTCCGGTTCGATCAGGGAATGTATTTTGATTAACAAATGCCGATTTCTATGTTTTATGTTTTAACAGCGTCAATAAAAAGAATATTCTTTTACTGATTTGAGAGGTAGTTTTATTATGACGGTTATTGAAAATATTTCAACAACCATTACGAATGAATGTGATGTTTTGGTTTGCGGAGGAGGATTTGCAGGTGTTTCTGCCGCTCTTGCCGCAAGAAGACAGGGAAAAAGGGTTATTTTGCTTGAAAAAAACTACATTTTAGGCGGTCTTGGAACTTCGGGTCTTGTAACTATATATTTACCGCTTTGTGACGGAATGGGAAATCAGGTTTCTTTTGGAATCGCCGAGGAACTTTTACGCCTTTCGATTAGTGATTTTTGTGAAAAGCAATTTCCCGATAACTGGATAAATAACAATGACAAATCAAAACGAACTGAAAATGACAAGCGCTTTGAGACGGTTTTTAACGCAAATATGTGTGCAATACTTTTGGAAAAACAACTGATTTCCGAAGGTGTGGAAATTCTTTACGGAACTTACGCAGTTAAAACGGTTACAAAAGACAGTAAGATAACAAATGTTATTGTAGAAAACAAGGACGGCAGAAATGCAATAGCCGTAAAAAGTGTTGTAGATGCAACAGGTGACGCCGATATTGCTTATTTTTCAAGTGTGCCGTGTGAAAATTTCGGACAGGGTAATATACTTGCCGCTTGGTATTACAGTTTTTGTAAAGAAAAAGGATATTATTGCAATGCGCTTGGGTGCTGTGACATACCCGATGAAGAAAAGGAAAAAGGTAAAAGTGTATCCTTGTTGGCAAATAAACGATTTACAGGTCTTTGCCAAAGCGAAATTACGGATTTTACGGTAATGTCACACAATACTATTTATAATGATGTCTTGAAAAAAAGAAAAAATGACGTCAGTTACGTGCCTGCAACAATTCCTACAATTCCGCAACTTAGAATGACAAGAAAAATTGTCGGTGAATATACGTTAGATGCTAAGGAGCAAAAAAAGCGTTTTGAAAATTCTATTGGCTTAGTTTCGGATTGGAGAAAAAGGGGACCCGTGTATGAAGTTCCGTTTGAAACGCTTTATTCTTCAAAATGTAAAAATCTGATTTGCGCAGGAAGATGTACCTCTGTAACAGATGCAATGTGGGATATTATGCGTGTTATTCCGTGTTGTGCGGTTACCGGACAGGCGGCAGGAACAGCAGCCGCTATGAGTGATGATTTTACAAAAATAAACATAAACGAATTACAACAAAAACTTAATCGTTCGGGTGTCGTTTTGCACATTTCTGATATAATTTAAGCAATCGGTTTTCGGTTGCTTTTATTAAATTTAATCAATAATTGATATTTTGAAAAGAATTTTTTGTTTAACAGTATGTTTGATTTTTATTTGTTTTTACACATTCATTTTTATCTATTGACAAATATTTCTAACGGTGGTATACTTAAATCACGCTATTGCGTTAGCAAACTAAAGTGATAAGGTGGAGCAAAAATGGCTAATTGGCATAACGAGTCAACCGATAAACTGTGTGAGGCATTATTATCTTTGCAAACAAAAGAGGAATGTTACGAATTTTTGGACGATGTTTGCACTATAAAGGAAGTGCTTGATATTTCGCAACGTCTTGCGGTTGCATTGCTTTTGGCAAAGAAAACAAGTTACAATGTTATCAGTCAGGAAACGGGTGCCAGCACCGCCACGATAAGCCGTGTTTCTAAATGCTATGAATACGGTACAGGCGGATATAAAAAGATAATAGAAAAATTGGGCGAGGACCGAAAATGATAGACGAAACTCTAATGAATTTTGAAGAAAGAAGTGCTTATAAACTTCGCTCCTTATATAAAAAATACGGTTATTTACCTTATGAAATGGGCAAGTTTGAGGAATATGAACTGTATATCCGTAACAAGGATTTTTTAGTAAGCGATAGGGTTATAACCTTTAACGATACCAACGGAAAACTTATGGCACTAAAGCCGGACGTTACCCTTTCCATTATAAAAAACGGGGAGGATACTAAAGGGGTTAAACAAAAGGTTTTTTACAACGAAAACGTTTACCGTGTTTCGGAAACTACCCACCGTTTTAAAGAAATAATGCAGACGGGACTTGAATGTATAGGTGACATTGACATATACGATATTTATGAAGTTATATCATTAGCCGCCGAGAGTTTGTCAAATCTTGCGGATAATTTTTGCATTGAAATTTCTAATCTTGATTTAGTAAGTTCGGTTATAAAATCGGTTTCCCGAGACCCGCAGTTTGTTTCAAAGGTGATCTACTGCATTTCCGAAAAAAACACCCACGATTTAAAAAGAGTGTGCGAGGAATATTCGGTAAATGACGCCGATTATACTAAAATTTCAAGTTTAATTTCGGTTTACGGCGAGCGGAAAAACGTTATTTCAAAACTTAATGAAATTTTCACGTCACCCGAACTTGAAAAATTGGCAATTCTTTCCGAAATGCTCGAAAATTCGCTCTTTTCGGATAAGATTAGGTTCGATTTTTCGGTTGTGAACGATATGAATTACTATAACGGTTTTGTTTACAGGGGCTTTGTTGACGGTGTTTGCTGCGGTGTTCTTGCCGGCGGACAGTATGACAATATGATGAAAAAAATGAACCGAACTTCGGGTGCGGTGGGCTTTGCGATTTATCTTGACAGGATAGAAGATTTATACCGAGAAAACGATAAATTCGACGTTGATTATTTACTGCTTTACGATGATAAAACCGATTTAGTAAAAATATCTTCTAAGGTTAGCAAACTTATTGCAAGCGGTCTTTCGGTAAGTGCGCAAAAAAGTGTACCCGAAAAATTAAGGTACAATAACATAATGGATTTAAGAAGGAAGGACTGAAATAATGTTAAACATAGCACTTCCAAAGGGAAGACTCGGCGAAAAAGTATACTCAATGTTTGAAAAAGCGGGTTATGAATGTCCTTCCATTAAAGAAACCAACCGAAAACTTATTTTTGAAAACCAAAATAAAGGAATAAGATATTTTTGGGTTAAGCCATCGGATGTTTCGATTTATGTTGAAAGGGGAGCCGCAGATATAGGGGTTGCGGGAAAGGATATTTTGCTTGAATATAACCCCAATGTTTACGAACTTTTGGATTTGGATATGGGCAAATGCAAAATGTGTGTTGCCGCTAAAAAAGAGTTCCGTGACGAAGACGTAAAGGTTTTAAAGGTTGCCACAAAGTTTACTAAAATCGCTTCGGATTACTATTCAAAAATAGGCAGAGATATTGATATTATCAAACTTAATGGCTCTATTGAATTAGCCCCTATTTTAGGTCTTTCGGACGTTATTGTCGATATTGTTGAAACAGGCAGTACATTAAGAGAAAATAATTTAGAGGTTAAAACTACAATTCTTCCAATAAGTGCAAGACTTATTTCAAATAAAGCGTCTTTTAAATTTAAGGGAGAGAAAATTGAAAAAATTGTCAGTGCAATGAAAGAACAGGTTGAAAATAATGATTAAAATTTACAAATACGGCGAAGTTTCAAACGAGAAAATTTTTGCAAGAGAAAATATTTCCGCAAATGTTGAGGGAACAGTAAGCGAAATTATTGAAAATGTAAAACAAAACGGCGATAAGGCGCTTTTTGAATACTGCTTAAAGTTTGATAAAGCGGACTTACAAAGTTTAGAGGTTTCGAGTGAAGAAATCGAAGAAGCGTTCGCAAGTGTTGACAAAGAGTTTATAGAAATTTTAAAAGAAGCCGCCGAAAATATCAAAACATTCCACCAAAAACAAAAACGCAACAGTTTTATAATAAACGATAAAGACGGTGTGGTTATAGGTCAAAAGGTTATACCGATAGAAAAAGCGGGGCTTTATGTTCCCGGTGGTACAGCCGCTTACCCCTCTACCGTGCTTATGGACGCTATACCCGCTAAAATTGCGGGCTGCGAGCAAATTGTAATGGTTTCTCCCCCTAAATCGGACGGCAAAATAAACCCCGTAATTCTTACCGCCGCAAAAATTGCAGGGGTAGATAAAATTTACAAAGTGGGCGGTGCTCAGGCCGTTGCCGCTTTGGCTTACGGAACCGAAACCATACCCAAAGTGGATAAAATAGTAGGTCCGGGTAACGCCTTTGTTGCCGAGGCAAAAAAGCAGGTTTTCGGCAAGGTGTCTATTGATATGATAGCAGGACCGAGTGAGATTTTAGTGGTGGCAGACGATACCAACAATCCCGATATTATTGCCGCCGATTTGCTTTCCCAAGCAGAACACGATAAAAACGCAAGCGCCGTTTTGGTTACAGACAGTATGGATTTTGCTTTAAAAGTTTCAAAATCCCTTGAAAAGCAGATACCGAAATTGCAAAGAGCCGAAATTGCAAGGGCATCTATTGATAATAACGGTAAAATCATTGTCAGTGAAAATGATATTTTAAAGGCGATTGATATTGCCAACGAAATAGCGCCCGAACACCTGGAACTTTGTGTTGACAATCCGTTTGATTATCTTGATAAAATCAAACACGCCGGATCGGTATTTTTGGGCAAAAACTGTCCCGAAGCATTGGGGGATTATTTTGCAGGTCCTAACCACACTTTACCTACAAGCGGTACTGCAAGGTTTTCTTCACCCCTCTCGGTGGATGACTTTGTAAAAAAGACCCAATACACCTATTATTCGGCATCGGCTTTAGAAAAAGTAGCCGAAAAAATAGCATATTTTGCAAACAAGGAGGGCTTGGACGCCCACGGTAAAAGTGCAACCGTTAGGTTCAAAGAAGATGAGTAAATACTTCACAAAACGGCTTTCAAATTTAGTGCCGTATACTCCCGGTGAACAACCGCAGGACAAGCAGTACATAAAACTTAATACAAACGAATCACCGTTTCCGCCGTCGGGCGGGGTTTTAAAGGCGGTATCGGAGGAGGTAGGGAAACTTCAGTTGTATTCCGACCCTGAATCTACCGCTTTGCGTGAAGAAATGGCAAAAATTTATAACATTGACCCCGAATGGATTGTTATGAACAACGGTTCGGACGAAACTTTAAACTTTGCTTTTTTGGCGTTTGCCGATGATAAAAACCCTTTGGTTTTTCCCGATATTACATACGGTTTTTACCCCGTATTTGCCGAAATCAACCATATTCCGTATACCGAAATTCCGCTTTCGGAAGATTTTTCGGTTAATATAGATGATTATATCGGCGTAAATAAAACGGTGGTTATTGCCAACCCCAACGCACCTACGGGAAAGTATTTACCCCTTTGCGATATTGAAAAAATAGTAAAATCAAATCCCGACAATGTAGTGATAGTGGACGAGGCATATATTGATTTCGGCGGGGAAAGCGCCGTGAATTTGGTTAAAAAATATTCCAACCTTTTTGTGATAGGCACTTTTTCGAAATCACGTTCAATGGCTGGGGTTCGGCTTGGGTTCGGTATTGCCAATCCCGCACTTATTAAAGATATAAATACAATTAGGTATTCAACAAATCCTTACAACATAAACCGGTTGACGGCAAAAGCGGGAATTGCCGCTTTAAAAGAGCAAAATTACTACACCGAAAACTGTAATACCATAATAAAAATACGTGAATGGACAAAGACAGAATTAGAAAAATTGGGATTTACGGTTATTCCTTCCAAAGCAAATTTTGTATTCGCAAAATCAGCCGATTTAGATGGTGAAAAACTTTATTTAGCGCTAAAGGAAAAAGGTGTGCTTGTAAGGCATTTTAAAAATACAAGGATAAAAGATTATAACCGAATTACAATAGGCACAAAGCAGCAAATGGAAATTTTAATAGAAAAAATCAAAGAAATAAAAGAGGAACTGAATGTATGAGAAACGCCGAAATTTCAAGAAAAACCGCCGAAACCGAAATTCTTCTGTCGCTTAATTTGGACGGCAAAGGAAATTCCGAAATAAACAGCGGTTGCGGATTTTTAGACCATATGCTCACATTGTTTTCAAAACACGCTAAATTTGATTTAAATATAAATTGCAAGGGCGATACTTATGTTGATTACCACCACACAACAGAAGATATTGCAATAGTATTGGGCAAGGCGTTTAAATCTGCATTGGCGGATAAAAAGGGAATAGAAAGATATGCCGACACTTGTTTGCCTATGGACGAATGTTTAATTCTTTCGGCGGCGGATATTTCGGGCAGAGGCGTTCTTCGTTACACGGTTAATATTCCCGCACAAAAAGTGGGGGATTTTGATACCGAACTTTGTGAAGAGTTTTGGCAGGGATTTGTAAGGGAAGCGGGAATTGCTTTGCATATTCGACTGCTTGACGGCACAAATTCACATCATATTATAGAGGGTATTTTTAAATCGGTTGCAAGAACTTTAAGAAAGGCCGTATCGGTAGACAGTAAGTTTTCTGACGAAATTCCTTCAACAAAGGGTGTTCTTTAATGGTAGCAATAATTGACTACGGCGTTGGAAACCTTTTTTCGCTTTGCAGTTCGCTTAAAATGATTGGTGTAGATACGGTAGTAACAAGTGACAAAGAGGTTATAAAAAAAGCCGATAAAATAATTCTTCCCGGTGTAGGGGCGTTTGGCGACGCCGCCGAAAAATTAAATAAAACGGGACTAGGTAAAGTTATTATAGACGAGGCAAACAAAGGCAAAGACATTATGGGAATTTGCCTTGGTATGCAACTCTTGTTCCAAAAAAGTTACGAATACGGCGAACATAAGGGTTTGGGGCTTTTAAAGGGCGAAATTGTACCTATGGAAGGCAGTTTACCCGCAGATTTAAAAATACCGCATATCGGTTGGAACAAACTTATTTTCAAAAAGAAAAGCCATTTGATTTCCTACATAAACGAGGGTGATTGCGTGTATTTTGTTCACTCTTTTTATGCCGAAAAATGCGAAGATTCACTTGTAGCAACAAGCGAATACGGAAAAGAAGTAACGGCAATGGTACAAAAAGACAATATAATGGGATGCCAATTTCACCCCGAAAAGAGCGGCAATGTAGGTCTTTCCATTTTAAAAGCGTTTTGTGAGGGTAGAAAATGATAATATTTCCTGCAATAGACCTTTATGATAAAAAAGCCGTGCGGCTTTATAAAGGTGATTACAATAATATGACGGTTTATTCCGAAAATCCGCTTTCGGTTGCAAAAGATTTTGAACAAAAGGGTGCTTGTGCCATTCATTTGGTAGACCTTGAGGGGGCAAAATTCGGCACAACACCTAATATTGATGTTGTGGAAAAAATTGTAAAAAACACCAACCTTTTTACCGAAATCGGCGGCGGAATTAGGGATATTGAAACTGTAGATAAATACATTTCAATAGGTGTAGACCGTGTGATTTTAGGTACGGCGGCGGTAGAAAACCCCGAACTTTTAACCTTGGCGGTGTCAAAATACGGGGATAAAATTGCAGTAGGTGCTGACATTAAGGACGGATATATTGCCATTAAAGGTTGGGTGGAAAAATCCCAAATTAAACTTGACGATTTTCTTAATAATATGCAAAAAGTAGGTGTTAAAACCGTAATTTGTACCGATATCAGCAAGGACGGGGCAATGAGGGGTACTAACTTACAGCTGTATGTGGAATTGTCTCAAAAATACAGTTTAAATATTACCGCATCCGGCGGCGTATCGTCTTTGGATGATGTTGTAAATTTGCGTAAATTGAACCTTTACGGTGCTATCATCGGCAAGGCGTATTACACCGGCGATATTGACTTGAAAACGGCAATAGAGGTGGCGAAGTGATTACAAAAAGAATAATTCCCTGTCTTGACGTTAAGAACGGCAGGGTAGTAAAGGGTGTTAATTTTAAAGGTATAAGCGATGTTTCGTCCCCGGTGGAACTTGCCGAATATTATTCAAATAACGGTGCGGACGAATTGGTTTTTTATGACATTACTGCGTCTTTTGAGGGCAGAAAACTCTTTACCGAAATATTAACCGAAGCGGCATCAAAAATATTTATCCCCTTAACGGTAGGCGGCGGAATAAACACGGTGGAGGATTTTGACCGTGTGCTTAAATGCGGTGCTGACAAGGTAAGCGTTAATTCGGGTGCAATTAAAAACCCAAAACTTATAAGCGAGGCGGCAAAACGCTACGGCAATCAATGTGTGGTTATTTCTGCCGACGTTAAAAGGGTGGACGGCGTTTTCAAGGTGTTTTCAAAAGGCGGCAGGGAAAACACCGGTATGGAGGCGGTAGAGTGGATAAAGCGGTGTGTCGGCGAAGGTGCAGGCGAGGTTGTGTTAAATTCCATTGATACCGACGGTGTCAAGAATGGGTTTGATATAGAAATGTTATCGGCGGTTTTAGATGCCGTTAATGTACCCGTAATCGCATCGGGCGGCGCCGGCGGTATTAGTGATTTTGTCGATTTATTTAAAAAACTGCCCACGGTTGATGCAGGACTTGCGGCATCGGTTTTTCATTTCGGCGAAGTAGAAATACCCCAACTTAAAAGGGAACTATATAATAACGGAATAAATGTGAGGTTGAAATAATGCTTAATATAGATGAATTAAAATTTGACGAAAAGGGACTTATCCCCGCAGTTGTGGTAGATTCGATTACCAAAAAGGTGCTTACCGTTGCTTATATGAACAAGGAATCGCTTAAAATTTCTATGGAAAAGGGACTGACCTGTTTTTACAGCCGTTCAAGAAACGAACTGTGGCTTAAAGGGGAAACCAGCGGTAATTACCAACACATTGTAAGCATTACCGCCGACTGTGACAACGATGCACTTGTGGTAACGGTTGAAAAGGATGGTCCCGCCTGCCATACAGGTAGTGACAGTTGCTTTAAAAACCCCGTTTACCAAAGCGAGGATTTACACGAATTTAGTTTAGAGGGACTTTACCGATTGCTTTTGGGCAGAAAAAAGGAGAAACCCGAGGGTTCGTATACAACCTATTTGTTTGAAAAGGGTATTGATAAAATTCTTAAAAAGGTCGGCGAAGAATGTACCGAAGTAATAATTGCCGGCAAAGCCGACGATAAAAAGGAAACAATATACGAATTAGCCGATTTGGCATACCACGCAATGGTGCTTATGGTTGAAATGGGAATTTCGGTAGAGGACGTTCACAGGGAATTGGCATCACGCCATATTATTGACCACAAAGTAAAACAGGAGAAGATGACAAAATGAGTTTGTCAAATTTTCATACACATACTTCGTTTTGTGACGGTAAGGACAGTATTAGGGATATTGTAGAAAAAGCAATAGAACTCGGGTGCGATAAAATCGGTTTTTCGGGTCACAGTTACACCGAAACGGGGGATAAAGAGCCCTACTGTATGTCAATAGACGCAACTCAACAATATAAAACCGAAATAAGGAAATTAAAAATCAAATACCAAGGTAAAATTGATATCTATTTAGGAATAGAAAGAGATTATTTTTCGGCAGATACTTCAAAAGATTATGATTATTCAATCGGCTCGGTTCATTATGTTTTTAAGGACGGGGTTTATATTCCCGTTGACGAATCTAAAGAACTACAAATAAAAGCCGTAGAAAACCACTATAACGGTGATTTTTACAGCTTTGTTGAAGATTATTATAAACTTGTGGGAGATATTTATAACAAAACAAAATGCGATATTGTGGGACATTTTGATGTAATTACAAAGTTTAACGAGAATAACGATTTGTTTGATACAAAGAACGAACGTTATATAACTGCAAGTGAAAATGCAGTTAAAAAACTTTTAAACAAGGGACTTTATTTTGAAATTAACTACGGTGCTGTTGCAAGAAATTACAGAACAACCCCTTATCCCGAACAAAGAATTCTGGATTTGATAACCGGTAACAACGAAAATTTAATCTATTCTTCCGACTGCCATAACAAAGATTATTTGTTATTCGGTATAGAAAAAGAAAATTGCTTTGTTCCCAAAAGCAAAGATTTATAATGAATATCGGGCAACCAACGGTTGCCCGATATTTTTAAGCCAAAAACATAAATTATTTTGTTAGTAAATCAATAAGTGTGGAATAAATTTTAGTTGGGTCGGACAAAAATTTATCCTTAATAAAGAGTGCTTGGTCTTGGTCGCAAGCAAGCAATTTTACGCTCATAAAGGGTGTTTCACCGTCAATAGCCGAGCAGGTTATAAAGGTTTTGTCGCCCTCTCGCGAAATTTTGAAATCGGTTTCCTTTGCGTTTTTAAAACGGGAAAGCATTTTGGTTGCGGCGTTATATGCCCGACTTTTGGTGGTCATAGAAAGTGAAGTTTTAAGGGTATCGGCTACATCTTTTCCTTTTTCGGTGGTAATATAGGTATCGTCCTTTTGATCTATAAGTTTTAACTGACCGTTTTCGCAAAGAAAAGCAATAGAATCGTTCACTTCAAAACAGTTTGCAATACCTTCGTAATGAAGCGTATCGGCAAGCAGTTTACCCGGCACGGGCTCACCGATTGTTGACAGGATATAGCATATCAAAATGCGAATATCGGCGGTTGAAAACAGTCCCCCGTATTCGGAAACGCCGGCAGAAACAGCATCTTTTTCCAAAGTAAATGCTCCTTTATTTTATAAATGCGTCATGAACGGCGGCAACAGCGGCATCGCCGTACTTTTCGTCGATTAAAACCGAAATTTTAATTTCGCTTGTAGAAATCATATGAATGTTAATACCGGCATCATAAAGGGCTTCAAACATTGTAGAAGCAACACCGGGGTGGCTTTCCATACCTGCACCTACAATAGATACCTTACAAACACTTTCGTCAAGGGTAATTTTATTGAATTTAAGACTGTCATTAAGTGATTCAATGGCGGCAACTGCTGTTTTAGCATCGTCCTGCGGAACGGTAAAGGTAATATCCTTTGTGCCGTCACGTCCTACCGATTGAAGAATAATGTCAACATTAACCTTTTCATGTGCCAATTTGTTAAAGATTTTGAAAGCAATACCGGGGGTATCCTGCAAGCCGACGATTGAAATGCTTGCTACGTTATTATCCTTTGCTGCGCCTCTTATTAAAGTTTTTTCCATTTTTACAGTCTCCTTTACGATAGTACCGGGTTTTCTTTCAAGACTTGAAAGAACCTCAAGTTCAACATTATATTTTTTTGCCATTTCAACCGAGCGGTTGTTAAGAACCTGTGCACCCAAAGTTGCAAGTTCTAACATTTCGTCGTAACTGATTTGGTCTAACTTCCTTGCGTTTTTAACCTTTCTCGGGTCGGCGGTGTAAACACCGTCAACATCGGTATAAATTTGGCACAAATCGGCTTTCATGGAAGCGGCTATTGCAACTGCGCTTGTGTCCGAACCGCCGCGGCCTAATGTAGTAATATCGTCATATTTGTTAATACCTTGGAAACCTGCAACAATTACAATGTTTTTCTTGGAAATTTCGGTTTTAAGGCGTTCGGTATTTATTCTTTTAATACGGGCAATGGTGTGGTGAGAGTCGGTATTAAAGCCGGCCTGCCAACCGAGAAGTGAAGTAACGGGACAACCGAGTTTTTCAATAGCCATTGCAAGAAGTGAAATTGAAATTTGTTCCCCTGCGGATAAAAGCATATCCATTTCACGTTTTGAAGCACCGTCAGGGTTAATTTCTTTTGCTTTTGCAATAAGATCGTCGGTTGTGTCGCCCTGTGCGGAAACAACTACTACAACATCGTTGCCTTTTTTATAATCTTCAATAATAATGTTTGCAACGTTGAAGATTCTTTCGGCATCAGCAACCGATGAACCGCCGAATTTTTTTACGATAAGTGACATATATTTACCTCCGGATTAACCAAGTGTTTTAAGGTTTTTAATAGATTTAATATCAGTAAACTGCGAAAGTTTATTCTTTATTACGGATTCATAGTCGGGTTCGGTTATGAAAGCAATTTCTTTTGTAAATTCGTTTTTAATTACCTGTTTGCAGTCGGGGAATTGGCTTTGAAATTGCGTAAGAACCGAAGCAAAATCTTCCGCTTTTATAAGCACGTAAAGTTTGCCGTAATTATCGTAATCGGTATCAACAAAAGTTTCGCCCCCGTCTTCCCAGTAAAGGTATTTACGGGCGGGAATATGTTTAATACAGTCCATAATATCCGCAACAACGGCACTGGCTGTTGCTTCCTTACCGGCACCTTTGCCGTAAAAAGCAACCTCGCCCGTTTGGTCACCGTTTATCATAATACAGTTAAATACGCCGTTTACACCCGATAAAATACAGTCCCTTGAAACCAAAGTGGGTCTTACATCGGCGATGATTTTTCCGTTATCTAACTGTTTTGCGTGACCGATAAGTTTAATAACATAACCGAAACTGTCCGCATAGGTGACATCGTCAAGCGAAATGCCGGTTATACCTTCGGTTTTTACCTGTTCGGGATATACGTGTTTTCCGAATGCCAAAGCAGAAAGAATACAAATTTTTCGGCAAGCGTCATGACCTTCTATATCGGCTGCGGGATTTTTTTCGGCAAAGCCCAAATCCTGTGCCAATTTTAAGGCAGTGTTAAAATCCATATTGTCCACTATCATTTTATTTAAAATAAAGTTTGTGGTTCCGTTAAGAATACCCCAAATTTCATCAATTTGGTTGGCGCTTAAACACTGAACCATAGGACGAAGCACCGGAATACCACCGCCTACACTTGCTTCGAAAAGGAAGTTTACGTTATTATCACTTGCTATTTGAATAAGTTCCGCACCCTTTGCGGCCACAAGTTCCTTGTTGGAAGTAACAACGCTTTTGCCTGCTGTCAAGCATTTTTTAACAAAGTCATAAGCGGGGTTAATACCGCCCATCACTTCGGCAACCACTTTAACGTTTTTATCATTAAGAATAACATTAAAGTCTTTTGTGAATTTATCGGCGTAAGGAAGATTTTCAAAACTGCGTAAATCGAGAATGTATTTTACATTAACTTCTTCTTTTACCCTGTTTGAAATTCTGTCCTTATGGTTTATAAGGATTTCAGCCACGCCCGAACCGACAACACCGTGACCCATAATTGCAACGTCTATCATTTTTTCCTCCGCTCGAATAAAACTGATACAAAATTTTATACTATTAAATAACAGTGATATTTTAATCACCTTATTATATTACACTTTTCTTTAAAAATCAACAATAATTACAAAATTTCGGCGGTGAATTTAAAGAATGGAAAGTAAGTGTAAATTTCTTGTGAATTTTGCCTATATCGGAGTAATGGGATTGATTATTTTTTTAGTATGCAAATTTTTACTTAAAATTTTGCTTCCCTTTATAGTTGCGGGAATAATTGCGGTTATAATGCAAAAACCTGCCGATGTTTTTTCAAAAAAATTTAAAATTAACAAGGGTGGTTTGGCGGCGGTTTTTTCGGCTACAGTTTATATTGCCGTGGCTGGTGTTTCGGTTTTTTTGCTTTATAAAACGGCGGTGTTTTTAGCGAGGTTTACCGAACGGTTACCCGAAATTCTTGAGAGAATTTCAAAAATAGCCGAAAAAACAAAAGAAGCAATACCGATAGGTCACAATACGCTGATGGAGGGATTTTTTAACGATATTTTAAAAAAATCGGGCAGCAATTTAGCGGGATTTTTTTCAAAAGCATTGGCGGATATTGTAAAAAACACACCCGGCTTTTTGTTTAGCGGTGTAGTAGCGTTGGTTGCAAGTTGTTATATCGCCAAAGATTATAACATTCTTGTAAAATTCATAAAATTATTACTCGGTGCAAAGACAAGCGAAAATTTAATAAAAATTAAAGTTATTTTATACCAAAGCGTTTTTAAACTTTTAAAGGGGTACTTAATTTTAGCGGTTTTAACCTTTGCTGAAGTATGCATAGGGCTTATGGTTTTAAGGGTTAAATATGCGGTATTTTTTGCACTTATAATATCTTTTGTGGATATTCTGCCGGTACTCGGCACGGGTAGCGTTTTAATTCCGTGGGCGGTAATAAGCGTGCTTTCGGGCAAGATTTATTTTGGCGTGGGTTTAGCGGTTTTGTATATTGCGGTTTTGGTAGTAAGAAATTTTTTGGAACCTAAAATCATAGGAAAACAAATAGGAATAAACCCTTTGTTTACCTTAATAGCAATGTTTTTGGGTCTTCGGCTTTTCGGGGTTTGGGGTTTGTTTTTATTCCCTGTTGTGCTTATTGCGGTAATTAAATATTATAAATCCGAACCGGAAGAAAGTTTGTCAGTTTAACTTCATTTGCATATTATGTAATATCGGAGTGAAACAAAATGAAGAGATATATAATATTTACAGGGACAGTAACCTATGCGATAAAGGGAAGAGATTTATTAAGAAAAAAGGGCTTTAAGGTTAATATAGAACGGATTACCGGTGCAGAAACATTTGGATGCGGTTACGCAATAATACTGAACGGCGATATTAAAGAAGCCGAATCGGTTTTGCGTAATAACGGTGTTAAAATACTTGAAATTAAAGAAAAATAGCAAATTTTAAGCACTCCTGAATACTTTAAGGGGTGCTTTTTTACGGGGGATATTATGATATATTTAGACAACGCCGCAACTACGGGCAAAAAGCCGAAATCCGTAGTACAAGCGGTGAATAACGCTTTGATAAATTATTCGGCAAATCCCGGAAGAAGCGGACACGCTTTATCGGTTAAATGTGCGGACGAGGTGTATAAAACACGGGAAAAAACGGCAAACTTTTTCGGTGCGGACGGAGCGGAAAATGTTGTTTTTACACTAAACTGTACACACAGTATAAATGCGGTTTTAAAGGGCGTTTTGAAAAAAGGCGACCACGTGGTTGTGTCCGGTCTTGAACATAACTCGGTAATGCGGCCGCTTAAAAAATTAGGTATAAATTACGATACTTTTCACGTTTACCGTGACGATGCAAAAACGCTGGAGGATTTTAAAAGAAAAATAAAGGTAAACACAAAACTTGTTTTAACAACAGGCGCTTCCAACGTTACGGGTAAAACCGTGCCTATTGCCGAAATAGGTAAGGTTTGTAAAGAAAGAGGGGTATATTTTTGCGTAGATGCGGCACAAATTGCGGGTGTCAGCGATATAAATATGCAAAAAATGAATATAGACTACCTTTGCATAGCACCCCACAAAGGGCTTTACGCACCTATGGGAATAGGTATTTTAATATGCCGTAAACCGATTGAAAACACCATAATAGAGGGTGGTACAGGAACTTCGTCGATTGATTTTTCGCAACCCGATATACTGCCCGAAAAGTTGGAAAGCGGAACTTTGAATATGGCGGGAATTATGGGCGTTTCTGCAGGGATAGACTTTGTTAAAAGTATTGGCATAAACAAAATAAGACAGCACGAGTATGAGTTGTTTAACCGACTTTATAACGGGCTTTCACAAAATAAAAATATAACCGTTTATGCCGAAAATCCCGATATTTACTCCTACGTACCCGTATTGTCTTTTAATTTTTCGGGAATACCGAGCAGTAAAGCGGTAAGCGTTTTAAACGAACACGGTTTTGCGCTGCGGGGAGGTCTTCACTGTGCGCCGACGGCACATAAAGCAATAGGAACTTTACCCTACGGAACGGTAAGGGCAAGTATTTCAGTATTTAATAAACCCTATGAAATCGAATCACTTATAACTGCTTGCAAATTCGAAAAAATATTGAAAAAAATGCTAAATTAACTATTGATAGATGTTTCTTTTTATGGTAAAATAAATTAAATAATTATGTCTTAAAATAATGCGTAGGGGAATGTAAAGAATGGGTAGCATATTTAATGCGATTTTTGCCGTTTGGAACCAAATATATTACTCGCTTTCAAATTTTCGGATATTTGATTTAGTAGATATTTTGGTTATGGCTTATATAATATATAAAGCGATTGAATTTTTCAAGGAAAGCAGAGCGGGCCAGTTATTAAAGGGACTTTTGATTTTGTTTTTCGTTTACGCCGTTTCCAAATGGTGGGATTTAGCGGTTTTAAACTGGACTTTATCCAAGGTTATGAACTCCTTGATTATTGCCGTTGCGGTTATTTTTCAACCCGAACTTCGCAGAATTTTGGAACGTGTGGGAAGAACTCAGTTCGGTCACGCTCAGTTTTTCGGGGACGATGAAAATGAAATCACAATGTGTATTGATAAAGTCTGCAAAGCGGCGGGCTATATGCAGGAAAAGAAAATCGGTGCGCTTATTGTTTTTGAACGCACAACCCAACTTGGGGAAATTATAAATACCGGTACTGTTTTAGATGCAGAACCGTCGGTTGATGTGGTAAACAATATATTTTTCCCAAAATCCCCATTGCATGACGGCGCAATGATTTTACGAAACGGCCGTATTTATGCTGCGGGATGTATTTTGCCCCTTACACAGAATAACGATATAAATTCCCAACTGGGAACCCGCCACAGAGCCGCAATAGGTATGAGCGAAAATTCCGATGCCGTTGTTTTGGTGGTTTCGGAAGAAACCGGAATAATTTCACTTGTTGTCGGCGGAAAAATAACCCGAAACTACAATGCGGTTACCGCTACTGCCGAACTCCGTAAATTGCTTATTTCGGGTGATAACTCCAAGGGTGATTTCAGTATTAAAACCGCTTTAAATAAAATCAATGTTTTTACAAAATTGAAGAAAGGAAATAAAGATAATGCAAAAGATTAAAAATTTCTTTAAATCCTTTCATTTAAGAAAACTTCTTGGAAACAAACGCTTTACCGTTCCTTTTTCACTCGGCTTGGCGTTTGTGTTATGGCTTGTAATCACTATAAATCAAAACCCGATTATTGAACGCAGTTTTTCGGATATGACCATTAACGTTAATTTGGAAAATACCTTTGCTTCGGATAAGGGTATGAGCATTGTCGACGATATATCCACCCAAAAGTTTACCGTTGTGGTAAGGGGTGCAAGTTACGCCGTAAGTTCAATTACAAGCGGGGACATAAATGTTTACGCTTCTGCCGCTTCGGTTGACGCACCGGGTGAATACGACCTTGACGTTATGGCATCTAAAACCAACCAACTTGCAAATTACGAAATTTTAAGCGTTACCCCTTCTACCATGAAGGTATCTTTTGATTATATTGATACAAAAGATTTTACAATTAAACCCAAAACCGAGGGTGCTACCGCAAAAGACGGACTTATTGCGGAAAACGGAATTGTAAGCGGAACCGAAAACGATACCGTTACAATAAGCGGACCGAGAACGGTTATGAATAAAATTTCTTCGGTTGTGGCTTTGGCAAAGGTTAATAAAACGCTTGATGTAAGTGAAACATTTGATGCTGATATTGTCCTTTATGACGAACAGGGCAACCAAATCAGCGACGAACACTTAACTTTAAGTATAAACAAGGTTAAGGTTACCGTTCCTATTTCCAAAACCAAAACCGTTCCCGTTTTGGTGGATTTTACAAATCTGCCCAACGGGTTTGATAAAAACAGCATTTCTTACAGTTTGAATTATTCTTCGGTTACGGTTATAGGCAAACCCGAAACGGTGGATAAAACCGAAAGCGTTATCTTATCGCCTATTGATTTAACCGCTGTATCACCTACCGCAAACAGTTTTGATGTTTCGGCAAAACTTCCCGAAGGGGTAAGATTGGTTGATAATATTGAATATTTCAACGTAAAACTTAATATAGACAACTATTCGCAAAAGGTTATAACCGTTTCGGATATAACCTGCAATGGACTTGGAAGCGGACTTAAAATTCAAAACATTGCCGAAATTAAAAATGTAAGAATTTGCGGCCCTAAATCGGTTATTAAAAATATCGGTTCTGCTTATGCGGAAATTGATTTAAGCGGCAAAACCGCAGGGCAACATTCGGTTGAAGTGAATATCAGTTTTAAGGAAAATAACAATGTTTGGGCAATAGGCACATATACCACAACTGTTTCAATTAAGTGAAAATAAAGGGCTTTTACGCCCTTTATTTTTCAGTGTCAAGCCAAAAATCCCTTTCATATTATGTAACGGAGGGATTGCTATGCTTAAATACATATGTTTTTTTATTTTAATTATTTTTGCACTTTTCGGTCTTTGTGAGGCGTTACATTCTTTAAAACTAAAACTTATTTTAGGGAAGGGCAAAATAAACTCCAAATTGGTTGTATTTCTTGAAAACGGCATTGCCGAAAAGCAGTTGACCTTTGTGGGTGAACAATATATTTGGCTTGGCAAAAAATATGCCGATTCGGTTGTAGCGGATGTTTCGGCTTTGGACAGTGATACATTTAAACGCTGCAAACCGATTGCGGAAAAATATTACATTTCATTAAATTAAAGTTTCTGAAAGGATGAGGGTGTTGGAAAAATTCACAGGTACTGTTCAAAAAATCACCTTCAGAAACGAAAGCAACGCTTACACCGTAGCGCTGGTTGAAACCGACGGTGAAAGTTTAACCGTAGTAGGCACTCTTCCTTTTTTGAACGAAGGGGATATCGCTGAATTTTGCGGTGAATTTACCT
The DNA here is from genome assembly GCA_036310925.1 of Acutalibacteraceae bacterium. Taxonomy (GTDB): domain Bacteria; phylum Bacillota; class Clostridia; order Oscillospirales; family Acutalibacteraceae; genus UBA737. The sequence goes on from JAXJQX010000018.1 coordinate 18,935, forward strand.
TTCATCAAACCTACGGCGAACAGTTTAAAACAGTGAGTTTTGAACGCAAAACACCGAAAAACAAAGCGGGAATACTAAAGTATCTGTCTTCGGGTGCAATAAGGGGAGTAGGGCCTTCCACCGCCGCCCGTATTGTGGAAAAATTCGGGGAGGACAGTCTTGAAATTATACAAAATGACCCACAGTCGCTTGCAAATATTAAGGGTATTTCGTTGCAAAAAGCATTTGCAATAAGCGAGGAATACAACAAGCAGTACGGCGTTAGGGATATTATGATTTTGCTTTCTAAATACAACATTTCGCCCGATAAATGCGTTAATATTTACCGCAAATTCGGGGATAAATCAATTGAAATGATTAAGGCAAACCCTTACGTGCTTTGCAGTGAGGGGATTGATTTTTCTTTTGAAACCGCCGAAGATATTGCAAACGATTACGAGTTTGACCGCAACAGCGAATTAAGGGTTTGTGCGGGAATTGAGTATGTTTTGCGTAAAAATTTGTTTAACGGACACACCTGTTTGCCAAGGGATAAATTTGTAAGAGTTGCCTGCCGTTTACTCGAATGTAAAGAAAGTACGGTGGAAATTTGCATTGACCGACTGACAGAATGTTTCCAAATCCGTACCGAAATTATGGACGGGGGCGAGTATTTGTCCCTGCCCGATTACCACGACGCCGAACAGCATATTGCCGCACGGCTTTTGGCGGTAAAAAAGTTTATAAATACTTCGGTCACGGTTGATGACCTTGAAATTCAAAATGTTGAAAGAAAACTTGGAATAGAATTTGAAAACCTGCAAAGAAAGGCAATATTTGAAGCGTTCCAAAGCGGAATACTTGTTTTAACCGGCGGTCCGGGTACAGGCAAAACCACCACCCTTAACGCTATTATAAAACTTTTTGAAAACCGTGATTTGGAAATTGAACTTGCCGCTCCAACCGGCAGAGCCGCAAAGCGAATGACCGAACTGACGGGAAGAGAAGCCAAAACCATTCACCGCCTTTTGGAGGTGGAATGGGGCGAGGGGGACAAGCCGATTTTCACAAGAAACGAAAAGAACCCCTTGAACTGTGACGTTATTATTGTGGATGAAGCATCTATGATAGATGCAATTTTGTTTGACAGTTTGCTTAAAGCGTTACGGCTTTCCTGCCGAATAATCTTGGTAGGGGATTCCGACCAGTTACCAAGCATCGGTGCCGGGAATGTGCTTAACGATATACTGTCGGCAGATGTTTTTCCCTCTATTCGCCTTAAACGTGTGTTCAGACAGGCAAGTAAAAGTATGATTGTAACCAATGCACACGCCATTATAAACGGCGAAAAAGCAGATTTTTCCAAAAAGGAATCCGACTGCTTTTTTATGCAAAGACCCGATAAATACCAAACGGTTGAAACGGTTATAGATTTAATTGCCGAAAGACTGCCCGCCGCTTACGGCATTAACCCGCTTACCGACGTTCAAATTCTTTGTCCGTCCAGAATGCTTGATACGGGTACTAATAACCTTAATAACCTATTGCAAGAAAGGTTAAACCCCCATAAAAACGGACAACCCCAATTAGCATATAAAGGTGTTTATTTCCGCATTGGGGATAAAGTAATGCAAATTAAGAATAATTACAATTTGCAGTACAAAAAGGATAACGGCGAAATGGGATGCGGTGTTTACAACGGTGATGTGGGTTTTATTACCGATATTGATATTAGAGGCGGTATTGTTAAGGTTAGGTTTGACGATAGAGAGGTTACATATTTTTCGGAAGATTTTTCACAACTTGAACTTTCTTACGCCGTTACGGTGCATAAAAGTCAAGGCAGTGAATACGACTATGTAATAATACCGCTTTGCGATGTGCCGAAGAAACTAATGTACCGCAATTTGTTATATACCGCAGTTACAAGAGCCAAAAAAATGCTTATAATTGTGGGAAACAGTGCAATTTGGGACGGTATGGCGGGAAATGATAAAAAAACCTTGCGTTATACTTTGCTTCAGTATTTTTTAAAGGGAGCAAAAAGCAATGCAGATTTTTAAAGGTCTTTTTAACGCTTTTTACCCTAATACCTGTATCAGTTGCGGTGAAATTATAGAAGACGGGGAATTTTTGTGTGACTCCTGTTACGAAATGCTGCCCGAAATTGACTATACTAAAAACTGTAACAGATGCGGAATTCCTAAAAAAGACTGCCAATGCAAAGACCGTGTTTTTTATTTCGGCGGTACGGCAGCACCTTTTTATAACGACACTTCGGCAAAGAGCGGTATGTATAAATTCAAATTTTCACGCAATACACGAAATGCCGAATTTTTCTCGCAAAGAATGGCACTTACGGTTAATAATGTATTTAAAGATATTAAGTTTGATTATATAACCTATGTCCCGCTTACCGCTAAAAAATACCTGTTTCGCGGGTTTAACCAGTCACGCATTTTGGCAAAGCAGATAGGCGATTTGCTTTGTATCCCGTTTGCGGATAAACTTATTTACCGAAACAAAGGTAACCTTAACCAACACGAAATTAAAAACCCTAAAGAAAGATTTAAAAATGTTGAGGGACTGTATTACTGTAAACAAAAAGTGACGGGCAAGAACATTTTGCTTGTAGATGATATTAAAACCACCGGTGCTACTTTAAACGAATGTGCCAAACAGTTGTTACTAAGCGGTGCAAATAATGTTTACTGTATTACAGGGCTTATTTCTTACAATAGAAAGGAAAATAAAAATGGCAACTGATATCGGAATAGATTTGGGTTCTTCCAAAACCGTAATTTTTTCAAGTTCAAAGGTTGTTTTGGAACTGCCCAATGTTGTAACGGTTGACGCCGAAAGTTGGGAAGCCGTATATTTCGGTGAAAAGGCAAAACAAACAATTGGCAGAACGCCGGACAGTTTGGTAAGCGTTTATCCAATAGAACACGGGGTTATTGCGGATTACGATTTGGCAGAACTTATGCTTAAAAATTATATGTCGCAGGTTTTCGGAAATAAGATACTCCGTCCCCGTATTATGGCAACTTTGCCTGCGGGACTTACTGAACTTCAACACCGTTCGCTTGCGAATGTTGTGGAATCGGCTGGTGGGCGAAATATTACCGTAATAGAAGGACCGCTCGCTATTGCTTTCGGTTTGGGACTTGATTTTTCGGTTCCGCACGGAACACTTGTTGTAGATATCGGTGCGGGAACTACCGACGTTGCCGTAATTTCAATGGGCGGTATTGCCGCTTGTGAATCGGTTAAAACCGCATCTTTTGATATCGACGCACAAATTATTAGATATGTACGTAAGGAATTTAATATAGAAATCGGTCAACTAACCGCCGAAGAAATTAAAATAAAGGTCGGTTCGGCAGTACCCCGAAATATTGAAATTGCTATGATGGCAAAGGGAAGAAACGTATTTTCGGGTTTGCCGGAAAGTTTTGAAATTACGTCGGGCGAAGTGTATGACGCTATAAGCGACACACTTGACACAATATGCAATTCAATCCGTTTGGTGCTTAACAAAACCAATCCCGATTTAGTGGCGGATATTATGAATGATGGTTTGTATTTGGCGGGCGGCGGTTCAAAACTTAACGGTTTTTCCGAAAAAATTGAAAAATATTTGGGAATAAAGGTACATCAGTTAGAAGACCCGGCACACAGCGTTGTAAAGGGTGCGGCGGTAGCGCTTAAAAAACCGGAATTGCTTAAAAATGTTGATTATCAATTACGTTCTATAAAAGAACTTGAAGTAGAATAGAGGGATTTTTATGATAAACAAAAAAATGCTTGAATTAGGACAAAAACGTTCGGTAATACGTGAAATTTTTGAATACGGCAACAAAAGACGTGCCGAAATAGGTGCGGAAAATGTATTCGATTTCAGTTTGGGCAACCCCAGCATTCCCGCACCCGAACAGGTGAACAATACAATGGTGAAACTCCTTACCGAAACCGATCCGATTAAAATTCACGGTTATACTTCGGCACAGGGTGACTTGAGTGTCAGAACAACCATTGCCGAAAGTATAAAAAAACGCTTTTCGGTAAATGCAACACCCGATTTAATCTATATGACCTGCGGTGCGGCGGCTTCGCTTACTATTACTTTAAACGCAATTATAAATAATGGGGACGAGGTTATAGCGTTAGCGCCCTATTTCCCCGAATACCGTGTCTTTGCCGAAAAAGCCGGTGCAAACTTTGTGGTTTCAAAATGCCGTGAGGAAGATTTCCAAATAGATTTTGAAAATTTGGAAAACACAATTACAAATAAGACCAAAGCAATAATTGTAAATTCGCCTAACAATCCCACAGGGGTCGTATTATCAAGCGATACTGTTACAAAACTTGCAAGTTTATTGAACCGTAAGCAACAGGAATACGGAAACAGTATTTACATAATTTGCGATGAACCCTACAGGGAATTGGCTTATGGGGTGGAAGTGCCGTATATTCCGAAATTTTACAATAACACTATAGTTTGTTATTCTTACAGTAAGTCTTTATCCTTACCGGGTGAACGTATCGGCTATATATTTGTTTCCCCAAATATCGATAACGCTACCGAAATTTACAGTGCGGTTTGCGGTGCGGGCAGGGCATTGGGTTATGTTTGTGCTCCGTCGCTTTTGCAGTTGACGGTAAGGGACTGTCTAGACCTTACAAGTGATGTTTCGGTTTACAGGAAGAACCGTGATTTGCTTTATAACTCGCTTTGTGAATACGGTTATACCTGCGTAAACCCCGACGGTGCGTTTTATTTGTTTGTAAAATCACCCGAAGAAGACGCAAACGCTTTTTGCGAAAGAGCCAAAAAATATGAACTTCTGTTAGTTCCGAGTGATTCTTTCGGATTTTCGGGTTATGTTAGAATAAGCTACTGTGTAAGCACAGAACAAATCGAAAAATCCTTACCCTACTTTAAAAAACTTATTGAAGAATATAAATAAAAAAATCCCGATATCAAATCGGGATTTTTTTAATCGGCTTTTTTTATAATAAATGAAAAATCTAAGCTGCCGTTACCGTGTTCAAACCGAACATTGCTTAAATTATTACTGTAAGCAAGCGACGTTGATTGGAACATAAGCGGAACGATATTATTTGACTTTAAAAGGTTTATTTGCAAATCGGTTAGGTTTTGTCCGTTATATTTAATGCCAAACTTTTGTAAATATTCGCCTGTTTCGGAAGAACTTGCGGAAACGGGGAAAATGCTCATTTTATAGGTTTGGTTTATAAGTTGGCTTTCAAGCACATCGGGTGCGGATACTTCCTCGATATTTATAAATGCGCCTAAATTGTTTTGCAGGTGTCCCACAATATCGGTTACGATTTTTTTGGAAAAACCGTCATTATAATAATAAAGCGTAACTGCAGGGAATTTTTTATTTTCCAATTTTTTAACTTCTTCGGAATAGAGTGCCTTTGCGGCATCAAGGTCATAAATCTGCATACCCGAAGCCACAACACCGCTGTTTAAAACGGGCGGGAAAACCGAATTTGCCACCGAATAACCGTCTGTAAGGTCTTTTTGAAAAACCTCACCGCTCGACAAATTGGCAAAACTTTTCCTGATACCTGAAGGAATATCGTTGCTAATGGTTAAAAACCAACAAATATTATCGTGTGATTCTATTTTGAAATCGGTGTCTTTAAGATTCTGCCGCTCATTTGCGGGAATAAACGCCATATCGGCATCATCGGCTAAAAGCACCTCGCTTGATGTTTTGTCCTGCGATTGTGATAAAAAGACGGCGGCATTTTTGGCTTTGAAATCACCTTTATAATTATCATCCCTGTAAAGCCGAATACCGAAAATATCGGTAGCCCATTTGGTAAGTTTATAACTACCGTTTGAAAGAATGTTCTTCTTAAACATACCGTATTTACCGCCGGACTCAAGGAAAAATTCCTCGTTACAGGGCATACAAACAGGGGTTGTAAGGGTTTCTTCAAACTTTTCGTCTTCTGCCGAAAGTTCAATTTTTAAGGTATGCTCATCAACTGCGGTAACACCCAAACTATCGGGATTTTGTTTGGAACCGTTAATTTCCTTTGCGTTTTTTACGGCAAACAAACGGGAGGCGAAGGGAGACTTTGTTTCGGGTAATACCGCACGTTTAAAACCGAAGACAAAATCATAAGCGGTTAACGGTTCGCCGTTATTCCATTCAGCGTCCTTTTTAAGATTAAAAGTATAGGTTAAACCGTCCTTTTGATAATTTTCGGCAACACCGCAAACGATTTTACCATCCTTATCTTTACGCAAAAGACCTTCGTAAATGTTCCTTACAATAAGCAGTTCGGCATCGCTTTCGGCAATTTGCGGGTCAAGGGTTTGCGGTTTTTCGGGTAAATTAAAATATATGTACGCTTTATCGGTATTATCACACCCTGTAATACCAAATAAAACAAATACGCAAATAATTAAAGAAAAAATACGTTTCAGCATTATATTATTCCTTTCAAGAATATGAAAATATTATATAACAAATTTTTATAAATTTCAATAAACTTATGTAAACAAAAAACAAATTCGGCAAAGCGTGTAATTTTGCTTTTGCCGAATTTGTTTATTTGTTGTAAAAAAGTTAATCGTTGGCGATAGAATCTTTTCTGAAGAGCAGGGAAATGCACCAAATGCCGGCAAGGGCAATTACGGTGTATATAATTCTGCTGATAATTGCAGTACTGCCACCGAAAGCCCAGGCAACAAGGTCAAAACTGAAAAGCCCTACAAGTCCCCAGTTAAGTGCGCCGATTATTACAAGAATTAAGCAAATTTTGTCAAACATTTTTTTCAACTCCTTTGGTTAATAATAGCATTAACCGATAGAGATGAAAATATTCAAAAAATTAACCAAAATCCATAATATTGTTCATATCGTAAAGTCCGCTTGGTTTATTTATAAGAAATTTTGCGGCACGTAAAGCACCAACCGCAAACACTTCTTTGGAAAGTGCTTGGTGGGAAAGGGTAATAACCTCGTCCCTGCCGGCAAAAATAACGTCATGCTCGCCTACAATAGTGCCACCGCGAACCGAATGAATACCGATTTCGTTTTTAGGACGCTTGTTGCGCTTTGAATGGCGGTCGTATTCGTAATTCAAACTGTCGCCAAACTCTTTGTTTATAGCGTTTGCAAGCATAATAGCAGTACCTGAAGGTGCGTCGATTTTTTGGTTGTGGTGTTTTTCAATAATTTCAATATCAAAATCCCCACCCAATATTTTAGATGCCTTTTGTGCTAACGAACAAAGCAAATTAACCCCTATCGACATATTAAAGGTAAAGAAAATGGGAATAAACTTTGAAAATTCTTTTATTTTTTCTATTTGCTCTCCCGAATATCCCGTTGTTGCAAGTACAACCGGCATATTTTTTTGCTTTGCGTAGTTTAAAATACCGTCAAGCAAAGAAATGTGGGAAAAGTCAATAATAACGTCGGCATCCACATTTATATCCTTAAAGTCAGAAAAAACGGGGTAATCTTTACCGGTGTTGATTTTGTCAACACCGGCTGCAATTTTAATTTGTCCGTCATTATTTGCGCAGTTTGTAATATTGCCGCCCATTTTACCGCAGCAACCTACAAGTATTGCTTTTATCATTATTTCACATCCAATAGTTTTAATTCTTTTAGCATTTGTTTTAATTTTTCTGTTTTGGCTTTATCCATTTTGTATAACGGCAGTCGGCACGGACCGACATCGTAACCCAGTAAATTCATAGCGGTTTTTATAGGAACGGGATTAACGTCCGAAAACAGGGTATTTATCAGTCCCGTATACTTAATTTGCATTTCGCTTGCCGTTTTTGTATTACCCTTTAAGTATTCCGCACAGATATTGTGGGTTTCAAGGGGTAAAATGTTAGACAAAACCGAAATAACACCTATACCGCCTAACGAAAGAATGGGAACAATTTGGTCGTCGTTACCCGAATAAATGTCTAAATCGTCACCGCAAAGGTATTTTGTTTTGGCAATTTTAGAAATATTGCCCGATGCTTCTTTAGTGGCAATAATATTCGGGTGTTTGGATAATTCCTTATAGGTTTCGGGTTCAATATCCACCCCCGTTCGAGAGGGGACATTGTAAAGAATAATAGGTTTCTTTACACGGTCGGCAATGTAGTTGTAATGGGCAATAAGTCCCGCTTGAGAGGTCTTATTATAATAAGGGGTAACCATTAAAAATGCGTCCGCTCCCATTTTTTCGGCATCGTTACACAGTTCTACCGAATATACCGTGTCATTACTTCCTGTACCGGCAATAATAGGTATACGTTTATTTGCTGATTTTGCTGCAACTTCTATTACTTTTAAATGTTCATCGTACCGTAATGTTGATTTTTCACCCGTTGTTCCGCAAATTACAAGCGAATCAATACCGCTTTCAATTTGGGTGTTTACAAGGGTTTCCAAACGGCCGTAATTCACACTTCCGTCTTGGTTCATCGGGGTTATAAGTGCGGTTGCGGCACCGCTGAAAATTTTGGTTTTCACAAAATCACTCCCAAAAAAGTATTAGTCCATATAACCTTTAGCGCAAAGTAATTCAGCGAGTAATACAGCACCTCCTGCGGCACCCCTTAATGTGTTGTGGGAAAGACATACGAATTTATAATCGTACTGGCTGTCCTCACGCAGACGTCCTACCGAAATTGCCATACCGCCTTCCTTGTCACGGCAAAGTTTGGTTTGGGGCATATTGTCTTCGGTGAAGTAGTTAAGGAATTGTTTTGGTGCGTGGGGAAGTTGCAATTCTTGGGGTGCACCTGCAAAGTTTTCCCATTCTTTTAATATTTCTTCTTTAGAAGGTTTATTCTTAAATGTTACGAAAACTGCCGCCATATGACCGTCCGACACGGGAACACGCAGGCATTGTGCGGTAAATTTAGGGGAAGCGGCGGGAACAATTTCACCGTTTTCAACCTTGCCCCAAATTTTAAGCGGTTCTTTTTCGCTTTTTTCTTCCTCGCCGCCGATAAAGGGGATAACATTATCCACCATTTCGGGCCATCTTTGGAAAGTTTTGCCTGCGCCCGAAATTGCTTGGTAGGTACAAACCAATACTTTATCAATACCGAATTTGTCAAGCGGATAGAGTGCCGGTACATAGCTTTGAAGCGAGCAGTTGGATTTTACCGCAACAAAGCCCTTTTTGGTGCCGAGACGCTTTCTTTGAGCGTGTATAACTTCTGCGTGGTCGCCGTTGATTTCGGGAATAATCATAGGTACATCGGGAGTAAATCTGTGCGCCGAGTTATTGGAAACAACGGGACATTCGTGTTTTGCATATTCTTCTTCAAGGGCTTTAATTTCGTCCTTTTTCATATCAACGGCACAGAATACAAAATCAACCTTGGAAACTATTGTTTCAATATCCTTTACCGCATCGTAAACAACCATATCTTTTAGATTTTCGGGCATTTCGGTTGTCATTGCCCAACGGTTGCCAACCGCCTCTTTATAAGTTTTACCGGCACTTCTTTCGCTTGCGGCAAGTGCGGTTACATTAAACCACGGGTGGTCACAAAGAAGCAAAGAAAACCGTTGACCTACCATACCGGTAGCACCGATAATGCCGACATTGTATTTTTTCATAATTAACATCCTTTCAAGAAATAAATTTGGACTTGATATATATCTAAATTTACAATATAATATATAAATATACCACTCGGTATTATGTTTGTCAAATAATTTTAAGGAAAGATAAGAACAAAATGCGTACAAGCGATTTTTATTATGATTTACCCACAGAACTTATTGCCCAAACCCCTTTAGAGCAAAGAAACCACTCAAGATTACTTGTTTTATCTAAACAAAGCGGGAAAGTTTGCCACACCCGTTTTGACAGTTTAAAGGACTATTTAAAAAAAGGCGACTGTTTAGTACTTAATAACACCCGTGTTTTGCCTGCAAGAATTTACGGCACAAGGCAAGATACCGGTGCGGTTGTCGAGTTTGTGCTTTTAAAACAACGCTCTATGTTAATTTGGGAATGTTTGGCAGGTCCCGGCAAAAAAGCCAAAGAGGGGTATTCTTTTAAATTTTCGGATAAACTTTCCGCCACGGTTACCGAAGTTTTGCCTGACGGTAACAGGATTTTAGAGTTTAAAGCAAATGGTGAATTTTTTGCGGTGTTAGATGAAGTCGGTCAAATGCCGTTACCGCCTTATATAAAAGAAAAACTAAGGGATAAAGAGCGGTATCAAACGGTTTATTCAAAGGAATTAGGTTCTGCCGCCGCACCGACTGCGGGTTTGCATTTCACCAAAGAAATGTTAAAAGAATTAGAGGATATGGGGGTTAATATTGCTTATGTTACCCTGCACGTCGGTCTTGGTACTTTTAGACCGGTTAAGGTAGAGGATGTAACAAAACATAAAATGCATTCGGAACATTACAGTATTACAAAAGAGACCGCCGATATTATAAATTCTGCAAAGCAGAACGGCGGCAGGGTTATTTGTGTTGGCACTACAAGTTGCAGAACGGTAGAAAGCGCAATGCAAAAATTCGGCGAAATTAAAGAATGCAGTGACGATACAAGCATTTTTATTTACCCAGGTTACGAATTTAAGTGTATGGACGGTCTTATAACCAATTTTCATTTGCCCGAAAGCACCCTTATTATGTTGGTTTCGGCTTTTGCGGGATACGAAAACACAATGAACGCTTATAAAATTGCGGTAAATGAAAAATACCGTTTCTTTAGTTTCGGTGATGCAATGCTAATCCTATAAAGGATGAGCAGGTAAAAAAGTAAGAGGTAGTATTGAAGATGTATAAGTTATTAAAAGAGGAAAATTCTGCCCGCAGGGGGGAATTTATTACAAACAGGGGTACGGTACAGACCCCTGCGTTTATGAACGTTGCAACCTGCGGTGCAATAAAGGGTGCGGTTTCGGCAGAAGACCTAAAAACGCTCGGCTGTCAGGTAATGCTTTCCAATACCTATCATTTGCATATCCGTCCGGGGGACGAGGTTGTAAAGCAATGCGGCGGACTTCACAAGTTTTCCACTTGGGACGGACCGATACTTACCGACAGCGGCGGTTTTCAGGTGTTTTCGCTTTCGTCGCTTCGTAAAATTGAGGAGGAGGGTGTAACCTTTGCTTCACATATTGACGGAAAACGCATTTTTATGGGACCGGAAGAAAGTATGCAAATACAGTCTAATTTGGGTTCTACTATTGCAATGGCGTTTGACGAATGTGTTGAAAACCCTGCGGAATATTCCTATTCCAAAGCATCTTGCGAGCGTACAACCCGTTGGTTAAAGCGTTGTAAGCAGAAAATGCAGGAACTCAATTCCCTTGAAACCACCGTCAACCCCCAACAAATGCTTTTCGGAATTAACCAAGGTTGCACTTACAAAGACCTTAGAATAAATCATATGAAACAAATAGCCGAATTAGACCTTGACGGTTATGCAATCGGCGGTCTTGCGGTGGGTGAACCTTGCGAAGTTATGTATGACATTATAGAAAATGTCACCCCGGTTATGCCTAAAAATAAAATACGGTATTTAATGGGTGTAGGTACTCCCGCAAATATACTTAATGCGGTTGAACGAGGGGTGGATTTATTTGACTGCGTAATGCCGAGCCGTAATGCCCGTCACGGTCACTTGTTTACAAGCGAGGGTATAATTAACATTAACAACGAAAAGTACAAATACGATATGAGACCGATTGACCAAAACTGCGGTTGCCCCGTTTGTTCAAGATACAGCAGGGCATATATCCGACATTTGTTAAAAAGCCAGGAAATGCTTTCGCAACGGCTTCTTGTTATGCACAATCTTTGGTTTTATAATCACCTTATGGAGGATATAAGAACAGCGCTTGATAACGGTACGTTTTCACAATTTAAGCGGGAAAAGGAAATTATTTATTCAAAAAGAATATGATACTTGCTTTTTGTATTCTTTTAATGTATAATGTTTAGGATAAATTTTTTTGGAGGAAAAATAAATGAATTTTAATATGATTACTCTCGCAACACAGGCAAACAGCGGTATGGGGCTTGTAAGTTTAATTGTTATTTACGGTTTAATTTTCGGCGCTATGTATCTTTTCTTTATCCGTCCGCAACGCAAAAAGCAAAAAGAAGAAAAGAAAATGCGTGAAAATTTGCAGGTTGGCGATGAAGTTGTAACCATTGGCGGTATTTACGGCAGGGTTATTTCTTTAAAAGAAGATACAATGGTTATTGAATCTTTAAGTGACCACAGCAAAATTACCGTTGCACGTTGGGCTTTGCAGTCTAACCTTACGGTTCATGACGATACACCGTCTAAATAAATTTTAAAAGGTTATATGTTTTGTCCCTTTTGAATATACTTTTAAAAAAGTATATTTGAAAGGGCGTTTTTTATGAAAAGGGAAAAACAAAAAACAGATTATAAAATATATATTCTTACGGCACTTATATTTTTAGGGGTTACGGTTGCGGCTTTGTTGGTGTTTGCAACGGTTATGTATTTAATTGAGGGTGGGTACGAATATTCGCCCCTTTTTGCCACAATTTCCGCCGCAATAGGCAGTTTGGTTTCGTCCCTTTTCCTTGCACGTAAAAAGCAAAAGAACGGACTTTTAACAGGCGGTGCTATGGGAATTATTGTGTTTTTGTTGCTTTTAATTATGGCGCTTATTTTAGGGAACTTTAAACCGAGCATTAACACGCTTTTCCGTTTTATAATTATTATGCTTTCCTCACTTATCGGCGGGGTTATTGGTGTAAATAAAAACAGTAATCCGAAATATATTTAGAAAAATTGAGTAGGATGGTAAAAATCGCCCCACTTTTGTGTAAAGTCAGGCGATTTTTATATTTGAAATTTTTAACTTTTAACCGGCGGATTAAAAATACCCAATGTCGGCGGATAATAAGAAAAGCGAAAAAACAAAATTGCCTGCAAAAGTGCAAGGGTTAAGAAAATTATTGCAAAATTTTTTCCCGCTAAGATTTCGCTGTTTATTATCATATTCTTTACGGCAAGCATTACCGCAAGACCGATATAGTAAATAATTATATTAACCGCATCAATACTGTAACCCAAAACGCCTTTATAGGTGTAAAACAAGGTAACTATTGTAACCATTCCCACAAAGACCGAAATAACGGCGGCGGGAATATAGTTTGCAATTTTGTTTTTTACCAAAAAATACTCTATTACAGAATAAACAAAGGTTGGGAAAAACAAAAGTTTTAAATGCTCCCAAGTGCTTTCATTTACGGCGAAAAAGTAACCCACAAACCTGTTGTTACCGCTCCATTCGTAAACAAAATGGCTTAAACTGCCCAAAATACCTATAATAATAAATGCCGTTAAAATATTTTTTGTTTTCATGTGCTCACTCCCAAAATAATTATAATGACTATAGAATGTCGAAACGCAGAAGGGCGTTTCGAATAACTATAAACATTATATGGAGTAAGCGGTGTAATTATTATGGATTACAACTTTTACAAGGGGAATAACCGTTTTCTATAAAATCTTCCCGTGTTTTATACGACACCTTGTTAGCGTCACTCATCTTTTTCGCAAAAGAGCAGCCGGCTTTGTGAAAAACTTTTGAATTTTTATTACCTATATAACTTGAAACCGCATTAACATATTCGGAAAGTTGGTCTTCTTTAATTGTTGTAGGGGAAGAATAATCCTCGTTACGGTAACCGTTTACGTTATCGTCCTTGGGTAGGTTTATTACTATTTCCTGCTTTTCGCTTACGGTTTTTTGCTCGTTGCAACCGCAAAATGCAAACACCGAAACAAGCAATACTAAAATAATTCTTTTCATAACGTCCTCTTTTAAATTTATGTTATAATTATATAAAATTTTTCTATTGAAGTAAAGGCAAAAATAATATAAAATGTAAAAAGTGAGGTGATTTTGTGGATTTAAAGCAGTTAAAACAAAAAGCCAATAATTTACCCCTTAAACCGGGGGTTTATATTATGAAAAATAAAAACGGCGAAATTATATATATAGGCAAAGCAAAAGCCCTTAAAAACCGTGTTACACAGTATTTCGGTGCGGGAAATCAGCATACCGAAAAGGTGCGGAAAATGGTTGGTAATGTATATGATTTTGAATACATTTTATGTGACAGCGAATTTGAAGCACTTATTTTGGAAAACTCTTTAATAAAGCAAAATCAACCCAAGTATAATATTTTACTCAAAGACGACAAAGGTTATTTTTATATTAAAATAACAAACGATAAATGGCGAAAAATTGAAACCGCAAAACAAATTGACAAAAGCGGGGAATTTATAGGACCCTATAATTCCGGATTTATTGTTAAGGAAACGGTAAGCGAAGTCAGAAAAATTTTTAAACTGCCCGACTGTAACCGAAGTTTTGACACGCCGTCCAAGCCCTGTTTAAACTACCACATCGGTATTTGCAGTGCGCCTTGCCGAAATAAAATTTCACTAAACGAATATAACGATATTGTCGATTCGGCGGCGGAATATATAAAAAAGGGAAATATCGGCAAAAATTCCGTTGAATCTTTAACCGAAGAAATGGAAAAAGCGGCGGAAAATTTGCAGTTTGAAACGGCGGCACGTCTTCGTGACCGCATTAACGCCATTAAAAAAATAGAACAAAAGCAAAAGGTTGTAAGTATCGGCTACAAAGCACAGGACGTTATCGCAACGGCACTTTTTGCGCAAAAAGCGTGTACCGAAGTCCTTATTTTCCGCAATTTTAAACTAACCGATAAAAAACACTATTTTTTTGACGGTGTTTCTTCAAAACAGGAAATATATTCGGAATTTTTGGGGCGTTATTACGGTGATAAAACCGATATTCCAAGCAGAATTTTAATTGACTGCGAAACCGAAGATTTTGCCCTTACCGAAAGGTGGCTTTCCGAAAGAGCGGAACACAAGGTGGCATTTATTAACCCGAAACAGGGTGAGAATAAGCGAATGCTTGATATGTGCTTGCAAAATGCGGCACAAAATCTTTCCGAAAGAACCGACAGGACAAGCAGGGAAATGACCGCACTAAACGAACTTTCGGAACTTTTAGGACTTTCAAAAATTCCGTCTTATATTGAAGCGTATGACATTTCCAATACCGCAGGGGATAATAACGTTGCGGGAATGATTGTGTTTAAGGACGGAAGACCTTTTAAACCCGCATACAAAAGGTTTAAGATTAAGTCCTTTTCGGGGCAGGACGATTACCGCTCTATGAATGAAGTGCTTGACCGACGATTTGCGGAATATAAAAAAGGGGAGGATGAATATTTTAAAATTTTGCCCGATTTAATCTTGCTTGACGGTGCAAAGGGACAAATTTCCGCCGTTTTGCCTCTGCTTTTTAAATACGGAATAGATGTGCCTGTATTCGGTATGGTTAAGGATTCTAAACACCGTACCCGTGCTATTGCCGCCTCAAACAGCGATATTGAAATTAAATCCAACCGCCGTGCTTTTACTTTGGTAACAAATATTCAGGACGAAGTACACAGGTTTGCAATATCTTACCATAAAAAACTGCAAAGCAAAAAACTTTTAAACCGTGAACTGACGGGAATAGAGGGAATAGGGAAAAGTAAAGCCGATGCACTTCTTAAACATTTCGGCAGTATGAAGAAAATAAAAACCGCTTCTGTTTGTGAATTGCAAAAAGTAAAAGGCATAAGCGAAAAAAATGCCAAAACTATATACGAATACTTTAAAAATTAGTTGACTAAAATTTTTCCTTGTGGTATGATTACCATTGAAATAAATGCGGTTTATTAAGTTAAAGTTTAAGGAGAATTAAAATGAAAAAAGGTTACACAAGCAAAATTATTTTTGCACTTATTGTTGCCGCTTTTATCGGTTTGTGTCTTTATTTATCACCGATAACAAGCCCCGTAAACTCGCTTTGGTCACTTTTGCCGCCGGTTGTGGCAATAGGACTTGCACTCATCACTAAAGAAGTTTATTCTTCGCTCTTTCTTGGGATAATGACAGGCGGTTTACTTTGTATGCTTTCTTCCAAACCGATTTCGGTAGGCGAAGAGGAAACATTAGGTCACGGTTTTTCGGCTTTTTTTAATGCCGTAGTAAACGAAGGTATTATTAAAAACCTTTCGGATTCTTGGAATGTGGGTATTCTGGTATTCCTTGTTGTTTTGGGTATAATTGTTGTGCTTATGAATCGTGCAGGCGGCAGCCGTGCTTACGGTGAATGGGCAGTAAGAAAGATTAAAACCCGCCGCGGGGCTTCGCTTGCTACTTTCGGCCTTGGTGCTTTAATATTTGTGGATGACTATTTTAACTGCTTAACGGTTGGCTCTGTAATGCGCCCCGTTACCGATTCACACAAAATTTCCCGTGCAAAACTTGCTTACTTAATAGATGCAACTGCGGCACCTATTTGCATTATTGCTCCTATTTCATCTTGGGCGGCGGCAGTAAGCGGTACGGTTGAGGGTGTAAACGGAATTTCGCTCTTTATTAAAACAATTCCTTACAATATGTACGCACTTCTTACCATTTTAATGGTAATTTTAATGTCGGTACTTAATGTTGACTACGGCTCTATGCGTATTCACGAACAGAACGCCGCAAAGGGCGACCTTTTCACAACTGGTGAAAATACATACTCCGCATCGACTGAAACTCCGGTTACCTCTAAAGGTAAGGTTATTGACCTTGTTTTACCCGTTATTATTCTTATCGCTCTTTGCGTTACAGGTATGGTTTACACCGGCGGAATTTTCTCGGGAACAAGTTTTATAGACGCTTTTGCGGACTGTGACGCCGCTTACGGTCTATCCCTCGGCTCTATCGGTGCTTTAATTGTAATTGTAATTTACTATATCTGCCGCAGGGTATTAACCTTTAACGATTGTATGAGTGCCGTTCCTGACGGATTTAAGCAAATGGTTCCTGCAATTCTTATTCTTACCTTTGCTTGGGCGTTAAAGTCTATGACCGGTCTTTTGGAAGCAGGCGCTTATGTTTCTTCACTTGTTGAATCGGCTAACGCTATTCAAATTCTTTTACCGGCAATTCTGTTTGTAGTGGCAGTAGGTCTTGCGTTTGCGACCGGTACTTCTTGGGGAACTTTCGGCATACTTATTCCTATTGTTACCGGAGTATTTGAAAAAGAACTCGCAAATGTTTCTTCAACCGGCGCTATTCCGTCTATGGTTGTTATTTGTATTTCCGCTTGCCTTGCAGGTGCGGTTTGCGGCGACCATTGTTCACCTATTTCGGATACTACCATTATGGCTTCAACCGGCGCGCAGTGCAACCACGTCAACCACGTTTCAACCCAGTTGCCCTATGCACTTACCGTTGCGGCAATTTCCTTTGTATGCTACTTAATTGCGGGATTTGTTCAAAACGTATTTGTAATTTTAGGTACAGGTATTGTTCTTTTAACCGCACTTATGGTTATAATTCATTTTATAAATAAAAGACGGGCAAACGCATAAATATAAGTTGAAAAAATTATCCGTTACAGGTATAATACTTGTAACGGATTTTTTTGTGGAGAATGAAAGTGGAAAAAAGAAATTTAGAAAAACATATAGAAATAGAACGCAGTATTATAAAGAAATACCGCAAAACCATTTGGAGCAATTTTGTAGGTGCGGTAAAGGAATATGAACTGATAGAGGAAAACGATAAAATTGCCGTTTGCATTTCGGGCGGTAAGGATTCTATGCTTTTGGCAAAGTGTATGCAACAGTTGCAAAGACACAGCGAAGTTCCGTTTTCGTTGGTTTTCCTTGTTATGGACCCCGGATATAACACTGAAAACCGCAAACTTATTGAAAGTAACGCAAAACTGCTTAATATCCCCGTGGAAATTTTTGAAAGCGATATTTTTGAAGTAACACACCGTTCGGGCGGTTCACCTTGCTATCTTTGTGCCAGAATGCGTCGAGGTTGCCTTTACAGTAAGGCACAGTCGCTCGGTTGTAATAAAATCGCTTTGGGGCATCATTTTAACGATGTTATAGAAACCGTTTTAATGAGTATGATGTACTCTTCCGAAATTAAGACAATGCTTCCTAAACTTCACAGTACAAATTTTCCGGGAATGGAACTAATCCGTCCGCTTTACAAGGTTAAGGAAAATGATATTATTTCCTGGGCAAACTATAACCGACTTAAGTTTTTGCAGTGCGCTTGCAAATTCACCGAACAAAGCAACGAGCGGGAGGACCTTTCCAAACGCAAGGAAACCAAAGCACTTATTGAGTATATCAAGTCCTTTAACCCCAATGCGGACGATAATATTTTCAGAAGTTTGCACAATGTAAACCTTGCAACCCTGCCCGGATGGAGGGACTCTGATTCGGGTGAAATTCATACCTTTCTAGAAAAATTCTAATCTATGTATTTACAATTAAAAAAGTAATTGGTATAATATTTTTATTATTGTTTATTGAGGTTTTTTATATGGAATATTATATAAACCCTTCGGTTTTTGCACAAACCTTTGCATTGCCGAGTGATGTTGCCGATAAATATTTAAAACTGGCAAAAGGCGACCATATAAAGGTGCTTATTTACATAATGCGCAATCTTGCAAATTTACCCGAACCGCAAAAAATTGCCGATGAAACCGATGTTTCACTCTATGATGTAAATGAGGCATTGCTTTTTTGGGCAGATGCGGGTTTGCTTTCTACCGCTTCGGAAACTACGCAAACAAAGGAAACAAAAACCGCTGTTAAAAAGGTTTTAAAACCGCAAAGGGAAGATGTTGCAAAAAGGGGACTTGAAGACCCGAAAATCCGTTATATGCTGGCTGAAACGCAGTTGAAGTTGGGCAGAAATTTGAAATCAAACGAAACACAGACCCTTGTTTGGCTTTATGACGATCAGGGTTTGGATGTTTCGCTTATTTTGCTTATTGTTCAGTACGCCGTAACCCACGGCAAGCCGAATATCCGCTTTATTGAGCAGATTGCCACCGATTGGATAAGCAAAGGTATTGAAACCCTTGCCGACGCTGACGAGGAATTAAGAAAATTGGCATTTTCCGAAGAAGTGTGGGCGATAGTCAGTTCCGCTTTCGGATTAGAGCGGAGAAAACCCAGTAAAAAGGAAACCGAACTTTCGGTTAAATGGATAAGTGATTGGAAAGTAAGCAAAGAACTGTTGCAATCCGCTTACGAAGCGTGTGTTGACAGTAAGTCGAAATTTTCCTTTGCTTATGTGGCAAAAATTATTGAAAATTGGCATAACAAAGGCATTAAGACACCCGCCGATTTGCAAAAAGACCAAAAGCCGAACGACAACGAAAAGGCGGCTTACGACCTTGATTTATTTGAAAAAATGTTGGATGTTAAGGATTTATAACTATGATTACAAAAGAAATCACCTACAAAAAGGCATTTGAAATAAAAAAGCAAACATTAAATCAAAAGCAAAAACACAGGCAGATGATGCTTTCCGCCGCATATAACACCAACCCGATTTTAAAGGAAATTGACAGTAAATTGGCGGCTTTAGGGGCTGATTTGGCAATTACCGCACTTTCGGGGGACAGCGAAAAACTTTCAAAAATCCGAAAAGAATCCGAAATGTTATCTTTGCAAAAAAAGACAATTTTAAAAGAATCTGAAGTTTACGATATTTCGTATGACTGCCCATTATGCAACGATACAGGGTATTTAGGCGGTAAAGTTTGCGACTGTGTTAAAAAACTTGCCAACAGTATTTTGCTTGCGGAATTTACAAAGGAAATGCCGCTTGAAGATTCAAAATTTGAAAACTTTGATTTAAACTATTATAAGGACAAAGACGATAACCGCCGAATGACGGCAATTTTAAAACTTTGCAAGGAATATGTTATAAACTTTAGTCCCGCCACTTCGCCCAATTTACTTTTTATGGGAAGTTCGGGACTTGGTAAAACCCATTTAACATTGGCAATAGTTTCGGGGGTTATTGAAAAGGGTTATACCCCGATTTACGGCCCTTGCGAAAACCTTTTTTCGCTTATTGAAAAAGAGAAGTTTACGGGCGAAAACAAAGGCAGTTACGAAGCCATGATAAACTGTGATTTGTTGGTACTTGACGATTTGGGTGCGGAAATGACCACCGCTTTTTCAAAGGCGGCTCTTTATAACCTTATTAACACCCGTCTTTTATGCAAAAAACCGACCATTATTAACACAAACCTTACAATTAAGGAAATAGAAGCACGTTATTCCGCCCGAGTGGCTTCACGGCTTATTGGTAACTATAACGCCAATAAGTTTTTGGGTGACGATATCAGACAACAAAAAATTTTAGGAAAATAGAGGGATTTTTTTGGATTGTATTAGATATGCCGCAGGAAACTATGACGTTGCGGTAATTGGCGGCGGCCACGCCGGAATAGAGGCGGCTTTGTCTTCGGCACGGCTTGGCAGCAGTACCATTATGTTTACTATCAGTGTGGACTGGGTGGGTAATATGCCCTGTAACCCTTCAATCGGCGGTACTGCAAAAGGTCATTTGGTAAGGGAAATTGACGCATTAGGCGGTGAAATGGGCAAAGCGGCGGATAAAAACACCCTGCAAAGCCGAATGCTAAACCTCGGCAAAGGACCGGCTGTTCATTCACTGCGTGCTCAAATTGACCGACGTGCATACAGTGAATATATGAAACATACCGTCGAACTTCAAAAGGGGCTTGACGTTAAGCAATGTGAAATTGTTAAAATAGAAAAATGTGATGACGGTTGGCATTTGGTATCTAATTTAGGTGCGGAATTTATTTGCAAAGCCGTTGTGCTTGCTACCGGCACTTTTTTGGGCGGTAGAATTTATGTTGGGGAAGTGAATTACCAAAGCGGACCGGACGGTAATTTCCCCGCTAACGCACTTTCAAAATCTTTAAAGGAATTGGGTTTGCCTTTGCGCAGGTTTAAAACCGGCACACCCGCAAGGGTTGCAAGGGACAGTATAGACTTTTCAAAACTCGAAGTTCAAGAGGGGGACGAAAGGGTAGTTCCCTTTAGTTATTCCACCAAAATACCGCCTAAAAACAAGGTGGTTTGCCACATTGACTACACGAATGACGATACAAAAGAAGTAATTCTTAAAAACATTTACCGTTCTCCGCTGTATTCGGGTGTTATTGAGGGGGTAGGTCCCCGTTATTGTCCGAGTTTGGAGGATAAAATTGTCCGTTTTGCGGATAAGAAAAGACACCAGTTCTTTATTGAACCCTGCGGCGAAAATACCGAAGAAATGTATTTACAGGGTATGTCTTCCTCTCTTCCCGAAGAGGTACAGATTGAATTTTACAAAACCATTCCCAGTTTAAAAAATGTTAAAATTATCCGTAACGCTTACGCTATTGAATATGACTGTGTTGACCCTTCGGCTATGAAAGCCACCCTTGAAATGAAAGAATTTAAGGGACTTTACGGTGCGGGACAGTTTAACGGTTCTTCCGGTTATGAAGAAGCGGCGGCACAAGGGTTAATTGCGGGCATTAACGCCGCATTAAATGTGCAGGGAAAAGAACAACTTGTTTTGTCACGTTCGTCTTCCTATATCGGCACTTTGATTGACGATTTAGTTACAAAAGGTTGCCAGGATCCTTACCGTATGATGACTTCAAGAAGTGAATACCGTCTGCTTTTAAGACAGGATAATGCCGACGAACGGCTTATGCCTATCGGCTATAAGATAGGTCTTGTGGACGAGGAAACATATCGTGATTTTCGTTTGCGCACCAAACAAAAGGAAGAAGAAATCGAGCGGCTTAACACTACCTTTATAGGCCCTAATCCCAAACTTAATAAAATTATGGAAGAACTGGGTACGGCACCTATGACTACGGGTATGCGGCTTGCCGACCTTGTTAAAAGACCGCAACTTTCGTACGATATTTTGGCTGAATTTGATAAGGAGAGACCTTCTCTTTCAAAAGATGTTACCGAAAAGGTGGAAACCGAAATTAAGTACGAGGGGTATATTACCCGCCAACAAGCACAGGTAAACGAAATGTTACGGCTCGAAAACAAGTATATTCCAAGCGATATTGATTATAATAATGTTTACGGTTTACGGCTTGAAGCTATAGAAAAGTTAAATAAGATAAAACCCTCTAATATAGGTCAGGCGTCAAGAATTTCGGGTGTAAGTCCTGCCGATATTTCGGTGTTGCTTATATACCTTGCAAAATAGTTCCGTTCCTTTGAAAACTTATTTAAAGTTTACGTTTTGTTTACAAAACTTTGCAAAAAAGGAAATAATATCATTATATTATTTATACAGTATTTTAAGGGAGGCAGTTTATGCAGGATTTTAACAGTAATAACTATAACGGATCGGGCGAATATTATAACTACACCCCGCCGAAAAAAAGCAAAAAATACGGTGCTTCGGTTGTAATTATTTCCTGTATTTTGTCGGCGGTAATCGGTGCCGCAAGTGCCGCTTCGGTTTTTATGTTTTTGGGGAATAATAATACCGAAAGCAATCTGCAACAACCAATTTTGCAGGGAAACAATGTAAATATAAATGTAGATGAAGAGGCAACCTCGGTTGTGGAGGCGGTTGCCACCAAAGTAACCCCAAGCGTTATCGGGATTAGAACTACCACTTCGGTTGCGTCTTTTTTCGGCAACCAACAGTCCAGCGGAGAGGGTAGCGGAGTTGTTTATAAACAGGACGGTTATATAATTACCAACTATCACGTAATATCCGACGCTATCGGTAATTCTTCCTCTAAAATAGAGGTATTTTTGGATAACGATAAGGACGCCGAAAGTTACGAGGCAAGCGTTGTGGGTTACAATATTTCTTCCGACCTTGCGGTTGTGAAAATTAACGCCACGGGACTTACCCCGATAGAAATTGCCGATTCTTCCGACCTTAAGGTAGGTCAGTATGTAATAACTGTCGGCAATCCCGGCGGTCTTGAGTTTATGGACAGCGTAACCTACGGCGTTATAAGCGGACTTAACCGTATTATGTCAAGTGATTCCGAAATCCCCCTAATTCAAACCGACGCCGCAATAAATCCCGGCAATTCGGGCGGTGCTTTGGTTAATACTTCGGGCAAACTTGTGGGTATTAACAGTGCTAAAATCGTTTCGGAAGAATTTGAAGGAATGGGTTTTGCAATCCCCTCTAACACCGTGGTGGAAATTTGCAACAAAATAATTGAAAAAGAAAATTCACCCGAACCCTATATCGGCGTTACCTTAAGCGAAAAGTACACCGCACAAATGCTAATGCTTTACGGCTATCCCAAAGGAGCGGTAATTTTAACCGTGGCGGACGGCAGTCCCGCTTACCAAACCGGTATTAGAAAAGGCGATATTATAACCGAATTTAACGGTACGGTGGTAGAAGACTACAAGCAGTTTAACGAGTTATTTGAAAAGGTTAAACCAGGTGAAGAAATAACCGTGAAAATTTACCGAAACGGAAAGTATTATTCCGCAAAACTAAAAATCGGCTCAAATAATTCTGTGCAGTAATTAAATTAGCCCAACAAATCCCTGTGATTTGTCGGGCTTTTTGCTTGCAATATACAAAAATATATAGTATAATAGATTGAATATGTTTTAAGGAGTAACTAAATTGCAAAATAACCATAGTTTAGAAACTCAAACCGAATATGCAAAGCGTGTTTTTTCGATTGCCTCCCAAAGATACGGCGGCAGTCCTAAAGCGGCTGTAATTACCTTCGGTTGCCAACAAAACGTAAGCGATTCGGAACGTTTAAAAGGTATGTTGGTTTCTATGGGATATTCTATTACAGAAACCCTAGAAAATGCTGATTTCATTATATTTAATACCTGTGCCGTCCGTGAACACGCAGAAGATAGGGTTTACGGCAATATAGGTATGACCAAAAAAATCAAACAGGAAAGACCTAATACCGTTGTTGCGGTTTGCGGTTGTATGGTGCAGCAGGAAACGGTTGCCGAAAAGATTAAAAAAAGTTACCCTTATGTTGATATTGTAATGGGTACTCACGTGCTTCACCGTTTGCCCGAATTTTTGTATAAACGGCTTAACGGTTCACCCCGAATATTTGAACTCTCGCAAGAGGATAATACTATTGTAGAGGATATCCCGATAAAGCGTGACGGCAAGTTTAAAGGTTGGTTGCCGATTATGTACGGTTGCAACAACTTTTGCACCTACTGTATTGTCCCGAATGTAAGGGGTAGGGAACGCTCAAGAGAACCCGAACAAATCATAGCCGAAGCCAAGCAAATGATTAAAGACGGATACAAGGACATTACCCTTTTGGGGCAGAACGTAAACTCATACGGTAAGGGTTGTTCCCACGGTGTGAATTTTGCTAAACTGCTTCGTATGCTAAATGATATTGAAGGCGAATTCAGAATAAGGTTTATGACTTCACACCCTAAAGACTGCACGGTGGAACTGCTTGATACTATCAAAGAATGTGAAAAGGTAAGTCACCATCTTCATTTACCTTTCCAAAGCGGTTCAAGCCGAATTTTAAAACTTATGAACCGTTATTACAACCGTGAACAGTATTTAGAACTTATTAAAAATGCCAAAGAACGCATACCGGATGTTGATTTAACAAGTGATATTATTGTAGGTTTCCCCGGGGAAACTTATGAAGATTTTAAAGAGACACTGTCACTTGTAAAACAGGTGGAATTTGCATCACTTTTCACCTTTATTTATTCCCCGCGTGAGGGCACTCCCGCCGCAATAATGCCGGACCCCGTATCACGCAAGGAAAAGGGCGAATGGTTTAACGAACTTTTAGCTTTGCAAGAGCAAATCGCAAAGACAAACGTAAACAAATATTTAGGCAAAACTTTCCGTGTTTTGTGTGACGATTACGGCTCTAAAGAGGGTTATATGTCGGGACACACTTCGGGTACTGCGGTAATTGAATTTGAAGCCGACAGAAGTTTACTTGGTAAGTTTGTTGATGTTAGGGTGGATTCTTATACTAACTGCCTTAACGGAACTTTATTATAAAATTTTTTAAAAAGAGGTATTTAAAATGGACGTAATTGAATTAACAAGAGAATTAGGAAAAGCAATCCAAGCCGACGAACGCTTTATTCGTTATGCAAAGGCACGTCTCGCCAATGATACCGATGAAGATTTACAAAATTCCATCGGTCAGTTTAACATTAAAAGAATGGAACTTGAAAAAGCAGTAGGCGAGGAAGATAAGGACGAAGTTAAGGTAAAAGTTTTAAACGAAGAACTGCGTAAATTATACGGCGATATTATGTCGAGTGCCGCTATGGTTGAATACAACACCTCAAAAGCACTTTTAGACCAAATGATGAACGAAGTAAACACAATTCTTACCAAAACACTCGACGGCGAAGACCCTGCCACCTGTGATACCGATGCAGGTTGTACCGGCAGTTGTTCTACCTGCGGCGGTTGCCACTAACCCCTCCCTAAAATCAAACGAAAGGAAGTTTAATATGGACGGATTATCTCCTATGATGAAGCAGTACAAGCAAATAAAAGCAGAAAATGAAGACAGTATACTGTTTTTCAGAGTAGGCGATTTTTACGAAATGTTTTTTGAAGACGCCAAAAAAGCTTCCGAAGAGTTGGACTTGGTTTTAACCGGTAAAGAATGCGGATTGAAAGAAAGAGCCCCTATGTGCGGTGTGCCGTTCCACAGTTGCGAGGGGTATATTGCCCGCTTGGTGGAAAAGGGGTATAAGGTTGCGATTTGCGAACAAACCGAAGACCCCGCCTCCGCAAAGGGACTTGTAAAGCGTGACGTTATAAGAACCATAACCCCCGGTACGGTTTTTGAGGACAGTATGCTTGACGAGGGCAAAAACAACTACCTTGCAAGCATTGTTTTGGAAAAAGAGCAGGTAGGTATCTGTTTTACTGATGCTTCAACCGGTGAATGTCACGCCACGGTACTCGGCAATGACGGTGTTTCTTTACGCATTATTGACGAAATTTCAAGATTTTCACCAAGGGAAATTTTAATTAAACAGGATTTTAAAGCCACCGCACCCGAAGTTTTTGAATTTTTGGAAATGAACTTTCAGGGTGTGTTGACCGTTCGGGACGACGAATGTTTTGACTACACTTATAACGAAAACTTAATTTTAAAACATTTTGGAGTAATAAGTGTTGAAAATTTAGGACTTATTAAAAACAGTCCTGTTACCACCGCTTTCGGTCTTATACTCGCTTATCTTTACGAAACGGGTGTGAACGGACATATTTCGGTAAATGAAATTGACCTTTACACCGACAGTCAGTTTATGCGGCTTGATATTACTGCGGTTCGCAATTTGGAACTTTGCGAAACAATGCGGACAAAATCTAAAAAAGGTTCGCTTTTGTGGGTGCTGGACAAAACCAAAACCGCAATGGGTAAACGGCTTATAAGAAACTGGCTTACCCAACCGCTTATAAATATTGCGGCAATAAATTTAAGGCAAAATGCCGTAGAAGAACTCGTTTCCGATATGATTTTACGAAGTGAAATCATAGAAAATCTTAACGGCATTAGGGATATTGAACGTATTATGACCAAGGTGGTTTACGGTTCGGCTAACGCAAAAGATTTGCTTAATTTAACCGTTACCGCCGAAAAATTCCCTATAATTAAATCTTTGCTTAAAACCGCAAACTGCCGAATGTTAAAGGATATTTATTCGGATATTGATACTTTAGAGGATATTGCCGATTTAATTAAAAACGCAATAAAAGAAGATGCACCCGCAACTTTGCGTGAAGGCGGAATTATTAAAGACGGTTACGATAATTTAGTTGACACCTTGCGTTCGGATATGCGCTCGGGTACGGGGATTTTGGGTGAAATTGAAGCCCGTGAAAAAGAACGCACCGGAATTAAGAATTTGCGTGTACGGTATAACAAGGTTTTCGGTTACTATATCGAAGTTACAAATTCTTTTCTTGATAAAGTACCCGAAGACTACATAAGAAAACAAACCTTAACAAATGCGGAGCGGTTTATTACCGAAGAATTAAAAGAAATTGAAAAACGTGTGCTTACCGCAAAAGACCGAATTGTGGAAGTTGAGTACGAAATTTTTGATAAAATCCGTAAAACCGCCGCAGGCGAAGTTAAGCGTTTTCAAAAAACCGCAAGTGCCTTGGCACGGCTTGATGTCTTGGCTTCCTTTGCGGCAGTATCGGCAGAAAATCACTATTGCCGTCCGCTTGTAAACGGCGAGGGTGCAATCTCGGTAAAATCGGGAAGACACCCCGTAGTAGAACAGGTTATTAAAACTCCCTTTGTATCTAACGATACACTTCTTAATATGACCGATGACCGATGTGCAATTATCACAGGACCTAATATGGCGGGTAAATCGACCTATATGCGTCAAGTAGCGCTGATTACGCTTATGGCGCAAATCGGTTGTTTTGTTCCGGCTGAAACGGCACAAATCGGCGTGGTGGATGCCATATTTACCCGTGTAGGTGCTTCGGACGATTTGGCATCGGGTCAGTCAACCTTTATGGTTGAAATGAGCGAGGTTGCGGATATTTTGAAAAATGCAACCAAAAACAGTTTGCTTATTCTTGATGAAATAGGCAGGGGAACTTCCACTTTTGACGGTATGTCCATTGCACGTGCGGTTTTGGAATTTGTTGCCGATAAACGCAAATTAGGTGCAAAAGCATTGTTTGCTACCCATTATCACGAACTTACCGCATTGGAAGAACAAATAAAGGGTGTGAAAAACTATAATATTGCCGTTAAAAAACGGGGTGACGATATTACATTCTTACGCCGAATTGTCCGTGGTGCTGCGGATGACAGTTACGGTATTGAAGTTGCAAAATTAAGCGGAATACCAAACGCCGTAATAGAAAGGGCAAAGCAGGTTTTAAAACAAACCGAAAACGAGGGTGTAGTAACCTATAAAACGGTAAAAGAAGACAGTTTACAACTGCCGCTGGAAATGCTTGCCGCAAATGAAATAATGAACGAACTTAAAACAATAGATGTTAATACCTTAACCCCTATTGAATCTATGCAAATACTTTTTGATATTTGCGATAAAGCCAGAAATATTTAATTTTAGGAGGTGTGAAAATGCCAAAAATCAATGTTTTGCCAAAACAGGTAGCCGAACTTATTGCCGCAGGCGAAGTGGTGGAAAGACCGTCTTCGGTAATAAAGGAATTGGTGGAAAATTCTATTGATGCAGGTGCTACCGTTATAACGGTTGAAATTAAAAACGGCGGTATTTCCTATATCCGCATTACCGACAACGGTTGCGGTATATCGAGAGAGGACGTTCCGTTGGCATTTTTACGCCACGCAACAAGTAAAATTAAGGTCGACAATGATTTAGACAGAATATCCACTCTGGGTTTTAGAGGAGAGGCATTGGCGGCGGTTTCGTCCGTTTCACGTGTGGAACTTTTAACTAAAACTAAAGAAGAACAGATTGGAACTCACTATTTAATAGAGGGTTCTGAGGAAAAAGATTATTCCGACGCAGGATGTCCCGACGGTACTACAATAATTATAAGGGATTTGTTTTATAACACACCCGCACGTATGAAATTTCTTAAAAAAGATGTTTCGGAAGCAAATTCCTGTGCCGCTGTGATAGACAGAATTGCACTTTCCCACCCCGAAATTTCCTTTAAATTTATAAGGGACGGCAAACAAACCTTATCTACAATGGGGGACGGTAAGATAAAAAGTGCCGTTTACAGTGTTTTAGGCCGTGAATTCTCAAGCAGTTTAATAGAAACCGAAAACGAACAAAACGGCATTAAAGTTACGGGACTTATCTGTAAACCGATTGCCTGTAAGCCCACGAGAAATAACCAGTTTACATTTTTAAACGGCCGTCTTGTGCGTTCGGGTACGGTTGTTGCCGCTACCGAACAGGCGTATAAAAACAGTGCTATGGTGGGCAAATTCCCCTCCTTTGTGCTTTATATAAATGTTCCCTTTGATACGGTGGACGTTAATGTTCATCCCGCAAAAACCGAAGTGCGTTTTTCGGACGAAAAATTGATTTTTGAAAGTGTTTATGTTGCGGTTAAAAACGCTTTGTCTAAAGGGGATACAAGACCCGAAGTTAAAATCACCAAACTGGCGTTTAATCCATTTGTGCGAATGAGTACGGAAGAATTTAAACAGTCGGCAATAGAAATTGAAAAACCTAAACCCAAAATAAACACCCCAAAAACAGAGACGCCTAAATCACAAACAAATTTGGTTTTTAAAAGTGAACAAAAACCTGAATTTTTGAATAATTTTTCATATACGGTTATTGAAAAGCCGAAGCCCCAAACGGTAACACCTAAAACTAATGTTGATATCGAAAAGACAATAACAGAAGAAGAAACCCCCGAAATTACGGTAATAGGCGAGGTGTTTAAAACCTACATAATTGCCCAAATGGGTGACAGCATTTTTATGATAGATAAACACGCCGCACATGAGCGAATTATATTTAACAAACTTAAAAAGGAACGCAAAACAGAAGTACAAGCCCTTTTAACCCCCGTTACGGTAATATTGCCGAAAGAGGAGTATAACGCCGTAATACAAAATACCGATTTACTGCTTGAAAGCGGTTTTGAAACCGAAGATTTCGGCAATAATTCGGTTGTGGTAAGGGCGGTCCCCGCAACACTTATCGGGGAAAATGTTTCTAACCTTTTAAGCGAAGCAGCCGAAAGTTTAATAACCGCCAAAACGGTTAGAACCGAACGGGAAGAAAACCTTTTCCATACCGTTGCCTGTAAAGCGGCAATTAAAGCGGGATACAATACAACCGCAGAGGAAATGCTTTCTCTTGCCGAAAAGGTACTGCTTTCCGACGATATTATGTACTGCCCCCACGGAAGACCGGTGGCTTACGAAATTAAAAGGCGTGAACTTGAAAGGCAGTTTGGTAGAATACAATGATTAAAGCAGTATTTATTGTAGGACCTACCGCTTCGGGCAAAACTTCTTTAAGCATTGAAATTGCCAAAAGGTTCGGCGGGGAAATTGTTTGTGCCGATTCTATGCAGATTTATAAAGGTATACACATTGCATCTGCCGCACCGACAAAAGAAGAAATGTGCGGAATACCCCACCATTTAGTGGAGTTTTTAAATTTGGAAGATAATTTTTCGGTTGCCGATTATGTTAAACTTGCACGAAAAACCATAGCCGATATAAATTCCGTGGGAAAACTTCCGCTAATTGTAGGCGGAACGGGACTTTATATAAATTCATTACTCGATAATATTGAGTATGCCGAACAGGAAACCGACTTTGAATTAAGAAAAGAACTGGAAGAAAAATTCCAAACTTTGGGTGGGGAAGAAATGTTACGGCAGTTAGCGGAATTTGACAAAACCGCCGCCGAAACACTTCATCCCAACAACCGCCGAAGAATTATCCGTGCTTTTGAAGTGTATTTAACCACCGGCAAAACAATTACCGAACAAAATATTATTTCAAAACAAAGCGGAAAAAATATTGAGCCGTTGGTAATAGGAATAAATTATAAATCAAGGCAACTGTTATATGACCGAATTAACCGAAGAGTGGATATTATGTTCCAAAACGGGCTTTTGGTCGAAGCGGAAAACAACCTTAACTACACCTCTAAAAACGGCGGTTTTCAGGCAATAGGCCATAAGGAATTGCACGGATATTTTAAGGGTGAATGCAGTTTGGAAGAAGCAAAGGAAAACCTTAAAATGCAAACCC
Organism: Acutalibacteraceae bacterium; assembly: GCA_036310925.1. Taxonomy (GTDB): domain Bacteria; phylum Bacillota; class Clostridia; order Oscillospirales; family Acutalibacteraceae; genus UBA737. The sequence goes on from JAXJQX010000018.1 coordinate 49,620, forward strand.
GACGTTATGCAAAACGCCAAATTACCTGGTTTTCACGGGATGAGAGAATACATTGGCTTTATCCCGACCAAGACGAAAATATAATAGATATTGCAAAAGATTTAGTAGAAAAATTTTTAAAGGAGGAAAACAAGTGAAGAAAAATTCGGTTTTAAAGTTTTTTTTAGTTTCGGTTGCTTTAATTTTCGTGTTTCATCAATTGTTTGCCGCCTTTTATAAACCCGTTACTACCGAAACCGCCGTTTTTTATACAACTCATGACGGTATTAACATAACAGGTATAATTATCCGCAACGAAATATTGGTAGAAAATAATGATTCGGGCGTTTTGCACTTTATGGTGGACGACGGTAAACGTGTCTCAAAAGACGGTGTTATTGCAGGTGTTTATACTAACGAATCAAGTTCTATTACCTTAAGCCAAATTTCACGGCTTAAAAAACAAATTGCGGATATTGAGGATATTTTGTCCTTTAACGATATTGACGCATCTAATTTACAACTTATAAACAGTAAAATTACCGCTAACCTAAACAGTTTGGTTTTATCGGCTTCAAACGGCAATTATTCTACCGTTTCGGATAATGCTTCCGAACTGTTATCAAGCATAAACCGTAAGCAGGTTGCTATGGGACAAACAGGTAACTTTGCGGGACAGCTTGACAGTTTGAATACCGAATTAGCAAAACTTGAATCTTCACTTCCTGCCGCAAAGGCAACTATTTCGGCAAAAGAATCGGGTTATTTTTTATCCAAAACAGACGGATACGAAAAAACCCTTACGACTGCCGATTTAGACGGAATAACACCCGAATTTTTAGGTGATTTAAAACCTAACGAATACGGCGAAAATGTTGTGGGGAAAATCGTTTCGGACTATGAATGGTACATTGCGGCGGAAGTTTCCATAAACGATTCTATGAATTACAAAATCGGCGACTCTTTGGAAATTCATACATCGGTAAAATCTTCACCCATACTGCCCGTAACCGTACAAAAAATCAACATTTCGGAAAACGGTTCAAAAGCGGTTATAGTTTTCTCCTGTAACGAAATGAATACCGAACTTGCCTCTATGCGGAGCGGACCTATGACGGTGGTTTCAAAATCTTACAGCGGTTTAAAGGTTCCCAAAAAATCTTTAAGGGTTGTGGATTCTAAAAAAGGGGTTTATGTTGTAAGCGGTATGCAGGCGAAGTTTGTTGAAATTGAAATTGTTTATTCTAATGACAATTATATGATTTGCAAAAGGAACGACGCCGACGGTAGTTTAAAACTGTATGACAGAGTTGTTGTGAAAGGAAGAAATTTGTATGATGGAAAAATTGTCGGCTAATGAATACGATTTAAATTATTCTTCCGTTTTGGAAAGGTTTAACAATGCGGTTTTAAAATCCCCGTTAGAAAAAAAGGATATTATTCTTTTAGCGGCTACCAAAACGGTGGATGTTGATACAATTAACTACGCCGTACAAAACGGTATTTCCTATATAGGGGAAAACAAAGTGCAGGAGTTACTTTCAAAACACGGCAAAACAAATGCACCGCACAACCACTTTATAGGTCATTTGCAAACCAATAAGGTTAAGGACATTATTGATAAGGTGGAAATGATACAGTCGGTCGATTCTTTAAAACTTGCTAAAGAAATTTCAAAACAGGCGCTAAAACACGGCATTTGTATGGATATTTTGCTTGAAGTTAATATCGGCGGTGAGGAGTCTAAATGGGGTTTTAAACCCGAAGAAATCGAAAACGCCGTTTTGGAAATTTCAAAACTCGGCGGTGTTCACATTTGCGGACTTATGACAATCCCCCCGATTTGCGAAATAAAAGAAGAAAACCGTAAATATTTCCAAAAAATGTACAAACTGTTTATTGACATTGGCACTAAAAAAATAGATAATAGTAGTATGAACATTCTTTCAATGGGAATGTCGTACGATTTTGATATTGCCATTGAAGAGGGTGCAAACCTTGTAAGGGTTGGTACTGCTTTGTTCGGTAAAAGATATTATAATATATAAAAGTGAGGAATATAAAATGAGTTTACTTGACAGCATTAAAAACATTATGAGCATCCCCGATGAGGACGAATTTGATGAAGAAATGCAAGAAGTAGAAGAACCGAAGAAAAAGGTTCAAGCAGAAAGAGAACCCAAAAGGGAATCTACCCCCCGTGTTTTGGGCGGCGGAAAATCCAAAACCGTTAATTTCAACCAAAGCCAAATGCAGGTTGTTCTTGTAAAACCCGACCGCTTTGAAGATGTAACCTCTATTGCTGATCATCTTAACGAAAAGAAAACCGTTGTACTTAACCTTGAATCTTGCGAACGTGATATTTCGAGAAGAATTATTGACTTTTTAAGCGGTGTGGCTTACGCTAACCACGGAAATATCCGTAAAGTTGCGGTTTGCACCTTTATAATTGTTCCTAATGATGTTGATGTAATGGGCGAACTTATGCTTGAAGATATTGACGGTTCAAGTATGTACTTTTAATGGAAACTGAAATACTTATTGCCCGTATAAACGATACTGCCGATATTTGCGAACGCACAAATAGACCTAAATTTTTGGGATTTTTGTCCGAAGAACAACAGGTTTTAGCCGAAAATATTTTAAAATTAAGAAATATTAAATTTTCCTTTTTCGGCGGTTTTTCGGGTGCTAAACGCAAGTTGCTGTGTTGTTTTCCTACTTGGGCAGAAGATGTTTCTTTCCCTTTGTGCGCCGTAACATTTACCTACCGCAAAAGCGATATTCTTTCCCACCGTGATTTTTTGGGATCGCTTATGGCTTTGGGAATAAAAAGGGAAACCGTGGGCGATATTTTGGTCGAAGAGGGAAGAGCGGTTGTTTTTCTCACAATAGAAGTTAAAAATTTTGTTTTAACCCAAATTAAAAAAATCGGAAGAGTGGGTGTTACCTTAACCGAAGGGTTTTGCGAACCCTTACCCCAGTCGGATAAATTAGCGGAGTTTAAGGATACGGTTGCCTCAAATCGGCTGGACTGTGTGGTGTCTTCGCTTTGTTCGGTATCACGGGGGAATGCGGCAGAACTGATTGAAAACGGTTTTGTTTCGGTTAATTCGGTTGTTACCGAAAAATCCACTAAACTTATAACCGATGGGGATATTATCACGGTCAGAGGTAAAGGAAAGTTTATTATAACATCACTTTCGGCAAAAACCAAGAAACAAAGAACAGTTTTAGAATATAAAAAATACATTTAGGGGGACGTTTATGTTTACTTCAGAAGACATAAAAAATGTTACATTTTCAAAAGCAAGGGGCGGTTTTAACCCTGAAGAAGTAGATGTTTTTCTTGACAAGGTTGAGGCAGACTATTTGTTGTTTGAAAAGGTATCAAAGGATTATCAGGCAAAAATTGCCGAACTTGAAAGCAAGGTTAAAGATTTGGAAAAAGCACAAAACAGTATTCAAAACGTGCTTTTAAGTGCCCAAAAACTTGCCGACCAAATTGTGGACGAAGCAAAAGAAAAGTCTGACGATATTATTAAAAATGCCGAATCTAACATAACCCTTATTACCGCAAAGGAAAAGGAAATTGCAACCGCTTTTGAAATTAAGGCAAAAGAACGCAAGGAAACACTTGAAAAAGAACTTGAAAAAATGGTGAGCGACGCTAAATTAAAGGCAGACAGTATTACCGCCGCCGCTAAAGACAGTGTAGAACGTCAGCAAGTTTTGTTTGATAAACTTAAAATCGAAATTGCCGCTTTTAAATCTGCGGTTACTTCTAAATATAAGGAACATTTAAACATTTTACAGGAAATCCCCGAAACCGTGCCTATGGACCCCAAGAAAATGGCAGAGGTTATTACGGCTAAAATAGATGCCGCACCCGAAGCGGAGGAATTTATTCCGAAGCAAGAAATTAAGACAGAAAACGGCTTTACCGTTGCAGAAGATACTGGGCCAAAAGAAGAAACAGAAGAATAATTTTTGGAGGCAGTTTATTGATTTCATATATTTTAGCAGTCCTTTGTTCTGTTTTATTTCTTGTTGCAGACCAAATTTCAAAATATTTCGTTAATAAAACCTTTTATTTGGGCGAAACAAGGGAATTTTTAAACGGATTTATCGATTTGACCTATATACATAACCGCGGCGGAGCATGGGGCATTATGTACGGTAAAACCTGGTTTTTACTTATAATAACCGCAGTTATGCTAACGGTTTGTGTATTTGTTTTAATAAAATACCGAAAAAGCAAACTGCTTTTTTGGGCGGTTATGCTTGTTCTGTCGGGCGGAATAGGTAATATGATTGACCGTATTTTTCGGGGCGGTAATGTGGTGGATTTTTTGCATTTTGAATTTTTCCCGCAATTTCCCGTTTTCAATATTGCCGACTGTGCGGTTGTATTAGGTGCCGGACTTTTGATACTGTATTTCTTGATTGATACTGTTAAGGAAAGACAAAATGGAAAAAATTGAAAGCATTTACCATGGCGAAGAACGGCTAAGAATTGATGTCTTTACGGCGCAGGTGGCAGATGTTACACGTTCGCGTGCCGCAAAACTTATTGAAGACGGTTATGTTTTAATAGACGGTAAAACCGCATCTAAAAACGATAAGCTCAATAACGGCATTAAAGTTTCGGTAACATTGCCCGATCCTGTTTCTTATGATGTTAAACCCGAAAATATTCCGCTTGATATTGTCTATGAAGACGGCGATTTACTTGTGGTAAACAAACCCAAAGGTATGGTGGTTCACCCTGCGGCAGGCAATTTTGAGGGTACACTTGTAAATGCACTTATGTATCATTGTAAAGAATCGCTTTCGGGTATAAACGGGGTTATGCGTCCCGGAATTGTCCACAGGATTGATAAAAATACAAGCGGTCTTTTGATTGTGGCAAAAAACGATTTTTCCCACAATATTTTGGCAAAACAAATTAAGGAACACTCCTTCACAAGGGAATACGAGGCGGTGGTTTACGGTAATTTGAAAAGCGATACCGGAATTATCGACGCACCCATAGGCCGTCACCCTGTTAAAAGAAAGCAAATGGCGGTGGTAAAATCGGGCGGACGAAATGCGGTAACGGAATATACCGTGTTAGAGCGTTTCGGTAATTTTACACATATAAGATTAAAACTTCAAACCGGCAGAACCCACCAAATCAGGGTTCATATGGCAAGCATCGGTCACCCTGTTGCGGGGGACGATGTTTACGGTCCTAAAAAAATTATAACCTCACTTTGCGGACAGTGTTTGCACGCAAGAAAAATCGGTTTTATACATCCTAAAACAAATGAATATATGGAGTTTAGTTCGGATTTGCCGGAATATTTTGTAAAATTTTTAAAGGAGATAGGTTGAGTGGGCATTTTTGACGGTTGCCTTTTGGCTTGCGATGTTGACGGTACTTTGGTTGAAAACGGAAATATCAATCCCCAAAATATTGAAAAAATTGAATATTTTATGAGCGAAGGCGGTCATTTTTCAATTTCAACAGGTAGAAGTGTCACCGCCCTTACTTCTGTTACCGAAAAGTTAAAAAGAATTTCACCGTCTGTTGTTTCAAACGGCAGTATGATTTATGATTATGAAAGTGAAAAAATTCTGTACCAGGAGTATTTGGAAAAAGGCGATTACCAAATTGTAAAAGATGTATTGGACGCAAATTTAGACATAGGTATAGAAGTGCATTCGGGGAAAAGAATATTTACGGTAAGACAAACAAAAATGACCGATATACACCAAAAATACGAATCGCTTGAAACTACGGTAATGTTTTTTGAACAGGCGTGTGAATATGATTGGAATAAGGTGCTTTTTTCAATAGATAATCCGAATGATTTTGGGAAATTAAAACAGTTGTCCGAAAAATACGAAAACACGTCACATTTTGTTGCTACAGGGGTTTGCCTTAATAACGAAATTCAAAATTATTTTGAACAAATGCCTAAAGGTATTTCTAAAGCATCGGCAATTAAAAAACTTCACGGTATGTTTAATATAAAAGACGGTTGCAGTTTTGCAATAGGCGATTATTATAACGATATAGAAATGCTTAAAAATGCGGATATTTGCGCTGTGCCTTGCGGTTCGCCCGATGAAATTAAAGCATTGGCGGATTTTGTTGCGGTGGCTTGCAGCGACGGCGCAGTAGCCGATTTTATAGATTATTTAACAAAGATTTTTAAAAAATCTTTAACTTGAAAGGATGGAAGAAATGGAAGCGGCATTAAAAAAAGAATTGAAAATTACTGCTTGCAAAGTAAGAATGGGAATTATTGAAGGGGTTCACAGCGCTAAAGCAGGACATCCCGGCGGTTCACTTTCGTGTGCGGATATTTTAACATATTTGTATTTTGCACATATGAATGTTGACCCTAAAAACCCAAAAATGCCAAACCGTGACAGATTGGTTTTGTCAAAAGGTCACGCAGCACCGGCGCTTTATTCGGTACTTGCGCAAAAAGGATATTTTGAGGTTGAAACTTTAAAGACACTACGTCAAATAGGAAGTATTTTGCAAGGTCATCCCGATATGAAACATATCCCCGGTGTTGATATGTCCACCGGTTCACTCGGTCAGGGTATTTCTTGTGCAGTAGGTATGGCACTTTCTTCAAAACATTTCGGCGATAATTACAACGTTTACACCGTTTTAGGTGACGGTGAAATAGAAGAAGGTCAGGTTTGGGAAGCAGCAATGTTTGCCGCAAATAAAAAACTTTCCAATTTAACCGCTTTTGTGGACTATAATAATCTCCAAATTGACGGCACTATTGAAGAAGTAAACTCGGCTTATCCGATAGACGAAAAATTTAAGGCATTTAATTGGCACACAATCACTATTGACGGTCACGATTTTGAACAGATAGAAAGCGCTTTAAAAGAGGCCGCAACAGTAGATAAACCGGTTGCAATTATTGCAAATACCGTTAAAGGCAAAGGCGTTTCCTTTATGGAAAATCAATGCGGTTGGCACGGTGTAGCGCCTAACGACGAACAGTACGAACAGGCAATGAGCGAACTTAAAAACGCACTTGCCGATATGCAGTAAAGGAGAGAGTGAAAATGTCTGATATTAAAACCGTTGCAACAAGAGCCGCTTTCGGTCAGGCACTTGTGGATTTAGGAAAAGAAAGAGACGATTTTATTGTTATGGACGCTGACCTTGCTGCAGCAACCCAAACAGGTAAGTTTAAAAAAGAATTTCCCGAAAGATTTTATGACTGCGGTATTGCAGAACAAAATATGGTAAGCATTGCGGCAGGTATTGCGGCAACAGGTAAAAAGGTTGTTTGCAGTTCTTTTGCAATGTTTGCGGCAGGCCGTGCTTTTGAACAAATCAGAAACTCGGTTGGTTATCCTCATCTTAATGTAATTATCGGTGCTACCCATGCGGGTATTTCAGTTGGGGAAGACGGTGCTACACACCAATGTAACGAAGATATTGCTTTGATGCGTACAATCCCCGGTATGACTATTATTAACCCTGCCGACGAAACCGAGGCATATTTGGCAGTAAGAGCCGCATTCGAGCATGACGGACCTGTTTATATGCGTTTCGGTCGTTTGGCTGTGCCGGTAATTTTCGGTGACGATTATAAGTTTGAAATCGGCAAAGGTGTAGAACTTAAAGAGGGTAGCGACGTTACTATCATAGCAACCGGTCTTATGGTTAATGAAGCAATGATTGCACACGATATTCTAAAACAAGAGGGAATATATGCCCGTGTAATCAATATGGCTACCATTAAACCGATTGATAAGGATATTATCTTAAAAGCCGCACGTGAAACAGGTGCTATTGTTACCGCAGAAGAACATTCGGTGGTAGGCGGTCTCGGCAGTGCGGTGAGCGAAGTGGTTTGCGAAGAGTATCCCGTTCCGGTTGTTAAACTCGGTGTTTATGATCAGTTTGGTCATTCGGGACCTGCGGTTAAACTTCTTGATGAATTCGGACTTCGCGGTGCGAATATTGCCGAAAAAGCCAAAAAAGCAATCGCTATGAAATAATAAAAAAGATGTGTGGAAATCTTCCGCACATCTTTTTTACTGTCATTAAATATTTTTTGCAAATGATTATAATTTGATTTTTAAATTTTATTCACCGAACGGGAAGTTAAATGCACCGCCGTTGTTACTGTCAGGTTTTTGTTGGGATCCGGAATTTTCAATTTCGGTGTAACTTGATTCGCCGACATTTGCTTTCAAAACCGCTTTTAGGGTTTTTGCGGCACCGTTATTTGTTACAACCGTAACCGTAATTGTATCACCCGCAGAACTTTTTTCAATAATATCAAGCACAATACTGTCGCTTGTAACTTCGGTTCCGTTGATATGTGTAATAATGTCGCCCTTGTCAATTTTATTGTAAAGGTCACTGTCTTCCGCAACCGAAGCAACCAATAATCCTGTATGATTGTAATTGCCCATTTTTGCGGTTACAGAGTCAATAGCGGTATAGGTTATACCCAATTTTGCACGGCTTACAACCTTGCCTTTTTCTATAAGTTCGGTAACAATGCGTTTCATAACCGTGGTGGGGATTGCGTAACCTACTGCGTCTTGGTCGGTACTTGCAAGTTTGGAAGAGGTTATACCTACAACCTGACCGTACATATTGACCAAAGCGCCGCCCGAACTGCCGGGGTTTATCGCACTGTCGGTTTGGATAAGGCGTGAAGAATAACTTGTGGTGGTGGTTACACGGCGGTTAAGTGCCGATATAATGCCCATTGTTATACTTGAGGGGGATTTAGCGTCGTTCGGTCTGCCTATTGCTACAACGTCTTCCCCGTAGATTAGTTGGTCCGAATCGCCGAAAGTGGCAGGGGTGAATTTTTCACCGTCTATTTTTAAAACCGCAAGGTCCGAAATTTTATCACCCGCAACATATTTTGCGTCATACTGTTTGCCGTCATAGGTGTAAATTCTAAAGTTGGGTGCGGCAACTTCGGAATAGATATGGTCATTGGTTACAATGTAACCGTCTTCGGTATAAATTACACCGCTTGCCTGCGCACCGATTCCTTTAGAGTTGTAAACCAAAATACCCACAATATTGGGGTTTACCTTTTGGTATACTTCTGCGGCGCTTAATTGGTCTTTGTTTGTGGGTTTGCTTGCAAGGTTAAGGTTTACCTTTTGACCGAAAGAGCCGGTTTTTACGCTGTTTTTACCCACAAAATAACCCGCAAGACAGGTGCTTGAAAGCAAAATTACCGCCGCCATTATAAATGCAAAAAGTTTTAAGCCCTTGCTTATGGGTTTATATTCCTTTACCTCGGTAACGGGTGTGTAGTTTATTGGGTTAAAAGGCGTAAAATTCGGCTGCCCGTTTTGGTTTTCCTCCTGCGCCTGCTCCTCAAAGATGGTTTCTTGTTGCGTTGTTTCTTCATAGTTTGTTTCTTCTGCGGGGGATTCTTGATTTTCGGGGGTATTGTTAATGTTGTTAAATTCTTCCATTTTCTGTCTCCTTAGGTAGTTTAATTTCAAATGAAGTAAACTGATTTTCTTTACTTGCTACGGTTATAGTGCCTTTGTGGGACGAAACTATTGTTTTTACAATATAAAGTCCTATACCCGTACTGTCCTTAACGTCGGAACGTGATTTATCACCCTTGTAAAACCGTTCAAAAACAAGTGGTAATTCCCTTTCGGGAATACCTTTACCCGAATTGGTGATTTTAAAGACAATACTTTCACCTAAATCGTTAAGCGAAAATTTAATTTTACCTTTTTGGTTAGAAAATTTAATAGCGTTATCTACTAAATTATACACCGCTTGATAAATCAAATCTTTATCGGCGGTTATATTTATGCTCTCAATACTGTCAAGTCCCGCTATTTCAAGTTCTCTTTCTTCGATTCGCCTTTCTTGACCTATAACTATTGTACATAAAAGTTGAGAAAAGTCAAATGTTTTGGGTTTCAAAACTTCCTGACCCGATTCGAGCCGTGCCATACTGAGCATACCCGCTACCAAACGTGACAAACGCTTTATTTCTTCGGAAACGATATTTAGGTAATATTCGTGGCGTTCAGGGGGGATTGTACCGTCCAAAATGCCGTCTATAAACCCGCCTATTGTAGTCATAGGTGTCTTAAGTTCGTGGGAAACATTTCCCACAAAACTTCTTCTCATACCCTCAAGTTGTGCCAATGAATTGGTCATCATATTAAAAGAAACCGCAAGTTCGCCTATTTCGTCGTCACTTGTAACGGGTATTCGTTTTGAAAAATCACCCATTGCCATAGATTTTGCCGCTTCGGACATACTTTTTAAGGGTTTTGTAAGGCGGTAGGTCATAGCGTAGATGGCGAAGAACATTAAAACTATGGGTATTGCCGATATAAGTAAGAAAATTTTTGATACCGCAGCCATAAGTTCTCTTGATTGCGAAAGGGGGGCAGTTGAAAAAATGTAATACTGTTTTTCAGCGATTTTAACCGGCTTGGAGGTGACATAATGGGGGTATTTGTACATATCAATGGTACTTATGATTTTGCCGTCATCCTTGCCGGATTTTTCTATTATGCTTTTAGGCACAATGTAAGAAGAATGTAAGCATTTTCCGTTTTCCTGCCATTCGCCACAGGCACAAATCAGAACCGCACCGTCACTGTCGGTTATAAAAACATCGGCCGAAGCGACAAACGAAACGGTTTTTAATAGGTTTAAAAACTGTGCATTTTCGGTGGTATTTTCATCAACCTCGGCGGTAGCGGCAACCTGTTCGCAACATTCGCTTAAGGTTTTATATGTTGCTTTGGAAATGTAGTAATTAAGTACAACCGATAAAATCATCATCATAACCGTAAGAGAAATAATGATAATGGAGGTAGTTATAAAGAAAAACTTTTTAAAAAGTTTAAGTTTCATACCTATTTAACCTCAAACTTATAACCTACACCCCAAACGGTTTTAAGCGACCATTCGGGTGAAATGTTTTCCAATTTTTCACGCAACCGTTTTACGTGAACGTCAACCGTTCTAGAATCGCCGTAATAGTCAAATCCCCAAACTTCGTCAAGAAGTTGGTCACGGGTGTAAACACGGTTTGGATTGCTTGCCAAATGGTAAATAAGTTCAAGTTCTTTCGGGGGTGTGTCAATGCTCTTTCCGTCTACCACAAGTTCGTAATTTGTAAGGTTAATTCTTAATTTATCGTACTTAACCTCCTGTATGTTGTTTTTTTCGCTGTCATAAGTTCTTCTTAAAACCGCTTTAACACGGGCAATTACTTCCTTTGTGTCAAAGGGTTTGGTTATGTAATCGTCCGCACCGAGTTCCAACCCCAATATTTTATCAAAGGTTTCACCCTTGGCGGTAAGCATAATTATAGGGGTTTCCAAAGTTTTGCGTATTTGGCGGCAAACCTGCCAACCGTCAAGCTTAGGTAACATAATATCAAGCAAAATTAAATCGGGTGTGTATTTATTGGCGTATTCCACCGCCTGTTCGCCGTCGTTTGCCACTACTGTTTCAAACCCCTCTTTTTCAAGGTAAAGCCGCAATAACTCGCAAATATTCGTATCATCGTCCACAACTAATATTTTATACTTCATACCTTAACCCCTGACTTTAAAATTTTTCATTCTAATAATACCACAAAATTATGACAAATGTATGAATTTTTTAAAATATTTTTATGTCGGTTAATGTCGGTTTTGTTTTAAGTATTATTAGTTACGCTGATTGGAGGGAAAAATTTGCGAGAGAATGATAAACTACTTTATAAAACCTTGAAAACGCTGCTTAATGAAAGACTTTCTGAAAGTGAAGCACAGTCGCTAAGAGATGAGGGGTTTGAGGTTAAAAACCCGACAAGAAAAACCGCAGTTATGATTGCTCTTTACAAGAAGGCGTCTTCGGGAGACCTTTCAGCTATAAAGGAATTACGTTCAATCGTAAGTGAAAAAGCCGAACAAAGGACGACGACTTCTAAGGCGGTGATGATTGTTGACGACATCCGAGATTAAGATGTCAAAGATTGTCGGTCAAGGTTATGAAAAATTTTGGAACTGCAAAAAACGTTACCGAGTTTTAAAGGGCGGAAAAGGTTCTAAAAAATCAGCCACTACAGCACTTAATTTTATATTTCGGCTAATGAAAGAGGAGGAAAGTAATCTGCTTGTTGTGCGGGGGGTTATGAACACCCACAGGGATTCCACCTTTGCACAACTTAAATGGGCACAGGAAAGATTAGGGGTTTCGGAATATTGGAATAACACGGTATCACCTTTGGAAATGGTATACAAACCGACGGGGCAAAAAATAATTTTCCGTGGGTTTGACGATGTACTTAAACTTGCTTCTACAACCGTGCCGAAAGGGTATTTAAACTATGTTTGGATAGAGGAAGCGTTTGAAATAGCGAACGAAGCCGATTTTGACAAACTTGACCTTTCGGTACCGCGTGGAAAAATACCTCCGCCGTTATACAAACAAACCACCCTTACATTTAACCCTTGGAGCGAAACACATTGGCTTAAAAAGCGGTTTTTTGACACTGCATCGCCCGATGTTGCCACATTTTCCACCAACTATCTTGTAAACGAGTTTTTAGACCAAACCGACCGTTTGGTGTTTGAACGTATGAAACAGACAAACCGTAGAAAATACGAGGTAGCGGGACTTGGAAACTGGGGCATTTCCGAAGGGTTAGTTTATGAAAACTGGACGGTAGGTAAAATAGAAGTACCGAAAAAGGACGAGTACAAATGGAAACATTTTTTCGGGCTTGATTACGGTTACACGAGCGACCCCACGGCGTTTGTAGGGTTTATGGCAAACCCCATTGACCGGCAAATTTACATTTACTGCGAATTTTATAAAAGAAAAATGCTTAACTGTGATATTGCCGAAGAAATAAAAAAATTGGGATTTGCCAAAGAAAAAATACGTGCCGACTGTGCCGAACCGAAATCCAACGACGATTTACGCCGTTTGGGTATTATAAGGATTACCCCATCCGTAAAAGGGCGGGACAGTATTTTAAACGGAATTTCCGCCATTAGCGAATATAAAATTACGGTTAATCCTTTATGCGTGAATATGATTAGAGAATTATCTTCCTACGTTTATGACAGTAAACGCAGTGAAAACGGTTATAAACTGCCAAAAGACAGTGAAAACCACCTTTGCGATGCCTTAAGGTATGCCTTTGAAGATGTAAAATTCTTTAAACCCGCAGTTAGGGAAGAACCGTTAAGTGAAAGTGAGATTAGCCAAACAGATTTTAACGGAGGTTGGGATTTATGATGATTGTAACAGTTATGCTTGTTGCGGTTTTTGCTTTGGCTTTAGGGTTTTTGATTGGCTTTAGTACGGATACTCAAAGCTACACTAAAACAAAAAAGCCAATTAAACACGTGAGTAATGACAGCGAAATTCAAAAGGAATATGAAAACTTTTTGAATTATGACGGTACACCTCAACAGTAATTTTAGGAAACGGAGATTTTTTATGACAGAAAGTGTTAACAGTTCTGCCGCCATACCACAGGCGGAAGAAAACAGGGATATCACACCCGAACAAACGGAAATTTTCATTCCCGTAAAGTACAACAAACAAATTATGAATCTTGATGTTGCCAAAGCCGGCGAATTGGCACAAAAGGGACTTAAATTTGAAAGTATTTGCGAAGACTTTGAAGAACTTAAAAAAATAGCACTCCAAAAGGGTAAAAGTGTAAGCGAGTTTATCTCGGAACTTAAAACCCAAAATTACAACACAAAAAAGCAACAGTTGACCGAAAAATGCGGCGGTGACGGAGCGCTTGCGGAGCATATTTTGGAACTTGAAAATAATAAAGATTCCGAAATAAGGGGTTTTGAGGAATTAAAAGAAAAATTCCCGAAATTTAAATCATTAGACAGTTTGCCCGAAAGCGTTGTGGAAAACGCAAAATTAAAGGGAAGTTTACTGCTTGATGAGTATTTAAGATACAAATTGAACGAGGAAATTGCCGTTCGCAATAATTTAAATAAGCAAAACTCGGCAAAAAATTCAAGTGTTGGCTCCCAACTTACCAAACGGGGTATCGACAATCCCGAAACAGCAGAATTTTTAAAAGGACTTTGGAACAAATAATTAAACGGAGGATTTAAAAATGTCAATTAACAGTATAGAAAATGCAACAAGATATTCAAACGAACTTGATAAAATGTTTTTGCAAAAAAGTGCAACCGGCTTTTTTGCGGATAATGCACTTGCCACAAAATTTGTAGGTGCAAAAACCGTAATTATTCCCGATGTGGATTTTCAAGGACTTGCAGATTATGACCGTGAAACCGGCTTTACAAAGGGTGCAATTACCGTAAGCAACACTTCTTATACAATGGCAATGGACCGTGCACGTTCTTTGCAAATTGACCGTGAAGATATGGACGAAACGGGTGTTGCAAATCTTGCAGGCAAAATTTTGGGCGAATATGTTCGCACCAAGGTTGTACCGGAATGTGACGCTTATGTGCTTTCTAAATTAGGCGGTTTGGCGGTTACACGTTCTAACACTATAAACGGCGACGTTAAAAAACCGTTTGAAGCACTTTGCAAACTTATTAACGAAGTGCAGGCGCAAGTAGGTTATGACGAAGAATTGGTGGCTTTTGTAGACGGTTATATGTTTGCACAACTCCAAAATTCCGACGAAGTTTCAAAAATGATTACCGTAAGTGATTTTAAACAGGGTGAAATTTCGCTTAAGGTTAAAAGCATTAACGGTGTGGCAATTATTCCGGTTGTAAGCGAGAGAATGAAAACCGCTTATACTTTCGGTGCAAACGGTTTTACTCCTGCCGAAAAATCACGTGAGATTTATATGCTTGTAACCCCTAAATCGGGCGCACACCTTGTAAAGAAAACCGAAAATATGCGTATTTTCACACCCGAACAGAATATAGATGCCGATGCTTACAAGTTTGATTACAGAATTTATTATGATGTATTTGTAAACAAAAGCGGTCTTGATGCTATTTGGGCTTGGGTATCTCCCGAAGTTGTAATAACTGCGGCTCCTCAAAGCATTGAAGTAACCGAAGGTGCTATTGATGAAACAATTTCGGTTACCGCACAAAGTGAAGGTCAACTTACCTACCAGTGGTATAAGGCCGAAAACGAAAACGGTACAGGTGGGGTTAAGGTTAAGGGTGCAAACTCTGCAACCTATGCTTTGCCTGAAGATTTAAAGGCAGGCAAGCATTACTACTATGTATCGGTAATTGTAAACGGTATTGCAGGAATTAAATCCGAAATAGCAACTGTTACGGTTTCTTAAAAATGAATTTAAGAGGGAGGGAAACCTCCCTTTTAAAATAAGGAGGTAACACAATGAATTTGGATTACAAAGAAGTCTACGGCGAATATCAGGCGGGGGTTAATTACAAGTCATCTTTAGGTAAAAGAGGAATGTACGAACAAAACCGAATTAACGAACGCTTTTTTATTGGCGACCAATGGTATGGTGCTAAATGCGGTAACGACCGTCCGCTTGTACGTCATAACATAATAAAACGTATAGGCGACTATAAAATGTCCCAAATACTAAATGCGCCAATAAGCGTTGATTTTTCGGCAGAGGGAATACCGACCGACAACAGTATTACTACACAAAGGGATAACGCAAAACCTTACGACGGTGTTTTAAATCAGGCGGAAATTAACCTTATAACCAAAGCGTTCGGCAAATATTTTGACACAACTGCCGAAAGAGTAAACTTTGCAAGTTTGCAGGATAAAATTTTAAGAAACGCTTATGTTACTGGTACAGGGGTACTCTATACCTATTGGGATTCGGAAATTAGAACAGGACTTTATGCCGACGAGGGCAAAAAATGCAAAATAAGCGGAGATATTGCCTGCGAAGTGCTGGATATAGAAGACGTATATTTCGGTGATGTTTACTGCGAAGAGGTTGAAAAACAAAGTTATATAATAATTTCGGCACTTACAGAAACCGAAAAAGTATTAAGGGAAGCACGGATTTTCGGAGCTGACACCAATGTTTTAAGGGATATTGAAGAATCTTCTGTATCGGGAAAAGTAAACCTTATTACAAAGTTTTTTAAGGAATATAAACCGGACGGAAATTATACAATTAAATGTATAAAGGTATGTGAAAGAGCGGTAGTAAGAAATGTTTTTGACACGGGTCTCAGACGTTACCCAATTAACATTTTTAAATGGGAACGCAAAAACAATTCGGTTTACGGTGAAAGCGAAATTACCTATTTAATACCTAATCAAATTGCAATTAACCGAATGATTACGGCTAATGTTTGGTCGGCTATGACAACCGGTATGCCCATAATGCTTGTAAACGGCGACACCGTAACCCAAAAAATAACTAATGAACCGGGACAAATTATAAAGGTTTTCGGCAGTAACGAAGATGTTACGGGTGCGGTTAAATATGTCACACCGCCTACATTTAACGAAGATTATGATGTTAGCATAAACTCGCTAATAAACAACACCTTAACCCAAAGCGGTGCTAACGAAGTAGCACTCGGTGACAGCAGAGCCGATAACGCAACCGCACTTATTGCAATGCGTGATGCCGCTTTAATGCCGTTACAAATAATTAAAAACCGATTTTACGCATTTATTGAAGAAACCGCAAGAATTTGGGCGGATTTTTGGATTACACAGTATTCCGACCGAAAAATTAAAATTTGCGACCAAAAGGGAATTTGGTATATGCCGTTTACCGCATCAAGATACAGTGAACTTATTATCAACACAAAGGTTAACGTATCGGGCGGCACGGTTTACAGCGAAAGAGAATGTTTTGACAACTTAATAACCCTTTTTGAAAAAGGAATTATCACCAAAGAACAGTTAATTAAAAGGTTGCCGAACGGCAGTATTCCCGATAAAAATTCACTATTAACAGAAGCGACGGAGGTGGCAGTAAATGACGGGGTATGATATTTATAACAAGGTTCTGAATTTGAGCGGAAACCGAAATCGCATTGATGACGGTTTTTCGGAACAAATAGTGCTTGAACGTATGCCGGATATTATTAACCAAATATGTTTTGATTTGAAAATACCCCCTATAAAAGTATTGGAAAACGAAATAATTGCTACCGAACCGCAAATTGATGCGCTTTGTTACGGCACGGCAATGCTGTTATCCTTAAGCGAGGGAGAAAGCGAGCAAAACAGATTATTCACCCAAATTTACAACGCAAAAAGAGCGGCGGTTTTAAGCGAAATTCAAAAAATACAAGACAGTTTGCCAACGGTGAGTTACGGGGTTGATTAAATGAAATACGATTCATTAAAAAAGGCAAGTTACAAAACTTTAAGGGTGAAAAATCTCGACGGCGGTATAAACTGTTTATTATCGCCTTCGGATATTGAGGATAATCAGTTAAGTGATTGCAAAAATGTTTGGTTTCGGGACGGGGTTTTAAAAACAAGAGCGGGAACAAGGGTTGATGCCGCAAAATACATAAAACCCGAAGAAACTGATACGTTTTACAAATATGAATATAAACTTCACAATGCGGGACTTAATATTGCGGGGGAATATATGCGTATTGCAACGGGTGAAATTTGTGTGGAAGATTATGTATATTACTGCAACGTATTTTTGGTGGGTGAAAACGGGAATTTTTTACCGGCGGGTAAAATTTCCTTCTTTAGAACCACAAGCGAAATATTTTACACACCTATAAATATTCTTTTCTACACGGGAAAACCGCAAACCGGCGGTGGCATTTTTGCAATGGCTACAACTCAAAATGATTTTTACGACGACCAAAGGTTTTATGCTATTTATGAAATAAGCGAGGATTTTAAGGAATGGAACAGGGTTTATAATTTTTATATACCAACCCTTTACATAAACGGCAGGGGCAACAAATATGCTATTCCAAAGGGAAACAATCAGGTAAACTTTAATTCGCCGAAAATATTGGAGTCACCCAATATGCTGAACGGCAGATTTCACGCATATTTTACTTCGGACGGGTATTCCAATTCTTTTAGATTGCCTTTTCCGAAACTTTCAAGCGAAAGCGTTATTTGCCGAATTTACTACAACCTTGTTGATTACGTGGAATGGCTGGTGGGCGCACACAGTACAGAAAACCGCCAAACATTTTTCGGAGTAGAGGTTACTATGCAGGTTGATAGGGAAAAAGGTACGGTTTACTTTCTTTCAAACGGTAAAGACTATCCTATTCCGTTAATGGATATCTATAATGAAAACAACATTAAAATTACCGCCACAAAAGAAATAGAAAAAGGGAAGGAAAAAATTATACATTCTACTTGCGCTTGCAACTATAAATCACGTATAATAATTTCGGGCGGAGAAAGCGGTAACGAAGTATATGAAGCCGATTTTGACAACCCGCTGTACTTTTCGCAAAAATCTTCGGTCAAGGTTGGCTCTGCCGACAGTGAAGTTGTTGACATTGCCATAAAGGACAATCGCATTGTAGTGCTTAAACAGGACGGAATTTATTACCTGAACTTTAGAAACGGAAATAAGATTAACGATATTTCCTTGCTTGCCGACAGTGATAAAATTTTCACTTATGACGATAAGTTTTACTGCAATATTATCACCGATAAGGTTGGATGTTACGGTAAGGATTTTACCGCCGTTTTAAACGACGATATTGTATTTTTGGGTAAAGACCGTAAAATTTATCTTTTAAAATCGCTCGATTCGGGAGGATTGGTTGCAATTTCGGACAATCCGGGCGAAAAATTTGAGTATTTTAAATATCCCGATTTTGCTTGCGGTGGAAGTAACAATTATATAATTTTCAGAAAAAACAAAGCATTCACGGCGGAAATCGGCGGTAAAAATGCCGTGTGGCATTATTTTGAATTTCCGGAAAAATATAAAATCAACGGCGGTTTTTGGTTTAACAATAATTTTTGGTTTCTTTGTTCAACTACGGACGGTAATGTTTCTTATATTGCGCAGTTAAACGCCGAAACCGATGAATTTATAGACCTTGATTCCGACGGAAACGTTGTAAAATGCGATTTACCGATTGAAAGCAGTATTACCACAAAACGTTTCAATTTTTCTTCCGGTTTTAAAAAACAAAAAATCGAAAGTATCTATCTGTCCCTTGCTTCTAAAGCGAATATCGGAATTTATGTCAATCAAAGACAAATTGCGGATGTAAACCTAAAAATGACCGAAAACGAACTGAACGGCAGGGAATATAAATCGGTTAAATTATCACCTTACGTAAACGGTGCCGATTCGGTTTACATAACACTTGATTCCAAAAGCGGAATGTCGGTAGCCGATTTAGAAATAATTTACAGGGAAATAGGTTAAAATTATGAAGAAAATTTGTATTATTGCAGTACTGATTTTTTGTCTTTCGGGTTGCACTGCACCTAAAGTAAAAGATACAGGAAACAGCGGTATTGCCGAAAGCGGTGTTTGGATTTCTTACAGCGAAATTAACAGTATGCTTTTGAGTGAAAACGGTTTTAAAAACGAATTTTCGCAAGTTTTATCCAACCTAAAGGAACTGGAAATTGAAAATGTATATATCCACGTCCGTGCATTTTGCGATTCTTTGTACCCTTCAAAATATTTTCCTAAAATGAAAGCGCTTGACGGGTATGATTACGATGTTTTGGAATACATAACAAAAACCTTAAAAGCCGAAAATATAATGGTTCACGCTTGGATAAACCCTTACAGAGTTTCGACTTCTACTACCGATGTAAACACCCTTAATACCGACAGTCCCGCATACATTTGGCTGACCGACGAAAATCCCGAAAACGATAAAAATGTTTGCGTAAGCGGCGGTATATACCTAAACCCTGCCGAGGCGGAGGTGCGAAATCTTGTTATAAACGGTATAAAGGAAATTTTGGAAAATTACGATATAGACGGAATACATTTTGATGATTATTTTTACCCCACAACCGAGGCATCATTTGATGAAATTTCCTATAAAAATTACAGCGGGAGCAGCCAAAATCCCTTAAGTTTGGAAAATTGGCGAAGAAATAACGTTAATTTGCTCATAAGCGGTTGTTACGATGCCGTTAAGTACAAGGATAATGACGTAATTTTTTCGGTAAGCCCAATGGCATCGTTGGATAAAAATTACAATAATCTTTACGCAGATGTAAAAGAATGGATAAACGGCGAATATGTAGATGTTATTATTCCGCAAATTTATTTCGGTTTTTCGTATCCGCAAGAGGAGTTTAGGTTCCAGAATATGCTTGAAACCTGGAAAAAAGCGGTAAAAAACAGTAATGTAGGGCTTTATGTCGGTTTGGGTTGTTATAAAGGTATCCCCGAATTGGAAGAAGACCGTGAAGAATGGGAAAATAATTTTGATATTATTAGTCGACAGGTGGAAATTTGTAAAAAAGACAGAACGGTGGAGGGTTATGTCTATTTTTCTTATTCCTCGCTTTTTTCGGAGCAGGAACCCTATAAAAAACAAAGGGAAAATATTATAAAAGCGGTGAATACAAATGGATAACACGGTAATAGTCGCTTCTATTTCCTTTTTGGGAACACTTGTGGGTACTGCCGGCGGAATTATTGCCGGCGGAAAACTTGTTAATTACCGTTTGGAACAACTTGAAAAAAGAATGGAATCATACAGTAATCTTGCTTTACGGCTGCCGGTTATAGAGGAAAAAATTAAAAATGCAGACCGAAGAATTTTAAAACTTGAATGTGAAAGTTCGGTAGATTATTCTAATGCAAATTGAAAAAATTGCAGTATCAGAAGATAAAATGATGTTGAAAAAATTAACGGGCGACAAACAGTCACCCGTTAATTATTTATAAATATATATTAGTAGTAAGTCATTTGAAAACCGCAGTTTAGTTATATATTTCCGTTTTCTTTTAACATTTTCAGTTTAAGTACGGCGGCTTGGGTTTTTGCGTCCTTAATTTCACCGTTTAATATCATTTCTACCGCTTTATTTAGCGGTATTTTTTCTACTTCCAAAAATTCGTCCTCGTCGGGGCAGGTTTGCCCGAAATCAAGCCCTGTTGCGGCAAACATCCAAATAATTTCTCCGCAATATCCGGGTGTTGGGTAAAGTTCGCCGAGCGGGATAAATTTCTTTGCGGTAGCGCCGGTTTCTTCTTTTAACTCACGTTTTCCGCACAAAAGAGGGTCTTCGTCGGCAGAGTCACGTTTGCCTGCCGGTATTTCCAAAATTTCTTCCATATATGGGTAACGGAATTGCCTTACGAACAGAACCTCGTCATTGTCGGTCAAAGCGGCAACACAAACACCGCCGTTATGTTCAATAACTTCACGGGTTGCGGTAGTATTGTTGGGAAGAAGTGCAGTATCACGTCTTAAATTTATAACTCTTCCTTTGAAAATATATTCTTTTGTAAGTTGTTTTTCAGTTAAATTCATTATTTTCACCTTTATTTCATATATATTAAGTGGGAGTTGGGAATAATGGATAACATAATAACAGTAAAGGAATACGATTATTACGAAAGGCAAAGGGCAATAACGGCACTTTGCGAAAAATACAAATTTATTAAAAGAAGTACCATTGGTAAAAGTTGCGGCGGGAAAGAGATTACTGCTTTGAAAATCGGCTCTGCGGCAGAATATGTGCTTATAACCGCTGCTTTTCACGGCAGTGAAAGGATAACGTCACTAATACTTTTAATGTATATTGAGCAGTTGTGCGAAACATTACAAAGCGGTGGGTACATAGAGGGGATAAACGCAAAACGGGGACTAAACGGCAGGGGGATAATTTTTGTGCCTTGCGTTAATCCCGACGGCTGTGATATTTCGCTTTTAGGCAAAAAGGCGTGCGGGGAATTTGGGGATAAAATTGCCAAACTTTGCAAAAACAATTTCCAAAAATGGAATGCAAATTTGCGTGGGGTGGATATTAACCATAACTTTAATGCCGATTGGGAAAATTTGCGAAACAAGGAAAGGGCACTTGGTATTTACGGAGCAAGTCCCACACGTTTCGGCGGTACTAAACCCGAAAGCGAACCCGAAACGGTGGCAGTTGTGAACCTTTGCCGTGATACTAAAATCCGTCACGCCGTGGCGTTACATTCGCAAGGGGAAGTAATTTATTGGACATTCGGTGAAAAAGTTCCGCCCCGAGCGCAAAGAATGGCGGAAATTATGGCAACATCTTCGGGTTATGCACTTGATGTACCCATTTCCATTGCCGAAGGTGGAGGGTTTAAAGACTGGTTTATAAGCGAATTTAAACGCCCTGCCTTTACAATAGAATTGGGAAAAGGCAAAAATCCGTTGCCGATAGAAGATGCAAACGAAATTTACCGCCGTGTAAGAGAAATGCTGGTTTTAATTACAATTATGTAATAGTTCAAGCGTATCAAACTTTGTGTTCGATACGCTTGAAATCTTTTAAACAGACAAATCTTCTACAATAAGGTTTCTGACAATGTCTTTACTGTCACGGTTTTTAAGGAATTTTTCGGCAACTTGGGGGAAAAGGGCATAACTTAATACGTCCTCATCAGATTTGCCAATACCTTTTTGTTGCATTTCGGCTTTGTATTTTTTAAGTTCGGGTTCAATTAAATCGGCAGGACGGCAGGTGATAACCTCATCATCACCGATTGCTTTTTTACGAACTTGCTCGTTAACTTCGGCGGGAAGACGGCCGTATTCACCACGTAGGAGTGCTTTAGATTCCTTGGGAACCATTTTATAGCGTTCGCCCGAAAGCACGTTAAGAACCGCTTGAGTGCCGACAATTTGGCTTGTAGGGGTTACAAGCGGGGGATAACCGAAATCTTTACGGACACGTGGTACTTCGGCTAATGCGTCATAGTACTTATTTTCGGCATTTGCCTGCTTTAACTGCGACAAAAGGTTAGAAAGCATACCGCCGGGTACTTGGTAAATCAAGGTTTTGGTATCAACGTTTAATACCTTGGGGTCAAGTATGCCTTCGGCTTTCATTTTATCGGCAACTGTGCGGAAATGTGTTGCAATATCACCCAATTTTTCAAGGTCAAGACCGGTATCCCTAACAGTGCCTTTAAGGGTTGCTACCAACGCTTCGGTTGCGGGTTGGGCGGTACCGTTAGCCATTGGCGAGAGTGCACAGTCAACAATATCAACACCTGCCTGTGCCGCCATAAGGTAGGTCATATCACCTGTACCGGTTGTGTTATGGGTATGAAGATGAATGGGAACACTTACATTTTCCTTTAACTTTTTAACAAGCGAGTAAGCGTCAAACGGCAACAAAAGGTTTGCCATATCTTTAATACAAATAACGTCCGCACCCATTTGTTCAAGTTCTTTTGCAAGTTTTACAAAGTATTCCTCGTTGTGAACGGGGCTTTCGGTATAACTTAAAGCCGGTTCACAAATACCGCCGTATTTTTTACAGCTTTTAATTGCCTGTTCAAGGTTGCGGGTATCGTTAAGAGCGTCAAAAATACGGATAACATCAATACCGTTTTCAATAGATTTTCCTACAAAAGAGTCAACAACATCGTCTGCGTAATGCTTGTAACCTAAAATGTTTTGACCGCGGAAAAGCATTTGAAGTTTGGTATTGGGCATATATTTTTTAAGTGTGCGAAGACGTTCCCACGGATCTTCATTTAAAAAACGCATACAAACGTCAAACGTAGCACCGCCCCAACATTCCAAAGACCAGTAACCAATTTGATCAAGCCGTTCAAGGGCGGGAATCATATCTTCAATTTTCATTCTTGTAGCCGCCTGCGATTGGTGAGCGTCACGAAGAATAGTGTCGGTTATAAACAATTTTTTGTTTTCCATAAAAAACTCCTATAAAGCAATTAGTGTGCGAATATTGCAATTAAAGTACCTGCGGCAATTGCCGAACCGATAACACCTGCAACATTGGGTCCCATAGCGTGCATAAGAAGGAAGTTGGAAGAGTTTTCCTTTTGACCCACCATTTGTGAAACACGTGCGGCCATAGGAACGGCAGAAACGCCTGCAGAACCGATAAGCGGGTTCATTTTGTTCTTTGTAAACAAGTTCATAAACTTTGCAAAAAGCACACCGCAAGCGGTAGCAACACCGAAAGCAACAACACCCAAAACAATAATTGAAAGGGTTCTTAAATTCAAGAAATTCTTTGCGGTAGCAGTAGCACCAACCGAAATTCCAAGGAATATTGTAACAATATTCATAAGTTCGTTTTGTGCGGTTTTGCACAAACGGTCGGCAACGCCGGATTCTTTCCAAAGGTTACCAAGCATAAGACAACCGATAAGCGGAGCCGCTGACGGAACCAAAAGTGCTACGAAAATTGTAACGGCAATGGGGAAGATAATCTTTTCGGTTTTTGAAACCTGTCTTAACGGCTTCATAACGATTTGGCGTTCTTTTTTGGTGGTTAAAAGTTTCATAATAGGGGGTTGAATAACCGGCACCAATGCCATATAACTGTAAGCCGCAACCGCAATAGGTCCTAAAAGGTGCGGTGCTAATTTTGAAGTCACAAAGATAGCGGTAGGACCGTCCGCACCGCCGATAATACCGATAGATGACGCTTCAAAACCGTCAAATCCCAACAAAACAGCGCCGATAAAGGTTGCAAAAATACCGATTTGTGCAGCCGCACCGAGCAAGAGAGATTTTGGGTTGGAAATTAAAGGTCCGAAATCGGTCATAGCGCCGATACCTATAAATATTAAACAAGGATATATACAGGTTTTAACACCGATATACAAGTAGTCAAGCAAACCGCCGTTCGCAAGAATATTACCGTAGTCGTGGTAAAACTCACTGCCTTCGGTCATAAACGAATTCCATAAATCTTGGTTGTAAAGACCGGCGCCCGGCAGGTTGGTAAGTAACATACCGAACGCAATACCGATAAGAAGCAGCGGTTCAAATTTCTTCTTTATGGCAAGCCATAAAAGGAAAAGTGATAATAAAATCATAACAAGGTTTTTCCAACCGCCTTGTTCTATAAAACCGGCAAACAAACAGTAAAAACCGGTTTGTTTAAGAAAATTAAAAATTGCCTCCATAATAATCTCCCGTTAATTAACCAATAACACAGAGAACCGCACCGGTTTCGACCGAAGCACCGCTTTGAACATTTACGGATACAACAGTACCGTCACAGGGACTCATAATTTCGTTTTCCATTTTCATTGCTTCCAAAACCATAAGCACATCACCTTTTTTAACAGCGGCGCCGTTTTGAACATTAACCGAAAGAATGTTACCGGGCATAGGGCTTGTTACGGTTTCGCCGTTTGCATTGGTTTTAGGTGCAGGGGCGGGAGCAGGAGCAGGAGCCGCTTTCGCAGCAGTGGGAGCAGATGTTTTAACATCCTTTTCATCTACAACTTCTAAAGTGATTTCGTAAGAAGTACCGTTTACATTAACATTATATTTTTTCATAAATTTACACCTTTTTCCTATATTTTTTTAAATGATAAAATTCTAAGCGCCGAAACATCGGTTCCGAGTTCTTCCGCAAGTACTGCAGAAACCGCTGCAATTATTTCCTGCCTGTTTTCTATAACCGCATTTTCGGCAGCGGCAGTTTGGTTTGTTGTTACGGCAGTATCGGCTTTCTTATGTCCGACCTTTATGTTACAAACTGCAGATAATACTTTGCAAAGTATTACAAGACCGATAAGTCCCACAAAAACAGTTGCAATACCCAAAACAACAACAAACGGTGTAGATGGAAACATAAAAATAAACCCCCTTAAAACATAAAAATTATAAGGAAAAAATAAAAAATTGCCAATTTTTCATAATTTCCGCCTTTTACACTAATTATAAAGCATTTTGCAAAGATTTACAATACTTTTTTTATAAAATATTGTAAAAAATTGTAACCGAAACCTGATACGGAAAATATAATGTTAAGGGACAACCTGAAAGGAGCAAAAAATGGACAGAAGAGCATTTGATATGATGGATTTTTATAACAGATATAACCGAACGGACAGTTCTATTGACGTAGATATGGCAGAACCCTGCTTTAATCCCGATTATTGTGTGGAAACACCTGCGGGTAATAACGGTGTGCTTACAATGGCGTTTGTAGATATGCAACCGCTTGAAAGTGTATACGAAACCGAAAAAGCATTTGAACGCGGAACTTTATTTCCTAATTTAGATAAACCTTTTTACGGAGGACGAAATAAATGAACGCAAAAAGAGAACTTAAAAAGAAAATTTATTCACTTGATTTTGCAATACACGAATTGGTATTGTTTTTAGATACCCATCCCACCAACAAAAAGGCAATGGAACTTTTAAGGGAGTACAGAATGAAACGCAGAGAATGTGTGGAACTTTACGAGCAAAAGTACGGTCCTTATATAGAAACAAGCCACGACGCTCCGGCGGACGGCTGTTGGCAGTGGTTGGAAAGCCCTTGGCCGTGGGAAAGGGAGGAGGTTTAGGTTATGTGGCAATATGAGAAAAAATTACAGTATCCCGTAAATATCAAAAACCCAAATCCCAAATACGCCCAGATTATTATTAGCCAATATGGTGGACCTGACGGTGAATTGGGTGCTTCTATGCGTTATCTAACCCAACGATACGACCAACCTTTTAACGAAGTTAAAGGCATCTTAACCGATATAGGTACAGAGGAATTGGCACATTTGGAAATGGTTTGTGCTATGGTTCATCAGTTGACCAAAAATTTAACCGAAGAGGATATTAAAAAAAGTGGGTTTGATAAATACTTTGTAGACCATACCGCAAGCGTTTATCCGATAGCGGCGGCTTCACTTCCGTGGCGTGCCGAATATATTCAGTCAAAGGGTGACGTTTTAGCCGACCTTCACGAAGATTTGGCGGCAGAACAAAAGGCAAGGGTTACCTATGATAATTTAATTCGTTTAATAGACGACCCCGATATTTTAGAGCCGCTTAAATTCCTGCGTCAAAGGGAAATAAACCATTATCAAAGATTCGGTGAAGCACAACCAACAGAGTGGAATGCCTTCGGCGGAGCAGCTGACAAAACCGCTTGAAATAAGGCTTTTTAGTACATAAAAGGAGGATTTAAAATGAAGCTATTTAAGTTTATTGTTATGCTGATTTTAATATTAATTACTGTTCGGACAGGCTATTTTGCAATTTTATATAAGGTCTCAACATCAACAGGTGCTTTTCTTATTTGTTTAGGTATCACCTTGTTTGTTGCAAGTGATGGCGGTCTTGAAAGAAAATCGAATTGAATAGTTGCTGTCCTGATTACAGCATAGTTATAATTAACCTACAAATTTTCAAATTATTGTTGATTTGTAGGTTAATTTGTGATATACTATTAGTAGTCAGGAGGTAGTATTATGACTGATATTATTTTTGAATATAAAAAATTACTTGCAACAAAACTTGAAATTGAGCAAAAACTTAGTGTTTTGCCCAAGGGATATATTTCTAAAAAAACGATTGGCGGCAAACAGTATTTATATTTGCAAACTCGCAACGGTGATACTGTTGAAAGTAAATATATTAAGGCGGAAGAAGCGGATGAAATAACAAATCAAATTTCTTTAAGAAAAGAATATGAGGCGCAACTGCCTGAAATTTTAATCAGACTCGCTGATATTGAAACTGCCGCAGAGTTATTGGATAAAGCATTACTTCGTAAATTAAATATGTTAAAGCTCACAAGCGGTATGGACAGCATTTCTGTTGACGAAAAAGCAAAGCGAATTTCCTTTTCCGATGCTATGACCTCAATCGAGGGCGTCCCTGTAAGTGATAGGGTAAAAAAAGACCTTGCAAATTGGAGAAACGGTAATATTACATTCTTGTCGGTGTTTGAGCAAACACTTAGAAGATACGGCTTTGTAACGGAGGTATAACAAATGCGCGACCCTTATTTATATGATGATGTTAACGTGCTTAAAAATTTAGCAGATATAAAAGATTCTGAACTGCTACGCAAGGCAGAGGCTGATATTACCGGTCTTGCTATGGCGGCGATTTATGATTATAAATATGAAAAGTTTAACACCGAAACCTTGCAGGATATCCACCGAAATATCTTCGGTCAGATATTTGATTGGGCGGGAGAATTCCGTACCATTCAAATGGTGAAATATGAAGATGTTCTCGGCGGTGATACTGTTCGTTATGCTTATCCTAAAGAAATTAAAAAGTACCTAAATGAAACAATGAAAGAAATCGCCAAGCTCAAAAGAACCGGCGACAATGATAAGGATATAGTTTTCAAACTTGTTCGAATAATCGCAAGTATTTGGCAAACCCACCCCTTCCGTGAAGGTAATACAAGAACTGTTATAGTGTTTGCTGTACTTCTTGCAAAATCATTAGGTTTTGAAGTTGAACACGAACTTTTCAAAATAAACTCTGCCTACGTTCGTAACGCACTCGTTTGGGCATCACAAGGTATTTATTCAAAATATGAATACCTTGAACGCATCTTCTTCGATGCAATCCTCGGCGAAGATAACGAAACCAAAACCCCCACCGAAACTAAATCAAGCAAATACGACACCATAGGTGAGTATAAAGTAAAAGACTATAAAGAAAGACCTCATGAGTACACCGAAGAGTAATTACTAGTTTAAGGTGCAAGAAAAATTAAAAGAGGAAGACCATAATGAAAAAATCATTTATTGTAGTTTCAGCAAGTTTCTTTTTGATATTGCCGATCATCGCCATATTGGCAATATATTTTATATTTGCAATTAATATCTTTGACAATCCTGATTTCTGGTATGGATACATGGCTTATTTCGGTACTGTTGCATTAGCGGCTGTTTCATTGTGGCAAAACGAAAATGCAAATTTGATCAATCAACGTTTAGCCGATATGTCATGTAAGGATAAAATAGCTTATCTTGTTCCACCTAAAAACCAAATAATTAGAGGGAATACCATCGAGTTTAGATTCTTTAAACGAGGCGATTCCTTTGGCTTTGTAAGTGGCTATGATCTATACATTAATAACGACTTTTCAAAACACGAAAATTGCAACTATTTTTTTGAAGAAACGAATATTAACGAACTTCAGGAACCCATCAATATTGAATTTCAAGAGAAAATTAATAGAAAAGAAATAGATGTTTGTTTGGTCCTCTACTGGAAGAACCAATACGGTTATGAATATAAACAAAACATTTCAATGTCATATGAGCAGTATAAAAGCAGAAACGATATGTATGTCTCTACCAAAGAAACATTTGAAATAGAATACATCAAATAAACACCGTTTAAAAATCAATTATAAGTTTTGGAGATGAAATTATGACAGATATAGATAGAAAAAGAGCCGCAAAAGCCT
The DNA here is from genome assembly GCA_036310925.1 of Acutalibacteraceae bacterium. GTDB lineage: Bacteria > Bacillota > Clostridia > Oscillospirales > Acutalibacteraceae > UBA737. The sequence continues at coordinate 78,892 of JAXJQX010000018.1, forward strand.
TTGCGGAATATTGGAAAGATCGTGGTGACGAAAAGAGCGACAGCCAGTCCTTTTGGCTTTCTCTTGCACGTGACGTGTTGGGCGTTGCGGAACCCGAAAAGTTTATATTGTTTGAAGAACGCGTAAAGTTGGACCATACCAGCTTTATTGACGGTCATATTCCCTCTACGCATGTGTTGATCGAACAGAAAAAGAAGGGACTTAATTTGCGTAGTCCTATTCGTCAATCGGATGGTACTTTGCTCAATCCTTTTCAGCAGGCACAGAGATATTCGGCGGCACTGCCTTATTCGCAGCGTCCTCGTTGGATCATCACTTGCAATTTTGAAGAGTTCCTTATCTACGATATGGAGAAGCCTACAGGTGAGCCGGAAAGTATAATGCTTAAGGATCTCGGAAAGGAGTATTATCGCCTGCAATTTCTTGTAGAAGAAAAGAGTGAGCTTCTGCACCGAGAGGAACAGATCTCCATCAAAGCCGGTGAGCTTGTGGGCAAACTGTACGATGCCATTCTGAAGCAGTATATTCATCCCGACAGTGAAGAAACTCTGCGCAGCTTGAATATGCTTTGTGTCCGTCTTGTGTTTTGCCTTTATGCAGAGGACGCGGGTATTTTCGGTGGTCATCTGAAATTCCATAATTACATAAAGAGCTTTAACGTGAAAGACGTGCGTCGTGCACTCATCGACCTTTTCCGTGTACTCGATACCAAAACCGAAGAGCGTGATCCGTATATGGATGATGCTTTAGCAGCATTCCCTTACGTTAACGGCGGCTTGTTTGCTGACGAAAATATTGAGATTCCCAACATGACGCAGGATATTGTTGATTTGCTCCTGCATAACGCAAGCGAGGATTTCGACTGGTCGCAAATCAGCCCCACCATCTTTGGCGCCGTATTTGAGTCCACATTGAACCCCGAAACGCGTCGCAGCGGCGGTATGCACTATACCTCTATCGAAAATATCCATAAGGTTATTGATCCACTGTTCCTGGACGAGCTCCGTGAGGAGCTTACAGAGATCAAGGCACTGAAAGTACCCAAGATTCGCAACGATAAAGCAGAAGCATTCCGTGAAAAGCTGTCTAAGCTTACGTTCTTTGACCCCGCCTGCGGTTCCGGTAACTTCTTAACCGAAACCTATATTTCTCTGCGTCGTTTGGAGAATGAAGCCTTGGAGATTATCAACCAGGGACAGATTTTACTTGGATATGATGGTTTGATTAAGGTTTCTATCGGTCAATTCTACGGCATTGAGATCAACGATTTTGCTGTTACCGTTGCAAAAACTGCACTTTGGATTGCAGAAAGCCAGATGCTTAAGGAAACCGAGGATATTGTAAATATGTCCCTCGATTTCCTCCCGCTGAAATCCTATGCCAACATCGTAGAAGGCAACGCCCTCCGTACCGATTGGGAAAGCGTTGTTCCTAAGGACAAGCTTAATTACATTATGGGTAATCCGCCTTTTATTGGTGCAAGAATGATGGATCAAGGAAGTTTGCAGAAAACAGAAGTCCAAGACATATTCGGTAACATTAAGGATGTACAAGATCTTGATTATGTGACCTGCTGGTATAAATTAGCGGCAGAATATATCAAGAACACAAAAATTGAGGTTGCATTTGTTTCTACTAATTCTATTTGCCAAGGAGCGCAGGTTCCTATTTTGTGGAATGTCATTTTTAATGATCTTGGAGTGCATATTAATTTCGCATATCAAACATTTAAGTGGGGTAGCGAATCAAGTGACCAAGCAGCTGTTCATTGCGTAATTATTGGTTTTGCACTTTTCAATAGAAGCAAAAAGTATCTATATACAACAGATAAAACACCTAAAATAGTTGCTAATATCAGTCCATATTTGACAGAAGGAAGCGACAGTTTTGTGGTTGCAACAAAAGATGCTCTGTGCGATGTTCCCAAGATGATTTTCGGAAATCAGCCGAGAGATGGCGGTTATTTCATTTTAACCGAAGAGGAAAAAGACACTATCTTAGCTAAAGAGCCAAACCTGGAAAAATGGATTCATCCGTATATGGGAGCCGAGGAGTTTATCAAGGGTAAAAAGAGATATTGCCTTTGGCTTGTTAACGCCTCACCGTTGGACATTAAGAACAGTAAAATCCTTTATGAAAAGGTAGAATCAGTTCGCAAATTTAGGGAAGAATCCAAAGCAAAAACAACGAATGGATATGCGAAAGTTCCCCATTGCTTTGCTCAAATGACACAACCCGAGGGAGTTGATTATCTAATTGTTCCAAGCGTATCTTCTGAACGAAGAAAATATATTCCTATCGGTTTTTTAGATGCGAACACAATATCTTCAAATGCTGTGCAAATAGTTCCAAATGCTTCTCTATATCATTTTGGCGTCTTAACCTCCAACGTACATATGGCTTGGATGCGCACTGTTGCTGGTAGATTAAAAAGCGATTATAGGTACTCGAAAGAGATCGTCTATAATACGTTCCCTTGGTGCAATCCTACGGAAGAACAAAAGAAACGCATAGAGCAGACTGCCCAAGCGATTTTGGACGCAAGAGCCAAATACCCGGAATGTAGCCTTGCAATTTTATATGATGATACCATAACGCCACCCGAACTACGCAAGGCTCACCAAGCCAACGACCGCGCCGTAATGCAGGCGTATGGTTTTGATGTAAAGACTATGACGGAAAGCACCTGTGTGGCAGAACTAATGAAGATGTATCAGGAGTTGGTTAAATAAAGGTGGTAACAGCAATTGCAAGAGCATATCACGAAAGATAAATTAACAGAAATAATTGATGGGCTACATCTTCAAATGGTGTGGGTATGGTTAGCTATTGATTCATTAGACGCCATCAAAACCATTGACAAGGTAAAAATCAAACGAGCTCAAAATTTTATGTATATAACCCATAGCTCGTTGATTTATCGCTATTCAATGGAGTTAGCGAAACTATTCGATCAAAAAGATGGTTTATCCATATATCAAATTAGAAATATGTGTTTGCAAAACAAAGGATATTTTGATGCGTCTTTTGATATTGCAAAATATTGTAAAAACTTCAAAAAAGCATTAGGTCAATACAAATCTTTAATAAAAAATATTACAGAGCGAAGAAGAAAAACCTATGCTCATAATGATAAGGACTATTATTTGTTCAATCAAAAGGCTATTGATGACTTTCCTTTGGACATGCAAGAAATCAAGGATATGGCGAACATTATATATAGTTTTGCTAAGACAATGCAAGAAAAAATCGGGAGCAAGCGTACTAATCTCGGATATCCTGCAAATTCTGATGATGTAAAAAGGTTATTTGGTGAAAAAACCGATACTGATATATGGTTAGAAGAAAACGATGATTTTTAATATGGAGATGAAATATGAATACTTTTTATAATCAAATGTTTAATCCGCAATATGTGAATTTGCAATATTACCGCCAAATAGAGCAATTGCAATATGAAGCAAAACAAAATGAGGAAGTTGCAAAGGCTGTTAATGCAATTCATGATCTATGCGAAGCTGTAAAACAGTTAGATGATCATCATCAACAAATTGCATTTTCCGCTTGCCTTGCAGAGATGGCAAGGGAATTTAATTGGAGATAAGTATTGTAACAACGATGAATTAAAATAATTATACGAAGGCGTCGCTGAAAAGCGGCGCTTTTGCTTTTTTCATTGATTTTTTATAATTGCTTTCCCTTTTGTTAATGTTTTACTATGAAAACAAATAGATAACCACGAAAACACGGCAACAAAAATAACCCGTCTTGCGGCGGGGTGAATAAAAGTATGTAAAGAATAGGTTATGGTATGGCAGGAACGGCTGTCATGTCATAGCCTAATTCATTTAGTTTTTTAAGATAAGAATTAATTTTCTTTTCGCGGTTGAACTTGTTGTAATAATCCGCACCTAAATCGTGGAACGGTTGGTTGTATTTCAGTATGTGGTAAATTGCAGTAAGCATTGAATGAGCAACTGCCATAGCCGCAATTTTAGAACCTCTGCGTATTTTAATACGCTGGAACTGTGCGTAGAAAAAGGTGTCTTTGTGTTTGGATGTACCGTGAGCACATTGGATAAGAGTGGTTTTAAGCGTAGGATTGCCTTTTGTTGTTCTACCACTACGGCGTTTACCAGCACTTTCGTTGTTTCCCGGTGCTACACCTGCCCAAGAGCATAAGTGAGAAGCCGAAGGAAATCTACTCATATCTTTGCCAATTTCCGAAATTATGGTTTGAGCACCGATTTTACCTACGCCAGGTATTTCTTCTAATGCATTTATGGCATCCTCATAGTCCTTAATATAGTCTTTAATAATCTTATCTATGTCCTTGATTCGCTTTGTCATATCGTCAATATGGTCAAGAACACTACGAATAAGTTTCCTCTGTAACGGAGAAATTATGCCGTCAAGCGAACTTAATATTTCTTCTGCACTGCTATGCATCTGATGATTCCTTATGTCATCCACAGCCTCAAGAGATATTTCTTCTCCGCTGAGTAAAAGGTCTAAGTATTTTCTGCCACTTTTACCGTTTATGTGTGTTAGTTTGCTTCCGAGCTTAATATTAGCGCCTTCAAGCATTTTCTGTAAACGGTTAAGCTCACGACTGCGTTCCTCAACAAGACTTTTGCGGTAACGGGACACCTCTCGTAATTCCCGTTGCTCACGGTCAGGAATAAAGCTTGCTTTCAGCAGTCCGTGCTGTAACAGGTCTGCAATCCATTCAGCATCCTTCATATCCGTTTTTCTTCCCGGCAAGGATTTCATATGGTGTGCATTTACCACCATAGCAGGCAGTCCGGATAATTCAAATAAATTGTATAGGGGTTTCCAGTATGATGCTGTACTTTCCATAGCGATCATTTCACAACCGCTATCCAAAAGCCAGCTTGTGAGCTCTCTAAGCTCGCTTGTTAACGTACCGAATTCTCGTATTTCCTTTTTTCGTCCGTCACGAAAGCAGGCTACGATCATTTTCTTATGTACGTCAATACCACAACAGCGCTGATATACTACTTCCATTATTTTCCCTCCATAGCATATTTGCAGCGAGGCTCTTTTTATATCTCATTTTACTATTCGTTCTTTCGCTCAAAAGAGCTGAACAATTCGTGGTTCGCAGAAAGAGCCTATGTAAATTTCTTGATCGGTCTCAAAGATCCAACAACATAACCTACCTTATGCTGCACTTAAATTATACCACAAATCCATCTTGTTTTCATCTGTTGTGGTGAATACGAAGCTATTCATAAAGATTTCTTGAAACTCAAAATTTATATTCTTATGTTTTAATTGCAGGTTTTCGACAGAGAGTTAGTCCCTACCTGATTCTCTGAACGGAAATCTAAAATCATAAATCTGATGACGGCAGATTTAAAGTTTAAGCAATAAGCATTAACAAAACTTATTGCTTATGCGTTTTGGTATAGAGGACAAGACGCAAATCATATTTTAATAAAAGAAAAATATTCGCAAAAGGAAGGAGACGGACTGCATGGTAAATTATGTCGCACAGTCTTGGGAGCAGAAAATCGGCAGCAAAATCGTGTCGATTACCAATTTAAACCCTCAATTTTCTGTGGACGAAAAAAGAGAAGTAAAACTACAAATTGAAGCAAAATTATATGATGTTTTTTATAAATATATGTCCTGTAAACCTTGAAGAAAAAGGGCTGTTATGGTATAACGAGCTTCAATAAAAACAATGTTAGAACATTGTTTTTTAGCCGATAAATCGGCTTGTGAAAATAATTTCTAATTATTTTCACCGAACTCGTTGAAATGGAATAAACAAAATTATCGTTTGATAATTTTGTGCCAAATAAAATTTGGCAATCAACACAAGTAAAACTTGCGTTGATTACTTATATCCATTATAATATATATGTCAGCAGCTCCGCTTCTTTTTGCGAAGAAGGGAGTAAAAATTGAATCTTTTTGACGCAATTTATGCAAGACAATCGGTTGACAGGATAGACAGCATATCCGTTGAAAGTCAAATCGAGTTTTGTAAAAAGGAAGTGACAGGAGAAAGTTATAAAGTTTATACCGACAAAGGTTATAGTGGCAAAAATATAGACCGCCCTGCGTTTCAAGACTTGTTGCGTGACATAGAGGCAGGCAAAGTAAACCGTGTTATCGTTTACCGCCTTGACCGTATCAGCCGTTCGGTGCTTGATTTCGCCAATTTAATTGAAGTGTTTCAAAAGAACCGTGTTGACTTTGTCAGCACAATGGAGAAATTTGATACTTCTACACCCATTGGCAAGGCTATGCTGATGATTGTAATGATTTTCGCACAGCTTGAGCGTGAGACCATCCAGCAGCGTGTTATTGATGCCTATTCATCCCGTAGTAAACGTGGATTTTATATGGGTGGTAGAGTACCGTTTGGATTTGAGCTGGTTGAAACAACCATAGACGGAATACGAACAAAAATGTATAAGCCAATCGAGGAAGAAGCAGAGGTTATTCGATTGATATTTTCAATGTATTCAAAGCCACAAACCTCGTTTGGCGATGTTATGCGTTATTTGGAAGAGCACGGCATACGAAAGCGTGACGGAAAACTCTTTGACCGAAGCCGATTGCGTGATGTGGTAATCAACCCTGCGTATGTAAAAGCCGACTATCAGCTTTATGAATTCTTTAAAGCGCAAGGCACGAACATTGTCAACCCACCCGGGGACTTTATAGGTATAAATGGAGCGTATCTTTATTCGGGCGACAGCTTCAAGCGTAAAACAATATCTTTAGTGGGTCACACATTGGTTTTGGCTCCCCACGAGGGGCTTGTCGATTCAGCAACATGGATTAAATGCCGTTCTAAGTGCTTAAACAATCAAAGCGTTGCACGACCCATTAAGGCAAAAGCAACCTGGCTTGCGGGAAAAATCAAATGTGCCGGTTGTGGATATGCTTTAACCGCTAAGATTTACAAGTGCAAAACCAAGTCCGATAATCGCTATTATCTCTGCACAAACAAATATCACGCCGGCGGATGTCATTTCGGCTCGCTGGATGCAGATGTTGTGGATGACATTGTATTTAAAGAAATGCAGAAAAAATTAGCGGAATTCGAGACCTTGTCAAAGAAAAAGCAGGACGGCTGTAACCTGCAAGTTATAAAACTCAAAACACGCATAGAAGAGATTGATAAAGAAATATCCTCTTTGCTCGCAAAAATCACTTCGGCAAATGATACGGTGATGCAGTACATAAATAATCGTATTACCGAGCTTGACGCCGAAAAGAAAGAACTGTGCACACAGATTGCACAGTTCGATGAGACACAAAAGGATAATATAGGAGAAATAAGCGGATATTTAGAGCATTGGGATGAGCTTACAATAAGCGACAAAATCACGGTGGTTGATTGCCTTATAGAGCGCATAACCGCCTCAAAAGAAAGCATTGAAATCAAGTGGAAAATATAAAATAAAAGACATCGCAAAAGCATTTCACAATTGTTGTTCAGGTGAAGCGTTGCGTATATCCACAGATAAACTTAATCAAAAGAATTTTTACGCATTTAACCCCAATTTTGATATGAAACCGTGCAGAAGAAAATAGATATTAAAAAGGTGAGCGCCTGAGCGTTCACCTTTGATTTTTTCTATATGCTAAATAATCTTCGAGAATTATTACCGCCGCAACAGCGTCTACAACATTTTTACGTTTTTTACCCCTTGTATCGGTATAATTTAGGGCGGTGTGTGCCGAAATTGTTGTGCAGCGTTCGTCCCACATCACAATTTCCTTTTGTGATTTTTCACCGATTTTCTTTGCAATTTCTTTACATTCTTCGGCTCTCGAGCCATGCGTTCCGTCCATATTTTTTGGCAGTCCCACTACTATTAAGTTTGCGGTTAATTCATTAGAATAAGTTGCGATTTTGTCGATAAGTTTTTCTGTGTTATATTCGGTAATAACTCCTTTCGGAAAAGCGAAACTCTCGCCTATGTCGCTAACGGCAATACCGGTTCGTGCTTTACCCAAATCGACCGACATTATAATCATTCGTCCTTCTCCTTTCCGAAATTGGAAAGTTGGTTAGCAACATTGGAAATAAGTTCTTTCGGCAGGTGGCTGAAATCGTTAAAAAACTTAACCCTAATAGTATTATCATCATCTGATTCAATAAGTGTTACTGCGGTGTTTTCACTCCAGGGAACTTCTTTAAGTTTGGTAATATCGTTATAAAGCAAACGGCAAAGCAAACACCTGATAACCCCCCCGTGGGAAGCACAGGCAACGGTTTTCCCTTGATTATTTTTTATTATAAAATTCAGTGCTTCAAAAATGCGGTCATAAGCGTGGAGCATAGATTCACCGTCTTGCGGGGCAAAATCCTGCGGGTGGTTTTTCCAAATATCCGCAAGCCCTTCAATAGAGTCGAATGCATCTACAAATTTTTTACCTTCCACAACACCGCCGTAAAGTTCGCAAAGACTGTCAAGTACCGTAACTTCGATTTGTTTATTTCCTTTTACGGCAAGTGCGGTTTTTTTGGCACGGATAAGGGGACTTGTGTAGATTTTATCTAAATTTACATTTTCAAATCTTTTTTTAATAAATTTAAGTTGTTTTGCGCCTAATTCGGTAATGTCCAAATCGGTTGTGCCTTGGAAAATTCTCATAATATTACCTTCGGCTTCACAATGTCTTACAAAGTATATTTTTGTCAATTTTATCACCGAAAGTGATTATACCATAAAAAGAAGTATTTGACAAGGTTAAATATTTATTTCGTTATCACATTTGCCGGTTCTGAAGTAGTTATCAAGATTTTCTATTGTGGTTTTTGCAATTGCGTTTAATGCTTCCTTGGTTAAAAACGCCTGATGTGAAGTTACAATCACGTTAGGCATTGCAATCAGTGTGGAAAGTATATCGTCGTTTATAATCTCGTCCGAATAATCTTCAAAAAACAGTTCGGTTTCTTCTTCGTAAACATCAAGCCCCGCCGCACCGATTTTACCGCTTTTCATTCCGTTAATCAGTGCTAAAGTATCAATAAGTTTTCCTCGGGAAGTGTTAATAATGTAAACCCCGTTTTTCATTTGTTTTATTGTGTCTGCGTTAATAAGGTATTTGTTTTCCTTGGTTAATGGGCAGTGCAGGGAAATAATATCGCTGTTTTTAAGCAGATTTTCAAGGGTTTCGTATTTTCCGCAAAATTCCTTGTTTTGGTATGGGTCATACCCTAAAATATTCATTCCGAAACCTTTACAAACTTTGGAAAATGCAACACCTATTTTACCCGTACCGATTATTCCTACGGTTTTTCCGTTTAGGTCAAACCCAGTTAAACCTTCAAGTGAAAAGTTATGGTCACGGGTTCTGATGTATGCACGGTGGATTTTTCGGTTTAACATTAAAATCATACCTATTGCGTGCTCGGCAACCGAATAGGGGGAATAGGCGGGAACCCGCACAACACAGAGCTTACCCTTTGCATATTTTAAATCCACATTATTATATCCCGCACAACGCATTGCCAAAATCTTCACGCCGAACTTTTCTAACTGCTCTATAACATATTTATCAATAGTATCGTTTACAAATGCGCAAACCGCATCACAGCAAGCCGCCATACTTACGGTATCTCGGTTTAGTTTGTTTTCAAAAAACCTGATGTTGTACTCTTCGCTTATATAGGGGGAAAAACTTTCTTTGTCATAACTTTTTGTATCAAAAAATGCAATAGTTTTCATAAAAAATCTCCTTTTTATACTAACTTTATTATTTTACGAAAATTATTTACTATTCCTATTGTAAAAATAAACTTAATTTGGTATAATCGTTTTAAAATTTCTTTCAAAAAAGGGAAGGATCTACAATGAAAAAGTATTTTAACCGATTGTTCATAGACGGTCTTTCGGGAATGGCTTACGGTTTGTTTTCCACCTTGATAATCGGTACAATCATCTGCCAAATTTCAAAACTTGTCGGCTCTAACGCTGTGGGTGAATATCTTAACGCAATGGGAAGCGTGGCGAAAACCTTAACCGGTGCGGGCATCGGTGTGGGTGTTGCCTGCAAATTAAAATCTTCTCCGCTTACTACCGTTGCGGCGGCGGTTGTGGGTATGATAGGTGCATTTCCAAACCTTGCTAACTCGCAGTTTACGGTAGGCGCTCCGGGTGAACCGTTAGGTGCTTTTATTGCGGCTTATGTTGCCATTGAAATAGGATATCTTGTTTCGGGTAAAACAAAGGTGGATATTATTGTTACACCTATTTGCTGTATTTTAACCGGTGCTGCGGCAGGATATTTTGTCGGTCCTTACATTTCCACCGCAATGAAATGGATTGGCGCTTTGGTTAATATTAACGTAGAACAAAGCCCGATTTTAGGCGGTATTGTTGTATCGGTTGTAATGGGTATTTTGCTTACATTGCCAATATCTTCGGCGGCTATCGGTATTTCTATGGGAATTACAGGTTTGGCGGCAGGTGCGGCAACAATCGGTTGCTGTTGCAATATGGTTGGCTTTGCGGTTATAAGTTACCGTGAAAACAAATTAGGCGGTCTTGTGGCACAGGGTGTAGGTACTTCTATGATTCAAATGCCCAATATTGTAAGACACCCGATAATTTGGTTACCGTCCATTATCGCCAGCGCAATTTTAGGACCTGTTTCTTCGGCGGTGCTTAAAATGGTTAGCAATCCTGTTGGTTCGGGTATGGGTTCGGCAGGTCTTGTAGGTCAGTTTATGGCTTATGACAGTATGGTGGCTTCCGGATTTACGCCGGTTGTTGCGTTGCTCCAAATAATCTTAATGCACTTTGTATTACCGGCAGTTGTAACTCTTGCCATTGCCGAAGCCATGAGAAAACTCGGCTGGATTAAATCTGGTTATTTAAAATTGGTGTCTGCAAATGCGTAAAAAAGAAAGGGTAGGGGCGGTAATAGAACGATTTGAAAAATTATATCCTGACGCAATTTGTTCTTTGGAGTATAAGGACGCTTTTCAGTTGCTTATTGCAACACGGCTTTCGGCACAGTGTACCGATAAACGTGTGAATATTGTAACACCCGCTTTATTCAGCGAATTCCCCACCGCCGAAAAAATGGCAAAGGCGGATTTAAAAAGGGTAGAGGAGTTAATTAAAACCTGCGGTCTTTACAAAACAAAAGCCAAAGATTTAATTTTAATAGCACAAAAAATTGTTGCCGATTTCGGCGGAAAAGTTCCCGATAATATTGAAGATTTAATAACCCTTTCGGGTGTGGGACGGAAAACCGCAAATTTGGTTTGCGGGGATATTTACGGCAAACCCGCCGTTGTAACAGACACGCATTTTATCAGAATTTGCAACCGTTTGGGTTTTATAAATTCTACTAACCCGCTTACCGCCGAAAACCAAATGCGAAAATTGTTGCCGCCCGAAAAATCTAACGATTTTTGTCACAGAACGGTGCTTTTCGGCAGAGATGTTTGTACTGCACGCAACCCGAAATGCGAAAACTGCATTTTAGCCGATATTTGCCCGAAAATTAAATAAAGTTCAATAAGTAATTGCAGTTTGTAGATAACAGCAGACTGCAATTTTTCTATTTATATTTGCTTTTTAATAATATGTATGATATTATTATAACTGGAAAAGTTAGATAATAAATAATATTTTAAGCATATAAAGGAGAAGCATAATGAGAAAGACTAAAATCGTATGTACGTTAGGTCCTGCCTGTTCGGACGAAAAGACAATTACCGCAATGTGTAAGGCGGGAATGAATGTTGCACGGCTTAATTTTTCACACAATAACCACGAAGACCATAAAAAGCGTATTGATACGGTTAAAAAGGTGAGACAAGAGTTAGGACTGCCTATTGCTCTTATGCTTGACACAAAAGGTCCCGAATACAGAATTAAAACATTTAAGGATGGTAAAATCACCCTTAACGAAGGTGATAAATTCACCTTTACCGCCGATGAAATTGAAGGGGACGAAACAAAAGTTTCGATAAATTACAAAGGGCTTCCCAATGACCTAAATGAAGGCGATATAATACTTTTAAACAACGGTCTTATGACATTTAAAGTTATAAGCACAACCGATACCGATGTCAACTGTGAGGTAGTAGTCGGCGGTGTTCTTTCCGACCGCAAGAGTATGAGTTTTCCCAACAAAACTTTAAAGCAAAAGTATTTAAGCGAACAAGACAAAGAAGATATTGCTTTCGGTATTAAGGAGGGTGTGGATTTTATTGCCTGTTCCTTTGTTTCCTGTAAGCAGGATTTGCTTGACGTTAGGCAGTTTTTAGCCGAAATCGGTGCAGGGGATACCGAACTTATTGCCAAAATAGAAAACCGTTCGGGTGTAGATAATATTGAAGAAATTTGCGAAGAATGTGCGGGAATAATGGTGGCGCGCGGTGATATGGGTGTGGAAATTCCTTTTGAAGAACTGCCGGCAATCCAAAAAAAGATTATTACAAAGTGCCGTTTGCTCGGTAAAAGGGTTATTACCGCTACCGAAATGCTTGAATCTATGATAAACAACGCACGTCCTACCCGTGCCGAAATATCCGATGTTGCAAACGCCGTTTATGACGGCACAAGCGCTATTATGCTTTCGGGTGAAACCGCCGCAGGCAAATATCCCGTTCTTTCGGTTCGTACTATGGCAAGAATTGCCGAAAGTGCCGAAAAGAACATTCACTATAACAAGCGGTTTTTATCTGCGGAATTTAAAATCAAAAATACGGTTGACGCCATTTCCCACGCTACCTGCGGAATGGCGATTGATATTGATGCCAAAGCAATTACCGTCTGCAGTCTTTCGGGTATGACGGCAAGAATGGTTTCACGCTTCCGTCCTCCTGTAGATATTGTAGGGCTTACGACCGATGTTAAAACCTGGCATAAACTTTCCCTTTCTTGGGGAGTTATTCCGGTTATGTGCGAAAATTATCCCTCTACCGATGTGTTGTTTTACAAGGCGCAAAAACTTACAAAACAAACCTTAAATCTTGAAGACGGGGATAAAATAGTAATTACCGGCGGTGTTACCAACGGTAAATCCGGAAATACAAGTTTAATTAAGGTTGAAAAGGTATAAATTATTGACAAATAAACATTTGTTCGGTATAATAAGTCTATGGATACTTCATTGATTTATAAAAAATGCTGTTTTTCGGGATACAGACCTTCAAAATTCCCTTTTAAACTTAATAGCGATGATTTGGATTTTGAAATTTTTGAAAAACACCTTTATACCACCTTAAATTCCCTAATTGATGACGGATGCCGTATTTTTTATACCGGTATGGCAATGGGGTTTGATATACTTGCCGCCGAAACGGTGCTTTATTTTAAAACCAAAATTCCGTACATTAAACTTGTTTGTGTAGTACCTTTTGAAAACCAACAAAACTCTTATCCGCCCGAATGGAAAGAAAGGTACGAGGGTATTTTAAAATATTCGGACGAAACGGTTGTTTTGTCTAAAGATTACCATAACGGGTGTTACCATAACCGTAATAAATATATGGTGGACAACAGTGATTATGTTGTTACCTGGTATGACGGAAAACCGGGCGGAACTCGTAACACACTTTTGTATGCAAAAAAGAAACTCAGAACCGTTATAAATCTTAATACCAACTCTGTTTTGGAATTTTTTGACCTTCAAATGAATATAAATATATAAAAAACGGCTTTTTTAGCCGTTTTTTTGGTATATAGGTATTGACAAATTTTAAAATACGAGTATAATTGTATACAGTTATGCAAGGAGTGTTACTATGTTTGAATTATCTAACAAAACAAATTTGCTTGAACAAGATACATATAAATTTTCGCTGCAAGATATAGAAGAACCGAATTTGTACCGTGAATTGTATTCTTATGACAGCGTACCCCGTGTTGCCTTTAACCACCGCAGGGTGCCTATCGGTATGCCTAAAGATATTTGGATTACCGATACTTCTTTAAGGGACGGTCAGCAGTCGGTAGAGCCGTATTCGGTAAAACAGATTGTGGAAATTTATAAATTGCTTTCAAAACTCGGCGGACCTTATGGTATTATCCGTCAAACCGAATTTTTTGTATACAGCCAAAAGGACAGAAAAGCAATAGAAGAATGTCAGGCATTGGGTCTCAAATTCCCCGAAATTACAACCTGGATAAGAGCAACCAAAGAAGACTTTAAACTTGTTAAAGATTTAGGTATCCGTGAAACCGGTATTTTGGTTTCCTGCAGTGATTACCACATTTTCAAAAAACTTAAAATGACAAGAAAACAGGCAATGGATACTTACCTTGCTACGGTTGCAGAGGCGTTTGAGGCGGGTGTTATGCCCCGTTGCCACCTTGAAGACATTACAAGAGCCGATTTTTACGGTTTTGTGGTTCCCTTTGTAAACGAACTTATGAAAATGTCACGTGATGCGGGAATACCTGTCAGAATACGTGCTTGTGACACTATGGGTTACGGTGTTCCGTACCCGGAAGTTGTAATTCCACGCAGTGTACCGGGTATTATTTACGGTTTACAGCATTATTCCGATGTACCCAGCGAATTGCTTGAATGGCACGGTCATAACGATTTTTACAAAGCGGTTGCCAACGCTTCCACCGCTTGGCTTTACGGTGCTTCTGCCGTTAACTGTTCACTTCTCGGAATAGGGGAACGTACAGGTAACGTTCCGCTTGAAGCAATGGTTATGGAATATGCATCGTTACGTGGCTCGTTTGACGGTATGGACCCCACCGTTATTACCGAAATTGCAGATTTCTTCCGCAATGAAATCGGTTATAATATCCCGGTTATGACACCTTTTGTAGGTAAAAACTTTAATGTTACAAGGGCGGGTATTCACGCTGACGGTCTTTTAAAAGACGAAGAAATTTACAATATTTTCAATACAAAGAAGATTTTAAACCGTCCCGCTTCGGTACTTGTGGGTAAGGCAAGCGGTCTTGCCGGTATTGCTTATTGGATAAACAATAACTACAATCTGTCGGGCGACTGTGAGGTTGACAAGAAAGACCCGTTGGTTATTAAACTTAAAGAATGGATTGACACCGAATACGAAGACGGAAGACAAACCACCCTTTCAACTGCCGAACTTGAAACTAAAATTGAAGAATTGTCCGGCGGTAAATTTCGCCGTTTGTAAGGAGAAGATGTATGATAGACCATAAAAATATTTCTTTGGCGGATCAGGTTTACGAAGTGCTGGAAACCGATATTTTAAGCGGTAAATATGCCAGAGGTGATGTTTTAACCGAAGGTAAACTTTGTGAACAGTTGGGCGTAAGCCGCACCCCGATAAGAGAGGCACTTCGCCGTCTTGAACAGGAGGGCTTAATAAAAGAAAATGCCAAGGGTTCTTCGGTATTGGGTATTACTCAAAAAGATTTGGACGATATTTTTGTTGTCCGTGAAAAACTTGAAGGTCTTGCGGCTTCTCTTGCCGCAAACAATTCCAATGAGGAAGAAATTGAAAAACTTAAATCTGTTTTGGAACTTCAGGAATTTTATCTTCAAAAACACGATGCGGAACAAATTAAAGTTATGGATAATAAGTTCCACGAAACACTTTACAATCTTTCTGGCAGTGTAATATTTCATAATATTCTTTTATCATTGCATAAAAAAATCCAAAAATACCGCAAGGCATCTATGCAGTCAAAATCACGTGCAACCGAATCGGTAGCGGAGCACAGGAATATATTTAATGCCATTGCATCACATAACCCCGAACTTGCGGAAAAATGCGCATCACAGCACGTTAAAAATGCTTATCAACATATAATAGGAAAGGACTAATAAAAATGGGTTTAACTATTGCACAAAAAATTATTAAGTCACATATGTTAAGCGGTGATATGACCGTAGGAAGCGAAGTCGCACTTAAAATCGACCAAACTTTAACTCAAGATGCAACCGGAACAATGGCATATCTTGAATTTGAAACAATGGGACTTGATAGGGTAAAAACCGAACGCAGTGTTGCTTATATCGACCATAATACCTTGCAATCGGGCTTTGAAAATGCCGACGACCACAGATACATACAGTCGGTTTGCAAAAAACACGGTATTTATTTTTCACGTCCCGGAAACGGCATTTGCCACCAAGTTCACCTTGAACGTTTCGGTAAACCGGGTAAAACCTTAATCGGGTCGGACAGCCATACCCCCACAGGCGGCGGTATCGGTATGCTTGCCATGGGTGCTGGCGGTCTTGACGTTGCGGTTGCAATGGGCGGCGGTGCATATTATATTACAATGCCTAAAATGTATAAGGTAAACCTTATAGGTAAATTAAACCCCTTCGTTACCGCAAAGGATATCAGTCTTGAAATTTTGCGTATACTCTCGGTTAAAGGCGGTGTAGGCGCTATTATCGAATGGGGTGGGGAAGGTATTAAATATCTTTCTGTTCCCGAACGTGCAACCATTACAAATATGGGTACGGAACTTGGTGCAACAACCTCTATTTTCCCGTCGGACGAAGTTACAAAAGCATTTTTAGAAGCCGAGGGTAGGGCAGAAGATTATGTAGAACTCTCCTCCGATGCCGACGCAGAATATGACCGTATTATAGACATTGACTTAAACGAGTTAAAACCCTTAATTGCCTGTCCCCACAGTCCCGACAATATTGTAACGGTTGAATCTTTAAAGGGTACAAAAGTGGATCAGGTTTGTATCGGTTCTTGTACTAACTCCTCACTTTTGGATATGTTAAAGGTTGCCGCTCTTTTAAAGGGTAAAACCATTGACCCGTCGGTTAGTCTTTCAATTTCTCCCGGTTCTAAACAGGTGCTTTCAATGCTTGCAGATTGCGGTGCATTAGGTGATATTTTAGCATCGGGCGCACGTCTTTTGGAATGTGCCTGCGGTCCTTGTATCGGAATGGGATTTTCACCGAATTCCGCCGGTGTTTCACTTCGCACCTTTAACCGTAACTTTATAGGGCGCAGCGGTACTGCGGATGCAAGTGTATATCTTGTTTCGCCCGAAACTGCGGTTGCGGCAGCATTAACGGGCTATATTACCGACCCGAGACAGTTAGGCGAAATGCCCGAAATTAAAATGCCCGAAAGTTTCAAGATTGACGACAGTGCGGTAATTGAACCCGCAAGTGTAAAGGAAGCCGAAAATCTTGAAATTTTACGAGGACCGAACATTAAACCCTTCCCCGAAAGCAAACCCCAGACCGACAGTTTGACCGCCGAATTGGTATTAAAGGTTGGAGATAATATCACCACCGACCATATTATGCCGGCAGGTGCAAAAATTCTTCCTTACCGTTCAAATATTCCGCATTTGTCGCAGTTCTGCTTCGGAGTATGTGATACCACATTCCCCGAACGTGCAAAGGCACTCGGACAGTCAATTATCGTAGGCGGAAGTAACTACGGTCAGGGCTCTTCACGTGAGCATGCGGCACTCGTTCCCATGTATTTAGGTGTACGTGTTGTTATTACCAAAAGTTTTGCCCGTATTCACGTTGCAAACCTTATAAATGCAGGTATTATGCCTTTAACATTTAAAAATGCCGATGATTATGACAAACTCAACCAAGGGGATAAACTCTCCTTAACAAATGTGTTTGACGGTATGGACAAGGGCGAAATTGCACTTAAAGACGAAACCACAGGTGAAACATTCACCCTTTGCTGTTCCTTTACCGACAGGCAAAAAGCAATCTTAAAAGCAGGCGGACTGCTTGAATATACAAAGAATGGAGAATATTAAGATGGATAAGTATATTGATGCGGCGGTTGAACAATTCAGAAGCATTTTAACCGAACAAATCGCACGTGAGCGCAAAATGGAGCAGGACAAAAAGGTTACCGATTATTCGGCACTTTCTAAAATCATAATCGGTATCTGCGGCGGCGACGGTATAGGACCGATTATTTCCGCCGAGTCCGAACGTCTTTTGCAGTTTATTTTAAAGGATGAAATTGCGGCGGGCAAAATCGAACTCCGCACTATCGAGGGGTTGACTATCGAAAACCGTATCGCTCACAATAAGGCAATTCCCGATGATGTTTTAGCCGAAATCAAGGCATGCAATGTTATCTTGAAAGCACCTACTACCACCCTTAAGGGCGGCACACTTGAAAGCGCAAATGTTGCAATGCGCCGTGAATTAGACCTTTATGCAAATGTTCGCCCCGTGGCTGTGCCGGAACTTGGCATAGACTGGACTTTTTTCCGTGAAAATACCGAGGGTGAGTATGTTTTAGGCAGCCGAGGCGTTGAAATTCCGGATACTTTGGCTTTCGATTTCAAGGTTACCACTAACGAGGGAACAAAGCGTATCGCCCGTGCCGCATTTGAGTATGCTAAAAACAACGGCAAAACAAGTGTTGCCATTGTTACAAAGGCAAATATTATGAAGAAGACCGACGGCAAGTTCTCCGAACTTTGTCACGAAGTTGCAAAGGATTACCCCGGTATCGAGGCAGAGGACTGGTACATTGATATTATGACCGCAAACCTCGTGAACGAGCGCATAAGGGACAAGTTCCAAGTCTTACTGTTGCCTAACCTTTACGGCGATATTATCACCGACGAAGCAGCACAGATTCAGGGCGGTGTCGGAACGGCAGGCAGTGCTAATTTAGGTGATGTTTACGCTATGTTCGAAGCAATACACGGCTCTGCTCCGCGTATGATTGAAACGGGCAGAGGGGCTTTTGCTAACCCGACAAGTATGTTTAAAGCAACCGAAATGCTCCTGCGCCATATCGGTTATGTAGACAAAGCCAATAAACTTAACCAAGCGCTGCACATCTGCACCGAGGTTGAAAAGAAGTATGTAATCACGGGACACGAAGACGGTGCAACCTGTTCTCAGTTCGGCGATTATTTAATGGAAACAATAGCAAAAATATCATAAATTACATAAAGTGCAGTTTATATGGGAGGGTATTAAGTACCCTCCCGTTAATTTTATGTATGTGATATTTTATATTTCTTTTACATAAAAGTGATTACAAACTTTACCGTTAGCAAATATAATTTACTTGTAGTTTGAAAAAAACTTCAAAAAATTTTAAGGAGAAATTAAAATGAAAAAACGCTTAAGTTTGCTAATCACACTTTTATTGTTCGTAATTATGCTCGTAGGTTGCGGACAAACCAAACAATCGGTTGCAACCGACGGTTCAACCTCTATGAGCAAAGTAATAGGTGCTTTAAGTGAAACATTCCAAAAAGACACCGGTATTGAAGTAACATATAATTCAACCGGATCGGGCGCTGGTATTGAAGCGGTAGAAGCGGGCAGATGCGATATCGGTCTTTCAAGCCGTAAACTTAAAGACGAGGAAAAAGCAAAAGGACTTGAAGAAACGGTTTTAGCATTAGACGGAATTGCAATTATAGTAAATCCGCAAAACAACATAACCGACCTTTCGGTTGAAAATGTTTCAAAAATATATACCGGCGAAATTACAAATTGGAAAGAAATCGGCGGCGAAGATGCTGAAATTGTAATTATAGGCAGGGAAGCCGGAAGCGGTACAAGAGACGGTTTTGAATCAATCACCGACACTAAAGACAAATGTAAATACCGTCAAGAGTTAACCTCAACGGGTGACGTTATTACCACCGTTGCCGGTAATCCGAATGCTATCGGATATGCGTCGCTCGCATCACTTAAAGAAAGCGTAAAAGCAGTTACAATAGACGGTGTTAAGCCAAGCGAAGAAACAATTAAAGACGGCAGTTATGTTGTACAACGTCCGTTTGTACTCGTGACTAAAAAAGATGCAAAATTATCCGAAAGTGCAAAACTTTTCTTTGACTATGTAACCTCAAAGGATGCAAACGAAATAATAAGCAATGCGGGAGCAGTTCCTGTAAAATAAAACATTTAAGCGACGGGAACCAACCGTCGCTTTGCTTAAGTTTTTGAGGGAAATTATGAATATAAATAAACTATTTGAAAACATTGTATACGGAATATTTTTAATATTGGGCTTAATTACCACATTAGCAGTTTTAGTAATTACGGTTTATTTAATTGTTTCGGGAATACCGGCAATAAAAGAAATAGGAATAATAAACTTTCTTTTCGGAAAAGAATGGGCATCAACCGCAAGCGAACCGAAATTCGGAATTTTGCCCTTTATTCTTACCAGTGTTTACGGAACGGCGGCTGCTATTTTTATAGGTGTACCTATTGGATTTTTTACTGCGGTTTTTCTTTCTAAAATTGCTGATAAAAAGCTTAGAACGGCTATAGAAACGGCAGTAAATTTGCTTGCGGGTATTCCTTCGGTTGTATACGGACTTGTTGGTATGATTGTATTAGTGCCTACAATCAGAAAAGTATTCGATATTCCCGACGGTGCAAGTTTATTTGCGGCAATTATTGTGCTTTCGATAATGATTTTACCTAACATAATAAAAGTATCAATAACCGCACTTGACAGTGTACCAAAAGAATATGAAGAAGCGTCATTGGCTTTGGGTGCCACATCGATTGAAACTTATTTCAAAGTATCGGTCCCTGCCGCCAAAAGCGGTATTGCCGCCGCAGTTGTGTTGGGTGTGGGACGTGCAATAGGCGAGGCAATGGCGGTTATGATGGTGGCCGGCAATGTTGCCAATATGCCTTCCCTTTTTCAAAGTGTACGCTTTTTGACAACGGCAGTAGCAAGTGAAATGGCATATTCAAGTGCGGGAAGTTTGCAAAGAAACGCCTTGTTTTCGGTGGCACTTGTTTTGTTTATGTTTATTATGCTTATTAACGCTACGCTTAACTTGCTTTTAAAAAGGGATAAGGAGAAATAAAATGAACAAAAATAGAAAAGTTTATATTTGTTTAATGCGATTTTTAATGCTATTTAGTACCATTATTACAGTAGCGCTTTTGCTGTTTTTGTTTGGTTATGTAATTTTTAACGGAATACCAAATATTACTTGGAAATTGATTTCAAGCAAACCAAGTTATTTAGCGGAGAAATAGGTATTTTACCCGACATTCTTAATACAGTATATATAATTATTGCAACACTCCTTATTGTGCTACCGCTTGGTGTAGGTGCGGCAATTTACTTAACAGAATATGCAAAAAGTAAAAAAATAGTTTCGCTGATTGAATATGCCGCTGAAATTTTATCGGGAATACCGTCTATAATTTACGGTCTTGTCGGAATGTTGATTTTTTCGAATAACTTCGGCACTTCA
The DNA here is from genome assembly GCA_036310925.1 of Acutalibacteraceae bacterium. Taxonomy (GTDB): domain Bacteria; phylum Bacillota; class Clostridia; order Oscillospirales; family Acutalibacteraceae; genus UBA737. The sequence continues at coordinate 100,068 of JAXJQX010000018.1, forward strand.
CTTTTAGCGGGTGCGTTGACCCTTGTAATTATGAATTTACCTACAGTAATGCGTACCGCACAGGAAAGTTTAAAAACTGTTCCGCAAAGTTACCGTGAGGGCGCCTTTGCTTTGGGTGCGGGAAAATGGCGGGTTATTCGCACGGTTGTTCTACCCAATTGCATAGACGGTGTTCTTACGGGTTGTATCCTTTCTGTTGGAAGAATTTTAGGTGAATCGGCGGCACTTTTGTTTACTGCCGGCTTTGCACATAATATCAACGATCTTATAAACGGACTTACAAGTCCCGGCGCAACATTAACAGTTGCACTTTATGTTTACGCAAAGGAAGAAGGGGAATTCGGTGTTGCTTTTGCTATCGGTGCAATACTTATGATACTTACTTTGATTATAAATTTTGTTGCAACACTTATTGGAAAATATTACGAAAAAAGGAGAAACCTATGAGCGAAATAATTACTGCAAGCAACCTCGAACTGTACTACGGAGATACTAATGCACTTAAAAATATAAATATTAAAATAGAAAAAAATAGTATAACCGCTCTGATAGGACCTTCGGGTTGCGGAAAGTCAACCTTTTTAAAAACCCTAAACCGAATGAACGATTTAATTCCGAGTGTTAAAATATCGGGTAATATCTATTATAAAGATAAGGATATTTACGGTAACGGAATAGATGTTAACGAACTTCGCCGTGATATTGGTATGGTTTTCCAAAAACCGAATCCGTTTCCTATGAGTATTTACGATAATATTGCCTACGGTCCGCGTACACACGGAATTAAAAGCAAAGCAAAACTTGATGAAATTATTGAAAAATCACTTCGTAATGCCGCAATTTGGGACGAAGTTAAAGACCGTTTAAAAAAGAATGCCTTGGGACTTTCCGGCGGTCAGCAACAACGGCTTTGCATAGCACGTGCTTTAGCGGTTGAACCCAAAATTTTACTTATGGACGAACCGACTTCGTCGCTTGACCCGATTTCAACTTCAAATATCGAAGAACTTACAATGCAATTAAAAGAAAAATACACTATCGTAATTGTAACTCATAATATGCAGCAAGCCGTTCGTATTTCGGATTATACCGCTTTTTTCCTGCTTGGAGAACTTATTGAATACGGAGAAACCGAAAAAGTATTTTCATATCCTTCGGACAAACGCACCGAAGATTACATAACAGGAAGGTTTGGTTAATATTATGCGAAGCAAATTTGATGAACAGTTAAGAACCCTTAATGAAAAGATGACTTTAATAGGTACGGAGTGCGAAAGCATTATTGCTTTGTCGGTAAAAGCGTTATTGGAAAACAATAAAGAATTTGCAAAAAAAGCATTAGAGGACGGACATAAAATAGACTTGTTGGAAAGGGAAATCGAGTCTATTTGTTTAAAACTTCTCTTGCAGCAACAACCTGTTGCAAAGGATTTGCGTGTGATTTCGGCTGCACTTAAAATGATTACCGATATGGAAAGAATTGGTGACCAAGCGGAAGATATTGCGGAAATTATTATTACGCTTGACAGTAAAATAGAAAACGAATTCTCCGATATTAAAACAATGTCGGAAGCAGTAATTAAAATGGTTAACGAAAGTATAGAAGCTTATGTAAACGGCGATGTTTCACTCGCAAAAAAAGTAATTGAATATGACGACATGGTAGATAATGCTTTTACAAAAATTAAAAATACTTTAATAACCAACATTGCAAATAACACCGAAAACGGAGAATACGCAATCGACCTGATTATGATTGCAAAGTATTTTGAAAGAATTGGTGACCACGCAGTAAATATTGCCGAATGGTCGGAGTTTTCGGTTACCGGTATTCATAAATAAATTGAAAAATTTGTAAAAGAATATTTCTCGAAAATATTCCAAAAATATTTTCGAGGTGGCATTATGGCGAAAAAAATCGGAAACCGAACCGTACTTCTTGAAAATAAACCAAAAATATTCAGTTACGGTTCGGTGGTTGGCAAAAAAGAACACGAAGGACCGTTATCTAACGAATTTGACCAATATATTACCGATAGTTTTTTCGGCGAGAAAACTTTTGAAAAAGCCGAAAGCAAACTGCAAAAAACTGCGGTGTTATTGGCACTTAAACGAGTGGGTCTTAACGAAAGTGATATAGATAATATATTTGCGGGCGACCTTTTAAACCAATGTATCGGAAGTTCTTTCGGCCTTCGTCAGTTCGGAATACCTTTTATAGGACTCTACGGCGCTTGTTCTACAATGGCTTTGTCTACCGCATTGGCGTCAATTTTTGTTGAAAGCGGTATTGCAAAAAGAACGGTAGCAGTAACTTCATCTCATTTTTGTTCGGCCGAAAGGCAGTACCGTTTCCCGCTTGATTACGGCTCACAGCGTACACCTACCGCTCAATGGACTGTTACGGGTTCGGGCGCTCTTGTAATATCGAACGAGGGTGACGGACCGTATATTAACTCGGTTACGTTTGGCGAAATTGAAGATTTCGGAGTGACCGATGCCAACAATATGGGGGCGGCAATGGCACCTGATGATGTTAAAATAAGACCATACCCAAAGTTAGAGGGTATGGTCTTTTTCTACACACAAATCCAGTATTTAAGGGGGTTTAGAACACTTTTTAAGGATTTTCTAATGCAAGAAATTGTCGAAAAAACTGTTAATGAAATCTACGCATAGAGTAGAAACCATTATTAAAAGGAGGAATAATTTATGACCTTATATGAAACGTTATTAAATTGCTTTGGCTATAATGAGCCATTTAAAACAAGCGAGATTAATTTTGAAGATTACTCAAAAGAAAAAATCTGTATCGAGATGACAAAACTATGTAAGAAAGGAAAAGTAGTAAGATTTGAAACCGGAATATATTATATACCAAAAACAAACAAGTTTGGTACAGTAATTTTTAACCAATCAAAGATAGTCGATAAAAAATACATAAAAGACGGTGAGCAAGTATTTGGTTATTATTCCGGTACTGAATTAGAATACAGATTAGGGTTAACCAAGGTCAAGCCTAATACTATCGTAATTTATACAAATGGCGAAACAACCAGAATGCGTCGAGTAATGGTTGGCAGTCAGAGAATTATACTACGCAAACCGAGAACTAAAATTGACAAGTTTAACGCATCTATTCTATGCTTTTTGGAACTAATGAACGGTATCGAAATTGAAACCCTTGACGAATATAAACGCAAACTTATATCCGACTATATCACAGAAAACCGAATCACTCAAAGGCAAATCACCAAATACATACCGTACTTTCCCGATAAGACCTGCCGAAATCTAATTGAAAGCGAGGTAATCTACCGTGTCCCGCAGTAATAGTTGTATGGTTTGTACATATCTAATCGAACTTGTAGCCGGAATAATGACCGGTTATATATTTATCTATCTAGACGATGCCATCGTGATGAGATTTGCACTTTCAATGTTGTATATCCCCGCAGTTCTCGTCCTTGTAGATGCAAAATCAAAAGCGGTGCGTTTTCTTGTCTACCTTATACTGACCGCTGTCTGCCTGTGGGGAGTGTTTTACGCTATCTATTGGCGCCGACCTTTCGGATTTTCTCTTATTTTTTGTGCTATTGTCGGTTTTATCTACTATGTAATATTCACCGATAAAGCAACAAAGGATAAAATGTCAAAAATACTCATCGTCAATGGTTGCTTTATCACACTTGTATTCTTAATTGCTCTCTCTTTAAACCTTATGTTCAACCCTAGGCACGCACCCCTCCTCAACGGTGGTACAGTTATGTGGTGATACGAATCTTTTTGGAAAGTATCCAAAGAATAAGGGATTGAGAAAAATCACACGAAATGGTATAATAAATATATAAACTAAATTTTAGGAGGGCACACAAATGAAAACCATTATTATAGGCGGTGTTGCAGGTGGCGCAACTGCTGCGGCGCGGCTTCGCAGACTGGATGAAAAAGCCGAGATCATTATTTTGGAGCGCGGTGAATACGTGTCCTTTGCCAACTGCGGTCTGCCGTATTATATCGGCGGTGTCATCACCGACCGCGAAGATTTGACTCTACAAACGCCCGAAAGCTTTAAGGCACGTTTTAATGTTGACGTAAGAGTTTTAAATGAGGCAGTTAAGGTAAGCCCCGATACCAAAACTGTTACCGTCAAAAATCTTCGTACAGGCGAAACTCATGAAGAAATCTATGATAACCTTATTTTGTCTATGGGCGCCGAGCCGATAAGACCAAACATTGACGGTGCTGACGGTAGCAATGTTTTCACACTTCGTAACATTCCCGATACCTTAAAAATCAAAAATTATATTGATACGGCAAAGCCTCGCTCGGCAGTGGTGATCGGCGGCGGATATATCGGCGTAGAAATGGCGGAGAATTTGGTCGAAGCAGGGCTAAAGGTCGCCATCGTCGAGCTTGCCGACCATTTGATAGCGCCCCTCGACTTTGATATGGCGGCAGACGTTCACCGCTATATTAAATCCAAAGGAATTTATCTGCACCTTAATAACGGTGTAAAGTCTATACACGGAAATACTGTTGTCTTGCAAAACGGCGAGATTACCGCCGATATGATCATAATGTCGGTGGGCGTTCGTCCCGAGACGGCTATCGCAAAGGACTGCGGAATAGAGCTCAATCCGCGCGGAAGCATTATTGTAAACAACAAAATGCAGACCAATATTCCCAATATTTACGCCGTTGGTGATGCAGTTGAGGTTGAGGATTTTATAACAAAAAAACCTGCCTTTATTCCTCTTGCAGGGCCTGCCAACAAGCAAGGCAGAATTGCGGCGGATAATATTGCGGGATACGAGAACGTTTATACAGGAACGCAAGGCTCGGCGGTGTTAAAACTCTTTGATATGACCGTTGCTACCACAGGTCTTAATGAAAAGTCGGCTACTGAGGCTGGCATTGATTACGATAAGACCTACACCTATTCGGCATCCCACGCCACTTATTATCCGGGGGCAGCACAGATGTCAATAAAAGCGCTTTGGGATAAAAAAACGCTTAAAATCATCGGTGCGCAGATTGTTGGCTTTGATGGTGTGGACAAGCGCATGGACGTGCTTGCCACCGCTATCCGTTTTGGCGCGAAAATCACCGACCTTACCACCCTTGAACTTTGCTATGCGCCACCCTTTAGCAGTGCGAAAGACCCTGTCAATATGCTCGGATTCGTTGCCGAAAATATCGTCAGCGGAAAACTAAAACAATTCTTCTGGCACGATGTTGAAAATCTTGCACGTGACGGCTGTGTATTTTTCCTCGACACCCGAACACCGTATGAAGTAATGTATGGTAAAATTGATGGCTTTGTCAATATTCCGCTTGATGAATTGCGTGAACGACTTGATGAAATTCCGAAAGACAAACCAGTCTACGTGCATTGCCATTCGGGACTTCGTTCTTACCTTGCCTGCCGTATTCTCACGGGCAACGGTTACGACTGCTATAACCTTGCAGGCGGCTGGCGGCTTTATGAATCGGTAATAAACGAGCGCACCGTCCCCGAGTACTCTTGCAAAGACTGTAAATAAATATGGTTATAAGAAAAGCCGATGGGAAATCTTGCGATTCCTCATCGGCTTTTGGTTACTTATCAAAAGAAACAGGCTTTGTATCGTTAGTGGCAAAAGCGTTAGGACCGGGATCGGACATAGAAAAATACATTTTAGCAGCTTTGGTTGTGCCGAAATCTCGGTTAGAGCCTGAGTTTTGCACCTTGTTAAAGGCATCGCGGAACATCTGATTGTGCGCTTCCTCGCGGTTCAAGAGAAAATCGATGGTCTCACGCACCTTTTTGTCATCAATCTGGCGGTAAAGGTATTCATAAACCACCTTTGCGCGTTGTTCGGAGGCGATATTACTGAGCAGGTCTGCACACAGGTCTCCCGTAACTGTTACATAGTCGCCCGTCCAGGAGTAACCCGAAGCATTTATGAGTCCGGGGTTAAGACCTAAAAGTACGTGTGACTGAATTTCACCAGATGGCACCTTATCGGCATCTACATCGTGCCCGTTTAATAGGTTGATAGTCTGTGCTACCATCTCCATATGGCCAAGTTCCTCGGCGGCAATGTCAAGAAATAAATCCTTAATTTCAGGGTCTTTAATTCTAAAACTCTGGGACATATACTGCATAGCCGCCTTTAACTCTCCGTTACCGCCGCCAAGCTGTTCCTGTAAAAGCGCCGCATACTGCGGGTTAGGTTTCTCTACTGCTACAGGATGAAAAAGCATCTTTTCGTGTTTAAACATAAACTTACCTCCGTTAATATTGTATTAGATATTCTTTCCAAATCAAAAACGTATATGCAGTTTTTGCTTTAAATATTGTTTTGATTGTCGAAATATGGTAGAATATGTAATGGATAAATTTGTTAAACGGGGAATAAATATGCTTTGGATTATTACAGCGATTCTTTCTGCCGTTTTTGCGGGACTGACCTCGATTCTCGCAAAATGCGGTATTAAAAAAACCGATTCCGATCTTGCAACGGCTTTACGCACCATTGTTGTCCTCGTTTTTTCGTGGATCATGGTATTTGTTGCGGGATCATTCGGAACAATAACCGATATAAAACCCTCGTCGTTTCTGTTCCTCGTTCTGTCGGGACTTGCCACAGGTGCATCGTGGATATGTTATTTTAAGGCACTTTCTATAGGTGATATCAACAAGGTGGTTCCTATTGATAAATCCAGCACCATACTTACAGTTCTTTTGGCGTTCATCTGCTTTGGCGAGACCTCAAACCTTTTGATAAAGCTCACTGCTACCGCCATACTCGGCGTCGGCATCTTTTTGATGGTAGAAAAGAAAAAGACCGAACAGCATGCGCAGGGGCGCTCGTGGATGGTCTATGCCGTCCTTGCCGCCGTTTTTGCCGCACTGACATCAATACTTGCAAAAGTTGGTATATCGGGCGTTGAATCAAACCTCGGAACTGCTATCCGCACCGCCGTTGTGCTCATAATGGCGTGGGTCATTGTCTTTGCAAGGGGCAAGCAAAAAGGGCTTAATACCATCGATAAAAAGGAGCTTTTGTTTATCTCTCTTTCGGGCATCGCAACAGGCGCATCGTGGCTATGCTACTATCACGCTATTGCGCACGGAATGGTCAGCGTGGTCGTTCCCATTGATAAGCTCAGCATCGTGGTAACCGTTGCCTTTTCTTATCTGGTGTTCCGAGAAAAACTCTCGAAAAAAGCCTTTCTTGGCTTACTTTTAATGGTCGCGGGTACACTTATTATGGCATTCTTTAAATAAATAAAATAGTTCGAAGTTTTAAAACTATTGGGTAACAGTCAGCTTAAAAATGATATAATACGGTCGAGGTGCAAATACTATGAAAAAAGTTAAAGGATTGATTATTATGTTTTTAATATCACTCTCATTGTTTGGCATGACCGCTTGTGATGGTGGAAACGGGAAATCTTTGACCTACGAACAGATTACTGCCGAACAAGCTAAAACCATTATGGACACCGAAAGGGATTATGTAATTATAGATGCCCGCACTGAAGAAGAATTCGCTGAGGGACATATCGAAAACGCAATTTTAATTCCTGAATATGAGATTGCCCAGCGTGCAGAAAAAGAACTCCCCGACAAAGAGCAACTTATCCTTGTTTACTGTCGTAGTGGCAGACGAAGCAAAATCGCATCCGAAGAACTTGTTACACTTGGCTACACCAACGTTAAAGAATTCGGAGGCATCATCGACTGGCCGTATGAAACTGTAAAATAATTTGAAAAGGCATATAATATGGAACTGATAAAAATCGAACTTGAAAACTACAAATCAATTACTGAATCTATTGGCGTCGAGTTTCACAAAAATCTTCCAACTGTTATTATTGGCAAAAATGGAAGTGGAAAAAGCAATGTTTTAGAGGCATTAGAGCATATTACCTCTACAAACTCTAATCTTCCTGAAAAATACAGTGCGAGAGAATTACGATATAAAGCGTATATTCGTTTGGAAAATAGCGAATTCGCAAAACTATTTCCAAACGAAGAATATTCAGAGGAAAAAGCTGAATTTTCTGCTTATTCCTCTGCAAAAGATGGCTTACATATCAACACTATAGAATCAGATACAATAGTCCCGCTTTTGAGAAAAGAATTTGATAATGTTTTGGAACTCACAAACGAACTAGAGAAAGCTGTCACAAGCTACGAAAAAACTCTTGAGAAGATAGCGTGTGATGACCAAGATTCGATATCCTACAATATTTTTAATGCAAAGGGAAATACGACAAATTATTGGGCTTTAAAAAACATGTCGCAGTTTTTTATCGAACAGATTAGGCAGTTAAGTAATTCTCTTGAATGTGATTTTAAATCAGAAAATACCCTTGTGTTTTCTTTGCCTCACTATAATACTTTGAAGTTATACCCGCCTCATGCTGAACTCACGCCTTTTAAACTAAGATACAAAGCCCCCGAACTTGCTCGATTTGAGCAAAAGTTTATCACGATTAATGAGTCAGCTATCAAACGTGAAATTACAAAGATTAATAAAAGAAGCGAAAACGCATGTAAAAAAGTTGATGAGATTCTAAATAAGCTAAAAGCACAATCCGATAGACTTTTAGACACAGCAGAGTGCGGTGTTATTACCGAATTTATTCGTAAGGTGACAAAAGTCTTCGGTAATAATTGCGCTTATCTTTTAAGTGAAAATAGTCAGGTGCTTTTTAAGGATCTAAAAAAAGAAAACGAAAACCGCTATTATAATCCATCTGCTGTTATTTTTGAGGCATACGCAAAATCACATAATAAAAAAGCTATTCTTGAAGATAAAAACTATGTGATTAGCGATAAGGAACGTATCGAATTTGAGCAATGGCTTAATACAAATCGACCTAAATTTGAATGCGGAATGTATGAAAAAATTACAGTTGATACAGATGACAAAAATCAATTATCTATATGCATTCACGAAAACAATAAACAAGTAGTTCCACTAAACGAAACAAGTGCAGGAAGACGTTGGTATTTTACATATTATTTTGTAAAAAATACGCTGAGCCTTGGTGACACATTTATTATTGATGAACCTGCCTCAATGCTTCATCCAAGTGCACAAAAAGAGATTTTGTCGGACATTTGTGAAATGACGAAAAACGGTATTCGTGTGATTTATTCTACCCACAGTCCATACCTGATTCCTGAGGATTGGAGTTGCGTTGGGTTTGTTAGTATGGCGCAGAAAGGCACTATAGTTTCAAATTTTGATTTAACCTCAAATGAATTCGCAGACTTTCGTGCCTATTCTTCATTAGATGTTTTTTCTTGCCATGAAGTTATTGATTATTTTAATAATTCTAAATTCAAGCAGTATATAACAAGAGGAATATATGCCCGAATGGTTCAAAAGTTTTCTACGAATAGAGAGATTGCTGAAAAACTCGATATTGAGGAAAGGACAGTATATTATTGGCAAAATGCTGAGAAAAAAATTAGTCTTAACAATGTTCTAAAAGCGGCGATTGTTTTACGAACGGATCCTTTGAATCTTATTAAGGAGACGGAAGAATAATTCTGAACTGGGTTCAGTATACAATTGTCATAAGAAATGATATAGTTTGAGTATCTTACGAAAGGAGGTACTCAAAATGTCAAAGTATCGAACTATAGATGTGTGGAACGAGTTTTATGGAAACAAAGAAACTGTACGAGATTATGCGGGACGTCTTATGAAAAAATCCGCCTGCGGAAATCCAAACAGTGATTATTATCCTACTATTGACCACATCAGACCGTTGTCTTTAGGCGGTAGTGATATTTTAGGTAATATCGAAATTTGCCATCGTGATACCAATGTAGAAAAAGCAAACAGCTTTCCTCACTGGAAAGTTAATGGTAAATGTTTTCGTGCGGAACGTGTAAAGGGCACAAGAACTGATTATGAAATTGTAAAGATTTAAGGAGTTTGTATGAGTAAACGATTTTTTGATTATGATGATGGGGATTTTGGAATGACTATCTCGGATAATATGGCTATGGATTCAGATGGCAATTTGATGATGAGAATGTCTGATAATATGGCAATGGATATGGATTCCGGTGATATTCATTTTATCTCAGGTTGGTCAGACGATGACGATGAAGAATAAAGAACGGAACTTGCAAAAAGCTCTCTGCCGTGGCAGAGAGCTTTTTCGTTAATAGATCACTATTTGATTTCTTGTTCTAGGGTTTTAAATATTTCGGTATCGAAGAAGTCATAAAGAGATATTTCTAATCCGTCACATAATTTCTTAAGAGTAACAACACCTGCGTTCTTGCTACCACCGTTGATTATGTTCTTTAATGTTGATGGCGGAACAGCTGAGATTCTTGCGAGAGCATTTACTGATAATCTCTTTTGTTCACATAATTCTAATAATCTATTTGCTATGGCTTTTCTTGTATCCATATTATCACCCCTAAAAAGTTCTATATATATTTTATGCTTTTTAGTAAGATTACAACGACCATATATGGACTTTTTAGTCCATATATGGTAAACTTGGGTCGTGGTGATTTATTATGAAAGAGAAAACTTGTTGCTTTTTCGGTCATAGAACTATTAACGAAACCGATGAACTAAAATCAAAACTTATTGAAGTAATTGAGAAACTAATTGTAAACGAAAAAGTTGATACATTTCTTTTCGGGAGCAAAAGTAGATTTAATAGCCTGTGCCTCGAACTCGTGACCGAAATTAAAGAAAAATACCCGCACATAAAACGAGTTTATGTACGAGCAGAATATCCGTATATAAGTGAGCATTATAAGAACTACTTGCTTGAAAGCTACGAGGACACCTATTATCCCGAAAAGATACTAAACTCAGGCAAAGCCGCCTACGTCGAACGTAACTATGAGATGATAGATAAAAGCAAATTTTGCATAGTCTATTACGACGAACCTAACGCCCCAACCACCCGCAAAAGTGGCACCAAAATCGCCCTCGATTATGCTGTAAATAAACGCAAACTTATTACAGTTTTACCTATGAAAAAGTAGCAAAAAGGTGCGATTTATGGTATAATTATAAGTAATAAGAGGTGAGAAAAATTGATTTACTATACAGGGGATATACATGGTTCAACACTTGAAATCGTAACCTTTTGTATGCGCTTTAAACCGACTAAGGATGATACGATAGTTATCCTTGGTGACGTGGGTGCAAACTATTTTGGTGACATAAGGGATAATAAGCTCAAAGAGGCATTTGTTAAACTTGAACCGACCATATTTTGCATACACGGCAATCACGAAATGCGCCCTTGGAATATTCCTACATACAAGACAAAGGAATGGAACGGCGGCATGGTTTGGTATGAAGAAAAATATCCGAATATTTTGTTTGCAAAAGACGGTGATATTTTTGATATTGAGGGCACAAAGCATCTTGTTATCGGCGGTGCATACAGCGTTGATAAATTTTACCGTTTGAGTCGTGGCTACGGTTGGTGGGAAGACGAGCAACCGTCAGAAGAAATTATGCAGTATGTGGAACAGCAGATAAAAGAAAAGGAATTTGATGTGATCTTGTCCCATACATGCCCGTTTAAGTACGAGCCGATAGAAACATTCCTGCCGGGCATCGACCAAAGCACAGTTGACACAAGCACAGAAGAATGGCTTGATAAAATTGAAGAATCGGTTGACTACAAAGCGTGGTACTGCGGCCATTGGCATATCAATAAACGTATCGATAAAATCCACTTCCTCTTCCACGGCTTCGAAACCAACCAAGACTTAGAAATATACGGCTAACCCCAAAACCTCGGCTAAAATATTGGCTGAGGTTTACTTTTTTTATCGACAAAACTCATTGACATATAATATAACATTGGGTATAATAAGAAATAGAAAGAATGTTATATTTAAGAGGTGGACTATGCATACACTAATTAAACAGATAAGAACATACTTAAATATGAGTCAGACTGAGTTTGCAGACCGACTGAATGTTACCTTCCAAACGGTAAACCGTTGGGAGAATGGTCGTGCTGTTCCTAATAAATTGGCGCAGTCTATGATATACGAATTTTGCAAAGAAAAGTCAGTCCCTGTATATGATATGACTCTACAAAAAATTGCTGATGCGGCAAAGGCTGTTAAGTTAGAATCCAATCGACTCCTTTTGTATCACGGTTCTAAATCCGGTATAGAAGGAAAAATTGAGCCTAAAAGCCGTAAACAGTGCGACTTTGGTCAGGGCTTCTATATGGGTACTGAACCCACACAGGCGCTTACCTTGATTTGCGATTATGAGAAATCAAAATTCTATATCATATCCATATGTGCAGATGAGTTAGCACATATAGAGGTGCCTGCTGATATTGATTGGGCAATGCTCGTTGCTTTCCATAGAGGAAGAATGGAAAAGGTAAATAGCACACCGTTTTATAACAAGTATCGTGATATGACTCTTGAAAAGGATCTGGTTATTGGAAATATCGCTAATGACCGTATGTTCTTTGTTATTGATAACTTCTTTGTAGGCAATGTTACTGATAAAGCTCTTATTAATAGCTTGTCTGCTTTACAGCTCGGTAAACAGTATGTTGCTGTTTCTCAAAAAGGTTGTGATGCGGTACGTGTTGAAGCTGAAGTAACACTTTCACACCTTGAGAGAATGTTTATGCGAGATGTTGCGGAAGAGAATCGTGCAAAAGGTATTTCAATGGCTAACGATATTTGCAAGAACTACCGCCGCGAAGGTATGTTCTTTGACGAAATATTGGATGAAGCCAAGGCAGGAGGCAACTAATGGACGAATTACAATTAAAACTTTGTGATATCCAAGGCAGACTGTTTGAATTATCGGCTGATAAAGGCTTCACAAGTTCCGCTTTTGTTAAAGCGTTTATGACATCCGAAACGGCAAAAGAGCTTGATTCCAAGTACAATCGTATGCAGTGGGCCGGTGAAGAATATATCCTTGAAGAGGTTGCATCCGCCGCAGGCGAAGAACTTACAACAAACGGCGAGATTTACCCCAAAGAAGTGCTTTATTGGATTGGTTATATCTATCGCTATTGGCACTTTTACAACGGCGAAGATAGCGCAAAAATATATAAACAAGCTCCGGTTGAAACAATGAATCGAAATTATCTAATGTTTCACACTATGGCCCCAACCCTCGCTATTGAAGACTTAAAAGAGATTTATAATCAAAGAAGCACAAATTAATTGTTAGGAGAATAAATAAATGGCGAAGAAAAATGTTGAAGAAAAAATAAATTTGGACTCTATTCTGTTCAAATGTCGTGATATATTGCGTAAAGCGCGTAACTCGGGTTCGTTCTTTGAGAAGCGCGATATGATGCTTACCCTTATATTTTTGCGCTTTATTGGTGAAAAATTTGAGGACGGTATTGCAAAACTTCGTGAAGATTTGATTGCACAGGGTCTTGACCCCGATGATGAAAATATCATCGAGGCGTTCTTTGATGATGCCACCTTTACCGATGGCACCTACAATCTTCCTATCGAAGCTCGTTGGTCAACCATTATCAATACCCCTGCACCCAAACTCAATGTTGCTTTGTTGAGGGCACTTTTACTACCCGCAACCTTGCTCCTAACGATATCAAACAAATTGTTGATGAGGTTCATAAAATCAGCCACAAGGCATTTGGCGAAGAAAAAGACCTTATAGGTCGCGTATATGAATATTTCCTTAAAGAATTTGCCGTTAATGCCACAAAGGAAGAAGGAGAATTCTATACCCCACACGATGCCGTTCAACTTATCGCCAGTATGATTGAGCCCTTCGGTGGTACCTTGTATGACCCCTGTTGCGGTTCGGGTGGTATGTTTATTCAGAGTACCGATATTATTCGAGAAAAACGCGGTGATATCAGTTGCATCAATGTTTACGGACAGGAGAAGGATGCGGCGACCTATCGTCTTGCCAAAATGAACCTTGCTTTGCGCGGTATTAGCCACAACCTCGGCGATACATACGACTCGTCCTTTACCAATGACTTGCATAAAGGCATTTATTTTAACTACATAATGGCCAACCCGCCCTTCAATCTGAAAGGTTGGTATGACGAAAACCTTAAAGACGATGCTCGCTGGGCAGACTATACCACACCACCCGAAAGCAATGCTAACTATGCATGGATTTTGCATATGCTTTCTCACTTGAAGCCCCTTGACGGTGTTGCTGGCTTTTTGCTTTCTAATGGTGCTCTTGGCGATAGTGACACTATTGATATTCGTAAGCAACTTATTAAGAACGATAAGGTCGAAGCTATTATTGTACTTCCTCGGTCGCTTTTCATCACAACTGACATCAGTGTTACTCTCTGGATTTTAAACCAGAATAAAAAAGGCGGCGAATATCACGGCAGAAAACTGCGCAACCGTGAACACGAAATTCTTTTTATGGACCTTCGTACTTGGACCGAAAACCCTGTTAAGAACGAGAGTAAAAAGAAAGTCTTGTTAAGCAATGAGCAAATAAAAAAAGCGTCAGATATTTACCATACTTGGCAAAACGAAGGTACTGACGGCACCAATTACGAGGTTCCCGAACTTTATCGCAGTGTCGGCATAAAAGAAATCGAAAACAATGGCTGGACATTGGTTCCAAGTAAATACATAGAGTTCATTGACCATGATTTAGACATTGATTTTGAAGCTGAAATGGGACGCATACAGAATGAAATGAGAGATATTCTCACCCAAGAGAAACAATCTCAAAAGATGCTTGAAGATGCGTTCAGGGGGATTGGCTATGGCATTGACTAAATGTAAACTGGGCGACTTGATTGAAAAATTAGACAACAAGAATGATGACTTGAAGTATGGTGTAGAATATGCACTTGGCGTAAGTAATAATAAAGAACTTATGCCAACGAAAGCAGACTTAAATGGTCGTGACCTAGCGAAATTTAGTGTTGTACACCCAGGCGATTTTGTATATAACCATCGTACCTCTCGACATGGAGACAAGTTTTGCATTGCGTATAACACCACCGACGAAGACGTTATATGCACGGAAGATTATACTGTGTTTCGCATACGTGATGATTGCAAAAGCAAAATACTGAACGAGTGGTTATATATGTTCTTCCATAGACCTGAAATGGATAGATTCATAATGTACAGTTCGTGGGGCAGTTCAACCGAATTTTTCAATTGGGATGATGTGTGTGATGTTGATATCGACCTACCACCTCTTCCAATTCAGCAAAAATATGTTGATATTTACACTGCAATGGTTATTAATCAACAAAGTTATGAGCGCGGATTAGAGGACTTAAAACTTGTCTGCGACGGATACATTGAGGATTTGCGCCGTAAAATGCCGAGTGAAAAAATTGGTCCTTATATAAAGCAGAGCGATAAAAACAAAGAGGGAAAAATCAATTTTGTTCTTGGTATCGGTCAGTCTGGTTTTATAAAACCTCAAAAGGAGCCAAACGAATCTTTAAAAAACTATAAAACGTTAAAAAATGGTATGATTGGATATGCGCCACCATTATACAATATGTTGTCTGGAGCAATACACTATTACGACGGAAGCGAAACAGCAGTTTGTTCCCCAATATATGAAGTATTTGAATGTACGAATGGTCTTCTTCCAGAATATTTAATCCTTTGGTTAAAGCGTGAAGAATTTAAGCGTTATGCTGAATATTTTTCGGCTGGTGTTAGAGGTACTTTTGAATTTGAATTTATGGGGGATGTTGAAATCCCAATTCCTGATGTGAAAAACCAAAAAGCCATAGCGGATATTTATAACATATATATAACACGCAAAAGATTTAACGAAATCTTAAAGAAACAGATAAAAGACATTTGTCCTATTCTTATTAAGGGGTCAATTGTCAACGGAGGTTAAAGCAATGGCAAAATTGCAAAACTACAACGGCCACTACTGTGAGTCACAATTTGAATATGCATTTCTTTCATTTCTTGAAGATGAGGGGTGGAATTATCTTGCGGGCAACAGTATCATCCGTAGTACCAAGAGAGATGTTTTGTATTTGGATGATATGGAGCAGTTTTTAAGCAAGACCAATCCCGATTTGCTTGCGGATGAAATTCGTCAAATTATGGACACAGTGCGCCTTGTTGGTGCTGATAGCGAATTTGCCACGTTACATAAGGTTTACGGTTGGATGGTTGATGGCATTCAGTTCACTCCACAATCAGGTCTTGCCAGAATGGTCAATCTCATTGACTTTGAAAACCCCGACAACAACATATTCCGTGCGGTAAACCAGTTCACCGTTGAATACACCAATAACGGTCAGAAGGAAAACCGTCGTCCCGATATCCTTCTTTTTGTCAATGGTATGCCTCTTTGTGTTATCGAGCTTAAAAATCCTGCTGATGATAAAGCAACGATTGTTGATGCGTACAAGCAGATAACTACCCGTTATTGGCGTGATATTCCACATCTGTTGCATTATTGTCCTCTTGCTTGTATCTCTGACGGTGTTAAGACAAGACTTGGAACCGTTCGCACCCCGTATGAGCATTTCTACGCTTGGCGCCGTGTGGATGACGGAGACAAGGTTTCTACACTGCCTTTTGACGAACTGCAAACGATGATTAAGGGCGTTTATAGTCCCAAAAGATTCCTCGAAATCTTCCGTGATTATATCTATTTCCAAGACAGCGAATATGATAGCGATGAGGTGGAAATCGTATGCCGATATCCTCAGTTTTTCGCTGCCCGTCTCTTAAAACAGAGTATTGTTAAATCGGTTGTAGAGAAGAGTGGTAAAGGTGGTACATATTTCGGTGCCACTGGATGTGGTAAGACCTATACAATGGCATTTCTTGCCCGCCAACTTGCTTTGCGTTGCACCGATGTACCCGAAATCGGTTCCCCGACAATTGTTATGATTGTTGACCGTGAAGAACTACAAAAACAGGGCTCCAAACTATTTACCAAGAGTAAGGAGTTCTTAAATCTTGGCGAAGTTACCGTTGTTCCAAGCCGTAATGCATTACGGCAGGAACTTGGTTCTCGTGCAAGCGGTGGATTTTATATCTGCACCATTCAGAAATTCTGTGACCGTGAGGACGATAAAATCGGTCTTATCAATGACAGAGCAAATATTATTTGTTTCTCCGATGAGGCACACAGAACCCAATTGGAGCACTCCCGCAAAATTCAGTTCAGCAAAGATGCCGATGCCAATATGCGGGCAATGGTTTCCAAGCCCTATGCAAAGGTATTGAAAGAGGCATTCCCTCACGCGACGTTTGTCGGTTTTAGTGGCACTCCCATTGCCGAGACATATCAGACCTTCGGTGAGGAAATTGACCGCTACACAATGGACCAAGCGGTTGCAGACGGACTTACTGTATCTATTAAATACCATCCCCGTATTGCAAAGGTGTTGCTGGATAAAACAAAGGCTGCTGAAATCGAGGCATACTACAAAAAGTGTGCCGATGACGGTGCTACTACCGAAGATATAGAAGCGAGTAAAAAGGCAATGAGTTCTATGGAAATCATCCTCGGAGAACCCTCTCGCCTTGAAAGACTTGCTACCGATATCCACGACCATTATGTCTCTGCATGTGCCAAAGACCCTGACAGAGTGCAGAAGGCAATGATTGTTTGTTCGAGCAGACCGATTGCCTATAAATTGTTACAGATATTCAAAGAGAAATATCCCGAATGGTTTGTAGAGAAGAAAGCACCCGACGGTATTGATGTTCCTGAAAAAGTGATGCGCAAATTAAAGCCGATGCCATTTATGGCAATGGTTGCAAGTGTCGGTAAAGACGACCCCGAAGATATGTATAATTATCTCGGAGGAGTTAAGAATGACAAGCGCACCGATGATATGGATGCTGCCTTCAAGCAGGATTACTCCAATCTGCATATTGCAGTTGTTGTTGATATGTGGATTACTGGTTTCGACGTCCCGTCACTTACATATATGTACAACGACAAGCCTTTGAAAAAGCACCTGCTTATTCAGACTATCAGTCGTGTAAACAGAAAATATGCTGGCAAAGAGTATGGTATCATTATCGACTACATCGGCATTCGTGATAATATGCGCGAGGCGATGAAACTGTACGGTGGTGATACTTCAGTTGCGCCTACTGCCGACGACGTAGAGCAAGCCACCAGCATTTTCAGAGAAGAGATTGAAATACTCAAAGACCTGTTCACGGGCTATGATTTAACACCGTTCCTCGACCCGAACGGTGACCCTGCGGCAAGATATACCCTTTTGGCGAAAGCTGCGGAATACGTGTTTAGTTCTACACAGGAATTACAAACACAATCCAATAGTGGTAAAAGCGTTAAAAAGGTATCCTTCAAAACTTACTTCCTCAAAACGGTTAAGAGAATGCGCTCTGCATACGATATTTGCCAGCCTTCGGGCGAATTGAGTGAAGAAGAATCTGCTCTTGCCCAATGCTTTATGGCGATTGCTGGTTTTGTTCGTAAAATGAGTGGCACGAGTGATATTGATGCCGAAACAATGAACCGCAATGTTGCAATAATGGTTGAGGAAGCACTTAAATACAACGAGGTTGAAAGTGTTCTTGACGACGGCGAGCAGGAAGATATATTCAGTCCCGAATACTTCGAGAAACTTTCCGACGTCAAAATGCCTGCTACCAAGTTGGAATTGCTTATTAAGATGCTCAAAAAGCAGATATCTGAGTATAGTAAAACCAACCAAATGGCTGCGAAGAAGTTCCAAGAGATGCTTGAAGAAACAATCAAGATTTATCACGAGAGAAGAAAACATCTTACCTTGGAAGAGGCTGGCGAAGCCCAAGAGCATACCTCGGAAGAAATCATCAGAAATGCCACCGAGCAAGCGCTTAAAATCCTTAAAGATATGAATGTAGACCGTGAAAGTTTCCGCAAAATCGGTCTTACCTTTGAGGAAAAGGCATTTTATGATATATTGATGGCGCTGCGTGATGAATATAACTTTGAGTACGGTGAAAACAAAAAGGTTGATGGCGTTATTGTTAACGACAAGTGCAAATCGCTTGCAAAGAAGATCAAAGAGATTATTGATACAAAATCTTCTTTTGCTGACTGGCTCAACAATCAAATCGTTCGTGACCAACTCAAATTTGATATTAAGGTGTGCTTAATCAAAAATGGCTATCCTCCGCAGTATAGTCCCGAAGTTTTCCGTAAGGTTATGGAACAGGTCGAGAATTTTGAAGAGAATAATTAAGAATGGTGATAATTAATGTTTGATATTGGATTTGAATTTTCTCCCAAATTACTTCCAAAAGAGGATAAAAAAATCGATGAGATTGTTATATCGAGTTGTTCGATTCACTATTTTGCAGATAATAGACTTTGGTCTTGTTTTGACGAATTGTCATACAATTGTTTAAATCATAACAATTATGGTTTGGGTGTTATTGATTTTGAGATTGGTATTACAGGATACAAAGGGCAATCATATTCTGAATGTTTCGCCAAAGGTGTTCGGGCTTTCGGGAGATGAAAAGATTGACGTTATCAATCTTAAAATTGACCCGCTTATGATGGGCTCGTTTTTACAGGAAAAAGGAATTTTCCCCGCCTATCATATGTCAAAAACCTGTTGGATATCTGTGTTGCTTGACGGAACTGTCAGTGAAGAAATGCTGTCTTTTTTGATTGATATTAGTTTTGAACTGACCAGTAAAAAGAGCAAAAAATAGTTTTGGAGCATAAAAATGAGTGAACGAAGCCGCTGTAAATGGTGCAACCCTAAAAATACCGCATACATAAAATACCACGATGAAGAGTGGGGTGTGCCGAATTTCGACGAGCAGTATTTATTTGAGATGCTGATTCTCGAATCCTTTCAAGCAGGGCTTTCTTGGGAATGTGTGCTCAACAAACGTGAGGCATTCCGCAAAGCATTTGATGGCTTTAATGCCGAAAAGATTGCTACTTATGACGATAATAAAATCGCCGAGCTTCAAAACAATAAAGATATCATCAGAAACAAACTGAAAATTCGGGCGGCGTTAAATAATGCGAAAATCTTTTTAGAAATTCAAAAAGAATACGGTAGTTTCCGCAAGTATCTGAAAGTTTTTACAGGCGAACAGCAGATTATAGAGGTGGACAAGACAACATCACCTTTATCGGATGCTTTGTCAGCAGACCTTGTAAAACGTGGAATGAAATTTGTGGGCAGTACCATAATTTATTCTTATCTGCAGGCAATAGGTGTTATTTTCTCGCACGAAGAAGAATGTTTTATGTATAAAGGATAATTTTATGGCAAAGACAATGAAAATCATAGCAATTCTATCGTTGTTGTTAACGGCGATTTGCACTCTGTTGCATATTAAAACCGAAAACGATATTCTCTTCACGTTGGCAATTACCTTTGGAACAATCGCATACCATTTTTGTATGCGGTTGCTTGTGGGTGAAGTTATAAACGCATTACTGCACAATAAAATTGATTATAACAAAAAGTGGTTTAAGGTCGGTAAAACCGAGCTGAGTTTATACAACAAACTTAAAGTTAAGAACTGGAAAGGTAAGATGCCAACCTATGATAAATCGCTTTTTGACTCGGGCGAGCATTCGTGGGATGAAATTGCACAGGCGATGTGCCAGTCGGAAATTGTGCACGAAACAATAGTTGTTTTTAGCTTTTTGCCGATTGTTTCAGCCGTTTGGTTCAGTTCACTGCCTGTTTTTATTATCACATCGGTTTTATCCGCAGGCTTCGATCTTATGTTAGTTATTATGCAAAGATATAACCGTCCGCGCATTATTAAACTAATAAAGAAATATGAGAAAGGCGTAGAGTTGAGTGAAAGATCTATATGAGAAAAGCAAAATCAGGTTTGCGCTTACTTGGATTATCAGTTATGTAATCGGCGCAAGCTGTGCCGATGAATTATCAATGCTTGTGAATATGGAGAAAAGCATAACTGTCATTTTTCTTGCCATTATGACGGCGGTTGCTCTTCTTTGGATGAAAAAGAATGATTTATTCCGTGAGTTTGGTCTTTGTAAGGCAGAGATTAGCTCCAAAAGACTACTATACTATATTCCGCTTATCGTTATCTCTTCCTGCAATCTGTGGTTCGGAGTTGCGGTAAATTACAAGTGGTACATAACCGTTTTTTATATTCTCAGTATGATCTTTGTGGGATTTTTGGAGGAGATTATTTTCCGTGGTTTCTTGTTTAAGGCAATGGCGGAAAATAATTTAAAATCTGCAATTATCGTTTCAAGTATTACCTTTGGTATAGGACATTTTGTAAATCTTATAAATGGTAGCGGTGCTAAACTTTTACCTAATATTTGTCAGGTTGTATCGGCTATTGCAATAGGATTTCTGTTTGTGGCTTTGTTCTATAAAACTAAAAGTTTGTGGGCGCCGATTATCGCTCACGCCGTTATCAATTCGCTCAGTGCCTTTGCCGTAGATATTACGAACACCCAGCAAATTATTGTGTCGGCCGTTATCTCGGTTATTGCGGTAATTTATGGAATGTTTATATTGAAAAACAGAGGGAAAGTATATGAATAAAATTAAAATAACTGTAATGCGAAAAGCACGGTATGACGATTTAATTGAAAAGTATGAAAACCCGATAGAGCACGCTTGCGATTTAGAGGAAGGTCAGGTATTTATCTGCGAAGGTTGGCAAAAGCCTGACGGATTTTGCGACAGTGCGTGGGGGAGCGTTTCGCCGTTTGTCATGACACTTGCTCACGGTGGCGAAAACTTTTATGATGGTTGGATGAAGAACCCGAAATCTGCAATGATTTCTTGCAATGACGGTTTTCGTCCGGTGAGTTTTTTGATTGAAGTTGTTGAATAAGGAGTTTGCTATGTTAAAATTTATCTGCTACCCAAAATGTACCACTTGCCAAAGAGCAAATAAGTGGTTGGATGATAATAAAATTGATTACGAACTCAGAGATATTAAGCTTGATAATCCCTCACTTGAAGAGTTAACTGACTGGTATAACAAAAGTGGATTACCGATTAAGAAGTTCTTTAATACAAGCGGTCTGCTTTATAAATCATTAGACCTAAAAAATAAATTACCACAAATGACCGAGGAAGAAATGCTCAAACTCCTCGCAACAGACGGTATGCTTGTTAAAAGACCTTTGCTTATAAGCGATGATTATGTACTTGTTGGTTTTAAGGAAACTGAGTGGGAAAATATAAAATAATTTGTCGCTTGGCATGCGACCTAACCTCTCTTTTATTGGTGTACAATGGTGACATCAAATGAAAGAGAGGTTTTCTATTATGAAAAACAACATTACTGAACTCGTATTTATTTTGGACAGAAGTGGCTCAATGGCAGGTCTTGAGAGCGACACAATCGGCGGTTTCAACTCAATGATTAAAAAGCAAAAGAAACAGGATGGCGATTGCTATGTATCTACTGTGCTTTTTGATGATGAGAGTGAAGTTCTGCACGATCGCGTAAAACTCCATGACATTCCAAAGATGACCGACAACGATTACACAGTTCATGGTTGCACAGCGCTTATTGATGCTATCGGTGGGGCAATTCATCATATTGGTAACATACACAAGTATGCTCGTCCTGAGGATGTACCGGAGCACACGATGTTTGTTATTACAACTGACGGTCAGGAGAATGCAAGTCACAAGTACACAAGCGAACAGGTTAAAAAGATGATTGAGCGACAGAAAGAAAAATACGGTTGGGAGTTTCTTTTTATTGGCGCTAACATCGATGCGATTGAAACAGCGGCACGTTATGGCATTGATAAAGACCGAGCAGTGAATTATAACGCCGACGGTGAGGGTACCCATATTCTCTATGAGTCGGTTGCAAAAGCAGTCTGCAATATACGAGCCAGTGCACCTCTTGGTGCAGATTGGTCTGAAAACATCAATGCAGACTATCAACGCAGAGGTAAAAAGAATAAGTAATCAGTTTTAAAGACAAAAGAGGCCTGTACCAAAATGTGGCACAGACCTCAACTGCATGTATGGACAATAATATGAACTCGCCATTTAAGATTGATATGGCTCTAAATATGACCTTCACGTCACGTAACGGTATGATGCAGAATATGAACAATACCCTTTATAGACAATGGCTCTTAATATGATATAGCTCCGTTGGAATAATATGCTGTTAAATATGAACCGATGTGTGTTGTTCGAGTATGGACTTATATATGATTCTCTTCCGTCCTTGCGTTCTCTTATTCTTATGGGAATTATCATAAAGAGAAGTGAGGCATAATATGAACTGGACGGAAATAAAACTGTATGCGGCAAAATATGATACGATTTAACCGCAATTTACTTGGAGTCGGATATAAGGCGAAACCACCCGAAAACGTAAACCAGTTTTGCAATTCTCTTTTCTCCCTTTAAGGTTAATTTTTGAAAAAAATATCTTAACGGGGTTGTATCCTGAAGAATCCTTATATTTTTCAATCTAAAAGTCAAAATATGATGGATTTTTCGTAAATAAGCTTAATTTTCATTTATTATATGATTCAAAAAAATTCTTAAGAGGTTGATTTACATTTTGTGATGATAAAGATTTCGAGAGCTTTTTTGCGGTGATTTTACCTTTGAAATGTCTTTCATTTACGAAGCAAAAAAATGACACTCTAATTTATGCTTTACTTTCTTTTTAAGGTTTAGAGTGTCATACTTTCTGTTATATATGACAAGAAGATGTTTGACATTTTGAGGTTGACAAGAGGGGGAGCAATCTGAGCATCCCAAAGGGATGGTCATTTTAAAATCTCTAAATGAAAGTCATCTCAAAAATATCTCGAAATGAAAGTGAATCAATCGCCCGAAATGATAATCATTTGTTCTCTCAAAACGACAGTGCCGAGTCATTTAAAAACGACAGTTTTTCCTTCAATTAATCAACAATTAATCTAAAAGAATCTATAAATTTCATACACGAAACGATAGTTATTTATCATACAAAAAATGACACTCATCGAAAAATTTATTCCAATAAGAACGGAAGGTAGCCCTTGCCTAAATAATGTCTCTCGCTCAAAGACAACCTTGTTCATGTCACCGAGCAGAAGAAAAAAGTGTGTTGTTAAATATGAACTGTTCTCAACCATCTAAAAACTTATATGTGGAATAGCCGAGCAACTTGATTTTGTCCAAACATATCATCTGTCAACCAGAGGCAGTGAATTTTCGTTAATAGAATCACGCGGGATTCACCGCGCCTCTTTTCACGTTGCCACTCAATTTTCGTTCACAAACCATTCTCGTGCAGCATCAGATGTTGGAGCCTTTTTCGTCAATAAACTTGTATAAGTGCTCGTTCATCATCAAACACGAACTCAAGGTTCCAATCCCTTTTCTCACAAAAAGGTTCACTGAGCCCAAGTGCGACTTTGCGCTATAATGTGAGCGAAAAACCAAGGTTTAGTAATTTAGAAGTCAAAATAATTGAAGTATCGACTGAAATATGGTAAACTATTCTCGTACATAAAATAATCTTTCGCGTCAGATGATTCAGGAGAGGTGGCAAAAGTTGTTAACGAAAATTCTCGATTAAGCGATAACTGCTTCGTGCTTCACCATCCAACGGCTTCGATCAATTATACTATATATAATAATTAAAATCACAGGTTTCAAGAAAAGATTAATTGTGTACGAAAATGTGACCGAGCATATCTTTGCAGCAGGTGCGGTATCTGATGTGCCGTACATTTAAAATTCTCGTTCACAAAAAACTGATTGAAAGCCTGAGCAGCGGATGCTGCCAAACCAGAACCTCTCGCACAGAGAAAATATTTTCGTCAATAAAAATTTATAAGATAAATTTGGAGGTGCCCTACGATGCACGAATCTTTTATTGGAAAAAGAATAGCAGAACTTTTAGTTCTTAAGCAACTTTCGGCTGAACAAGTTAGCGAGGATCTCGGTCAATCAAAAGTCTATATAGATAAAATTATAACCAATGAGATTTTACCATCTATGTGTATGTTCTTGGCAATCTGCGACTACCTTGAATTATCGCCCGCAGAATTCTTCACCGAATAAATCTCAACAACCAAAATTAAGTTATAGGCATAATAATTATCGGCACTAAATCAATAGTGCCGATTTTTTTTATTGACCAATGTATTTTCAAGGACTCAATCCCTTATCCGAAAAGGGGCTTTTTCTGGCGCCCGGAGCGAAAATACTAATAAGTTAATTGTAAATCTTGACAAACGAGTGCCAAAGTAGTATACTTTGGTCACCAACTTAATATTTTGCTTTTTTTGAATAGGCGGGGGCATATGTGTTATCACATATCATAAGAATGAGCGGTAAAGCAAATTTTTACGGTAAGTGATAATCACTAAGACTTACGAATAGTTTCAGGCACTTATCGAAAGATAGGTGCCT
The DNA here is from genome assembly GCA_036310925.1 of Acutalibacteraceae bacterium. GTDB lineage: Bacteria > Bacillota > Clostridia > Oscillospirales > Acutalibacteraceae > UBA737. Next base: position 125,439 of record JAXJQX010000018.1, read on the forward strand.
TTTTTGTTTTTCTGTGCGAAAATTAATGTTTTCTTGAAAAAGATATTTTAAGTTCCTTATATTGTATTCAGAAAGTGAGGTGAACGAAATGAAGTTCCACTTAGTATTAACCAAAAAAGATACGGACATCATTGCATTTAAAAACTCTGTTTCTTCCAAAACATTCGGTGAACTCGTGACCAAAATTTTAAAAAGGGCTGTGCGTGGCAGGGTTGCTGAGATCCCAATGTCCTTTGAAATTAATGACGAAGTTTGTGAAATGCACACTAAAATCGAACTTGATGATGAATTAGTGAAAGAATGCAAAGAGATTTTAGGGTTCGAAAAAGGTAGATTTACTGCTTGTGTTAAGCAAGAAATCAGACGGTGCATTAACAAAAATCTTGTTATTCCTAAAAAGGAACATATAGAAAATGGTCACATTAAGGAAATACTTGATAATGCGTCGTTATCTATTAAAAAGCGTAAAGCAGAGCTTGTGGACTCTCCAGAGAAGTTTAGAAAGATGCATAAATCTTATCGTACAATTTTAAGTAATGTGTCACGTGAATTTTATAAAATGTTTTAATAAGAGGTGATATTTTGGTAAAAAGAAAATCCATTCATTTTGTATTATCCCATACTAAAGATTTAGATTTAATCGCATGGAAGAATTCACTGCGTGATGGCGAGTTTAACCGAGTTGTGAACGAAATTCTGATCGCAGAGCAAGATAAGAAAATCGCTAAGATTCCTTGCGGCAGCAAAAAGGTTGAGAACCCGCAAACCATAAACAGTAGGTTACTAATCACGGATAGGTATGCTATTGAATTGGTAGAGTCGTTTGGTCCGAAACAAATTACGTCAAGTATTAAAGATGTTATTCGTAAGCATATAGCAAAGAACAAACAAGCATCCAAGCCCCCAAAGGATGAACGTGAACGGATAATTAGAAACATTATTTATACATTTGAAGACCGGATGCTTAAGAGCGAACAAAAATATAATGGAGCAGCAAATAAATATCAAAAATTATGTGATGCCTATGACATGGCAATTAAAAAGATTTTTGAGGAAATACTTGTTTGCTCATCGGCGCCTTATGTAACAGAGGCTTGTAATAGATTGAGAAAATTGGACATAAACAGAATAGTAAACGAGGCTTTTGATAAAGCTTTTTATGAACCTCCTGTGCCGAAGAAAATCGAGACGGTAGTATCAGCGCCACAGATTAAAAATCAGCCTGTTGAGAAAAAGGAAGAAAATCCTAAACCTAATCCTGCGCAGAATGTTCAAAAACAAGAAATAAGAAACAAACCAACACCGGTACAAAATATTAAGAAAAGTGTAGAAAAACCTGTGGAGTTAGTATCGCCAACAAGTCGCAAAGAGGAATCTCCACAAAAAGTTATTGAAGAAGATGCGATAAAAATAGAACAAGAAGATCGTGGAAATGACTTTCTCAGAAGAATGATGGCTGTGGCTGAGTCGACTCAAAATATAAATAAATCTTCAAAGCCTTTCAAAAATTAGCGAAAAATTTTTAGCTCTATTGCTTTTGCGATAGAGCTATTTTTTACGCAAAAAAAGCGTATGAGCTTAAATATGGCCATGCTAAAAAAATTATATATGGACTTAAATATGAACCATAATCAATGTGATGGGTATGAACCAAAATATGAACTGCAATTAGTTTGTATGAAATGAGCCAAAATATGATATATTAGCAATGGACTATAATATGATAAAGAAAAAGCCCAAAACCCACGATAAATAAAGGGTTCTCAACTTTTTGATGTGCTAAAAACAACATTCATTTTCAGAACTTTTTAGAGTTAAAAAAAGAACTGAAATTGGGGCACCCTCCGTAAGGAAGGTGCCCCAAGGTGGCTCTTGTATCTAAACTGAATAATTGATTTCGTTAAACGGTGTAGCCATTGGCTATGCCGTTTTTACTTTGCGTTCCGCCATATGCTTTTGGAACGCTTCTTCCA
>JAXJQX010000019.1:0-1823 GCA_036310925.1 Acutalibacteraceae bacterium
GAATATTTCTAACGCTATGGGGAGTAGGTGTTCCTCATCAAAGCGGTCGGCTTCATCTACCACATTAGTAAATTCTTTGAGATTGTGAAAGGCATTGCGAATATCATCGCTTAACTTATCGTAAAAGTTAAGTGTGGTATTTACCTTTTTGAGCAGGGCTTCTGCTTTAGAGAAAAACCCTTTATCGTATTCTTTCGGTAGTTGATGGAACATTGTTTGCGCCGTATCCATTTCCGAAACCTTTGCACGACGAGAGAAATATTCGCTTAGGATATTTCCGTTTTCTTCTGAGAACAGTTCGGCGATTCTGTTGCGTTCATTGTCTGTACCGAGCATATCAAAGGGTTTGAGCCACGGAAGTGCAGTAAAGATATTTACCATACGCTCACCGGCTTTTACATAGTCGGAGATATTAACGTATCCTATACGGAGCATATTTTCAAGTTGCCAATTATCCGTCGTGAAAACACCAATGCGGGCGGCGGTGTCATTTTCATAGAACTGATTGAGCAGATGCACCGCAAAGGTCCCCGCAGGATAACTTTTGCCGCCTATATGCACTCTGCTGTCACGATAATCGGCACTAAAAAAGCTAATTTTATCCATTTTCGGCTTAACCTCCATACTAATTCTAACAAAAGTAGTGTCCCATAAAACTCCCTTTGGCCGTTTTGGGAGAAAAAATATTTTTTGAAAAATTTTTTTATAAATTTCTGTTTCGATAACAATACTCTAAAACTATTATATCACGAAACCTCCGTAAATACAAGAGTTTGGGCGTGTTGCGTTTTTCGTTTTTGCATTGTTGCTATATTCCATTTGATTTTCAACTTTTCCTACATTCTAATAAGTGAGGGAGCGAAAACCTCACAAATCACGGGCACAGCCGTCGGGAAACCGGCGGCTTTTTTGTTGCCCGAAAATAGAAAGGAGGAAAAGACGATGCTAAAGATCACATCAAAACAAGCGGATAAGGTCCACCGCCTTGTCAAAGACTGCTGTGCCAACTGCGACAAGGACGGCAACTGCATTTTGCTTGACGATGGAGAGGCCCACCGCTGTGTGCAGCTTATCTCTATCTACGGTATTTACTGCAACTATTTCAAAAATGCGGTATTGCCCGGCAACCAAGAATTATTCGAACAAATCCAAAAACAAAACAAATTAAAGTAAAAAAGGAGAAATGTAAAAATGAAAAAATTTAATGAAACGTATGTTATCGGTATCGACCACGGCTATGGGAATATGAAAACGGCAAATTGCTGTTTCTCTACGGGTGTGATGAAAAGCGATACCGAACCCACCTTTGTCAGCGACCTGCTCGTATGGAACGGAAAGTATTATTCTATTGGAGTCGGTCACAAGGAATTCACGGCAGATAAGTTTGCCGACGAGGACTATTACGTTCTTACCCTTGCCGCCATCGCCCGTGAACTCAGACGTGAGCGTGTTACTAACGCTAATGTGTTTATCGCCGCAGGCTTACCCCTTACTTGGGTAAGTGAACAGAAAGCAGAATTTAAGAAATATTTGCTTCAGCACAGCAAGATCACTTTTACTTTCAGAGGCATCGAACACCGCATCAAAATCGTAGGCGCAGAAATCTATCCGCAGGGCTTTGCCGCCGTTGCCGAAACGCTCGGAGATTTTAACGGCGTGAATATGCTCTGCGATATTGGTAACGGCACTATGAATCTGCTTCGTATTGTAAACAAGAAACCCGATGCACAGCGTATGTTTACCGAAAAGTACGGTACCCATCAGTGCGCTTTGCTTATCCGTGAGCAGATGATGAAACTGCACCACGCCGCCCTTGATGATAC
>JAXJQX010000020.1:0-16862 GCA_036310925.1 Acutalibacteraceae bacterium
ATTTCAGAAGATTCAGAAACCGTATTCTACATATTTTTTCTCATAAACAACTAAATAAAGAACAAGCAGCTGCCTAATAGCAACTGCTTGCACTAAAATTTTCATTTTATCTCTTTACCCCAACTATTGACAAAGAGCCTTTTTACTTTTTCACTATTCATTATTTGCGAGACCACGCATTTTGACTATTCGGTAACAGACTCTCTCGAAAATTGTTAAAAATTTAACAAAAATGTATATTGCCATCACAAGCATAAGGTGCTAATTCCAAGCGGACAAAATATCCTTTTTCGTGACTGCAAACTGGACAAACTTCCGGCACTTTTTTACCTTTATAAATATTGCCGCAGTTAAGGCACATCCATTCACACTCCACATCCGAAACGAAAAGTTTATTTGTTTTTAGCAGTTCGGCAAAAAGTTTAAATCTTTCGGAATGGGTGTTTTCAATTTTCGCAATATCTTTAAAAGATCCGGCAACTGCCATATTCCCTTCCATTTCGGCGGTTTCGGCAAAAGATTTGTATACATTTTTAAATTCTTCGGACTCGTTGTGTTCGGCATTTTCGAGCAATTCGATTACCGAATTTGTAACCTCTACCGGGTATGTGCCGCAAATTTCCAAATTTTCGCCCGTAACTTCGCTTAAATGTTTCATAAATACATTAGCGTGTGCCAGTTCTTGATTGGCTGTAAATTTAAATACCGCCTCTATAACATAAAGGCCCTGTTTTTTTGCAATTTCCGCCGCAAATGTATAACGGTTTCTGGCTTGGCTTTCACCTGCAAACGCTTTCATTAGGTTTTCTTTTGTTTGGCTTTCTTTAAAATTTACCATAATAATCCCTCCGAGAATATTATTGGCAAATTATGCTTATATATGTATTATCTATAAAAAAAGCAGTCATTTTTGACTGCTTTTATAATAGAAGTATATTTATTTTAATTCAAACTTAACAAAGTTCTTTTTACCCTTTTTAAGTATGATTTCGCCTGCAAAATCATCGGTAGTTAAGGAGTATGACGGATCGGTGATTTTTTGGTCGTTAATACTAACACCGCCTTGTTGAACCAAACGTCTTGCCTCGCCGTTGGAAGATGCAAGACCGGCTTTAACCATCATAGCAAGCAGACCGATTTTACCGTCGGTAAAGTCATCGGATTTAAGAACGGTGGTAGGCATATTTTCGTGTGAGCCGGAGCCGGCGAAAATTGCTTTAGCGGTGGTTTCGGCTTTTTTTGCCTCCTCTTCGCCGTGAACAAGTTTTGTAAGTTCGTATGCCAAAATTTCTTTAGCGGTATTAAGTTGGCTGCCCTCCCAAGAATCCATTTTGTCAATTTCTTCAAGCGGTAAGAAGGTAAGCATTCTGATACATTTTAAAACGTCGGCGTCCGAAACATTGCGCCAATATTGGTAAAATTCGTAAGGGGAAGTTTTATTGGCATCAAGCCAAACGGCACCCGACGCGGTTTTACCCATTTTTTTACCCTCGGAATTAAGGAGCAAAGTTATTGTCATTGCATAAGCGTCTTTACCGAGTTTTTTACGGATAAGTTCAGTACCGCCGAGCATATTTGACCATTGGTCGTCACCGCCAAACTGCATATTACAGCCGTATTCCTTAAACAAATGATAAAAGTCGTAACTTTGCATTATCATATAGTTAAATTCAAGGAACGAAAGCCCCTTTTCCATACGTTGCTTGTAACATTCGGCACGAAGCATATTATTAACCGAAAAACAAGCGCCGACTTCACGCAAAAGTTCCACATAGTTAAGGTTTAAAAGCCAGTCGGCATTGTTTACCATTTGTGCTTTACCTTCGCCGAATTCAATAAAACGGCTCATTTGCTCCTTAAAACAGTCACAGTTGTGCTGAATTTGTTCGGCAGTCATCATTGAACGCATATCGGTTCTGCCCGAAGGGTCGCCGATGTGTCCCGTACCGCCGCCTATCAAAGCAATGGGCTTATTGCCAGCCATTTGAAGGCGCTTCATAAGGCAAAGTGCCATAAAATGCCCAACGTGCAAACTGTCCGCCGTGGGGTCAAAGCCAATGTAAAAGGTTGCTTTACCGTTATCAATAAGTTCGCGGATTTCTTCCTCGTCGGTTACCTGCGCTATCAGTCCGCGTGCTACAAGTTCGTCATAAATTTTCATAAATATTGCTCCTGTCTATCAGTTCCTTTGCGGAATTGTATAAATTTTCGGTAAGTTCCGTACCCGACATAATTCGGGCAATTTCACTTATCCGTTGTTGATAATCCAAAGAATTAACCTTTGTATAAGTTCTGCCGTTTCGGACGGATTTTTCAATAAGCAAATGCTCGTCCGCCATTGCGGCTATTTGTGCTAAATGAGTAACACAAATTACCTGGCGGGAAGACGCAACCTTTTTAAGTTGTGTACCCACTTTTCCTGCGGCAAAACCGCTGATACCGGTATCAATTTCGTCAAAAATCATTGTACCCACCGTGTCTTTATCAAGTAAAACACTTTTTATACTTAACATAACACGTGAAAGTTCACCGCCGGATGCGATTTTATGCAAGGGTTTTGGTGTTTCGCCGTCGTTGGCGCTTATCATAAACTCGCAGACATCGCAACCGATTTTCGTGTATCTTCCCTTTTTAAAATCCACAAAAAATTTAACATTAGGCATATTAAGATATTTTAAAACATCGGTAACATTCTTTTGGAATTTTTCAGCCGATGATTTACGGGATGCAGTAAGTTTTTCGGCTAATTCAATCAGTCTGTTAGTTGATAAATCCAACTGTTCGGAAAGTTCGGCAATACGTTTTTCGGAAAAAGAAATGTTTGCAAGTTCGGTTTGTGCATTTTCAGAAAACTGCAAGATTTCTTCTTCGCCCGAACCGTATTTTAACATAAGTCGTGTAATTAGGTCAAGTCTTTGGTTAATTTCGTCGGGATTTACGTTTAAAAATTCTTGGTTACCCAAAAAGTGCGAAATTTCGCTTTTAGCGTCTTCTAAAATAACAAGCGCTTCGTTTAACTTATCGGTATTTGCATTTACGGAATTTAGCAGTTTGATTGCATTTTGAATTAAAGTTACCGCACCGTCATTATCTTCGTTACCGTTTAACAAAGTGTCCGAATTATTATACGCTTTATATGTTTTTTCAAAACTGTCGGCAATTTCTAATTTTTTCTTTAATTCGTCATATTCGCCTACCGTAATATTTGCCGACTCTATTTCGTTTATTTGATATTTTAAAAGGTCGATTTTTCGTTGCTTTTGGTCGTCGTCGATTTCGAGTGACTGCAATTCTTTTCTGATTGAATTTAAATTTTTAAACTCTTTATAATATTCCTCTAAAAAAACCTTATTATCGGCAACTGCGTCAACAAACAAGAGGTGCTTTTCGGGGTCTAGCAGTGCTTGATTATCGTGCTGACCGTGAATATTTAGAAGCAGTTTTCCGATTTCTTTTAAAACACCTGCGGTAAAGGGTATATTATTTATTTTTATGTATCCTTTGCCTGTTAAACTTAATTTTCGGGTAATAATTATATTTCCGTCTTCGTCGGGAATAATGCCATACTCTTTAAGTTTTTCCGAAACCGTGTCATCCAACTCACCGAAAACCGCCGAAACAACTGCATTTTCGCATCCGTTACGGATTAAATCTTTAGACGTGCGTTCTCCCAAAACGGCGTTTATAGCGTCAATAACAATAGATTTACCCGCACCGGTTTCACCTGTAAGGACATTAAAACCGTTTTTAAACTCAATATCCGATTGCTCGATAACGGCAATATTTTCAATATGAAGAAATTTTAACATATTTTTCCTCGGTTACATAATATTTTTGAGTTGGTTTACAAGGTCAACAGAGTGTTGTTCGCTTTTGGTGACAACAATTATAGTATCGTCCCCCGCAAGAGAACCCAACATCATATCGTGGAACATTTCGTCAATCGCAACACAAGCACTTGAAGCCATACCCGAATAGCAATGAATAACCACATTATTAAGAGCGTAATCAATAGATTTTACTGCTTTTAAAAACATATCACGGTAATGAGAATGAGTATGTGAAGCAACATTTTCGTTTGAAATATAGCGATAGTTACCCGCAGAATCGTGGCTTTTTATAAGTTTTAATTCCTTTATATCACGTGATACGGTAGATTGTGTAACATTGTAACCCAGTAACAAAAGTTCGTTTTGCAAATCTTCTTGGGTAAGTACTATTTTTTGTTTAATTATTTCAAGAATTTCCTGTTGGCGTTTGTTTTTCAAGTTATACACTCCTTGTATCCCTGAATTTCAGTGAAAGCGTTTTATAAAAAGAACGGTCATTAAGACGGATTAGTTTTGCGGTTAAATTTGACTTTGAAATTAAAATCTCGGTATACGGTTTAATGTTGGTTACCTTTCTGCCGTCAACCGATAAAAATATTTCGGTTCGCTTTTTGGAAAAAGATTTAATTTTAATCTTATTTTCCGCACCCAAAATAATCGGCTTTGCCGAAAGCGAGTGTGAACAAATAGGCGTAATGCAAAAGTTTTGGGTAAGCGGATCTATAATAGGTCCGCCTGCCGCCAAAGAATATGCGGTAGAACCGGTTGGAGTGGAGACAATTAAACCGTCCGCACGATAATTTATGGAATCATTGCCCACAAAGACATTTGTATCAATAATTCGGGAAATAAAACCGCTTGTAATTACCGCATCGTTAAGGGCGGTGTATTGGTTAATTGTCTGACCGTTTTCAACTATCTCAACATTAAGCATCATACGGTTTTCCACAAAATATTCCCCTGTTTTAAGTTTAGAAATAAGTGAAAGTTCGTTTTGTTCTATGTTTGCAAGATAACCTACCCTGCCTGCATTTATGCCAAGTATGGGTTTATTATCCATTGCGGCACGTTTGGCGTATCTAATAATCGTACCGTCACCGCCTATTGTTATAATTAAATCGGCAATACGGTAAAGTTCGTTTTCATTTGCGTGTTTAAAATCCGCACCGAAAATAGTATCGGGAAGATATGCGGTGATTCCTTCCTGCTTTAGTATTACACCCAATTTTTCCACAACTGCCGAACCGCATTTGTTAAGATTGGGTAAAACCGCAACTACCATTGTTTGCCTCCTTTAATGTTTTGTAAGAATTTTCTACAACTTCTAACGGAGCGGTATTACACAAAATTTCGCCCTTGTCACTCTTTTCTATGTGACACAGGTATTCAATATTACCCTCCGGCCCTTTTACGGGTGAAAAATCAAGCCCTAATAACCTAAAATTGTTCGAAATTATAACATCAATAATTTTTTCAATTACCGCAATATGGACATTTTTATCTCTGACAACACCCTTTTTGCCTACATTTTCTTTCCCTGCTTCAAACTGCGGTTTAATAAGGCAAACCGCTTGACCGTTATCTTTTAAAAGAGTATATAAAACCGGCAAAATAAGGGACAAAGATATAAACGAAACATCAACCGAAGCAAAGTCTAATTCTTCAGGTATTTGCTCTTGTGTGACATACCTAAAATTAGTGCGTTCAAGGTTTATTACACGGTTGTCTGTACGTAGTTTCCAAGCCAACTGACCGTATCCTACATCAATGGCGTAAACCTTTTTTGCGCCGTTTTGCAACATACAGTCGGTAAAACCGCCGGTCGATGCGCCGATATCGGCACAAACTTTATCGGTTAGCGTAAAATCAAAAGTATTTACCGCTTTTTCAAGTTTAAGTCCGCCGCGGCTGACATATTTAAGGGTTTCTCCCCTAACCTCAATGATATCATCGGGTTTAACCGTGTTACCTGCCTTGTCCGACTTTTGGTTATTAACATAAACTATTCCCGCCATAATCAGCGACTTGGCTTTTTCACGGCTTTCGGCAAAACCGCCCTCTACCAGTGCAACATCTAATCTTATTTTAGCCATTAAAACACCTCAGCATACTGTCATAATCGAGTCGGTTGTTTTTCAATGCCGAAGAAACATCGGCGGCGGGGATAAATTTATTATCAATAGCGTGTATAGTATATTTTCCCTTGTAACCGTCGGCGTTCAGTAAACCGAGAAGATGTTCTGCTATACTGCCGTTTTTAACCGTTTCTTCAAAAAAGTGTATTTCCTCAAAGTTTTTCAATTCTTCTATTAAAGAACTGCCTAACGGGTAAATTTTATTTAATTTAACAATATTTAGGTCATCAGAAAATTTTTTAACGTCATAAGCGGTAGAAAACAGTCTTCCGTAGGTTATAATTGCTTTTTTGCTTTTGCCCTTTAAAACGGTATAATCTGATTTATAGTCGATATCCTCCCCTATCGGTTTTTCGCAACCGCGGGGATACCGAATAGCGGTAATGTTTTGTGCGGTTGCGGCTTTTTTTATTGTGTATTCCAATTCTTCATATAAAGAGGGGGAATAGATTTCCACATTAGGAATTGAAGTAAGAAACGAAACGTCAAAAACACCTTGGTGGGTTTCGCCGTCCTCACCGACAATTCCCGCACGGTCAACAAGCAAACAAATAGGTAAATTTTCAATAGCACAGTCGTGTATAATTTGGTCGTATGCTCTTTGCAAAAAAGAGGAATAAACCGCAAAAAACGGCTTTAAACCGCCCTTTTTAAGTCCAGCCGCAAAGGTTACGGCGTGTTGTTCGGCAATGCCGACATCAAAAAATCGGGTTTTATATTGCTCGGCAAAACGTGAAAGTCCCGTCCCCGAAGTCATAGCGGCGGTTATTGCACAAACGGTTGGGTCATTTTTTGCCAATTCGCAAAGGGTGTTACCCGCAATATCCGAAAAGGTGGTTTTTCCTGTTTCCCCCGCACCCGCTTCTATATCAAACGGCGATACGCCGTGATAATTTTTAGGGCTTGATTCGGCGTATGAATAGCCCTTGCCTTTAGTGGTAATAACGTGAACAATAGAAGGTCTGTTGTAGGTCTCCGCAATTTTAAAAAGCGACTCCATGGCGCTGATATTATGACCGTCCACAGGGCCTAAATAATTAAACCCTAAAGCCGAAAATACATTGTTTTTATATATAATTCCCTTAAAAGTTTCCTTTACAGAGTAAAAAACATTGTAAAGCGGTTTTCCTATAAGCGGAATGTGAAGCAAAAATTTACTGAAAGCAGACTTAATATCGTGGTACTTCGGCTTATTACGCATTTTAGTTAAACTGCGTGATAAAGCACCTACATTGCGTGAAATTGACATTTTATTATCATTAAGCACAATAATAAAATTATTCTTTCCGCTTCCGGCGTTATTAAGCGCCTCATAAGCCATACCGCCGGTTAAAGCACCGTCCCCTATAACGGCAACGGCTGTACCTTTTTGTCCCGTCAAACGCTTTGCTTTGTATATTCCGTAAGCCGCCGAAATAGAGTTACTGCTGTGTCCCGTAATAAAGGCATCGTGTTCACTCTCACTCGGTTTTAAAAAGCCGGAAATGCCGCCCTCGGTTCTTAAAGTGTGAAACTTTTCGAACCGTCCCGTTAATAATTTGTGGGTGTAACATTGGTGTCCCACGTCAAAAATAATGGCATCTTCGGGGGAATTAAAGGTTCTGTGCAGCGCAACGGTTAATTCCACCGCACCGAGGTTAGATGCCAAATGTCCCCCGTTTTTGGAAACGGTTTCTATAATACATTTCCTTAATTCTTCGCATAATTCGTCGGTTTCTTCGTTATTCAGTTTTTTAACATCTTCCGGTGAAGAAATTTTGCTTAAAATCGGGTAACTCACCGTTATTACACTTCCCCTTAATAATTTCTTTTAAGTAAATATTCGGTTAGTAATTTTAAATTTGTTTTGTCGCCCCCAAATTTTTCCAAAAATGACAAGGCGGAATTTGTATAACTGTTAGCATATTCTTTGGCTTTTTCCAAACCGAAAAGGGTTACAAAAGTGGTTTTGTTGTTTTTATCGTCACTGCCTATCGGTTTTCCCAAAACCTCTTGCGAACTCGTAAGATCAAGAATATCGTCAATAATCTGAAAAGCAATTCCTAAATTGTTTGCGTAATTTTTTGCGTTTTCAAAAGCATTTGGGTTTTCTTCCCCTGCGGCAATTAAACCCAGCGTGCAAGCCGCAACTAAAAGTCCCGAAGTTTTGCGGGAATACATATCTGTAAGTTGCTCTGCGGTAGGTTTATTTTTCTCAAACTCCAAATCAAGCACCTGACCGCCAATCATACCGTGAAGTCCCGCATTATGTGCTAAACACTCAACCGCTTTCGCTATACGTTCACTCGGCAAATCGGCTTTTGCAGCCACGCCGAACGCTTCGGTAAGCAAAGTATCTCCCGCCAAAAGTGCGGTATCCTCCCCAAACGCCTTATGACAGGAGGGTTTACCCCTTCGCATATCGTCGTTATCCATTGAGGGCAAATCGTCGTGAATAAGCGAATAGGTATGTATCATTTCGAGGGCAATTGCAAAATTATAACTGTCCTCCGCCTTGCCGCCTGCTAATTTGCAAAATTCGGCGGTTAAAACCGGTCTTATCCGTTTACCGCCGTTAAGCAAACTGTACCTTGCGGCTTTTAAAACGCTGTCATAAGGGTAGTTATTATCGGGAAAAAGAAGGTTAATTTGCTCTTCAAATACAGTCTTATATCCGTTCAAAAGTCGGTTCAGCATAATTTACTCCTTATTTTCTGTTAAAGCAGTAATTTTGGTTTCCGCTTTTTCTAAAGTTTTACGGCAGGTATTGGAAAGTTCCATTCCTTTTTCAAAAAGTTCTATTGCTTTGTCTAAAGAAATATCGTTATTTTCCAATGTATTTACTATTTTTTCAAGTTCTTCTAACGATTTTTCAAAGTTTAGCGAATTATCCGGCATATTATTCTCCTTTGGAATTAACCATACAGTTTAGTTTACCGTTTTGTAAGGTCAGTGTAATATTATCCCCAACATCAATTTTATTACAGTTGGTAATAACTTTACCCTCAAACTCGGCAACGGCAAACCCACGTTTTAAAACCTTTAAGGGGCTTAAAGCGTCAAGTTTTGCAACGGTGTTAGATAATTTATTTTTAGTGGTTTTAAGTTTGTTATTAAAACTAATTAAGAGTTTTTCGCTCAAATTATCAAGCATTTGATATTTTTCGGAAACAATGGTTTCAAGAGGCGAATTTAAAAAACGTGAAGAAATGATTTTTTCTAATTTTACCTTATTATAATTATATTTTGAAAAAAGCAAGTTTTTTAAAACACTGTTTAAAGAGGACAGTTTAATACTTATTTCGTTAATATCGGGTACGGCAAGTTCGGCAGCTGCAGACGGAGTCGGTGCACGTAAATCGGCGACAAAATCACAAATTGTAAAGTCAGTTTCGTGACCTACCGCAGAAATAACCGGTATTGGGGATTCGTATATTTTACGTGCAAGTTTTTCGCTGTTAAAAGCCCATAAATCTTCGGCAGAACCGCCACCTCTGCCAATGATTACAGTATCACAGTCCGAACGGTTATAAACGCAGTCTAAAGCAGCCAGCATATCGGGCACTGCATTTTCACCCTGAACCGCAACCGGGCAAAGCAGAATTTCCGCTAATGGCCAGCGGCGGGATAAAATATTTATAATATCACGAACGGCGGCGCCTGTGTCCGAAGTTATAACCGCAATGCGGTTGGGAAATTTCGGAATAGGTCTTTTTGAATCACTGTCAAAAAGTCCCTCTTTTTGCAGTTTTTCTTTTATTTGCTCAAACTGCAAGGCAATGTCACCTTTACCGTATTCGTGCATTTCCTGGGCATAGAATTGGTACTGCCCGTCCTTTTCGTAAAGGGAAACTTTACCCCTTATTACAACCTGCAAACCGTCACGAACGCTAAACTTAACACCCTGTGCAAAACTTTTAAACATTACACAACGGATAGACGCATCTTTATCCTTAAGCGTAAAATAAAAATGACCGCTTGAATAATAGTTTTTAAAGTTGGAAATTTCACCCGTAACCGTAACATCGTTAAGCCGTATGTCACCTTCGATCAGTGACTTAACAAACAAATTAAGTTGGCGGACCGTTAAAGTGCTGTTTTGCATATCAGTTTTCTTTGGCAACGGTAGACAAAATACCGTTCACAAAAGAAGCGTCTTCCTTTGTTGCGTATTTTTTGCAAAGTTCAACCGCTTCGTTAATAGAAACCGAAACCGGGATATCTTCGATAAACTTTATTTCAAAAATCGACAAACGCAATACCGACAATGCCGTTTTTGAAATACGTGAAATATTCCAACCAATCGCATTTTCGGAAATTATATTATCAAGTGTTTCCAAATTTTCATAAACACCTTTAAATACGGTTTTAATATAATCATCGGGTTTTAAATCCCTTACTTCGTTTGCGAGTTGTAAAATATCTTCTACCGATTCGTTATTAAAGTTTTTTTCAAAAATCAATATAAATGCTTCTTCTCTTGCCAGTTTACGTTTCATACCGCACCTCTTATATATTTATGCAGTTTATATTATATAATAAAATATGCATATTTTCAAGCAAAATACTTAAAATATGCATATTTTTTAATTAACCCTGTTTCATTTCGTGAACTCTTATTTCATTTCTGTTATCGTTTTCCAAATATTCAATAACCTTTAACGGGTCTTTTTGGAATCCGTAAAGTTGTTTACAGGTATCCTTTATAAATTTTTCTTTTATGCAATAATCTAAAAACTCATCGAGTTTATTATAATAACCGTCAATATCGAAAATCGCAATCGGCTTTGTGTGTCTTCCCAACTGTTTAAGGGTTAAAACTTCAAAAAATTCCTCAAAAGTACCTATTCCTCCGGGTGCTATTATAAATGCATCCGCCAGGTCTTCCATTTTTGTTTTACGTTGTGCCATTGTTTCGGTGAAAATCAATTGGTCGCAATTATCGAAAATCGCTTCAATGGTTTCATCACGGAAAAAGGTGGGAATAACACCGTAAACCTTACCGCCTGTGTTTTTTACTCCCCTCGCTATAGCACCCATAACACCGTTACCGCCTGCGCCGAAAACAAGTTCGTGTCCCCTTTTTGCCATAATTTCGCCTAAATTTTCCACCGCTTTAATATATTTGCCGTCAATTTCATAACTTGCGGCACCAAATACACAAATTTTCATACAAAAACTCCATTCAAAAACTATTTATCCCATTTATCGCAAAGTGCAATAATCTGGTCGGCAAATTTTGCGATATCCTTATTTGCACCCTGACGGTAATTGTCAATAACCGAAACCAGTCTGCGTCCTGCGGAATAAAGACGCTTAAAGGCGGTTGATTCTTTATATTTTCCGTTACCTGTCTTGGTTGGGATTTTTTTAGCATTGCCGACTTCAAGACAAATTCCCGATATTAAATCATATTCGGCGGCATTATAAGGCGCAACGGCGGTTATGCCTAATTTTTCTTCAATTTCTGCCGCAAAACTGTCGCACACCTCATTATTGCCGTGGTTTACAAAAACCGTTCTCGGTTTCTTTTCAAAGCCGGAAAGCCAGTCTAAAAGCATATTTTTGTCAGCGTGACCGCTAATACCCTCTAACTGTGCGATATTGGCATTAACCTTAATTTCTTCGCCGAAAAGTTTTACCGAAGGCGCACCCTCGATAATTATTCTTCCGAGAGTACCTACCGACTGATAACCTACAAAAAGTACGGTACTCTCCTTACGCCACAAATTATGCTTTAAATGATGGCGTATTCTGCCTGCTTCACACATTCCGCTGGCGGAAAGTATAACCTTTGGTGTTTTATCAAGATTGATTCTTACCGAATCTTCACTTGTTAAAGAAAGATTTAAATTAGAAAATTTAATTGGGTTAATACCTTTACTTAAAAGGTCTAAAGTTTCTTCATCAAAATAATCGGTTAAATCGCTGCTGTAAATTTCGGTGGCTTCCACCGCCAAGGGACTGTCAACATAAACCGGAAAATCACCGTGACCTTTTATTAAATTTTTTTCCTTAATTATTCTTAAAAAGTACAAAAGTTCCTGGGTTCTGCCAACCGCAAAGGAAGGTATTACAACATTACCTCCGCGGTCAAATGTTTGCTGAATTATATTTGTAAGTTGAGAAATATAGTCGGGTCTTTCTCCGTGAAGACGGTCGCCGTAGGTGGATTCTATTACAACATAATCGGCTTTTTTCGGCTGTCCCATATCACGAATAAGCGGACGGTTATAATTGCCGAGGTCGCCCGAAAAACAGATAGTTTCGGTCTTCCCCGCTTCGGTAATCTGCAGGGTAATACTTGCCGAACCCAAAAGGTGACCGGCATCGGTAAAGGTTATTTTAATGCCCTTGCAAAGTTCGTATTCCTTGTCATAATCGCAAGGATTAAAAAGTTTTAAACACTTTAAAACATCTTCTGCGGTGTATAACGGCTCATACATATCCTCGCCCGAACGCTTTGCTTTGCGGTTTCGCCATTTTGCTTCAAATTCCTGTATATGTGCCGAATCAAGAAGCATTATTTCGCAAAGTTTTTGGGTTGCAAGGGTTGTAAATATTTTTCCTTTAAACCCTTCGGCAAAAAGTGCGGGAATTTTGCCCGAATGGTCGATATGGGCGTGTGTCAGCAAAACATAGTCAATTTGTGACGGTAATAACGGCAAGGTTTGATTTTCGTAAATATCCGGTCCTTGTTCCATACCGCAGTCAACCATTATTGTTTTCCCTGCCGAATATATTATTGTGCAGGAACCGGTAACCTCGTGTGCGGCGCCGTAAAAAGCGATTTTCATAAAAACGCCCCTTTCATAATATAGTATACTTAAATTGAAGATTTTAAAACTATTATTTAAACCCCAAGCATAACCTCAAAGTTATACTTGGGGTAAAATTCGGTAATGCTTTATTGTTTTAATAATAGCACACTTTGCTATAAATTGCAATCATTTAAATTTGTGGTATAATAGATACGGTGATATTTATGAGTTTACCTAACAGAAAACACAACAGATTGGAAAATTATGATTACAACCAAAACGGCGCATACTTTATTACAATTTGTGTTAAGGAAAGAAAACATATATTTTGTGATATCGTAGGGGACGATGCCCACATCGTCCCTAAAAAATACGGAACAATCGTTGAAAAATATATTCGCAACGTCCCCGAAATTGAAAAATATATAATAATGCCCGACCACATACATATGATTGTGCGAATTGAAAACGGGTCGATGTGGGCATCGACCCCTACAAATAAGATTTCAAATATTGTTCGTTCAATTAAAACATTAACAACCAAGGAAATCGGTAAACCGATTTTTCAGCGTTCATATTACGACCATATTATTCGTAACCAAGATGATTATAACGAGGTATGGGAATATATAGAAAACAATCCCAAAAAATGGTTATTAACCAACAAACCCCAAAACTATTAGGTTTATTTGGGAACAACACATAGATTTTCCTTTAAGAGGCATCTTTTAGCGGAATTTCACGGCTGTTGTCTTCCACCGAGTTTACGGTTTCAAGCATATTTTCGGCAAAAATTGCGTAACCTTTTGTCGGGTCATCAATTAAAACGTGGGTAATAGCACCGATTAACTTGCCGTTTTGCAGTATCGGACTGCTTGACACGAGTGTGTCAATATAGGACCAACAAATTGAATACATCAAAATTTTATTCTACGGCAATTCGAATTGTTCTGTTTCCATTATTAATCATAACTTGAACATAATATTTTATACCATCAATTTTTGCCTCATAAATTTTTGCGCCATTTTGTGTTGAGCACTCAGTTTCAAAATTGTTTAAAAGTTGTTCTGCAGTTAACGCTTTTGGATATTTTGAAACAAATAACAGCGCTTCTTCCAACACATCAACAAATTGCTTTGAACAAATACTGTCCTGAATTACTGTTATTTTATCATTATCTAATACACTATAACTATAAACAAATTTATTTTGACCACTTTTTGTTGAAAACATAACAGAATTTTCTGATGAAACAAAAGCCGTTGTATAACTGTTACTGTTACCGCTATCACTATAGACATAAGAATTATTAACATCGCTTATTAGTGTTAAACTATTAATCTCTGGATTTTTTTCTTTAATTTTTTCAGACAATTTTTCATTGCTTAAAATCGCTTTACTTAAAGGGATTACATAGTTACCTTTAGTGTTGTTAAACAATTCGCCAAAAATATCTTTGCTTAAAATAGGCTCTTCGTATATTTTTTTGTATAATATGACCTCATTTTATTTATCTTTATATTCTAACCCTCCATCTACTACTAAAAAATTCTTTTGTGATTTTTTGCCATTATCGAAAACTATCTTTCCTTTTTTTGTGTTGTAATAAAAGGTTTCTCCTTGATACCCATCAAGCTTATCCTGAACATAAATAAGTGTTTCTTCTGCTGTTAAACTGCTGAAATCACCCTTATCATCCATAATTACCGCAGTAAAATAGTCTTCCATTATAGAACTAATACTATAATCATTTGTTGAAATTATTCTATCTTCTGAGATTATGTAATAATTGTCTTCATATGCCCAGATGCCTTTCAAATGTGAAACCATTTCGTTTTGGCTATCGAATTTGATTGCACTACTACAGCCAGCAACCAAAAATAGCAAACAAACACTTAGAATGATTGAAATAATTTTTTTCATGTTTTCATCTCCATAAAATAACTAGTCTCTTGTGATTCCGATATTAAACATATGAAAGCATTCGTCACAAATAGCTACATCAGTAAAAGTACCGCCTTCACCGGCATACATAATTTCTGTTCTGCTTTGACCAACTGCATCACACTCGGGACAAACTGGTCTGAAGCGAACCGTGCTTTTGGTTGTTTCCATTATTTTTACATTCAAAGACTTGCCACCAGAGACACAACTTGACAAAACTATAACCAAAATCAAACAAATTAACAATGTTAATATTCTTTTCATTTTTACACCCCAAAATTTACCCAAATTGCAGGTCTCACACCACATAGATACTTAAAATCAGTACTAGCACCAATATTACCTATAGATGTAACAATGCTACCAAGATGATTATATTCGTTCTTATACCAATATGACGATGCCCCAATCATTCCTTGTTCTGAGCGAACTTTATAAGATGCATATTCAGTAGCAAATGCAATTTTAATATTAAGCTCCTCTGGAAATTCTTCTTTTTCTAAAAGGAACACTTTGTCCTCTACTGTTCCACTGGATATTATATCTGTTGCTTCGTAGGTTTCGTACCCGATATTTGAAACTGCTATATAACACTTTTCGTCATCTTTAAAAGTTTCATTGTAGAATATATCATTTAACCAAGTTCTAATATCAGATTCGTGCCAACCATTGCAAAACGCCTGATAATCCTCTGTGCTTTTATAACTCATCCCGTCCAAGATATATTTGCTTAAAAGCAGAGCCTTATTGTTTTCTGTTTTTAAAACATACCATTTAATATTTTCTTTACCGTTGTCTTTGTCGTTATCCTGTTCATAGTAACCAAGTTCGACAATATCGCCTTTGCTTAAAGAATCCGTTATTTTTTTAACTCTTGAGTTTTGCTTTTGCAAATCTTTATATTTTTTTGATACGTCTGTTAATTTTACCGTTAGATTCATCGCATTTGATTTTGTAAAAACAGACGAGGCAGTATTTTTAAAATCCAACAAATATGTTATATGATTTTCTGTATAACTACAAACATAACGCTTTTCAGTTGAGCCCGATTCTAATTTTCTTTCTTCAACCACACAGTTTTGCATGAGTTTTTCAATTAACTCACGTTCGTCGTTAACCGACCAACTAAAGTTATCTAAAAATACTGATATTGGCTCAAACAGATAAGAGAACTTATTATAAATGCCGTCACTACTGCTTTCAACTAAATATCCGTTTTTAATATATTTGTCGGTATATTTTGCAGTAACAAACGGCTCTGCACTATCCAGTCCACTCAAATCGATTTCTGTACGATAGTATTCATCATTGTGCCAAAGCCCTCTAAATAAACTTTCATCTGCTTGTCCATCTACACTCAAACCTTTTGTCTTATACTGTTTAATATATTCTTCAGCATCTGGTATCAAAGACAAAATTGTATTCTCATCTATTTTCTTTGATTGTTTTGTTGGATTCCCACAAGCCGTTAATGTTATGCAAAACAATATGCATAACATTTTTAAAATAAAATTTTTGAAAGTCATTTTTATGCCTCCTAAAAATAAAAAGTGCGGCTACCGAAGCAGTCGCACAAAAAACGCAAACTCCGATAGTCGCCAAACTAACAAATGTGAAATGGGTGCAAACGCACATACCTACATTGCTGGAATTTGCGTTTTTATCAAATTCATATGCAATATAGATATAACCAAAATAAAGCGTAATTATCCCTATAAAAAGAAAAATACACCCAATTTCACACGATATTCAGTTAGTTTGGCAATATTATAATAACACATAACTTTTAAAATTGCAATAGCAAATTAAAGGCTCCCTTGTGTAAAGGGAGCTGTTGAGCGTTAGCGAAACTGAGGGATTGTTTTTCGCAAATTAAATTCACAATCCCTCCACCGAGCAAGCTCGGTCCCCCTCCCTTTACACAAGGGAGGCTCTGATTTATGATGCATCTTTTAATTTATTGTTTTCAACTACACTTTGCGCTGTTTCGAGCATATTCTCTGCAAATATGGCGTATCCCTTAGTCGGGTCATCAATTAAAACGTGGGTAATAGCACCGATTAACTTTCCGTTTTGCAGTATCGGACTGCCCGACATTCCCTGGACAATACCTCCGGTTTTTTGCAGTAAATTCTTATCGGTCACCGTCACCAAAAGGTTTTGTGTTTTGGAATGGTAGTTGGAATTTCGTACCTTTATATTGCAGGAATAC
>JAXJQX010000021.1:0-125388 GCA_036310925.1 Acutalibacteraceae bacterium
ACTTCGGGCACCGCAAGAGTCACTCAGAGTGCGTCGGCACTGTGTGATGAGAATTAAATTTCGTAGCATAAATTAAATACATCAAAATATGCGGGTGTGGCGGAATTGGCAGCATTTTGTTCGAGTGCGTCCTGCGGACGAGTAAACGAAGAACGAAATGGCGCAGCGGTCGAAAAGCGAGGTACGGCAGTACCGAGAACTTCGGGCACCGCAAGAGTCACGCAGAGTGCGTCGGCACTGTGTGATTAGAATTAAATTTCGTGGCATAAATTAAATACATCAAAATATGCGGGTGTGGCGGAATTGGCAGACGCACTAGCCTTAGGAGCTAGCGCATTAGCGTGCAGGTTCAAGTCCTGTCACCCGCACCATAAATCTTGTTCAATATGGAACAGCATGTGAAAGCCCTTGATTTTTCAAGGGTTTTCAGTGTTTTTCGGGGTAATTTCAGGGCGATTGATTTTATGGTAACGATTTTGTGATTTTTCCGTACCTAATAGTCTTACTGAAGCATTTTCTCTCCCTCCGTCACGGCAAAGCCGTGCCACCTCTCAACTGCCGTTTCGGTCGGTGCTTCTAAGCTTATGCTTAGAGATTGCCACAGGCAATCCGCACCCTCGTCAGAGGGAGGCAAAATGTAGTTTTTCGACAGACTGAGACGATTGATTTGCAATCGTCTTTTTTCATACCTCTGTTGTTTTTATTCGATTATTCTGCCGTAGGTAGATATTGTAACAACAGTGTCATGTCAAACGAACCTTGAAAATAAAATATTATAAGGGCCTGTAAAGAATAAATTTAAAATCCCTTATAAATTGCCGTTTTGCGTCATATTATTCTTTTAAAAATCATAAACTTTAATAAAAAGTTTTAAAGAGAGGATAATATTATGGAAAACAAATGTCTTAAAACAAGTGTTTTTGCAAACGAAAACATTTTTGAAGATTTTTGCGAACAACCGGTTGACGTTGATTTTACTTTGCCCGATTACTGCCCCGATATTTCAAAAATTTTTAAATGCAAACACGTAGCACGTATTTCTTCTAAAGGGATAAACGGTAACAACATTACGGTGGAGGGTAATGTTACCATTACACTTCTTTACTGCGATAAGGATAATAAACTAAACTCGTTTGAGTACCAATATCCGTTTAGCAAAATAATTGAAAGCGATACCGACCTTGCGGGCGGTAATTTAGTTTGCAGCTGCAAATGCGACTATATTAACTGCCGTGCAGTTACGGGCAGAAAGGTTGATATTCACGGTGCGGTTACGGTTGCAATTAGGGTATTCAAACGCAAATGTAACGATATTATTTCGGATATTGACGACAGTAATATAGAAATTTTGCGTGGTACCGCCCCCGCAACCGTGCCTATGGGTTACAACGAAAAATACGTTATTATTGAGGAAGAAATACCGATTAGCAATTCCGTCCCCGCTATTCAAAATATTTTAAGGTATGACGCTTTCCCCGCCGTTAAGGAATGTAAAATACTTAATGACAAGGTTATGGTAAAAGGGGATATGGCGGTTGTTATTTTGTATTTAGGTGAGGGTGAGCCCACACCGCAAACGGTTAAAACCACCATACCGTTCAGTCAGGTTATAGATATTAAGGGCATAACCGATATGTGCGAATGTGAAGCAAAAGCCGATTTATCAAATCTTGAAATTAAACCGAGGGTTTGGCAAAACGGAGAAAACCGCAGTTTTGCATTTAATGCCAAAATTTTAATTACGTGTGAAAGTTACTGCGTAAACGATATAACGGTAATTAAAGACGCTTTTTCACGAAAATACGAAACTCAAATTCAAAAAAGCAAGGTATCTTTTTCAAAAATAGTTCAAAATATTAAAGAAACGGGACATATAAAAAAGAATATAGAAATTTCCGAAAATATTTCTTCGGTTTTAGATTTATGGTGTGATATTCAGTCGGTTGTAACTAAATTTGAAAAGGATAATATGTTGATTTGCGGTACTGTTTTGGCGGGAATAATAGTTTGTAACCAAAATAACGAAGCATCAATTTTTGAAAAACCCATTGACTTTCAGTTTAAATATCCCGTTAATATTTCGGAAAATCAAATGGAATGTAACCCCGAAGTTGAAATAGAATCCTGCGGTTTTACAATACTTAATCCAAACTGCATTGAATTTAGGGCGGATTTATCGGTTAATGCCTGCACTTATGAAAAGTCAAATATTTCGCTGATAACCGATATTAAGATAGATAGCGAAAAGTTAATCGAAAAAAGACAAAGGCACGCCATTACGGTATATTTTGCCAATCAAAACGAATGTGTTTGGGATATTGCAAGAACATATAACGCAAGTGTCCAAGATATTATGAACATAAATTCGTTGGAAGATAACTGTTTCAAAGAAAATACTATGATATTAGTACCGTTAGCGTAAAAAAATACGGCGAGAGTGAAAACTCTTGCCGTATTTTCTTATGTTTATTATAAAATTATTGATTCGCCTGTCATTTCTTCGGGTTGCTCTAATCCGAGAAGTTTAACAATAGTGGGGGAAATATCACAAAGTTTTCCGCCCTCACGCAAACTGCATTCTTTACCGATAACGGCAAAGGGGACAGGGAATGTGGTGTGTGCGGTAAAGGGTGAACCGTCGGTATCAAGCATCTTATCGGCATTACCGTGGTCGGCTGTAAGAAGCATTACACCGCCCATTTTTTCGGTGCTTGCTCTAACCTTGCCAACGCAAGTGTCAACCGTTTCAACTGCTTTTACTGCGGCATCGAAAAATCCTGTATGTCCTACCATATCACAGTTGGCAAAATTAAGAATAACAACGTCATATTTGCCGGTTTCTATTGCTTCGCAAACCTTGCCGCACACTTCGTTGGCACTCATTTCGGGTTGCATATCGTAGGTCGCAACCTTGGGAGAGTTTACAAGAATACGATCCTCACCCTCAAACATAACTTCACGTCCGCCGTTAAAGAAGAAGGTTACGTGAGCATATTTTTCGGTTTCGGCAATTCGTAACTGTGTAAGTCCCTTGTTTGCTAAAAACTCACCTAAAGTATTGGTTAAAGACTGTGGTTTAAATGCAACGGTAACATTGGGCATAGAAGCGTCATACTGTGTCATACAAACATAGCAAACTTTTTGTCTTCCGCCAATGCGTTCAAAACCGTTAAAATCGTCATCAACAAAAGTGCGAGTGATTTCTCTTGCTCTGTCGGGACGGAAATTGAAGAAAATCACGCTGTCGTTTGTTTTAATTCTTTCAGTACCCTCAACTACTGTGGGAAGTACAAATTCGTCGGTAATGTTTTTGCCGTCCTTATCAATTTGGGTGTAAGAGGTTCTTACTGCTGCAGCGGCATCGTTTGTTTTTACACCTTCGCCGTAAACAAGTGCGGCATACGCTTTTTCAACACGGTCCCAACGGTTATCACGGTCCATACCGTAAAATCTACCCAAAACAGTAGCAATTTTACCGCAACCGATTTCGGCAAGTTTATTTTGAAGTGTGTCAATATAATCGGCGGCACTTGCGGGAGGAACATCACGTCCGTCAAGCAAAGCGTGAATGTAAACTCTTGAAAGTCCGTTTTTCTTTGCAAGTTCTACCAAAGCATATAAATGCTCAATATGCGAGTGAACACCGCCGTCCGACAAAAGCCCCATCAAATGTAAAGCACTGTCATTCTTTTTGCAGTTTTCTATAGCTTTTAAAAATGCTTCGTTTTTATAAAAATCGCCGTCTTCAAT
This sequence comes from Acutalibacteraceae bacterium, assembly GCA_036310925.1. Lineage (GTDB taxonomy): Bacteria > Bacillota > Clostridia > Oscillospirales > Acutalibacteraceae > UBA737. The sequence goes on from JAXJQX010000021.1 coordinate 3,751, forward strand.
AGATTTTGTAATACGGGTTAATTCTTGGTAAACAACCCGTCCTGCGCCAATATTGGTGTGACCTACTTCACTGTTACCCATTTGACCGTCCGGCAGACCTACATCCATACCCGAAGCACCGATTTGTGTGGTGGGACATTCGCTGAAAATACGGTCAAGATTAGGGGTAGCGGCGGCTTTAATAGCGTTACCGTTAGTTTCGGGGTTAAAACCGAAACCGTCCATAATGGTTAAAACTATCGGTTTTTTCATAAATTCTCTCCTAATTTAATACTTCTTAATTAAAGGTGTCCGAAAAAACGGACACCCGTAATCTAATCTTATTTAGATGCGGCTTTAACAATAACCGAGAAATCTTCGGCTTTAAGTGAAGCACCGCCGATAAGACCGCCGTCAACATTAACTTTTGCAACCAATTCGTCGGCATTTTTGGGGTTCATAGAACCGCCGTATTGAATTGTTACGGTTTCCGCAACGTCTTTGCCGTAAACTTCGGCAATGGCATCACGAACATAACCGTTACCTTCATCTGCTTGGTCGGCAGTAGCGGTAACACCCGTACCGATAGCCCAAACGGGTTCGTAAGCGATTATAACATTTTTAAGTTGTTCTGCAGTAACGTTTGTTAATGCCATTTTGGTTTGGAATTTAAGTAAAGTTTCGGTGTAACCTAATTCTCTTTGTTCTAAAGTTTCGCCAACGCAGATAATAGCGGTAAGACCTGCATTTAAAGCGGCAAGAGTACGTAAGTTTACGGTTTGGTCGGTTTCGCCGAAGTACTGTCTTCTTTCGCTGTGACCTATAACAACATATTTAACACCGGATTCTACGAGCATTTCAGCCGAAATTTCGCCTGTGTATGCACCCGAGGGTTTGAAGTGAACATTTTCTGCACCGATTTCAATGTTAGAGCCCTTTGCTGCTTCAACTGCGGCGGGAATGTCAATAAAAGGAACGCAAAGTACAACCTTGCAGTCAGCCCCTGCAACTAACGGCTTCATTTCGTTGATTAACGCAGTAGTTTCCGAAGGGGTTTTGTTCATTTTCCAGTTACCTGCAATAACTGCATTTCTTTTAGATTTATTCATTTTTATTCTCCTTTAATATAAACATAGGGCGAATTAACGCCCTATTGTTTTTTATTATTTATCGTTAAGTGCGGCAATACCGGGAAGTTCTTTACCTTCAAGGAATTCAAGCGAAGCACCGCCGCCGGTGGAAATGTGGGTCATCTTGTCGCCAAAGCCCAAAGTGTTTACTGCCGCAGCAGAGTCACCGCCGCCTATAACCGTAACTGCATCGGTTTCGGCAAGACTTTTAGCAACCGCAATAGTACCTTTAGCCAATACGGGGTTTTCAAATACGCCCATAGGTCCGTTCCAAACAACGGTTTTAGCGCTCTTAACTTCGTTTGCATAAAGTTCTGAAGTTTTAGGACCGATATCAAGACTCATCATATCGGCAGGGATTTTGTCCGCATCAACATTAGTGATTTCGATAGGAGCGTCAATCGGGTCGGGGAAGTTTTTAGTGATAGCACAGTCAATAGGAAGAAGGATTTTAACGCCTTTTTCTTCTGCTTTTGCCATCATATCACGGCAGTAGTCAATTTTGGTTTCGTCAATCAAAGAAGTACCTACGCCGTAACCTTTAGCGGCAAGGAAGGTGTAAGCCATACCTCCGCCGATGATAAGAGTATCTGCTTTGGTAAGAAGATTTTCGATAACGGGGAGCTTACTGTCAACCTTTGCACCGCCCAAAATACAAACGAAAGGACGCACGGGAGTTTCAACCGCATTGCCTAAATATTTAAGTTCTTTACCGATAAGGTAACCTGCAACTGCTTCCTTGACATAAGAAACAACGCCAACGGTAGAACAGTGCGCTCTGTGTGCGGTACCGAATGCATCGTTTACGAAAATGTCAGCCAAAGAGCCGAGTTCTTCTGAAAATTCTTCGCCGTTTTTGGTTTCTTCTGCACGGTAACGTGTGTTTTGCAAAAGAACAACATCGCCGTCATTCATTGCTTCAACTGCTTTTTTGGCATTTTCGCCTACAACATTATCGTCAGCCGCAAAAACAACTTCTTTGCCCAATTTTTCGGAAAGTGCTTTAGCAACGGGTGCTAAAGAAAGTTCGGGTTTGGGTTCGCCTTTCGGTTTACCTAAATGTGAACAAAGAATAACCCTGCCGCCGTCTGCAATAAGTTTTTTAATGGTGGGTAATGCGGCGTTGATACGGTTTTCGTCGGTAATAACTCCGTTTTTAAGCGGAACGTTAAAATCGCAACGAACGAGTACCTTTTGACCTTTTACGTTGATATCGTCAACGGTTTTTTTGTTAAGTGTGCTCATTTAATAACATCCTTTCAAAAGTGTTTTTAAAATACATATATATTTTACCAATAATTTGTGTATTTTGCAATATTTTTTTAACGAAAATCCGTAAAATTATTCGGAATCTTCCCATTTATAGTTGTGTAATTGTCCGAAATTTTGCAAACTTGGGTATCCCCATTGGCGTAAAACCTCATAAGTGGCAATAGCAACCGAGTTTGAAAGGTTTAAACTCCTTATTTCGCCCTGCATAGGTATTCTTACACAGTAGTCGGGATTTTTTAATAATAATTCTTCGGGAAGACCCTTGGTTTCTTTTCCGAAAAGCAAATAGCAGTTGTCGGGGTATTCCGCTTCGCTGTGGGTTTTTCGTCCTTTTGTTGTGTAATAGAAAAACACACCGTCATTTTTATCGAAAAATTCTTCTAAACTGTCGTAATATGTAATATCCAAATACTGCCAATAATCAAGACCGGCACGTTTTAGTTTTTTATCGTCAATTTTAAAGCCCATAGGCCCCACTAAATGCAGCCGTGCGCCGGTTGCGGCACAAGTTCTTGCAACATTTCCGGTATTTTGCGGAATTTCGGGTTCTACCATAACTATATTTAACTTCATTTTATCACCGCAGATTATTTTACCACACATAAATTTTTGTTGCAACAGTTTTGTTTTATTTTGATAACTAACAAAAATTTTGCTTTTTCGTATAATATAACAGGGAAAGCGGGGAAAATTATGTATTATGTAAATAAAAATAAAAAATATACCGTTTTATTAAAATGGCTTTGTCTGTTACTTGCTTTTTCGGTTGTTTTAGGGTATATTTATTATAAGATGCAACCGCTTGTGATTAACTACGCCCAAAGTGTCGCCGAAACGGTTATGCTAAATTCCGCCAATGAAGCGATTGTAAATATTTTAGACGGCGGTAAAATAGATTACAGCGATATTGTTAAACTAAACCGCAATGCCGAAGGACTGGTTACAAGTTTAGAAACCGATGTTTATAAAACCAACTATTTAAAAAGCAGTATTTCTAACGAAATTTCAAAAATTATTGCAGACAGGGAAAGATATACGGTAGGTATTCCTTTGGGTACATTTTTTGCCAATACCTACACCTCCGGTTTAGGACCCGATATTAAGTTCAAAATGCAAATTACAACCACCGCTTTTGTTGATTTTGTAAACGGTTTCCGTTCTGTAGGGATAAACCAGGTTTTACACAGTATTGACGTTAAAATAAAAATTAACGGCAGTATTATTATTGCAGGTTACAAAAAAGGAATTTCCGCTACCACTACCGCAATGGTGGCACAAACTGTAATTGTGGGTTTTGTGCCGGATGCTTTTACAAATGTTATAGAAAGCGAAAACGACAATACTGCGGGTTTAATTAACGATTACGGCGCAGTAGGGGGAGGATAAAATGGATATAAAAACAGCAGAACAAAGAATTAAGGAATTATCCGAGACACTTAAATACCACAACCGCAAATACTATATTGAAGATTCGCCCGAAATAGAGGATTTCGAGTATGATGCGATGCTTCGTGAACTTGAGGATTTAGAGGCGGAATTTCCGCAGTTCAAAAAAGAAGATTCACCCACACAAATGGTAGGCGGTGCGGCATCTAAACTGTTTTCTTCGGTTGTTCATACCGTTAAAATGGAAAGTTTACAGGACGTTTTCAATTTCAGGGAACTGCGTGATTTTACCCAAAGGATTGATACTTCTAAAACCGCCTTTTCGGTAGAACCGAAAATTGACGGTCTTTCGGTTTCGCTTGAATACCGTGACGGCCTGTTTTTCCGCGGCTCTACAAGGGGTGACGGCGAAGTTGGGGAGGATGTAACCGCAAATCTGCTTCAAATTGAAACTATCCCTAAAGCGATAAATTTTTTAGGCGAGTTAGAGGTTAGGGGCGAGGTATATATGCCCAAGGAGAGCTTTTTAAACCTTGTAAAACGCCAAGAACTGATGGGCGAATCACCTGCAAAGAATCCCCGCAATGCGGCGGCGGGTTCATTGCGTCAAAAAAATCCCAAAATTACCGCCGAAAGAAAACTGGATATTTTTGTTTTTAACATTCAAAGAATAACCGATAAAACATTTGAAAGCCATATAGAAACCTTGGATTTTCTGAAATCCTTGGGTTTTAATACCCTGCCTAGTTATAAAAAGTGCCACACCGCCGACGAGGTTATTGCCGAAATCGAAAGAATAGGTGAGAGTAGAGGTAATCTCCCATACGATATCGACGGTGCGGTTGTTAAAAGTGATAATTTGGAATACCGTAAAGAATTGGGAAGTACTTCCAAATTCCCCAAATGGGCGGTGGCTTTTAAATATCCGCCTGAAGAAAAACAAACCGTTTTAAAGGAAATTGAAATAGGGGTAGGCAGAACAGGTGCATTAACCCCAACCGCAATTTTTGACCCCATTACGCTTGCGGGTACAACAGTCAGCCGTGCCACACTGCATAATGAGGATTTTATCAAAGAAAAGGGAATTTGCATAGGGGACACCATAACCGTTCGTAAAGCAGGGGATATTATACCTGAAGTTTTGTCGGTTGTATCCCACGGGGAAAACACGCAAGTTTACGAAATGCCTAAAGTTTGTCCCTCTTGCAATTCCCCCGTTTTCCGTGAACCGAACGAGGCGGTTTTGCGTTGCACAAATGCAGACTGTCCCGCACAACTTTTACGCCATTTAATCCATTTCACGTCCCGTGATGCCATGGATATTGAAGGTCTCGGTCCCGCTGTTTTGGAACAACTGCTTCAAAACGGACTTATAAGCAATATTGTAGATTTATACACCCTTGATTATGAAAAGGTAGCCGAACTTGAACGCACGGGCGAAAAAACGGTGCAAAACCTTAAAAATGCTATAGAGAATTCCAAAAATAACGATTTATCCAAACTGATTTTTGCTTTGGGTATTCGCCATATAGGCAGTAAAGCGGGTAAACTTTTGGCGGAACATTTCGGCAGTATGCAAGCCATTTTAGACGCTAAAAGGGAGGATTTTGAAGAAATAGAAGGATTCGGCAGTATTTTGGCAGAGTCGGCTTATGATTTCTTTGCACTTTGTGACACTAAACAAATGATTTCTGAACTCGAGCGTTTAGGGGTTAATATGAAAAATTTAAAAGAGGTTAAAGACAACCGCTTTACGGGACTCACATTTGTCCTTACAGGTACTTTGCCCACCTATTCAAGGAGTGAAGCCACTGAAATTATTGAAAGTTTCGGGGGTAAGACCGCCTCTTCGGTTTCCAAAAAAACAAGTTATGTATTGGCGGGGGAAGAGGCAGGAAGTAAACTTGAAAAAGCCAATAAATTAGGGGTTGCGGTTATAAACGAAGAAGAATTTAACAAAATGATTGAATAATTTTCCTTTTCACGATTTATTCATAGTCCTCCACCGCCAACAGTGCTTCGTCCTTTGTTAAAAAGGGAATACCGCTTTCAAGATGTTTTACGTCTTCGGGAGGCAGGGTATCTATTACAATTTCTTCTATAACCTCAACAACATCTCCGTTGTTCATAAGCACAACCTTGTTTTCCAAAGAACGCAATTCCCAGTTATTTTGTTTTTTGGTTTGCTTTTTTACCACAAAAAAACTTGCCGCAAAAATCAAAATAATTAGAATACCAAGTAAAATTCCTAAAGCAAAATAACTTTTGTTTTTTATCTTTTCCATAATAACACCCCGAAAGTATTTTTGGCAAAAATTATTTTTTTATTCAAAATTCGTAAGGCAGTATTCCGTTAAGAAGAAGTACCGCAACCGATGCCATAACCGAAAAGTGGGAATATTCCTTGTTGAGTTTAATTTTATATTCGCCCGCTTCAATTTTTCTTCCCTTATTATCGGTCACGGTTCTTTGTAAGGTTGTAAGTAAACTGTTACAGTTTATGCTGGAAACAGTAATACTGTTTTTGGAATTTACACCGCAGGTTATAACTGCTATACCGTTCTTTTTAAAAATTTCAAGTGCCGTTTTATTTTTGTCTTCGCAAACACCTATAATTCCGATGGGTAATTCTTGACTTACAAATCTTTCGCTGTTTTCGGTAAAAACCGCAATTCCGTGGGTTAAATTTATGTTTGTTTTTTTGTAGGCACTAATAATTGTAAAGGTGTTTTTGTTTTCTAAAACACTTTTGTCCGAAATGTAAAAGGCACCGTATTTAGTCAAAATTTCAATAATTTCTCTTTCAAAACGGTCTTTCCTGCCCGAAAAAAGAATAACCATATATTTCACCTGAATATTATTATTACCAAAAATATTCAGTTTTTTTAATTTTTCAATGATGTAAACTAAAGTTATCAAAATTACGCAGTTTTTTGTAGAAATTTCAAATATTAGGTAAAATAATGCTTTTTTGTAAATAAAAGTTGTCAAAATTTGAATAGTATTGTTGCTTGTAATTATCTTTTTGTTATAGTATTATAGACTTGAAATAATAATTATTTTGGAGGTAAATTATGACGATAGGTGAAAAAATAACCCTTTTAAGAAACTCGCTTGGTATGTCACAGGAAGTTTTGGCAGACAAACTTTTGGTTTCACGCCAAACCGTTTCAAAATGGGAAATGGACCAAGCGCAACCCCAAATTGATAATGTTTTACAAATTTGCGAACTTTTTAATATTTCGGCTGATGAGCTACTTCGTGACGAGGTAAGTATTAACCGTACCCAGAAAGGTGTACCGGTTAAGAATAAATACTTCGGAACGGACGGTTTCAGAGGGGAAGCAAACCTTAACCTTACTTCTATGCACGCTTACAAAGTGGGCAGATTTTTGGGTTGGTACTATTCTTCAAAACTTTCGGGTTGCCAAAAAACTGGGTATAAACCCCGTATTGTTATAGGTAAAGATACCCGCCGTTCAAGTTATATGCTTGAATATTCCATTGTTGCGGGACTTACCGCTTCGGGTGCGGATGCTTATATGCTGCACGTTACCACAACTCCCAGCATTTCTTATGTAACCCGTCACGACGAGTTTGACTGCGGTATTATGATAACCGCATCTCACAACCCTTATTATGATAACGGTATTAAGATTATAAATAAATTCGGCGAAAAACTCGATGACGAAACCACCGCTCTAATTGAAGCGTATATCGACGGTAACCTTTCCGCACTTGGTGTTGAGGGTAAGGATTTACCCCTTGCTCACCGTGACCGTATAGGTAAAATTATTGACCACGTTTCGGGCAGAAACCGTTATGTCGGCTATTTAATTTCGGTTGCAAGTAATTCTTACAAAAATTTAAAAATCGGTCTTGACTGCGCAAACGGAGCTTCGTGGATGATTGCAAAAGCCGTGTTTGACGCATTAGGTGCCCAAACCGTTATTATCGGTGCAGAACCGGACGGTCTTAATGTAAATAACGGCTGCGGTTCTACCCACGTAGAAAAACTTTGCGAACTTGTAAAAGAAAAGCATTTAGATGTCGGCTTTGCTTTTGACGGTGATGCCGACCGTTGCATTGCGGTTGACGAGAACGGCAAGGTTGTAGACGGTGACGCTATGATGTACGTTCTTGCAAACCGTTTAAAATCACGGGGAATGTTAAATGACGATACGGTTGTTGCTACCGTTATGTCTAACAGCGGTTTCTTTTCTTCACTTCAAAAAGTCGGTATTAACTGTGTTCAAACCAAAGTCGGCGACCGTTTTGTATACGAAGAAATGCAAAACAATAATTACAGTTTAGGCGGTGAGCAGTCGGGTCACGTTATTATTAAAAAATACGCTACTACGGGTGACGGTATTTTAACCGCAATTATGCTTGCGGAAGAAATCTGCGACCGTAAACTATCACTCAGCAAATTAACCGAACCGCTTATGCTTTATCCCCAACACATTGTAAACATTAGGGTTAAGGATAAGGACGCTGTAATGAACGATACCGATGTTTTGGCGGAAAAAGACAAGGTGGAGGAGCTTATTTCCGGCAACGGCAGGGCGCTTTTGCGTCAAAGCGGAACAGAACCGCTTATTCGTATTATGATTGAAAGCGAAACTATGGAACTTTGCGAAAAATATGCCGAAATGATTAAAAAGGTTATTTCGGATAAGGGACATATTGCTTAACACTCCGTAATATAAAAATAAAAAAATAGAGCATATTTGGAAAAATCCGTTAAATGAAAATTATAAAATAACATAAACGGATATGCCAATATGCTCTATATTTATTACCTCGATCAAAGCGTTAAGCATACAGAAATCTTCTTATTTTCTGAAAAAAGGATACTGCTTGCAAAGCGATATTTCACTCGCCGTAAGCGATTTGGTGAAGATTGAAAATTGAAGAAGTAATAATAATTAAAAAACCCTCAGACAATCGTCCAAGGGTTTTTGGTGCGGGTGTTCATAACGGACTTGATTAAAAAGCATTGGATTACCGGCATAAACACACATATTTTTCACTCACACATTTGTGTATTTCAAGGTTTCTTCGTAAAATAAAATTACAGAAACGAGGAAACAAGATTATGTCAAAATTTATTGAAGAATTCTATTACGGTAACATTGATCCCCAAGCACGAAGCACTAAGCAAAACAAGACTGTTCAAAAGCAGATGGAAGTCTTAATGCTTAATGAGGAATTTCTAACTGAAGCACTTACGGGCGAAAACAAAAAGATGTTTCTTGATTTCGTCAATGCTTGGAGCATCGTCAACGGAGAATCAAATCTCGATAGTTTTATTATGGGATTTCGCTTGGGAGCAAACTTTGCATACGATACTTTTGTATCAACTGAAGCACCGTTTAAGGATTTACTGAAGGAGTGAAAGATATGTCAAAGAAGTATTACATAGCTCTTGATGATTATGAAAGAGGAACGATTATCAACTGCCTTAATGAAAAGCGAAACAAACTTATTGCAAACGGCAAATATACCGATGCAGTTGATGAAGTGTTACTCAAAATCCTTAATGCAAAACAAAAGAAATTCAAAGCGGTTTACAAGGAGACTTAATTATGGAAAAGCGTATTTACAACGAACAGACGGGTATCGGTTACACTCTGCAAGGTGATTATTACTTGCCTGATCTGAAACTCCCCGAACAAGAAGATAAGCCTATCGGCTTGTGGGGACAACGACATCTTAGATACATAAAGCAGCATAGGAAAATCCTTTACATTAATCTGCTGACAAGCGGCAAATTGAATGACCACCTTACTGACATTGACAAACAGGCTGAGGATATGTTTTTTCGGCTCGTAAAACAGATGGCAGAATGCGAGGGTGTGACCGAACAACTCAAAGCCGACAATCAAATGGAGTGGGTTGATCGGATGAATAACATCCGCAGCAGAGCCACAGAAATCGTAAATAATGATATAATTTACAACTAACCGAAGCATGGCGGCAGGAAGAAATACCTGCCGCTATTGTTATGTTAAGGTGGTTGTGATATAATACAGTAACTGAATTATGAATGAAAATGTTGAGGAATAATGGAAATGAGTCAAAATGAATTAGAACAATTCTATGAGAAATTGTTTTCTATCTATATTGATTGGGATAGAGCTGATCCCAAGAACAATTCAGATTGGAATATCCAAAGGTATTGTATGTATCAATTGGGACCTATTATTGGTAAATATAAAGAAAATGATCCCGAACTTTTGCAAATTATCGGGTGTGATTATTCTGTTCAAGATATGATTGATACCGTGTTACCTGAAATAGATAGCAAAATTCAAAAATATGAGAGACAACATTCGCTTGACATTATGGACGAAATGAAGTACGAATCATATCTCAAACAACACACCATACTAACCGGAGATCGTCCTATACAATGGCTGGAAGAATATTTTGAGGCGAATATGAAAGGAATTGGACTAACTGTTGATGCCGACACTGTTATGGGGTTTTGCATTGTGTATTATGGGTATTTGAATTACTACAAAAGAATTTCTTCAATTTACAATTCGGATTGCAATAATTTAAAGAATTTATATGCGCAACATTGTTCAAAAGAGTCTTCTCTGTACAAATACAATATGATAGATGTTGTGAAAGAGTGCGAGTTAATGCCTATTGATGCACCACGAGTGTATGATAAAAGAATTGATAAGACAATCTTCACTTCCAACATTCCAAGAGAATTATTGTTAACAATAATCGAGTTAAAAGATATGGGGTTTTTAGGAAACTTAGCTGTGCGTGTTTCTAACTTAGAATCTAAAATTTATGATGGAAGATACGATCTGCAAACTTTGATGGAAGCCAAAGAGTTTGGAGCGTTATTTTCGATTAACAACATTACTTCTGTGTCTGTCACGAAACTTTATTCAAAGGAATATGCTGACACGTTGTGGATCAAAATCACGGAAACGGATATTACATTTGAAGAACTTTGTGAATCAGATATAAGAACCAATGATAGCATTGTAACTCAAGTTATACATCTTCAATACGGAAAAGAAAATGATAAGTTTGTTATATATCATATTGATCATGAGTTTGTTTTCTATGATGAAAAAGAATATATTAATAGAAAAACTCATTCAAATGTTAAAGGCACAAAACACACAAGACTAAAGTCGTTCAAAATTGATAATTCAATAATTCCTTTTGATTATAATGTTGCCCGCAAGGTTAGTGTGTTTAATGGCGACTCTAATGAGGATATAAAGGTGGAAGAAAATGTACCTTTTTTAATATTTGTACTTAAGTGTTACTTTAAACACGAAGAACTAATAGACGAATACTTCCAAAATATAGTATAAAGATCAACAAAGATTTTGGAATTCAAGTCAGAATGAATACTGTTGAATGATTTGATGAACATCTTTCGTATATAGCGAAAGGCGTTTAATGTAGTTGTGAATAACGGCGGCAGGGAGAGCAACTCTCCTTGCCGTTATTTCTTTTTGCGAATTAATCAAAACCACTTGCATTTGTATATCAAAAGTTGTATAATAAAAACACCGATATATCGGTGTTTTAGGGCGATATATCGGCAATTATATGTTTTGTTCTCGTTTATAGAGGTGCTACTATGATTTCGTACAATAAACTGTGGAAAAAGCTCATTGATTTAGGTATGAAGAAGAAAGACCTAAAGGATGCAACGGGCATTGGTTCAACTACAATGTCTAAGTTGAATAACAACGAACCTGTATCAATGGATGTTATGCTAAAGATTTGCATTGCATTGAATTGTAATATCGGCGATGTAATGGATGTGGTGTTATGATGGAAAAGAGATTAACAGGGCTTTCGTTATTTGCAAGTGCAGGCATTGGAGAAACTTATTTTAAGGATGTTGGCATTGATATAAAGGTTGCTAATGAACTGTTGGAAAAACGAGCAGATTTGTATCGTGCTATCAATCCTGAAACAACCGTAGTTTGCGGAGACATAACTAAAGACGAAGTTTTTTCAAAAATTCTTGCATCTTGTCCTAAAAAAGTTGACTTCATATTGGCATCTCCCCCTTGTCAAGGTATGAGCATTGCAGGAAAAAACCGTTGTCAAAAAACAATGGAAGCCGATGAGCGTAATTATTTAATTACATATGTTGTCAAGGCAATTAAAGCTACGAATCCTGATTATATACTTGTTGAAAATGTTCCTGCATTGCTTAAACTTGAATTACAATACGCAGGAAAATATAGAACTGTTTTAGATATTTTACAATACGAGTTTGGCGATCAATACGAAATTGACAGTATGGTTGTGGATTCTGCGGATTATGGCGTTCCTCAAACAAGGTTAAGGGCCATCATCAAAATGAATCGCAAAGGCAAAAAGTGGTCTTGGCCTCTTAAAAAAGATAAAATTACTGTCCGTGATGCCATCGGGCACTTGCCTTCCTTAGAAGCAGGGGAACGTTCTGAAATCAAATGGCATTTTGCCCGTAAACATTCTAAGGATAATATTTTGTGGATGAAGCATACCCCAACAGGAAAATCAGCATTTTCTAATCCTGTATATTATCCGCAAAAAAAAGACGGTACACGAGTCAAAGGATATGAATCGTCATACAGAAGAATTAGATGGGATACACCTGCACCTACAATCACCATTAGAAATGATTGTATCGCATCACAGAGAAATGTACATCCGGGACGACTTCTTCCTGATGGCACGTATTCAGATGCAAGAGTGTTAACCCCATTAGAGTTAATGCTTTTAAACTCACTTCCTGCGGATTGGAATATCCCTGATGATACGCCTGAACTGTTGATTAGACAATGTATTGGCGAATCCATTCCCCCGTTAATGCTTAAAGAAATAGTAAGAGGTATTGAACTATGAGTAAAATTAAAGCTATTTCCTTGTTTTCAAGTGCCGGTATAGGCGAACTGCTGTTGAATAACACAAATGTTGATGTTGTAGCAGCTAACGAATTGTTGCCTAAGCGTGCAGATTGTTATAAACATTTTTATCCTAATACAGATATGCATTGTGGTGATATAACTTTGGATGAAACTAAAGAATATATGATTGCATCAGCAAAAAAACACGGCGCTAAAATGCTGATAGCGACACCGCCTTGTCAAGGATTAAGTACTTTGGGTAAAAACAAGAAGCAGATCCACTATGAAAAGGATAAACGCAACTATTTAATCCTTTCTGCATTTGATGTTATTGATAACTGCGATTTTGATTACATACTCATTGAGAATGTTCCTACTTTTTTAGATATGTATTTCCCTTATGAGGACGATTATTTTAAACTTGAAGAAATCCTAAACAAACGATATGCCGACAAATATGTGGTAGAAGCTCGTGTATTAAACGCTAAAGATTATGGTATTTGTCAGTCAAGACCAAGAGCTATTATTAAATTATACAAGCACGGATTAAAATGGGCTTGGCCTGTTAGTGAAGAAGAAATTCCTTTACAAGATGCGATCGGTCACTTACCCTCTTTGGAATCAGGAGAATCTTCGGATATTCCTTGGCACTTTGCTAAAGTTCACAATGATAGGACGGTTTTAGCATTAAAACACACTCCTACTGGCAAAAGTGCTATTGCGAATGAAGTGTATTACCCCAAAAAAGAGGATGGCACTCGTATAAAAGGATTTCATAATACATTCAAACGAATGCAATGGGATCAGCCTTGCCCTACAAGAACTACTTTTAGTGGCAGTATGAGTTCCCATAATAATGTTCATCCTGGAAGATTGTTGCCTGATGGTACATATTCAGATGCAAGAGTCTTAACCCTTTTAGAAACATTTATCGTTTCATCAATTCCTGAAAATGTTGATTTCCCTAAGGATTCAACCGACACCTTTATTAGAACCGTTATTGGCGAATCCATACCGCCTAAACTTATGATGAAGGTTGTTGAGAAAATCGGAGAGTAGGTGTAATTATGCCAATAATGGTAGAGAGAAATAAATGGATACTTTATAAGCACACATCAAGTTATGACCTTATTAAAGCGGTAGCACTTGATGTAAAAAACAGTTGTAAAACTGATATATCTAATGTAGAGCGTGAAAGAATGCAGGAACGTCTTGCCGCCTTAAATATGTATAAAACAAGAAATCCTAAGGCAAAACCGCTTGATTCTATAAACCACAGAATTAACACTCTTGAATATTTTATGTTCGGGTATGAAGATGATACCGACGGCAAAAAGTTTATGTTTAGCCCCTTGGGTAATCTGTTTCTCAAACACATAAATGACGAGGAGAAGCTTATAAAGATATTTACCTCGATGTTATTTGCTATTCAGTTTCAGCATCCTGCAAGTGGAACAGACAAAGAGTTTCAACTATTCCCGTTTAGATTGATATTTAAGCTTCTTCTTGATAGTAGATTAAATGGCAAACTCCATAACTACGAATATGCTCTTATTATAGCTTTTGTAAACTCAATGGATGATTCAAAATACGAAGATTTAGTGCAGAGCATTTTGGCTTTAAGAAAGAAATCAGACGAAGAAATTGCATCGTTATATAAGGCGGACGAGCATACCTATGTAAATGCTGTATATGAGTGGGAGTACTATACTTGCAAATTATTATCGACTATCGGCATTGTTAATGTTGTAAAAGGTGATATGATCTGCAAATTATATCATCCCACCAAGACAGGTAGCCATAGCAATCCTACAGGCAGAACTGCGAGAAATGGTTATGTTTCCTTGTCGGACAAAATTGTTGACTTTGTAAAATTACTACTGAGCAAATATTCTTTTGCGCAAGAGCCATTAAAGCTTGATGATCCTGAAAGAATGACCTTAGATGTGATAAAGGAAATTTATAGTTTTTATCCGGTTGAACTCATGAACGAAATCGGAGAAGATGATGAATTATCATCGTTGTTAGAGTTACCTAAGCTGATAGAAGAATACTCCAACAATCCTGATAATGATACCGCATACCTCTTTGAAGAAGTTCTCGAAGAAGGATTTAATATGTTCTACAATGTAGAAGCTCGGAGAATTGGCGGCGCAGGTCATACAGATATTGAGTGCTTGTATCTTACTAAGAAAAAGAAATTTGCGGTTGAATCTAAATCCACAGCTAACAAGTTGAGCGGTATCAATGTTGGTAGGTTGCGTGAGCATCGTGAAGAAATCGGCGGAGATTATACAATCGTTATTACCCCTAGATATGTCCCTGCTGCAAAGAGAGATATTAGAGGTACTGATGTTGTAATTATTTTGGCAAACACATTTGCTGAATATCTCTACAACCATATTTTTCACGAAATTAGAGAAATTGACTATGCCGACTTTGATGACATCATTGTTAATCACAGAGGTGAAGATGTTAGTAAATATATCTCTAATATGACTATGTCTAAGTTTGCCGCTAATAGTTAGGTGTTGACCGTCAATGTTAGAAAAAAGGAGGTGTTATTATGAGGCAAGCAAATAGCACAATAAAAGGTTATTTATACCAGTTCAATAAATCAATTCTTGAAATATTAAGTGCTGATGATGAAGCTTCAATAACACTTGAAGGAGTTATTGAAGATATAGATATAGAATTGCCAAATTCAACATCTACGATTCAGTGTAAATACCACGAGGATGCTAAGTTTACTATGTCTAGTGTAGTTGCTCCTATTCTGGAAATGATATGTCACTATAATGAGTGCGTTGCATTAGGTAAAAGTACCAAATATATTTTGTTTGCACACTATGCTGAAAATGTTAATCAAATTGATACAGATGCTTTTGAAAAACATATATCATCAACTACTAGCAAGGAACTACAACTCTCGTATTTTCACAAAATTTATATTATTCCCGATGCTTCAATACTTAATCTTGCAAATAAACCTAAGAAAAGTAAAGAAGATAAAACAAAAATTTTAGATTACTATAAGTCTAATAGATCTTCTTTGCGCCTGTGCTTAGATTTGAGCAAATTTTGGGAATGTTTTGAATACGTACAAGCAGAAGAATTTGAAGAACTAAAAGAAAAGGTAATTGAAAAGCTATGCGAGCAGACAGATCGCCAAACTGCCGAAGATTTGTTTTACCCCAACGCCTTTTCGATGGTTGCGAATCTTTCTTCAAAACCAGAAATCAGTAGTCGAACTGTTGATAAACAAAGCTTTGTTGAAGAACTAAAATCAAAAGAGTCTGTTCTTATAACAAAATGGATGTTGGCGGGACTGGATAAAAAGAAAATTTTGCAAGCAAAAAAAAGGCATTTGTCTGCTTCTTTTTCGTTGAACACAACAATCCGAGCTTTTGTGTTTTCGGAACGCTTTCACACGGCAAACGAAGACAAAATAATTCCTTTTATTCAGGAATATATCGCTAAGTATTACAAGAAGAAAACTCTACAAAGACCACCTTTGTTTATTTTTGAAAATGGCTCCGATATTATTCAAAAAGTAATATTGGGATTACACAAGTATCAGAAAGCGGTAAATAGCGGATTAGTTGGAAGTGTATTTATGTCTGATAGCTTTGTGAATAACACGGATTGTTCTTCAGAATTTGTATGCAAAATTGCATCTTTAGAAAATATAAATGCTACAATTTTTGAATCTTGCAATGTGAATCAGCTGTACATTATTGGAGATATTTCGGCTGAATTAAGTAGCTCTAGTTATTATACAGAACAAATTGAAATTGAAGAATTGAATACGTTGAGATATTTGGTTAATCTCGAAAGAAACTTGGAGGTGTCATAAGTTATGATTGAAATAGGAAAAGTTATAAATAGCACTCCTGGCACGATACAGGTGTTGTTAAATAGTATAGATGTCTTTGATCAAAACAAATCAAAGATTAAAGTTTCTAAATATTTATCCATTGAGGACGGTAACGACTTATACATACTTGCATCAATTCAAAATGTGTGTGCCGTTCAATCTAAAGATGCAGATACAATTAACTATACAGTTTCTTGCACACCAATAGGATGCTATTCAGAAACCGAAGATGGAATTTCTTTTAGACAAGGTGGAGTCAACCTTCCTTCGCCTACAGAACCAGTGTATTTGCCGGATGACGAACTCATTAATGCAATTTTTAGTAGCAATGATAATTTTTCGTTCCAAATAGGAAGCCTATCTAATAATGATGCAGTAAACTATTTTGTGGACGGAAACAAGTTCTTTGGAAAGCATATAGCCGTTGTAGGCTCTACAGGTTCTGGTAAATCTTGCGCTGTTGCTCGTCTCTTGCAAAATATAATGAAGATCAATGATGGTCACAATGAAAATGTTGATTCATTAAAAAATTCTCACGTTATTATTTTTGATATTCACTCCGAATATCAATCTGCTTTTAAACTTGCAACTGAAGAAAACTTTAGTGTAAATTGTCTTGATGTTGAAAAGCTTTGTTTGCCGTATTGGTTAATGAATTCTCAAGAATTAGAGGCTCTCTTTATAGAGAGCAATGAAATGAATTCTCACAATCAAATATCGCAATTCAAGAAAGCTGTAATTCTCAGCAAAGAAAAACACAATCCCACTATGGAGCATATCAACTATGATACTCCGGTGTATTTTGATATATCGGAAGTGTACCGTTATATAAAGAACAAAAACAGCGAGGTTATAAACAAAAACGAAACATTGCCACATCTTCCTAAGCGTAGTGACGGCACGATAATAAATGATGCTGATAATATATACTTGAATGAAGATGTAAGCTTTGCAGCGACAAGCACCGCCAAAGAGTCAAAGGCATCAAATGGTCCTTATAACGGAGAATTTGAGAGATTTGTGACTCGGTTAGAAACAAAGCTTTCTGATAAGCGACTTAAATTTATAACTGCGCCTAAAAAAGAAAGTGGCGAAGAATTTAAAACAGAAGATTTCGATGTTATTCTTCAACAATTCTTGGGGTACATAGATAAAAGTAATGTTACCATTATCGACTTGAGTGCTATACCTTTTGAAGTTCTTAGCATTGTTATTAGTTTGCTTTCGAGAGTTATTTTTGACTTTGCTTTCCACTATTCAAAACTTCGTCACACATCGGGCTTAGTTAATGATATTCCTTTTATGCTTGTATGTGAAGAAGCTCATAACTATATACCTAAAAATGGTGGTGCAGAATATAATGCATCAAAGCATTCTATTGAGAGAATTGCTAAAGAAGGCAGAAAATATGGCTTGAATTTAATGGTTGTAAGTCAAAGACCTTCCGAAGTATCAGAAACAATTTTCTCGCAATGTAATAACTTTATCGTTTTGAAATTAACTAATGTGAACGACCAGAACTGCATTAAGAATTTGCTACCTGATAATAATTCTTCTTTGGTGGATACTCTTCCTACTTTGGCGGCGGGTGAATGTCTAGTAGTTGGAGATGCGGTTCCTCTTCCTGCTGTAGTAAAAATGAGTATGCCAAATCCCGCACCAAGTTCCAGCAATGTTAATGTTTATGATGAGTGGAATAAAGATTGGATCAATATTGCATTCGAAGAAGTTATAAAACGTTGGAGAAAAGAATAAATTAATTGCAACCAATAAGGAGAGGTTTAAAAGCCTCTCCTTATCTTTCGGCAAAAAAGTGTTCGTGTTGCGACAAAAATCTCTTGACAAACGAATGTTCTATCGTGTATACTGAAATACCCTTTTAGGAGGGATTACAACTGAATATGATGTCCTCGTAGAGGTATAGTTAGGCATCTGTCCGATATACCGCCGGTGATCTCTTTTGAGAAAACCGTGACTCGCCACCGTGAATTTTTTGTACTGTTTAAGGTGGAGTTGAGCCGACACAAACAGTATGGTCTTTTGAATTAATTCAAAGCCGTTATGTATGAGCATCTGATTTGAAGCGAGAGCTAAACGCTCCCGCCGATGATTAGTGTTGATACATAGCGGCTTTTTGTTTTTTCTCGGACTACTTAGCCGAAATATGAATGTGACATATAACCTCAGTTGCACTTTGAAAATTGAATACCCGTTACCGAATGTAGATACTACGCCAAGACCTCTTAAAGAGTGAGCGAAAACGACGTGTAGCTAGAAGCTATGGGTTAGGAATTAACGGACATTCGGAAGAACGGCAAAGCGCCTAATAGGAGTAATTAACCTCGAAAAGGCTCGGAGTAATTGTATCATCTTAGCGAGCAGACTGTTTATACTCCTATCGGCGCAAAACAGTACTCGTTAGGGGTATCCCTAAAACCCAATTCTACGAAATCAAACACAGAAAGGAGATCAAAATCTATGACACAGTATGAAATCCCAACCGAAAGCAAAAAGAAAAAGTCCGCCCGTATCCCCATAGATAAACTGCACGATTTTGACAGTCATCCGTTCAAGGTCACAGACAATGAGGATATGGACAAACTTGTGGAAAGTATCAAATCGCAAGGTATTATCACCCCTCTTATCGTAAGGCAGAAAGATAATACTACCGATGAATACGAAGTAATATCGGGACACCGAAGATTACACGCAAGTAAAAGGGCGGGACTAACAGAAGTACCCGCCTTAATTTATCCCTATTCAAAAACTGAAGCGGCGATTGCCGTTGTGGACAGCAATCTACACCGAGCACGGATTTTACCGAGCGAAAAAGCCTTCGCCTACAAAATGAAGATGGAGGCTTTGAAAGAGCAAGGCAAACGAACTGATTTAACCTCGTCGCAAGTTGCGACAAAGTCGGATACCGCTACCGAGATTGGCAAAGCGGCAAACGAAAGCCGTGACCAAGTGTTTCGGTATATCCGTTTAACCAACCTTATCCCCGAACTGTTAAAGCTTGTGGATGAAGAACGAATCGCACTTACTCCTGCTGTGGAGTTATCCTATCTAAAAGAGCAGGAGCAGTACGATTTATTAAGCACCATCGAGAGTGAGGACTGTACTCCATCACTCTCACAGGCAGTACGGCTAAAAAAATTATCCCAAGCCGGCCAGCTCAATGCGGATAAGATATTCGCTGTTATGAGTGAAGAAAAAGCAAACCAAAAGGAACGAATAAGTTTTCCTTTTGAGGATGTTCGCCGCTTCTTCCCTAAGAGTTATACCCAAAAAGATGTATACAATGCAATCTTAAAGCTCATTGGCGAAGATTATAAACGCCGTGAGAGATCAAGAAAAAATCGTGATGAAAGGTAAGGAAATATTATGAAATTTATATGTGCTCTTGCACAGCAAGAAAATGAGTATGTGATAAACGGAGTCAAGTATATCGTCGGCTCGTCATTTCAGACTACAAAAGTCGGAAATCACTCGACAATTACCGAGCGTTTCAAAAGAATTGTAACAAGTGATTTCGTACCTTTGACGGATGAATCACCACCGAGTAAAATGGCAGTAGAATATGTGTGTTCGACTGCCGGAAAGGAGGACTAAATGCAGTCGAAGAAAAAAGATAATGTCGGCATAACTGCTTTATACTGCCGACTATCTCGTGATGACGGAACGGATAACGATAGCAATTCTATCGTGAATCAAAAGAAACTGTTGCAGAAATACGCAAAGGAACACGGCTTCTCCAACACCCGCAGTTATGTGGATGACGGTTATACGGGAACAAACTTTAACCGCCCCGGCTTTCAAAAACTGCTTGAGGATATTGAGATGGGATATGTGAGTGTGATTATCGTAAAGGATATGTCCCGACTTGGCAGAGATTATCTGCAAGTGGGATATTACACTGACACCTACTTTCCCGACAGAAATATCCGTTTCATAGCAGTAAATGACTGTGTGGACAGTGCAGACGGCGAAAACGAACTTGCACCCTTTCGTAACGTTATGAACGAAATGTACGCAAGAGATATTAGCCGTAAGGTCAGAAGCTCCCACAGACTTCGTGGCAACGCAGGAGAACCGTTATCTCAACCACCATACGGGTACTTGAAATCGCCCGAAAACAAAAAGAAGTGGATTATAGATCCCGAAGCAGCACAGGTAGTGCAAGATATATTCCGTATGTGTTTAGAGGGCAAAGGCAACGAAACCATTGCTCGAATCTTACAAGAGCAAAAGGTGTTAATCCCAATGGCATATTGGAGAGAAAAAGGTCTCGACAGAGGTGGAACAAAAGCACAGCCTAATCCGTACAAATGGTGCAAATCCACTATAGCCAAGATACTTGCTCAGCAAGAATACTGCGGTGATGTAATCAATTTCAAGACCTATTCAAAGTCGTTCAAGAACAAAGCTCGTATCCCTAATCCCGAAGAAAATTGGGCGGTATTCAAGAATGTTCACGAGCCAATTATTGACCGTGAAACCTTTGAAGCGGTGCAAAAGCTTACCAAGAAAACTAAACGCCGAGCACCGAAAGCGGACAATGCCGAAAAGAATATGTTTTGTGATTTGCTCTACTGTGCCGATTGCGGTAGTAAGTTGTGGTCTCACGTAAACACCATAAACAAAGATATTCAGTATTTCAGTTGCTCCAATTACAAGGTGGACACAAGAGGAACTTGTGAAACTCGGCACTATATTCGGGCTGACGCTATAGAGCAAGTGGTAATGCTTGAACTAAAGCGAATGGCAAGGTTCTTACAGAGCGACGAGGAAGCCTTTGCAGACCTTCTTGCTCAAAAGACACAAAAGGATATTATTAATGAGCAAAAAGCCTTACAAGGTGAACTACAACGCTGTACCGCACGAAATCAAAAGGTTGCCGAGCTTTACGAAAAGCTCTATGAGGACAATGTTTCGGGCAAGGTAACTGACGAATGGTTTATGCAGCTATCCCACAAATATGAAGTGGAGCGTATGGAGCTGAAAAGCAAGATTTCATCCCTAAACGAGAGGATAAACAATCTTGGTATGATGCAACAGAATAAAGACCGCTTTATCAATGCTATCCGAAGATTTATGGAAATGCAAAAACTGACTGCACCGCTTCTTCGGGAACTCATAGACGAGATAACGGTTTATGAAACCGAGGGTGTTGGTAAAAACCGCAGTCAGAGGATTATGATCCATTACAAATTCATTGGGTATATTGAGATACCCGAATGCGGAAGTAATTACAAGGCAGATACACGAAAAGGTGTAGCAGTCGAGTATATTACCAAATCCGCATAAAACAAAAGAGCAGGCTTCAAAACCTGCTCCATACATAACGAAGAAACTCGAAATTACAAAAAAATCGAGTGTCCATAACTCAAATCCGTTATGAACACTCGATATGGTCCGAGTGACAGGACTTGAACCTGCGGCCTCTTGACCCCCAGTCAAGCGCGCTACCAGCTGCGCCACACCCGGAAATATAAATTTATGTATCTGCGTTTTTTACGCAAATACTATTATAACAAAAAATTTGAATTTGTCAATAGAAAAAGCCGACTTAAATGAATTTTTTTAAGTCGGCTTTTTTAAGGGTGAAAATTAATCAACAAAGCCGGATTCAACCAAGTCAACAAGACTGTTAAGCGCCTCTTTTTCGTCCGAACCGTCAACAATAATCTTAATAGAAGTACCGCCGACAATACCAAGCGAAAGAACGCCTAAAAGACTTTTTGCATTTACCTTTCTGTCATCCTTTTCAACCCAAATAGCAGACTTAAATTCGTTTGCTTTTTGAATAAAGAAAGTAGCGGGGCGAGCATGTAAACCAACTTGATTATGAATAACAACATCTTTAACGCACATTATAAATTCTCCTTATCGGGTTATTGATTTATTCAATATACGTATTATACCACATCTAATGTGATAGTCAATATTTTGTGAAAAAGTTCTAATTTTTATCCAACAAATTGTGCTTTCACACAGTCGTATTTGTGCAAAATCATTATCAATTACAGCAAATCTTTGTATTTTTCCAAAAGTTTTTTGTCTTTCTCATCAATGTCGGATATTGAGAGCATATCGGGTCTTTTGTCGACAGTTGTTAAAATAGATTTGGATTTTCGCCATTCTTCGATTTTTTTATGGTCTCCCGAAAGCAGTATAGGCGGGACGGGCTTTTCTTTCCAAACCGCAGGGCGAGTATATTGCGGGTATTCGAGAAGTCCCGCAAAGTGGCTTTCGTCCTGAAAACACAGGTCGTCCGACAATACACCGGGTAACATTCTGCAAACAGCGTCAGCAACGACAAGGGCGGGGAGTTCGCCGCCGGTTAAAACATAATCGCCTATGGAAATTTCCTCGTCCACAATTTCGTCCAAAACACGTTGGTCCACACCCTCGTAATGACCGCAAAGCAGTACCAAACGGTCAAGTTTTGAAAGTTCTACGGCTTTTTGCTGTGTGAATGTAACACCTTTAGGGGATAAATACACCAAGTGGGGTTTTGGTTCGTTTGGGGCGCAAATGCTTTTAAAACAGTCATAAATCGGCTGTGCCGCCATAACCATCCCCATACCGCCGCCGTAGGGCATATCATCTACCTTGTTGTGCTTATTGCCGGCAAAATCACGGATATTGGTGCAAACAATTTCAACCTTGCCCGATTTTTGCGCCCTGCCGATAATACTTTCGTTCGTTACGGTATTGCACATTTCGGGGAAAAGGGTAAGAATATCAATCCTCATCAAAAATTCCTTTCATAGGGCGTATAACCGCCTTTTCATTTTCCACATCAACCGAAACAATAACCTCGTCTATAGCGGGAACAAGGTATTCTTTACCGTCCTTTGAAATATGCCAAACATCATTTGCACCTGTTTCGGAAACATCTGTTATTTTGCCTAATAATTCGCAACTATCGGCATCAAACACACTGCAACCCAAAAGGTCGCTTATAAAATATCTGCCTTCGGGTAAATTGGCGTCATCACGGTTAATGTAAATTACCGTTCCACGCAGTTTTTCGGCTTGTTCAACGGTATTTATTCCTTTAAAAGCAATAAGTGCTACTGTTCCGTGCGGCTGAACCCTTACAATTTCTAAATTGTTTTTACCGTCGCTATCGGTATAAACGGTTTTAAAATTCGTTAAAAATTCATTATCGTCTGCCCAAACCTGAACACGTGTCATACCCTTAATACCGTGAGTACCCGTAATTTTTCCTGTTTCGAGATATTGCTTTTTCATATTTTCTCCTATATAAATACCCCCAACTTTGTGGGGGTAGTGATTTTAGATTTAGCCGAACAAACCGTTCGGCAAGGGTTTAGTCGATTTCAACCGCAACCGAAATATTTTCCTTGTTTGCGGCTGCACGCATAACGGTACGAATGGCTTTGGCAATTCTGCCTTGTTTACCGATAACTCGGCCCATATCGTTTTGCGCTACCTGTAAATGAAGAACGGTAACCCCTTCTTCGTTTACGGGGTCGGCTGTAACCTTAACTTCCTCCGGATTTTCAACAAGACCGGATGCAATAGAAATTAGTAACTCTTCCATTTTTTACCTCACAACTTTACAATCAAGAATTAAAGAACGCCGTTCTTTTTAAGTAAAGCTTTTACGGTATCGGTAGGTTGAGCACCGTTAGCAATCCATTTCTTTGCTTTTTCACCGTCAATGTTTACTGCTGCGGGATCCTTTGTGGGGTCATAAGTACCGATTTCTTCGATAAAGCGACCGTCACGGGGGAATCTTGAATCAGCAACAACTACACGGTAGAAAGGAGCACGTTTAGCACCCATACGGCGAAGTCTGATTTTAACTGCCAAATTAATACACCTCCAAAATTTGATATATGTTTAAAGATTATTTATCTTAAAAACCGAATTTTTTAGGGAAATTCATTCCTCGCATTAAATTGCGTTTCCCGTTTTTGTTGTTCATTTGTTTGAACATTTTTTTCATTTGTTCATACTGTTTCATAAGTTTGTTGACGTCTTCTACCGTAACGCCGGCACCTGCGGCAATACGTTTGCGGCGGGAAGCGTTTAAAATATCGGGTTTTGCACGTTCTTTTTTGGTCATAGAAGTTATTATTGCCTCTATACGAAGTAACGCACGGTCATCTATATCAACATCCCTCAGTTGTTTTTCCATACCCGGAATCATTGAAAGAATGCTTTTAAGCGAACCCATTTTTTTAATTTGCTTAAACTGTTCAAGCAAATCGTTCATATCAAACTTATTTTCGGCAAGCCGTTTTGCGGTTTGCTCGGCGGCTTTTTCGTCAATCTCGTTTTCGACACGTTCAATAAGGGATAAAACGTCCCCCATACCCAAAATACGGGACGCCATTCTGTCGGGATGAAATTCGTCAAGTTGATCTAATTTTTCGCCTACACCCGTAAACATAATCGGTTTGCCGGTAACCGCTTTAACCGAAAGTGCGGCACCGCCTCGTGTATCACCGTCAAGTTTGGTTAAAATGACGCCGTCTATTTCAAGAATGTCGTTAAACGCTTTTGCAATGTTTACCGAATCCTGACCGACCATAGAGTCAATAACCAAAAGTATGTTATTAACTTCAACCGCTTCGGTTATACGCTTTAATTCGTCCATAAGGTCGGTATCAATATGCAAACGGCCGGCAGTATCCAAAATTACGTAATCGTAGCCGTAATCCCTTGAATGTGCAACGGCTTTTTTTGCAATAATTTCGGGTTTTTCGGTTCCCATTTCAAAAACGGGAGTGTCAACCGCTTTACCTACTACCTTTAACTGCTGGATAGCGGCGGGACGGTAAATGTCACACGCTACAAGTAAGGGTCTGTGACCTTTGGCTTTTAGGTATTTTGCAAGTTTTGCAGAGTGGGTAGTTTTACCCGAACCCTGCAAGCCGCACATCATAATAACGGTTGGAATTTTGTTGGAAATTTTCAGCCGTGCCTGTTCGCTGCCCATTAAGGCGGTTAATTCGTCCTTAACGATTTTTATAACCATTTGGGGGGCAGTAAGACTTTCCATTACCTTTTCACCGATACATTTTTCGGTTACGGCGTTTGTAAAATCTTTGGCAACTTTATAGTTTACGTCCGCTTCAAGCAAAGCAAGGCGAACTTCACGCATAGCGGTTTTAACGTCGTTTTCGGTTAATTTACCTTTAGAGCGTAGGCGTTTAAACACGCCGGCAAGTTTATCTGATAAATTGTCGAATGCCATTTTTACACTCCTTATAAACTATTTATTATTCCAAAAATTCGGTCTAAATTTTCGGTCATTTCGCCCGAGTAAGAAGCCGTCAATTCCTTAAGTTTTAAAAACTTTCGGCAGTAACCGCACTTTTCTTCCAAATTCAAAAGTTGGGTTTCGGCACGTTTGATTTGGTCACGCACTCCTTGGCGGGTGATACCCTCATTCTCCGCAATTTCCGAAAGTGATAAATCGTCGTTATAATAATATTCGGTAAGTGCTTTTGATTTTTCGTTTAAAAAAGCACCGTAAACATCAAGCAAGGCGGAAATATACAAATTTTTACCCATAAAACACCCCACCTAAATTTTAACCTTAACGAGTATAACACAAAAAGTCACAGGTGTCAAGTATTTTTCTTTACACTTAAAATTATTGTATTTCGGAAAGAAAAATGGTATAATCAAAACGGTGATTATATGGAAATACTGTTTGAAGACGGGGAGATTTTAGTTTGTATAAAACCTGTAGGCGTGGTTTCGCAAGCGGACGAAACCGAGAATAATATGATAACCTTGTTGGAAAAGTTGACGGGCGGTACAGTTTATCCCTTGCACCGACTTGACAGGGAAGTGGGCGGTGTTATGGTTTATGCTAAAAGTAGGTTTGCGGCGGCTTGTTTATCCAAAAATATTGCCGAGCATAAATTCAAAAAGGAATATATGGCTTTAGTACACGGAAAACCGCCGGAAAACAGGGGAGAAATGCGAGATTTACTATTTAAAGACAGCCGTAAAAACAAATCCTTTGTAGTAAAAAGAATGCGAAAAGGGGTAAAAGAGGCGCTGCTCGATTACGAAGTTTTAAACAGTAAAAACGGTTTATCTTTAGTGAAAATTCTACTCCACACCGGAAGAACACATCAAATAAGGGTGCAGTTTGCCTCACGGAAAATGCCCCTTGCAGGGGACAAAAAGTACGGAGCAAATGATGATTTTAATAATATAGGTCTTTGGTCTTATAAAATTACTTTTAATCATCCTAAAACAAAAGAAAAGTTAGAATTTGAGAAAATTCCCGAAAATTTTATGGGTGAATATATAAGTAAAGACGGTGCTTAGCGCACCGTCTTTTTTATGATTTTTTACTGATTATCCAATAACTAATCCAATAAACCAGAAGCAAAAAGCAAACTGTACCGGAAAGAATAAATGCAAGCTGTGTTTTATTAAATAAATACAATACAGTAATTGAAGTACACACCACTAAAATATAAGCTATAAATGCAACACTTTTTGCCTTGTTTGCAATAGATATATTGCGCTCGTCATTTTCGGCAATTTGCCTTTTCGTTATTGTTTCTTCATTTTTTGTTATTAAAAAATAATTTCTTATTCTTGCTATGCCTATTACAGTAAGTGCAAACCCGAAAGAAGAAAGAAAATTATTTTCGGTTTTAATAATGTTAAACACTACTACCATTGCAATTCCTAAAATAACATAGCTTATTGCTACAAGTAATCTTATTTTTAATTTCTTCTTAAAATCCATAATTAATCCTCCTCAAAAATAAATACGTTTTCTATACTTGTGCCAAAAAATTTAGCGATTTTATAGGCCAACTGTAATGAGGCATTATATTTTCCGTTTTCTAACGAAATAATTGTTTGTCGGGTTACGCCAACAGCATTTGCCAAATCTTCTTGTGTAACAACATCTTTTTTTCGCAATTCTTTAATTTTGTTATTCAAAAAAACGCCTCCTAAAAGTAAAGTACACTTTACATTTATATTATACATAAATTTATGCAAATGTCAAGTACGTTTTACATTTTGTAAGTTTTTATGGTTTGACATAATTTACGATAGGTGGTATAATTAATATGTCAATATAATATTATTGATAAAAACATAAGGAGTGTATTTTATGGGATATTTTTTAATTGTTTTGGTAGTTCTTTTGGTTTTGATTTTTGCCAATGCAAAAATTGTTCCTCAAGCACATGAATATGTAATTGAATTTCTCGGTAAATATAAAAAGACCTGGGGCGCAGGTTTCCATATTAAAATTCCGCTTATTGAAAGAATTGCCAAAAAAGTAACACTTAAAGAGCAGGTATTGGATTCACCTCCGCAACCGGTTATTACTAAAGATAATGTAACTATGCAGATTGATACGGTAATTTATTACGCTGTATATGATGCAAAACTTTATGCATATGGTGCAGTTAATCCTATTTCCGCCCTTTCAAATTTGGCGGCAACCACCTTGCGTAATATTGTTGGTGAGCTTGAACTTGACGGTACTCTTACCTCACGTGATACTATCAATGCTAAAATGACCTCTATTCTTGATGAGGCGACTGATAAATGGGGAATAAAGGTAAACCGTGTGGAACTTAAAAATATTATTCCACCTGCTGAAATTCAAAACGCAATGGAAAAGCAAATGAAGGCTGAACGCGACCGCCGTGAAACCTTGCTTCAGGCAGAGGGTCACAAAGCTGCTGCAATCACCCGTGCGGAAGGTGATAAGCAAGCGATGATTCTTGCAGCCGAAGGTGAACGTGACGCTCGTATTGCACGTGCTGAGGGTGAGGCTAAGGCTATATACCTTTCTAAAAAAGCAGAGGCTGACGGTCTTAGAGAACTTAAAAATGCAGGTGCGGATGCTTCGGTTCTTGAAATTAAAAAGTATGAAGCATTAATTGCAATGTCTAACGGCAAGGCATCTAAAATTATTGTTCCAAGCGATGTTGTAGATATGACTAAAGCAAATGTTATATTCTCTGAAACATCAGGACTTGGCGATACAACACCTTCCGCACCCGAAACCAAACCCCAACCTAAAGCAGACCCTTGTTGTGATTAAATATTAGAATTTAAAAAAGCCAACCTTTTTGGTTGGCTTTTTGCTATTCTTTTATAAATTGGAAACGTTTCACGGGTTTACCGTCAACTATGACATATTCGTTAAAGATATACTTGGGTCTAAGCCAAATATCACCGTCGCCATAAAGAGCCTTGTAAATGACATATTCTTCGGTTGTTTCACTATGGAAACCGAAGTTAATAACCTGATACTCGTTTCCTTTAAAGTGGCGGTAAATACCTTTTTTGATTTCGCCTTTAGGATTTTCGGGGTCGAAATTAAGGGTAAATACATCCTTTTCCGGCGGATTATAAGGATGTGTTTTGGCTTGAATAAAATCAATTGATTTTATGCCTTTAAAAGTATTATAAAGTGCCATAACAGTAGATGGCGGACAAACATAATCACCAAGACCTGCAATAATTTTCACAGGGCATTTAACCTTTGTGGCTTGAGCGACAGTATCGAAATACCGCAGAGCTTCGGCACAATTCGGTCTCCATCCACGCATAAATCCATGTTCTATAGATTTTAAGTTACAAAACCACGGAACAGCAATATCAAGGAATGTGACATCCTTATCATGTGCGGCAACGGTGGTTGCTTGCAATGCGCCTTGACTTCCGCCCATAACAATCAGACCAGTTTTATCCCAATTATCAAATGTTTTGAGGTATTTGACAGCTATGAGATTGCGAATCATCATATTACGCCAGTAGGTTTTGTATTTATCTGCATTTTCTGTATCAGAAAAGCCATAATTCAAAAGTTCTTTATTATCGAATTCAATTTCTATAGGTGATTTATCGTTATTTATACCGTGAGCATTAAATTCCGCTTTAATAGTGTCTTTTTTATACATAGCATTAGCGGGGGAAACACCGTAACCTCTGAAAGACACTGAAATGGGGAAAGTGCCCTCTTTATCGGGTATAGTTACAATACCTGAAGCATTTTTACCGTCAGGTACAGCTATTTTAACGTCATAAGCTTTAAAGCCTTGTTGTGCATTTTCAAGTTCTCTTTTTTCGAGAACCTGAACGGGAAAATCGGCAACAAGTTTTTCAATTTCATCCCAATAAGCGTCAAAATCATCAGGCAAAGTGTCACAATAGGGGATTTTTTCGACATCTGCGCCTGCACCTGCTTCTAATACATCAAAATCGCTTATCAGCGATTTATCACCGTTGTAGGCGGTTGCGGTAAGACGAATAAATCCTGGAGATTTAAGTGTAGTTTCCAAAATCAAAGGCTCAACATTAGTGCAACAACCTAAACCACTACTAAGTTTTCCGTCATCGCCTGCAATTTGCCATTTAATGTACGGACAAGATATTTTATTTGCATTATCCATAGCACTGATTTTAAAAACGATTTTTTCACCGCATTTATAAGAAATCGGATTTTTATCAGTTTCGCATTTGAAATATTTACTCATTTAAATTATTCCTTCCTGATTATTTTCGATTTCTGTTATTTTATCAATTCGTTTTTGGTGTCTGCCACCCTCGAATTCGGTATCAACAAAAAGGTCTACAAGTTCCAAAGCGGTACCAATACCAATAACTCTGCCGCCTAAACAAAGTACATTTGAGTTATTGTGAAGACGGGTGTATTTAGCAGAAAAATGTTCACTGCAAACAGCGGCGCGAATGCCTTTATATTTATTCGCTGCAAGTGACATACCGATGCCAGTTCCGCAAACTAAAATACCTAAGTTGGCTTTTTCACCTAAAATACCTTCGCAAAGTTTAGATGCTATATCGGGATAGTCAACCGATACGTTTTCGTGAATACCGTAATCTACTACTTCGAATCCACGCTCCTTTAAATGTTCGGCAATGGCGTTTTTATGTTCAAAACCGCCGTGGTCACAACCTACTGCAATAATCATAATTTTTTCTCCTTTTTTTCTTTTAATTCTCTTTCCGCTTGCGGTAAGCGTAAATATAACGGTAAAAGTTCGGCCGGGGATACTGTTTCCCCGTTTTGAAACTTTTCTAAAGCGGCAAGCCCCACTCCGACCGCATTTTGAAAGCGGTTTTGCGGGGAAGATATCTTAACATTTAAAATATCCTTTACCAGTGGGTAGAAAATATCCGTACCGTCACCCGTTATAATTATTTTTTTACCGTTTTCGGAAATGTTTTTAATTTCTTCGGTTAATCGGTCGCAAAGTAGCGCCCTGTCTTCGCAAAGACGGGTAATTTCGCCGTCTTTAATATCGAAAAGTGCGTTATAAACTTGGTTACATCTTGCGTCCATAACCGCACAGACAATACAGTTTGTATCGGTAAAATTTTGTGCCATAGAATAAAGTGTGGAAACGCCTACACAAGGTAATTTTTTGGCTATTGAAAGCCCTTTAATTGCACTAATTCCAATCCGCACGCCGGTAAAAGAACCCGGACCGTTTGATATTGCAAAGCCGTCAATATCGCTAATATCGGTCAAAGCGGATTTTAATAGGTTTTCTACCATCGGTAAAAGGGTTTGGGAATGTGTGAGTTTTACATTTGCATAAGCCGAAGCTAAAATTTTACCGTTTTCCAGCAAAGCCGCCGATGCGGGTGTTGCCGAACACTCTAATGCCAAAATCTTCATTTTATTCACCTTTTTTTGTAACGGTAATTTCCCGTGCGGTATCGTTTATGCGTGTAAATTCTACGAAAATTGTGTTATCCGGCAGGGCATTTTCGATATTCTCGCTCCATTCACACGCTAAAATCGCACCGTCTTCAATATAGTCAAAAAAACCTGTAGAATAAAGGTCCTCCCAACCCGAAATACGGTACATATCAAAATGATAAAGGGGTATTCTTCCGCTTAAATATTCGTTTATTAAAGCAAAGGTGGGGGAGGTGACCTGCTCGGTACAACCGAGACCTTTTGCAAGACCCCGTGTAAAACAGGTTTTGCCCATACCGAGACCTCCGCGAAAAGCGATAACAACACCGCCGTTTAATGTTTTTCCCAAATTTTCACCGATTTTTTCGGTTTCTTCGGGGCTTTGTGATAAATATTTTTCCATAAAATGCCTTTTTAACAAATAATTTTACAATAGTATAACATATTTTTTGGCTTTAGTAAAGTCTTACTTGAATATTATGCCGAAATAAAATATAATGTAACTATAAATGTCTACGGAGGATTATATTTTGAAACATTTTATGGCAAAAATAGCCGATTTTTTTCGTGAATCGGATAAAATATTACTGATTTTATGTTTTCTTGCAACCTCCTACGGTTGTATGGCGGTTTTTTCCGCCACGCATTATATGTCTACCTACCGCCCCGTGATTGTTCAGTTTATTTGTATGGTAATGGGGATTGTGGCGGCTATGATTATTTCCACGGCTGATTACAGCGCAATTTTAAGACGGTGGTATTTAGTCGGTATTTTGGGGTTAATACCTGTTATTTTGACCTTTTTTATCGGTTTCGCCCCTGAGGGTACGGACGATAAAGCGTGGCTTAATTTGGGCTTTACCACCTTTCAGCCGTCCGAACTTTTAAAGGTTTGCTTTGTTATTACCTTTAGCACCCATTTGGCAAAGGTTAAACGAAATATAAATAAATTAAAGGTTTTATTGCCGGTTTGTCTGCACGGTGCTTTCCCGATTTTGCTTATTTTCATTCAGGGTGACGCAGGTACGGCGCTTGTATTTGCCATAATGGTACTTTTTATGCTTATGGCTGCCGGTGTTTCGTGGAAGTACTTTTTGGCGGCATTTTCGGCGGCTGTTGTTGCCTCACCTATAGCGTATTTCTTCCTACTTAACGACGACCACCGCCAAAGAATTATAAATATGTTTGATATCGACGGTGATATAAAAGGCGTTGGCTGGCAACAGTACAGGGGAAGAATGGCGCTTGCGAACGGCGGATTGTTCGGGCAGGGTTATTTAAAAGGTGACCTTACCCAAATAGGAAAGCGAGGCGTACCTGAGGGGCATAATGACTTTATTTTTGTATGTATCGGCGAAGAACTCGGGTTTTTGGGTTGCCTTGTAGTACTTATTCTTTTAGCCGCAATTTGTTTGCGGTGCTTGCAAATTGCACGGCTTTCGGCTAAAGACGAGGGCAAATTTATCTGTGTCGGCGTTTTTTCAATGCTTTTTGCACAAACCGTTATAAATGTCGGTATGTGTACTTCAATAACACCGGTTATAGGTATTACGCTTCCGTTTTTCAGTGCGGGCGGCACTTCGCTTTTGTGCCTTTATTTAGGTATAGGGTTAGTGCTTAATGTTTATATGCACCGAAATTCCCGAACGATTTATTTGCACGATTAAATCTTATTTTGTCTTACTGACTTAACAATGAATAACTAACGGGTGACCAATGGTCACCCGTTAGTTATTAGGTAAGGTAAATCATAATTTGTATTTTGATTTAAAGTTTTCATAATCTTCCACAAATGTACTGTTAGAAGAAGATTTAATTCTATTAAGATATTTATGTGCATCAAGCATATCGGACGGCAACTGCATAGTGTAAACTGCAATATTTGAACAGTGGTCGGAAACACGTTCGTAGTTTGTAAGTAAATCCGAAAATACAAACCCGAGTTCAATGGTACAATCGCCGTTTTGCAGACGGGTGATATGGTGTGCTTTAAGTTGCTTAATAAGTTTGTCAATAACCTGTTCAAGCGGTTCAACATGTACAGCAGATTCGCTGTCATCCTTAATGTACGAGTCAACAGTCATATTAAGAATTTCGGTAACCGCATTGTTAATAACCGAAATTTCATTTTCGGCATCAGAAGAAAAACGAATGTTTTTGGTGTGCATTTCTTCGGCAACTTTGCAAATGTTAAGTGCGTGGTCGCCTATACGCTCGAAGTCACCTATACTGTGAAGCATACGGGCAATGGAGTGGGAAACATTCTCCGACTGTTCGTTGTTGCTTAGACGCACAAGATAGGTTCCTAACTTGTCCTCATACTTATCAATAAGTTCCTCTTTTTCACGTATATATAACGCAGTTTCTTCGTTGTATTCCGAAATCAAATCAATAGACTTTAAAAGCGAAGTTCTGGCATATTCTGCCATTTCGGTGGTAAGACGGTGACATTCCGAAACGGCAAGAGCGGTATTGTTGAATAAACGCTCGTCCAAAAAAATTGTATGAGTTTTACCGTCGTTTTTCTTAACGGTAAGTTCACAAAGACGAATTATTGCCTTTCTAAAGGGAACTAAAATTACTGTATTCACAAAATTAAATAGGGTATGAATAATCGCTACACCTATCATTGAAACCGGTAATTTAATAAACTCGACACTTGCAAATTCTGCTATATAAAGTAATGCCAGACATAAAAGAGAACCTATTACATTGACATAAATGTGCATAGCAACCACACGTTTTGCATTTTTGTTTGTACCGAAACTTGAAATAAGAGCCGTAATACAAGTGCCTATATTAGCACCGAGCACAAGCGGTATTGCCATTTCGTAGGTAATACTGCCTGTAAGCGCCAGCGCCTGAACAATACCGATTGTAGCAGCAGAAGACTGAATAACAGCCGTAAAGAACATTGATATAAGCAGTGCCAACATAGGGCTGCTAAATGCAAAAAGAAGCTCTTGAAAGCCCTCCATTTCACGGACGGCACTCATAGAATTACTCATAAAGTCCATTCCCGTCATAAGCACGGCAAAGCCAATAAGAATAAGTCCTATATTCTTCTTTCTGTCCTGCTTTGAGACCGTTCTGAGCAATATTCCCACAAAGGCGAGAATCGGAGCAAATGTCATGGGTTTTAATATTGTGAGGAAAAAATTGTTACCGCTAATACCCGTAAGACTTAAAAGCCATGCGGTAAGGGTTGTTCCGACATTTGAACCCATTATCATACCGAAAGTGTCACAAAACTCGACAATTCCTGAGTTTACAAGACCTATGAGCATTACGGTCATTGCCGAAGAAGACTGTATTGCAATAGTAATTCCCGCACCGAGGAAGAAACTTAAGAATTGGTTTTTGGTAACTTTTTTAAGGGTTCTTTCAAGTTTTCCGCCGGCAACACTTTCAAGACCGCCCGAAAGCATAGTCATACCGTAAAGGAAGAAAGCAAGTCCGCCTAACAGTTCTGCTACCATCATAAGTATTTGTGTAGAAGTCATAAAATTACCTCAATAATCAGAATTTGATTGACTGTGCTATATATTCTTTAAGTTCGCTTATCGGAATACGTTTTTGTTCCATAGTATCACGGTCACGAACGGTAACGCAGTTATCTTCAACCGAATCAAAATCGTAGGTAATACAAATAGGAGTACCGATTTCGTCCTGACGGCGGTAACGTTTGCCAATTGAGCCGGCATCGTCAAAATCCAGCATATAGTCGGAACTTAAACTATTAAACACTTCGGTTGCTTTTTCCGATAATTTTTTGGAAAGAGGTAAAACTGCCGCTTTAAAGGGGGCTAAAGCGGGGTGGAGGCGAAGCACTACACGGGTATCGCCCTTATCGTCTTGTTCTTCGTCGTAAGCGTTGCAAAGGAAAGCAAGCAGTACACGGTCGGCACCGAGTGAGGGTTCAATTACATAAGGTACATATTTTTCGTTGGTTTCGGGGTCGAAATATTCCATCGGCTGACCCGAATGTTCTGCGTGTTGGGTTAAGTCATAATCGGTACGATCCGCAACACCCCATAATTCGCCCCAACCGAACGGGAACATAAATTCAAAGTCGGTAGTGGCTTTGGAATAGAAGCAAAGTTCGTCTTTATCGTGGTCACGAAGACGTAAACTATCCTTATCCATACCTAAATTCAAAAGCCAATCACGGCAGTATCCGCGCCAGAAATTAAACCATTCAAGGTCGGTTCCCGGTTTGCAGAAAAATTCAAGTTCCATTTGTTCAAATTCACGTGTACGGAAAATGAAGTTACCGGGGGTAATTTCGTTACGGAAAGATTTACCGATTTGCGCAACACCGAAAGGAACTTTCTTTCTTGTGGTGCGGGCAATGTTTTTAAAGTTTACAAAAATACCCTGTGCCGTTTCGGGACGGAGATATAAAGTAGAGGTGCTGTCCTCGGTAACACCTTGGAAAGTTTTAAACATAAGGTTAAACTTTCTGATATCGGTAAAATCTTTAGAACCGCAGTCGGGACAACAGATACCGTGTTCTTTGATGTATTCGGACATTTCGGTGTCGCTCATAGCGGCGGGATTGTCCGAAAGGCCGTTTTCCGCTACATATTCTTCTATAAGTTTATCGGCACGGTGACGGGTTTTACAGTTTTTGCAGTCCATAAGCGGGTCGGAAAATCCGCCCAAATGTCCCGAAGCCACCCAAGTTTCGGGGTTCATAATAATAGCGCTGTCCAGTCCTACGTTGTAAGGACATTCCTGAACAAACTTTTTCCACCATGCTTTTTTAATGTTGTTTTTAAGTTCAACACCCAAAGGACCGTAATCCCAAGAGTTTGCAAGTCCCCCGTAAATTTCGCTGCCCGGATAAATAAATCCGCGTCCTTTAGCCAAACTTACTATTGTTTCCATACTTTTCTTTGAATTTTCCAAAATTTTCTCCTCCAATTGGAACGGCAATATATTTAGCCGATTTTCTACAAATATAATAATATTGTATAATTGTCAAAAAGTCAATACTTGACATATTTAATTATATAGTTTATACTTTTGTAGTAGAATATTTTGGAGGTAATATTATGGATAGATATATAAAACTTCACAATGTGGATTTTGACGATTTAATTAAAACGGTTGATGAGTGCAAGGGTGACGTTTACTTGGAAACAAACGACGGCGACGTTTTAAACCTTAAATCCAAACTTTGCCAGATGATTGGTCTTAGCACTATTTTACGCAACACCGAAGTAAGCGAAGCAACACTTCGTTGTGCTAATCCCGATGACGAAACCTTACTTTTCAGGTTTAATCTTTACGGCGAAGTTCCGGAAAAGGAGTAAACTATGGCAGAAGAATTTATGACATACAAGGGAAAACCCTTGGTTAGGTGTAAAAACGAAATTTATTACGGCGATATGGCAGAAAGCCACGTAGTTAAATTTACAATTCTTTCGGTTGACCAAAATGATGAACCGAATAAAATTAACGTTCAACTTTTAAAAAGCAATACCGAACTTAAAGATAAGGACAGAATTGTCAAAGAATCCACAAAAGATACCATGTTTGAAGCATTGGATGTTGGGTTTGTTTGGCTCCAAAGAACCCTTAAATGATAATAAAACGGTGAAAGCGTAAAATTTACTGCTTTCGCCGTTTTAATTTACATATTAAAAAACGTAATTTGGTTATTACTGTCACAAACACCGAGAAAAACTTCTTTTGCGCTTTTATAACCTTGCGTTTCAAGTTCTTTTTTCAACAAATTAAGGTCAAGTCCCATTCGTTTAAGGTTTTCGTGTAAAATTTGCCCGTCCATTATAACTTCGGTACTTATATATTCGTGCGGCGGTTCAATATTCATATCATAAGGGTTTAAAGGACGTTTGTCGGATTTAGGTAAAACCGTAAGTTTACCGTTGTATTCAAAAATTGCGGTTTCAATATCGTTTAAATTAAAATATCCCAACTGGCGGCACATTACCATAAATTCGCTTAAATCCAATTTAGCTTTTTTCATATTTTCCCGGTATAATTTGCCGGCGTTCATAATAATGGTAGGTGTGCCGTTGATAAATTTTCGCATTTTGGGAAGTTTAGTTGTAATAACCGAAAGTATCACGGTAATAATTCCGTAAACTATCATTGCAATAAGCGGTTTATACGGTTTTTCAAGTTCTGTTGCGAGTTCCGCACCTATAGAACCGATGGTAATTCCCGTGATATAGTCAAAAAAGTCGAGTTGGGACATTTGCTTGTGACCTAAAATTTTTGCAATAACAAATAAAGCAGCCGCAGAAAGAACCGAAGTTAAAATAACCTTAATAATTTCCATAACACACCTCTTAAAGTTATTTTAACCGAAAAGTTATTTATTATTTTCGCAAATTGCTTTTTGTGCAGATATTGTGGCAAGAGTATCGCCTAACTGAACAAGCACCGCCGAAAGCAGGTCTATTTGGTCACAGGTAAGTTTGCTTGAAATTACGTTTGCAATAGCGGTAACAGAGGCGGTAAGTTCGCAACTGTTCATAAAAAAACACCCCATAACAGTTTATGCGTAACAAAATTTTATGTTTTTTCATAAAATGTCTTGACAAATCAAATTTTTGGTGGTACTATATCAAAAACAAGAGAAACCTATGATTAAGAAGAGTAGCATTACTTAAACCCTAAAGAGAGTGGTTGACGGTGGAAATACCACGGCGGAGAGTATTGTGAATGGACTTATGAGGGCGGCCGAAAGCATTTTTAAAATGTTAGTAGCAGCCGACGGGAACCGTACCCGTTATCTTAACGGCTTACATATTGGTGTAAGAAATGAGCGGTCGTTTTATACGGCAACTTGGGTGGTACCGCAGGATAATTACAGTCTTGTCCCATTTTTATGGGGCAGGGCTTTTTTGTTTTTACAGGAGGTATTTTTATGATATTATTAACAAAACGATGGCGAATTTCTCTTTAACCCAAAAAAACAAATTCAAAAACTATTTATTTTAAGGAGAAATTTATTATGAAAAAAATTATTGCTTTTATTTTAACAATTACACTTATTTTTGCATTTGCAGGTTGCGGTTCAAAAGATTCCGCTAAAAAGACTATCGGCATTATTCAATTCGGTTCACACGCATCTCTTAACAACTGTTATGAAGGTATCTTGAAAGGACTTAAAGAAGAGGGAATAAGCGAAGATGACTATGATATTCAGATTGTAAACAGTAACTTTGACCCCAGCGTTTCACAAACCCAAGCAAACAATTTTGTAAACCAAAAAGCAGCGGTTATTATTGCTATTGCAACACCTTCGGCAGTTGCCGCCGCTAATGCCGCAGCCGATAAAGATATACCGGTTGTATACTGTGCAATTACCGACTCTACCGTAATGGATAACTACAAAAACGTAACCGGTTCTTCGGATATTCCTAACTTCCAAAAACAGTTAGAGGTTGTAACCGCCTTTATGAATAAAACAAACCTTAAAATCGGCGTGCTTTATTCAACCGAAGAATCAAGTTCACCCGTTCAGGTAGAAGACCTTAAAAAAGCGGCTGAAAAGTATGACGGTATGGAAATTTTAGATTCCGCCGTTGCAGATATTAACACAATAAACGCTAAAACAGAAGACCTTATTTCAAAAGGTGTTGACTGTTTTGTAAACCTTCTTGACAATACAATAGTAGGTAAACTTGAAACCAACATTCTTCCTATTACCAACGAAAAGAAAATCCCCGTTTTCGGTTCTGAAATCGAACAGGTTAAGGTTGGTTGTATTGCAAGTTCTTCTATTGACTATATTGACGTAGGTGCTGCCGCAGGTAAATCTGCCGCTGAGATTTTAAACGGCAAAAATGCTTCGGATATTCCGGTAGCACGTATTACCGAACCCGCAAGTTACTATAACAGTAAGGTTTGTGCAGAACTCGGTATCACCGTTCCCACAACCGTTACCGCAACCGACGTTGCAGAATAATTAAAAGGAATTTTAAATATGCTTTTCTTTGCTACAACTATTGACGGACTGCAAATGGGATTATGTTTTGCGGTTTTGGCTCTCGGCGTTTATATATCTTATTCAATACTTGACTTTCCCGATCTTTCGGTTGACGGTACATTCCCGCTTGGCGGTGTCTGTTGCACCGTGCTGATGTTAAAATTAGGCGTACCCGCTTTAATTGCCGTGTTTTTAAGTTTTTTTGCAGGGGTTATTGCGGGTGCGGTAACCGGAATATTGCACGTTAAATTTAATATTTCCAAACTTCTTTCGGGAATAATTGTTATGACGGCGCTTTTATCGGTCACTTTAGCGCTTACAAAATTGCTTACAAAAACCGGATTTACCACAACAATTTTCTCTTTCAGAAGTGAAAATTTAACCGGTATTTTCAGCGGTAAAACCGCCTCACTTTTAGGAAACGCAAACCGTGATTATATGATAATTCTAATTGAACTTATTTTTGTAATTGCGGTTAAGGTTATAATTGATTTGTTCTTAAAAACAAAACTGGGATATATGCTTAAAGCCACGGGCGATAATGAAATGTTGGTGGCATCTTTAGGAAAAGATAACGGAACTTACAAAATTTTAGGTATAGCACTTGCTAACGGTTTTTCGGCAATGTCGGGTGCGCTTTACTCTAACCTTTATTCGCAGTATGATAATTCTTGCGGAAGCGGTAAGGTTGTAATGGCGCTCGCTTCGGTAATTATCGGTATGGCGGTATTCTCTAAAATAAGATTTTTTGCCGATACCACGGCAGTAATTTTAGGTGCGGTTATATACTCGCTTTGCCTTAATTATTTGGTTCTTGTGGATACTAACGGAATATATCTAAAACTTCTTAATGCCGTTATGTTTGCTTTAATATTGATTTTCAACGAAAAAACTGCGTTTTTTACCGCAAAACACAGAAAACTTAAAAGGGGGAAAAGTAAATGTTAGAACTGAAAAACGTCTCTAAAATTTATAACCCCGGAACGGTAACCGAACTTTGCCTTTTTGATGATTTTAATTTCACCGTAAAAGACGGGGAGTTTGTTTCGGTTGTGGGCAGTAACGGAAGCGGTAAAACCTCTATGCTAAACATTATTTGCGGAAGTATTCCGGTGAGCGACGGTCGGGTGCTTATAGACGGAAAAAATGTAAATACTTTACCCGAATTTAAGCGTTACCGTATGATAGGCAGGGTTTACCAAAACCCTTCGGCAGGGACTTGCCCTAATATGACAATACTTGAAAATATGTCTCTTGCCGATAATAAGGGAAAACGCTTCGGTCTTTCTTTCGGCGTTAATAACACCCGAAAAGAATTTTACCGCAGTCAGTTGAGCAGTTTGGGGCTTGGACTTGAAGATAAGTTGGATGTAAAATTAGGCGCACTTTCGGGCGGACAAAGACAGGCAGTATCCTTGCTTATGGCTACTATGACGCCTATAGACTTTTTAATACTTGACGAACACACCGCTGCATTGGACCCCAAAACCGCCGAAATTATTATGGAACTTACCGATAAGGTGATTAAAGAAAAAGACTTGACCGCCATTATGGTAACCCATAATTTGCGTTATGCGGTTGAATACGGAACACGGCTTGTTATGATGGATAAAGGTAATATTATTCTTGACAAACAAGGTGAAGAAAAGCAAAATGTTAAGGTTGACGATATTCTTGACATATTTAATAAAATAAGCATTGAATGCGGAAACTAACAAAAATACGATTGCGGTAAATCTGCCGCAATCGTATTTTTTAATTTTAAAATATTATATCCTTTACAACCTCGCTTGCAATTATCATTCCTGCCACAGACGTCACAAAGGAAATACTTGCAGGCGGTCTTTGTTTTGTTACGGGTTTTTCTTTGGAATAAACCACCTTTAATTTTTTTATTCCCCGTTTTTTAAGTTCATAACGCATAACCTTTGCAAGAGGGCAAACTTCGGTTTTGTAAATGTCGCTGACACAAAACATAGTGGGGTCAAGTTTATTTCCCGTACCCATAGAGGAAATTATGGGTGTATCAGTTGCATTTGCCCTTAAAACAAGTTCGATTTTTGCCGTAACATTGTCTACCGCATCTATAACGTAGGTATATTTTGTGAAATCGAACATATCCGCCGTTTGGGGTAAATATAAGGTGTTGTAGGCGTTTACCTCTGCTTGCGGGTTTATTTTTAAAATGCGTTCTTTCATAACATCAACCTTATATTGCCCGATTTTATCGGTTGTTGCAATAATTTGGCGGTTAATGTTGGACTCGCTTACGGTATCATTGTCTATAATATCAATTTTGCCTACACCGGCTCTTATAAGTGCTTCGGTTACATATCCGCCCACTCCGCCGATTCCGAAAACGGCAATATGCGAATTTTTTAGTTTTTCTAAATTGTCTTTTCCTATAAGTTTTTCGGTTCTTATAAATCTTTCTGTCATAATTTTTCCCTTTCTTTACAGTATATTTTAAAACGCTATTATTTTTTTGTCAAGCGTAACAGTCGAAAATGCACGAAAATGAAGTTTTTATGTAACCTTTTACAATAATAACACTTATTTTGTTATTTTGCTTGCATTTTACTTCACAATATGGTAATATATGTAAAACTTAAATACCGGAGGGTAAAATTTTATGGAAAAGAAATTAAAAATAGTGATTGCTGACGATTCTACGGAACTTTCCAAGAATTGTGCAAAAACGCTTGCAGGTTATGGTATGTCGGTTAGTATAATACCTAAAGACGGTTTGGCGCTTATTGAAAAAATAAGTTCTTTAAAGCCGGATATTGTATTGTCCGAAGTGTTTATGCCGAACCTTGATATTTTAGGAGTGCTTGGTGAAATAAATAAAATGGACGAAAAACAACGCCCGCTTCTTATGGTAATGTCAAGTTTTGCCAATCCCCGTTTGGAAAAAGAAATTTTAGAGGCGGGTGCTTGCTATTACTTTTTAAAACCGTTTGACATAAACGTTATGGCTAAACGAATTATACAAATGTCGGGTTGGAAAAACGAAACCGCTCCGGTAGTTGTAAAAAATAACTGTATATCCGACCAAGAACTTGAACTTATGGTTACCGAAATAATACATCAAATCGGCGTTCCTGCACATATCAAAGGTTATCACTATTTGCGTGAGGCAATTTTGCTTTCGGTCAAAAACAGCGAAATTATAAATTCGGTTACAAAGTTATTGTACCCAACGGTTGCAAAAAATCATTCAACGACTTCTTCCCGTGTTGAAAGGGCAATACGCCACGCTATTGAAGTTGCGTGGGACAGGGGAGATATAGACGTACTTAATTCTTACTTCGGATACACAATCCAAAACGAACGGGGCAAGCCCACTAACAGTGAATTTATTGCAATGATAAGTGATAAATTAAGGTTAAAACTTAAAATAAGTTAAATTTCTACGGCTCCTTTGAGTAAAGGGAGCTGTCAGCGAAGCTGACTGAGGGATTGTTTTGTGAAAATATAACAATCCTCCCGTCAACCTACAGTTGCCACCCTCCTTTTCACAAGGAGGGCTTTATTTATATCCGAATTAAGCAAAATGATATTTTTTTGTAATAAAAAAGTTGAAAAAGCAGTATTTTAGTGGTAAAATAAATTGTTAATGAAAGTTGGTGAAAAGAATGGGTTTTAAAAAATGGGTTGTAAACCCTGTTGATAGGAATTTGGCAAAGTCTTTGGCAGAAGAATGTGATGTTGAGCCGATTGTGGCACTCATCGCTTCGGCAAGAGGATATACCGACCCTACCGATTTAGAACAGTTTTTATCCGACGAACCCTTCTTTTCGGATGCTTACGAGTTGGCTGACATTATGCACGCCGCAGATTTGCTTAATTTGGCTGTTGAAAAGGGTGAAAAAATCGCCGTTTACGGTGACTATGACTGTGACGGTGTAACCGCAACCGCCCTGCTTTACGCTTATTTAAAGCAAAGAGGTGCAGACTGTGTTTATTATATACCCGACCGTTTTGACGAAGGTTACGGTATGAACCGCCAAGCGGTGGAAAAACTGCACGCTATGGGTGTTAAACTTATTGTAACGGTAGATAACGGTATTGCTTCAGCCAATGAAATCGACTTGGCAAATTCACTTGGTATGACCGTAATAGTTACCGACCACCATCTGCCCGGTGAAGTTTTACCGAACGCCGCCGCAGTAGTTGACCCGCACAGAAAGGATTGTCCCTCACAGTTTAAAAACATTTGCGGGGCAGAGGTTGCCTTTAAACTTATTTGTGTTACAGAGGGTAAGGAACCGGAAGAACTCTTACCTCAATATGCGGACATTCTTGCGGTTGCGGTGGTAGCGGATGTTATGCCGGTTATTTACGAAAACCGAATTATTGTAAAATACGGGGTGGAAAAACTTAAAAAATCCCCCTTAATCGGTTTTTCGGCACTGCTTAATGTTGCGGGAATTGCAATAGACAGTATTACGGCAACAAGAATGGCTTTCGGTATTTGCCCCAGAATTAACGCCGCAGGAAGGATGGGAAAAGCCGACCGTGCGGTGGAACTTCTTTGCTGTAACAATATGCTTGAAGCGCTGAAAATTGCCGATGAAATCGACCAAGATAATACCGAACGCCAACAAACCGAAAAACAGGTCTTTGACCAGGCGGTTTTAAAAATTCGTCAGAACAATTATAATTATGACCGTGTAATAGTGGTAGAGGGCGAAAATTGGCACCACGGGGTAGTGGGTATTGTGGCTTCAAGAATTTGCGAATTATACGGCGTACCCGCTATTGTAATTTCAAGTGACGGCGAATTTTCCCACGGTTCGGGAAGAAGCTTTGAAGGTTTTTCGCTTTATGATGCTATTTACGCTTGCAAAGAGGTACTTACAAAGTTTGGCGGTCATTCCGGCGCTGCGGGAGTTAGTTTAAAAACTTGTGATATTGCCGAATTTCGCCGCTTGATAAACAATTACGCACAAACTAAGGAAATCACACCCCCTGTTTTAAAACTTGACTGCCGTTTGAAACCTTCGGCTTTAACCCTCGATTTGTCCGACTCTTTAAAACAGTTAGAACCATTCGGTTTCGGCAATCCCGCACCTCTTTTCGGTCTTTTCGGGGTTACTTTAGAACGCATTACACCTATTGCAAACAATAAGCACCTTAAACTGCTTTTTACAAAAGGTGAAAACACTTTCCAAGCCCTTTTGTTCGGCAGGGGTGACGGTGACTTTTGCTTTAGTGTAGGTGATACGGTTGACCTTGCGGTTACGGTGGAAACCAATGTATATAACGGAAATTCTTCGGTAAGTGTACAAATTAAGGGCATTAGAATGAGTGATACCGATGACGAAAAACTGTTTTTGGATATTGCGTGTTTTAATAACTTTATGTCGGGCGAAAAATATAATCCAAAAGAAATTACACCCACACGTGAAGAAGTGGGAAGTGTTTATAAACTGATATCCCAAAAAGCAATACTGTGCGATAGGGTAAATTACTTATTTTTAAACAGTTTGGGTTATGCCAAAACTAATATTGCCCTAATTACATTGGAAGAATTGGGACTGATAAACAAAAGCGGAAATAAATATTATGCTGATGCTAATGCAAAGAAAACAAGTCTGGTAAATTCCAAAACATACGCATTTTTGGTAAAGGAGTGTGAAAAATGAACGCAGAAGAATTAAGAAATTTTAATGATTTAAAGAACCATATGGAAAATTTCGACACGGAATACGATTATGATATGGTAAAAAAAGCGTTCGAGTTTTGCGTTAATGCCCATAAA
Organism: Acutalibacteraceae bacterium; assembly: GCA_036310925.1. Taxonomy (GTDB): domain Bacteria; phylum Bacillota; class Clostridia; order Oscillospirales; family Acutalibacteraceae; genus UBA737. Next base: position 48,717 of record JAXJQX010000021.1, read on the forward strand.
GGACAAAAGCGTGCTTCAAGTGAGGATTATTACTACCACCCCTATAATGTTGCAAAAATCGTTGTATCTTTGGGAATGGATACCCAGTCGATAGTGGCATCCCTTTTACACGATGTTGTAGAGGATACCGAAATCACCCTTGATGAAATAAGCGAAAAATTCGGCAAAGAGGTTGCTTTATTGGTGGACGGCGTTACCAAAATAGGACGGCTGAATTTTTCCACAAAAGAACAGCAACAAGCCGAAAGTATAAGAAAAATGCTGATAGCAATGGGGCAGGATATTAGAGTAATTATTATAAAACTCGCCGACCGTTTGCACAATATGCGTACTATTGACGCTATGCCGCCCCAAAAACAAAGGGATAAATCTTTAGAAACTTTAGAAGTTTATGCTCCTATTGCACACCGACTCGGTATTCGTCCTGTTAAAGAGGAATTGGAAGATCTGGCAATCAAGCATTTGGACCCTGTCGGTTATAAAGAAATCGAAGAACTCTTAACCCACAGAAAACAACACCGCGAACAAATTTTAGATGAAATAAAATGCCGTATAGAGGAGCGCTTGCGTGAGGAAATGCCGGGCGTTACGCTGTCTTTCCAAGGACGTGTAAAATCCATTCACGGAATTTACCGTAAAATGTATCTTCAAAACAAGGATTTTGACGAAATTTACGATATTTACGCAATAAGAATAATAACTGATACTGTGGCGGACTGTTATAATATTTTAGGAATAATGCACGATATGTTCCGTCCTATTCCAAATAGGTTTAAGGACTATATTTCAACCCCTAAACCCAATATGTATCAGTCACTTCACACAACGGTTATAAGCCGTGCGGGAATACCTTTTGAAATTCAAATACGTACCTTTGAAATGCACCACACCGCCGAGTTCGGTATTGCGGCGCATTGGAAGTATAAAGAGGGTATTACCGATAACGACAAAAAAATGGAAGACCGTCTTGAGTGGATAAGACAGATTATTGACAGTCAGGACACTTCAAACGACGCTACCGAAATTATAAGAACAATTAAGGTGGATTTATCCCAAGAAGATGTATTTGCGGTTACCCCAAAAGGTGACGTTATAAATCTTCCTATGGGCGCTACGGTTGTTGACTTTGCGTTTGCCATTCACTCGGCAGTAGGTACACGTATGGTAGGCGCTAAGGTGGACGGTAAAATCGTTCCCATAAACCACGTGGTAAAAACGGGTGAAGTAATAGAAATTTTAACTACCAACCAAGCAGGACACGGTCCGAGCCGTGATTGGCTTAATATTGCCGTAACCTCCTCTGCCAAGGCAAAAATTCGTTCGTGGTTTAAGCGTGAAAAACGAAGCGAAAATATTGAAACCGGCAAAAATGAGTTTGAAAAAGAATTAAGAAGAAACAATATAAACCTTAATCTTGATGAAAACGCCGAATATATTGAAGAATTGGCTAAAAAATACCGTGTTGCAAACGGTGAAGAATTCTTTGCGGCTATAGGTTACGGCGGAATTTTGCTTTCAAAAGTAATTCCACGTGTAAAGGATGATTTTAACCGCAAAACCGCCGCACAAAAGCAACCCGAAATTGTGCCTATTGAAGAAAAGGTTAAAAAATCTTCGGACGGAGTAATAATTAAGGGAATAGACAACTGCCTTATTAAGTTTTCCAAATGCTGTAATCCGCTTCCCGGGGACGATATTATCGGATTTATCACAAGGGGACACGGTGTTTCAATTCACAAAAGGGATTGCAATAATGTTCCGAAAAATATTGAAACTTCCGAAGAACCCGACCGTTGGATTCCCGCTTTTTGGGACGGCAGTAAAGCCGAGTCCTTTATTTCCACCCTTAAAGCCACCGCTATTGACCGTGACGGAATTTTAATAGAGGTTATGAATGTGCTTAATAATATGCGTGTTCCGATTCACAGTATCAGCGCAAAACAAACCAAGGACGGTAACTGTGTTATTGTTATGACAATAAGTGCCGAAAGTGTTGAACATTTGAAGAGCATTATTTCAAAAATAGGAAAAGTTCCGCAAATTTTCAATGTTGAAAGGATAAATCAGTAATGAAAGCAGTTATTCAAAGGGTGAAAAGCGCTTCTGTTTCGGTTGACGGTAAGGTTGTAGGCAGTTGTAAAGACGGGTATATGATACTCCTTTGCGCTGTGGAAGATGACAGTTTGGATGATGTAAACACCCTTGCTTATAAAGTTGCAAATTTGCGTGTTTTTTGTGATGAAAACGGCAAAATGAATAAATCGGTTCTTGATGTAGAGGGTGAAGTTTTGGCAATTTCGCAGTTTACACTTTGTGCCGATGTTAAAAAGGGTAACCGTCCTTCTTTTATTAAGGCATTAGAACCCCAAAAAGCCGAAGAATTTTACAACATTTTTTGCGAAAAATTGCGTGAAAACGGCATAAAAAGAGTAGAAAAAGGCATTTTCGGTGCCGATATGCAGGTTTCGCTTTTGAATGACGGACCCGTTACAATAATTTATGATACAGAAATTTGGAGAAAAAATGGAAATTAAACCTATACCGCTTAAAAATTTCGGAACTAACTGCTATCTTGTGTCATCCGAAAAAACCGCAATAGTAATAGACCCCGGCTGTTATGACGGCAGAGTAGAAGAATATTTACAAAACGCAAAGGAAAAAGAAAGAATAATTCTTTTAACCCATTGTCATTTTGACCATATTGCCGATGCCGAACGTTTAAGCAAAGCAACAAATACAAAAATCGCAATAGGTGCTATGGATAATGACGGTTTATCCGACCCGAATATAAATTTATGCAACCTTTTCGGGGCAGATGTTAAACCATTTTCGGCAGATATTTTGTTAGAAGACTCTGAAGTTTTAAGGGTAGGGGATACTGGAATTAAGGTTATAAACACCCCCGGTCACACCGTCGGCGGAGTTTGTTATTTAATCGGCGGTAATCTCTTTTCGGGCGATACTTTGTTTAAAGGCAGTATCGGCAGAACCGATTTTCCGAACGGCAGTTTTAAAACACTTGAAACTTCTGTTAAAAAGATATACAACTTGCCTGATGACACTAAGGTATATTCGGGTCACGGCGAACCTACCTCGATCGGCTTTGAAAAGAAAAACAATCCTTTTGTAAGGGGCTAAAATGCAACTTTGTTTAATAAATAATTCATTTAGATATGAAATTGAAAAGTTAATAAGAATTTTTCTGCCTTTTGAAAAAATTGAGCTATCGGAAGTGCCTGTTTTTGCCGATAACAGCGTTATTGCGGAAATAGCCGAAAACACCGCAAAAGCAACCCTGTATTTTTGCGGTAAAGTATATAATTCGGTCAAGAAAATAGAGCGAATAAACCAAAATGCCGATAAGGATGCCGAACTGTTTTTGGCAATTGCGGTTTACGAATGTTTTGTGTCTGCTACAAACTATAAGCCCGATTGGGGCATTTTAACCGGTATTCGCCCTGCAAAACTGTTGTCCCGACTTAAAAAGACAATGGGTGACACCAATGCCGAAAATTACTTCAAAAACTATTTAATGGTAAACCAAAAGAAACTTAATCTAACTTTGGAAGCATTAAAAGGCGAGGGGGAAATCACCTCACTTTCAAAACCCGATTCCTTTAGTTTATATATTTCGGTTCCATTTTGCCCTACAAGGTGTTCTTACTGTTCCTTTGTTTCCCATTCGGTAGAACACGCCGAAAAACTAATACCGCAATATGTTGAATTTTTATGCAAAGAATTGGAAATAACCGCAAAAATTGCAAAAGAAAACAACCTACGGCTTGAAACAGTTTATATGGGCGGCGGTACTCCCACAACACTTTCACCCTTGCAGTTACATACAGTTTTAAAAACGGTTGAGGATAATTTTGATTTATCGGGTGTTCGTGAATATACCGTAGAAGCCGGCAGACCCGACACCGTGACAAAGGAAAAATTAGAGGTTATAAAAAGTTTCGGTGTTTCGAGAATCAGCATAAACCCGCAAACTATGAATGATGAAGTTTTAAAAACAATAGGCAGAAAACACACCGTAAAACAAACTGTAGAGGCATTTAATTTAGCAAGAGAATGCGGTTTTAACAATATAAATACCGACCTAATTGCAGGACTGCCTAACGATACATTTGAAAGTTTTAAAAATACCGTAAATGAGGTAATAACGTTAAACCCCGAAAGTGTTACGGTTCATTCGCTTTCTATGAAGCGTTCTTCGGGTATGACCAAATTAAACCAAATACCGGATATTGATGTAGGCAAAACAGCATCGAAAATGGTGGATTTTGCGTATAACACTTTATCTCAAAACGGTATTCACCCATATTATATGTATAGGCAGAGTAAAACTGTCGGCAATCTTGAAAACGTGGGTTATTCCAAAAAGGGTTACGAATCGCTTTACAATGTATTCATTATGGACGAAACACACACAATTCTCGCTTGCGGTGCTTCGGCGGTTACTAAACTCCGTCAACCTTTAGGGGATTATATAGAACGCATTTTCAACTATAAATACCCTTACGAATATATAAATAAATTTGATGAAATCTTGAACCGCAAAAACGGTATAAACGAATTTTACAATAAATATTTAATTCCTTGATTTGTTCTTTAATATGTGATAAAATTAAATAAATACTTAAAGGAGGTATTTTTATGGATTTTTTAGATAACGCTATTGATAAGGCAAAAGAGGTTATGGATATTGCCTATAAGAAAACAAACGAGGTTGTAAACACCGGCAAACAGAAGTTTGACGTTGCATCGCTTCAAAACAAACGCTCAAAAGATTTTGAAAAATTAGGCGAAGTTTATTACAATTTAATTAAAGATACCGAAATAGAGGACGGAGATATTAAAGTTTTGGTAGATGAAATTAACCGAAAAAGCGCAAAAATTGCGGAAATTAAGCAAGAATTAAACAACGCTAAATGTAAACGTATCTGTCCGGCTTGCGGTGCCGCTATTGATGAAAACGCAGTATTTTGTCAGGTATGCGGAATAAAACTTACATTTGAAGAATAATGGCTGATTTTTTCAGCCATTTTTTATTAGGGAGAGAATATGGAAGAAGTAAAAATCGGGATAATTGTTGCCGATATTGACGAATACAAACCCTTTGCCGAAAAAATAGAGCAGGGCGAATTTAGTGAATATTCTTTTTTAGGCAGAAAGGGTCACAATTTTTTTGTAAAAGGCAACCGAAAAAACGCACAGGTAATTTCAATTCTTTGCGGAATAGGTAAAGTAAATGCCGCCGCTGCCGCAATGCATTTAGTTGATATCGGCTGTGATTATATTTTAAATTACGGTCTTTCGGGCGGTGTTTCGGGCATACGTAGAGGTGAAATTACCGCTCCGAATAAGTTTTTAGAACATGATTTTGATTTAAGCGGAATCGGCTACAAACTGTGCGAAAAACCTTTGCAAAAATACATTTACAATGCAGATGAGAATTTAATCGGCATTGCAAAAAAAGTTGTTCCCCAATTAAAATTGGGTACTGCCGTTTCGGGCGACCATTTTATATGTGATAATGAAGTTAGGAATAATTTGAAAGAAAACTTTAACGCAATGTCCTGCGATATGGAAACCGCCGCTATTGCCTATGTTTGCGAATTTTCGGGTGTTCCGTTTTTGGCTTTAAGGCGTATTTCGGACGATGCGGGGGCAGAAGCAACCGAAGCTTACAGGGAAATGAATGTTTCGGGCGAAACTCTGCTATGTGACTACATAATTGATATCATTAAGGAACTTTTATGAAAACCGAAAATAAGACAAAACAAAACCTTGTAAGCAGTAGTTTAATACTGCTTGTTTCCACCGTTTTGGTTAAAATAATCGGTGCCGCTTTTAAAATACCGCTTGCCACAAACACCTTTTTGGGTGATTTGGGTTTCGGTTATTTTTCGGTTGCATACGATTTATTCACCCCCTTTTATACCCTGGCGGTTTCGGGTTTGCCGTCTGCACTTTCACACCTTATTGCGGAAAATTTGGCACAAAAACGTTACGGTGATATTGAAAAAACCGTTAATGTAACAAAAAAACTGTTTATTTTATTAGGTATTTTTTCTTCACTTATTTTTACTCTTTTTGCCGTTCCTTTTGTAAAATTTACAGACAGTTCGGGAAACACACTTTACAGTATTTTTGCGGTAATTCCATCGGTTTTTATTTGTTTTCTCCTGTCGGTTTGGCGGGGATATTTTGAAGGGTATGGCAATATGACACCCACCGCCGTTTCAAAGGTGATAGAGGCGGCAGGCAAGTTGGTTTTGGGCTTAAGTTTTGCTTTTGTTGCAATAAAACTAACCAAAAACCCTGCTTTAGCGGCGGGTTCTGCAATGCTTGGTATTACGGTTGGCGGTTTGGTTGCGGTAATTTTTTTGTTTTTTAAATATAAATCTTCAAAAAATATTATTACTAAAACTGAAATATTACAAAACCCCTCGGTTTTAACTACTTCCAAAACGGTTAAAACAGTTCTTTTGTTGGCACTTCCTATGGCGGTTTCAAGTTTGCTTTCGGGCGCCGTTTCGGTTATTGACGCCTTAAGCGTCAGAACCCTGCTTAACGGTAATTCCGAAAATTTAAGTTTAATCTATAAGGATGCAATAAATTCTTACAATTCTAATTCTACTTTGGCGCTTGATATTTCAAACCTATCAACCTACCTTTACGGACTTCGCAGTAAATCTTTTACACTTTTTAATTTATTGCCCACCCTTACAATGTCTTTAGGTGTAAGTGCAATGCCGACACTTTCGTACTATTGGTCAAAAAAGAAAATAGTTGATGTTAAGACAAATTTAAACACCGTAATAAAAATGCTGTCGCTTATAACTTTTCCGGCGGGAATGGCATATATTGCGGTTTCAAAACCCATTATGCAGTTGCTTTATTCGGACTACGGCTCGGTCAATATAGGCGGTAATTTACTGTTTATCTTCGGCTTTACGGCAATTTTTGCAGGTTTTGCAATTCCGCTTACAAGCGTTTTACAGGCGGTTGATTGTCAGTTTTGCGCACTCTTTAATATTGTAATAGGTGTCTGTTTAAAGATAATTCTTAATATCGTTTTAATCCCTACCGATAAATTTAACATCTACGGCTCTGCAATAAGCACGGCGGTGTGTTATTTTGTTATTTTGTTTGCACACATTATTAAAATAATTAAGGTAACAGGAAAACCGCAAGATGTTAAAACAGTAGTTACAAAACCGATGATTGCGGCGGTTTGTTCTTCGGCGACGGCGTATTTAATTTGTCGGGTTTCAAATGAAAAACCAATGATAGTTTTTGCGGTATTTTGTGCAGTTTTGGTTTATTTAGCGGTTGTTTTGGCTTTTGGAATTATTACAGAGCAAGATTTTAAGAGTTTTCCCAAAGGTGAAAAATTGTATTTTTTGGCAAAAAAAGTTAAAATAGTTAAGTAAAATTATGAAAAAACACCAAAATATGGTTTAAAATTTATGTTAATTTAATGAAAAAAATTTTTTGTGTTGATTTTTGTTCTAAAATGTGATAAAAATAATATGCACGTAATTGAGGTTTACGGAAGTTATTAAACGGTTTTTATAAACCGTAAAAATTATGGAGGTTCTATTATGAACAAAACAGAATTAGTAGCATCAATGGCTGAAAAAGCAAACATTTCTAAAAAAGACGCAGAAAAAGCACTTGCTGCTTTTATTGACAGTGTTTCCGATGAATTGAAAAAAGGCGAAAAAGTTCAACTTATCGGTTTCGGTACTTTTGAAGTTCGTGAACACGCTGCAAGAACAGGTATCAACCCCAAAACCAAAGAAACCATCAAAATCGCTGCTTCAAAAAGCCCTGCTTTCAAAGCCGGCGCTGCTTTAAAAGCTGCTATTAAGTAATAAGTTTTTAAAAGCCGTCCTTTTCGGGCGGCTAAAATTTTTTGATTATGAGATTAGATAAATATTTAAAAATTTCAAGAATAATTAAAAGAAGAACGGTTGCAAATGATGCCTGCGATGCCGGCCGTGTGCTTGTAAACGGCAAACCGGCTCGTGCTTCGTATGATGTTAAGGTGGGGGATATTATTGAAATATCTTTCGGCACACGCAATTTCAAGGCAGAAGTTACCCTTGTGGCAGAAACCGTCCGCAAGGACGATGCCGCAACAATGTACCGTTTAGTGTAATAAAGAAAACACCGCTTAAATATATTTTTAAGGGGTGTTTTGTTTTGGAAGAAAATTTAATTAAAAACAGTAATATTATAATTGAACAACGAAAAAAGATAAATTTAAGCGGTGTTAAGGATTGTATTAGTTTTGATGACGAAACCATAATATTAAACACCGTTCTCGGTCGAGTTGCCATAAAAGGTTTTTCACTTCATATAATAAATTTTGATACTAACAGCGGAGATTTAACGGCAGAAGGCAAAATATGCGCCGTAATTTACACTGCAGATGAGCAAAAGGGCGGTCTTTTGAGCCGTATTTTTAAATAATTATGTGGGAAATAAGTAATATCGCTCAAATTACCGCATTTTTCTATTCTTTTTTGCTGGGAATGATTTTTTGCCTGTTTTATGACCTTTTGCGTGCTTTCCGATTTGCGGTAAAATCAACCGACTTTTCGGTTTTTCTGTATGATATATTCTACTTTTCGGTAATTTCGGTAATAACATTCGTTTTTCTTTTGGCGGTTACAAACGGAGAATTACGGGGATTTGTGTTTTTAGGAATTTTACTTGGGTTTTTACTCTTTTATTTTACGGTATCAAGGTTTTTGTTGAAATATTTAAAGTCGCTTTTTGCCCTTTTTGCTACTATTTTTAATAAAATAAGTAACGGTTTAAACGAAAAAATCAAAAAAGCCGATATTTTTATAACAAAAATTTTAATAACTGTAAAAAAATACTTGAAAAATGTTAAGGTAATGTTGTATACTGAAAAATAATTGGTGTCAAAATTTTAAGTTGGAGTTTTTACTTATGAAACGCAAAACAAAACCGAAAAGAAGTTTTATATTAAGGATTTTAATTTTAGGTGTTTGTGTTTATATGATAGCCACTCTTGCTAATCTTTGGACAACACTTAACCAAAGCAAAGCAAAACTTAATTCTTTAAAAACGGAATATACGAATACCCAAAACGATATTGAAGAATTAAAAGCATTGCTTAATGATGAATCAAATGCCAAAATCATTGAAAAAGCCGCACGTGAACGTTTGGGTTACATTTATGCGGACGAGCAGATTTTCATTGATGTTTCGGGCAGTTGATTTTAAAATTTGAGGAGGATTTTCTAAAGTATGCCACTTAATGTTGGAGAAATTGTTGAAGGAAAAATTACCGGTATTACTAATTTCGGTCTTTTTCTTGACTTGGGTGAAGGTAAGTCGGGTTTGGTACATATTTCGGAAGTTGCCCGTAATTTTGTAAACGATATTAACGAACTTTTTAAAGTGAATGATACCGTTAAAGCAAAAGTTTTAAACATTGGGGAAGACGGTAAAATCAGTTTAAGCATTAAACGTGCCTTAGAACCCGAAAAAACGGGGCAAAAATTCCAAAAAAAGGAACGCCGCACTTACGAACAGCCAAAACCGGACGGTTCATATACCTGGATGCCTAAAAAGAACGAACCCGCTTCTTTCGAGGAAATGATGAACCGATTTAAACAACAAAGTGACGAAAAGTTTTCGGATTTAAAACGCAAAAACCCCGAAAGCGGACGCACCAAAAGACGTGCGATGAGATAATTTTAAATAATGAGTAATATAAATTTAGTAGCACCTTGTTTGTTCGGCGTTGAAAGCATTGCGGCGGACGAATTTAAAAGGATGGGTTTTACTGATATTAAGACCGAAAACGGCAGGGTTTTATTAAGCGGACCCGAAAATATGCTCGCAAGGGCTAATATATGCTCCCGCTTTGCCGAGCGTATTTTAATTAACGTAGGTCAGTTCAGTGCGGTAACCTTTACCGAACTGTTTGACGGCGTTAAAGCGCTTCCTTGGGAAAACTATATAGGCAAGGACGATGCTTTCCCTGTCAACGGTTGGAGTTTAAATTCTGCGCTTTTCAGCATACCTGACTGTCAGTCCATTATTAAAAAAGCAATAGTTGAACGGCTGAAACTTAAATATAAAATAAGCATTTTCCCCGAAACGGGAAGTGAATATAAAATCCGTTTTTCCATTCATAAAAATACCGTTACAATGATGATAGATACTTCCGGTGAGGGACTTCACAAAAGGGGATATCGCCGTAATTCCAACGACGCACCCTTAAAAGAAACCTTGGCGGCGGCAATGTGCGATTTAGCAAGAATTTATCCCGATACTAAAATTTATGACCCTTTTTGCGGAAGCGGTACTATTCTTATTGAATCGGCTTTAATGGCTACCAAGACCGCACCGGGACTTAAAAGATTCTTTGCGGCAGAGCGTTTCTCCTTTTTAGACCCGCAAATCTGGCGGGACGAGCGCACCCGTGCGGCAGATTTAATTTTAAAGAATATTGATTTTAAAGCGCAGGGGTTTGATATTGATAAAAATGCGGTGGAATTAACCCTTGCAAACGCCAAAAAAGCGGGTGTTGAAAAATATGTAAAGGCATCTATTGCAAATGTTAAGGATTTTTCACTGCCGAACGAACGCTCTCTAACCGTTACAAACCCGCCCTACGGAGAACGCCTTTTGGACGTTAAAGCGGCGGAGGAACTCTATACCGTAATGGGTAAAAGATTTTTGCAGGGTGACGGACGTAAATTTTACATTATAAGTCCTCATGATGAATTTGAAAAATTTTTCGGCAGAAATGCCGATAAACGCCGTAAACTTTATAACGGTATGATAAAATGTCAGTTATTTATGTATTTCAAATGATTGACAAATTCTAAAAGATAGTATATAATAATTTTGTAATCTTCAGGGCGGGGTGTAATTCCCCACCGGCGGTAAAGCCCGCGAGCCGTAAGGCAGATTTGGTGTAATTCCAAAGCCGACAGTATAGTCTGGATGAAAGAAGATAGGATAGTTATTCTTATTGTAATTTTATGCCCTTGTTGTATTATGCAGCAAGGGCATTTTTTATTGGAGGAATTATTATGAAAAAAGAAAATTTAAGGGCACTCATTGTTTGCGCATTGTTCGGCGGTTTAGGGTTTGTTTTAATGATTTTGGAATTTCCGTTGCCTATGTTAATACCTCCGTTTATCAAGTTGGACTTTTCCGAAATCCCCGCAATAATCGTTTCCTTTGCTTACGGTCCGTTTTTCGGAGTTCTTGTTTGCCTTATTAAAAATTTACTGCACTTGTTTGTTACTACTTCTGCGGGTGTAGGCGAACTTTCCAACTTCATTTTAGGTGCTATTTTTGTGGGTTTGGCAGGTTTTGTTTACCGCAAAAACAAAAGCCGTAAATCTGCGCTTTTGGGTTCTTTGGCAGGTGCCGTAGCAATGGCGGTATTAGGCGTTATTACAAACTATTTTATAGTATACCCGGCCTACACCGTGCTTTACGGTATGCCTATGCCGGCTATTGTGGGAATGTATCAAGCAATTTTACCTTTTTCGGATAATTTAATAAAATCTCTTGTAATATTCAATTTGCCATTTACCTTTGTAAAAGGTGTAATTGATGCGGCGTTTTGTTTTGCAGTTTATAAGCGCATTTCACCCTTACTTAAATCTTTTAAAAATAAAAAACTTGACAAATAACAGTTTTATGTTACAATATTAGACGAAATACGAATATGTCCTTATCAAGAGTGGTGGAGGGAACCGGCCCGTTGAAGCCCAGCAACCTGATTTTTTAAGGTGCTAATTCCGGCGGATTTATCCGAAAGATGAGGTTTTAAATTCACCGCCTCATTTTGGGGCGGTTATTTTTATGGAGGTTATTTATGGCTAAATTTTTGTTTACGTCCGAATCGGTTACAGAAGGTCACCCTGACAAAATGTGTGACCAAATTTCCGACGCTGTTTTAGACGAAATTATTAAACAGGACAAGTTTGCACGTGTGGCTTGCGAAACTTTTTGTACTACCGGTGTTGTAACCGTTATGGGTGAAATCACCACCACCGCAACAATAGATGTTCCAAGCATTGTCCGTCAGGTTGTATGTGATATCGGTTACGATAAACCGTCGGCTTGCTTTAACGGTAATACTTGCGCAGTTATGACTTCTTTTGATAAACAGTCACCCGATATTGCTATGGGTGTTGACAATTCGCTTGAACTTAAAGACGGCGAAAAAGAGGATTACAATTTAAACGGCGCAGGCGACCAGGGTATGATGTTCGGATACGCTTGTGACGAAACCGAAGAACTTATGCCTTTGTCGGCTTCACTGGCCCACAAAATGGCAAAAAAACTTACCGAAGTCCGCAAAAGCGGTAAATTACCGTATCTTAATCCCGACGGAAAAACCCAAGTTACGGTTGAATATAACGACGGTGTGCCGAGTAGAATTGACGCTGTGGTTGTTTCAAGCCAACATACCGAAGATGTTTCTTTGGAAACTTTGCGTAAGGATATTTTGAATGAGGTTATTAAACCCATTATCCCGCAAAATCTTTTTGACGAAAATACCAAGGTATATATCAATCCTACCGGACGTTTTGTGGTAGGCGGTCCGCAAGGAGATACAGGTCTTACCGGCAGAAAAATTATTGTGGATACCTACGGCGGTGTGGCACGCCACGGCGGCGGTGCTTTTTCGGGTAAAGACCCCACAAAGGTGGACAGAAGTGCGGCTTATGCGGCAAGATATGTTGCAAAAAATATTGTTGCGGCTAAACTTGCCAAAAAATGCGAAATTCAATTGGCTTATGCCATTGGTGTGGCACATCCTGTTTCGGTAATGGTTGACACTTACGGCACAGGCGTTGTTTCGGACGAAAAAATTGCCGATGCGGTTTGCAAGGTGTTTGATTTAAGACCTTCGGCTATTATTGATATGCTTGATTTAAGAAGACCTATCTACCGTAAAACCGCCGCATACGGTCATATGGGCAGAACAGACATTGACCTGCCTTGGGAAAAAACCGATAAAACCGAACAACTTAAAAAAATACTTGACAAATAATCGGTTTTGTGTATAATTGTAATATAAACGAAGTAGTACGTTAATCGTCCTCACCCTCGGATTTTGTTCTAAAGGGTCAATAAGCAGTTCAAACTTTTGTTGGAATTCTTATGCGTGGGCGTATTGCGTCCACGCTTTTGTTTTTAAACTAAATGCCACTTTGGAGGTGCGTTACAATTAGCAGTAAAGAAATCGCAATAAACGAAGGTATTAAATTTAAGGAAGTTCGTGTAATCACAGCCGACGGTTCGCAATTAGGTATTTTGCCTATTGCAAAAGCCCTTGAATCGGCAGAAAATGCTGATTTAGACTTAGTTTGTATATCTCCCAACGCTCAACCGCCCGTTTGCAAAATTATGGACTACGGTAAGTACCGTTTTGAACAGGCAAAGCGTGAGAAGGACGCAAAGAAGAACCAAAAGGTTGTTGAAGTTAAGGAAATTCGTTTAGGTCTTAGTATCGACGTTCATGACTTTGAAACAAAAGGTAAGCAAGCAATTAAGTTTTTAAAAAGCGGTAACAAGGTAAAGGTTTCCATCCGTTTCCGCGGCCGTGAAATGGGACATCCCGAAATCGGTCTTGAAAATATGGCTCGCTTTGCTGAATTTTGTGGGGACTATTGCTCGATTGAAAAACCTGCTAAAATGGAGGGACGTAATATGCTTATGTTCCTTGCTCCGAAATCCGGCAAATAATGTAGTTAAAAAATATTAGGGAGGACTTTAAAATGCCTAAAATTAAAACACACAGCGGCGCTAAGAAACGCTTTAAACTCACCAAAAACGGTAAAGTTAAACGTGCTCATGCTTTTAAGTCGCACATTCTTAACAAGAAAACAACCAAACGCAAAAGAAATCTTCGTAAAACAGTTGTTGCTGACGTAACAAATACTGCAAACGTTAAGAGATTGATTCCTTACAAATAAGGTAAAGTTTTTATTGGAGGTATAAGAAATGGCACGTGTTAAAGGTGCGTTATCAACACGCAAAAGAAGAAATAAAGTTTTAAAACTTGCCAAAGGTTATTTTGGCGCTAAATCTAAACTTTTCAAAACCGCTAAAGAAGCAGTTATGAAATCCGGCAACTACGCTTATGTAGGAAGAAGACTTAAGAAACGTGATTTCCGCCGTCTTTGGATTACCCGTATTTCGGCTGCTTGCAAAATGAACGGTATGAACTACTCTTCATTTATTAACGGTCTTAACAAAGCAGGTATAGAAATCAACCGCAAAATGTTGGCTGATCTTGCAGTAAACGACGCTAAAGGTTTTGAAACACTTGTTAAAGCCGCTAAAAAGGCACTTGAAAAATAATGATTTTCGCCCGAGTTTTTCTCTCTCGGGCGACTTTTCATTTTTATAAGTTTAAAAAAATTGTCTGTTTTGGGGTGTAATTTTGCAAAATATTACTACAATTACCAGTAAGGATAATTCACTTATCAAACTTGTTTGCAGTTTGCAAACTTCTTCAAAAGCCAGAAAAGAAAACAATCTTTTCGTGCTTGAGGGTAAAAGAATCTGTGATGATGCCAAAGTTTGCGGAATTAGGTTTGATAAGTTAATTATAGGCGAAACCGCTTTCGGAAAATATGCGAAAGACATTGAAATTTTTGCCGAAAATTCAAAGGAAGTTTATAAAATTACGGATTCTCTTTTTAAAAAAATCAGTGATACAACTTCACCGCAAGGTATTATTGCATTGGCAAAAATGCCCGAAAAAACTCGTGAAATCAATAAAAACGGAAGGTATATAGCACTTGAAAACCTAAACGATCCGTCTAATTTAGGGGCAATTTCCCGAACGGCAGAAGCACTTGGAGTCAGCGGAATAATTATTTCTGCGGACAGTTGCGACCCTTATTCACCGAAATCTCTGCGGGCGTCTATGGGTACTTTGCTTCGTATGCCGATATATTTTGCCAAAGATTTGCCTTTTACTATTAAAAATTCGGGGTTGGAAAGTTACGCCTGTGTTGTTGATAATACCGCAAAACCGATAACCGATGTAAATTTTAAAGACGGCTCGGTAATTATGATCGGTAACGAGGCAAACGGTTTAACCCAAACCGCAATATCAAATGCCGATAACAGAATTACAATACCTATGTGCGGAAAAGCGGAATCTCTTAACGCTTCGGTTGCGGGTGCTATTGCTATGTGGGAAATGATGAAATAATGGAATATTTTGTTTGGTTACAACTCTGTCTCGGTGCGGGTAATAAACGAATTATAAAGATTTTGGAAAAATATACACCGCAAGAAATTTATAATCTTTCCGCTTTGGAAATTGAAAATAATAAGTTTTTTACGGTCAAAGAAAAGCAAAACTTTTTAAAAACCGATATTAAAACCGCACGGGATATAGTTATAAAATGCCGTAATAACGGTATTGAAATTATTACGATTGAGGATAAAGATTACCCAAAACCCTTGCTCCAAATTTCTAACCCTCCGTTAGTGCTTTATGTCAAAGGAGAATTGCCCGATTTTGAAAACACTCCCACAATTTGTATTGTGGGTTCAAGGAATGTAAGTGAATTCGGCAAGAAGTCGGCATATTCTCTTAGTTACCGTCTTGCAAAATCGGGTATGATTGTTGTAAGCGGCGGTGCGGTAGGAACTGATACTTATGCGCATATAGGCGCTCTTAAAGCGGGCGGTAAAACGGTGCTTTGTATGGGTTGCGGTTTGCTTGCCACCTATTTGGAAGAAAACCGTGCGTTAAGGGAACATATCTCGAGTAACGGTTGTTTAATAAGTGAATACCCGCCGGATCATCCTGCCTCTAAATACACTTTTCCTATTAGAAACCGCATAATGTCGGGCTTGTCTTTGGGTACTGTTATAATCGAGGCAAAGCAAAAAAGCGGTTCACTAATTACAGCTAACTACGCTTTGGACCAAAATCGGGACGTTTTTGTAATTCCGGGAAGACCCGATATGAAGGAGTACAAGGGTTCTAACCAACTTTTGCGTGACGGTGCAAAACCGCTTTTGGATACATCGGATATTTTTAATGAATATTTACCCCTTTTCCCCGATAAAATAGATGTTAAAAAAGCGTATGAAAAGGTAGAAATTAAAGAAAAAAATAAAAATAATAAAAAAATATTGAATGAAACTCTTTCAAATGGAGCGAAAATAGTATATAATTGTTTGGATAAGCAAAAATTTTATCCTGACGAATTAAACACGGGACTCGGCTCTACCGAATTGCTTTCGGCTTTAACCGAACTTGAAATGGAATTTATTATAAGAGCATTACCCGGCGGTCAGTATGAAATTTGTAAATAAACAGCGGAGGTAATTTATGTCAAAACTTTTAATTGTTGAGTCTCCTTCAAAAATTAAACCTATAAAGAAGTATTTGGGTTCGGATTATGAAGTTATGGCTTCTGTAGGTCATATTCGTGATTTACCCAAATCTAAATTAGGTGTTGATATAGAAAACGGTTTTGCCCCACAATACGTTAATATGGCGGACAAAAAGGAAGTTATAAAATCTTTAAAACAAGCCGCTTCGGAATGTGACGAAGTATACCTTGCAACCGACCCTGATAGAGAGGGTGAGGCAATTTCCTGGCATTTAGCGCAAATTTTAGCGCTTGATATGAATTCGGCTAACCGTGTAACCTTTAACGAAATCACAGAATCCGCAGTTAGGGCGGGAATAAAAGTGCCGAGGAAAATTGATATGGATTTAGTAGACGCACAACAAGCAAGACGTGTTCTTGACCGAATTGTGGGCTATAAATTAAGTCCTTTTCTTTGGAAAAAGGTTAAAAGCGGTCTTTCGGCGGGACGTGTTCAAACGGTTGCACTTCGTTTGATTGTTGAAAGGGAACGTGAAATTGAAAAGTTTGTTCCGCAGGAATATTGGAGCGTAGATGCTAAATTTTCGGTTGGCAGAAAAACCTTTACCGCCCATTTGCACGGCGATAAAAACGGCGCTATTGATTTAATACCTAACGAGCAAACCGCAAACGAAATTTTAGAAAACCTTAAAAATGCGGAGTATGTTGTGACAGGTGTTAAAAAAGGGAAACGAAACCGTCAACCCGCACCGCCTTTTATTACTTCCACTCTGCAACAGGAAGCGTCACGCAAACTCGGTTACACAGGTCAACGCACAATGCGTATTGCGCAGCAACTTTATGAAGGTATTGATATTAGCGGTATCGGTACTACCGGTCTTATAACCTATATGCGTACCGATTCGTTAAGAATAGCCGAGGAGGCAAGAACAGCGGCACAAAATTATATTGCCGGAAATTTCGGTTCAAAATATTTGCCGTCTTTACCCCGATATTTTAAGAGTAAAAGCAGTTCGCAGGACGCTCACGAAGCAATAAGACCTACCGTAATTGAACTAAATCCCGAAAGGATAAAAGATTCACTTACAACCGAACAGTATAAACTTTATAAACTTATTTGGGAACGTTTTATTGCCTCACTGATGGCAAATTGCGTCTTGGATACCGTTAATGTGGATATTACCGCAAACGATTACCTCTTTAAAGCAAGCGGTCATTCGGTTAAGTTTGACGGTTTTACGGCACTTTATGTTGAGGGTAAGGACGAGGAGGACGACAAGCAAAGTTCTCTTCCCGAAATGAACGAGGGGGATAAATTAAAACTAAATGCCCTAACCCCTAACCAACATTTCACCCAACCGCCCGCGCGTTATACCGAACCGACTTTAATAAAAGCGCTTGACGAAAACGGTATAGGAAGACCTTCAACCTATGCACCCATTATTTCCAATATTTTGAGCAGGGACTATATTGAACGTGAGAAAAAATCACTTAAACCCACCGAACTCGGAAAAGTGATTTCCGACTTAATGGTGGAATACTTTAATAAGATTTTTGATGTTAAATTTACCGCAGGGCTTGAAGTTAAACTCGATAAAATCGGTGCAGGCGAACTTCAATGGGTGGATACCATTAAAGATTTTTACAATGAATTTGAGAATTTTTATACCAAAGCCGAAGATTCGCTGGACGGTAAAAAAGTAAAAGTCCCCGTAGTGGAAACCGATGTGGTTTGCGAAAAGTGCGGCAGAAAAATGGTTGTAAAATCAAGCAGATTCGGTAAATTCTTGGCTTGTCCCGGTTATCCCGAATGTAAAAATACAAAACCCGTACCCGAAGATGAGGTTACACAACCTTGTCCCAAATGCGGTGCTAAACTTATTAAAAGAATTTCCAAAAAAGGTAAAAAATTCTACGGTTGTTCGGCATATCCCGAATGTGATTTTGCTTCTCCCGGTATTCCTACAGGGGAAATTTGCAAAGAATGCGGAGGGTATATTATAAGCGGTGTAAGGGGCAGAAAATACTGTATGAACGCCGAATGCCCTTCAAGACAAAAAGCAAAGGAAAAGAAAAATGGATAAAATCACTGTCATAGGTGCGGGTCTTGCGGGTTGTGAAGCCGCAATCCAAATTGCAAACCGTGGAATAGCGGTTGATTTAATAGAAATGAAGCCCCAAAAAACACCCGCACATAAAAGTGATAATTTTGGGGAACTTGTTTGTTCCAATTCCTTAAAGGCGTCAAGAGTTGATTCTGCGGCGGGACTTTTAAAAGAAGAAATGCGCAAATTTTCGAGCATTTGCATGGAGTCTGCCGAAAAATGCTCGGTTTCGGCGGGTGGTGCTTTGGCGGTTGACCGTAATGATTTTTCGGGGTATATTACAAAGAAAATAAAATCCCACCCAAATATAAATGTAATAAACCGGGTTGTAACCGAGTTGCCTAAAGACGGGATTACGGTAGTGGCAACAGGACCGCTTACAGACGGTGAATTGGCAAAAAATATTAGTGAAATTACCGGCAGTGAAAACCTTTCTTTTTACGATGCGGCAGCCCCTATTGTTACAAGGGAAAGTATTGATTTTTCGGTTGCTTTTTTCGCCTCACGTTACGGAAAAGGAACCGACGATTACATAAACTGCCCAATGAATAAAGAGGAGTATACCGAATTTTACAACGCACTCATAAACGCCGAATCGGCTGTCCTTTCGGAATTTGATAAACCGATTACGGTGTACGAGGGTTGTATGCCGGTGGAAATTCTTGCAAAAAGGGGCGAGGATTCCATCCGTTTCGGTCCTTTAAAACCCGTCGGACTTAAAGACCCTCGCACAGGGCATAGACCTTGGGCGGTGGTACAACTGCGAAGTGAAAATAAGGAAGGTACACTTTTTAACCTTGTCGGTTTTCAAACAAACCTTAAATTCCCCGAACAAAAACGGGTGTTTTCCTTAATACCGGGACTTAAAAATGCAGAATTTATGCGTTACGGCGTTATGCACCGTAATTCCTTTATAAATTCGCCTAAACTTCTTAATCACGATTTATCGCTGAAAGAAAACCCCAACATATTTTTTGCAGGGCAGCTTTCGGGGGTAGAGGGGTATATGGAGTCGGCGTCAAGCGGAATTATTGCGGGAATAAATGCAGTAAAACGGCTTAAGAACGAACCTTCGCTGATTTTACCGAAATATACCATGATCGGTGCTCTGTTAGGTTACATTACCGATGAAACCGTAACAAATTTTCAGCCGATGGGTGCTAATTTCGGTATAATTCCGCCCTTAGAGGAACCAATTAAGGATAAAAGGGAACGTTATGCGGCATTTGCCAACCGTTCACTTAAATATTTTGAAAATTTTAAGGAGAAATAAAATGCGTGTTGTAGTTGATGCGTTTGGCGGAGATAATGCGCCATTGGAAATTGTAAAGGGTGCTGCTTTAGCCAAAAACGAACTGTCGGTCGATATAACTTTAGTAGGAAATAAAAAAATAATAGAAGAAATTATTGCAAAAGAAAATTTAAACTTCGGTGACGGGTTAGTTATTGTGGATACACCCGATGTTTTTGATATGCACGATGACCCGACTACACTTTTAAAGTCCAACAGCAATTCTTCAATGGCTTTGGCTTTTAAAGAATTGGCAGAAGATAGGGCAGAGGCATTTGTTTCTGCCGGTTCTACTGGTGCGGTTGTTGTGGGCGGAACACTTATTGTAAAACGCATTAAGGGTGTAAAACGCCCTGCGTTAGCAGGTATGATACCCTCACCTAACGGTCATTATATGTTAATGGATATGGGTGCAAATGCCGAATGCCGTCCCGAAATGCTTTGTCAGTTCGGTATAATGGCAAGTGCTTACTTAAAAGGGGTAGAGGGTAAGGAAAATCCCACTATCGGTCTTTTAAACATCGGTACAGAGGATACCAAAGGCGGAGAATTGCAAAAGGAATCATACAAACTTCTTAAAAACGCCCCTATAAATTTTGTAGGTAATATAGAATCCCGTGAAATGCCCAAAGGCGTATGCGATGCCGTTATTACCGACGGTTTTACGGGAAATATTGCATTAAAACTTATTGAGGGTACGGCGGTTACTTTCTTTAAACAGGTTAAAACCGCTTTGTTTAAAAGTTTAAAAAACAAACTTGCCGCTTTGGTTATAAAAAAAGATTTATACTCACTTAAAAGTATGATGGACTCTACCGAAGTAGGCGGAGCACCGCTTTTGGGTGTTAGAAAACCCGTTATTAAAGCACACGGAAACTCAAACGCAAAGGCGTTTAAGAACGCTATTAGACAAGCCGTTATATTCACACAAAACGGCGTTATAGAAAATATTACAGATTCATTAGAAAAAATAAAGGATTAAATTATAATGGAAGTTTTAGAACAAAAACTTAATTACAAATTTAATAACAAAAAACTGCTCCAAAATGCACTTACACATTCTTCTTATGCAAACGAAGTTAGAAACGGCATAACTTCTAACGAACGGTTGGAATTTTTGGGCGATTCGGTGCTTTCCATAATTGTTGCCGAGTATTTATTTTTGCACTATAAAAGCATACCCGAAGGGGAACTTACCAAACTTCGTGCTTCGCTTGTTTGTGAAAAAACACTTTGCAAGTTTTCAAGGGAGTTGGAATTAGGCAAGTTTTTGAAATTAGGCAAAGGTGAAGATAAAGGCGGCGGAAGAGAGCGAGATTCCATTTTAGCCGACGCTTTTGAAGCATTACTTGCCGCCATTTACCTTGACGGCGGTATGGAAGTTGCCACAAAGCACGTTTTAAGGTTTGTTATTCCCGAAATTGAGGATAAAAACCAACATACCTTTAATGATTATAAAACCGCACTTCAGGAAATTATTCAAAGAAACCCAGAAGAATACGTTACCTATGTTTTAAAAGGTGAAAGCGGACCCGATCACGATAAGGTATTTGAGGTTGAAGTGCATCTTAATTCCAACGTAATAGGACGGGGAAAAGGTAAAAATAAAAAACAAGCCGAACAAATGGCGGCAAAGCAGGCATTGGAACTTATGGGTGCCCCGATATGAGCAAAAACCATTCAAATATTTCTATTTTTGTTCCGCATATCGGTTGCCCAAATAAGTGCAGTTTTTGCAACCAGCGTTATATAACCGGTACATTTAAAGCACCTAACGCAAATGACGTTGAACAGGCGGTTATAACGGCAGTTGGTTCTAAAAACTATAACCCCAAAACCACCGAAATCGCATTTTTCGGCGGAAGTTTTACGGCAATAAACCGCAATTATATGTTATCACTACTTGAAGCGGCATCAAGTTTTGTGCGAATCGGATTAGCATCGGGTATACGCATTTCCACCCGACCCGACGCTATTGACGATGAAATTTTAATGCTTTTAAAAGAATACAATGTTACGGCAATAGAATTAGGTGCGCAAACGCTTAACGACCATGTTTTAAAAATGAATAACCGAGGTCACACCGCAAAAGACGTGGAAACCGCAAGTGTGCTTATTAAAAAACACGGTTTTGAATTAGGACTTCAAATTATGACGGGACTTTATGCCGACGATACCGATTCGGCAATACGAACCGCCAAAAAGGTTATAGAAATTCACCCCGACACGGTTCGGATTTATCCCACAATAGTGCTTAAAGATACCGATTTAGCGGCACTTTATATTGATAATAAATACAAACCCCAAACCTTAAGCGAAGCGGTTAAACTTGCAAGCAAACTGTATTTAATGTTTAACCGTGAGGGGATAAAGGTTATTCGTTTGGGACTTCACTCAATCGAAAAGGATGCCTATTTAGCAGGTCCTTGGCACCCCTCTTTCAGCGAACTTTGCCAGTCACAAATTATGCTTACAAAGGTTCTAACCTGTCTTTTTGAAAAGGGAAATTATATAATTTACGTCGGAAAATCGGACGTTTCTAAAATGATAGGTCAGCGAAAAACAAATATCAAATTTTTAAAAGTGCGTGGCTTTAACTGTAAAGTTAAGGTTGACGAAAATCTTAACAACCTAAATTTAAGAATAGAAAAGGAAGTGTTGTAAATGCTTTTGAGTTCAATCGAAATACAGGGTTTTAAATCCTTTGCGGATAAAACCGTATTGAAATTCGGCAAAGGTATTACCGCCGTTGTCGGTCCTAACGGAAGCGGTAAAAGTAACATTTCCGATGCGGTACGTTGGGTACTTGGCGAACAGTCCACCAAAAGTTTAAGGGGACAGTCTATGGAAGACGTTATTTTCGGCGGTACCGAAACCCGCCGACCCCACGGTTTTTGCGAAGTAACTTTGAACATAAACAATACCGACCGTTCGCTTAACTTTGATAACGATTTTGTTTCGGTTACACGAAGGTATTACCGTTCCCACGAAAGCGAATACGCTATAAACAATGTTTCTGTCCGTTTAAAAGATATTCACGAACTGTTTATGGATACGGGACTCGGACGTGACGGTTATTCAATGATAGGGCAAGGTAAGATTGATAATATCATCAGTTCAAAATCGGGCGAACGGCGTGATATTTTTGAAGAGGCGGCAGGTATTTCAAAATACCGTTACCGCAAAATAGAGGCAGAAAGAAAACTGCTTGCGGCGGAGGATAATTTACTTCGTTTGCACGATATTGTTGACGAACTTGAAGCACGCGTGGGTCCTTTGGAAGAACAAAGCCGTAAAGCACAAAAGTTTTTGGAATTAGCGGCAGAAAAAAAAGAACTTGAAATCGGTCTTTGGCTTTATACTTTGAATAATTCCAAAGAAGCACTGCGAAATCAGGAAAGTAAAATTTCAGCAGCGCAACTTTCTTATAAGCAAATTGAGGACGATTTAGCGGAATTTGACCGTAAAACCGAGCAAAACACCTCGCTTTTTGCTAAACTTACTTCGGATATTGAGGGTGAGAGATTAAAAATTTCATCTTTAAGCGAAGAAATTGTTAAAGCCGAGGGCACAATAACTGTGCTTAATAACGATATTCTTCATAACGAGGAATATATTACCCGTTTGGACACCGAAAATAAAACCCTGTTTGAAAGCGACGGAAACGCACAAAGCGAAATTAGTGAAAAACGCAATTTAATAAACGAAAAAGAAATTTCAAAAACAAAACTTGAAACCGAAATTCACGAACTCGAATTAAAATTATCCGAACTTTTGGAAAACGGTGACGAAATAAGCCGTAAAATTGAAAACCAAATCCGTGAACTGAATTTGCTTTCGGCTAAATCTTCGGATATGCGGGTAAAAATGGTAACTGCCGATACTTCGCTCCAAGAAATTACGGCAAGAAAAGGTGAATCGGCGGCTATTATTAACCAAAGAAATACCGAAATTTCTTCACTGCAAAACGAATTTTCGGAAACTGACAGTTTGCTTAAAACTTTAGAAGAAAATATTTGCAGTATGAATAACTCTTTAAAGGGTTATGAAATGAAACAAAACGCCAAAAAGGATACGGCGGATAATTTAAAAACGGAACTTGATACCGTTAATTTGGATATTGAGGCAAAAAAACGCCGTATCCAAATTTTAAAGGACCTTGAAAACAATATGGAAGGGTTTGCACATTCGGTAAAAACCGTAATGTCGGCTTCTAAAACGGGACTTTTAAAGGGCATTTGCGGTCCGGTTTCAAAACTTATTGAAGTTGATAGTAAATATTCGGTGGCAATAGAAACCGCACTTTCCAACGCTATTCAAAACATTGTAACCGAAACCGAAAAGGACGCAAAACAGGCAATAAACTACCTTAAAAACAACAAGGGCGGCAGGGCAACTTTTATGCCGGTTGCAACCATAAAGTCACGTGAATTTAAAGAACACGGCTTTGAAGAAATGTTTGGGTATGTGGGTATTGCGGCAGACCTTGTTAAAACCGATGAAAAATATAAAGAGATTATAAAATATCTGCTCGGCGGTGCCGTTGTAGCGGAGGATATTGACTCTGCTACGGCTATTGCCAAAAAGTTCGGTTACCGTATTAAGGTTGTAACGCTTGACGGTCAGGTTGTAAACCCCGGCGGTTCGCTTACAGGCGGTTCGCTTTTGAAAAATTCGGGTATTTTAAGCCGTGCCGGTGATATTAAAAATATAGAAACTGATGTTGAAAAACTTTCGGCTAAAGCAAAAGAACTCTCCGCAAAACTAACCGATGCCAATAATTCTTTTGCCGAAGTTTCGGCACAAATTACGGCACTTAAAGCCGAAATCACCACCGCTAACGAGGATAAAATACGTGCAGTTGCCGAATTAAAGCGAATAGGCGATCTTATTGAAAATTTAAAATCTTCGGTAGAAGAACTAAAAATTAAACAAAATTCCGACGATGAAAAGAGTATACAGTTAAAAGAAATTTCCGCAAATTCCGCAAAAGAAATTGCGCAAATTGAAGCACAAAAGTCCGAAATTCAGGCACTTATCGACCAAATGACCGGCGGCAGGGATAATCTTAACGCCGCAAGGGAAGATATATCCGAAAAAATTACGGGACTTAAACTTTCGGTAATCCAAATCGAAAAGGATATTGAAACGCTTAATACTGCCACCCGCAACCTTGAAAACGCTATTTTAAACAGGGGTGTAAGGGCGCAAGAGATTGCAAGCGAAATTTCGGCCTTGCAGTTTAAAAACGAAAACCTTAAAACCGAAATAGAAAAAATAACCGACGGTATTGATGACAGTAAGAACCAAATTGAAAACTCTAAAAACAACATTAACGAGTTTATTGAAAAACGCAACCGCACCGAAAGGTCGGGCGTTGAACTTCGCAACAGCGAAAAGGAAAAAACCTTATTGCGTGAAAAAATCGGCGGTGAGTTAGCCCGTCTTACCGAACGCAAAGAAGTTATGATGCGTGAGTATGACGAGGTTATAAGAAAACTTTATGACGAATACGAATTAACAAGAAGTGAAGCCGAGCAAATGGGAATAGAAATTGAAAATCCTGCGGCGGCTAAAAAAACACTTGCCGAAACCAAAAATAAAATCCGTGCTCTCGGCAATGTTAATGTTTCGGCTATCGAGGAATACAAGGAAGTCAGCGAAAGATATACCTTTTTGTCATCTCAAATTGACGATGTTGAGGCATCACGCAGTCAACTTCACAAACTTATCAATCAACTTACAAGCCAAATGCAGGAAATATTTACCGAAGGTTTTGAAAAAATCAGCCAAAACTTTAAAGAAACATTTTCCGAACTTTTCGGCGGCGGTACTGCGTCACTTTCGCTCTCCGACCCCGAAAACGTGCTTGAAAGCGGTATTGATATAAACGTAAAATTACCCGGGAAAAATGTACCCAGTTTGGACGGTCTTTCGGGCGGTGAAAAGGCACTTATTGCACTTTCCATTTATTTTGCGATTATGCGTGTAAACGCTCCGCCTTTCTGCTTCCTTGACGAGGTTGATACCGCACTTGACGATATTAACGTAGACCGTTTTGCGGAATATATGAAATCTTCCGACTTTGCAACACAGTTTATTTGCGTTACCCACAGGAGAGGAACTATGGAGGCGGCAGATATGCTTTACGGTGTTACAATGCAGGAAAAGGGTATTACCAAACTTTTAGAACTTAATGTTTCGGAACTTGAAAAGAAATTACTTGATAATAAGGTGAGTTAATGGGTTTTTTCAGCAAAATTAAACAGGGTTTACAAAAAACAAGAGATTCTATCGCAAACGGCGTAAACAGCGTTATAAATTCGTTTACAAAGATTGACGAGGAACTTTTTGAAGAACTTGAAGAAATACTTATAATGTCGGACATAGGTGTTGCTACCGCAACCGAAATTTGCGATATTTTGCGTAAAAAAGTTAAAGAACAAGGTATTACCGACCCCAATGAAATTAAGGGCTTAATGAAAGAGATTATAACCGAAATGTTAGGCGAAGATGACGGTTTGCACCTTGATACCAAACCGTCGGTAATACTTGTTATCGGGGTAAACGGTGTGGGCAAAACCACCACCATCGGCAAACTTTCGGCACAACTCAAAGCCGAGGGTAAAAATGTGGTTTTAGGTGCGGCTGATACTTTCCGTGCCGCCGCTATTGACCAACTTGGTATTTGGGCAGACCGTGCGGGGGTTACAATGGTAAAAAGTGTTGAGGGTACAGACCCCGCATCGGTAGTGTTTGACACTATCAATTCCGCAAAATCAAAGGGTGCGGATGTAATTATTTGCGATACTGCGGGACGTCTTCACAACAAGAAAAACTTAATGGACGAACTTGCAAAAATTAACCGAATTATCGCCAGAGAACTGCCCGACTCATCGGTAGAAACTTTGCTTGTGCTTGATGCCACTACGGGGCAAAACGCCGTAAACCAAGCAAGCCAGTTTAAAACCGCCTGCGATATTACGGGTATTGTGTTGACAAAACTTGACGGTACGGCAAAAGGCGGTATTGTAATTCCCATTAAAAACGAACTGAATATTCCCGTAAAATTTGTAGGTGTAGGCGAGGGGATTGACGATTTGCAACCCTTTAGTGCAACTGATTTTGTAAGCGGTATATTTGACGGTGAAAATATATGAAAATATTTATTGCAACAAAAAATCAAAAAAAGTTAAAAGAACTTAAAAGAATTCTAATCCCCATGGGTTTTGAAGTTTTGTGCGAATCAGATTTAGATAAACCCTTTTTAGATGCCGTGGAAGACGGAGAAACCTTTGAAGAAAACGCAATTATAAAAGCAAAATCCGGTCTTTCGCAAACCGGGTATATCACGGTTGCGGACGATAGCGGTATTTGTGTTGATTATTTAAACGGAAGACCGGGAGTATATTCCGCAAGGTATTCGGGCGAACACGGTAATGACGAAAAAAACAACGATAAACTGCTTTTAGAACTTTCGGGCGTACCTATGGAAAAACGCACCGCCTACTATGTTGCGGCTATCGCCTGTGTTTTCCCCGACGGAAGACAGTTTACGGTAAGGGGCGAATGTCACGGTCATATTGCTTTTGAAAGACAGTCGGGTAACGGCGGTTTCGGTTACGACCCACTCTTTATCAGCGAAAACGGTCCTTTCAGTCAGTTAACAGCCGAACAAAAAGATGCAATAAGCCACCGTGGTAAAGCACTTAAAATTTTTGAAGAAAAACTTAAAGAATATATAGAGGTAGAATAATGCTAAACAGTAGACAAAGAGCGCAACTTCGCAGTATGGCTAACGATTATGAAACCATATTACAAATAGGTAAATCCGGCATTGGCGAAAACACGGTAAAACAGGTAAATGACGCTTTAGAAGCACGTGAACTTATAAAAATCCGTGTGTTGGAAACCTGCCCGCAATCTTCACGTGAGGCGGCTGATTTACTTGCCGCCGAAACAAACAGCGAGGTTGTTAGGGTTATCGGTTCAAGATTTATTTTGTACCGTGAAAGCAAAGATAATAAAACTATTAAATTGGTGAAATAATATGGGTTTAACCGCAATTTTCGGCGGAACATTTAATCCGTTCCATATAGGACATTATGAAATGCTTAAATCATTGGAAAATGATGATAGAATTTCCGAAATATGGATAATGCCTGATAAAATTCCGCCCCATAAAGTCTGTGATTATATGGCAAGTGACTCTGACCGAATAGAAATGTGCCGTATAGTAGCAAGTGACTTTAAAAAGGCAAAACTCTGTCTTTTGGAGTTCAAGCGAGAGGGTAAAAGTTACACTTATGATACGGTGGTAAATTTGAAAAAAATGTACCCCGAAAAGAATTTTGCCTTTGTTTTAGGCGGAGATATGCTTGTATATTTTCCAAAATGGTATAAATGGCAGGAACTTATGACAATGCTGCCTTTTATTTGTTTTAAAAGAACCGATACTAATCTTACGGAATTTAACGAATGTGTAGAAAAGTTTTCAAAAATGGGAATGAATATTACGGTAAAGGCGAATTTAATTCCCGGTGTATCATCAAGCGAATTTCGTAAAAACAACATTAAAGATTTACTGCCCGAAAAGGTGTATGATTTTATTAAAGAAAGAGGAATTTACGGTGTACGATAAATATAAAAAAATACTAAAGCAACGGCTTAACGAAAAAAGATATTATCATTCGCTTTGTGTTGCGGACGAAGCGCTGAGATTGGCAAAAAAATACGGTGCAAACCCTGACAAAGCATACCTTGCGGGACTGCTTCACGATATTACCAAAAATTCTTCCGACCAAGAACACTTGAAAATTTTTGACAGTTTTGGTATAATTTTAACCGACACCGAAAAAAACGCAAAAAAACTTTGGCACGCAATTTCGGGTGCGGCGTATTTGGAGCATATTTTAAAGATTGACGATGACGAAATTATCGACGCCGTAAGGTATCACACCACCGCAAAAGCGAATATGTCGCTTTTGGCAAAAATTCTTTATCTTGCGGATTTTACATCACTCGACAGGGATTATGACGATGTTTCGGTTATAAGAAAGTTAGTGGACAAGTCGTTAGATGATGCTTTTATTTACGCTTTGCAGTATTCAATTTGCGATTTAGTTAATAATAAACGTGCAGTTCATATAGACACTATTAACGCTTTCAACACCGCAGTAAATTCTTTAGGAGGAAAATAATGCAATCTTTTGATATTTTAAAAACCGCTGCTAATGCGGCAAACGGCAAAAAAGCAAAAGATATGAGCGCAATTAAGGTAAGCGACCTTACTGTTTTGTGTGAATATTTTTTAATATGTACCGCAACTTCTTCAACCCACGTAAGGGCGTTGGCAGATGAGGTTGAGGAAAAATTAGAAGAAAAGGGACTCCGCCCTCACCATATCGAAGGCAGAGCCACCGGTTGGATAGTTTTGGACTACGGTTCGGTTATTGTTCACATTTTCGGACGAAATGAACGTGAGTTTTACGGTCTTGACAAAATGTGGGACGATGCGGAACACGTTGACCTTGAAAAAATTCTTGATGAAACTATGGGTGACTGATTATGAAAAATTACGAATATGCAAAAATTGAAAAAAAGTGGCAGGATATATGGGATAAAAACCACACATTTGAAGCCAAAAACGACTATACCTTACCCAAATTCTACGGTCTTGTGGAATTTCCGTACCCGTCGGGTCAGGGACTTCACGTAGGTCACCCACGTTCATATACCGCCATTGACATTGTGGCACGTAAAAAGCGTTTGCAGGGATATAACGTACTTTACCCAATGGGATGGGACGCATTCGGTCTTCCTACCGAAAACTTTGCAATAAAGAACCACGTTCACCCTGCAAAGGTTACCGAAAATAATATTGAAAACTTCAAACGTCAGTTAAAATCATTAGGATTTTCTTTTGACTGGAGCCGTGAAATCAACACCACCGACCCCTCATATTATAAGTGGACACAGTGGATTTTCTTGCAATTATTTAAGCAGGGTTTGGCTTATAAAAAGGAAATGTCGGTAAACTGGTGCACTTCCTGTAAGTGCGTTCTTGCAAATGAGGAAGTTGTAAACGGAGTTTGCGAACGTTGCGGAAGTGAAGTTGTGCAAAAAGAAAAAAGCCAATGGATGCTTAAAATTACCGAATACGCCGAAAAACTTTTGGAAGGTCTTAATGACGTAAACTTTATTGAACGTGTTAAAACCCAGCAACGTAACTGGATTGGCCGTTCTTACGGTACACAGGTTACCTTTAACACCAATATCGGGGACACTTTTGATATTTTTACCACTCGTGCGGACACACTTTTCGGTGTTACATATATGGTAATGTCGCCCGAACATCCGTTGCTTTCAAAATGGGAGGACAAGATTATAAATCTTGACGCAGTTAAAGAATATCAAGTTTCGGCATCTAAAAAGTCTGACTTTGAACGTACCGAACTTGCAAAGGATAAAACCGGCGTTAAGTTAGAGGGTGTTACGGCAATTAACCCCGTAAACGGCAAAGAAATTCCTATCTTTATTTCGGACTATGTACTTATTTCTTACGGAACGGGTGCTATTATGGCAGTTCCGGCACACGATACACGTGACTGGGAATTTGCAAAAAAATTCAATTTACCGATAGTTGAGGTTGTTTCGGGCGGTGAGGATGTTCAAAAAGCACCCTTTACCGACTGTGCTACGGGTATGCTTGTCAATTCCGATTTTCTTGACGGTTTATCGGTTGAGGACGCTAAAAAGAAAATACAGTCCTGGCTTACCGAAAAGGGAATTGGCAGTGTTAAAACCAACTATAAACTACGTGACTGGGTATTCTCACGTCAAAGATATTGGGGTGAGCCAATCCCGATTGTTCACTGTGAAAAATGCGGTTATGTTCCTCTGCCTGAAATTGAACTTCCGCTTGTTCTGCCAAATGTTGAATCCTACGAACCGACCGATAACGGCGAATCACCCTTGGCTAAAATGACCGACTGGGTAAATACTACCTGTCCGCATTGCGGAGGCCTCGCCAAACGTGAAACCGATACTATGCCTCAATGGGCAGGTTCTTCATGGTATTTCCTGCGTTATTGCGACCCGCACAACGATAAAGAATTTGCGTCTAAAGAGGCACTCGAATATTGGTGTCCCGTTGACTGGTACAACGGCGGTATGGAACATACCACACTTCACTTGTTATACAGCCGTTTTTGGCATAAATTCCTTTATGACATCGGTGTTGTGCCTAATCCCGAACCCTATTCAAAACGCACAAGCCACGGTATGATTTTGGGTGAAAACGGCGAAAAAATGTCAAAGTCCCGCGGTAATGTAGTAAACCCCGATGAGATTATTAAAGACTACGGTGCAGATACAATGCGTGTTTACGAAATGTTTATAGGCGATTTTGAAAAAGCCGCACCTTGGAGTCAATCTTCGATTAAGGGCAGTAAACGTTTCCTTGATAAAGTTTGGGCACTTTACGGCATTTTGTGCGATGAAAAGGGTATAAGACCGTCACTGGAAGCTGAATTTCACCGCACAATTAAAAAAGTAACCGAAGATATTGAAAATTTAAAGATGAATACCGCTATTGCGGCTTTAATGTCCTTAATGAACAATATTTATTCAACCGGTAAAATTACTGCCGACGAATATAAAACTTTCATTACTCTGCTTAATCCGTTTGCTCCCCATATTACCGAAGAAATTTGGGAAATGTGCGGTTTTGAGGGTATGCTTAACGAGACAAAATGGCCCGAATACGATGAAAGCAAGTGTGTGGAATCTACTGT
Organism: Acutalibacteraceae bacterium; assembly: GCA_036310925.1. GTDB lineage: Bacteria > Bacillota > Clostridia > Oscillospirales > Acutalibacteraceae > UBA737. The sequence goes on from JAXJQX010000021.1 coordinate 80,293, forward strand.
CGAGATTGTTGTTCAAATCAACGGTAAAATAAGAGCACGTCTTAACGTTGCAGCCAATATCACCAGCGACGAGGCAATTGCACTTGCAAAGCAACAAGACGCTGTTATAAGCGAAATTTCGGGCAAAAACATTGTAAAAGAACTCTATGTACCCAAGAAATTAGTAAATATTGTTGTTAAAAATTCTTAAATTTAAAAATTTTTGTTGCAAATTAAAACAAAGTATGGTATTATACTTCTTGGTATTTGTAAATCGGAGGTGACACAGGTGAACGCAGTTGAAATTATTTTAGGAATTTTAGTAATTTTAGTTTCGCTTATTATTATATTTGCAGTTTTGTTTCAACAAGGTCGCCGTGCCGGTATTAACGGCGCTATTTCCGGCGGAGCAGATACATTTCTTTCCAAAAACAAAGCAAGAACGGCTGACGCTTTGTTAGCACGTTGGACAAAGTATGTAGCAATACTTTTCTTTGTTCTTGCTATTGTTGCAAATATTATTGCGTTAAGGGGATAATTTCCCACTAAATTATAAAATTACCCCTGCTATTTTGCATAAGGGAGGGAATATAATGAGTCAAGTTAGAATTAAAGAGAATGAATCACTCGATAACGCTTTGCGTCGCTTTAAAAGACAAACCGCAAAAGACGGTATTATCCAAGAAGTTCGTAAGAGAGAGCACTATGAGAAACCCTCTGTAAAGCGTAAAAAGAAGTCGGAAGCTGCTCGTAAAAGAAAGTTCCGCTAATATTAAGTGAGAAAAGCGGTTGTATTCAACCGCTTTTTTATTTGAGGTTATGTATGTTATTAAGACCAAACATTAAATTAGATAAAATTACCGATATTTCGGTTGATATATTAAAAAAATACAATATTACCGCACTTATTTTGGATGTTGACAATACCCTTTCAACCCACCACGGACAGGTATTAACAGACGGGCTTGAAGAATGGCTTAAAAATATGCGGGAAAATAATATTAAACTTACGGTGCTTTCCAATTCAACTAAAAAACGGTTAGACCCATTTGCAAAGAAAATCGGATTGGATTACATAAGTTTAGGTTTAAAACCCTTGCCTTTCGGTTATTTGCGTGCTTTAAAGGCGCTTGGTACTAAACGAAAAAATACCGCTATTGTGGGTGACCAAATTTTTACCGATACTTTAGGCGGTAATTTAGTGGGTCTTAATACGGTACTTTTAACACCCATTAAACCCGAAACATCTTTGCGGTTTAGATTTAAAAGAAGAATAGAAAAGTTTTTAATAAAACACCTTGAAATTACCAATACGGAGGTATAATATGTCTGCAAAATTCGGTCCTGCCGGCACTTCGGACAATTTTAAAAAAATGGGATATAAATCAAGTTTGGATGTACCCGAATTTATAGTAAAATCAGGTCTTGACTGTTTTGAATATCAATGCGGCAGGGGTGTAAATATCGGCACGGAAAAAGCTGCTCTGCTCGGCAAAAAAGCCAAAGAAAAGGGAATTACCCTTTCACTCCATGCACCGTATTATATTTCTATGTCTTCTGTTGAGGAAGAAAAACGCTTAAACTCCATTAACTACATTTTAGATTCTGCACGTGCCGTAAACGCAATGGGCGGTGACCGTATTGTGGTTCACACCGGCTCTTGCGGAAAAATTTCACGCGAAGAAGCGTTGCAACTTGCCATTGATACTATGAAAAAAGCTATTGCCGCTTTGGATAGTGAGGGACTTTCAAATATTCACATTTGCCCCGAAACAATGGGAAAGGTAAACCAATTAGGCACTTTGTATGAAGTAACGGAACTTTGCAAGTTGGACGAACGGTTAATTCCCTGTATTGATTTCGGTCACTTAAACGCAAGGGATTTAGGGGTAATTAAAACAAAAGAAGATTATGAAAATATTTTAAATACCGTAAAAAACGAGCTCGGCAGTGAGAGATATAAAAATTTTCATTCACATTTTTCAAAGATTGAATACACAACAGGCGGGGAAAAACGCCACTTAACTTTTGAGGATACCGTTTACGGTCCGCAGTTTGAACCCTTAATGGAACTTATTGCCAAGCACGGTTTAAGTCCCGTATTTATTTGTGAATCCGCCGGAACACAGGACATTGACGCAAAACAAATGAAAGATTATTACGAAAGGGTGTTATTATGATTTGGCACAGTGCGGCAGTAAACGAAGTTTTAACCGAACTTAAAACCGATAGTGAAATAGGTCTTTTAAACGGTGTTGCCGATCAACGCCTTAAAGAACACGGCGAAAATGTGATATCAAACACAAAAAAGCCGTCACTTTTAAAAATATTTTTGAATACATTTAAAAGCAAAACTTTAATAGCGCTTTTATGCGTATGTTTGCTTTCGTTTATTGTTTCTTTAATCTATTCACAAGGAAATGCTTATTATTCGCTTTTAATTATAGGTGTTGTAATTTTAAACGCTTTCATAAGTGCTTTGCATTTGTTCAACAGCGATACTGCGTTTGACGATGTTAAACAGGTTACAATACCCACCGTTACGGTTTTGCGTGACGGTATTGTAAAAAAAATTAACGCTTATAACCTGGTTGTGGGGGATATTATTCTCCTGCAGGAGGGTGACTATGTTACAGCCGATGCACGAATTATTGAATCTAACGAACTTCGTTGCAACGAATCTGCCTTGACAGGCGAAGATGTTCCGGTTGAAAAGGACGGTTCGGTAGTATTGGAGGATATTGTAAGTGTACCTTTAAGAAAAAATATGCTTTTTGCTGGAACAACCGTTATACACGGAAATGCGAAAGCCGTTGTAACGGCAACCGGTTTACACACCGAAAACGGCAGAGCCGCCGCTATTATGGAACAAACCGGAAATAAAACCTTGCCGGTGCAAAACGAGCTTGATTTAATAGGCAAAATTGTTAATACGGTTATTCTTTCGGTTTGCGGTATATATTTTATTATCGGTATGATACAAAACTTTCATTCTGCCGCACCTTTTGCCATTACAACATTAACCGTTCTTTTGAATTCTTTGGCACTTGCGGTTGCAACCGTTCCAAAAAGTTTGCCCGCTATTGCTACAATAGTAATTGCAAGCGGTACTGCTAGAATTTTAAAGGACAAAATTATTTTAAAAGATTCTAACGCTTTTGAAACAATAGGTAGAGCAAATGTAATTTGTGCCGATAAAACCGGTATTTTTACCCATAAGAAAATGACTTTGTCCAAAATATATGACGGCAAAAAAATAACCGATTTCCCGACAGCGGGTTTAGACGAACAAACCGCTATTGTGCTTAATTTGGCAACCGCTTGTTCCACTTTGCGTAATGATTCTACCGAAGATGCAATTAAAGAAGCGTGTTTCACATATAACTCTAAAAGTGAAGTGGATATTAACTCACTTTTCCCGAAACTCGCTTTAATACCGTTTGATTCTACCCGTAAATGTATGACGGTTATTACTATGATAAACGAACGGCCCTTTGCTATTGTAAAGGGTGCGCCCGAAATTGTTTTGCCTAAATGCAATAACTGTAACAGTGAAGAAATACTGAAAATAAATGACCAAATGGCAAACGACACCTTGCGTGTGGTTTGTATTGCAATGCGTCCTTTAGATAATATTCCCGCCAACCCCACTCCGGAGGAAACCGAATGTAACCTTACTTTTGTAGGGTTATTAGGTCTTGTGGAACCCATTAGAAACAGTGTAATTGAAGAAATTAAACTTTGCAAAAAAGCGGGTATAAAAATAGCTATGCTTACGGGGGACAATCCCTTAACCGCAGGGGCAATAGCAAAAAAAATCGGACTTATTACAGAAGATTCACAGGTTATTGACGGCAGTACACTTGCCGAAATGAGCGACCGAGAATTAGAAGACAGTATTTTAAATTATTCGGTATTTGCACGTATTTCGCCTAATGACAAACTTCGCATTGTAAAGGCGTTTAAGAACAAAAAAATGACCGTAATTGCAACCGGTGACAGTTTGCAGGACGCCGATACATTATCTGCTGCCGATGTTGGTTGCGCTATCGGTCAATACGGCGATGATGTTGCTAAAGGAAACGCCGATATAATTATTCTTAAAAACAATTTCGGTTCAATAGTTACCGCATTAAAAGAAAGCCGCGGATTTTACAGTAACATAAGAAAAATAGTTTACTACCTTTGCAGTTGCAATTTTGCCGAACTTCTTTTAATGCTTATAGGAATTATAGTTTTTAAAAATCCGTTACTTGTTGCAGTACAGTTTTTGCTTATAAATCTTTTAACCGATTCTGCACCGGCTGTATCTTTAAGTTTGGAAAAAGCCGAAAATTCCGTTATGAACGATAACTCGTTTAGGGTACAAAGCAGAATACTTAATATTAAATCGCTGACTTCTTTGCTGTTACAAAGCATATTTATAGCCCTTACTTCTTTAACCGCATATATTATAGGCAACGGTGTTTCTGCGGTTACCGCTTCAACAATGGCTTTTGCAACACTTGGAATTTCGCAAATACTTCATTGCTACAACAATAAGTTTGAGGGTACTCTTTTTAACAAAAAACTGTTTTCAAACAAGTTTATGAACAACGCAGTTGTTGCAACCTTGTTTTCTGTAATCTTTTTAGTGTTTACACCGTTTGGTTTTGTTTTCGGTCTTACTATGCTGAACTTAAAACAGTTTTTAATTTGTTTGTTGCTTTCGGTTTTAATAATTCCGTTTAGCGAACTTTTAAAGTTTTTACAAAAGAAAATGTAATACTAAAAAATAGGGGAGGGTTCCGGTAACCCTCCCTTTAAAAAAATTAAATTACATATCCGCCGTTTACGCCGATTACCTGACCTGTTATGTAGTCGGCGTTTTCGCTTGCCAAAAAGTAAATAGTCTGTGCAATTTCTTCGGCACTGCCCATTCTGCCAAGCGGCACGGTTTCTACAAATTCTGCCAATTCTTCGATGGACAAATTAGAGTTCATATTGGTTTCAATAATACCGGGTGCAACGGCGTTTACGGTAATTCCGCTTGGTGCCAATTCCTTTGCAAGCGCTTTTGTAAGACCTATAACACCCGCTTTTGATGCGGAATATGCAACTTCGCACGCAGCTCCCACTTGACCCCACATAGAAGAAACATTTATAATCTTACCCGATTTTTGGTTAACCATTACCTTTGTTGCGGCTTTACAGCAGTTAAATGTTCCTTTAAGGTTAATATCTATAATTCGGTCAAAATCAACCTCGTCTGTGTCGGTTATCAAACCCTCAAACGCAACACCTGCGTTATTTACCAAAACATCAATACTTCCGAATTTGTAAAGTGTTTCTTTAATAAGCATTTCGGCTTCAAGCCGGTTTGCAACATTTGCTTTTTGGGTTGTTACCGAAAACCCGTTATTAACAAGCGAACGGCAGAGCAGGGAAGCCGATTCATAAGAATTGTTATAGTTTAGCACAACGTTATAACCCTTTTGGGCAAACAGTATTGCCGTAGCGGCGCCGATTCCTTTAGAAGAACCCGTGATAATTGCAGTTTGTTTCATAAAATCATCTCCAAATAGATTTTAACATAAATTTCATAAAAAGAAAAGCCCTTTTTACAATAATTAGGGTTTTATTGGGGAAGTCAGTTACAAGATATAGTGTAGTTTACATAATACGTTTACATAATATTTTAAGAATTGCAATTGCTTATTGACTTTATCGGAAAAATATAGTATATTATTGGTAGTGAGTTTTAAATAGGTCTTTTTAATAGATTTGATACCTTAAAGCCATTAGGTGTTGAATTTTTTTACGTAATATAGGTTTACATAAAACTTTGATTTTTTCAATATTTAGTGTAGAATTTTTGCAAAATACTATATATAGTAAAGTAATATCTTGTCCTATTTTTGCATATATTTAACCGAAAGAAAGGTGTTTATTATGCAAAGAGGAAAGGTTTTAAATTTAAGCCGATTAAGATTTACGGAAGTTTTATTTAAAAACAAACTTTTAATTATCAGTATAGCCGTCTTTTTGGCGGGAATAATTTTCGGCATAATATCGGTTGGGAAGTATAAAAATTTAACCGATTTTTCGGCAGGATTTATTACAGACTTTATGGATTTAAGGAATACCGAAAGGTTTTCAAAAATTCTTTTAAGTTCGTTTTTTCGATCGATTGCGGTTTTAATTGTTTTTGCAGTTTTCGGCACTTCAATGTTCGGAGTTGTAACCGTACCTTTTTTACTCTCGGTTATCGGTGTGATTTTCGGTAACATAACGGCATATTTGTATTCGGAATTTGCACTTAAGGGGATTGCATTTAACGCTGTAATATTTTTACCGTCGGTCATAGTTTTTTTAATTGTTTTGTTATTGGCTTCTAAAGAGGCGGTAAATTTTTCGCTTAAAATTTCAAGTTTAACCTTCTCAAAATCGGGGCTTTATAATCTTACGCTCGAATTTAAAAAGTTTTTAATTTCCTTTTTATTATTCATTTCGGCGGCTTTGGTTTCTTCGATTATAGATGCAGTAATTTCCTGCAGTTTTATAAAATATTTTCAACTTTAAATTAAGGGGGTGCAATATGAAAAGTAGCATAGAAAAGTTTAAAAACTATTTGGTTTACGAAAAAAAATCTTCCGCTAACACGGTTGAATCTTATTTGCGTGACGTTAACCAATTTGCTTCGTATTGCAGTTCCTTAAATATTTTAAGCCCTACTCGGGTTGACAAAAATATTTTAATAAAATTTTTGGGTTATCTTTCGGTTATGGGAAAATCGGACGCAACTAAACTGCGAATTTTGGCATCTGTCCGTTGCTATTTTAAATTTTTGGTTTCGTTGGGCTTAGTAAAAGAAAACCCGTGTACAGATATAAAAATTAAAACCGGCGGTAAAAAATTACCCGGTATTTTAGATTCTAACGAGGTTATCTTGCTTTTATCCCAACCCGATACCGATGATTTCAAGGGTATACGGGATAAAGCAATGCTTGAAATTCTGTATGCTACCGGTATTAAGGTTTCGGAACTTTTGGAACTTACTTTAAGCGACCTGAATATGCAAATAGGTATTTTGCATTTACATAACAAATCTAAAGAACGCATTATTCCAATGTATCCTGCCGCCGTAAAATCGGTAAACGAATATCTCATTAAAGTAAGACCGATGATTATAGAGGATAAAACACAAGATATTTTATTTACCAATATGAACGGACAACCTATGTCACGTCAGGGTTTTTGGAAAATTATTAAAAGTTATGCAGATAAAGCGGGGATAAAAGGGGAAATCACTCCCCATACTTTAAGACATTCTTTTGCGGCACATTTGCTTGAAAACGGTGCTAACTTAAAGGATATTAAAGAAATGTTAGGTCATAGTGATATTTCTTCAACCCAAATTTATGCACAGTTTATAAAAAACAAATATACCGCAAGTTACGCAAAATTTCATCCGCTTGCAAAATAAATGAACAGTTTTGGGACAAACCCTCAAAATTGTTCATTTTTTTATTGAAATAAATATAAAAATGTGGTATTATAAATTGAATATCTATAGGGAGATGTTATTGTGGCTGATAAGCGTCCGATAGGCGTTTTTGATTCGGGACTCGGCGGTCTTACGGTTGTTAAGGAAATGATTAAACAACTGCCGAACGAAGATATAGTGTATTTTGGTGATACCGGCCGTGTGCCTTACGGTACAAGAAGTGTTGAAACAATACGAAAATATACCTTGCAGGATGAAAAATTCCTTTTAAACAATGACGTTAAGTTAATTGTTGCCGCCTGCGGTACGGTATCTTCGGTTGCTTCGGATACTGCGCTTCAGTTACCCGTTCCGTTTTTTGAGGTTGTATCCCACGCCTCTAAAAGTGCGGTTAATGCCACCAAAAACGGCAAAATCGGGGTTATTGGTACTAATGCTACCGTAAAAAGCGAGCAACACAAAAAACATATTTTAAACTTTATGCCTAAAGCCGAGGTTATAACCGTAAGTTGTCCTTTGTTTGTACCTCTTGTGGAGGAGGGTTGGTATTCTGCCGATGATTTGGTAGTTACAAAAACGGTTGAACGCTATTTAAAGCCGATTATGGACTTCGGTGCAGATACTCTTATTTTAGGTTGCACGCATTATCCTGTTTTAAGTGACGCAATAACTAAAATTATGGGAAAAGATGTTACCTTAATAAATGCGGGAACGTCTACCGCAAGTGCCGTTAAAGAGTATTTGACAAAGAACAATTTACAATCGGAAAAACTTTTGGCTAATCATAAATTTTATGTAAGCGACAAACCCGATTCTTTCAGATACCAAGCATCAATCCTTTTAGGAAAAGATATTGACGAAACCCAAGTGCAAGAGGTGGATTTAAGCAGTTTATGATAAAGGACGTTATTATAGAAATTAAAACCGAACAAACGCTGGACGACAGTACCGATAAAATTGAATTCACAACCGATGCCCGTTACGGTTTTAGGGACGGAAGTTACTTTATTTCCTATGATGAAAGCAAACTGATGGAAGTTGAGGGTGAAATTAAAACAACCCTTTACGTTAAACCGAATGCTTCGGTGGTTTTACAACGCAAAGGTGCATACAACAGCCGAATGGTAATTGAAAAAGGGGTTAGAAACAACTGCCTTTACGCCACACCGAACGGTGAATTTTCTTTGGGAATTTTCGGTGAAAAGGTTTTAGCAAATTTAAGCGATGACGGCGGAAATATTACAATGAATTACACTATTGATTCAGGTTTGCAACTGCTTAGCCGTAACAAGGTTAATATATCTATCAGAGAGGTTAATTAAAATGTCACTAATTGTTTCAAAAACTAAAGAGGAAATTAAAAACATTATAAAAAATGCGGCAATAACCGCTATGAAAGACGGCAGTTTGCCACAAGCCGAACTTTGCGACTTTGCAATAGAAGTCCCCGCAAACCGCTCCCACGGCGATTATGCCGTTAACGCTGCTATGGTTTGGTCAAAACTTTTTAGAAAAGCCCCCCGTATGATTGCGGAGGATATTTTGTCCCACGCAGATTTTAGCGACAGTTATATTGAAAAATACGAAATTGCAGGACCGGGATTTATAAATTTGTTTTTAAAACAGGATTATTATGCCGACATTGTGGCAGACGTAATTGACAAAAAGGAAAACTACGGTAGAAGTAATTACGGTGAGGGAAAACGGGTGCTTGTTGAATTTGTTTCCGCAAACCCGACAGGACCTATGCACATTGGTAACGCACGCGGCGGCGCTTTGGGCGACTGTCTTGCGGCGGTTATTGATGCGGCAGGATATTACACCGAAAGGGAATTTTACATTAACGATGCCGGTAACCAAATTAACAAATTCGGTTTGTCGCTTGATTTAAGATATTTAGGACTTTATAAAGACGGAATTGAAATGCCGGAAGATTCCTACCACGGGGAGGATATTATTGCCCACGCAAAAGCATTTGCCGAAATTTACGGTGACAGTTTTCTAGAAAAGGACGAGCAGACAAGAAGAAAAGCATTAGTAGAGTTTGCTTTGCCCAAAAACATTGAAGGTCTTGAACGTGACCTTGCAAAATACCGCATTAAGTATGACACTTGGTTCAAAGAAAGCACACTTCACGAAAACGGCGAAACAAAGCGAATTATTGAACTGCTTAAACAAAGCGGTTACACCTATGAAAACGAGGGCGCGCTTTGGTTTAAAGCCACGGAATTCGGTTGCGATAAAGATTTTGTGCTTGTACGTGCGAACGGTGTGCCTACCTATGTTGTACCCGACATTGCCTACCATTACAATAAACTTGTAACCCGTAATTTTGATAAGGCGATTGATATTTTAGGTGCCGATCACCACGGTTATGTACCAAGATTAAAAGCCGCTTTAACCGCTCTCGGTGTAGATGCTTCACGCCTTGATGTTGTGCTTATGCAAATGGTTCGTTTAGTGCGTGACGGTGAAGTTATAAAAGCGTCAAAGCGTTCGGGTAAAGCAATTACTTTGGTAACACTTTTGGACGAAGTACCGATAGACGCCGCAAGATTTTTCTTTAATTTAAGAGAACCAAATTCCCACTTTGATTTTGATTTGGATTTAGCGGTTAACCAGTCTAACAGCAACCCCGTTTATTATGTTCAATATGCTTATGCACGTATTTGCAGTATTATAAGAAACCTTGAAACCGAGGGAATAAAACCCGCAAACTGTACCAAAGAACAGTTACTGCTTTTAAATTCGCCCGACGAAAAGGAACTTATTCTTCATATTGCGGCACTTACCGACGAGATTATTGCTTCGGCAAAATCTTACGATCCTACCAAGATGACACACTATGTAGAAGAACTTGCGACAAAATTCCATAAATTTTATTCTTCCTGCCGTGTAAAAGGGGAAGACGAAGACCTAATGCAGGCAAGAATTTCTTTGTGTACCGCAACGGCTACCGCAATTAAAAACGTTTTAACACTTATGAAAATTGATGCACCCGAAAAGATGTAAGGAATGGCAGTTATGAAAAATAAAAAATTTAATCTTACAATGTTGACGGATATGTACGAACTGACAATGGCAAACGGTATTTTTACAAGCGATATGCGTGATACCGTAACATATTTTGATATGTTCTTCCGCCGTGTACCCGACGATGGCGGTTATGCCGTTATGGCGGGTCTTGAACAGTTAATCGAGTATATGACCGACCTGCATTTTGATGACGAGGATATAGAATACCTAAAATCACTGAATTTGTTTTGCGACGAATTTATAGACTATTTAAAAGACTTTAAATTTGATTGCGATGTTTGGGCAATTCCCGAAGGAACGGTAATTTTCCCTAAAGAACCCATTGTAACCGTAAGAGGTACTGCAATGCAGGCACTTATGCTTGAAACTATGATTTTGGTTACAATAAACCATCAGTCGCTTATTGCTACCAAAGCAAACCGTATTTGCCGTGCGGCAGAGGGTAAACCCGTAATGGAATTCGGTGCACGCCGTGCACACGGCAGCGGTGCGGCATATTACGGTGCAAGAGCCGCAATAATAGGCGGTTGTGCCGGCACTTCCTGTTTGCTTACAGGAAAAGATTTCGGTGTTAAAACATCGGGTACAATGGCACACAGTTGGGTACAACTTTTTAAAGACGAATACACCGCCTTTAAAACCTATGCCGAAAAATACCCGGACAGTTGCCTGTTGCTTGTAGATACTTATAATGTTTTAAAATCGGGTATTCCTAACGCAATAAAGGTGTTTGACGAAGTTTTAAAACCGCTTGGAAAACGCCCCTTAGGTATTAGAATTGACAGCGGCGACATTACCTACATTACTAAAAAAGCCCGTAAAATGCTTGACGAGGCAGGGTATAGCGACTGTAAAATCTGCGTTTCCAACTCTTTGGACGAATATTTGATAAGGGATATGGCAAGACAAGGCGCTCAAATTGACAGTTACGGTGTAGGCGAACGTCTTATTACCGCATCAAGCGAGGCGGTCTTCGGCGGTGTTTATAAACTTTCCGCAGTAGAGGAAAAAGGAGAAATTATACCCAAAATTAAAATCAGTGAAAATACCGCAAAAATCACCTTGCCCGGTGCTAAAATTCCGTGGCGGCTTTATGACCGTGATACCGGAAAAGCGATTGCCGATGTTATTACATTGCATTACGAAAAAATAGACAGCAGCGAACCTTACGAAATTTTCGATTCGGTTCACACTTGGAAGAGGAAAACCGTTTCCAATTTTGTTGCTAAAAAACTTCAGGTTAAGTTGTTTGAAAAGGGAACACTTGTTTACGAAAACCCAAGCGTTAAAGAAATTTCAAACTACCGTGCCGAACAGGTTGATTCACTATGGGACGAAGTAAAGCGTTTTGAAAATCCGCACACATATTATGTCGACTTGTCCGAAGATTTGTGGAATTTAAGAAACGATTTACTAAACAGTTTATCAAAAAATTAAGAAGGAACGCATTATGAAAAAACTTTTTTCTTTATTTTTATGTTGCGCTATTGTTTTAACTTTTGCTTCTTGCGGTGAAAAAAATAAAAATAATACCTCTAAAATTGACCTTGAATATTACGCAAAAACAGGTATAATGCCCGAAGCAGAGTTTAATTTGGGAAGTGACGCAGAAGATGTAATATCAAAATTATCCAAACAAAAGGAAGATTTTGATAAAGGTCAAACGGAAGAAACTAATGACGATCATTCCGAAACCGCTTTTATTTTTGAAGTTACCGAAGGCGAAAAGAATGTTTTAATAGACAACGGCGTTATTAACTATTATTACAATAAGGATAATAAACAAAACGGAATTTCTTATATTGTTAATTACGACACCGCTTTTGGAATTGAAATAGGAACACTTATTTCCGAAGTGCAAAACAAATTATCGGATTATGATTTAAAGTCGGAAACAGCAACCGAAAACGATGTGTTTTTTGCACCATATATTATGGACGGTTCTGTTTTAAAACTTAGGATTAAAAATGTTGAATTTATGTTTGTTTTCCAAGAAAACGAACTTGTTGCAACCGCAATGTACGATACGGAAAATTGGAAGAATTAAGGAGCATTATGTCTGAATTTAACGAAGAAATATATTTACCAATGCCGTTGCTGGCATTAAGAGGGATTGTTGTTTTCCCAAAAACCGCCGCATCTTTCGATGTAGGCAGAAAAAAATCCGCCAACGCTTTAAAAGCTGCTATGAAGAAAAATCAACTGATTTTTCTTGTCACTCAAAAGGACTATTTTGTTAACGAACCCGAAAAAACCGACTTGTACGAAATCGGTTGTGTTGCACGTATTAAACAAATTTTGCAAGTGTCGGACGATTTAACAAAAGTACTTGTAGAGGGTTTATTCCGTGCAAAATATAAGGACTTTTTGGAATTGCCGGATTATTACACCGCAAATGTTTGCGAAATAGAAGAGCAGGCGGTAAATAACCGTGAAGTTTACAAAGAAACTCTTTTACGACGTGTTAAGAATGAATTTTTTAAATTCGCTACCTCGGTTAAAAATATCTCGCCCGATATTCCTATGATGGTTGAATCTAACGACGATTTAGGAAATCTTTGCGATTTTATTGCCTTCAATATTCCGGCACCTTTTGACGATAAACAGTATGTTTTGGAACAAACTTCACCCATAAAACGTGCTAAAATTTTAATAGAACTATTAAATAAAGAACGTCAAATTAACGAAATTGACCGAAAAATCAGCAAAAAAACGCAAATCGCTATTGACGAGAACCAAAAAGAGTATTATTTACGTGAACAGTTGAAAATTATTTCAACCGAACTTTACGGCGATGAAACTGCCGACGAAATCAGCACATATCACACTAAAATTGACTCTTTAAATGCGCCCGAATCGGTTACAGAAGAACTGCATAAACACGTAAATAAACTTGCAAAAATGCCGCAGGGTTCGCACGAAGGAACGGTTGAAAGGGGATATCTTGATACTCTAATCGAACTTCCGTGGAACGCTTTTACAAAAAATGTTACCGATATTAAGAAAGCCGCAAAAATTCTTGACCGTGATGTTTTCGGACTAAGTAAAGTTAAGGAAAGAATTTTGGAACTTTTGTCGGTTTATGCTTTGTCGCCTGATATTAAGGGGCAAATTATATGCCTTGTAGGTCCTCCCGGTGTGGGTAAAACTTCCGTCGGCAAAACCATTGCCGAATGTATGGGCAGAAAATTCGCCCGTGTGGCGTTAGGCGGTGTTCACGATGAATCGGAAATCAGGGGACACCGAAAAACCTATATCGGTGCTATGCCGGGTAAAATTATTACCGCAATTAAAAAGTCGGGAAGCGGCAATCCGCTTATCTTGCTTGACGAAGTGGATAAATTAGGCAAAGATTTTAAAGGCGATCCTGCCTCGGCTTTGCTTGAAGTGCTTGACCCCGAACAGAATAATACCTTTGTAGACCATTATGTAGAAATTCCTTACGATTTAAGCAAAGCGGTGTTTATTGCAACCGCAAACTCGCTTGACGGTATTCCCGCACCCTTGCTTGACCGTATGGAGGTAATAGAAATTTCAAGTTATACAAGGGAAGAAAAATTCGGCATTGCAAAAAAACACCTTGTACCAAAGCAAATAGAACGCCACGGACTTACAAAAGCGCAAATCAAATTTTCGGACAGTGCGATATATTCTTTAATAGATTTTTACACCCGTGAAGCAGGGGTAAGAAAATTAGAAAGAAGCATTGCCTCCCTTTGCCGCAAATCTGCAAAACTTATTGCCGAAGGCGAAACCAAAAAGGTTACTCTAAAGGACAGCGACGTTCAGAAAATGCTTGGCAAACACAAATATAAACCCGAAGTAATTCTCCCTAATGACGAAGTGGGTATAATTAACGGACTTGCATGGACGAGTGTCGGCGGTGAAATTATGCAACTTGAAGTTTCGGTTATGGAGGGTACGGGAAAGGTTGAACTTACCGGCTCTTTGGGAGACGTTATGAAAGAATCTGCCAAAACCGCAATCAGTTATGTGCGTGCAAATGCAACCGCTTTCGGTATTGATTCTATGTTCTATAAAAATCGGGACATACATATTCACGCAACCGAAGCGGCAGTCCCTAAAGACGGTCCTTCCGCCGGTGTTACAATGGTAACCGCCATTGTTTCGGCACTTTGTAATTTGCCTGTTAAACGTGATATTGCTATGACGGGTGAGGTTACTTTAAGGGGCAGGGTATTACCCATTGGCGGGCTTAAAGAAAAATCTATGGCGGCGTACAGAGGCGGAGTTAAAACCGTATTTATCCCTAAAGACAATGTTGCCGATTTGGACGAGGTTGACACCGCCGTTAAGGAAAACGTAAAATTTATTCCCGTTTCCAACGTTTCGGAAATTTTAAAATATGCTTTTGCCGTTTGTGAAGAAAGCCAAGATAAAACCGTTAATATTTATCCCGGTGTTTTGACTTCTTCACACAGCAACAGGGTTAGTCAGTAAAGGAAAAATTTATGAATTATAATAACGCACAGTTTGAAAAAGCGTTCGCAAAATTTGAACAGTTAGAGGAATCTGATTTGCCTGAAATTTGCTTTTGCGGCCGTTCTAACGTGGGTAAATCTTCGCTTATTAACAAGGTTTTAGGCAGAAAATCCATTGCAAGAGTAAGTTCTAAACCCGGTAAAACAATTACGGTAAATTTTTACCGTGTGGATAATATCCGACTTGTTGACCTTCCGGGTTACGGTTACGCAAAGGTGAATTTCGCCGAAAAACAGCGTTGGAGCGAACTTATGGAAGGTTATTTTAAATCTAACCGTAATATAAAAATGGTTTTCCAACTGATTGATATGCGTCATCCCGCAACCGAATTTGACCTTTGGATGCTTGATTTTCTCTCACAAATGAATTACCCATATACCGTGGTTTTAACTAAGGCGGATAAACTTAATAAAACCGAAACGGCAGAACGGATTTCAAAAATATATGATGAATTAGGCAAATTTGCGGAAAATACGCAAATTATTCCGTTTTCCACCCAAAATAACGACGGAGTAGAAAAACTTCGTGCAATAATTGAAAACAACCTTAATATTCTTTAAATTATATAAAATGAGGAGTGGCTTATAATGAAAAGACTAATCGCACTAATTGCGGCGGCGCTGATGTTATTGCCTATGGGAATATCTGCGGCAACAAAATTGGATATCCCAACAATAGAGTACGAAGGGAAAACCTATTACGATCTGGGCAGTAAGGATGATTACTTTAAGGCGGCACGTTACGGCATTGAAAATCGTTTAACCGCTGTTTCGGTATTTATTGATTACGCAAAATTACCGGATTATAAGTCTAATAACATATGGTATTGCGATGTAAGAAATTTTAATTACACCAAAGAACGCTTGTATTTCAGTTACTATGAATATTCGACCAACACCGTGTGTATGACCGGCTATTATCACGATTTTGAAAATGACACAGAGTATGGAGATATTGAAATTACCTATATCGACTCTGCGGATGAACTCGCCAAAGGGGACAAAATGGTTAATGCCGAGTTGAGTAAGATTTCGTCCTATTCTAAAGCCGACAAAATCAAATACATTGCAGAGTATATCTGTAAAAATGTTGAAGCCGGATTTAAGAAACTGCCGGACGGCGGTTATGATGATATAAACGGCGTATACGATTTGATGACAGGGAACTTTACTAATGTTGTCTGTTCCTCCTACGCTTTTCTCTTTCAGCGGTTTATGGAACTCTCCGGATACAAGAGTTATATTGCAACCGGAGTAAACCATGCCTGGAATGTAGTAGAGTTGGACGGTAAATGGTACGGTGTTGACTGCACATATGGCGACGAAGGAAGTTATATGAACAGTAGATATCTCTTAATGGGTATGGATAAATTACAAGGATATACTTCTTCAAGCGAAAATGTCTTTGCTCAATTAGAAAAAGACAAGGGTTGCAAATTTTCTTCTACAGCATACGGTAGTTCCGCATCTACAGGCAACACAGGAAATAACACAACAACTCCAAGTAAACCTGTTTCATCTGCAAACAGCAGTAAGCCAACAGTATCTTCCGGAACAAGCAAGCCCGCTACATCTACAAACGGTGACAAAACAAACTCTGCTACATCAAGTAATAACAAGCCGGAAGTAAGTCAAGATACCGTCACAACCGGCGAGAATGAGTCCGACAATACACAGACCGAGAACGTGAATAGCGTTTCGCAACCGTCGAATGAAATTGTGGACGTTACCGAAAATGCCGATGTTGCACTTAATATATTGGATAATATTGTACAAAACGGCGGAACGCTTGTTTTACAGGGCGAGTCGTACAGTTGGAGTTTTAAAGGAAATAAACTTACGGAATATGATGCATCGGCTACCCTTAATACTGCTATCCACCTTGGAAATAAGGTTTCCGATCAAGATATTTCAACCCTTGAAAAAATCAATAAAAAAGAAAACTATTTTCCGTTTAGTTTCGAGCATCACGGAGCACTTCCGGGTGAAGCGGAAATTTGCATCAATGTCAGTAAAAATTTTGCCGATAAAAAAGTTGATATTTATTCGATAGATAATGACGGCAATGCCATATTCGAAGGAACAGCCAAGGTTACGGCTGACGGAAAACTGACTTTTTCCACAAATCACTGCTCACTCTGGTTTATAAAAGAAACTGCATCAAAAGGACTGTCGATAGGTTTAATCTGGCTTATAGTCGGTTTGTCGCTCGCTGTTTCTGCCGCCGTGGGTGTAGGTGTATATTTCTTTATTCGCAAAAAAAGAATGTGAGTCTGCTTTAGTCATTTAATAAAACGAATTGTTGACAATTAAATGTTACGGTGGTATAATAAAGTTGTTAATAATATAAAGGCAATGACGGAGAGAAGTAATATTATTTTAGGATATTAAGAGAGCCGACGGTTGGTGTAAGTTCGGCTATCCGGTAATATGAATAACACTCACGAGCTGCGAACCGAACGGATATCCTATTAGGTAAGACGTAATTGATGCGTTAAATCAAAACAACTGTCAGGTTGAAAAGTGACCTTTTTTAAGGTAAATTAGGTGGCACCGCGGGTAATGCGTCTATTCGTCCTAATGTTTTGGGACTAATAGGCGCTATTTTTATTTACGGAGTGATTTTTTTGAAACACATTGATATTTTCGAAATCTTCGAAAACAAAGAACTTATCGGAACTGATGTAACCGTTTGCGGTTGGGTCAGAACTTCAAGGGATTCCAAAAATATGGCTTTTATCGAACTTAATGACGGTACCGCCTTAAAACATCTTCAAATTGTTATTGATAAAGCCGTTATGTCGGATATTTCGGAATATATGAAGTTGGGTACTTCGCTTAAGGTGGAGGGAACACTTGTAAATTCTGCCGTTGCCGCCGATTCGGTTGAAATTAACGCCAAGGCAATTACGGTTTTGGGTGAATGTCCGCCCGAATATCCGCTTCAAAAGAAACGTCACACGCTGGAATATTTGCGTACTATTCCGCATTTGCGTGTAAGAACCAATACCTTTAATGCGGTTTTGCGTGTACGTTCGGTGGTTTCCGCCTGTATTCACGAATTTTTCCAAGCAAGGCATTTCACATATATCCACACCCCGCTTATCACCGCAAGCGACTGTGAGGGTGCGGGCGAGATGTTTAAGGTCACAACAATCGGCTACTCTAATCAATATAAAACAGAAGAAGAATATAATGCGGCGGATTTCTTTGGCAAACGTGCCGCTTTGAGCGTTTCCGGTCAGTTAGAGGGCGAAGTTGCCGCAATGGCACTTGGCAAGATTTATACTTTCGGTCCTTCATTCCGTGCGGAAAAAAGCAATACACCCCGCCACGTTGCGGAATTTTGGCACGTTGAACCCGAAGTTGCATTTGCCGAATTGCCCGATATTATAGAAATTGCCGAGGCACTTATAAAGCACATTATAAACACCGTGCTCCAAAAATGCCACGAAGAACTGAAATTCTTTGACCGACTTTTTGAAAAAGGACTTATTGAAAAATTAAAAAATGTTGCAAGTCACGATTTTGCGGTTATGACATATACCGAAGCGATTGATATTCTTAAAAAGTCGGGTAAGGAGTTCCAATATCCGGTTGAATGGGGTTGCGATTTGCAGACCGAACACGAAAGATACATTTCCGAGGAAATTTGCAAACGTCCCGTATTCCTTACAAATTACCCCAAAGAAATTAAGTCGTTTTATATGAAACAAAATGATGACGGTAAAACCGTAGCCGCAACCGACCTTTTAGTCCCCGGTGTAGGTGAAATTATCGGTTGCAGTGAACGTGAAGCCGACCTCTATAAGTTATTGGATGCAATGCAAAAGCGTGGTATGAATTTAGAAGACTACGAACATTATATTGCTCTTCGCCGTTTCGGTTCGGTTCCGCACAGCGGTTTCGGTCTCGGTCTTGAACGTATAATTATGTACGTAACCGGCGTTCAAAACATACGTGATGTAATTCTTTATCCCAGAACCGTGGGAAATATTTCTTAAAGAGTGTTTTATATGGAAAAATATGTTTCAAAATTAAACGAATTTGACACGCAAAACGCAATTTCGCTTGTAAAGGAAAAATTTGCAAGCAAACTTTGCGAAAATCTTAATCTTTCACGTGTTTCCGCACCGCTTTTTGTAAAGCAGGGAAGCGGTATTAACGACGACTTAAACGGTGTTGAACGTCCCGTTTCGTTTGATATTTTGGAAACCGGTGAAATTGCCGAAGTTGTTCACAGTCTTGCAAAGTGGAAACGTATGGCACTTTTAAAATACGGTTTTCCTATGCACGCAGGACTTTATACCGATATGAATGCTATTCGCCGTGATGAAGTTTGTGATAATCTTCATTCTATTTATGTTGACCAATGGGATTGGGAAAAGATTATTACTGCAGGTGACAGAACAGATGCTTACCTAAAACAAACCGTAAAAAGCATTTATTCGGCGGTTTTGGATACTGCAAAAGAAATCGAAAAGGCATACCCTGTGCTGGACTGCTATTTACCGCAGGATATTACTTTTGTTTCTACCTACGAATTGGAGGAAAAATATCCCGATTTAACCCCAAAACAACGTGAATACCAAGCCGCAAAACAATACGGTGCGGTATTTATTATGAAAATCGGCGGACGGCTTAAAAACGGCGAAAAGCATGACGGCAGAGCACCCGATTATGATGACTGGAATTTAAACGGCGACATTGTACTTTACAACCGTGTACTTGATATTCCTTTTGAAATTTCTTCAATGGGTATCAGGGTTGACAGGGACTCTCTTTTAAGTCAATTAAAAGCCGAAAACAAAGAAGAACGCACAAAATACGAATTTCATAAAATGTTGATTTCGGGTGCATTACCCCTTACAATCGGCGGGGGAATAGGTCAGTCACGTCTTTCTATGTTCCTTTTACATAAAGCACACATTGGGGAAGTGCAGGTATCTATTTGGCCCGAAAAAGAAGTTTTAAAATGTAAAGCTAACGGAATCAATTTATTATAAGGAAGAATATAATGAAAAAACTGTTATATACAATATTTTTTGTTGTTTATGATTTTTTGGTTGCCTCAGTTTCGTTGATATTATCGTTTTTCCTTTGCGGATACAGCGTGAAATACCAATGGCTTAATCCCTTTACGTTTAGTTTTCTCGTTTGGCCGATGGTAACGGTTTTTGCTTTGTATCTTGTTAAGGTGTATAACATTTTGTGGCGTTTTTCGGGAATTAACGAAGTATGCCGTATACTTTTCGGCGTTTTCGCTTCCTTTGTTGTTACTGCAGTATCACAAACGGCACTTTTTTCAGAATCCGATATAGATCTTTCGGTGCATATTTTAACCTATTTCTTCACGGTATTTTTAATAAGTATGCAACGGTTAATTATTAAACATTTAGTTATTCGGATAAAACTATTGAAAAGTAAAGAGGATACTGACACATGCAATGCTTTAATTATCGGTGCAGGTGCCGCCGCACAGTTGATAATTACCGACTTTTCATATAATAACAAATACAAAGTAAAATGTGTTATAGACGATAATAAAGAAAAGCATAACCAGTACATAAATGGAGTTCACATTATCGGCGGCAGGGAAGAAATTTTAAACGCTGTTGAAAAGTATCAAATAGACACTATTATTTTTGCAATTCCAAGTTGTGACAATAACAATAAAACCCAAATTTTAAATATTTGCCAGAAAACAAACTGTGATTTAAAAATAATTCCGCCGTTATACCAAATCAGTGATGTTAGCCAGATTACTTCCTCTATACGTAAGGTCGAAATTGAAGACCTTTTAGGCCGTGCGCCGATAAAAGTCAACGACGATAAAGCGTACAAATACGTTACCGATAAAACAATTTTGGTAACGGGAGGCGGCGGTACGATAGGCAGTGAACTTTGCCGTCAAATCGCTTTTCATAAGCCAAAACAACTGATAATTTTTGACGTTTACGAAAACAACGCTTATGAGATTCAAAACGAATTAAAATATAAATATCCCGACTTAAAACTTGCAACCCTTATCGGCTCGGTTAGGGACACGAAACGTCTTGATTCAATATTCAAAAAATACCGTCCCGATATTATCTACCATGCGGCGGCACATAAACACGTTCCGCTTATGGAGGAAAGCCCTAACGAAACCATAAAGAACAATGTTTTAGGTACATATAAAACCGCCCAAATGGCGGATAAATACGGTGCTTCAAAGTTTGTTTTAATCTCTACCGATAAAGCGGTTAACCCCACAAATATTATGGGTGCCAGCAAACGAATTTGCGAAATGATTGTCCAAACCTTTAACAACCGTTCGGATACCGAATTTGTAGCTGTTCGTTTCGGTAATGTTTTGGGCAGTAACGGAAGTGTTATACCGCTTTTTAAAAAGCAAATTGAACACGGCGGTCCGGTTACGGTTACAGACCCGAATATTATAAGATATTTTATGACAATCCCCGAAGCGGTTTCGCTTGTTATAAGAGCAGGTGCAAATGCAAAGGGAGGGGAGATATTTGTCCTCGATATGGGACAGCCCGTAAAAATTCTAACCCTTGCCGAAAATCTTATTAAACTTTCCGGTTTTACACCTTATAAGGATATTCAAATCGAATTTACGGGACTCCGTCCGGGGGAAAAACTGTATGAGGAACTTTTAATGTCGGAAGAAGGACTTAAAGAAACCGAAAACAGTTTAATCCATATCGGCAAACCTATTGATATTGACGAAGAATTTTTACTTAAAACAATAGAAGAAATGCGTAATACTATGTACGATGAATCGGCCAATATACGTGAATTGGTTAAGAAAATTGTTCCTACATATCAGTATTCGCCTGAAATCAACAAACAAACCGCAAATAAAATTTAATTTGTTAAAAAAAGTATTGCAATTTTGAACAATTTGTGTTATTATAAGTTGTACGTGAGTAAATGATAGGAGGTGTCATCATGCCGAACATTAAATCTGCTAAAAAACGTGTGCTTGTTAGCAAAGCAAATTACGAAAAGAACAAAGCGTATCGTTCTGCTTTAAGAACCGCTGTTAAGAAGGCTGACGCTGCTATTGATGCTAAGTCTGAAGATATGGCTGCTGTTGTTACAGCCGCTTGTAAGAAAATTGACCAGGCAACTACAAAAGGTATCATTCACAAGAATAATGCAGCAAGAAAGAAATCTGCGTTGGTTACTCGTTTTAATAAAGCAAACGCTTAATGTTAACAGTATTAAACGCCGCAATCTGCGGCGTTTTTTATTTTTATAATAATCAACATTAAAACTTTAATTAGTAATTATTAAAAAACGAGACATAAGCGATAAAAACTTATGTCTCGTTTTAGGTTGTAAGATTTACTTAAAGAACAGGGGTAATTTTTCAAGGAAGACAATATCGTCACGGTCGGCGGCATCGCCTTCGGCTAAGAACGCACAGGAGGCAGTTTCAATAGCGCCTGCTTCCTTAACTAACTTCCTAACCGCTTCAATAGATTCGCCTGTGCTTATAACATCGTCCACAATAAGTACACGTTTGCCCTTAATCATTTCGACCTCACTTTCACCCAAAAACAGGTGTTGTTCGTTTTTGGTCGTAATAGATGTAACCGAAACGTCAAGCGGGTTGCGCATATAAACCTTTACACCTTTTCGTGCTACTATGTAGGGTTTTCCGCTTTGTCGTGCCATTTCGTAAGCAATCGGAATACTTTTAGCTTCGGGGGTGATTATGAAATCAAAATCCGAAACCTTTTTAAGCAATTCTTCGCTTGCTTTAACGGTTAATTCAACATCACCGAATATAATAAATGCGGCAATATCCAACTTATCGCTTACGGGGAATTTTTCAAGTTTTCTTTCAAGTCCTGCAATTTTAAGTGTGTAATATTCAGCCATAATTAAAACTCCTTTAATTTTTTATCAACCCGGAGGCCACGAAAGGTATCTTCTGGCGAGCAGGTGAAAGTGCAAATGTCCCACGGTTTGACCGCCGTCAGTTCCGCAGTTATTAACAACACGGTAGCCGTTTTCTAAATTTTCTTTTTTAGAAATTTTTGCTATTGCTTCAAAAATTTTGGCAATGTAAATACTGTTTTCACTGTCAATTTCGTCAGCACAGCAAATATGAATTTTAGGAACAATAACGGCGTGAAAGGGTGCTTGGGGTGCAATATCCGCAAAGGCGTAGACATATTCGTCTTCGTAGATTTTGGTGCTATTTATATCACCTTTAATTATTTTACAAAATAAACAATCATTCATAATATCACCTTACGACAACTGATTTTTAACAACTTCCGCAACGGCGTTAAGTGCTTCTTGTAATTTGGCAGAATCTTTACCGCCCGCCATTGCACTGTCCGGCTTGCCGCCGCCGTTACCGCCGGTAATTTTAGCAATTTCACGAACCAGGTTACCTGCGTGAGCACCTTTTTGTACGGCATCTTTACCGCAAGCGGCACAGAAGGTAAGTTTTTCACCGTTAATACTTGCAAATACTGCAATAACATCGCTATTGTCCGCCTTAACGGTATCACACATACGGCGAAGTTCGTCTGCGGGGGTATTCTTAAGTTCTTTTGCCACAACACGAATACCGTTAATATTAACAGCACCGTCAAAAATACTTCCCAGTTTTGCGTTAGCAATTTGCGCTTCGGCTTTTTGGAGTGATTTTTGGGTTTCTTTAAGTTCGGTCATAACTGCATAAGAACGCTTTGCAATATCGTTTACATTAGCGGATTTAAGCGCTTCGGCGGTTTCGGTTACCAAGTTAATGTAATTTTCAATTACCGCAAGAACACCCTCACCCGTAACCGCTTCAATACGTCTTACACCTGCGGCAACGCTCGATTCGGAGTTAATGTGGAACAAACCGATTTTTGAAGTATTGTCAACGTGTGTACCGCCGCATAATTCAATAGAAACACCGCTTGCATTAACAACACGTACAACTTCGCCGTATTTTTCACCGAACAATGCCATAGCGCCTAATTTTTTAGCGTCTTCAATAGGCATTTCGTTATTTTCAACCGCAAGTGCATTTAAAATAGCGTTGTTTACAAAGTTTTCAACCGCTTTTAATTCTTCGTTTGTCAAGGCAGAGAAGTGGGTAAAGTCAAAACGGACTGCTTTTTCGTTTACTAATTGACCTGCTTGTTCTACGTGTGTACCTAAAACATTGCGTAAAGCTGCCTGCAAAAGGTGAGCCGCAGTATGGTTACGGCGAATTGCGTTGCGTTTATTTACATCATAAGACACTTTCACGCCGTCGTTCACCGAAACCGAACCGTTTGTAACGGTACCTATGTGGGTAAATACGCCGCCGGAGGTTTTCTTAACGTCCAATACCGAAAATTCAAAACCGCAAGCGGAAATAACACCGCTGTCACCAATCTGACCGCCGCTTTCGGCGTAGCAAACGGTTTTATCAAGTACCAAAATTGCTTTGTTGCCGTTTGTTGCGGTCAAGGTGTGTTCACCGTCTAACACAATGTCCAGAACTTTGGCATCACATTCTTGTTCTTTATATCCCAAAAATTCGGTAGCGGGTATATTTTCATAAGAAATGTCGTTAGATTTCCAACTTTCACCGTCAGACGCTTTACGTGCATTTCTTGCTTTGTTGCGTTGTTCTTCCATACATTCTTTGAACTTTTCTTCGTCAAGTGTCATACCTTTTTCGGCAAGAATGTCCCGGGTTAAATCAATGGGGAAACCGTAAGTATCGTAAAGTTTAAAAGCGTCTTCGCCCGAAAGAATACCGCCCTTTTTGGTAAGTTCGTTAAGCAAAGAAAGACCTTCCGAAATAGTTTTGTTAAAGGATGCTTCTTCGTTTACAATAACTTTTGTAATGAGTTCCTTTTTCTCAACAAGTTCGGGATAGCCGGATTTATTTTCGTTTATTACACTCTCACACAGTTCCATAAAGAACGGACGGTTAATACCGATAAGTTTTCCGTGGCGAACCGCACGGCGGATAATACGGCGAAGAACATATCCTCTTCCTTCGTTAGAGGGGATAATACCGTCGCTTATCATAAAGGTTGCGGCACGTGCATGGTCGGTAATAGCACGGATTGACACATCTGTAGAGTGGTCTTTGCCGTACTCCTTGCCCGAAATAGCACAAACTTTATCCAAAATGTTGCGTATAGTGTCAACCTCAAACATATTGTCAACACCCTGCATAACGCAAGCCAAACGCTCAAGTCCCATACCGGTATCAATGTTTTTGTGTTCAAGTTCTTTATATGTGCCGTCACCCATATTATTAAACTGGGAGAAAACGTTGTTCCAAATTTCCATATAACGGTCACAGTCACAGCCGGGTTTGCAATCGGGACTGCCGCAACCGTATTTTTCGCCGCGGTCAAAGTAAATTTCGCTGCAAGGACCGCAAGGACCTGTTCCGTGTTCCCAGAAATTATCCTCTTTACCCATTCTTACAATGCGTTCTTCGGGTACGCCTATAACATCACGCCATAAAGCGTATGCTTCGTCGTCTTCCTCATAAACCGAAGGCCAAAGCAGGTTTTCGGGAATTTCAAGCACTTTGGTTAAATATTCCCATGCCCACGGAATTGCTTCGTTTTTAAAATAATTCCCAAAAGAAAAGTTACCGAGCATTTCAAAAAACGTACCGTGACGTGCAGTAATACCAACCCTTTCAAGGTCAGGTGTGCGGATACATTTTTGGCAGGTTGTAACACGGTTGCGTGGGGGTGTAACCTCGCCCGTGAAGTACTTTTTCATAGGTGCCATACCCGAGTTGATTAAAAGCAACGATTTATCGTTATTAGGCACTAACGAAAAACTTCCAAGCCGTAAATGTCCCTTTGATTCAAAGAAAGACAAATAACTTTCACGCAAGTCATTAAGAGAAGTCCATTTCATTTGTAAAACATCCTTTTAAAAATTTAAAACATTCCTACTTATTATATACTTATTGTTATAATTTGTCAACCGAGCGAAGTGATTTTATCCGCAATTTCCGCAAAAATTTCCGCACAGGATTTTGTTTGTTTTTGCGAGTTTTCGCAAAAGACAATTACGGTGTATTTAGGGCTTTCAAAAGGGAAAAAACCGCAAAACCAAGTACTGCAAATTTCCTTACCGTTTTGCTTTTTTCCCGTTTGTGCCGTGGCGGTTTTTCCCGCCGCCGAAACGGTTTGCGGTTTTGCCGAAGTTCCCGTACCTTCTTCTACCACCGCTTTTAAACATTCTTTTAAAATTTCGGCGGTAGTTTCTTTCATAGCCACGGTGGGACTGCCGATATTATAAGGGGTAATTTCGCCGTTTTGAAGCGTACCCTCTATTACCGACGGCAGATAATACTTTCCGCCGTTTGCAATGGCACTGTATAAATTAAGCATAGAAACAGGGGAGGCGGTAAGTTCACCCTGACCGATGCTGAAATTTGCCAAGCGTGCAATATTTTTAAGGGTTTCTTTTGCGGGGACTGTACTTTTTGCGGTATATAAGTTTTCGCATATTTTGGAATTTCCGCCAAAACCGAACACCCTTGCGGTTTTGTAGATTTGGTCACCGCCTACCTTAAATGCAAAATTATAAAAATAAGTGTTGCAAGAATTTGCAATACCGCCTTTTAAATCGGTAATACCGTGTCCGTCGTGTTTATGGCAACGAAACACACGGTCAATAATTTCACTGCTTCCGGTACAAAGGTGGGTAAAATCTTTATAGCCGTTTTCAATGCCGGCCGCCGCAACGCAGGGCTTAAATACCGAACCCACATTGTAAGCCGAAACAGTTCGGTTAAAAAGCGGGGAATTTTCTTTGTTTAAATATTCGGCAATGTTTGTGCAGTCAAAATTCGGTCGGCTTGCGATTCCCCGTATTTTATTTGTCTCACTTTCGGCTACAATTACAGCACCGCTTTCAATATTATCGGCGGCAGTTTCAACTATATTTTGAATGTTAATATCAATAGTGCTTACAACACCGCCCGCTATTACCGAAGTGTCGTTTTGGAGAGTAGGGGGAATACCCTCCAAAATATTACCCAGTCCGTCACAGGTGTAAGAAATATTTACGGTGCTTTTCGAGTAAAGAATACCGTCATACGCTTTTTCAATTCCCGAAACACCCTTGTTATCGGCATTTATATAACCCAATGTGTGTATTGCCGGTGTGTCTTCGGAGTTGTGGGTATAAACTTCGGTACATACTATTCCGTCACATTCTATTATTTCGTCAACTTCTACCGTTACGGGTTTGCCCTTTTTTAGGCGTTCCAATACATTTTCCAATTCTTCGCCCTTTAAAACACTGCTAATTGCCGTTACCGCACGGGGAGTAGGGGAAATACAGGCAATAATTTTTTTGTCTTTGTTTGTAAGCGGAATTAAATTACGGTCAAAAATTGTTCCTCTTAAATTCGCAATTTTAATTTTTAAACTGCTTTGGGATAATTGTACTTTCTTTAAGTTTGAATTGGCAATAACCGCAACCCTTAAAATACAACTTAAAAATAAAGATATTATTAAAAAGAAACAAACGGCACTCCGCCGTGAAAAGGTTTTCCAAAAATTGTTTTGCTCCATAAAAAACACCTCTTGTTTAGTATTAACAAGAGGTGTCGGTTTAATCGGCTTTCATACGCAAAAGCGATCCCTTTTTAACAGGGTTGGGATACGGAATTTTAATTGTCATCATCGGGTGGGGAGCAGAGTCAATCAGGTTGCCGTTGCCGTCGTAAAGTTCTGTTGCAACAACGGGGAATGGCTTGTTTTTCGGCTCTAAACAGTCAAATTCCTGCCCCTTTAAAAACTTATTTTTAAGGGTTGCTACTATAAAACCGTCCCGATAACCGTCAACAATAGCGGCAACCGAATAGTCCCTGACATAACCCGCATTTTGGTATGTTTGTGCATTTTCGGGTTTGCCTAAATAAAAACCTTGGGAATAGTTGCGGTGGCTAATTTTATTTAGTTCTTCCAAAACCCAAGCGGGGCATTTCCAGTCTTTTCCCGATTGTGCCAAACTGTCCAGCGCACCTCGGTAAGCGTTGGTTGTAACCGCTACATAGTAGTGGGATTTTGCTCTGCCTTCTATTTTAATACTGTCCACACCGCAGTCACGCATTTTATCAAGATATTCTGCCATACACATATCATTGGCGTTCAAAATGTATGTGCCTTTGTCGGTTTCGGTAATGTCAAAATACTGTCCCGGACGTTTTTCTTCCATTAAAGAATAACTCCAACGGCAGGGTTGTGCACAGTCGCCGCGGTTAGCGTCCCTGCCGGTCATATAACTTGAAAGCAAACATCTTGCCGAAAAGGAAACACACATAGCACCGTGCGCAAATGCCTCTATTTCAAGTTCTTTAGGCGTTTTGGCTCTTATTTCGGCAATTTCACTTAACGATAATTCACGTGCTAAAACCACACGTTTTGCACCTAAATTATAAAAAGCGTTTGCCGTTTCATAGTTGCATATACCCGACTGAACCGAAATATGAAGTTCCGCATTGGGTGCATATTTTTTAACCATTCCCATTGTGCCTAAATCGGCGGCAATTACGGCGTCAATACCTATATCGTTTAACCGTTCCAAAAATAAGGGTAAACGTGGTATTTCCTCGTTATGAGGGATAGTGTTGCAGGTAACGTGAACTTTAACGCCGTTTTTGTGTGCATATTCGACACCTGTTTTAAGGTCATCTATCCCAAAGTTAGATGCGGCGGTGCGCATACCGAATTCCTCGCCTGCAAGATAAACGGCATCTGCACCGTAATCTACGGCGGCTTTAAGGCGGGTCAAATCACCCGCAGGGCATAAAAGTTCGGGAACTTTATTAGTTGAAGTATTCATAAATCCAATTTTTTTCCTGTTTGAGTTTGTTTATTGTTTTATTTTGTTCTTCCAAAGTTTTGTGGAAGTAAAATTTACCGTTTTTGTCGGTAACAAAGTAATAATAGTCTGAAGTTTCGGGGTTAAGAGCCGCATTTATTGCGTCAATTCCGGGTGAACACAAGGGTCCGGGGGGAAGTCCTTTGGCTTTGTAGGTGTCATATCTACCGTCATCGTGCTTAAAGGATTTTCCGTAATAACAGGTGGGTGAAGAACCCAATGTTTCAAAATCTTTGCTGTTTAAACGGTTATAAAAAACACCCGCAATTTTAGGCAAAGCCGCAGCATCGTTGCCCGATTCCATTTGAATAATAGAAGCCATGGTAAGAATTTGGTTCATAGAATATCCTTGCTTTTCGGCTTTTTCATACATATCTTCGGTAATGCGTTTTTCGGTTTCCTTTATCATTCGTTTTACCGCCAAAACGGCACACTCTTTGGAATCGTAGGAATAAAAATCGTAAGTTTCGGGGAAAAGGTAACCTTCTAAAGCATAATAAGTTTTGTCGCTGTCAACATTTGAAAGCAACTTTGAGTTAAATTTAACCTCGTCCAAAGCGTCAAGAAAATCGGATTTTGTGCAAATTCCCTTGTTTTCAAGTATGGTGGCAATGCCGGGAATTGTAACATTTTCGCCGTTAACGTTCTTGGTATAATCGTTAATTCCCGTACCCTCGGGTATGGTAACGGTTACGCTTTCGGCTTTTGCACCTTCGTTTATAAGCATATTTGCAATAGAACTGTACCCCGCTTCGCTGCTAAAGGTGTAAAGACCGTATTTAAAACTGCTTTCGTACCCCTTAACCTTTGCGTAAAGGCGGAACAAAAGCGGAATTTTAACCGCACCGCTTTGCTTTAATTGTTTTGCAATTTTAGCAGTACTGCTGCCTGGGGCAATTTCCATTACAACTTCTTCGCCCCGACCGAAACCTACACCGATATAATCCGCACCGGCATAAATAATACCGAAGGCAAGACCTATGGATATTGCAAAAATTAAAATAACCGTAACGGCAATTTTCAGTTTGTTTTTTCCTTTTTTCGGTTTTCTTTTATATTCTACTTGCGTTTCTTCAATTTCAAAACCTTTACCTAAAATAAAATCATCATCACTAGGTAAATTATTTTTAAATTCTTCACTCATAAATTTTCTCCGTTTATTTATACTTCATTTGTTTTCTCAAATTATCCGAAAAATCTTTTCCCTTAACGGACGACAAAATTTCAAACCCAAAATCAAATGCGGCACCCGCACCGTAGGCGGTGATAATATTACCGTCCCTAACTACGGGGTCAGGGGAGAGTGTTGCACCTAAAAGCTCCTTCTCGAACCCGGGAAAACAGGTGGCGGTTTTGCCGTTTAAAAGGTTTTTATGCCCTAAAATTGACGGTGCGGCACATATTGCGCAAATAAGCAAATTATTGCAAGCAGAGTAATCTATAAATTTTTGTACCGTATCGTCTTTTTCAAGATTCAAAGTACCGGGCATTCCTCCGGGAAGAATAATACCCTCTAAACCGTCGGTTGTCAAATTCAAATTATCGGTATCACAGTTTACCGAAATACCGTGACTGCCGATTATGGTTTTACCGCCGACGCCGACTGTTTTAACCGCAATATCGGCTCTTCTTAAAATGTCAACGGGTGCTAACGCTTCACATTCTTCAAACCCGTTTGCTAAAAAGACGTAAAACATAAAATCCCTCTTTAATAAATTTCTAAAACGCTTTTTAAAACGTCGTTCGCAATGTCTTGTATGCTTCTTGCTTGACCGTTTTGGCTGCAGGGAATAATATCCCAGTCAGAATATTTTGCGGTAAATACGGCGGCTTTTCGGCAACGGGCAAGATATTCGGTATCGCTTTCGTGAATGTCCTTTTTGGTTTCGTCACCGCCGTATCTTTTAGAGAGTAACTTTTGCGAAACTTCAACCGGCATATCAAGAAAAATCACCTTGTCGGGTTTTGGAATACCTACCTTGTTATACTCGAAATCGTAAAGCCAGTTAAGAAAACTTTTCCATTCGCTTTCGGAAAGTTTAGAACATTGATGAACGGCGTTGGAAGTGGTGTATCTGCCGGCAATAACCGTACCGCCTTTTTGATAAAATTCGCCCCAGTTGGTTTTGAAGGAGGCAAAGCGGTCTACACAGTAAAAGGTAGAGGCGGCAAAAGCATTAACATCATTTGGTCTTTTGCCAAATTCGCCTGCAAGATACATTTTAACAAGTGTGCTTGACGGGTTTTCATAGTCGGGGAAAGATACCGTTTTACAGTCAATCCCTTTTTGTTTTAGGTTTTGCGGTAATAATTCAAGTTGGGTGGATTTACCGCTGCCGTCAAGTCCTTCTATTACAATAAGTTTACCCATTTCTTCTTAATCCTTTGTAAAATTCACGTACTTCGTTTGCTTTGCCGCAGGACATTTTACCCTCACTGCAAGCACCGTTTGCACAGGCAGGGCCTGCGTTTTTAAACAGGTTGGGTGCGACTTCTAATACAAGTTTTAACATTTGGTCGGCAATATCTTTAATTTCCCATTGGGCACGGTTGCAACAACGGTGTTTGAAAAAGTTCATAAGCGAACGTGCATTCATTGTCATAACCATTTGGGTTTCACATGAGTTCGGAAGAACAAACCGTGCGTCTTCAATGGCTTTTTTCTCTGCCAAACGGGTTGCGGTTTTTTCGTCCTTACCGTCTGCCATAAAGGTTTTGATGTGCTTTTCTTTTAATATTTCGGCAAGGCGGTCATACCTTTTTTGGTCTTCTACCATAATTTCGTCATATATTTTCTTTGCTTCGGGAATTGCGGCAATTTCGGGTGGGGTAACGTATTCAAAACTGCCCTCTCTTACATAGCGTTGGCTTTTAACCGAAAAAGATGCCATTCTGTGGCGGGTAATTTGCGCTAATAACGAACGTGAAACCCCTTCAATTCCAAAGGTGAAAGAAGCGTGTTCGATAGGGCTTTCGTGACCTATCTCTGAGAGCATTTCAACAAATTTAGATGCGCTTTCGTCGGTCAGGTTTTCACGAAGACCGCCTATAGTGGAACTGCTGTAACAAAGTTTAGCGGCAGATGCTACTGCGTGTTCGGGGTTTGGTGTGTGTGCTAAAAGGTAAACTTTAGCCAAAATAATACCACCTTTCAAAAAAATACATAATATTAAAATTATTATATCAAACTTTTTATAAGACTTCAACAAATTTAAAAAAATATAATATTTTTTTGTAAAAAGTCTTTTTTTGTCGAAAGTTTTGTGTTATTATATAAGCAATAATGTTTTATGGAGGTTGTTAATATGGCAAGTGTTGATTTTAAGCATACCCCATACGGCGATTTGGCGTTAATCAGTATGCGTGGATGTGAGGATATTTCCTCAAAGGTGGACTATTATTTAAAACAGTGGCGCGGTGTTTCGGAGGAGGATACTTTTGTTGTTAAACCTAACTGTCCCCGTTTCGGTACAGGTGAAGCAAAAGCGGTTTTAAAACATACCGCCCGCGGATTGGACGCTTATATTATTTGTGACTGTTTTAATTACAGCGTTGAATATAAAATGTACGGCAGAACCGTGCCCATGAGTCCTGATGACCATTTTCAGGATTTAAAACGTGTTATTGCGGCTTTGGGCGGTAAAGCAAGAAGAATTACCGTTATTATGCCTATGCTTTACGAGGGAAGACAACACAGAAGAACCGCACGTGAATCTATGGACTGTGCAATGGCTTTACAGGAATTGGTTGCAATGGGTGTTAAGAATATCATTACGTTTGACGCACACGACCCACGTGTAAACAATGCTATCCCGCTTGACGGTTTTGACAATGTTCAAGCCGCATATCAAATGATAAAAGCCCTTTTAAAAACCGTTCCCGATATTAAACTGGACCGTGAACATACTATGATAGTATCCCCCGATGAGGGCGGTATGAGCCGTTGTATTTACTATTCTTCGGTTTTAGGGCTTGAACTCGGTATGTTCTATAAACGCCGTAACTATTCGGTAATTGTTAACGGACGCAACCCCATTGAAGCACACGAATTCTTAGGTAATGATATTACCGGCAAGGACTTAATTCTTGTTGACGATATGATTTCTTCGGGCGAATCTATGTTGGATATTGCCGCTAAACTTAAAGAAAAGGGAGCAGGAAGAATTTTTGTTTTCTCTACTTTCGGTTTGTTCGTTGAAGGACTCCAAAAGTTTGACGAATACTATGAAAACGGCCTTATTGACAAAGTATTTACCACTAACCTTATTTATCAAACTCCCGAACTTTTATCACGTGAATGGTATTGCAGTGTTAATATGTCTAAATATATTGCACTTTTGGTTGATACCCTTAATTGTGATAATTCAATCAGCAGTCTTTTGGACCCGGCTGACAGAATTAGAAATGTTGTTGAAAAATACAATCAAAGTAAATAATTATGAACAGTTTTGAATTGAGTTTGCTTGACAAAATAGGTGAGATTTTTTCCTGTAAGTTTTTGGATACCGTAATGCCTATTATAACAAAACTCGGTGACGGCGGAATTTTTTGGATTGCACTTTCGGTAATTTTAATCTGCTTTAAAAGAACCCGAAAAATAGGTATCACTATGGGATTCAGTCTTTTAATCGGCTATATTATCGGCAATGTTTTCTTAAAAAATATTGTAGCACGCACAAGACCGTATGACGTAAATTCGGCGGTTTCGGTTTTAATTCCTAAACTTAAAAGTTTTTCTTTCCCGTCGGGGCATACCCTCGCTTCGTTCGAGGGGGCAACTTCCGTTTTTCTGCACAATAAAAAGTACGGAATACCTGCCATAATTTTAGCGGTTATCATTGCCTTTTCACGGCTTTATTTGTATGTTCATTACCCGACGGACGTTTTGGCGGGAATGGTTTTGGGTATTGCCGTTTCGTTGCTTGCAAAATTCATTGTGGATAAAATCTACTTAAAACGAAATAAAACTGTTTAATCAATTAAAGGGAGGGGGTACCTCCCTTTAAATTTTGTCTTTTGTCTGCAATTTGGCAATTTCTTTGCGTTTTGCACGTCTTACACGGTTAATATGTCTTTCAAAATCTCCGCTTGTTATAAGTTCGGCAAGCACATACTGAATGTAGGTAGGTACTGTGCAGGAATAAAAGCCAAGGGTTGTTTTAAATTTTTCGATTAAGCATTTCGGAAGTACCATATATCCCACACGCAAAGACGGGGAAACGGTTTTTGAAAAGGTATTCATATAAATAACATTATCTTGACCCGATTGGGAAAAAAGTGTTTCTTCAAACTTTTGGGAAACCGAAAATTCCGACTCAAAATCATCTTCAATAATAAATCTGTCAAAATGTTTTGCCCACCTTAAATATTCGTGCCGTTTGGAAATATCGGCACTGACTCCGCTAGGGTAACTGCGGTAAGGTGAGATGTGCAAAACATCTGCGTTACAGGATTTCAAAGCGTTAGAGTCTATTCCGTCATTTAAAAGAGGAAGTTTTTGCAGTTTAACCCCCGAAACACTGTAAACCTGTTCAATCTTTTTGTAGGACGGGGATTCAATGGCAAAAGTTTTGTCCCTGCCTAAAAGTACCACTATGAGATTATAAAGGTATTCCGAACCCGAACCGATTACTATCTGTTCGATATCGGCGGTAATACCCCTGTTACGTGCAAGATATTCCTTAATTGCGGTACGAAGTTGGTAAGTTCCGAAGTTTTCGGAACGGTCTAAAACCGACTCTTTCATATTGCTTATAACGGTACGTATAGTTTTGGCTAAAACCGAAAAGGGAAATTCTACCGAAGTATCATGGTGCTGAACGGTGGGGTAGATGTGCTTTGCATATTTTTGTGAAGAAACAAATCCGTCTGTAGTGCGGAATATAACAAAATATCCGCTTCTTTCCATAGGTTCAATATATCCCTCGTCACAAAGCAATGAGTAAGCGTGTTCGACCGTTACGGTGCTTATCCCCAGTTCCTCAGCCGTTATCCGTTTGGAAGGCAACTTGGTGTTATAGGGATATATTCCGTTTATAATATCCTCCCGCACCTGTTTATAAAGTTGTATGTATGCGCTGGTTTTATCAGTTTTTTTTATTTCATATTTCATCTGGTGATATAAAATCCTCCTTTTTTGACTATTTTAATATAACCAAAAACATTATATAATGCTTTCAAACAAAAATCAAGTTTTAAAAAAGGGGTTTAGTTATGAAAAAACAAAACATCAAACTTATGTGCCTTGCGGGTGTTTTCACCGCATTGGTATTCGTCTTCACTGCATATTTGCACATTCCGAGTTATACAGGATATGTCCACGTGGGTGACGGACTGATTTATCTTGCCGCCGCTTTACTTCCCGCACCTTATGCCGTGTTTGTAGGCGCCGGCGGAGCATTCCTTGCGGATTGCCTTACAGGTTACGCCATTTGGGCGCCGGGTTCGGTAATTATTAAAACCGCTATTGCATTACTCTTTACAAACAAAAGTGAAAAAATTATAGGTAAACGCAATTCGCTTATGCTCATTCCCGCATGCGGTATTACGGTTTTGGGATATTACCTTTATAATGCAATTGTTATATCGGGCAATTTCATAGCCCCGGTTCAGGAAATGCCGGGAAATGTTGTCCAGTCGGTATTTAGTTCAGTACTTTTTGTTGTGGTTGGATTTGCATTCGACAAACTTCAAGTAAAGCAAAAACTTATATAATAAAAAAGCCAATGCATTAGTTTTGCGTTGGCTTTTTCTAAAATGTAAATTTCATATTTTTATGCTTCCTTGTTCGACTTTTTCCTCCAAAAACGCCTTGTTAACCGCATTTAAAACCCGCTTTTTATCGGCAGACCAAAGGGGAGCGATTAGGTCTTTCTTTGCGCCGTCACCTGTTAAACGGTGAACGGTAACGCTTTTAGGAAGTATTTTTATGCAGTTTTTAAGTATTTCAATATATTCTTCCATTGTAAGGCAATTAAATTTTCCCATTTCATATTCTTTTGCAAGGTCGGTGTTTTTAAGTACGTGCAAAAGTTGCAGTTTCACTCCGTCCGCACCGCTTTTTCCGACATATTTTACAGTTTCGTACATCATTTCCTTTGTTTCAAACGGCAGCCCTAAAATTATATGCACAACAACCGTAATATTTAACTTTTTTAAATCTTTCACCGCCTTGTCAAACACTTTTAATGGGTAACCTCGTCTTATATAACTTGCGGTAGAGGGGTGTACTGTTTGCAGACCCAATTCAACCCAAACGGGTTTGATTTTGTTTAGTTTTTCCAATAAATTCAGTACATCTTGCGGTAAACAGTCAGGTCTTGTTGCAACAGATAACGCTACAATGTCCGGATGGTTTATTGCTTTTGTGAAAATCTTTTCTAAATACTCTACGGGGGCATAGGTGTTAGTGAAATCTTGAAAATATGCAATATATTTTCCGCTTTTAATCTTCTTTCCAACCCGACTTTTTGCGTTTTCGATTTGGGTGTAAATATCGTCAACGCTTTTTTCGCAAAAAGTCCCCGAACCGTCAGCCGAACAAAAAATGCAACCTTTATTTGAAATTTTTCCGTCCCTTACAGGGCAGGTCATACCGCCTGACAAAGCCAATTTATAAACCTTGCAACCGAATTGTTTTATTAAATCATCGCTTAATTTATGATACATAAAAACCACCGTAAATATTTTAACATCTTTTTTGTAAAAAATAAAGCGTTTTGTGGTAATATATAATAGGTGATAAAATGGTTTACATTATTTTAACGTTGCTAATTTTGTTTTTGGCGCTTATTATCTATTTTTTCTTTATCTGTTTTGTTCGCAGTAATAATGATGACATTGACGATTTAGAATCAAAAAGAAACAGATTTTTAAAACCCTATTACGGTGTTATAAAGCCCTGTATGGACTTTTTGGAACAAACCGATTATAAAGAATATGAAACGGTATCTTTTGACGGACTTAAACTTAATTGCAGATATTATGACTGTAAAAGCGATAAAACGGTTTTACTCTTTCACGGTTACCGTTCTTCGGCAAAACACGACTTTTCCTGTGCAGTTAAAATGTATTACCAAAGCGGTTTTAATATTTTGCTTGCCGACCAACGCTCCCATGGTAAAAGCGAGGGTAAACTTATTACATTTGGGGTAAAGGAAAGCCGTGATGTTGTTAGTTGGGTGGAATTTGTTAATGCAAAGTTTGCTCCTAAACAGATAGTTTTAAGCGGTCTTTCAATGGGTGCTACCACGGTTTTACTGTCACTTAAAAATAAAATGCCCGAAAATGTTAAATGCGCAATAGCCGACTGCGGTTTTACATCACCCGTAGATATAATTAAAAAGGTTGCAAAGCAGGAATATAAAATTAACGGTTGGCTTTTTGTGCCTATAATGGATTTTTTGTGTAAACTTTTCGGCAAATTTTCAATTAGGGGCATTTCTACCAAAGATACCGTAAAAAACACAAAAATCCCGATTTTACTTATTCACGGAACAAGTGACGATTTTGTTCCATGTGAAATGTCGGAAATCGCTTTCACTGCCGCTAAAGATCACGCAAAATTGGTCACCGTTACGGGTGCGGGACACGGACTTAGTTTTCTTGTTAACACAAATTTTGTAACAAAACAAATAAACTTGTTTTTAAAAGAAAATCTTGGTTGACTTTTTCTCATTAAAATTATACAATATAGGTAGTAATATAATGGAGAAGAATTATGAAAAAAATTATTTCTTTAATGTTGGCAGGGCTGATTTTAATTTCCTTTTCGGCTTGCAGTAAGGCAGATAAGCAATACGGAGTAAAACAGGAGGAAACCCCAAATACGGAGAACACTAAAACCGAACTGCCCGAAATTATGACACTTGACCAAAAAATGTCGAATTATTTTGACATAAGTGTTTTTGATGAAGAAAACTATTCCGAAATTTATTTGGGTAAAAAGTTTAAGTATGATGCCTCGTTTGACGGTTCGGTACTTAATCTACCTGAAGTAATGGAAAGTTTGGTTAATAGCGGTTGGAAATTGGCAGAGGGCAGCGATTACGACGAAAATTCCTTGATTTTTGCCAAAGAAACGGTTTATGTTACCTTTGTGAACGAAAAGGGTGCTGAACTTTCGGCTTTGTTTTATAATTCATCCAATTCTTCGGTTAAACTTTTAAAATGCAATATAGTTAAATTTAGGATCGAAAATAACTATTTCCAAAACCCTAATGATTACGACGGCTTTAATGTAAACGGCATTACCAACACCACTGCCGTTACAGATATTATTGACGTTTTGGGTACACCGTCGCATTTTTATCAGGTGACTGATGATAATTACTACTTCGATTATTTTATTTCAAAAAGCGACCGACGGAATAAAATCAGAACATTTGTAAATTTAACCGAGGATTGTATCTCCGCAATAGAATTTTCATATTACAAATAATATTTAGTTGTCGAGTTTTCGGCAACTAAAATTTTAAATAGGAGTTTTAAAATGAAAAATACATATTTTTTACCTGCAAATATATTACTGCCGAAAAGCAATTTTGAAAAATGGGCGGTAGTTGCCTGCGACCAATATACTTCCGAACCCGAATATTGGAAAGAGGTTGAAAAAACCGTAGGAAACGAACCGTCTGCACTTAATTTAATATTGCCGGAAGTTTATTTGTCGGCGGATAACAGTAATCGAATTGAAAAAATCAACCGCACCATGACCGATTATCTTGAAAACGGCGTTTTTCGTGAAATAGAAAATACTTTTATCTACCTTGAAAGGGAAGTTACCGGAGAAAAAATACGTAAAGGTGTGGTAGGTCTTATTGATTTGGAGAATTATTCCTACGAAAAGGGAAGTAAGGCGCTTATCCGTGCTACCGAAGCGACTGTTTTGGAAAGAATACCGCCACGTGTTTTGATAAGAAAAGACGCAAAACTTGAAATGCCCCACGTTATGCTTTTAATTGACGACCCAAAATGCACCGTTATTGAGCCGTTAGAGGAAAAAATCAACGGTTTTGAAAAACTGTATGATTTCGGTTTAATGCAACAAAGCGGTCATATTAAAGGTTACTCGGTTGATGACGAAACGGCAGAACAAATACAAAACGCACTTTCCGCTTTGGTGGAAAATACGGAGGATAAACTCTTGTTTGCGGTGGGTGACGGCAACCATTCGCTTGCAACCGCAAAGGAATGTTACAACTTAAATAAGACCGAAAATTCCCGTTACGCATTGGTGGAAATAGTAAATATTCACGATACTTCCTTGGAGTTTGAGCCAATTTACCGTGTAGTTTTCGGTGTAGAACCCGAAAAATTTATCGAAAATTTTGTAACTGCTTTAGGCGGGGAATATTTCGGTATGGACGCACAAAAATTCACCTGTGTTTACGGTGATAGTAAAAGGGAAGTTTCGCTTAAACCTACCGGTAAACTTGCTGTTGCAACCTTGCAAACTTACTTGGACGAATATTTAAAACAGAATAAAAATGTTTCAATAGATTACATTCACGGCGAAGATGTTGTGTATTCGCTTTGCAAGGCAGAAAACACCGTTGGCTTTATTTTTGAGGGTATGCAAAAATCCGAACTGTTTGACGCAATCAAGCAGGACGGTTCACTCCCACGCAAAACATTTTCAATGGGACACGCCGCCGATAAACGCTTTTATATAGAGGCAAGAAAATTATAATTAACCTTTACGGTTTTAAAGGGAGATTTTTCACGCTCTCCCACAATTTTAGGTTAGATTATATTATTTTTAAAATATTGAAAATTTTTGTTGACAAAATGAATTATTATGGTATAATAGTTTTTGCGCTATGGTGGATGTAGCTTAGTTGGTTAAAGCGCCAGTTTGTGGCACTGGAGACCGTGGGTTCGAATCCCATCTTCCACCCCATCTTTTTACGGTACGAATTTTCGTGCCGTAAAATTTAATTCAAATGTGACAATTATTGGTGTCATCAATCTTAAAAATCACAGCGCAGAGCACCTGCCACCGCAGGATTCATTATTCAATCAAATATTGGGGTGTCGTCAAGCGGTAAGACACAGCACTTTGACTGCTGCATTCGTAGGTTCGAATCCTGCCACCCCAGCCAAAGCCCCAAAGGCATAAGTCTTTGGGGCTTTACTTTTTGCTTCTTAACTATTCACTCTTACATTGTCCAAAAACTTCTTACGGGATTTTTGTGAAGTAAGAAGTAATAGGTAAGATGTAATAAGTAAGGTTTTTTTAGTTTAAATTTCTAATTACCATTAACAAAAAATTCACATTTTTTCGGCTTGACAATAGTTGATTAGGGAATTATAATGTTAGGGTACTAACATTTATTTTGTGTGGGGTGAACTATGCGAAAAAATGACGATATTGGCTTTAAAATCCGTATGCTTTCCAACCTTATTAGGCGTGATGTTGAAAAAAGGCGCAACGAACTTGGCATCAGTTTGCCAAAGGGTATAAACGGTTGGGCAATTTCATACTTTTACGAAAACAGGGAAAAGGACATTTTTCAAAAAGATTTTGAAGCAGAATTTTCAATAAGGCGTTCAACCGCAAGCAGTATTTTAAAAACAATGGAGCAAAACGGTTTTGTGGAGCGTGTTAGCGTTCCGTATGATGCACGGCTTAAAAAAATCGTGCTTACAAATAAAGCGGTAGAAATTCATAAAACGGTTATTAAAGACATCGAAAAACGTGAACAACGTTTGCGAAACGATTTAACAAACGCCGAAATAGATAACTTTTTAACCACATTGGATAAACTGACAAAAAATATGGAGGAACAAAATGATTAAAACATTGCCAAAAAGCATTAGGGAATATAAATTCCCCTCACTTATAACCGTTTTTTTTATGATGGGAGAAGTTATAATAGAAGCTATAATTCCGTTTATTACTGCAGACCTTGTAAATAAAATCAAAATGCCGACCACACCTATCGGACTGGTTTTAAAAACAGGACTGATTTTGGTAATGCTGGCTTTATTATCGCTTGTTTGCGGTGGTATGGGGGCAGTTACCGGCGCTAAAGCATCTACCGGCTTTGCAAAGAATTTGCGCCGTGATATGTTTCGGAAAATACAAAGTTTTTCTTTTTCAAATATAGATAAATTTTCGTCAAGTTCACTTGTAACTCGTCTTACCACCGATATTAACAACGTGCAAATGTCTTATATGATGCTTATAAGAATTGCCGTTAGAAGTCCTATGACATTTATATTTTCCATAATTATGGCTTACAAAATGGGCGGTGCTTTGGCAACGACTTTTGTAGTTGTAATTCCCCTGCTTATTTTCGGACTTTTTATGATTGCAAAGTTTGCTATGCCCGCATTCAGAAGGGTGTTTAAAAAGTATGATAAATTAAACGAATCAATAGAAGAAAATGTCCGTGGTATGCGTGTGGTAAAGGGCTTTTCAAGGGAAGAATTTGAAAAAGAAAAGTTTGGTTTTGCTTCAACCGATATTTGCAAAGACTTTACAAAAGCAGAACGTATTGTGGCTTTTAATATGCCTTTAATGCAGTTTTGTA
The DNA here is from genome assembly GCA_036310925.1 of Acutalibacteraceae bacterium. Classification (GTDB taxonomy): domain Bacteria; phylum Bacillota; class Clostridia; order Oscillospirales; family Acutalibacteraceae; genus UBA737. Next base: position 121,707 of record JAXJQX010000021.1, read on the forward strand.
TGTATTTTAACACAGTTGGTATTTTGTTTATCGGTTCATACCTTGTAATAACCACCGGCGGTTTAAAGGTAGACGTAGGTCAAATTTCTGCAATGCTTACCTACGGTGTGCAAATACTTATGTCACTTATGATGCTTTCTATGATTTATGTTATGATGACAATGTCTATAGAATCAATAAAACGTATTTGCGAAGTTTTAAACGAAGAGCCGAATCTTCATAACCCCGAAAATCCGGTTTTGGAAGTTAAGGACGGTTCTGTCGGTTTTAATAACGTTTCCTTTAAATACAGTAAAAACGCTAAACGCAACGCACTCGAAAATATTAATCTAAATATTAAATCCGGTATGACTGTCGGAATTATCGGCGGTACGGGTTCAAGTAAATCTTCGCTTGTGCAACTGATTCCCCGCCTTTATGACGTTACCGAAGGGGCAGTTACGGTCGGCGGTGTGGATGTTAGGGAATATGATATTAAAACCCTTCGTGACAGCGTTGCAATGGTTTTGCAAAAAAATCAACTGTTTTCGGGTACTATTAAAGACAATCTTCGCTGGGGAAATGAAAACGCAACCGATGAAGAAATAGCGGAGGCGTGCAAATTGGCTCAGGCGGACGAATTTATTAAAACCTTCCCCGACGGATATGAAACACATATCGAGCAGGGCGGTACTAATGTTTCGGGCGGACAAAAACAACGCCTTTGTATTGCCCGTGCGCTTCTTAAAAAGCCGAAAATTTTAATTTTGGATGATTCTACAAGTGCGGTAGATACCAAAACCGACGCTTTTATAAGACAGGGCTTTAAAAAATATATACCCGATACTACGAAAATTATTATTGCACAAAGAATATCTTCGGTAGAGGATGCGGACTTAATTATTGTTATGGATAATTCACATATTGCGGATATGGGAACCCATAGCGAATTGCTTAAAACAAGCGAAATCTACCGTGAGGTTTACGAACAACAAACAAACAGAGGTGAGGACAATGAGTAGAGGAATGGTTCACGGTAAGCCGAATATGAGAGGACCGAGACCGAAATTCAACCCCAACACTATGAAAAGAGTATTTAAAATGCTCTTTGAAAGTTATCCAGTACTTTTTCCTTTAACTTTGGGTTGCATTGTCTTTTCGGCTATTGTAAATACCATGCCGGCGATTTTTAACCAACAAATAATAGCACTTATTGAAGAGTGGTATTTAAGCCGTGACTGGGCATCGGCTAAAATGGAAATTATACCTAAAATCGCAACTTTAGCGGTTTTGTATCTTTTCTCTTTGGTATCTTTTGTTGTACATTCGCAGTTAATGGCATATATCACACAGGGCTTTTTAAACAAAACCCGTCAAAAAATGTTTTCGGGAATGCAAAATCTGCCTATAAGCTATTTTGATACCCACAAACACGGCGATATTATGAGCCACTACACCAACGATATTGACACTCTGCGCCAGTTGGTTTCACAGTCCATTCCATCCCTTTTGCAGGCAGGACTTATTGTAATTACCGTTTTCTTTATAATGCTTTGGTACAGTATTTGGATGACTTTAGTGGTAATTGTGGGAATTTTCTTGCTTATGTTTGTTACCAAAAAGGTCGGCGGCGGTTCGGCAAAATACTTTATTAAACAGCAACAGTCTATAGGTAAAACCGAAGGATTTATTCAGGAAATGATGACGGGACAAAAGGTTGTTAAGGTTTTTTGCCACGAAAAACAAAACCAAGCAGATTTTGATAAGGTGAACGAGGAACTTTGTGAAGACAGCCGAAAAGCACATACCTATGCAAACCTTTTAGGACCTATAAATATGAATATAGGCAATATACTTTATGTTTTAATTGCCACGGTAGGCGGTATTTTCCTGCTTTGGAACGGATTTACAAATATCAGTTTGTCCAAAGCGTTTGGTAGGGAAGTAGTGTTCGGAATAAGCGTTGTTATTCCTTTCCTTAATATGACAAAGCAGTTTACAGGCAACGTAAACCAACTTTCAAACCAAATTAACTCTATTGTTATGGGTCTTGCGGGTGCTAACCGTATTTTTGAACTAATGGACACCGCACCCGAAACCGACGACGGATATGTAACCCTTGTCAACGCAATAATTGACGAAAACGGTAACATTACCGAAACTGACAAACACACAGGTATTTGGGCGTGGAAACACCCCCATGGTGACGGCACTCTGACCTACACCAAGTTAGAGGGCGACGTTAGAATGGTGGATGTTGATTTCGCTTATGAAGAGGGGAAAGACGTGTTGCACGGCGTCAGCGTTTACGCAGAACCGGGACAAAAGGTTGCTTTTGTAGGTGCTACCGGTGCGGGAAAAACCACAATCACCAACCTTATTAACCGTTTTTACGATATTGCCGACGGTAAAATACGTTACGACGGTATTAACATCAACAAAATAAAAAAATCCGATTTACGCCGTTCTTTGGGGATAGTTTTGCAGGAAACCAACCTGTTTACCGGTACGGTTATGGAAAACATCCGTTACGGACGTTTAGATGCTACCGACGAGGAGTGTATAAATGCGGCAAAATTAGCGGGAGCAGACGATTTTATTACACGTCTGCCTAACGGATATGATACCGAACTTTCAAACAACGGTTCTAACCTTTCGCAGGGTCAAAGACAGTTAATTGCGATAGCACGTGCCGCCGTTGCCGACCCGCCGGTTATGATTTTGGACGAGGCAACTTCAAGTATTGATACCAGAACCGAAGCCATTGTTCAAAAAGGTATGGATCAACTTATGAAGGGCAGAACGGTGTTTGTTATTGCTCACCGTCTTTCTACTGTAAAAAATTCCGATGTTATTATGGTGCTTGATAAAGGCAGAATTATAGAGCGTGGCAGTCATAATGATTTAATCGCCCAAAAAGGACAGTACTATATGCTTTATACCGGTGCATTTGAACTTGAATAAACAAAGAACTATAATTTAGTAAAACCGAGTAAATTATAAGAAAATAATTAGCATAAAATAGAAGGGCATATTTGAAAATTCCGTTAATCGGAGATTCAAATATGCTTTTTGCTTATGTCCTGTACAAATTAAATAATTTACCGATTTTCCACACTCCGAATTGTACTAAATGAATATTTTGTATAATTTAGGGAAGTGATTATTTTGTGAAATAGTGGTTTTTGGGTTAAATTTTGCCTTTTAAAAATTTTATTTAATAAAGAGCAAGCTTAACAATTACTAATTTAATAAACTTTATATAAAAGTGTTTGAAATTTTACAACTTTTTATCTTGTTATGAAAATACGTTATCCGATAACTATTTTAAATTTGATTACCTACATTATTTTAAAGATTTCTATTTGATAAGATTACATAATTTTTTTGAAAAAACTTCAAAAAAGACTTGATTTTATATAATAAATAATGTATAATAGCAAGGTCAAGTCAATTCGCCGGTGTGATGGAATTGGCAGACGTAGTGGACTCAAAATCCACCGGTAGCGATACCGTGCCGGTTCGAGTCCGGCCACCGGCACCAAAAATCCCGACTGCTTATGCATTCGGGATTTTTTACTGGCTCTATAATAAATGTTGGGGTAACCAAGTAGAGCCTACGGAGAAAAATAAGAAAAAATAAAAAAAGTAGAGCATATTTGGAGAAAATCCGTTAAAATGGAAATGACGAGTAACCATGAAC
>JAXJQX010000022.1:0-23579 GCA_036310925.1 Acutalibacteraceae bacterium
GAGCATTTTGGAGCCTCCGTTCATGGTTACTCGTCATTTCCATTTTAACGGATTTTCTCCAAATATGCTCTACTTTTTTTATTTTTTCTTATTTTTCTCCGTAGGCTCTACTTGGTTACCCCAACATTTATTATAGAGCCTTTTATTTTTAGAATATTGAAACAAAATTAATAAAATATAAAAATTTCGTGTCAATTTCGCTTAAAAAGTTCCGCAATTAGAACCTGACAGTATCATTATTCAGCTTGGTTTTGCGAGTAGAATAATGCCTCTTTTTCGTCGAGAGTCTTGTTGTGATTGTAAGTGTGAATTCTATGACTGTTATAGAACTTTATGTACTCCTTTATTGAGTCTTTCAGCTCTCTTTCCGAGCGATAAAACTTGACATAGTATTCTTCATGCTTCAGCGTTTTATTAAATGATTCCATTACGGCGTTATCATGTGGTTGACCGGGACCTGAAAAGGACGATTTAATGCCTAATTCTTTCAAATATGCCCTGAAGGTTCTTGATGTATAATTTGCACCTTGGTCGGAATGGAATAATAAATCAGTAGGTTTTCTCAATTTATATGCAGCACTTAGCGTACTTTTGGTAAGCTGGGTGCTGTTTTTGCTTGAGAATCTAAATGCGACTACCTTTCTTGCATATAAATCCAATACTATGCATAGAAAAATCCTTTTTTGTTTTAAAGTTAAAGAACAATCAAAATAACCACCTTCCTTTATCTCTATTTTAATATACTTAATGTTTTGAAACTAAAAAATAAACTCCTTTAGGTTTTAACCGCAAATGTTTTCGGAAAAGACATTAAAGGAGTCAGCAATATGTTTAATTTTTACTGTATTGGAAAAGATAGAGAAAGGAGGAGTTAGAGTGAAGAATTACAAAGATATTGAGAATACGAGATATATCATCAGCAGAGTATTTGCAGAGAATAAAACTACCGCTATGCTTATTGAACAGCGTGTGAAAGATACAAAAAATAATGCACCGTCGCTTGAAAGCAATGGTGCAATGTTGTATAATATGAACAGTGGTTCGATTCAGTCGAAGGAGGTAAAATGAGAATCGAACAAAATAAAATTGCTTTTGCTTATTTCAGATTATCCCGAGAAGAAGCACAAAAAAGTGAATCATCAAGTATTACAAATCAGCGTATGATTGTAAACAAATACTGCGAGCAAAACGGGATAAACCTTGTTCGTGAGTTTGTGGATGACGGTTATTCGGGCGGCAACTTTGACCGACCGGGTTTTCAGGAAATGATGCGTGAACTTGATAAGGGTCTTGCAAATACGGTAATAACTAAAGACTTGTCCCGTCTCGGCCGTGATATGCGTGAATCGAGTTATTATGCCGAGCAGTTTTTCCCCGAACACGGGGTAAGGTATATCGCCATTGCCGATAACTTTGACAGCGAAGACGAAAATGTAATGGCACCGTTTCAGTTTGCAATGAACGAGGTATATCTGCGTGACGGTTCACGAAAGGTTAAGGATGTGCTTAAAACCAAACGGCAGGACGGTTTGTACTGTGCCTGTCCGCCTTACGGTTACAGAAAAGCGGAACGCAATAAAAACCAACTTGTCCCTGACGAAGTGACCGCACCGGTTGTTAAGAGGATTTTCGACGCCGCCGCAGGGGGTGATTCGTCAAGGAAAATTGCACAAGATTTAAACAATGACGGCGTTGTTCCGCCGCTTAAATACCGTGTGTTATACCGTGATGAATTTAGCGTTGAGGGTGCGGCGAGAGCATCTGACCTTTGGAACTATACAACGGTCAAGAGAATACTCAAAAACGAGGTTTACTTGGGTCATACGCTTTTAGGCAAAACTAAAAAAGCAAGCGTCAAGTCTAAAAAGAAGGTTGCGATTCCACCTGACAGATGGGCTGTAACCGAGAATACTCACGAAGCGTTGGTAAGCCAAGAAATCTTCCAAAAAGCCCACGAAAATATGGGTAAGGGTACACGCAGTTTTCAGCAGTATGAGCATATCAGAAAGAGTATCTTTTCGGGAGTTGCTTACTGTGCATTGTGCGGTCACGCTCTGTGTTCTTGCGGAACGGTTTATAAGGGTGAGAGAAACAAGTACTGGTATCTTTCCTGCATAAATAAACGCAAGGACATTACAAATCCTTGCGCGGGTACCCGAATTAAATATGCTGATTTAATAAATCTTGTAACAGAAGACCTGAACTCCCTTATTTCTCTTACAGACGAGGATATTGACAGCATTGTACAGCGTGTTATGGAGGACGAAAATTCCGACAAGGCAATAAAGGAACGGAAAGCCCGCCGAGAAAAACTGCAAAGCAGGCTTTTGGTTATTGATAAAATAATTCCCAAACTCTATGTGGACAATGCAGAGGGACGGCTTGATGATGACCGACTGAGTTCGATGGTTGACGATTTACAAAAGGAATCGGTTGCAATAAAAAGGGAACTTTCGGAACTCAGCGAAGAAACCCTGCAAACGAGCAAAAGTGATAATTACAAAATGTTCTTTGAACTCACAAAGAAATATAGTCATATCGAAAAGCTTGACCGTGATACATTGCTTACCTTTGTTGACAGAATAGAAGTAGGACCCAAAATTCTGCCCGAGGGTAAGAAAAGGGCAACCCACAATTCATCACCTTTTGAGCAGTCGATAAGGATATTTTACAAGTTTGTAGGCGAGATGGACGAACTGAAAGAATAAAATATGTATATAAAACTCAACCGTTTAAGATGGGAAAGGAACACCAAGGTCGTTGGCTGCTTCCATCTTAAAACGGTTGAGTGCTTCTTTTGCTTCGGGTACTACATAATTAGATTTTGACATTTTTATACTCTCCTAAAAAAATTGTTTTGCGTTTGCAATATTATCTTGTGAAAATGTTAAAAATTTATAAGAGGTAAATTATGAATAAAAAGGGATTTTTTGTTTTAAATTTTAAAAAACACAGTTTATTTGACTTTAAAGTGCTTTTGTGATATGATTAAATGGGTATTTCAGGCAGGGAAGTGAAGAAGTGAGCAGTAAGTGGCAAAAGGTTATAACCGCCAAAAGGGGACTTTTGGAACTTAATTTAAAAGACGTTTTTAAATATAAAGATTTAATAAAAATGTTTGTAAAACGCAATTTTATAAGCCGTTACAAACAAACCGTTTTAGGACCGCTTTGGTATGTTATTTCACCCCTTATTACTTCGGTTTTGTTTACTGTTGTTTTCGGTAAAATTGCAAATATCTCTACCGACGGTGTACCCCAGTTTTTGTTTTATATGGCGGGGAACACTGTTTGGAATTATTTTGCCACCTGTTTAACAAGCACCTCAAACACCTTTACCTCAAATGCACACCTTTTCGGAAAGGTGTATTTTCCACGGCTTACAATGCCTATTGCTACCGTAATTTATTCTGCAATAAGTTTTGTAATTCAGTTTGTAATTTTTATTGGATTTTTAATTTATTTTGTAGCGTCGGGTGCGGTTTTAAGTCCTAATTTACATATACTGCTTACCCCGATTTTGCTGATTCATATGGCGGCGCTCGGAATGGGTTTTGGAATTATTGTATCTTCACTAACCACCAAATACCGTGACTTAAGCATTTTGGTAAGTTTCGGTGTTCAACTTTTTATGTATATTACCCCTATTGTTTATCCCGTTTCTGCGCTTTCCGGCAAATGGAAAACCCTTATAATGTTAAACCCTATGGCACCTATTGTAAACAATTTCAGATATGCGTTTTTGGGATGCGGAAAACCCGAATGGGGATATTGGCTCTTGAGCGCCGTAATAACATTTTTAGTGTTATTATTCGGAGTTGTACTTTTTAACCGGGTTGAAAAAGACTTTATGGATACGGTTTGATTTGGGGGACTTTTAATGGATAATGAATTGATGCTAAAAGTCGACAATGTTTATAAAGAATATAAATTAGGTGCAATAAACGGCAGAACCTTAACCGCCGATTTTCAAAGTTTTATTGCCAAAATTTTAAAAAGGGAAGACCCCAACTCTAAAATAGGCAGTAAAACTTACGGCAAAAACGAAACTTTTTATGCCTTGAAAGGGGTTAGTTTTGAATTAAAAAAGGGTGAAACATTAGGAATAATCGGGGGTAACGGTGCGGGCAAATCCACGCTTTTAAAACTAATATCTTCGGTCACTTCACCCACAAGCGGTACTATTTATTTAAACGGCAGGGTTGCCTCCCTTTTGGAGGTGGGAACGGGTTTTCACCGTGAACTTACAGGGCGTGAAAATATTTATTTGAACGGTGCAATCCTTGGTATGACCAAGGAGGAAATAGACCGAAAAATTGAAGACATTATCGACTTTTCAGAAGTAAGGCAGTTTATTGACACCCCCGTAAAGCGGTATTCAAGCGGTATGTATGTAAAACTTGCTTTCTCGGTTGCGGCACATCTTGACAGCGAAATAATTATTATGGACGAAGTGCTGGCGGTGGGTGACGTTCGTTTTCAGGAAAAGTGTATAAGCAAAATGCGGTCATTGGCAGGCGAGGGACGCACAATTCTTTATGTCAGCCACAATATGAACACGGTAAGGCAGTTGTGCGACCGTTGTGTCGTTCTTAATAAAGGCGAAAAGATTTTTGACGGTGATACCGAGCAGGCGATATCGGTTTATTTAGGTAAAAATTTAACCGATTTTGATACTTTTGTAGATTTTTCGCAGGTATCACGGCCTAAAGGAATTACAAAGGATATTAAGATTTTGTCCTTTAAACTTGACGGTAAGCAGGATAATTTTTTTGAAAATACCGAAAAACTGAACTTTAGTATTAAGTGGCATTGTCTTAAAAATTTAGAAAACTTTAGGTTTGAATTGGCTTTGAAAAATTCAAACGATAACCCAATCGGTTTTGCCTTTAGCAATGTAATTGAAAAAGGGGAAAAGGGCAAAACTTATACCACACATTTTTCTTTTGATATTTCTAATCTGCAAAAAGAAAAATATTCTGCACGGTTCGGCTTTTCACAAACCGACAGTATGGGCAATAACGTATATTTAGATTATATAGACCGTGCGTTTTGCTTTGAAATTATTAAGGACAATTATAATTTCAAAAATAAAAAATCGCTATATTGGGGAAGTGTTAAACTAAACGATATTACGTTTTTTACCGAAGCTGACGGTTAGTTTTTAAAATTCCAACCAACATAATACAGTATTTTACGAGAAAATTACAGTATAAAAACCGAGTTTGTTTCGGATATTGCATTTTGACCGATGTAACCGTAAAAAGTTGCATCGGTTTTTGCTTTAACCCGGATAAATTAACCTTGTCTTTAAGAACAAAATGTTAAGAAACTGTTAATAGTCAGGAAAAGTCAAAAAATTTTTATAAAAACTATTGACAATTGGGAAAAACAGGTTATAATAATAATCGTTAGCACTCGAAGTGTTAGAGTGCTAAGAACGAAACGGGGTGACAAAAATAGAGTTAACTCCAAGAAAGAAGCAGGTTTTAAAAGCCATTGTAAGGGCATATTTGGAAACGGGCGAACCGATTGGTTCTAAAATCTTAACCGGTCTTATAGAAAACGCACCCTCCTCTGCAACCCTTCGCAATGAAATGAGCGAACTTTCGCAAATGGGACTTTTAGAACAACCTCATACCTCTGCGGGAAGGATTCCCACAAATGACGGTCTTAAACTTTACATTAAAAACCTAATGCCAAATTTGGAAATAGGCAAAAGCGAAAAGGAATTTATCGACAATGCGTTTGAAGGTTTAAACGACATACCCGAAAAACTGCCTGCCGCTGCGGGAAAAATTATTTCCGATTTAACGGGACTTCCGGTTATAACCTGTTTAATAACCGAAGCCACCACGGCGATAAAAAAGGTAGAAGTATTGCCTATCATCCGAAATTCGGTAATGTTGCTTATAATTACGAATGACGGAAGAACCCGAAACCGCATATTAAGAATAGGTAACGATTTCACTTCCGATTTATTTGAAAGATTTAAACATATTACCGAATCCAAAATAAATCGCAAGCCGTTAAACGAATTGACTTTGGGCTTTATGCAGGGTTTAATAGCGTCGCTCGGTGCAGATTCGCTTAAACTTATGCCGCTTTTTACCGCTGTTTACGAAACGGTAAACGAAATTGAAAACACTACGGTTGATTTAAGCGGAATGTCACGGCTTTATAACGTCTGCGGAAGTGAAGAAACGGCGGATAAAATTATTTCACTTGTAAAACGGCGTGACCCGATAATTTCACTTTTGTCGCAAATTGACGACCAAAGCGTGGTTTTCGGTGCGGATACGGGATACAGGGAGTTAAGCGCCGATTCTATTGTAGCCGCAAAGTTTAACGCCGCCGATAAATACAAGGGCTATATTGCCGTAATAGGTCCTAACCGGATTTCCTACGACAAGGTAATACCGAGTATAAAATATACTGCCGAAAAGTTGGCACAGGTCATCACACAGGCACAAATAGATATGGAGGATTGATTTCGTGGCGGAAACAGAAGTAAAAAACGAAACTGCCGAAAAGGCAAAACCCGAAAAAAAGAAAAGTAAAAAAGATTTGGAAATTGAAACTTTAAAGCAGGAACTGGAGCAAAAAAACGATTTGCTTTTACGCACCGCCGCCGAGTTTGACAATTTCAAAAAACGTACCGAACGTGAAAAAACCACGGTTGCCGAATTTGCAAAAGCAGGTTTAATTAAACAACTTTTGCCAATACTTGATAATATCGACCGAGCCGCCGCAACAGACAAAGAAAATCCCGATTATATTAAGGGAATTGAAATGATTGTAAAGCAGTTCCAAGGTATTGCGGCAAATTTGGGAATTGTGGAAATAGCGTCCGCAGGTGACACGTTTAACCCCGAACTTCACGAAGCGGTAATGCACATAGAGGATGAAAACCTTGCAGAAAATGTGATTGCCGAAGTTTTGCAGAAGGGTTATAAAATAGGCGATACGGTTATACGTGCCGCTATGGTTAAAGTTGCTAACTAAAACATATATTATATTTAAGGAGTAATTATTATGGGAAAAATTATTGGTATTGACTTAGGTACAACAAACTCTTGCGTAGCAGTTATGGAAGGCGGCGAGCCGGTTGTAATTGCTAATGCCGAAGGCGGAAGAACAACACCTTCAGTTGTTGCATTTTCTAAAACAGGCGAAAGAATGGTAGGTCAGGTTGCAAAACGTCAGGCAATCACCAATCCGGACAGAACCATAAGTTCTATTAAACGTGATATGGGTACTGCCAACACAGTTGAAATTGACGGCAAAAAATACACCCCTCAAGAAATTTCGGCAATCATTTTGCAAAAACTTAAAGCCGATGCCGAAAGTTATTTGGGAACAACCGTAACCGAAGCGGTTATCACCGTTCCGGCTTACTTTACAGACGCTCAACGTCAGGCAACCAAAGACGCAGGTAAAATTGCAGGTCTTGATGTTAAGAGAATTATCAACGAGCCAACCGCAGCCGCATTGGCTTACAGTATAGATAAGGAAGACGACCAAAAGGTAATGGTTTATGACCTTGGCGGCGGTACTTTCGACGTATCTATTATCGAAATGGGCGACGGTGTGCAGGAAGTTTTGGCAACCGCAGGTAACAACCGTCTCGGCGGTGACGATTTTGATAAACGTGTTATGGACTACATTGTAGCCACCTTTAAAGCAGAACAGGGAATTGACCTTTCGGGCGATAAAATGGCTATGCAACGTGTTAAAGAAGCCGCTGAAAAGGCAAAAATTGACCTTTCGGGTATGACCTCTACCGACATAAATCTTCCCTTTATCACAGCCGATTCAACCGGTCCTAAACACTTTGAAACAACCTTAACCCGTGCTAAATTCAACGAACTTACCGCAGATTTGGTAGAAGCAACAATGGCTCCCGTTCGTCAGGCACTTTCGGACTCGGGTCTTAATAAGAGCGATATCAACAAGGTGCTTATGGTTGGCGGTTCTTCAAGAATCCCCGCTGTTCAAGAGGCAGTTAAAAACTTTATGGGCAAAGAACCTTTCAAGGGCATCAACCCCGACGAATGTGTAGCAATCGGTGCATCTTTACAGGCAGGCGTGCTTGGCGGCGATGTTAAAGGTTTGTTACTTCTTGACGTTACACCGTTGTCATTAGGTATTGAAACTATGGGCGGTATTTCTACAAAGGTTATTGACCGTAACACAACAATCCCTGCTAAAAAGAGCCAAATTTTCTCTACTGCGGCAGACGGTCAGACTTCGGTTGAAGTACACGTATTGCAGGGTGAACGTGAATTTGCCAAAGACAATAAAACCCTTGGTGTATTCCACCTTGACGGTATTGCAGCCGCTCCCCGCGGTGTTCCGCAGATTGAAGTAACCTTTGATATTGATGCTAACGGTATTGTTCACGTTTCGGCTAAAGACTTAGGCACCGGCAAAGAAAACAATATTACAATTACTTCTAACACCAATATGTCTAAAGAAGATATTGACAAGGCAGTAAAAGAGGCAGAAGAATATGCTGCCGAAGATAAAAAACGCCGTGAAGCGGTTGATGTTCGCAACAATGCCGACCAAATGGTTTACCAGACCGAAAAAACCGTTGCCGACTTGGGCGACAAGATAACCGAAGAAGAAAAAGGTAAAATCGAAACCGCCAAAGAAGCACTTAAAGAAGCATTAAAGGGCGAAGATTTAGACGCAATTAAGGCAAAAATGGAAGAGTTGCAAAAGGAAATTTTCGCAATAAGCGAAAAGATCTACAAAGCAGCAAATCCCCAAGGTCCGGAATCTGCTCCCAACGGTGATGCACAAAATGCCGACCCTAACGTTTACGAGGCAGACTATACCGACGCAGACGACAACAACAAATAATTAAGGAATAATTTCCTTATTCCAAAAAGGTGCTGTAAAGAAAATTTTACAGCACCTACATAAAGTTTAGGAGTTAATTTTCAGTGGCTGATAAGAGAGATTATTATGAGGTATTGGGAGTAGATAAATCTGTTTCCGATGATGACCTTAAAAAAGCGTACAGAAAAGCGGCAAAAAAATACCACCCCGACCTACACCCCGGTGACGCCGAGGCGGAAAAGTCTTTTAAAGAGGTAAACGAAGCATATGAAGTTTTGTCCGACAAAGAAAAAAGGGCAAGATATGACCAATTCGGCCATGCGGGTGTAGACCCTAACTTCGGTGCAGGCGGCGGCTACGGCGGCGGAGGTTTCGGCGGTGGATTTACCGGCGACTTCGGTGATTTGGGTGATATTTTCGGTTCTATTTTCGGCGGAGGTTTCGGCGGTTCACGCCGTACTAACCCCAACGCTCCGAGACGTGGTAACGATACCGAAACTTCGGTTACAATTTCTTTTGAAGAAGCGGCAAAGGGTTGCAAGAAAACCGTTAAGGTAACTAAAATAGATAACTGTAAAGAATGTGGCGGAAGCGGCTCTAAAAAGGGAACAAGCCCTAAAACCTGTCCTGTTTGTCACGGTACGGGTCATGTTACCGCAACCCAGCGTACACCTTTCGGCGTTATGCAAACCCAACAGGTTTGTAACCAATGTCACGGCAGCGGTAAAATTATTGAAAACCCTTGCGACGTATGTAAGGGCAAGGGCAGAATACGCCATACAATAGAACAAACGGTAGATATTCCCGCAGGTATTGACGACGGTCAGGTTATCAGTTTGCGGGGTGCGGGGGACAGCGGTGTAAACGGCGGACCCAACGGCGACCTTAGAATAAATGTTAATGTACGTCCGCATCCGATTTTTGAACGTAACGGATATGACGTTCACTGTGAAATCCCCATTACCTTTACCCAAGCGGCTTTAGGTGCGGAAATTACCGTTCCCACCCTTGACGGCAAGGTTAAATTCACCATTCACGAGGGTACACAACCGGGTGACGAATTTAAACTTAAAGGTAAGGGAATAGAGCGTTTGCGTTATTCGGGCAGGGGCGACCAATATGTTAAAATTGCGGTAGAAGTTCCTAAAAACTTAACCAAAGCACAAAAAGAAAAACTTAAAGAGTTTGACGGTCTTATGGACGATAAGAACTACAATAAACGCAAAAGTTTTATGGATAAAGTAAAAGATTTTTTTGAATAAAATAAACGGTGTAACCTTGTTTTCGGTTACACCGTTATTTTATTGGTATCTTGTTTTATTGTCGGTTTGACCTAATAAATAATCTATACTTACACTATAAAAATCGGAAAGTTTAATAAGTACCGAAGTGGGTATATCGTTTTCGCCTGTTTCATATTTTGAATATCCCGTTTGCGACATACCGAGCATTTTTGCAATTTCGGTTTGGTTTAGGTCTTTATCCTCACGCAGGTCACGTATTCGTTTATACATAAAATTCCCCCGATTAAACTTAATAAAAACATTTTAGTTTAATCTAAATTGGAATATTGATTTTTAATCTAAAATAGGTTAAAATATAGATGGTGATATTATGTTTTTAAACAAAAATGGCAGTTGTTTGTGTTGGCATTGCAAATACTATAAACCTTTTGAATATCAAAATGAATATTTCACAGTACAAAAAGGATTTTGTGAAAAGCATAATTCTGTTCGCAACCCTGAAGACAAACTATGTGATTATTTTATTTTAAAAAAAGGCATTTATACCAAAAGATGGTATCCAAAATAGCAGTCTAAAACTGACAGTCGAGGACGCCTGTCGTTTTAGATGTTAGATGTTAGACATTAGACGTTAGATAACGGACAGTCGAGGACGACTGTCCCTACTTATTTAGAATTTAACAGTTGTTGTATTATAAATAACAAAATCAGCAACCGCTTGGCTACTGATTTCTATTTTTGTATCTTGTTTTATTGTCGGTTAGACCTAATATTTGGTTTTATTCAAATGTTATCTCGCATCCCAAAGTGTTTTGACATTCGGTAAGACCGGTTGCAACAATTGCCTTTGTACGCTCGTAAGATTCGGTTAATTTTGATGCAATATTCGGGTATTTTTCGGTAGCGGTTTTTAAGTTTTCAATAGGATATATTGTATATTTATAACCGCCGTTTTGGTATTTATTAACCCAAGTGGGAATAACGTCAACATCGAAGAGCGAAACCTTACCGTCTTTCGATTTTTTAAGTTTATAACTGAACATCGCACCGTCCTCGGTATGACCTTTCGGGGAATTGCTTATTAGTTCACGGCGTTGGTTTGAAACGGCATTACCGAGTGAATATATGCAAACGGTGGTATTTTGACCGTCTTCCGAATGAATTAACTCCATTGGTTCTACCACGTGAGGGTGACCGCCGATTATCATATTAACTCCCATATTTGAAAGTTGCTGTGCTATGGATTTTTGCCAAGTGTTGGCGGTTAGTTTGTATTCTTCTCCCCAGTGAAGATAAAAGGTTATAAATTCCGCACCGTCTTTTTTCATACCGTCTATGATACTTTTGGCTTCGGTGTAAAATTTATCTATTCTTTGGTAAGAAAAGGTGTTTATAAGTCCGTTGGCATCCGCACTTATTGCACCGCCGTTAAGGTATTTGCGGTTTTCGTCGTCGCCGGGTGTTTCGTAAGAGAAGTTTGCAACACCTATTTTAATGTTGTTTACCTCTTTAACGGCATATTTCGGCTCGCTTTCGGTTTCCCTTGTGCCGGTGTAGGAAATTCCCTTTTCCTTTAAAACCTGAGCCGTTCTTTTAAGACCGTAAAGTCCCGTATCGTAAGCGTGGTTGTTGGCGGTCATAAGCATATTTATTCCGCTTTGTTTAATTGCATCGGCTAATTGGTCGGGTGTGTTAAAGGTGGGATAACCCCTATATGCGCCCGACTGACTTCCGCCGAAAGTAAGTTCCAAATTGCCTACACATAAATCTGCATTTTTAAAATAGGGGGAAACTTCCTTAAAAAAGTCCGAAAAATCGTAATCGTCGCCCGTTTTTGCACCCTCTAATTGGGTTTTATGCACCATAATATCCCCAATGCTTAAGACGGTTGCGTAACTTTCGGGTATTACGGTTTCTTCTTTTTGCGGTTCTGAAGACGGTGGGTTTTTATTCGGCTCTTCCTTTTTGGAAATACCTATAACGCTGTTTACAACAAAAACCAAAAGGGCTATAACCGCCGTTAAAATTACTGCACATGCCGAAAGAAAAATTCTTCGTTTAATAATTGCTTTTTGACGTTTTGTTCGTTTTTTCATAATAACTCCTTAAAAGAATATTAGTACTAAGGGTAAAAGAATTGCGGGAACAAAGTTCATAACCTTAATTTTGGTAATACCCAGCATATTAAGCGCTAATGCAATAATAAGCAAAGAGCCGATTACCGACATTTGCGCAATTACCGTTTCATTAAGTACGGGGGCAACAAAGTTTGCCAAAAGGGTAATACCGCCTTCTATAATAAGGGCGGAAAATGCGGCAAAAATTACGCCGATTCCTAAACCGGAAGTAAGCACTGCGGCGGCTATACAGTCAATAACCGACTTGGAATAAAGGGTGGAATTATCGCCCGAAATGCCGCTGTCAATAGAACCGACAATGGTCATAGCACCAACGCAAAATAGCAATGTGGCGGCTACAAACCCCTCGGCTAATTTGGAATTACTGTTTTTGGCGAATTTGTTTTCTATTGCTTTGCCTAAACGGTTTACCTGCTTGTCCAAATCAATCAGTTCACCTAATAAAGCGCCTAAAGCAAAACATACGATTATTACAAGTATGTTGACACCCTCTTCAAAAAGACCTGTTATGCCTATGTAAAGTACGCAGAATGCCATACCCGTCATTAAAGCGTTTTGCAGTTTTTGGGGTATTCCTTTTTTAAAAATAAGTCCTATTAAAGCACCCAAAACAACAAGAAAAAAGTTTACAACCGCACCGCTTGTTATTACTTTACCGAATACGGTGGAAGTTATTGTATTTAAAATTTGCACTATTAACACCTCTAATAATATATAATATACCACAAAGACACAAAAATCAACATATATTTGTGGTTTTTACTTGACGAAAATACCAAATATGGTATATAATATAAAAGTATAATTCTGTTTAAGGAGTATTATAGATGCCAAAAAATAAGGTTGAATACGGCAATGAAAGTATCAGTCAGTTAAAAGGTGCGGACAGGGTCAGAAAACGCCCTGGTGTTATCTTCGGTTCGGACGGGCTTGACGGCTGCGAACATTCGGTATTTGAAATTATTTCCAACTCTATCGACGAAGCGAGAGAGGGTTACGGTGACAAAATAATTGTTACAAAGTATGCCGACGGTTCTGTTGAAGTGCAGGACTTCGGACGGGGCGCACCGGTTGATTTTAACAACAAGGAGCAACGCTATAACTGGGAACTTCTTTACTGCGAAATGTATGCCGGCGGTAAGTATGATACCAATAGCGGTGCAAACTACGAATACTCGGTCGGATTAAACGGTTTAGGTCTTTGTTCCACCCAATATTCTTCGGAATATATGGACGTTGAAATAAAACGTGACGGATATAAATATACTCTGCACTTTGAAAAGGGATATAACATAGGCGGTCTTAAAAAAGAACCGTATTCGGGTAAGGATACGGGTACAAAAACCCGCTGGAAACCCGATTTAGAGGTATTTACCGATGTTAATATCCCGTCTGAATATTTTTTGAACACTTTAAAAAGACAGGCAATAGTAAACGACGGACTGATTTTTATATTCCGTGAACAGCAGGGTTCAAAATTCGTGCAACAGGAAATTGTTTACAATAACGGTATTACCGACTATGTAAACGAAACGGTTGGCGAGGATAAACTTTCTTCGGTACAGTTTTGGCAAACCGAACGCAAGGGTAAAGACCGTGAGGACAAGCCCGAATACAAGGTTAAAATAAATGTTGCATTGACCTTTAGCAACAAAAAACCGATGAAAGAATACTACCATAACTCAAGTTGGCTTGAACACGGCGGTGTGCCTGAAAAAGCAACCCGAAACGCCTTTTTAAGTATGCTTGACGGGTATATAAAACAAACGGGGAAATATAAAAACAACGAAAGCAAAATCACTTTTTCGGATATTGAAGAATGCCTTGTAATTGTTATTTCTTCTTTTTCTACAATGACTTCTTACGAAAACCAGACCAAAAAGTCCATTACCAACAAATTTATTTACGAGGCAATGTCGGACTTTTTGCGCCAAAAATTAGAAATTTACTTTATTGAAAATAAGCAGGAGGCGGACAAAATTGCCGACCAAGTACTTATTAACAAAAGAAGCCGTGAACGAAGCGAAAAAGAACGTATTAACATAAAAAAGACCTTGCAGTCTTCTAATTCAATGCTTGACCGTGTGGACAAATTTGTAGATTGCCGTTCAAAAGACGTTGAAGTAAGGGAACTGTTTATAGTGGAGGGTGACTCTGCTTTGGGTTCTTGCAAATTGGCAAGAAACGCTGAATTTCAGGCAATAATTCCTGTGCGCGGTAAGATTTTAAACTGCCTTAAAGCCGATTATGACAAGGTGTTTAAAAGTGAAATTATTACAAACCTTATTAAAGTACTCGGTTGCGGGGTGGAAGTTAAGTCAAAAGCGAATAAGGGACTTGCAACCTTTGATTTAGCATCACTTCGTTGGAACAAGGTTATAATCTGTACCGATGCCGACGTGGACGGATTCCAAATAAGAACCCTTATTTTAACAATGATTTACCGCTTGATGCCGACACTTATTAACGAAGGTAAGGTTTATATAGCCGAAACTCCGCTTTATGAAATAGGCACAAAGGAAATGACCTATTTTGCTTACGACGAAAAGGAAAAGAACGAAATTATTGCAAAAATAGGGGATAAAAAGTACACTATGCAACGTTCTAAAGGTCTTGGTGAAAACCAACCCGATATGATGAATATGACCACAATGAACCCCGATACAAGACGGCTTATAAAGGTTATGCCGCAAGATGCCGAGCGTACAAGCCGTATGTTTGATTTGCTTTTGGGGGACGATTTAGCGGGCAGAAAAGATTTTATTGCCGAAAACGGATATATGTATCTTGACGAGGCAGACATTTCTTAATGCGTAGCTTAAAGGATATTGAAAGTGGAAAAACTACCTTGCCGAAAATCTATAAGATTAAAGAATTACGATTATTCCGATAACGGATATTATTTTGTGACGATTTGCACACAAAATAGAGAAAAATTGTTTGGAGAAATTGTAGGGGCGACCCTGAGTGGTCGCCCGAATAATCCGGACAAGATTGTTACAAAATGGTTGTTGAAATTGGAAAACAAGTTTAAGGACATAAAAATAGATGAATATATTGTAATGCCAAATCACGTTCATTTTATTATAAAAAGAACAGGCGAACACACAGGGTCTTCGGGCGACCACACGGGGTCGCCCCTACGGGATATAATCGGTTGGTTTAAGACAATGACAACTAACGAGTATATCAGCGGTGTGAAAGATGGCAGGTTTATGCCCTTTAAAGGGCATTTGTGGCAAAGAAACTATTATGAGCATATTATTAGGAATTACGATGATTATCTTAATATTGCCGAATATATACAGAATAACCCTTTAAAATGGGAAAAAGACAAATTATATGTTCCGGAGGTAGGAAATGGCTCCAAGAAAAAAGAAAGAAACTAACAATACAAATAAATCAAAAATTAACGCCTACATTGCCGGTGCGGGGCTTACGGTGGAACAACCCATTACCGAAACGCTTGAAACCAATTATATGCCTTATGCTATGAGTGTTATCGTCTCCCGTGCCATTCCGGAAATTGACGGGTTTAAACCGTCCCACCGAAAATTGCTTTACACAATGTATAATATGGGACTGATAAACGGAAGTACTATTAAATCTGCTAATATTGTGGGCAGAACTATGCAGTTAAACCCTCACGGCGACGCCGCAATTTACGAAACAATGGTTCGCCTTTCAACAGGGTATCAGGCACTTTTGCACCCTTACGTGCTTTCAAAGGGCTCTTTCGGTAAGGCGTATTCACGTGATATGGCGTATGCCGCCTCCCGTTATACCGAAGCAAAATTAGCACCGATAGCGAGTGAACTTTTTGCGGATATTGATAAAGACACGGTTGATTTTGTGGATAACTATGACGCCACAATGAAAGAACCGGTACTTTTTCCCGTGACATATCCTTCGGTACTTGTTAATGCAAATACAGGTATTGCGGTTGGTATGGCAAGTTCTATTTGTCCTTTTAATTTGCGTGAAGTTTGCGAAACCGCAATAGCGTATATTAAGGATAACGATATTAACGTGGCGGACACTCTTTTAGCACCCGATTTCCCCATAGGCGGTAAGCTTTTATACAACCGTGCCGATATGGAAAAAATTTACGAAACAGGCAGAGGCAGTTTTAAGGTGCGGGGAGTTTGGGAATATGATAAATCCCAAAACTGTGTAGACATTACCGAAATTCCGCCCACCACCACATCGGAAGCGATTATTGAAAAGGTAATTGACCTTGTAAAGCAAAAAAAGATTACCGAAATTAACGATATTCGTGACGAAACCGACCTAAACGGTCTTAAAATTACCATTGACCTAAAACGTGGAGCAGACCCCGAAAAACTAATGAAAAAAATCGTTAAAATGACTCCGCTGGAGGACAGTTTTTCCTGCAACTTTAATATTTTGATTGCGGGTTCTCCACGTGTTTTGGGTGTTAAGGAAATTATTTCCGAATGGGTGGCATTCCGTGAAGAATGTGTAAGACGCAGGGTTTATTTTAAACTTTCAAAAGCCAAAGAACGTTTGCACCTTTTAAAAGGACTTGAGAAAATTTTACTGGATATTGACAAAGCCATTAAAATTGTCCGTGAAACCGAAGAAGAGAGTCAGGTTGTACCAAACCTTATGATCGGCTTCGGTATTGACGAAATTCAAGCCGAATATGTAGCCGAAATTAAACTGCGACACTTGAACCGTGAATACATTTTAAAACGCACGGCAGACATTGAAAATCTTATTAAAGAGATTGAAGAAATGGAATCGGTGCTGAATTCCCGTTCAAAACTTTTAAAAATTATTATAAAAGAACTCCAAAATGTTGCCGAAAAATACGGTATGGACCGCAAAACCGAAATTATAAGTGCCGAAAACGAGGCGGATTACACCGAAGAAACGGAACTTGATACTTCGCCCGTAACCCTTTTCTTTACAAAGGACGGCTACTTTAAGAAAATTACTCCTCAGTCACTTCGTATGAGCGGGGAGCAAAAACTTAAAGACGGTGACGAAATTACTCAGGTTATAGAATCGGACAATGCGGCGGAATTGCTTTTCTTTACAAATAAACAACAGGTTTACAAAACAAGAACAAGCGATTTCGGTGATTCAAAAGCAAGCATTTTGGGTGAATATGTTGCAAGTAAACTTGAATACGAAGATGCCGAAACTTCACTTTATATGGTGGAAACCCGCGATTATTCGGGCTATATGGTATTTGTGTTTGACAACGGCAGAATTTCCCGTGTTCCGCTTTCTTCTTATATGACCAAAACCAACCGCAAAAAACTTATTAAAGCATATTGTGAAAAGTTTACCTTACACACAATTCTTTATGTTAAGCAAGATACCGATATACTGTTAGAATCCTCAAACGGCAGAATGTTGATTGTAAACACTGCCTCTATCCCTGCAAAAACCACAAAGGATAACGGAGGTATTGCGGTTATGACACAAAAAAGGGGACAGCGAATTTCCGCAGTTTCGGTTTATCAAAGCGGAACGCTTGAAAGCGAACACCGTTACCGCACTAAAAATCTTCCTGCCGCCGGAACAAAAAAGCCGATAGGCGAAGCACAACAAGAAAAACTTGAATTATAATATATAATGTGTTAAAATAAAAAACCGCCCGATAAATTTGTTATCAGGCGGTGTCGGTACTGTTAATGCAAACGCTTTACTTTAACCGACAAGGTTAATATATGTCTTTATTTTAAAAATATAAAAAGAACTTTTTTCCAATAGGATGTGGTTATAAATGGCAAAAGAATTAGCCAAACAATATTGCCCGAAAGACGTTGAAGAACGCATTTATAAACAATGGCTTGACGGTAAATATTTTCACGCAAAATGCGAACAGGGTAAGCCAACCTACACAATCATAATTCCGCCACCGAACATAACGGGTCAACTTCATATGGGACACGCTCTTGACAATACCTTGCAGGATATTTTAATCCGTTTTAAGCGTATGCAAGGGTTCGATACCTTATGGTTGCCGGGTACCGACCATGCCTCTATCGCTACCGAAGCCAAAATCGTTGAAAAAATGCGTGAGGAAGGTATCACAAAAGAAGATATCGGACGTGACGGTTTTTTGGAACGTGCTTGGGATTGGAAAAAGCAGTACGGCGGAAGAATTATTGAACAGTTAAAGAAAATGGGTTCTTCCTGTGACTGGGACCGTGAACGCTTCACCCTTGACGAGGGTTGCAGCGAGGCGGTAAAGGAAGTTTTTGTAAAACTTTACGAAAAGGGACTTATTTACAGGGGCGAACGCATCATCAACTGGTGTCCGCACTGTAAAACTTCTATTTCGGACGCCGAAGTTGAGTACCAAGAACAGGCAGGTCATTTTTGGCATTTGCGTTACCCGTTTGCGGACGGCAGCGGTTATTTGGAACTTGCCACAACCCGTCCCGAAACCCTGTTGGGCGATACCGCAGTTGCAGTAAACCCAAATGACGAAAGGTATAAAGATATTATAGGTAAAACCTTAATTTTGCCTTTGGTTCACCGTGAAATTCCGGTAATTGCGGACGATTATGTAGAGGTTGATTTCGGAACAGGTGTTGTTAAAATCACCCCGGCACACGATCCTAATGACTTTGAAGTAGGTCTTCGCCATAATTTGCCGGTAATAAATGTTATGACCGACGATGCAAAAATCGTTGACGATTATCCGAAATATGCCGGTATGGACAGATACGAAGCCAGAAAAGCAATTGTTGCCGATTTAGAAGCAGAGGGTGCTTTAGTTCGCATTGAAGATTACACCCACAATGTAGGTACTTGCTACCGTTGTTCTTCAACCGTTGAACCCCGTGTTTCCAAACAATGGTTTGTTAAAATGAAACCGCTGGCAACACCGGCTATTGATGCCGTTAAAAACGGCGAAACCAAGTTTGTACCTCAACGTTTTGAAAAGGTATACTTCCATTGGCTTGAAAATATTAGGGATTGGTGCATTTCCCGTCAACTTTGGTGGGGACATAGAATTCCCGCTTGGTACTGTGCGGACTGCGGTGAAATTACCGTTTCCAAAACCGATGTTCACGAATGTAAGCATTGCGGCAGTAAAAATGTAACCCAAGACCCGGACACTTTGGATACTTGGTTCTCCTCCGCTTTGTGGCCTTTCTCTACTTTGGGTTGGCCCAACGAAACCGAAGATTTTAAACATTACTATCCCACAAATACTTTGGTAACAGGGTACGATATTATTCCTTTCTGGGTAATGCGTATGATGTTCTCGGGAATAGAACAAACAGGTCAAGTTCCGTTTAATACGGTTCTAATTCACGGTCTTGTACGTGACTCACAGGGCAGAAAAATGTCCAAATCCTTGGGTAACGGCGTAGACCCGCTTGAAGTTATAGAAACCTACGGTGCAGATGCTTTGCGTTTCTCACTTGCAACGGGCAACAGCCCCGGAAACGATATGCGCTATATCCCCGAAAGGGTAGAGGCAAGCCGAAACTTTGCCAACAAAATTTGGAACGCCGCAAGATTTATTTTAATGAATCTTGAAAATGACAATGAAATTCCGCTTGATTTTACCTCTTTGGCACTTGAAGATAAGTGGATTTTAACAAAATACAACGCATTAGTTTCCGAAGTAACCGATAATCTTGAAAAGTTTGAATTAGGTCTTGCCGTTCAAAAACTTTACGATTTTATTTGGGACGTATTCTGCGATTGGTACATTGAAATTTGCAAATCCCGCTTAAACGGTGAAGATAAAAAAGCGAAAGACACCGCAAGAAGTGTTTTAGTGTATGTATTTACAAACACCTTAAAACTTTTACACCCCTTTATGCCGTTTATTACCGAAGAAGTTTGGCAGTCGATGCCTCATTCGGGCGAAAGCATTATGATTTCCGAATGGCCGAAATTCTTAAAAGAACTTGAATTTGCGAACGAAGAAACCGAATTTGAAAAAATTATGGCGGTAATCCGTGCAATCCGTAACCGCAGAGCGGAAATGAATGTTCCGCCCTCTAAAAAGGCAAAGGTTTGCATTGTAACGGCAGACAGGGAAACATTTATAAGCGGTTCGGCTTATATTTGCCGTTTGGCTTACGCTTCGGAGGTTGAAACGGGTGATACCTTTGAAACGGAGGGTTCTGTTCGTGTTATTACCGATAATGCCACGGTTTATATGCCAATGAAAGAATTGGTTGATATTTCCGCCGAAATCGAGCGTCTTAAAAAAGACCTTAAAAAAGCGGAGGAAGACAAAGTATTCTTTGAAAAGAAACTCAACAACCCCGGCTTTATGGCAAAAGCACCCGCCGCTTTGGTAGAACAGCAAAAAGCAGGTCTTGCAAAAGCAACCGAAAAAATTGAAATGATTTTATCCGGTATAAAAGACCTTGAAAGTATATAACTTTTAAATTAAGGTGCTGTAAAAGCGATTTTTTACGGCACCTTTTGTGATGAAATATGAATTACGAAGAAACTTTAAATTACATTCATTCTTTGGGAAACTTTTCAAAACCCGCAACATTAGAAAGAATAAAATCCATTTTGCAAAAACTCGGCAATCCGCAAAACAATTTTAAAGCAATTCATATTGCGGGTACAAACGGCAAGGGATCGGTATCCGCTATGTTAAGCAAAATCTTTAGTTTGGCGGGATATAAAACAGCACTTTTTATTTCTCCTTTTATAATAGATTTTTGCGAACGTATTCAAATAAACGGGGAATTTATTTTTCATAATGATATTTGCAAGTATGCGGAAATTGTGAAAAGTGCCAATACAGAACTTACCGAATTTGAATTTATAACGGCTGTGGCTTTTTTGTATTTCAGCCAACAGAATTGTGATATTGCAATTATCGAAACAGGACTCGGCGGTCGGCTTGATGCTACAAATACTTTGGGAAATGTTATTGCAAACGTAATTACTAAAATCGGGTTAGACCATACCACAGTGTTGGGTAATACCATCGAAAAAATCACCGCCGAAAAATGCGGAATAATTAAAAATTGCCCCGTAATTACCTTGCATACTCAACCTGACGGTGCGTTTAAGGTTTTAAATGCTTACAAACCGATTATTCCAAACGCAAATCAACTTAAAGTTTTGCAAAGCGATATAAACGGAAACACTTTTACCTATAAATCAAAAGAATATAAAACTTCGCTTGTAGGGGAATATCAAATAGAAAATGCCCTTGCGGTAATAGAAACGATAGAGAACTGCGGAATCGAAATACCTTATGGAATTATATATAAAGCGTTAAGCGAAACATATTTTCCCGCAAGAATGGAAGTTATTGCTAAAAAACCGTTGGTGATTTTGGACGGCGCTCATAACCCGGACGGTGCAAACGCACTCGGAAACACCCTTAAAAAATATAACGGCAAGGTTACCGCAATAATAGGTATGATGAAGGATAAGGACTGTAAAGAGGTTTTAAAACGCACTATGCCTTATTGCAAAAAAGCCATAGCGGTGGAGGTTGAAAACCTGCCCCGTGCGATGAAAAAGGAAGAATTAAAAGATTTAGCAATAAATTATTGCAACACCGTTACTGCAGAAAACTATGACGAGGCAATAAAAACGGCAAGTAATGATGAGGTGATTTTTGTATTCGGCTCTTTATATTTGGCATCGGGAATACGTGAAAAATTAAAAAATTTTTTCACATAACTTAATACGACAATATTTTTAAGGACAACCCTTTAATATATATAAGGGCTTGTCCTTAATTTATTTTAGGAGGAAAACTTATGTCTGTCGAAATCGGTGTAACGGGTGAAGTTGTAACGGCGTATCTGTCGGGCGAACTTGACCACCACACAGCAAAAGAAATGAGAGAAGCAATAGACACGGCAGTAGAACTTAATATGCCTACTTTGCTGATACTGGACTTTAAAGATATTACCTTTATGGACAGTTCGGGAATAGGGCTTATTATGGGAAGATACAGGAATTTGCAAAAAACAGGTGCAGAACTTCACATTACGGGAACTTCGCCAAATATATATAAGGTGTTTCATCTTGCAGGAATAGAAAAATTAGCAAAATTAGAAAGTAGGTAAAACAATGGTTAAAAACAGTTTCTCTATGACTTTAACGGCACGTTCGGCTAACGAAGGGTTTGCAAGGGCGACGGTTTCGGCATTTGCTACCCAATTAGACCCAACTCTTGAAGAAATAAGCGATATTAAAACCGCCGTTTCGGAAGCGGTCACAAACAGTATTGTCCACGCTTATAAAAACTCAATCGGCAAAATTTACATATCGGCAGAACTTATAGAGCCGAATTCAATCAGAATAAAAATCCGTGACAAGGGTTGCGGAATAGAAAATGTTGAAAAAGCAATGGAACCGCTTTACACAACGGTGGGCGGGGAAAGAGCCGGACTCGGCTTTGCGGTTATGCAAAGTTTTATGGACGATTTAAAGGTAAGGTCGGTTTTAGGAAAAGGCACAACCGTTACAATGGTTAAAAAAATCAGCCAAAGATATAAAATAAATGGTTGAGAATTTAAGAAAACGTGAAGAATTTATAGAAAACAATCTCGGCTTGGTACATTCAATCTGTAAACGCTTTGCAGGGCGGGGTATAGAATATGACGATATGTATCAAGCGGGTTGTATAGGACTTATAAAAGCAACCGACGCATTCGATAAAACAAGGGGATTTTCATTTTCAACCTATGCAGTACCGGTTATTATGGGAGAGGTAAAACGCCTTTTCCGTGACGGCGGTACAGTAAAGGTATCAAGAAGTTTAAAAGAACTTTATTTAAAACTTATTCGTGAAAAGGAAATTTTGGAACAGTTACTAAACCGTGAACCCACAATTAACGAATTGGCAAACCGCCTTAATGTTTCTGCCGAAGAAGTGACCGAAGCACTTTGTGCGGGTAGAGCACCTGTTTCATTAACTTTTGAAGGGGAAGACGGAATAAAAGAAACAGATTTACCTACTGTTTCCTGCGAAGAAGAAATATCAAATCAACTTGTTTTGGACGAGGCGTTCGAAAAATTAGAAGAAACCGAAAGAAATATTTTGGTTTTAAGATACTATAAAGGTCTTACTCAAAGTAAAACCGCAAAACTTCTCGGTATGTCACAAGTGCAGGTTTCAAGGGCGGAAAAGCGAAGTTTGTTGAAAATACGTGAATTTTTGGGTTAAAAACGCATATAAAAAGGCAAAAAACGGTATAAAATCTGTGAAAAATGATATTTTAAAAATTTTTTAAAAAAACTTCAAAAAAAGTGTTGACAAAGGGGGAGTGATGTGGTATTATAATCTGGCGCTCTTGAGAGAGGGCGTCAAACGGACCTTGAAAATTAAACAACGACAATAATAAGGACCCGACAATTCTCGA
>JAXJQX010000023.1:0-5406 GCA_036310925.1 Acutalibacteraceae bacterium
GAGCATTTTGGAGCCTCCGTTCATGGTTACTCGTCATTTCCATTTTAACGGATTTTCTCCAAATATGCTCTACTTTTTTTATTTTTTCTTATTTTTCTCCGTAGGCTCTACTTGGTTACCCCAACATTTATTATAGAGCCTCCTTATAAAAAGAAATGTGCCTTTTGTTTTTTTAATTCAAAGTGAATTTAGATATTCTTCCGCAAAATGTGCCGCAACCGCACCGTCCGCCGCCGCAGTTACAATTTGACGCAACGCTTTTGTTCTAACGTCCCCCGCCGCAAAAACCCCCTCTAAATTGGTTTTTGTGGTTTCGTCGGCGATAATATATCCGTTCCCGTCAAGTCCTAACTGACCTTTAAAAATATCGGTTTCAGGGCTTCTGCCAATGCTTATAAAAATACCGTCAATCGGAATTTCTTTAAAAGAACCGTCGGTGTTAAACTTAACCTTAACCCCGTTTACCTTGCCGTCACCCAAAATTTCCGCAACTTCGCCGTTCCAAATAAATTCAATGTTCGGGGCATTTAAAAGCGGCTGGTTGTATACTTTAGTTGCCCTTAATTTATCCCTGCGGTGTATTAAATAAACCTTTTTGCATATTTTGGAAAGATAAAGTGCATCTGCCGCCGCCGAATTACCCCCGCCTACAACCGCTACGGTTTTATCCTTGTAAAACATACCGTCACAAGTGGCACAATACCCTAATCCTTTGCCTATAAAATTTTCCTCTTCTTCAAGTCCCAAATGTTTGTGTTTAGCACCTGTTGCAATTATAACGGTTTTGGCGGAAAATTCGCCCAAATCGGTTTTAATTGTTTTGGGAACGGCTTTTAAATCTGTCTTTAAAACTTCCGCACTTACTGTTTTTGTTCCGAACTTTTCGGCTGCAGACTGAATTTTGTAACCCAATGTAAAACCGTCTATCCCCTCTTCAAAACCGGGGTAATTATCAATTTGTGACGTTTCACACATTTGACCGCCTGCCGAAAATTTTTCAATCACCAAAGTTTTAAGTCCCGCTCTTGCGGCATATACTGCGGCGGTGTAACCGCAAGGTCCTCCGCCTATTATTACGGTATCGTAGCATTTTTCCAATTTTTATATCCCCCTCTTTACGAAAAAAACCGCAGTAAATCTGCGGTTTTTTATCATTTTAGCATTTCAAGAATTTGTGTTTTCGGCTTGGCGCCTACCGAACTGTTTACCACCTTACCGTCCTTTAAAACAAAAAGTGACGGAATGCTCATAACATTAAAAGATGCCGCAAGTTCGGGTTGTTCATCAACATTAACCTTACCCACTTTATATTCGGGGTGTTCTAATGCGATTTCGTCAACAATAGGAGATACCATTCTGCACGGAGCACACCAACTTGCCCAAAAATCAAGCAAGACGGTTTTTTCACTTTTTAAAATTTCGTTTTCAAAATTTTCTTTTGTAACTGTCAGTACCGACATTTTATACCTCCGTCATAAAACTATTCCTGTGAAAAACTGTCCTTGCCTACTCCGCAAAGAGGGCATACGAAATCTTCGGGTAAATCCTCCCATTTAGTGCCGGGAGCAATACCGTTATCGGCATCGCCTAAATCTTCGTCGTAAACATAACCGCAAATATCGCATACATATTTCATAAGTTTTACCTCCTTAATTTTAAACTTATTATAACCCATTTTTAAAATATATTCAAGTAAAATTTTATCCCAACAAAGTATCAAACAAAAGCATTACGCAAAAACCGATAATAAGCGAGTATGTAGCCCCTCTTTGACTTCCGTGTGCGTGGGTTTCTGAAAGGGTTTCGTCACTAATAACATAAAGCATTGTACCGCCTGCAAAGGATAAGGCGAAGGGCAGAATTGCAGTAGAAAGCGTAACCGCAAAATAACCTATAAATGTTCCCACAACCTCAATAATGCCCGTAACCACCGCAATGGAAAAAATTCTTTTATAACCAATTCCAAGCCCTACCATAGGCGCTATTATAACCATACCTTCGGGAATGTTTTGAAGTGCAATACCGCCCGCAATAAAGAGCGCTTTATTAACATTTTCCGTACCGAAGCCAACACCTGCCGCAATACCCTCGGGCAGATTATGTATTGCTATTGCAATAACAAACAGCAAAACTTTATTTATACTCGACTGTTTTTCGGGGTGTGCTTCTATATCTATTCCCGTTAATTTATGTAAATGCGGCACAACCTTATCCATAATATTAACGCAAAGCGCACCGCAAAAAATACCGGCTATTGTTACAACAATTTTGTATTTTCCGCCGTATTCAAGCGATGGAAGTATTAACCCTATAACCGAAGCCGCCAACATAACGCCCGAAGCGAATGAAAGCACAATATCACTGAAACTGTGGCTTATTTTCTTAAAACAAAAGCCGATAACCGCACCGATAATTGTAGCACCGCCGACCCCTAAAGCCGTAATTAAAACTATTTGCATAAACCATTCCCTCTTGTTTTAATATAATCTCTAATTAACCATTATATCACAAAAAAATGCAAAAAACTACTATAAAAATTAAAAAATTCGCCTTTAATAAAAAAGCGAACTTTAAATAAACTAATTAGCGGCGAAAAGTAAATTTTTCTTTTCGGCAACAATACCGAAACAGCAAACAAATAAATTCCTCACTCTTTAGAAAAAACGGTCATACCTACACCGTAATCCCTTATTAAAATATCTTTGGGAAATCCGGAAAATTTTACGGTAACAAACAAGTCTCCCGCTGCACCGGACAAATTCATAATTTGAAGCATATAAACAACCCAAAACCATTCGGTAGGAACAAAAGGATTGATAACAGCGATAACCAATCCCCACAGAACAACCGGTGCCAAAGCGATAAAGATATACGCTTTCTTGTCATAGTAATCATCGCTTCCGGCAAAGGCGTATAGACCTGTAAAACCGTACTTAACCTTTTTAGTGCCGCAAATTTTCATAACAATACCGTGGGTTAATTCGTGCAGCACCATATATGCTATCATAAAAACTATCAAAGCAATAAATCTTGTCACATAACTGCCAATACCCTTATCCATAGCAAATAACGAGGAAATCGGAACCAAAAAGTGCATCGGAACCAACATTACCGCACCGATAATAATTGCCAACAAATTTACAAACAATGACATTTTCTTGTTTTTTTGAAGATCAACAGAATAAAATTCTCTATATCCTTCCGGCAAAGTTTCAACCGCTTTCACTATATCGCCGCCCTGTTTAGTTTTAAGGTTATTATAGCATTGTAAAACAAAAAAAGCAATGTTAAAACTTGCATTTATAATCTGTGCCGTAGGCACACCGAACTTATTACCTATTACTTCTTACTTACCAAAAATCCCTTGAGGTGT
This sequence comes from Acutalibacteraceae bacterium, assembly GCA_036310925.1. Lineage (GTDB taxonomy): Bacteria > Bacillota > Clostridia > Oscillospirales > Acutalibacteraceae > UBA737. The sequence continues at coordinate 3,374 of JAXJQX010000023.1, forward strand.
TTGTACAAAGTGCAACATCGTTTTTGCCAACGGCAAAACATCGTTGGCGTAGCCACACCGTTTACGGCTTCTGCCGTAACATCGTTTTGTGTCCGTATTCGGACAATGATGTTGACCTAACGGTCAAATGATGTTGCGAGTAAACTCGCAAACGATGTTGTGTCATGACGGACACAAACACAAAAAGAAGCACTTTCCAAAAAGGAAGTGCTTCTTTTTGGCTCTCGTGTCCAAAAAAGAACTTGGTAAAAACCAATTTTCTTAAATTACGGATTATAAATTATATAACGTAAAAAATTGGTGACGAACGACTATTTTGATTTATAAATCTCTATAACTATTTATAGTAATATGAAGAACTCCATTGTGCATAGAAAGAAGCTCCCCTATGTGACACATCATCATAATTAAAAGACGAAAAATAGGATTTAACTGTCACTGTGTACTTTTGTTTACTGCATTTAAACGCGGTTACATGACCATATTTCACATTATTATATTTTGCTACCGTCTTGCCTTTAGCATCTTTTACAGTAATGTCAAAACGAGTTTTATCTTTAATTGTATTATAGTAATACGATTTATCCGTATAACCGCATCTCTTAGCAGCAGCATATAAAGAGCTATCATACCCCACGTGCATTTGAATATATAATTTCTTGTTGTTTTTTCCTTGTACAGTAAAAGTCTGTGTTTTGGGACTGTTTTGACTAAAAGCGATACATGAATTTAATGTTTTATATCTGCTTGTCCATTTTACACTTGCAGCAGAAACACTTATCATTGAGCAAGACAGAACTAGCACAATAGCAATAAAACACGATGCTATTTTTTTGATTTTTGACATAATAATACCTCCTGATAGGTCGTCACCAAAAATTATTATATCTGTATTACAGATAAATGTCAATATCTTTATTACAGATACCGCATAATAATTGTGAGGTGATTATTGTGCAATACAAAAACTTGCGAGGAATCAGAGAAGATAAAGATATAAAACAAAAAGATATTGCCGCATATTTAAATGTTTCGCAAAACACATATTCGCAATATGAAACAGGCGTAATTTCTCTAACAGCTGAAGTTTTGATAAAATTAGCCGATTATTACAAAGTCAGTGTTGATTATCTGCTCGACAGAACGAATAACCCAAAGATACAAAAATAAGCCGGGGAAGACAGGGGACGGTTCGGGGAAGACAGGGGACGGTTCTGTGTCTTAAGATTGTATGGAGAGACAAAGGGGGTATGGTAGAGAAATATCTGAGATAATATTGAAGACATAGAACCGTCCCCTGTCTTATGCTAACAAAAATGCTGTTAAAAGCTTTGTTTTTAAGTGGTAAATCTGCCGAAAGTATGAGGGTTATTCCTGCCTTGCTAAAATTTCAGTCATTTCTTTAGTTTAGCATTTCCTAAATTTAAATATGCATAATTATTATCTGATGAATTATAAACAACTATTTTAAGAAAATTACAACCTGTGATATCTAAACTAAATTCTATAGGTTCGGTCCACTTTGTAACGGGAAGACAGGGGACGGTTCTGGGGAAGACAGGGGACGGTTCTGTGTCTTAAGATTGTATGGAGAGACAAAGGGTATGGTAGAGAAATATCTGAGATAATATTGAAGACATAGAACCGTCCCCTGTCTTATGCAAAGCAAATTCTTTAGATTTTATAATTAACGGACTATCTGCCATAATATAGCCACCTTTCTAAAAATAATTATATCACTATAAAACAAAAAGAGCAAGGCAAAGCCTTGCAAAAAATACTTATTACCTCTTACTTCTTACTTATTACTTCCCAAAGCCCCAAGGACTTTTGAGGTAAGAGTTAAGAGGTAATAGGTAAGAAGTAAGCCCCAAGAACTTATCGTCCTTGGGGCTTTGGGTGTTTTGAACTTAATGACACGAATTAAATCTGCCTGAAAACCGATTATTTTTTGACAACTATTGTATTTACAGCTTTATCGCCTATTGATTCTTTAGTAACTAATAAAATAATGCCATCAACAGGATAAATAA
>JAXJQX010000024.1:0-48368 GCA_036310925.1 Acutalibacteraceae bacterium
CATTCTTATTATATAATAGGTATGAAAAAGGGACAAAGGTGCAAAATGGGCATAAAAAAAGCAGGCATACTACTTTTTACAGTAATATGCCTGCTAATTGTTTTAGATAAAGACTTCAACAGTTAAATCTTCCCACTGTTTAGCACGAAGATATTGGTCTGTTGATTTTCTGTATGCTTCTGCTTGGTCAAAATTAACCTTAAAACTGAAGTACAGATTAGTCCTCCCCATATTTGATAGCAGCCTGTGCTGCTGCAAGGCGGGCAATCGGAACACGGAAAGGTGAGCAAGATACATAGTCAAGACCGATTTTATGACAGAACTCAACAGAAACAGGGTCGCCGCCGTGTTCGCCGCAGATACCGCAGTGAATTTCAGGACGTGTTTTCTTACCGAGGGTTACAGCCATATCCATCAATTTACCAACGCCGGTTTGGTCAAGTTTTGCAAACGGGTCGTTTTCGTAAATCTTGGTGTCATAGTAAGCGCCTAAGAACTTACCGGCATCGTCACGGCTGAAGCCGAAGGTCATTTGAGTTAAGTCGTTAGTACCGAAGCAGAAGAATTCAGCTTCTTTAGCAATATCGTCAGCGGTGAGACATGCTCTCGGAATTTCCATCATAGTACCAACTTCGTACTTGAGGTCTGCACCTGCGGCAGCAATTTCAGCGTCAGCAGTTGCAACTACGATATCCTTAACAAATTTCAATTCTTTAACTTCACCGGTTAAAGGAATCATAATTTCGGGAACGATGTTCCAGTCAGGGTGTGCTTTCTTAACATTGATAGCAGCACGGATAACTGCTTTGGTTTGCATCTTTGCAATTTCGGGATAAGTAACTGCAAGACGGCATCCACGGTGACCCATCATCGGGTTGAATTCGTGGAGAGAAGAAATGATGTTCTTAATAGTTTCAACAGACTTGCCTTGTGCTTCAGCCAATGCTTTAATGTCTGCTTCTTCGGTGGGAACAAATTCATGAAGCGGAGGATCTAAGAAACGGATACAAACCGGATTTCCTTCGAGTGCTTCATAAAGTTTTTCAAAGTCGCCTTGTTGATAAGGAAGAATCTTATCAAGTGCGGTTTCTCTTTCTTCAACAGTGTCAGAGCAGATCATTTCACGGAAAGCGGCAATTCTTTCTGCTTCAAAGAACATATGCTCTGTACGGCAAAGACCGATACCTTCTGCACCGAGTTCACGTGCTTTTTTAGCGTCAGCCGGGGTATCTGCATTGGTACGAACTTTAAGGGTTCTGAATTCGTCTGCCCAAGCCATAATTCTGCCGAATTCGCCTGCGATTTCAGCGTCAACAGTCGGGATAATACCGTCATAGATATTACCGGTTGAACCGTCAATAGAGATATAGTCGCCTTCGTTGAATACTTTACCTGCAAGGGTGAACTTCTTGTTTGCTTCGTCCATAATAATGTCGCCGCAACCGGATACACAGCAAGTACCCATACCACGTGCAACAACGGCAGCGTGAGAGGTCATACCGCCGCGAACGGTAAGAATACCTTGAGATGCTTTCATACCTGTAATATCTTCAGGTGAAGTTTCCAAACGAACGAGGATAACTTTTTCGCCACGGCTGTTCCAAACATCTGCATCTTCTGCAGTGAATACAACTTTACCGCAAGCAGCACCCGGAGAAGCGCCGAGACCTTTACCCATAGGAGTAGCGGCTTTTAATGCTTTAGTGTCAAATTGGGGATGGAGAAGAGTATCAAGGTTACGGGGATCAATCATAGCAACTGCTTGCTTTTTATCAATCATACCTTCGTCAACCAAGTCGCAAGCAATCTTTAATGCTGCTTTAGCGGTTCTCTTACCGTTACGTGTTTGGAGCATATAGAGTTTTCCGTTTTCAACAGTAAATTCCATATCCTGCATATCACGGTAGTGGTCTTCAAGAATTTGGCAAACCTTGTTAAATTCAGCAAATGCTTCGGGGAATTTGTCTGCCATTTCAGCGATAGGCATAGGAGTACGAACACCTGCAACAACGTCTTCACCTTGAGCGTTGGTAAGGAATTCACCCATAAGACCGGGTTCGCCGGTAGCGGGGTCACGGGTAAATGCAACACCTGTACCGCAATTGTCACCCATATTACCGAATGCCATCATTTGTACGTTAACAGCGGTACCCCAAGAATAAGGAATATCGTTGTCACGACGGTATACGTTTGCACGGGGGTTGTCCCATGAACGGAAAACGGCTTCAACAGCGCCCATTAACTGTTCTTTGGGGTCAGACGGGAAATCTTTACCGATTTTGTTTTTGTATTCGGCTTTGAACTGTTCTGCAAGAACTTTAAGGTCTTCTGCGGTGAGTTCAACGTCCTGCTTAACGCCTTTTTCTTCTTTCATTTTGTCGATAAGTTCTTCAAAATACTTTTTACCGACTTCCATAACTACGTCAGAATACATTTGAATAAATCTTCTGTAGCAGTCATAAGCCCAACGGGCGTTACCGCTCTTTGCAGCCATGGTTTCAACAACGTCTTCATTAAGACCGAGGTTGAGGATGGTATCCATCATACCGGGCATAGATGCACGTGCACCCGAACGAACAGATACGAGAAGGGGGTTTTCCTTATCGCCGAATTTTTTACCGGTGATACCTTCCATTTTGTCGATGTATTCCATAATTTGTGCTTGGATTTCATCGTTGATTTTTCTGCCATCTTCATAATACTGTGTACATGCTTCGGTAGAAACGGTAAAACCTTGAGGAACAGGAAGACCGATTTTGGTCATTTCTGCAAGGTTAGCACCCTTACCGCCGAGAAGTTCACGCATCGAGGCATCGCCTTCTGAGAAAAGGTAAACATACTTGTGACTCATTAAGAATCAACCTCCTAAAAAATTTATGGATTTACTCCAATATTAACTAAAGCATACTTACGTCATAAGTATTCAATTCATTATAGCAAATATTTCCCCAAAAATAAAGTGTTTTTTTGAATTTATTTCAATTTTTTTAAAATTCTTTAAAACTTGGCGGAAATCTTTAAAAATTGCGGTTTGTTTATCCTTGAAATCCGCAAATAATTTATAAAACCAAAGGCCATCTTAAAAGATGACCTTTGGTTGACACTTAGATTTTATGTATTATCCGTAGTTTGCTTTTTTATTCCGAAAATTGCACGTAAAATTCCGCTTAAAAATTTAGGACTTTTAAATAATACTACTTTCATAAAGCACCCTCCGTCAGCACCGTGTACTTGAAAATCCGAGTACTATGACCCAAATTGCAAGTACACCTACCAATAATTTAGGAGGACAAAAGCAACTTATTAAAAGTCCGCCGGCAAAAGCGATTGCCACAAACCCTTTGTTAAAGCCGTTACGGTGTTTTCGCATTTTGTTTCCCCCTTACAATACCATTATATATGGGTAAAACAAAAAGGTTACTTTTTTTTGTAATTATCGGCTTCCCAGGGCTTTAAATCTTTCATTTCGCCAAATAATTCAACATAAGAGTTATGACGTGTCACTTCGATTTTACCGTCCTTTACTGCCTGCAACACGCCGCAACCGTTTTCTTTTGTGTGGGAACAGGTGGAGAATTTGCAGGTATAGATATAATCTTTAAAATCCCTGAAAAAGTGTGCCAAATTTTCCTTAAATTCGTAATCCCTGCTTGTATAGTCAAGCGAAGAAAAGCCGGGAGTATCCACAACAATACCTCCGTTTTTAAGGCGGTATGCCTCTATATGGCGGGTGGTATGCCGCCCCCTGCCGAGTTTTTCGCTTACTTCGCCGGTTGCAATATTTTTATTTTCCAAAATACAGTTGAGTATACTTGATTTACCGACGCCCGAATTACCCGTAAAAGCACTAACGCTGTTTTGAAGTTCTGATAAAAGAGAGTCTAACCCCTCTTTAGTTTGGGCTGAAACGGTAAAGGTTTTAAACCCCGAATTTTTGTAAATATTTTCCCAGTGAGAAAAATCCCCCATATCACACTTGTTAAAAACGATAATGGGTTCTATTGCTTTGTATTCCGCAACAGCCGTGATTTTATCAATAATAAAGGCATTAGGTGCGGGGGTTGAAAAGGAGGAAACTATAAAAAGTTTATCAATATTGGCAACATTAGGTCTTACAAGAAAGTTTTTGCGTGGCAAAATACTGTTTACAATGCCCTTGCCGTTTTCGGTGATCCGGAATTCAACAATATCGCCCACAAGGGGGGAAATTCCGCTTTTACGGAAATTTCCCCTTGCCTTGCATTCGTAAATTTCGCCGTCCTGTTCAACATAGTAAAAGGATGAAAGTGCCTTTAAAATAATACCTTTCATCAGTCTAAATCACTTCCGGAATCGGTAATAACGGTTACAATACTGTTTTTATTTGTTGCACGGAAGTCAACGCTGATATCCTGATATTCGGTATATTCATCTTTAATATTTATCTTAATTTGATAGGTTGCGGTTTTGGTAGCCGAAGAAATTTCGTTAAAGGTGTATTTTTTTACCTTTGTTAAATCAAGTTCTTCGCTTTCCTTAACCTTTCTTCCGTCCAGCCAAAGCGAAACCTTGCAAATCTGTTCCTCTAAATCCTGCGGCAGTGAAATTTCAACATTGGTTTCGTAAAGTCCGCTGCTGATATAAAGCGTAACTTCCGTGCCTTCTGCCACTTTTTCCGAAGTGCTTTGAGGCGACTGTTTGATAACATAACCTTCGGGTTGAAAATCTTCGCCCGGTTTAATGTTAAGTTTGGTTTCTTCAGTGCGGGCGGTAAGTCCCAAATCCAGAAGTTGTTTTTTTGCCTGCTCTACGGGTTGACCGCTTACGTCGGGTACCGTAACAAATTTTTGGGGTTTACCGGTTGATACTACTATCGTGATTGTTTCACCCTTTGCAACAACGGTGGTCTTTTGGGGTTCGGTTCTTATAACATAGCCCGCTTCAACTTCGTCACTTGCTTCTTCCACTACTTTGGTTACAAATCCGCTTGTTTTAAGCCGTGATACCGCATAAGATTCTAACTGACCGTCAACATCGGGAACTTTTTCGGTAGACTGACCCATACTCACATAAAGGGTGATTTTAGTGTCTGCTTTGATTTTTTGCCCCTCTTTAATTGACTGTTCATATACATATCCGTAGTCAAAATCGCTGTTGGTTTCCCATTTTTCGGTGAAAATGAAATTATCGGTATACTCGGTATTGTTCTTAATTTCGGTAAGTTTCATTCCCACAAATTTAGGACAAGGCATTTCCGAGCCGGTATTTTTAAAGAGTTTCGGAACAAATATTACCGCTAAAACAACAAGTGCAATTACAAGTGTAACCGCAATTCCCGAAAGAATGGGAATAATGTTATTCTTTTCCTTTTCTCCTTCCTTTTCCTGCATTTTTTCTTCATTATTACCTATATTACCGATAAACTTTGTAGGTGCATCATCAACAAAATAGGAATAAGAAAACGTAATTGTCGGGTCTTTGCGGAAGTTGCCTAAATCGCAAAGCATTTCTGCGGCAGACTGATACCGCCTTTCCTGACTTTTTTGCATTGCGTGCATTGTAATTTGTTCAAGACCCAAAGGAATTGAGGGGTTAATTTCTGTAGGAGGTTGCGGTTCCCTTTGCAACTGCATAATAGCAACCGAAACGGCGCTGTCCGCCTGGAAAGGAAGACGGCCGGTGAGCATTTCGTAAAGCATAACGCCAACCGAATAAATATCTGCTTTTTCGTCGGTCTTCTCTCCCCTTGCCTGTTCGGGGCTGATATAATGAACCGAACCGATTGCTTTGTCGGTAATTGTACGTTGGTCACTTCTTGCAAAACGTGCAATGCCAAAATCGGTCACTTTAATTGTGCCGTCCTTTAAAACAATAATGTTTTGCGGTTTAACATCCCTGTGGACAATGCCGTTGTCGTGTGCGTGCTGAAGCGCTTTTAATATTTGAATGGTAAAATGAACAGCATCTTTCCAACGAAGACTGCCCTCCCTTTCGATAACCTCTTTAAGGGTAATACCTTCAATATACTCCATAACGATATACTGAATAAGGTCGCCAAAACTTACATCATAAACATTAACGATATTAGGGTGCGAAAGCATTGCAATGGCTTTAGATTCGTTTTTAAAACGGCGTAAAAACTCTTGATTTGATAAAAATTCTTCCTTTAAAATTTTAATTGCAACCAAGCGGTCCTCTTGGTTATCATACGCTTTATAAACAACCGCCATACCGCCTACGCCGATAATTTCCTGTATTTCATAACGTCCGTCAAGACGTTTTCCTACATACTTATCCATAAAAAATTCTTCCTTTCCGAATTACATTGTAAGGGTTACGGCGGTTATATTATCGCCGCCGCCGCCATTATTTGCAAGTTCGACTAATTTTTCGGCAACTGCCGATATATCGTTTTGTTTAAATGTTTTAAGTATATCTTCTTCGGTTGCGAAGTTTGTAAGTCCGTCGGTACAAAGAAGCAATGTGTCACCCTCCGACAAACGGCATTCCGAAATATCCACCGCAACCTCCTCTTCGGCACCCAATGCCCTTGTTATAACATTTTTTCTGGGGTGTACTTTGGCATCTTCGGGGGTTATTTTTCCGCTTTCAATAAGTGTTTGAACGACCGAGTGGTCGGTTGTAAGTTGGGTTAGTTTATCGTCTACAAGGTAAATTCTGCTATCCCCCACATTGGCAATAACCGCATTACCGTCCCTTACCACCGCCGCAACAACGGTTGTACCCATACCGCTTAAATGTTCGTTTTGGGAAGACATATCATATATTTCTATATTAGCACTGATAATTGCATTTTTAAGCATTTTAGCAATATCTTCCGCCGACATATTATTACGGTAGGATTTAATAATGTATTCGCTTATTGTTTTTACTGCGGTACCGCTTGCAACGTTTCCGGCGTTAGCACCGCCCATTCCGTCACACACAACCGCAAAGGTTACATCTTGTGAAATTTCGCCTGCAAAATATGCGTCTTGGTTACTGTTGCGTACAACACCTTTGTCAATTTTACTGTAAATCTTCACAAAAATCACCCTCCTTTACTTTACGTCTTAACTGTCCGCAGGAAGCGTCTATATCCGCTCCGAGCGTTCGGCGTATTGTTGCGTTTACACCGTTTATAATCAATCGGTCGCAAAACCGAATAATTTTCCCTTTGTCCGGCTTTTTAAAATTATTTTCCTTAACGGGATTTGCAGGTATTAAATTGACGTGGCACATAATGCCTTTCAGCCGTTTTGCCAATTCGTCTGCACATTCCGGGGTGTCGTTTACACCGTCTATTAAAGCGTATTCAAAAGAAACTCGTCTTGTGGTTACCTTTTGGTAATCACGGCACGCTTTTAAAAGAGCGTCTATATTCCATTTTTTGTTTACCCGCATAATGGAATTTCTTATATTATCATTCGGGGCGTGAAGTGAAATTGAAAGGGTAATGGGAAACCCATATTCCTTTAATTTTTCAATACCGCTGACCACACCCGAAGTTGAAAGCGAAATATGCCGAAGCCCGATATTAAGACCGCCTTGGTCCGACACAAGTTGCAAAAACTTGACCGAATTATCGAAATTATCAAGCGGTTCTCCCATACCCATCATTACAACGTTTGAAACCCTAATATTGTTATCTTTTTCGGCTTTCATAATTTGTGCCAGCATTTCAGATGCGGTTAAGTTACGGAAAAGCCCCTCTAACCCCGAAGCACAAAAACTGCAGCCCATTCTGCAACCGACTTGGGTTGAAATGCAAACCGTGTAGCCGTGTTCGTACTTCATAAGCACCGATTCTATAAATTCGCCGTCAAAAAGTTTGTAAACATATTTAACCGTACCGTCTATTTTCGATTCAAGGCGTTTTACAATTTCTACATTTGCAATATAGCATTTTTCCGCTAAAACTTCCCTTAACGGTTTTGGAATATTTGTCATTTGGTCAAAGGTTTCCACCCCCGACTGCAACCATTTAAAGATTTGAGCCGCTCTGAATTTTGGCTGATTTAATTGACTTAAAAATTCTGTAAGTTCGTTTAGGTTCATAGAACGGATATCTGTCTTCAAATCGGCTCGCCTCCTTAATTTTTATTCGTTATTAAAGCACAGAAAAAACCATCGGTTCGGTCAATATGGGGCATAAAGGTGTGCATATACTCTAAAGTAAAATCATTATTTTTGCTTAAAAAGTCATTTACAATATCTTCATTTTCTTTTTTGCGTAAAGTACAGGTGGAATAAAGCAATTTCCCGCCTTTTTTAAGGTATTTTACCGCATTTTGCAGTATTTTTTGCTGAATTTCACACAAAGAGTCAAATTCGGCAAAGTTTTTATATTTAATATCGGGTTTTCTTCTTATAACGCCAAGTCCCGAACAGGGAACATCGCAGAGTATATAGTCAAATTTGCCTAAACCGCTGTCATAAACCGTAGCATCGCACACTTTTGGCTTTACAATTGTAGTTCCCAGCCGTTTTGCCGACTTTTCTATAAGTCCTGCTCGTTGTTCGTAAAGGTCACAACTTACTATTTCGCCCTTATTTTGCATAATAAGCGCCATACCGAAACTTTTTCCACCCGGTGCGGCACACATATCAAGCACACGTGAACCGGGAGTTGGGTTTAAAACCGAAACTGCCGTTTGACTGGCTAAATCCTGAACGTAAAAAAGTCCCCTGTTATAAAGTTTATTATTAGCAATGTCAATACCGTTTTTTAAAATCAAACCGCCGTCGGTTTTGGTTTTTTCGGTTTGCGTTCCTATTTGATTTTGGAAATCTTCAACACTTATTTTTAAAGTGTTAACCCTTACGGTAAATGGGGCGGGTTTTAAACTTTCTTCTAATAAATGTTTTGCGGTATCTTTTCCGTAGTCCTTAATAAAACTTTCAATAATCGGGACAGGGCAAGAGTAAAGAACGCTTAAACTTTCGGTACTGTCACCTGTGGGAAGTAAACCGTCCGCCCTTAAAATGTTACGTAAAACGGCATTTACAAACCCCGAATTACGGCTTTCTTTGGAAGATTTTATAAGTTTTACCGACTCGTCAACCGCCGCACTGTTTGGAATTTTATCCATAAACATTATTTGGTAAACTGCCGTTCTTAAAACTTCCAAACTAAAGGGTGCAACCTTTTTCAAAGGGGTTTTAATAAACTTTTTTAAAACATAGTCTATGGTAATTTTCCTGTCAAGCACACCGTAAACAAGTGCGGTTGCGAGCGCTTTATCGGCAGGCGAAAGGTCGCTTTCGCTTAAAACCGAATTTAGTGTTATATTTGAAAAAGCGGATTCGGTATTTATTTTAAGAAGTGCTTTTACCGCTGATTTTCTTGCCATTGCCATACTATTCCCCAACTAGCGTACCAAGCGGTATTTTGTTACCGCAAAGCATTTGTTTAGAAGTCATGGGTTTTGAACCCTCTGGTTGAACTAATAAAAGCCGAATTGAAGTATTATCACCGCAAGCAATTACAAGTTCTTCCCCGTTTGCTATCACCGTACCGGCATTTTGGGTTGTTTTACCCCCTATCTTTGCGGATAAAACCTTAATCCGCTTGCCGTTCAGCATAAAAAACGCACAGGGCCAAGAGTAATATCCCCTAACCGCATTGTGAATATCGGCAGCGGTTTTAGTAAAATCAAGTTTAGCCATTTCCTTTTTAATTATTGGTGCATAAGTGGCATTTTTTTCGTCCTGCTTTTGAGGGGTTATATTTCCCTTTTCCAAATCGGAAAGTGTATTTACCAAAAGTTCGGCAGTGATAACGGAGAGACGTTCAAACAGTTCTTCCGCCGTTTCCTCATCACCGATTTCGGTGGTTACACTGTCCAAAATATCGCCTGTGTCCATACCCTCATCCATACGCATTACAGTAACGCCGGTTTCGATTTCCCCGCAAACAATGCACCACTGAATAGGCGAAGCACCTCGGTATTTAGGTAAAAGTGAAGCGTGACCGTTTACACAGCCGTATTTCGGTAAATCTAAAATTTCTTTAGGTAAAATTTTACCGTATGCCACAACCACAATAACTTCGGGGTTAATTTCTTTTAATATTTCATACGCCTTACCGTCACGCAGGGTATTTGGCTGAAAAACCGGAATATTATGCTCCAAAGCACAAACCTTTACGGGCGGCGGGGTTAGTATTTGTTTTCTGCCTACCGGCTTATCGGGTTGACAGAAAACCGCCGCAACTTGGTGACCGTCTTTTATTAACGCTTTAAGGGTATTTACGGCATAATCGGGAGTTCCCATAAAAACAATTTTCATAAATTCACCGTTACCCCATAACCTTATCTATATAAAGTATTCCGTCAAGATGGTCAATTTCGTGGCATAACGCACGGGCTAAAAGTCCCTCACCTGTTATTGTGAAATTTTCCCCAAATCGGTTTTGCGCCCTTACCGTAACCTTCATCGGACGGGTTACGTTAGCACTTCTGCCCGGCAGGGATAAACACCCCTCATTTCCGGTTTGTTTGCCGACCGTTTCGGTTATTACGGGGTTTATAAGTTCAATAATACCGTCCCCTACGTCAATAACGCAAAATCTACGTAAAATTCCTATTTGGGGTGCGGCGAGACCCACACCCTCCGCCTTATACATAGTTTCTTTCATATCGTCAAGTATGGTATGAAGTTTACTGTCGAATGTAAGTTGCGTTCGGCAGACCTTTCTTAAAACTTCATCACCTAAAGTAACAATATTCCTAATAGCCATATATACCTCCTAAATTACGGTTTCGGGGTTCATATCAACCGAAACGGTAACGTCGTTCACTAATTTTATATCTATAGCCGTTTTAAGCATATTTCTGAAATTTTTGTTGTTCCTGCATTTAATTATCATACGGTAGCGGTAGCGGTTGTTAACCTTTGCAACCGCCGTCGGTGCAGGGCCTAAAATTATAAGTTTAATGTCCTTATATTCACCCTTTAGCATTTCCTTAATTTTACCAAAAATGCCGTTTATTGTATTTACGGCGTCATTTCGGTCAACCGACTGGACGGTTACGGTGCAAATATCACAATACGGGGGAAAGGTTAAAAGTTTTCGGCTTAAAATTTCACCGTTATAAAATGTATCGTAATCCTGCTTTTTGGCAAGTTCTATAACATTGTTTTCGGGGTTTACGGTTTGAATTATAGCCCTGCCGAAACTATCCCCCCTGCCCGCTCTGCCAACCACTTGGGTTAAAAGCGAAAACATTCTTTCATAACTGCGGAAATCTTCGCTGTACATAGCGCCGTCCGCCCCCAAAACTCCAACCAAGGTAACGTTTGGGAAGTTAAGCCCCTTTGCAACCATTTGGGTTCCCAAAAGAATATCATATTCGCCCTTTGCAAAGGCGGTTAAATAGGTTGAGTAAGATTCACGGGAAACCGTACTGTCAGCATCAAGCCGAAGAATTTTAGCAAAGGGAAACAAAGTTTTTAGTTCTTCTTGCGCTTTTTGAGTACCTATTCCCATAAATTTTAAATGTTCTTTACCGCATTCGGGGCATTTTTGGGTAGCAGATACCGAATAACCGCAATAATGGCACATAAGCCGTTTATTCGCCGAATGGTAGGTCATGGAAATACTGCAATTAGGACAGGATACCACATATCCGCAGTCGGGACAGGAAATATATGTATTGTGTCCTCGGCGGTTAAGCAGTAATATTGCCTGATTTTTATTTTCAAGCGTTTCGCTCAAAGCATCATAAAGGGTTTGGCTTATGGGCGAAGAATTTCCGCTTAAAATCTCTTTTTTCATATCAACCGTTTGGACAGCAGGAAGTACCGCATTGCCGTAACGGTTTTTAAGGGTAAATAGGGAATATTTACCCGCTTTAGCCATTGTGTAACTTTCAATAGAGGGTGTGGCAGAAGCCAGACACAAAAGACCTTTGTGGTAAGCGGTACGGAATTTTGCCAAATCCCTTGTATGAAAACGGGGACTTTTTTCCGATTTATATGTGTGCTCCTGCTCCTCGTCGATAATGATAAGCCCTAAATCCGAAAAGGGCGCAAAAATTGCGCTTCGTGTACCTATTGCAATAACTGCGTCACCATTTTTAATGCGTTTCCATTCGTCCATACGCTGCCCCGCAGATAAACCGCTGTGGAACACCGCAATTTTGTTGCCGTAACGCATTGTGAAAATTTCTATCATTTGGGGGGTTAGTGCAATTTCGGGAACCATTACGATAACTCCCCTGCCGCTTGCCGAAACTTCGTCCACAAGCCGTAAAAAGATGCTGGTTTTACCCGAACCGGTAACACCGTAAAGTAATGATACCTGCGGTTGTTTGCTTTTAAAATTTCTAAGCAAACCGTCAAAAGCGGTTTGTTGTTCTTCGGTTAATTCTATTGAAGTTTTTTTAGGGTTTGAATTTGTTTTGTAAGGGGTTCTGAAAACCTGTTTTTCAAAGACCGCCAAAATTTCCTTTTTTATTAAATTTTCAATAACCGAAACCGAAACACCCGTAAAATATCTTAATTCCTTTATGCTTGCGGTTTCAATGTCACGCAAAAGGTCAACTACTTCCCTTTGGCGTGGCGTTAATTTTACACCGCTTAAGTTTTCTTCTTTAAGCCGTACCCATTTTTGGGTGGCATCGGTCATTTTTTGCTTGGTTTCGCTGTTTTTTATAAGTACTTCCTTTTCGCAAAGAGATGCAAGAAACTGCTTTTCTACCGAAAATTTTGAAATAATCTCATTCTCGGATTTTTCGCCGTTTTCGGTCAAATAATCGAAAACCGCCTTTTCCTCTTGCGTTAAAAGCGAACCGGAGGCGAAATCACCGTTTGCCGAATAAAAATTTATAAGTTTATGGGAAATTCCGGCGGGAAGCATTATATTAACCGCATCGTAATATGTGCAAAACAGATTATCCTGCATATATTCGCACATTTTAAGCGCTTCGTCATTTAAAACGGGAACGTTGTCTATAACCGAAAGCACCGATTTCAATTTGTCGGTCTCGGTTTCATACAAATCAAAAACCATTCCCTGTTTTTTAATGTTTCCTTTGCCGAAAGGTACTAACACCCTGCACCCTTTGGAAAGTTTAAGTTCGGGAGGAACCGAATAACCGTAAAGTCGGTCAAACGCAGAAGTTGCGCCCGAAAGAGCAACCAAAGCCACTAATCCTTTCATTAAAATTCCTCCCGAAAAAAATTACTGTTCTTTTTTGTTCGCCAAAGAATCAATAGCCAAAGAAACGGATTTCTTTAAACAAATTTCTTCGTTTTCTTCGATTTTTCTTGAAATATCACGTGCGGTATGTGCAACGTCGATAACCAAGCGGTATCTGTTGGAATATTCACCAATCAATTTTCCGATATTAGGATTTAACATAATTAAGCACCTCATCAATAATATGTTTTTGTCTTTTTAACATCAGGCGGCTGCCCGATATTATTTGTATTATATCGTTAACAGCAGTATCAATATCGTCATTAACAACGATATAGTCATACTCTGTAGCCCGTTCAATTTCGAAAAGCGCACTGTTCATTCGCTCGGCTATAACCTCTTCGGTTTCGGTTCCTCTGCCCGAAAGGCGTTTTTCAAGTTCCGCAAACGAAGGCGGCATTATAAAAATGCTTACCGCCTGCGGCAGTTTTTCCCTTATCTGTTTTGCGCCGTTTACATCAACTTCAATAATAATATCTTCCCCGTTTTTGGAAGCGTTAAGCACGGGTGTTTTAGGAGTTCCGTAATAATTACCCACATAAACATTGTGTTCCAACAGTTCGTCCCGCTGCAGCATTTCTTCAAACTCTTTGCGGGATATGAAGTTATATTTTTCGCCCTCTTTTTCGCCCGCACGCATAGGACGGGTGACAGAGGATATTGAAAACTTAATTTCGGGACACTTTTTAAAAAGTTGTGATAGCAAAGTATCCTTACCCGAACCCGAAGGACCCGAAACCACAAAAATTCCGCCTTTATTCATAATCTTCCTCCTCGAATATAATTTCACTGTCGCTTATGCGGTTTGCCAATCTGTCAAAAGGAATATAGGTTAAAATTATATGGCCGCTGTCCGCAATAATAACCGTTTTGGTTTTTCTGCCGTGGGTAGCGTCAATAAGCGTTCCCCGCTCCTTTGCATCCGCTATAATACGTTTTATCGGTGCGGATTCGGGGGTTACAACCGAAACAATACGCTCCGCCGCAACCATATTACCCGAACCGATATTTACCAATTTCATAAAATTACTCCATATTTTGAATTTGTTCTCTTATTTTCTCTATTTCGGACTTAATATCAACAACCGTATGCGCAATTTCAATATCCTGTGCTTTAGAGCCGATGGTATTGGTTTCGCGGTTCATTTCCTGCACAATAAAATCAAGTTTTCTGCCTACGGGATTAGTATCGCTCAATAAATCTTCAAACTGTTTTATATGGCTTCTAAGACGTACCGTTTCTTCGGCAACCGCCACTTTATCGGCAAAGATTGCAACTTCGGTTAAAATTCTTTGTTCGTCCGGTGCGGTATCGTTTAAAAGTTCCTTGATTTTTTGTTCAATGCGTTCTTTGTAAAGTTTAACCGTTTCGGGTGAACGTTCTTCAATAAATTCCACCTTTTTCAGTATATAAGCAGTACGGCTTTTAACGTCATTGAGTAACCTTTCACCCTCAATACTTCGCATTTCAATAAAGTTATCAAGCGCTTCTTTGGCAACGGTTAAAACGGCGTTTTGCACCGTTTGGTCATCGGCAACTTTACGGCGAATTTTAAATAAATCGTTATTGCCCACAAAGGAGGATGCGCCGATATCGTTCTTAATCTTAAATTCCTTTGAAAGTTGTTTTAATGCGGTGATATAAGCGTTGGCATAATCACGGTCGATTTCAACCACGGTAGCATTTTGGGAATTATCCTCAATCATAACCGAAATTTCAACCTTGCCGCGTGAAATGTTTTGTGCTAAAAACGATTTGAGTTTTTCTTCCAAAAAGTTATAACTGCGTGGCAGACGTGCCGAAAATTCAAAATACCTGTGGTTTACCGATTTAATTTCAACCGTAATGTCAAGCGAGTCTATTTCCTTTTTTGCTCTGCCGAAACCGGTCATACTTCTAACCATGGTTTTCACCTTCAATAAAATAAAATATACTTATCCATAATAATTCATACTATTTTACCAAAAAAGTACCCCAAATGTCAACTGTTTAGGCGGTTTGTAACCTTTTTTTAATATTTTTCAAAATCTTGCATATTGATTTTTAAGTATTTTTATGATAAAATTTTAAAAAATAAACAAAGGACTGCTCTTATGAATTTTACACCTATTGACAATAAGGGATTGGTAGAGGGTTTTTGCCTAATTAAAAGTATTGAAGTTAAAACTTCCTCAAAAGGTGACAGTTATTTAGACATAAATTTGGGCGACCGTGAGGGTGAAATCAACGCAAAGTTATGGCGTTATTCCCCCGAAATGCACGGTGAATACACCGCTAACCAAATTATAAAGGTCAGGGGTACCGTTTCGGAATATAACGGTCAGGCGCAGTTACGGATTGACCGTATCCGTCCCTCCACCCCCGAAGACAATGTTAAAACCGAAGATTTTGTGAAAACTGCGGGCTATTCGGGCGAAGAAATGTTTTGCGAACTTTACGGTTTGGCGGAAAATTTTTCCGACCCCGATTTAAAACTTATTGTAACCGAAATTTTAAAGGATACAAAGTTGCAACTTTTATATTGGCCTGCGGCGTTTAAACTTCACCACGCAGTACGGGGCGGACTTTTGTTACATACCCTTTCCATTGTAAGATTGGCCCAGGGCGTATGCAAAGTTTATCCCTTTGTGGACCGTGATTTGCTTATTGCGGGTGCAATTTTACACGATATTGCAAAACTTACCGAATTTCAAGTTGCCGATACGGGACTTGCCACCGGTTACTCTGTTAGGGGTAATTTGTTAGGCCACCTTGCAATGGGCGCTATGGTAATAAATAAATATGCGGAAAAACTGGGAATAAACAGCGATACCGCAATGCTTTTGGAGCATATGGTTTTGTCCCACCACGGCGAACCGGAATTCGGTGCGGCGGTTAGACCTTCGTTTATAGAAGCGGAACTTTTGTCCGAACTTGACTTAATGGATTCCCGTGTTTACGAAATGCGTGAAGCGGTAATGAATACCGCTGAAAAAGAATTTTCGGGCAAACTTTGGGCAATGGAAAACCGCAAACTTTACAACCACTCCCGCACCGATTTAAAAGAACAAACAAAATTATTTTAGAAAGAGGTAAATTATTATGACTATTACAAAAGATATGCTTATAGGCGATGTACTTGATATTGACAGCGGCTGTGCCGAATATTTCTTCCAAATCGGTATGCACTGTTTAGGTTGCCCCGCTTCAAGGGGTGAAACCATTGAACAGGCGTGCGAAGTTCACGGAACAGACTGTGACGCTTTGGTTGAAAAACTTAACAAATACTTTGAAAACAAGTAATGAATAAATTAAGCATTCGCCTTAAAACTATCGCTTCCCTTGTACCGCACGGTGCAAGGGTTTGTGATATCGGCACAGACCACGGGTATTTAAGCATTCATTTAAAGAAAAATAATATCGCAAAAACGGTTATAGCAACCGACCTTAACGAGAAACCGCTTTTGTCGGCAAAAGCAAACATTCAAAAAAGCGGTGTTTCGGGTATTGATTTACGGATTGGAAGCGGTCTTTCCCCGATAAACCAAACAGAGGTTGACACCGTTATTATTGCGGGTATGGGCGGCGAAGTTATTTCGGGCATTTTGGGAGATTGCGGTTGGATAAAGGGCAGTAATATTACCCTTATTTTGCAACCCACCACTTCGGCGGATTTTTTACGTAGGTTTTTAAACGCTAACGGTTTTGAAATAAAAAGCGAAAAAGCGGTAAGCGAAAACCGAAAACTCTATTCGGTTATGGCGGTAAATTTCAGCGGAAATACAACACCTAAACCCGAATATTTTTATTACATCGGTACCCTTAAGCCCCAAACGCCCGAAGAAACAATGTATATTAAAAAACAGCAAAAAATCCTTTACAATTGCATAAAATCGCTTGAAAACATTCCCGAAAAGCGGGAATTTTACGAAAAATACAAATCGGCTTTTAGGGGCATTACGGAGATTTTAACGGAGTATAACAATGGCGTTTGACGGAGCATTTTTACACAAAATCACACAAGAATTAAGTGTGGCAGTCGGTTGCCACGTGGATAAAATATACCAACCGTCACGGGACGAGTTGGTTTTAACCCTGCGTAAAAAGGGTTTTGCAGAGCGTTTGCTGATAACCACAAAATCGGGCAATGCACGGCTTCATTTTACCGCCAACAAATACGAAAATCCCGAAAATCCGCCTATGTTTTGTATGTTAATGCGAAAATATCTTAATGCCGCTCGGCTTGTGGATATTATGCAGCCCAACCTTGAAAGGGTTGCGGTTTTAACCTTTTCCTCCTCTAACGAAATGGGGGATATTGTAGAAATTAAACTTGTTTGCGAACTCATAGGAAACAAAGCAAATATTATATTAGTGAATGAAAACGGCAGGATTATTGATTCGCTCCGCCACAGCGATGTTGAAAGCGGCGGACGTCTTATTTTACCCAATGCGGTTTACGAATTTCCCGAAGCCCAAGATAAACTAAACCCGCTGACAACCAATATTTCGGATATTATTAAAAAAGCCGAGGAAACTTCCTATTTAAAAACGGTGGACGGTTTTTCCCCGCTTATTTGCCGTGAAATCGAAGAAAGCGAAAACCCGAAAGAACGGTTTTTGGAAATACTTTATGACCTTAAAACAGCCGATAACCCCGTTTTAATTTTGGATAACAACAATCTCCCATTTGATTTTACTTTTACCGATATTAAACAATACGGCAGTACCTTTAAAACCGAAAAATTTGAAAGTTTTTCCGCCCTTTTGGACGGGTTTTACACCAAAAAAGAAACTGTTTCCCGAATAAATTCTTCGGCAAAAGATATTATTAAACTGATAAACAACCTTAAAAACCGAACCGAAAAGAAAATAAGTTTGCGGCTTTTAGATTTAGAAAAGTGCAAAAACCGTGAAACATTGCGAATTTACGGCGAACTTATTAAAGCCAACCTTTATTCTATTAAAAACGGCAGCGAATTTGCCGAGGTTGTAAATTATTATGACAGCGAATTAAAAACGGTTAAAATTCCGCTTAACCCCGCCATTTCGCCCTCTGCCAACGCAAATAAATATTTTAAAGATTACAAAAAATCCTACACCGCCGAACAAACTCTAACGGCGCTTATAGAAAAAGACCGCAAAGAATTGGAATATTTTGACGCTGTGTTAGACAGTATTAACCGCTCTTCCACCCTTTCGGATTTACAGGAAATACGTGAAGAATTAGAGGAAACGGGATATATTAAAAGAACTAAAGACAAACGCAAAAAAGGCAATTCAAATTCAGTTTTTAAAGAATATACTTCTCGGGAAGGATACAGAATACTCGTTGGCAAAAACAACAGGCAAAACGATTTAATTACCACCCAAATCGCCTCTAAACTTGATTTATGGTTTCACACAAAGGATATTGCGGGTTCGCACGTTTTGGTAATGTCGGGTGGGAAAGTGGTTAGCGACCAAACCGTCTTGCAAGCCGCAACCCTTGCCGCAAAAAATTCCAAAGCCGCCGCTTCAAGTAAAGTTGCGGTAGATTACACCCCCGTAAAATTCGTTAAAAAGCCAAACGGTGCAAAACCCGGTATGGTAATTTACACCACCAACAAAACAATCTTTGTAAACCCAACGGAGGAACTTGTATGAAAATCGGTGTTTCCACCTCCTGCTTTTACCCTGTAGAAACCGAAATTGCATTAGAAGAAATCGGCAAAGCGGGGGTAAAAGTTACCGAAGTGTTTTTCAACGCCCAAAGCGAACTTAAACCCGCTTTTGTTGATATTTTAAAGCAAATTCAAAACGAATACGGTATTGATATTGTGTCGGTTCACCCTACTATGTCGCTTGCCGAGTCGTTTATGATTTTTTCGGAATACGAACGCAGATTTTACGAAGCGTTAGATAATTTTGAAAGATATTCCGAAATTGCGGCAGAACTGGGTGCCAAATACATTATTTTACACGGCGGCAAGCCAAACGGACTGTTAAGTGACCCGGAATACTGCGAACGGTATATGATGTTAAACGGCAGAACCCAAAAGAACGGTGTCACGGTTTTGCAGGAAAATGTTGTAAACTACCGTGCGGGTGAAATAGAGTTTTTACGTTCAATGCGTGATATTTTGCAAGACGATGCAAAGTTTTGCATTGATATTAAGCAATCAATCCGCTCGGGGTACGACCCGTTCCGAATAATAGACGAATTTTCGGATAATATAATGCACTACCATATAAGCGACCATTCCCTTGCAAGCGACTGTATGTTGCCCCTAAACGGTAAGTTTGATTTCAACCGCTTTTTTGAAACTTTAAAGCAAAGCAGTTATAACGGTGCTTGCATTATTGAAGTTTATAAAAACGCTTATCACAAATTCAGCGAAATATTTAACTCTTACCGAAACTTAACCGAAAATTTTTAGTTTTTCAGTATTGACAAATTGAACTTTTGTTGGTATAATAAATCTTGCTCGTTTGGACCAGTAGCTCAGTTGGTTAGAGCAACCGGCTCATAACCGGTCGGTCCGGGGTTCGAGTCCCTGCTGGTCCACCAAAATGAGCATTATTTTTTATTTTCGTGCATCCATTAGGTTCTCTGCAAAGTTTTAATTTTACGAATCAAACTTCGTTTTCAACTCGTTTTCTTCGGCAGGGACTTTCGGGATAAAAACATTCCCCCGGAATATTTTTATTTCCCCGAAACTACTGGTCCACCAAAATGAGCATTATTTTTTATTTTCGTGCGTCCATTAGGTTCTCTGCAAGGTTTTAGTTTTACGAATCAAACTTCGTTTTCAACTCGTTTTCTTCGGCAGGGACTTTCGGGATAAAAACATTCCCCCGGAATATTTTTATTTCCCCGAAACTACTGGTCCACCAAAATGAGCGTTATTTTTTATTTTCGTGCGTCCATTAGTTTCTCTGCAAGGTTACATATAGGGGTATGGTGTCAACGGTAGCACACCGGTCTCCAAAACCGTTTGTGAGGGTTCGAATCCTTCTACCCCTGCCAAAGTCCCAAAGGCATATGCCTTTGGGACTTACTTATTACTTCTTCACTATTCACTAAACTTGCCTTTAGCGCTTTGGAAGTAATAACGGTCACAGCCGAAGAAAAAGTTCATATTCTTTTTACAAATGGATTGTTGACAAGGCAGTCTTTTTTTATTATACTAAAATTCGACCGTTTGGTCTATTTTTAAGAGGTATGTATGAAACGCCTTGCAACCAAAAATATGGAAATTTATTAGGAAACCCGCTAAAAACAACGTCCTACCGCAAAAACGGCAGGACGTTTGTTTTTTAATACTTACTTTTTAAGAATGCTTTCTTTATTTGATTTAGATGCTTTAACAACTATTGCACAAAGCGGAACTAACGCCATAACGTTGGGAATAACCATAAGGTAGTTAAAGAAGTCGGTAAGTTCCCAAACCAAATCGTTGGAAAGCAGAGTACCGAGGAAGATAAATCCGATACCGATTACCGAATAAGCGGCATTGGCGATTTTGTTATTTTTAAAGAGGTACTGAACATTGATTTTACCGAAGAAGTTCCAACTTAAAATTGTTGAGAAGGCAAAGAACAAAAGGCAAAGTGCAACGAATATGCTACCTACCGTACTGTTTCCGATAGCGTTACCGAAAGCGGTTTGCATTGCGTTTGTTTTGGTAATTCCCGAATTTGCCAAAACTTCGGCGTAATTTGTACCGTTTGCCGAAGCCAAAGGACCGTTACCGGTAAATAGACAGGAAATAACCACCAAAGCGGTCATGGTAAGAACCACGAAAGTATCAATAAACACACCGATCATTGCAACAACACCTTGGTCGTGGGGTTTTGCAACGTTTGCCTGTGCGTGTGCGTGAGGAGTTGAACCCATACCGGCTTCGTTAGAGAAAAGACCGCGTTTTGCACCTTGGCTTATTGCGGTTTTTACAGCGTAACCAATACCGCCGCCTATAAGTGCGTTAGGTGTAAAGGCGTATTTGAAAATCATTGCAAAGGTTTCTGGAATGTATTTAAACCTGATACCTAAAACAATAAATCCGAAGATAAGGAATACAACCGCCATAATAGGAACTAATTTTTCGGTTACCGATGCCAAACGGTTTACACCGCCGAGGAAAATAATTGCCGAAAGAATCGCTAAAATGATACCTACTATCCAACCCTTAATACCGAAAGCGTTACTGCAGGATTCCGCAATAGAGTTAGACTGAACCATACAACCCATAAAGCCGAGAGCCAAAGTAATTGCCACCGCAAAGAAACCGGCAAGGAATTTACCGAAACCGCCCTTATACGCTTTTCTTATGTAATATACAGGTCCGCCGTGTACTTGGCCGTTATCGTCCACTATTCTGGTTTCCTGTGCTAAAATTGCTTCGGCATAGATTGTAGCCATACCGAGAAAAGCAATAATCCACATCCAAAAAATAGCACCCGGACCGCCCACAAGAATAGCGCCCGAAGCACCGACTATGTTACCCGTACCAACCTGAGCCGCAACGGCGGTAGCCAAGGCTTGGAATGAAGAAAGACCGCTTTTGTTCTTTCCGCCTTTAAGGGAAATGTTGCCGAAAACCTTTTTCATACCCTCGCCGAAACATCTTATCTGAACAAACTTTGTTGCAAAGGTAAACAAAAGACCTGCGCCCACAAGCAAGATTATAAGAATATAATCCGAAAGATAGGCATTTACTTTTTGCACAATAGGCAAGATAAACTCTGAAATTTGATTCATTTTTGAATCCTCCTAAAAAATAAAAAATAAAAGACTGCAAAAGCACAGTCTTCAAAAGTAAAAGGACCTTATAAAAAGGTTTTGTGTAACTCTTTGTCCTTTTGCCTGAGAGATTGGCTTTCGCTTTGCCCCTTCGGCACCCGTATAAAAAACGGGATTCTCCAAAGTTCTATCGGTTCACAGTTACCGCAAAAAGCAATTTCTGCAAACGTCACATAGATATTTAATTTGTATACAAGTATATCATTATAATTTTTATTTTGCAAGCACTTTTTTCCCTAATTCGACATTTTTCGCATAATAAATAATATCTGTAAAATTTTCATTGGGTTTTTGTACTATTTTGGACAACCACCTCATACAATTTAGCGAGGTGAAAATAATGGAAAACGAAAAAAATTTTGAAAGTGTGCTCTACGCCCTGCCCGAACGGCTTGTTCCCACATTCCAAAACCTTTCTTTGTGTGTTAAATCAAATGTTTCGGAAATACGGTTACGTTTGGGACTTCCGCTGGCACTTACCGTAAAAGGTGAAACGGTATTTTTGCGTGAAAACGGGAAAACCCAATTTTTTATTTCGGCTGACTTAATAAAAATCACACAAAACGATTTAGACGAAACCTTTAAAAAACTTTGCAACAATTCGGTTTACGCCCACGAAAAGGAAATTAAAAACGGTTATATTACTATGAAAAACGGTTGCCGTGCCGGTATTTGCGGGAATTTAAGCGACAGCGGTTTTTTAAGTGATATTTCTTCGGTAAATATTAGAATTGCACGAGAGATTATCGGTTCGGCTAATGAAATAGTTAAAAATTACACCTGCGGCGGACTTTTAATTGCAGGTCCTCCCTGCAGCGGTAAAACCACCGTTTTAAGGGATTTGGTACGGCAACTGTCACAAGGAAATACAGGACGTATTAAAAGAATTTGCGTAATAGACAGCCGTAACGAAATTTCGGGAACCGCTAAAGGAGGCAAAGGCACCGATTTAGGATATGCTACCGATGTACTTGTTTGCAAGGACAAGGCAGCGGGGATAGAAATTGCACTTCGCACAATGTTTCCCGAAGTTATTGCATTTGACGAGATAGGCAGTTTAAGCGAACTTAAAAGCGTGAGTGACTGTTTTTGTTCGGGGGTTGATATTATAACCACGGCACATATAGGTTGTTTGCAAGAACTTACCCAAAGAAACGTAACATACAACCTTTTAAAAAGCGGTGCGGTTTCGTTTGTGGCATTACTGCCTAAAATTCACGGCGGTAGAATACAGTTTATAAGTGTAAAGGAAGTTTTGCGTGACCGGGCTGTTTAAACTTTCGGGATTTGGTTTAATTCTCTTTACAAGTTGCATTTCAGGGTTTTTAAAATCGGAATCTTTGAATTTACGGCTTAAAAAATTAGTGGCAATAAAGACCGCAATAACCGATTTAAAGCAACGAATACGGCTTACCGACACCGAAATAGACAAACTGATTTCGGTTTCTTTTAAAAATGTTAAGAATATTTACGCAAATTTAGAAAAAAGCGATGCCGAAATAGTTGAAAACTTTTTTAATGATATAGGTATGTCGGACACCGAAGCCGAAGTAAACCGATGCGACCTTTATATTTCTCTTTTGGATGACAGAATAACCGATGCCGAGAAAAAGTACCGTGAACTTTCTAAACTTTACAAAAGCATTGGTTTTTGGGGCGGTGCTTTTGTTTGCATTTTCTTTATGTGAGGATAAAAAATGGATGTAGATTTTATTTTTAAAATTGCCGCTATTGGCATAATTGTTACGGTGTTAAATCAGGTACTTATACGCTCGGGGCGGGAAGAACAGGCAATGCTTACCACATTAGCGGGGCTTGTTGTTGTGCTTTTAATGGTTGTAAACGCCGTGGCGGAACTTTTTACAACCGTAAAAAGTTTATTCGGGCTTTAAAAATGGAAGTATTAAAAGTTTTGGCAATTTGCTTTATAACCGCCTTTATTTGCCTTATTTTAAAGGGGCAAAGAAATGAATTTGCCTTTTTAATTTCGGCTTTTGCTTCGGTTTTAATTCTTTTGTTTTTAATTAAAAACGTAATTGTTCCCTTAACCGTTTTACAGCAAAAAATAGAAATGTACGGAATAAATATAAGTTACTTTAAAACCGCTTTAAAGGCATTGGGTATCGGCTACATTACAAATTTTACGGCAGACAGTTGCCGTGATGCGGGACAAGCGGCACTTGCTTCTAAAGCAGAACTTGCAGGCAAAATTGCACTTTTTATTTTATCTGTTCCGCTTGTGATTTCGGTTATGGAAACGGCTTTGGGTTTTATAAAATGATTAAAAAAGTATTTTTGTGTTTTTGTTTGATTTTTGTTTTTTCGGTAAATGTGTGTGCTTCCGAAACCGATATTTACACCGAACAGTTACACACGAGCGGTGCGGATGAATTAGAAGAAAATTTACCCGAAGATATTAAAGATTATTTAGAGGAAAACTCGGTAAATCTATACGAAACCGACTGGGTAAACGGCATAAATTTTAAAACCGTTTTTTCGCACATTTTTTCCTTTTTTAAAGGCGGATTAAAAAAACAGTTTGCAACCTTTGGGTGTGTTTTTGGGGTTATTTTGCTGACCGCTGCACTTTCCGGTAACTCGGCAAACGGTATAAACCCCACCGTAGTTTACATAACCGTACTGTCGGTTGCCGCACTCATTATTACCCCGTTGTTTTCTTTAATTTCTGCATCGGTAACTGCACTTAAAGACTGCGGTTATTTTATAACCTGTTTTGTGCCGATTTTTGCCTCTATTGTGGCGGCAGGAGGCAAAACCGCCACAAGCATTTCTATGAGTGCGCTTTTACTTGCCGCCGCAAACGGAATGATATATATTGCAAATTATGTTTTGTTACCCTTACTCAGCGGATATTTGGCGGTAAGTATTTCTTCTTCGGTTTCTACCCTTTTAAATAACTCGGGGCTTGGCGAAGGCATTAAAAAAACGGTGTTTTGGGTTCTTTCGTTAGTTTCTACCGTGTTTGTAGGAATTTTAGGTGTACAAACCGCCGTTAATTCCTCTGCCGATAATCTTTCAATGAAAACCGCAAAATTCATAATCGGTTCGGCAGTTCCGGTTGCCGGCGGTGTCCTTTCGGAGGCGTTAGGTACTTTAACTGCCTCTATATCACTGCTTAAATCCACTGTTGGCATTTACGGCGTAATAGTTTGTCTGCTTTTCTTTTTGCCTATTATTTGCGAACTGTTGCTTTGGCGTTTAGGGTTGGCGGTAAGTATTATTTTGTCGGGTATTTTTTCGGTTTCAAAACTTTCGTCATTATTAAAATCCATCGACACCGTTTTGTCGGTACTGATAGGCATAATACTTTTAAGTTGTGCTATGTTTATAATCTCGCTTACGGTAGTCATAAGCATTAGGGTGACGGTATGAACAGTTTAAACAGTATTCTTATTTCCTTTTGTGTATCTTGCATTTTAATGGGTACTCTTTATATAATATGTCCCGAAGGCAAACTTTCAAAACCGTTGCAGTATATTTTCGGTCTTTTGTTTGTGGTTACGGTTATTTCTGCCGCAAAACTGCCGTTTATAGGCAACATAAACTTTACCCCAACCGAAATCAGCACCGAAAACTACGAGGAAATGGAAATTTCTTCGGCTAAATATGTTTTTTCCTATGTATTAAGAGAAAACGGTATAAATTTTAAGGAAATATCCCTTTGTACGGATAATTTGCCCGACGGCAGCATAGTAATTAGTAAAGTAATAATAAATTCGGACTGCGAAAGCCAAGAAATAATTAAGGCGCTCGGCGACCTTGCGAAAACAAGAGAGGTTGAAATAATAAATGAATGACATACTAAAAAAATTTAAAAACCCTAAAATACTTATAATTTTAGGCATTTCGGGAATTGTACTTATATTTTTATCAAGTTTGGGCGGCAGTAAAACCGAAACACAGAAAACCGACAGTTTACCCCAAATTTCGGTGGATCAGTACCGCCGTTCGCTTGAAAAAGATATTTTAAAAATTGTTAAAAGTATTACCGGCAGTAAAAACGCAACGGTTGTTATAACCCTTGAAAGCGGAATTTCTTACGAATACGCCGATATAAGCGAGGGTTCAAATACCGATAAAACCGATAAAGACACCACCGCTTCAAGCAGTGAATCCAAGCGGGGATACATAACCGTTAAGCGTAAAGACGGAAGCGAAGACGCATTGCTTGTAACCGCCCGTATGCCCGAAGTGCGGGGTGTAGCCATTGTATGTGAAGGAGGGGACGACCAACTTATTGCCGAAAAAATTCAAAACACCGTTACGGCGGCTTTGAATATTACATCTAAAAGAGTATCTATAGCAGGAGGAACATAAAATGAAAAAAGGCAAAGTATTTTCAAAAAGTCAGTTAACCGTTGCGGTTATGTTGGTGGCATTAGGTGCGGCAGTATGGCTTAACAGTAAATATCTACCCTCTTCTACCAAATATTTAGGGGAAACTTCCTATGTCAGCAATACAAGCAGTCAACAGTCGGTTGAAACATCTGCAAAAGCGGAGCAAGATTATTTTACATCGGCTAAAAGTGAGCGAGAAAAAAACCGCAAAAAAACAATAGAAACGGTGGAAGAAACACTCAAAGACAGTAAACTCAGTGAAACGGATAAAAAAGACACCTTAGCCAAACTGCAACAAATTTTCGACCGAATGGAAAAAGAAAACAATATTGAAAGTTTGCTTAAAGCCAAGGGTTTTGAAAAGTCGCTTGCAATAATAGGTGACGACGAAATAAACATTGTAATATCTTCCGAAGGGCTTACCACCGCAAACACACTTCAAATTCAGGATATTGTAACTTCCCAGACCGATATCGGCTTATCTAAAATTAAAATTATCCCCATTAAGTAAAAATATGTTGTGTTATTTGCATTTAGGTGGTATAATAGTATAAAAATATATGCTAAACGGAGGTTAAACCTATGTCAGATAACAAAACAGAACTTTCCATCAATACCGAAGTTATTAGAAAAATGGCAGAAATCGCCGCTTTGGAAGTAGACGGTGTAAAAGGTATCAGTAAAAGAAATATTGACCTTAAAGGTGCTTTAAAAGCAAAAAACCCCCTTACAGGTGTTGTTGTTGAAAATGTAAACGGCGCTATTGAAATAAATGTCAGCATTTGCGTTGCAAAAGGTGTTAATGTTAAAACCGTTGCCGAAAAGGTGCAGGAAAACATTAAGGACAAAATTCAAACCATGACCGGAACCGCCGTAACCAAAGTTAACGTAAGCGTTGCGGATATTGCAATTACGTCAGAAGAATAATTATAAAGTTTAAAAAATCGGTAAAAGCGTTTTGCTTTTACCGATTTTTTTAATTAAAGTATTATCAGTTCTTTTGGGCTTTTAGTAAGGTTTATTATGCCGTTTTGGGTAACATAAACCATATCCTCAATTCTAACGCCAAACTCATTTTCCAAATAAATTCCCGGTTCAACGGTAATTACAGTCCCGCTTTTTAAAACGGTTTCGTCACGTGTGTTAAAGGCGGGACTTTCGTGAATTTCAATACCCACACTATGCCCTAAACCGTGACCGAAACACCCTTTATACCCCGCCGTGTCTATAATATTGCGTGATATTCGGTCAATTTCTTTGCAAATTACATTCGCTTTAATATTTTTAAGCGCCTCTTTCTGGGCTTTTAATACGGTGTTATAAACTTCCCTTTGTTTTTCGGTTATATTCCCTATCGCTACCGTTCTTGTCATATCCGAACAGTAACCGCCCCACTTTGCGCCGAAATCCATTGTAAAAAAGTCGCCGTTTTCTATTTTTTTGTCGGTGGGAACGCCGTGAGGCAAAGAAGTATTTTTACCCGAAATTGCAATAGTGTCAAACGAAATACCCTCGCTGCCGTTTTTACGCATAAAAAATTCCATTTCCAGTGCAATTTCTTTTTCGGTTCTGCCCTCTTCCAACCGTCCTAAAATATAGTTAAAGGTTTTATCGGTAATTTCCTGCGCTTTGGTTATACATTTCAGTTCTTCTTGGTCTTTAACGCTTCTTAAACCGTTTATTACATTTTGAATATAGGGCTTATCACTTATATTTATTCCCGAAAAGCACTCACAAAGTGTTTTAAATTTTGCAACGCTTATGTCTTCGGTTTCAAGGAAAACGGTTTTAACATTTTCTTTTTTAAGTATTTCCGCCATTTGAACATAAAGCCGCTCGCAAAGTAAAACATTGAGCCCATTTACGGTGTTCTTTGCTTTTTCGTAATACCTGAAATCCATTAGCAAAAATGCGTTATTCCGAGTTACAACCAACGCCCCCGCAGAAGAATTAAACCCCGAAAAATAAAAGCGGTTAGCGGACTCAAACAAAATAACCGCTGTGTTATTTTCCAAATATTTTTGCAAATTTTCAATTCTTTTTCCTGTCATTTTTATTTCCTTTCAAAAGCGGTATAATGCAGTCAGCCAAATTAAGCAAGCCGTAAAGGTTAATTATAACCATTATTCCGTTAAAAAATTCTGCCAACCGCCATACGGTATTAACATTTAAAACCGCTCCGGTAATACAAAATACCGGATATAAAACGGTAAAAATTTTCTTTCCCTTTTCGCCAAACAAAAATCTGCCGCAGTTTATTCCGTAAACCGCCCAACCGATAATGCTTGAAATACCGAAAAGCAAAAGCATAAAGGAAAGTAAGTTTACCGAAAAATTACCGTATACGCTGTAAAACGCCTCTTTAATAAGAACTGTTTTTTGGTTTCCGTAATCTATAATACCCCCACTGCAAAGAATTGTCAATGCCGTTAATGTGCATAATACAATTGTATCCAAAAACACTTCAAAAATGCCGTAAACTCCTTTTGTTTCGGCATCGCCGCCGCCCGCCGTTAGGGCATAAGCCATTCCTGCCGTACCAAGTCCCGCTTCGTTAGAAAAAACACCCTTTGAAGCACCCGAAATTACCGTAACTAAAACCGAACCCACCGCTCCCCCGCTGACTGCAGCGGGGTTAAACGCACCTTTAAAAATGTTTGCAAAACAGTTTGGAATTTGGCTTATATTACTTAAAATAACCCCTAAACAAAGGGTTATATAAAGCACCGACATTAAGGGAACTGCCTTTAATGTAAATTTACTTATTTTTTGAGTTCCGCCTATTACCACCAAAGCCGTAATAACCGTAAAAATAACTCCCACCGCAATTTTTAGATTGGGACCGAAAAATATAACCGCCGAATTGGTTTGAATAATATTTCCGCCGAAAACACAGGCAAAAACCCCGCAAACAGCGTAAATTTTTGCAAGTATTCCGCTTTTTATGTAGTACATCGGTCCGCCGTAGTTTTCGCCGTTTTTGTGTTGTTTGAATTTTACCGCCGCCACAATTTCCGCCGATTTTATGCACATTGCAAAAACCGCACTTACCCACATCCAAAAAACCGCTCCCGCACCGCCCAAACCGATCGCCGCCGAAACACCAATAATATTTCCCGTACCCACCGTTGCCGAAAGTGAGTTGCAGGCCGCCGAAAAGGGGGTTATTCCGCCTTTTTTGCTTTCATTTTTTGCAAAAAACGCCCTAAGACTTTTTCCGAAATTTTTAAACTGATACCCTCCGGTTCTAACCGTGAAATAAATCCCCGTGGCAACGATAAGCACAAAGGGAAACATTCCCGAAATTAACTTTTCCAAAATAAAAATACTTTTTACCATAAAAACACATCTTCCTTTTGTTTATTCTATTAAATGTTAAAAATTTTTATGATATTTGTTGAGATTTTTAACCGATTATTGTATAATAAAAATATATATGTATTTTAGGAAGTGGACAATATAATTTATCTTGACAACAGCTCAACCACAATGCCATGTGACAAAGCGATAGAATATATGACTACCTGCCTTAAGGAGAATTGGGGAAACCCGTCAAGTCTTCATTTACTTGGTATGAATGCGGAAAATACCGTAACTTCGGCAAGGGAATGTGTGGCTAAATCTATTTCTGCAAACCCGAATGAAATAATTTTCACTTCGGGCGGAACGGAAGCCAACAACACGGCGGTTATGTCTGCCCTTTTCCGAAAAAATCGGGGCAACCGTGTTATAACCACCGCTATCGAACATCACTCGGTTTTGGAGTGTTTTAAAAAGTTAGAAAACTGCGGCTTTGAAGTTATTTACCTTAAACCGAACCGTGACGGGGTAATTTCTTTAGAAGAACTCGAAAATTCTTTAAATTCAAATACGGTACTTGTAAGTATGATGATGGTTAATAACGAGGTTGGCTCTGTTGAGCCGATAGAACAAGCCGTAAAACTTACAAAAGCCAAAGCACCTAACGCTTTTTTCCATTGCGATGCCGTGCAAGGGTACGGCAAACTGCCCATAAATGTTAAAAAATTAGGGGTAGATATGCTGACTGCCAGCGGTCATAAGGTTCACGCACCTAAAGGAATCGGCTTTTTATACCTTAATTCCAAAACCCATATTCCCCCCTTTATTGTGGGCGGCGGTCAGGAAAAGGGTATGCGTTCGGGTACTGAATCGGTGCCGCTTATCGCCTCTTTACAGGGTGCGGTAGAAGATTTTCCAAACCTTGAAACCGCACTTAAAACCACCCGTTCGCTTTTCTTATATGCTAAAAAGCGTTTGGGTGAACTGCCTCAGGTTACCTTTAATTCGGGCGACAATGGCTTGCCTTACGTTTTAAATATTTCGGTAAACGGTTACCGTTCGGAAACTTTACTTCACTTCCTTGAAATGAAGGATATTTATGTTTCAAGCGGTTCTGCTTGTTCTAAAGGTAACACAAGTTACGTTTTAAAAGAAATGGGTGTGAACCCTAAAAGTATTGATTCGGCACTTCGTTTAAGTTTTTCAAAACACACTACCGAAAAGGAAATTGATGTTTTGTACCACGCACTTAAAGAAGCAACCGAAAAGTTAAGAAAGGCATAATATGAAAGAGATTATACTTATTAAAAACGGTGAATTAACCTTAAAAGGTCTTAACCGCAGTAATTTTGAAGATATTTTGATTAAAAACATCCGCCGCCGACTTAGAAGTTTGGGCGAATTTGATGTTAGAAAAGCACAGTCTACAATTTATATTGAGCCAAAGGCAGACGATTTTGATTTTGAAGAAGCACTCGAAAGGGTTAAACTGATTTTCGGTATTGCCGCTTTTTCAAGGGCGTGTGTTTGCGAAAAAAGTATGGAGGATATTCTGGCAAAATCGGCAGAATATTTAAAAGACAGTTTGTCAAAAATAAAAACATTTAAGGTAGAAGCCAAACGGTCGGACAAGCAGTTTCCCCTAACCTCGCCCGAAATTTGCCGTGAGGTTGGCGGTAAACTTTTGGAAACAAACAGCCATTTAAAGGTTGACGTTCACAATCCCGATTTGGTGGTTTATGTGGAAATAAGGGACTATTACGCCTATGTACGTGCCGAACAGATTCACGGCGCAGGCGGTTTACCGGTGGGTACTGCAGGTACGGCATCTGTTTTAATTTCCGGCGGTATTGACAGTCCCGTTGCCGCTTGGACTATGGCAAAGCGTGGTTTACGGCTTAACGCAATTCACTTTGCAAGCCCGCCCTACACAAGCCCCCGTGCCGAGCAAAAGGTTAAAACTTTGCTTTCAAAGGTTGCACGTTACAGCGGTACTATTAACCTTGCTATAGTCCCCTTTACTGAAATCCAAGACCAAATTGCAAAAAATTGCCCCGAAGAATATTTCACCCTTATTATGCGAAGAATGATGATGCGCATTTCGGAACGGATTGCAAAAGATTCGGGCAGTTTGGCACTTATTACGGGCGAAAGTTTAGGTCAGGTTGCAAGTCAAACCCTGCCCGCCCTCGTCACGACCGACTATGTTACAACTATGCCGGTTTTACGCCCGCTTATTGGTATGGATAAAGAAGAAATTATTACAATTTCCCGCAATATTGATACCTTTGAAACCTCTATTCTGCCGTATGAGGATTGCTGTACGGTATTCACCCCAAAGCACCCCAAAACCCGCCCTACGCTTGAATCGAGCGAACTTGCCGAAAAAAACCTGCCAATCTGTGAACTTATAGAAAAAGCAATAAGCGAAACCGAATACACCTATATTGAATAAGGGGTTTAAAACTTGATTAACACCGAATTGTTTGAAAAAGCCGAAGAAACCGTAAATTTGCTTAAACAAAAGGGTCTTAAAATTGCCACCGCCGAATCTTGCACCGGCGGAATGGTATCGGCATTTATTACTTCTGTTTCGGGTGTTTCCGAAGTGTTTGAAATGGGAATTACTTCCTATTCCTGCCGAATTAAACACAAAATACTGAATGTTAAAAACGAAACATTGGAACGTTTCGGTGCAATAAGCGAATCAACCGCAAAGCAGATGGCAGATAATGTACGTGAAATTTCGGGTGCGGATATCGGCGTTTCGGTAACAGGTGCGGCAGGACCGGACGGTTCCGAAGGGCATAACCCCGGTTTTGTCTTTATCGGCTTAAGCCATAAAGAAGGTACTGTTGTAAAACAGCTTAACATCCAACCCAAAAGCCGCAATTTTGTACGTGAACAAACTGTTTTACAGTTATTTACATTAGTTATAAATTTTTTGAAGGAAAATTAAATGAAAAATTTATTTTATAAAACCGCTTTTTTGAATTTTTGCAATTCCCTTTTTCCGAATAAGCGGGATAATGTTAACCGAATTATTTTAAAAAGCGTTTTTATTTTGGGAATTACGGGGTTAGTTGCGTTTTTACTGTCTGTTTCGGTTTATTTTAATAAAATAAACAATATGCAAAAATTGCAAAACCAAAACAGCCAACTCTATTCCCAACTGCTTTCGGAAAAACAAACCGCACTTAAAACGCTGAAAACCCAAAATTCCGATTTTAAGGCGTGGGTAAATATAGAAAACACTTCGGTTTCCTACCCCGTTTACCAAACCGATAATAACAACTACTACCTTTCGCACAATCAGTTAAAGAAAAAAAGTGCTTTCGGCTCCCTGTTTTTTGACGCTAAAGATTCGTTAAGCGAAAAAGTAACCGACCGAAACCTTGTAATATACGGAAACAGTCCCAAAAGCGATTTACTTTTTTCCCCGCTTAAAAATTATAAATCCTTGCATTTTTTAAAGCAAAATTCTTACATAGACCTTATAACTACCGGCGGCAACCAAAAATACGTAATTTTTGCCGTTTTTGTAATAAACTCCGACCCACAAGATGACGGCAACCGTATTTTTGACTACAAAAAAAGCGAATTTGAAACCCGGGAAGAATTTGATTTATGGTTTTCGGAACTCACACAAAGAAACCTTTATGAAAATAATATTGATGTGACAAGTGAAGACGAGTTTTTAACCCTTGTTACCGATTCTCCCGAATTTAAAGGTGCAAAACTTGTGGTTACGGCACGCAAAATGCGTGACGGTGACAATACACAAAATTTTTACATAAATCCAAATAAAACCCCTCGTTATCCAAATATTTATTACACTTTAAAAGGAATAAAAAATCCCTTTACCAATAAGGAGGAAGACTATGTTTCACAACATTAAAGCAGACATTATTTATTACAAAACCGCTACCGATTTTGAATTGGAATTTAATCTTTGCGGTTGTTGCAGAATGCGTCTTTTAAGTGACAAAATGCAGGATAAAAAGTCCTTTGTTCATTCACTTGCCCGTGCCGTTTCACGCAGCAGTGTTATACTGGTTGCAGGTCCTCTTTTGGGTGAAGACGGAACAGTTAAAACCGTAACCGAAGCGTTAAATACCTCTACCGAAACGGTTGACAAAACCGAGTACGCAATAAACGACGGGGGCGAGATTGAAATTATTAAAAATTCCACTCCCCTTGTCACGCCACAGGGAGATTTCGGCGGTTGTATAATTGAATCCGGTCCTCAAACCATGATTCTTTTAACAGATGATAAGCAAATTCGCAAAACAATTATGAAAGACCTTATCCACCCTTATATTGAGGAGTTGTATAACGCCGAATCGGCAACAAAAGAAACGCCTGCCGAAGAACCGAATACCGAAGATATTTTAGAAAACGAAGTTTTAATAACCGATATTTCGGAGGAACAACCCGAAGAGGTACTATCCGAATCGGAAGAAGAAATCGACCAAGACGAAGCCGCACAAATTATTTGCGATGATTTTAACGAAACCGACGAAGATGAAATCCAATATGAAGACGATACCGAACTGTTAGTCGAACCCGACAGTATTGACCTTGAACCGCAGGAGAATCACACCGATTACTACACGTCAGATGATGATTACAATTACATTTACGGGGAAGACGAAGAAGACTATCAAGACGATGCTAAAACTTTCAAATTTAGTTTGAACCTTGCCGTGCTTATAATTTCTGTGGTTTTACTTCTTGTTATTGCGGTTTTATGCTACTGCATTTTCATTGTCCCCGCAAGACAGGGTGTTTCACCCGTTTCCAATTTGCAGGAAATATTTACTACAATGTTCGGATAAATTATAATATAGTGAATAAAAATGTCGAAACGCTTTTCTGCGTTTCGACAAAAAATTTGCGGTATATTAAAACAAAAACTCTCCATAATATTATAAAAACATTACGGAGAATTTTATGGGAATAATACAATGTGCAGAAAACTGCAAATATCAATCAGACGGCTACTGCACCCTTGACAAATGCAGTAACGTAAATTCAACCGAAAACGACTGTCCCTATTTTGTAAACCGCTCACTTAATGTGGGAAATGGCATCCGCCAAATTCCTAACCCCGATAAGTTCCATTGATTCGGGGCATTTTATAATCTGTTTTAATGACGCTTTAGGCAAAATACATTTAGTAAAGCCAAGCCGTGCCGCCTCGGTTATTCTGACCTGCGCCCTCGGCACGGTTCTTATTTCACCCGAAAGGCCGACTTCACCGAAAACTATGGTATTAGGGTCTAAAGGAATATCCCTAAGTCCCGAAACAAGCGACATTGCCACCGCTAAGTCGGCAGCCGGTTCAAAGAGCCGTAAACCACCCACTATGTTTAGGTATGTGTCCTGATTTGAAAAATAAAGTCCCAACCGTTTTTCCAAAACCGCCAACATTAAATTTAAACGGTTATAGTCGTACCCCGTTGCCATTCTTCGGGCGTTGCCGAAGCCGGTTGAACTTACAAGACTTTGCACTTCCGCCAAAATCGGTCTTGTTCCCTCTATAACACAGGTAATGCACCCGCCCGAAACATCGGGAAGACGTCCCGACAACAGCATAGCAGAGGGATTTTCCACCTCGTTAAGTCCCATATCGGTCATTTCAAAAACTCCGATTTCGTTCGTAGAGCCGAAACGGTTTTTAATAGCACGCAAAATGCGGTAGGACTGGTTGCGCTCCCCTTCAAAATAAAGCACGGTATCCACAATATGCTCCATAACTTTAGGCCCTGCAATATCCCCGCCTTTGTTTACGTGTCCGACGATTATAATGGGTATATCAAGCGATTTTCCCGTTCTTAAAAACATATTGGTAGATTCCCTAACCTGAACTATACTTCCCGCCGAGGAAGAAAGTTCGCTTATTTGCATAGTTTGTATTGAATCTATCATAACAAGGTCGGGTTTTTGCGCTAATATATATTCGCAAATACCGGAGGCGTCGGTTTCGGTCATAACCGTAATATTGTCGCTCATAACACCCAGTCGGTTAGCACGCATTTTAATCTGAATTGCCGATTCTTCGCCCGAAACATACAAAATATTAAGCCGATTTTGAAGCGAATTACATATTTGCAAAAGAATGGTGGATTTACCGATGCCGGGGTCACCGCTTAAAAGGGTTACCGAACCCTTAACTATTCCACCGCCAAGCACACGGTCAAGTTCTTTAATGCCTGTTAAATAGCGCTCCTCGGCAGAAGAACTTATTTTGGAAAGCGGTTTGGCAGTAGCCGTAGCAACACCGCCGATACTGCTTTTTACCGCCGTTTTTTGAACTGCTCTTACATCTTCTTCCAATGTGTCCCACGAACCGCAGGAGGGGCATTTTCCCATCCATTTTGAAGTTTCGTATCCACATTCGTTGCAAACATATACAACCTTTGCCTTGTTAGCCATTATTTTTCTCCCTTAAAATATTCAAGTATTCCGCAATATATTGAAAATGCCATTTTGTTTTGATAATCTTTGTCTTTAAGTTTTTCAAGTTCTGACTTATTGCTTAAAAAACCGCACTCAACCAACACCGAAGGCACCGTTGCGTTATAAAGCAGATATGTACTGCTTGTGGCAAGTTTGTTTACCCTTGTGTTTTCGGGCTGTAATTTGGCAACAATGGATTTTTGAATACAGTCCCCCAAACGTTTGGATTCTTCGCTCCTACTGTAAAAAACCTGCGAACCGTTCGCCGCCGAGGTGGTGAACTTGTTAAGATGTATGCTTACAAAAACCGCATCTTTGTAATCTTTCATTAAATTAAGGCGGTTTTTAAGGTCGCTTTTCTTCCTTGTAGATATTTTTTCGGTTTCCACATCGTCGGTAGAAACGTCGTTTTCTCTTGTTAAAATGACGTTAAACCCGCTCTGCCTCAAAAACTTTGCCGCCGCAAGGGTAATTTTTAAGTTGATTTCTTTTTCCACCGTTCCGTCACTTGCAACCGCCCCGCCGTCAAACCCGCCGTGACCTGCGTCAAGAATGACGGTATTTCTGTTTTTATATGATGCGGAAACGGTTATATATTTATACCCCATTGTGACTGCCGTACTTAATACCGCAAGGGACAAAACAACCACTAAAACTGCCGTAATACGTATTTTAAAAACCACACTATCACCCTAAAACAATACTGTTTTAGAATATGATTTTTAAAAAATTTATAGAACTCCGAACATGGGGCGGTTTTCTGCACTTCATTATCATTTTAAAGCGCTCCTTGCGTTTGTTGGCAGGAAACGCTGTCTTAAAATGCAACTCCTATATTATAATATAATTCCTCACTTTTTTCAATATCAAGAACGCAAATGAGTATCATTCTTTAATCGCACAGAGAAAATCATAGTCATTAAGACAGTAAGACAGGGGACAGTTCTGTGTCTTTACAAAATCCTTGGTTTTTGATATGATTTTTAAGGGTGAAAATGATGCCAAAACAAGCTCGCAGAAAAAGTGAAAGCGGAATATAACATATAATGCTTCATAAAGACATAGAACCGTCTCCTGTCTTCTATTCCGCCTCATACATATCTGCTAAACGCTTATCGGCGGCAGCTAAATTCTTAATTCCCTCAAAAACATTATCCGCAGAATACTTTTTCAGATAACTGTCTGCCTCCAGTGTAAAATAGCCCTGATAATTTATATCCTTTAATGCCTTGACCACCGAATTGAAATCAATAGACATTGAAAAAGGAATTTGATGTGAATCGTGCAATTTATCGTTATCGTGAATGTGGAGCGCCTGCAAGCGGTCGCCCTGGGCATAAATCATTGCCGTCGCGCCGGAGCCTGAACCGCGCATTTCCGCATGTCCTATATCAAGACAGGCGACCAAATAATCGTCCTTTACCGCGTCTAAATGCTCATTAAAACTTTCGGAGGTCGCACAAGCGGCAAAACAGGACTCACCTTTTGCGCCGTCCCAATTCCACATATTTTCGGTTGCTATTTTAACTCCGCATTCCTTTGCAAAAGGTAATAGTTCCAGATACATCTCCGCATTTTCCTGTGCGGACTTATCATTGTCGGGATGTATTACGCAAATCCTTCCGCCCGCTTCTGCAGTGCACTCAATGGCGCGCTTAAGGTAGGAACGAATTTCAGGACAGGATGAAGGAAACGGCGCGTGGGATTGATTACAAATTATTCCGTAATCGTTTCCTATTCTCTTCAGCCTTCGTGCAAACGCAAGGTAATTATTTGACGCTAACGGATGGTTATTTTCAAGAAGGGCTTTCTTGCCCCAATCATATTTGCACATTGCAAACATTGAAAAATCCCATGCGTCAAATCCCGCCTTAGCAATATACTCAATAGCCTTTTCTTCCCCGATTATATTGGATGCAGATTCTATTTCTGTTGATATTTTCATAATGATCTCCGTTCTGCCGCTAAAGCGCCGACACAAATGTGTTATATAATTTCCGGCAACGGCGGTTTTGTTACATAGTTTTTTAGGAAAAAGACACAAGACATAGAACCATCCCCTGTCTTCTTATTAAAATAGTATCAAATTCAAGATGACATTTTCGATTTCCACGGCTTGACGCACGCCGCACATATTGCGGTGCCGAGAAGAGCAATCAGCAGCCAAACAAGCAAAGTTTTGCTCCAACCGATATTTTCAGAAAGCACGGCTATTCCGTATATCGATATGGCACTTCCTATATATGTGCAGGAATTTAATATGCCCGATACGGTTGAGACATTTCCCTGTGACTTGAAAAACGGAGGTATCATACAAATAAGAATTAAATTCACACCGTGCATACTGCCTGTAAGCAGAGCAGAAAACAGAACTGAAAAGGCCGCGTTTTCACCTGTAATAAAAAACAGTGCGAGCGCGGAAAGGGCACCTGTAAAAAAGAATATTCCGGCACACATCATGGGATTTGTAAATTTCTTTATATACAGTTTTGTTGCCGCCTGCACGCAAATTATACCGAATAACGGAAGAACTACTCCGGTTAAAATAGACGCTGCATTACTCATATTGTAGGTTTCCGAAATGTATGACGGCATCCAGGTGGTCACACCGTCTCTTAACATTCCCTGAAGTATTATTGCCTCCATCACGCCTATCATAACAATTCCGAATAATGAGCTTTTTCCGGTATTGTTACGGCTAACCTCGGTTTTTGTTGCAGTGGCACCCGTTTCATATGAGTACCTGTTCCATATAAAAATCATGACCGCTCCGCATATTGCCGAAAAAATAAAAACCGATTTCCAGCCGAAAAGCGATATTAACAGCGGAGATATAAGATATACCGCTATTGTGCCTATATTGCTTCCCCAAGTGACCTTAGCGGAAGCTTTTTTGTAATCCTCATCGGACAGCAGTGCAGACATAAGTCTCACAAGCGGCGGCCACATAAAGCTTTGAGCAAAGCCGTTTATACACCAGACGCCAAGCATCTGATACGGATTTTTGCATATGGGGATAAGCAAATTCATAATCACCGTTATTATAAGACCTAAAGTAACCAGCTTTTTAGGCGAAAATTTATCTCCGCATATTCCGCTTATTATTTGTCCGATGCCGTAGGTTATAAAGCTCCCCGTCATTGCCATTGAAAGCTTAGCTTTTGTAAATCCGGTAGCGCTCACCATTTCGGAGATTATCGCGCCGTAATTTATTCTTGTTATATAGCTTATCATATATGTAACCGCAAAAAGCAAAGTTACAGTAGCGGCAGAGTTTTTATTAACTGATTTTATCAAAATAAACTTCCTCCTTATAAAGACATAGAACCGTCCCCTGTCTTCTTGTAATACCGCTATTTTACGGCATTTTCTTAATCAAGAGGTTTCATCGTGGGGAAAAGTTCTGTTTTCCGCTTACTATACTTCGTGATGCTTCGTATAGCCATTTTTACAATGAAACCGCATATTCACGATACTTCATGATAATTCGTTATTCTCGCATATTTGATGTCAATTTGCTGTCTTCCCAAGAATTTTGCTGTCAGGCAAAACGGCTAAATGAGCCCTTCTTAAAATACATTTAATGTTGCAGCCAATCGCTCAAATGATTCCTGTTTTTTCTCCTCGGTCGCTTCGGCATAAATTTCCATTGTGGTTTTAATGTCTTTGTGCCCCATAATCGACTGGATGACCTTCAGGTTGGTCTCTTGTTCGCAAAGCCTTGTACAGAATGTGTGCCTTAGATGATGAGCCGAAAAATCAGGAAGTATTACGGCCTCCCGTTTTTCCTTTCTTGCTCTTATTTCCTCAATTGCGTTGTAATCCGAGATTATACGCTTAATTGCTCGGTTAACCGATTGAGGATTTGGCACATTACCATAACGGTTGCAAAAGATAAATCCCCGCATACCATCAACCTCTACATCGTTCCAACCGTTCTCCTTTTGTTCTTCCCACAACATCTCAAAGGCATCCTTCACAGAATCCAGCATAGGTATCGTGCGTTCACCGGATTTTGTTTTCGGCTTAGAAACATGAAGGGTGGATGTTCGACTTTCACCAACGGGATAGTAGACCAAACTATGATTGATGCTGATAACTCGCTTTTCATAGTCTAAATCTTCCCAACGCAATCCTAATGCCTCACCGATACGGCAACCTGTTCCCAAAAGAATCGTGAACATCGGCCACCAGTGAAAATAAACCGGATGATTTGCGATATGCTCCATAAATGCCCTCTGTTGCGGAATTGTGAGTGCGTGCCTGACGCTGGTAACAAATGAAGTGTTTTTCTTTAACTCTGCCATTACGCCGTCGGTAGGATTATTGCGAATAATGTCATCTCGAACAGCCAGTTGGAATGTCGGATGCAGAAGTGTGTGTATGGTTTCCAGCGTGTTAATCTGAATATCGTGTTCTTCTAACAGACAGTTATAAAACTGAATCACATCCGAAAATTTGATATCAGCAATTTTCTTATTACCGAATGTGTTCCTTACAAAGCGGTCATACATGTAAAGATAATTGCTTTTGGTGGTATTCCGTAAATTGTTTTTCAGCTTTATGTATCGGTCAAAGACAAAATTCACCGTGGCTTTTCCGGCGACATAGATATCCAAACCGTCCAACTGATTTTTAATTAATTCTGCTTCCTTTTCTCTAAGAGTTACAAGGTCATTTGCATAGATGTACTTGCGCCGTCCAAGCGGGTCAGTATAGCAGTATGCATACCGCTTGTCAGAGCTTCGTTGCATCTCTCCTTTTTGCAGGGTTCTGCCCCGCAAGTCTTTTCGTGTAGTTGCCATATAAGTTCTCCTCCTTCAAAATGAAGAAGGACTCGATACTACTCAGGTTTGGATAATAGCATTTCCAATTCCTGCAAGACAACTTCTGTCACACTCATATTGTGTTCTCGGCATAAGAACAAATTTTGGTTTACATAAAATCTCTAACCTGAACACTCAGTAATCTCCATCTTGAATGTTCTGATTTCGGAGTTCTGTATTTGCCGTTGTTGTCCTCATGCTTTAACAACAATATTATACTTCCTGTATGACACAAAGTCAACAGCGTATCGAGTCTTTCAAAAAGTTATTTCAAGCAAACTGCAGATTATGCACTTCGGAATGTTTCAAGATACTTTTCAAAAATTTCACAGTTTACAAGGGCTACTTTGTCTATCTTATATACTGCCTTAGCCTCCTTAGCTAACTCCTGAAATTTAGTTAGGCCAAGGCTGTATAGTTCAGCGCCCTCTTGATATCGAACAAACCGTTTCGACATACGCTTTGTTGCTTCAACATCTTTGCGTGCATATCCCATAAGCATCCTCCTTCCAAGCACGCAGAAAAATTAACTTAATATTTCTTTTTACAATACCAGCAATGAAAGGTGATCTTGTCTTAATAGCCCAAATATAAAACAAAAAGCACCCATCCTAAGACGAGTGCCAAAAATCTTAATGTTGCTTGAGTAAACAAAAGTATGTTGATACACAGGTCTTAGATATTGCTCATTTCCCAAAAAAACCAGTATGTATTTCAACATACCTGACACGCAGAAATGATGCGCCACAG
Source organism: Acutalibacteraceae bacterium (assembly GCA_036310925.1). GTDB lineage: Bacteria > Bacillota > Clostridia > Oscillospirales > Acutalibacteraceae > UBA737. The sequence goes on from JAXJQX010000024.1 coordinate 41,646, forward strand.
GTCCCTGTGTTCAAACAAACTCTCCCAGCAATAATCATATTAAGTTTACATAATATATATCATAAAAATTACAATTTGTCAAGTATAAAAGTGTAAAATTTTCATTTTCTTTTAATTCTCACAAGGTCGTCTGAATAATAATTGTTTGCATCCCATCTACTGTGACCGATATTTTCTGAAAGCTCGTCCTCAATTTGTTCCATTGTAAGTTTACCTTCGGCTATCAAGTAAGCCTTAGTTTCCTGATAATATAAGTGCCTCAGACTGTGCCAATGAATAGATTTATGCCTCGGCTTTTTGCCTGGTCTGACTTCTTCTGCACGGTTGGGGTCTGTAAATTTTTGCTTATGGTTATTCATCCAATTTTCCAAGGATTTAAGTTCTCTTTTAACGCTGTTTTTATGATTATCGCAGATAACATAATCCCTTGATAGTTTTCCGTTTTTCTTTGCATAAGCCAATACTCGACCTAATATCTTCATCTGCATATCGGTATAAACAGGTATATCTCTTTCACGGCCGCCCTTTGTGTTCTTTAAATGCAACTGGCGGTGTTCTATAGCCTTTTCAATTTGGTCAACTCTTAAAGTGACAAATTCTTCATGGCGGCAACCGAAGTATCTGCCCATATAAAATTCCAATACAACATCCATTCTTCCATCAGCAAGGGCAGTTTTGACACCTTCTTTAAATTCAGAGATTTTAATCGACCTATCATATTTGTAAGGTTCTCGTTTATCTAAACAGAAGCACTTATTACTTTTAGGCAGATTTCTCTTTGGGTTCATACGCTTATGCACCCACTTTATGCCTGACAATTCGGTAAGAATATATGACGGCAAGCAGTCTAAACTTTGCAGATGCTCAACATAAGCCCTGACATGCCGCACTTCTACATTCCTGAAATTCTTTAGGTTTGTGTTCTCACCTAAAAAATCACAAAATCTTTCGTTGGCGGCTTTGTACCGATGGACGGTTTTAAACGAACCTTCGTTAGTTCTTCTAAATACGGCATCAACCTGATTTTGTAAATTCTTTGCTTGATTTTTGGCTCTTGCTTCTTGTTGCTCGGGGGTTAATTTCATTTTCATTACTTCCTTTTTGAAATTTTCGGTGTTTCTTCAAACACCTGTGTAATAATTTAGAAATATGAAAATGACTTTTCAAGAAAACAATATTTTTACTCAAGCGAAGTATTAATACGACATTTTATACACATAATATGTATTAGATATGTTGACAAATCAAAAGATTCGATATATAATATTATTGAAAGGAGCGATGAACATGGCTAAAGTATCTACAAACATCAGCATAGACGCTGACATTAAAGCAAAAGCACAGGAGTTATTTTCCGACCTTGGTATTGATTTATCTACCGCCGTCAACATCTTTTTAAGGCAGTCTATTCGCGAAAACGCCATTCCCTTTTCTGTAAGCCGTGATGTTCCCAACGCAGAAACCGTTGCTGCAATGAAGGAAGCAGAAGATTTTAAACGCAATCCTCAGAGTTACAAGAGCTACGGCAGTTTTTCCGAGATGTTTGATGAGGTTATGACCGATGCTTAGAATTGTACCGTCAAACAAATTTAAAAAGGATTTAAAGCTCGCCGTAAAGCGTGGCTACGATATTAAACTGCTTGAAAATGTTATTAACCGCTTAGCAAACGAGGAACCTTTGGACCCAAAGTATAAAGACCACACCCTTTCGGGTGATTATTCGGGATTTAGAGAATGTCATATAACTCCCGATTGGTTGCTTGTATATCAGGTCATAAATGACGAGCTGGTACTGTTTTTGTCAAGAACAGGAACTCACAGTGATTTGTTTTAATAACTAAAATTTCAGTCCCGGACTTCTTGGGGCTGATTTTTTTGTAGACGAAAATATTTTTCAGCGAGGTAAAATTTTTAATATAAATCTGTGTACGAAAATCTTTTATCCGAATAGCTTATTGCTCGAATATTTTTATTGACGAAAATTTAAGTCCAAAAAATTTTGCCGCCGCAAACTGATTCACAGTTTACGGCGGCAGTTCTAAAAATGAATATCATATTTCCCTCACTCATTTAAAAATGAAAGTCATAAATCATTTCAAAAAGACAGGATAGATTTTTTATGGGAATATTGCAGATCGGTCTCATCTCATTTGTATCCTCATTGATTAATCTAATATAATTCTGTCGGGATCATTTCAAAAGGATAATCATATTTTCATACTTAGCACAGACAGTTTATATCGAAACGAATTTCGAAAAGATAGTCAATCTATCATTTCAAAATGTGTATCATAAATCATCTCAAAATATCATTTCAAAATCTTGTCATATATCATACAAAAATGATAGCAAGGCATAGTACGCCCAGGGACTTTTTTACTGAAAAAACTGTGCGTTTCTCTTATTTTCTTCTACTAACTTGGCGTATTATGCCTTGGCGCCGCTCCCTCGGGCAAGCCCTCGGTCGCGTTTCTATCTTTCTCTGCGAGAATTATAGAAACGGCGCCTCTAAAAATGAAGGTCATAGGCATATCAAAACGAGTATCATCTTTAGCATATATCATATCGAAAAGATAGTCATACCTTTCAAAAAGAGCGACCGTTTCAAAATGATCCATCTCAAAATTAAAGTCATTATTCTCTCGAAACTAACATCATATTCTGTTGTAATTTGTGGTCAGCATTACGGGATCTTACCCGGCGTACACTTGGATATGTCCAAGGCTCTTATTTATCTTAAACGATAAAAAGAGGACGCGATGCCATATACCAAAACTATGGTTTGGTCCACCGCTCAGAGTGGTATGGCAAGGATTTTCATTTCTGATTAAATCCATAAAACTTTCAGAGCATAAATTTTATTTGAGTTTGCCCACTCAAATTTATTTCCTTTATGCCGGAGGGATGCGGTCATCTTAGCCACCGCTTTGCTACCATACACTTACTCTATATGGTGAGGCTCTTTATCCGTATCCACTTCCTTTTGGCTTACGGTAATCAACCTTAGAGCATCAGCTGATGAAGTTATACCTTAACTTCAAGGTTTTCTGCTTTTTTGACTCTTTGCCGCAGAAACAGCATCCATTTGACACGGTAATTTGAGTCAATAATAATAAAAAATGAATTCTGCCGTGTCGGTTCTTCCTTTTCCTTTACTTCGTTTTAACTATATTTCTTCATAGCTTACGAAGCTCCAACAATTTAAAACGCTCCTTCTTTAATTAAATATTTCAATCTTGCTACAGCACTTTTGCCTGCAAGAAGGAAAACATAATCAATGCAATCAAATGCAACTTTAATATACTTTATAATAAAATTTTTTACAATAGATTTAGCCAAAATATGACTTTTTAAGTAATGTTATTATAGGAAAGGTAAATTTCGAGTTTCAAGTAAACTTAATTTATAACAAACGCACCGGGCAATTTTACTGCTCGGTGCGTTAAAAGTTTTATTCCTTATTCTTTTTCTTTCTAACAACAATTACAGTCACAACTGCTCCTGCAACTAAAACGACTGCAACTATTGCAATGATAATCCAAAGAGTATTATTAGATTCTGTGGATTGTTCTGTGGGTTCCGAAGCAACATCTGTATTTGCAGAATTACTTGTACCCAACTTACATACTGCATAATTGCTGAAGTGGGTGAGTTTTGCAGATACAGTTTTACCGTCTTCACTTATGGTAGATTCAAGTTTTTCATAAGAACCATCATCTGCAATATAGTATACTGCAACATCTATTCCGTAATCGTCGGGTATTTTAAACTCAACCTTAACCTCGCCGTTCGGCTGAACCTTAGCACCATTTAATACAGCGGAAATATCGTAAATGGTAAATGTGTCGGTAACTTCTGAAAGAATATTTTTAACCGATTCATAGGTCGGGTTGTCGGTTCTAATTTCCTCAACCGTCATTTGTGTGCCCTCGGCGAATACACCCTCGTTTGCTTCAAACACTATTCCGGTGTTTTCGTCCTTTGCTGAGCAGGGGATAACCTCGCTTGTGGTTTCACCGCAACGCTTACATTTACCCTCTTTAAGTCCCGTAGTGCTGATAGTTGCCTCTTTTACAATGGTGGGATTTTCAAAATCGTGGCCTAATGCATCGGTGTTTCGGGTTTCCTCCGCACCGCATTTTGAGCAGATTCTCTTTTGAGTTCCGCCCTCGGTGCAGGTAGCGTCTTTATCATTTTTCCAAGAACCAAAATTATGTCCGGTTGCCTTTAAGGTGTTTGTGGTCTCCGTACCGCAACGAGTACACTTTCCGCTTTCAATGCCGGTTTCGGTACAAGTGGGTTGCTTAGTCACTGTGGGATTTGAGAATTTATGACCGAGAGCCGCAATATCCTTTGTTTCGGTAGCTGAGCATTTTGAACATTTGCGGGTCTCCACTCCCTTTTCCTTACAGGTAGGCTCTTTTGTTGTAGCCCAATCACCGTAACTGTGACCTGTTGCCGGAACCGACTGACTTTCGGTTTCTCCGCAAACAGAACAGGTGCGGGTTTGTGTACCTGCGGCGGTACAAGTGGGTTCTTTTGTTACCTTATAACCGCTCCAGTTGTGACTGTTAGTTTTTGCTATGGTTTCAGTTTTTGTTGCGTTGCAAGCGGTACAAGTATAGGTTTTAACACCTGTTTCCTTGCAGGTGGCGGTTTTGGTTACACTGCCACCGTTCCAAGTGTGATTTGCAGTTTCAGTATGACCGCAAACGGTACAAGTGTGCTTGTGCTGACTGTCGTTTACCTTACTGTATGCACCGTAGGTGTGGGTTGCACAATCAATTTTAACCGACTTTGACGGTGTAACATTCATTATTTCGGATGATCCGTTTTTAGCAATTACATTAACACTAACATTTTGATTGCTCGCAGAAGCGGTTTTTGCTTTTAATACAAGCTTAAACAGATTGCCGTTTACATCGGGGGAAGAAAGACCGCCTAATGCGCCTTTATTAGTGGCGGTATCGAATTTTGTTATTGAACCGCTTTTAAGCCAAGTGCCTGACACAAGTTCAAACCCGCCATCATAACTTACCGCAACCGCAATAGATGTTGCGTCACTGCAACCGCTAACATTTACGGTAAATTCAATATTACTGCCAACTGTAACGGAACTATTGCCGTTAAGTGTAGAGCTGCCTGCAGCATTTGCAGTTATGCAAACCGACATCATTAAAATAATACAAACTATAAAACTAATTATTCTTTTCATTTTTCTTTACTCTCCTTTTAATGTAATGGATAATCTTCTGGGAAGAAGGTGAACATTAGTAAATGCTCCGCATCGGCATCGTTTACTTTTCCGTCACCGTTAAAATCGCATTCCTGATTTACAGGGTAATCTTCGGGGAAGAAGGTATACATTAAAAGATACTCTGCATCGGCATCGTTAATGGTTTCATCGCCGTTGACATCGCCGAGTATATATGTAAATGCCGGTTTAAAATCGAATTTTTCCTCGTGTCCGCATACAGTACATGTATGTGTAGAGTAACCATCCTGTTTATACTCCGGTTCAATAACGGTTGTTTCACCGTACTTATGCCCAAGTGCTGCCAATTCCTCGTAAGTTGTATAATCACACCTTGAGCAAGTGTCATAAGCATCCCAACCGATTTCGGTGCAGGTAGGTGCTTTTGCATCATGGTGTACTAAATCGTGGTCAAGTGCATCCAATTCCTCATAAGTTGTATAGTCACACCTTGAGCAAGTGTCATAAGCATCCCAACCGATTTCGGTACAGGTGGGTGCTTTTGTATCATGATGTACTAAATCGTGATTAAGTGCGTCTACATAAGTATCAACATAGTCAAGTGCGATCTTTGTGCCGCTTTTTCTAGTAGTTGGAGCATTTGCTTCGTCGTAGTAAACGATGCAATAGTGGCTTTTATCTATCATTTCATAGTTGCGTTCGACATAAGCGGCTCTGCCTGAGTTCAGTATCTTTTCAGGATAATAGGTATCCTCGTAGCTTTCAAGCAGATAATTTTTATAGTGCTCACTGATATATGGATATTCCGCCCGTACATAGACTCGCTTTATGTGCGGGTATTTTTCTTTAATTTTCGTCACGAGTTCAAAGCACAGGCTATTAAAGCGGCTCTTGCTCCCAAAAAGAAAGGTATCAACATTTTCGTCCACAATTAGTTTTTCAATTATTTCAATAATTTTTGATTTTAGTTCCTCGGTTTCGTTTATCGTTCTGTGACCGAAAAAACAGCAGGTACTTGATTTCATAATCTTCTCTCCAAAATATAATGGATATACAATATATCTATTTCTAACATTGTAACACATAATACATCTAAAATAAATATACAATATATTTATTATGAGGTGAATTTATGGCTATCAAGAGTGTTTCTATTAGAATTGAAGAAGAAATGTTGAATAAAATCGCATACATTGCTGATTATGAAGGCAGAAGTGTTAACAGTCAGGTACTTGTTTTAATAAGGGATAATATTAAAGCTTTTGAAGATGCCAACGGTGCTATTGACGGTAATATCACTCCTGCATCAAATGTAAAACCTACTCGTAAGTAAACAAAAAACACTCTGCCGTAACAGCAGAGTGTTTTGGCTCTATAATAAATGTTGGGGTAACCAAGTAGAGCCTACGGAGAAAAATAAGAAAAAATAAAAAAAGTAGAGCATATTTGGAGAAAATCCGTTAAAATGGAAATGACGAGTAACCATGAACGGAGGCTCCAAAATGCTC
>JAXJQX010000025.1:0-3889 GCA_036310925.1 Acutalibacteraceae bacterium
CTAATGATTTATGGTGAGTTATGTTATGCTTTTTTGTTAAGTATTTAATCCCTCCTTCTCCGTTTATATATTCTGTAACTACCATTTTCTTGAATTCATAACTGTATTTTGCCATAAAAATACCGACCTCCAAAAGTTAGTGGCTCTATAATAAATGTTGGGGTAACAAATAGAGCCTACAAACAATAGAGCAAAAAAGTAGAGCATATTTGCACCAAAACCGTTAAAATGGAATTGACGAGAAACCATGAACGGAGGAACAAATATGCTCTACACTTATTCTACAGAAGAACTCATCGGATTGCAAGACTTAATTATCGAAAGAATCAAATCAAATGAAAAAGAAATCCATATCTATGGCAAACTCACTCGTAAGGCGCATTGTTGTCCTAACTGCTTAGCTAAAACAGATAAGATACATGATTACCGGGAACAAATAATAAAAGATATTCCTGTCTACGGCAAAGCAGCATATATTCATCTACAAAAGCGGCGTTACCGTTGCCAATGCGGAAAACGTTTTTATGAGAAGAATATCTTTTTACCTCGTTACCATAGGAGAACCAACCGTTTGTCAGCATATATTATTGATCGGCTGAGAAAAATGGTAACCTTTACAGACGTTGGTAAAGAAGTCAATCTGTCAACAACAACCATTATGAGAACTTTTGATCTTGTATCATACTCTCCCCGGGATCTACCTACTACCCTTTCCATTGATGAATTCAAGGGTAATACAAACAAGGAAAAATACCAATGCATCATCACCGATCCGGTTAACAAGACAGTGCTGGACATCCTGCCTAAACGCTATGAAAGCTACTTAACAACATACTTTTTGGGTTTTGAAAAGTCTAAACGAGATAAAGTCACTGCCTTCGTCAGCGATATGTGGAAGCCTTATTCGTCTTTAGCCACCAAGCTGTTTAAGAACGCTAAACAAATCGTTGACAAATACCATTGGATTCGGCAGGTGTTCTGGGCTTTTGATGGTGTAAGAAAAGATATTCAGAAGGAGCTTGGCAAAGATTACCGCATATACTTTAAGCATTCAAGGAAGCTGCTATTTAAGCGCTTTAACGAGTTGGATGACGAACAAAAGCAACAAGTCAACGTTATGCTCGCTCTATCTCCAACGTTGTATACCGCTCATTTTTACAAAGAGGATTTCTTAAAAATTCTTGATTGCAATGACAGAGATTCTGCCAAGTCTGCGCTTTCCGAATGGATCAACTGTGCTTTTGACTGTGGTATTGAGCGCTTTAAAAAATGCGCTCAAACCATGATTAACTGGATGACCGGAATTTTGAATTCCTTTTCTACCCCGGTCACTAACGGCTTTACTGAGGGCTGCAACAATAAGATCAAAGTACTTAAAAGAATTGCTTTTGGTTACCAAAACTTCCATAGATTTCGCAACCGTATTCTTCATATTTTTGCTAATCAGTTCTCTTAACACGCAAACAAGCGACAGCTTTTCAACCATCGCTTGTCTTAATTTCTCATTCTGTTTTATTCGGGTTTACCCCAACTATTGACAGAGAGCCTTATGTACACGACAAAAGAGGCGGCAAACGCTGCCGCCTCTGAACTTTCAATTAATCCTTACCCGATTGGGTTCGGTCAAATTATACTAAACTGTTCTTTGGACTCATCTCCGAAAATAAATTTATCTAAAGAAAACTAAGGTATTACATTGGACCGTTCTCCATTCGTTAAATTACCGAAATAAAATTTAACTGTACATAGGACTAATCTCCTGACATAAGATTTATATTAAAAAGAAAACTTAAATTCTCATTGGTCTATACCCGTTAAATATCAGTTTAATAAGCTCCAAAATATTAAATTGTAAGAAGTCGTACCCAGCCCAATTACAAATGGCTTCAACTTAAACCCTTTAACCAAGGCGACGAGCTTTTCATCTATATAAACATTATGAAAGCATTTAATTTACTTCTTATAAGTAAGCTCATCACGAACAAAACACGCCTGACTCAAAATCCAAAATATGTTTCATAAACATTAAAATAATCATCTGTTTCGACTTAGCTAAAAAACTTAAATCTCCCCCAAAGCATTGGGGCTTAACAGTTGGGCGGTAAGCTCCGGATAAAATCTTTAATGTGATTGATAAAAGGAATCTTAACTTTCATATCTAAGACCTCCTGTCTTTTATCTTGTCTATATTTTACCAAATAAAATTAACATTGTCAATACTTTTTATAAAAATATTTTAAATTTTATTTTTCAAATTACTATTGAAGAATTAAAAAATATGTGTTATAATAAGAATTGTGAGGGCGATAAACACCCGCACAACATCCCCAATATTAGGGGATTTTTTTATTTTAAGCGATTATAAGCTATAAGCAATTTAAAAGAAATAGAGAGCTGATAAATCAGCTCCCGGAATCAGCCAAAGGAATATATTACTTTTCTCTGCCGAGCAAATAGTCCACCGATACCTCAAGGATATCCGCAAGAGCTACAAGCTCAACATCTGTTACAAATCTAATCTGCCCTTCAAGCTTTGAAAGACCGGATGCGTTCATATCAACACCGTTAACCTGAAGCTGTGCGAGAAGTTCCTTCTGCTTCATACCCTTTTGCTTTCTCACAAGCTCTACACGATTACCTACAAGGTTTCTGTCTCCCAATTCCTGCTTACGTAATCTCATTTTTTACTCTCTCCAAATCTAAGTTGTTTTAATTCTTTGTGAAAATTCTTATAAAATATTCTAATAAAATATTCTTAAAAAAAATTCTCCAAAAACATTATGGGACTATTATAATACTTTCAAAGAAAAAAAACAAGCCCTTTTTGTAAATAAATTTAAAAAAATGAAATTTTTTATCGTTTTTAGTTACAATCTGAGAACCGATTGTGCATATCGCCGTCTACTATCCGTTTTATATTTATCTTTTTATTTATCTTAACTACAATTATCACCTCTGTGGAATGTTGTCAATTCTGTTAAAACTCGACTTTTTCTTTGTGGAAGATTGTTAGATATGTTAAAAAGCCGTATTTTTGACTAATTATTACAACAAATTACAGTTTGTAATCTTTGACTTTACAAAATCTCATATACATTTTTTCGATTATTTTCATTTTTATTGCAACACTTCTCCCCTATTTTCGCACTATATATATGAACGATATCGTTGGAGGTCAGTTATGGATAACGATTTAGTAAAAAGAGCGCGAAACGGCGACAAAACCGCCTTCGCAAAGCTCTACATATCATATAAGGACAAGCTGTACCGCTACGCTTATTTTAAGTTGGGCAATACGCATGACGCTATGGACGCAGTATCAAACTGCATAACTCAGGCTTATTTGAGTATTTATTCCTTAAAAAGCGAAAAAGCCTTTTCGGCGTGGATATTTAAGATACTTTACCGCGAGTGCTGTACAATTCTCAGCAAGAAGGCGGTTGACAGTCAAATTCAGGATATTGACAGACTTAATATCGAATCACCGCAAGGCGTAGAGCTTGCTCCTGAGCTCAAAGAAGCGCTGTCCATATTATATGACGATGAAAAAGACATTGTACTCTTGTCGGTAATCGCGGGCTATAACAGCAAGGAACTCGGCAGTATGCTGGGAATAAAAGCCGCTACGGTCAGGTCAAAGCTGAGCCGCGCGCTTGCCAAGATGAGAAAGTATTTGGAGTGATAGTTATGACAAATAACGATTTTGATTTTATAAAGCAAAGGTTTGACGAGAGCCCGGTTAACGCTCCCGAACAGCTTAATGAAGAATTTGTTACTGAACAGATTAAAAATATCGAGCCTATAAAAGAAAAGCATAGCAACAAAAAGCTTATTATCAGCGTTTCAATCGCCGCAGGTATTGCAATTCTTCTTGTAAACGCGATACTGA
>JAXJQX010000026.1:0-48266 GCA_036310925.1 Acutalibacteraceae bacterium
ATTTCAGAAGATTCAGAAACCGTATTCTACATATTTTTTCTCATAAACAACTAAATAAAGAACAAGCAGCTGCCTAATAGCAACTGCTTGCACTAAAATTTTCATTTTATCTCTTTACCCCAACTATTGACAAAGAGCCTATAAGGAATGTGCCTTTTATAAGGTTATTCTGTTCTTAAAGCAATTACGGGGTCTTTTTTAGCGGCACTCTTTGAGGGGATAAGCCCTGAACACATTGTAAGCAATACGCTGATTAGAATAAGAACTATTGCTACCGGAATAGGCAGTACCGCATCTAAATTGTTAATTCCCGTAAGTCGGTTTAGAATAAGGTTTATGGGAATACACAGCAAATAGGTGATTATTACACCAAGTGCTCCCGAAGTAAAGCCGATTATTACGGTTTCGGCATTAAACATACTTGAAACATTGCGTTTGGAAGCGCCGATAGCACGCAAAATACCGATTTCTTTTGTACGTTCTTGAACCGAAATAAGGGTAATAACGCCAATCATAATAGATGAAACTATTAAAGATACCGCAACAAAAGCGATAAGCACATAGGTTATTGCATTGATGATGGAGGTTACCGAAGACATCATAAGCCCTACGTAATCGGTATACTTAATTTGTTCGAGTTCGTCCAAACCGTTGTTGTATTTGGCGATTTCGTCTTCAACAATATCCTTATTTTCAAATGTTGTGGCATAAAGATTTATTGTGGAAGGATTTTCCAAATCAATATTGCCGAGTTCTTTCATATTATCATCATAACTTGATTTTGAAAATTCCAAAACTTCGTCATAATAAAGGGCGCACTGTTCAACCGTGTAGGTGTTTTTTGCCGAATCGAGCGCTAATGCCAACTGCTGTTCGGGAATATTGGCAAGTTGTGCTTTTACCCCTTCGGCATATTGTGCTTTGTAACTTTCTTCTATTATGGAGGAGAAGATTTTATTTATATCTTCGTCCTTCATATTGCTTAAATATTCGGCAATTTCGTCATTGTCCATACCCGTTTGGGCGGCTAAAGCCGGTGTTAATTTGGCTTCAATATCCTTTCTTGTCATATTGGAAAGGGTAGAGGAAACGGCTTTTTCAACATCCTCTTTACTTGGGGTAGACATAATTTTTACATAGGTTTCCGCTTTTGTTTTACTGTCTAATTTTTCCAAATAGTTTTTAAACTCGGTTTGTTTTTGTTGGTCGGTAAGATTAATGCTGTTTTCACTAAAGGGAAGCCCTGTAAAAATATCAATGGAACTGTTTTCTGCCTGTGCTTTAAGTGCTTCACAGTCTTTTGCCTTGTTTACAATATATTCGGTGAGTTTTTTGGTGTAACCGATAGATCCGGTAAGCATTGTTGAAACGGCATCTTCATTAGGACGGATAATTCCGGTGACTTTAAGAGGAATACCGTTATCGTAAAGGTACTGAAGTCCCGCTTGGGTTTTTCTTAAATCGGTGTAACGACCGGTAGTTTGGTCTTTTGTATAACAGTCGGAATTAAGTACAGTCTTAAATTCCATACTGCAAATGTCTTTATAAGCCCATTTTTCGGCCTTGTAGGTAAGTTCGGTTTGGTTTATTGCCGCATCTGCCAAAGCGTCTATATCTTCTTTTGATTTAAGACCTAATGCGTAAAGCACAATATCGTTAAGTTCGTTGTTTTCGTCCACAACCAAAACAATTTCGTTATATTCGTTAGGCCAAGCGCCGTAAACCAAATCGTACTGCTTTTTTAAAAGCGGGTTAATAAGTTCGCCGTTATTGCCCGAAAGCATTTCCTGCCACAATTTTGTGCCGCCGCCCATTGTCAACATACTGCCCATAGGCGATTTAGAGGACATATCCATCATACCCGACATATCCATACCAAAATTTTCAAGCACGATTTCCTGCATAAGTTCGTTAGTGTCCGAACGGATTATACTTCCATCAACATTTTTGGTATAAATCAGCAAATCAAAATCATAGGTATATTGTATGCCGTTTACCGCTTCGTTTAGGTCGGTATCATCGGTATTATTTTCCATTTCCTTTTCAAGATATGCTTTAAAGGATTTAAGGTCGTTTTTGTTGGTTTCAATGGAATTAAGCGAATTTAACATTTCATAAATCATAGCTTTTTGGTAAACCGCATCGTTTTTGTGGCTTTCTTCCGATTTAGCGTTACCCATAAATGCGGTAAGAAGTGAAGAAATGTCCATAGACTGCGATTCGATTGTAAGGGGATAGGAGGAAAGAGTATCCTCCTGCACGGTATCTATATATGCCGTCATACCGTGGGAAACCGCAAATATTAAAGCAATACCTATAATGCCTATACTTCCGGCAAAAGAGGTAAGTGCGGTTCTGCCTTTTTTGGTAATAAGGTTTTTAAGTGACAAAGAAAAAGAGGTAAAAAATGACATTGAAGGCATTTTTTGTTTCCTGATTTGCTCTGTCTTAATTTCTTCGGCTTTGGCTTCGTCTTCCGCCTCTTGCTCTGTTAAGGGTTTAGAGTCCGAAACAATACTACCGTCAAGCATTCGGATAATACGGGTTGAGTACTGTTCGGCAAGTTCGGGGTTGTGGGTTACCATTATTACAAGACGGTCTTTTGCAATTTCCTTTAAAATATCCATAACCTGAATACTGGTTTCGGTATCCAAAGCACCGGTGGGTTCATCCGCCAAAATAATATCGGGATTGTTTACAATAGCACGGGCAATAGCCACACGTTGCATCTGTCCGCCCGACATTTCACTCGGCTTTTTCTTTAATTGCCCTTTAAGTCCCACCTTTTCCAATGCTTCGGCGGCACGGCGGCGGCGTTCCGCTTTTGAAACACCCGAAAGGGTAAGCGCTAATTCAACATTTTGCAAAACGGTTTGGTGGGGGATAAGGTTGTAACTTTGAAAAACAAAACCCACCGAATGGTTTCGGTAATTGTCCCAGTCACGGTCTTTATAATCTTTTGTAGACCTGCCGTTAATAAAAAGGTCGCCGTGTGTATACTTATCAAGGCCGCCTATAATGTTTAGAAGTGTAGTTTTTCCGCAACCCGATTGACCGAGTATTGAAACAAATTCGTTACTGCGAAATTCCAAATCAATTCCTTTTAGGGCTTCAACCTTGTTTTCACCGGTTAAATAGTCCTTCTTTATGCCCTTAAGTTTAAGCATTACGCATTTCCTTTCAATCGTCAGTTTTTAGTAATTATAGCACATATTTACTCTATTTCAACAAATTGGAAGAAATGTTATTAAAAAGTTCACAATTTAAAAAGTTATTGATAAATGCGGTGTCAGGTGTTATAATCAAGTGAGATACGGCATTAGGAGGATGTATATGGAAAAGTTTTTCAGACGGTTAAGCGCATTTATATCCGTTTTGTTGGTTTTTTCTCTTTTTTTGCTTACGGTAGCAGTGCCGAAATATAAAAAAAGCGATCGGAAGATTGATATTTTTTCCTCCCAAAGTATTGTCGACAATATCAAGAACCTCGAACTTGATATGACCTCTGTAATATATGTAAAAAACAGTAATAACGAATGGGAAGAATACCACCGTTTACACGGTACCGAAAACCGTATTTGGACCGATATTGAAAAAATGCCTAAAAATCTGCAGAAAGCTTTTATAGCCATTGAAGACGAGCGGTTCTACACCCACAAGGGGGTAGACTGGAAACGTACAATTTCCGCCTTAGGTAACCAACTTTTCAAATTCAGCGAAACCGAGTTCGGCGGTTCAAGTATTACTCAACAGTTAATAAAGAATATCACTTCGGACAAAAAGCGTGATTACGCCCGCAAAATCCGTGAAATCGCAAGGGCGCTTTATATTGAAAAACATCTCTCTAAAACCGATATTTTGGAAGCATACCTTAATACAATAGCTCTTGGAAACGGTATTTGCGGGGTTGAGGTTGCGGCAAACTACTATTTTAATAAAAGTGCGCAAGATTTAACCCTTTTAGAGTGTGCTTCTATTGCGGCAATTACAAAAAATCCTTCAAAATATAATCCCATAAAAAGTATGGAAGAAAATAAAAAAAGAAGAAATACCGTGCTTTCCAAAATGCTGGAATTAGGGTTTATTGAAAGAGAAGAATTTGAAAAGGCGTATGACAAGGATATTAAACTTGACAACACCCAAAGAAAAGATTTTGAAGAAGAAATTAACAACTATTTTGTGGATACTTTAATTGAGCAGGTTACAAACGACCTTGCCGAAAAGTATAAATGCGACGAAAAAACCGCCTCCTCAATGCTTTACAACGGCGGTTATAAAATATTTGCAACAATGGATAGTGACATTCAAAACCTGCTTGAAACCACTTATAACCAAAAGGAAAAGTATTTCAGCGAATATAAAACGGTAGACGGCAAAAGAGAATATGTTCAGTCGGCTATGACAATACTTGACTATAACGGTCATATTGTGGGAATAGTGGGCGGAACAGGCAAAAAGACCGTAAACCGCAGTTTAAACCGTGCTTATTCCGTACCCCGTCAACCCGGTTCTACTATGAAGCCGATAGGTGTATATACTTTAGGCGTGGAAAAGGATATTTTAAACTATACTTCAACCGTAAAAGACGAACCGATTAAAAACTATTATCCCGACGGTAAAAAAGGACCTAAAGAATGGTTTGGCGGTTACAAGGGAAGCGTACCGCTTAACTATGCTTTGCGTAAATCAATGAATGCAGTTCCGGTAAAACTGTTAAAAGAGGAAATCGGTATTGAAGAATCTTACAATTTCCTAACCCAAAAACTGCATTTTAAGTATATTTCAAAAGAAGATAAAAACCTATCGTCTTTAGCCCTCGGCGGATGCCACAGGGGTATTACCCCAACCGAATCGGCTTCGGCATTTTCTATCTTCGGTAACGGCGGTGTTTACCACAAACCTACCACTTACTATAAAATAGAAAGAACGAGCGGCGAAGTTGTGTTAGAACATAACGAAAACGGCGAACAGGTTATAAGCAGTGCTACCGCCACTATAATGAATCATTTGTTACAGGAAGTTGTTTATCAAAGCGAGGGTACGGGCAGAACCGTTGCGGGATACAACTATAAAATGAAAGCATACGCTAAAACCGGTACAACAAGTGATACAAAAGATGCTTGGTTAGCGGGCGGAACACCTTATTACGTGGGTTCGGTTTGGTACGGTTTTGACCATAATCACAAAGTTTCTAACGCAGGTATGGCTAAAACTATTTGGCGTGATATTATGAAAGAAATCCACAAAGATTTAGAAACAAAGGAATTTAAAGACAGTGAAGACGTTTACAAAAAGGGTGTGGGGTATTACAAAAACGGCACAGAACCCGAAAAGATAATTTATTCTAACTCTGCCGAATCTAAACCCGAAACATCATCCTCCGCAACCGAATCTACGGTAAGCGGCGAAACGCAAAATACCGGCAGTGAGCAGTCAAGTTCAAAGCCCCAGCCCGAAACACCTTCGCCGGAACCGACAACACCTGTGGAAAGTTCAAAACCGTCAGCAGAAGGCACGTAATAACAAAATATTCCGTACTGTTTCATACCGCTAATATAATAGTTTCGTAAACTGACGCTGCAAGAGTGTATATATGTAGAAAAAAGGAACCTCAAAAGAGGTTCCTTTTAATTGTACGGAATTAGAATTAAGCGAGTTCGATAGTAGCGCCAACTTCAGCAAATTTAGCTTTGATTTCTTCAGCTTCTTCTTTTGCTGCGGCTTCTTTAATAGTTTTAGGAGCGCCGTCAACAATTGCTTTTGCTTCTGCAAGGCCAAGACCGGTAACTTCACGAACAACCTTAATAACCTTAATTTTTTCAGCGCCAACTTCTTTAAGTACAACGTCAAATTCGGTTTTTTCTTCGGCTGCTGCTGCACCGCCTGCTGCGGGAGCTGCTACTGCTACAGCTGCTGCTGCAGATACGCCAAATTCTTCTTCTACTGCTTTTACGAGTTCTGAAAGTTCAAGAACTGTAAGAGTTTTTAATTCTTCAATCATAGCTGTGATTTTTTCAGATGCCATTTTAATTTCCTCCAATAAATTGTTTTGTTTGTTTTTCAATTATTCTGCGCCGTTTTCGTCTTTATCAACGATGGCCTGTACAGCACGTGCAAATGCTGCGATGGGTGCTTGGAAAGCACTGCAAACTGTTGCAAGAAGAACTTCTTTGCTGGGAAGTTTTGCAAGAGATTTGATGGTTTCAACATCTACTACTTTACCGTCCAAGAAGCCGGTTTTTACCTTAAAGTTTTCGTGGCTTTCGGCAAATTTGCAAAGTATTCTTGCGGCTGCGGTGTAATCTTCAGCGGAAAGGGCGATTGCAGTTGTTCCTTCAAGTGCGGAACTCATATCAGCAAGGTCTGTACCGTCAATAGCACGACCGAGGATGGTGTTCTTTACTACAAAGTAATCAACACCGTTTTCACGAAGTTCCTTACGTAAAGCAGTATCATCTGCAACTGTTGTACCCTTATAGTCTACAACAACACCAACGATTGCTTTACCGAGTTTTTCGGAAAGTTCTGCAACCTGCTTTTGTTTTTGTTCTAAAACCGATGCGTTTGGCATTTGTTTCACCTCACAAAAATTTAGATTTTGCAATCTAAAAAAGAAGCCCATCTTGCAAAAGACAAGATAGGCACAAATAAGCATAAACAGTTATTTAAGCGCTTACCTCGGCAGGCGATAAACTTACGGCGAATACGCCACCTGCTGTCTTTGGATTGCAACGAATGTATTATATAACAAACACTCATTTTTGTCAAGCATTTTTTGAAACTTTATTGTTTTTTATTCTTGCATCATATGTTGATGGCGACTATACCATTGTAAATGAAAATAAAACCGTGCCGCGCCTAAAAAACAGTCCACCGGACTGTTTTTTTACGGCTTGTTCGAATCCCTACAAACTGAACAACAGAGTTCCAACCAAAAGGTTGAAACTCTGTTCTTTGTGATGGGTGTTCAAAAAAGAACTGCCATCAACTCTACTCATTAAGGCACAAAAGACCTTGAATTCCTTACATAGGTATTTTACCATATAAGTTTAGACATTACAAGGTTTTTCTGAGATTTTACGCCGAGTTTTTTGTGTGGTTAAGCAGTATTCTTTAGGGGCAAATATTTCCCCTTTACCTCATATCCGCCTTTGAGGTAAATCGTTAATTCCATATCCTTTGAAACCGAGATACTGTTAACAAGCCGTCTGACTGTGCAGTCATCAAACTCTGTGACAACGGCTCGGTCTTCGGTGAGGTAGCGTTCTATCCTCTCAATTTCTGCCTTTGCCGCCTCGTTGAAATTGAGTTGCCTTAATATTTCCTCCCGCCGTTCACGGAGAACCTTTATCCTGTCGGTGCAATCGGAAATTGCCGACTCGTATTTGTCACGGTTATTGGGCGATTTTATTGCTAAATTTGCAAGCTCAACTATATGCTGTTCTTCATCCTTTATTGCTTTGTCAATAAAATACAAATCATCCGATGTGTCATCTGCAGAGGCAACATACACCAAATGGCTTTTTACAAGCTCCATTCCGTTGGCTCTTTTCTTAAATATTTCGGATAAAGCACGGCACACCGCATCCTTTAAAGCATTTTCTTCAAAGCCCACAGAATTAGAGCAAAATTTATCCGCATAATCAAGACGGTTAATGCACCTCCAGTAGTGCATTGTGCCGTTTTTCTTTTTAACCGTCTTTCTCCTGAAATGACCGCCGCAGTCCCCGCAAATCAATAGTTCGGAAAAGGCATATTTACTGCTGTATCTGCCGATACCGGTTTTGGCTGAATCGGAGGTGCTTCTTTTGGTTTTACGCCTTGCAAATTCGGCTTGAACGGCATAATATAAATCTCTGCTTACTATCGGCTCGTGGTCGTTGGAAACAAGATACCTATTTCGCTTGCCGTGATTTACAATTTGCTTTTTACTCAGACAGTCTAAGATATATGTTTTTTGATACATCACATCTCCGCAATATTTTTCGTTCTGCAAAATATTCATAATGGTGCTTTGATGCCATTTATCACCGCCGTTATAGGTCTTAATATTATTCTTTTCAAGTTCTTTGGCAATTTGATGTGTGCTCATTCCGTCTAAAAAGCATCGATATATCAGCCTTACCGCCTCGGCTTCTTCGGGGACAATGTATACCTCTTTTGTAACCTTATCTCTGCGGTAACCGAACATATCCATTTTAGAAGAGTATGTGCCGTTCTCCATTCTTTTTAAAATACCCCAACGGACATTTCCGCTTATGTTTTCGCTCTCGCTTTGTGCTATAAAATCAATCGCCTTGAAATTACCCCATAAAACACTGAAAACCCTTGAAAAATCAAGGGTTTTCACGTGCTGTTCCTTATTGAACAAGATTTATGGCCCGCTTGAAGGGATTCGAACCCCCGTTCTTCAGAATCGGAATCTGCTGCGTTATCCAACTGCGCCACAAGCGGAAATTTAAGTAACAGCGAAAAAACGCTGTTACTTATTATTTTATTCTTTTTTATTCTTCATAACCTTTGGGGTTGTTTTTTTGCCAACGCCATGTGTCTTCACACATTTCGTCAATACCGTATTTGGCGGTCCAACCAAGCACCGTTTTTGCTTTTTCAGCATTAGCGTAAACTTCGTCCGGGTCGCCGGGACGGCGTGGGTCAATAACATAAGGAACGTCAATTCCGCTTGCTTTTACAAAAGCGTCACGCAACTGTAAAACGCTGGTACCGTTACCTGTGCCGAGGTTAAATGCTTCGCATCCGGTGGTTTTAAGCGCCCAATCAACCGCTTTAACGTGACCAACCGCCAAGTCAACAACATGGATATAATCACGCACGCCTGTACCGTCAACAGTTTTATAATCGTTGCCGAAAACGTGAAGTTTTTCAAGTTTGCCGACTGCTACTTGTGAAATATATGGCATTAAGTTGTTCGGAATACCTTTAGGGTCTTCGCCGATAAGTCCGCTTTTGTGAGCGCCGATGGGGTTAAAGTAACGAAGAAGTGCAACGCACCAGGTATTGTCCGCAATGTAAAGGTCACGCAATATTTCTTCAATAAAATATTTGGTTCTGCCGTATGGGTTAATTGCGCCTAAAGGCATACCTTCTACCAAAGGCATTTCGGTTGCAACGCCGTAAACAGTAGCCGAGGAGGAGAAAACAATTTTCTTAACCGAAAATTCGTTCATAACTTCGAGCAGGACTATGGTGCTAATAAGGTTGTTATCGTAATACATAATCGGTTCTCTAACCGATTCGCCGACCGCTTTCAAACCTGCAAAATGTATAACTGCTTCTATGTTGTTTTCTTTAAAAATTTTACGGAGTGCTTCTTTGTTTCTAACATCTTCCTCGTAAAATTTAACCGGCTTACCTGTAATTTTTTCAACACGGTTAAGTGCTTCTTTATTGCTGTTGTCCAAATTGTCAACCACAACAACGTCATATCCTGCATTTTGCATTTCGATACAGGTATGGCTTCCTATGTAACCTGCACCGCCTGTAACTAAAATAGACATAAACAATACCTCCTACAAATTCATACACGTTTATTTTATAATAATTAACTGCTTTTGTCAAGAAAAGGGTATTGAAATATAATTTTTCTTGATAAAATTATGTAATTATGGTAATATATTTTAGTTATATAAATGTTTTAAGGAGAATTTTTGTGACAGAATTAGAACGTGAAGTGGAAAGGCGCAGAACATTTGCCATTATTTCCCACCCTGACGCAGGTAAAACCACCTTGACCGAAAAATTTTTATTATACGGCGGTGCAATTCAAACTGCCGGCTCGGTTAAGGGTAAAGCAAATTCCAAACACGCCGTAAGTGACTGGATGGAACTTGAAAAACAGCGCGGTATTTCAATTACTTCTTCGGTAATGCAGTTTGAGTATGACGGCTACTGCATAAATATTCTTGACACTCCGGGACACCAAGACTTTTCGGAGGATACCTACCGCACCTTAATGGCGGCGGACAGTGTTGTTATGGTAATAGATGCGGCAAAGGGTATAGAAGCGCAAACCAGAAAACTTTTTAAAGTTTGCGCTATGCGGCATATACCGATTTTTACCTTTATAAACAAACTTGACCGTGAGGCACGTGACCCGTTTGAACTTTTAGACCAACTTGAAAAGGAATTCGGAATAGGCACTTATCCCGTTAACTGGCCTATCGGCTGCGGTGTGGAATTTAAGGGTGTTTTTGACCGTGATAAAAGGGAAATTCTGTCCTTTGCCGATATGCACAAGGGTAAAGAAAAAATTAAACCCACCCCTTGCGATATAACCGATATTGAGAAGTTGGACTCACTTATAGGCGAATACCAAAGAGCGGAACTGGTTGACCAAATTGAACTTTTGGACGGCGCAAGTTACGAATTTGATTTGGAAAAGGTAAGGAAAGGAGAATTAACCCCCGTTTTCTTCGGTTCGGCTTTGATGAACTTCGGTATTGAGGTGTTTTTGGAAAACTTCCTTAAAATGACCACTTCGCCGTTGCCCAGAAAATCGGGCGACAGTTTGGTTTCCCCTTTTGACGAGAATTTTTCGGCTTTTGCTTTTAAAATACAGGCAAATATGAATAAAAACCACCGTGACCGAATTACATTTTTCCGTATTTGCTCGGGAAAATTTGAACGTGGAGCGGATTATTATCACGTTCAGGGCGGGAAACCCGTTCGGCTTTCACAACCGCAGCAAATGATGGCGGAAGAACGCCAAATTATTAACGAGGCGTATGCCGGGGATATTATAGGTGTATTTGACCCGGGTATTTTTTCGATAGGCGATACGGTTTGTTCGGCTAAAAATAAGGTGAAGTATGAGGGTATCCCCACCTTTGCACCCGAGCATTTCGCAGTGATTGAACAAAAGGACAGTTTAAAGCGAAAACAGTTTGTAAAGGGTGTTGAACAGATAGCGCAGGAGGGTGCTATTCAAATTTTCCACGAACCCAATACAGGTATGGAACGTGTTATTGTAGGGGTTGTGGGTATACTTCAGTTTGAAGTTTTGGAACACCGCCTTAAGAACGAATACAATGTGGACGTTATTAGGAACGATTTGCCTTATTCTTACATCCGTTGGGTAAAAAACAAGGATATTGACATTAAAAAACTTAATCTCACTTCGGATACAAAGTGGGTGCAGGATTTTAAGGGTAACAATATTTTAATTTTTACAAGCGAATGGAATATAAATTGGGCGCTTGAAAAGAATGAGGGCCTTATTTTAGAGGATTTCAGCAAGGATTAAAAAAGAAAACCGCAAGTTGATACTTGCGGTTTTTGTGTTTTATTTTTTACTAAAAATTTTGTTAAGAACAACGGTTATAATAATTATTATACCGATAACAATAAATATTGCAACCATACCCGAAAGCATATATTTAAGATTATCAATAAACGCCATAGGGTTAAAGGTGCTGAATATGCTTTTTGCAAGAAAAAGATTATTAAACATAATACATTACCTCCAGATTACATAAAGAAACTAAGGATAAGACCGCCTGCTATAACAGAAGCAATCTGACCTGAAACATTTACGCCTATTGACTGCATAAGCAAGAAGTTTTGTGGGTCTTCCTTAAGTCCCATTTTGTGAACAACTCTGCCTGACATTGGGAATGCCGAAATACCTGCGGCACCAATCATGGGGTTGATTTTCTTATCTTTCGGTAAGAAAAGGTTAATAAGTTTTGCAAATATAACGCCGCCTGCGGTATCGAAAATAAATGCGAAAAGGCCAAGACCTAAAATGAGAAGAGTGTTGAAATTTAGGAATTTGCCGGCTTCCATCTGACAAGCGATTGTAATACCAAGGAATATAGTAATAAGGTTTGCAAGTACCTTTTGTGCGGTTTCCGAAAGGGAATTAAGTACACCGCATTCACGTATAAGGTTACCGAACATAAGGAAACCTATAAGGGATACCGATTCGGGTGCTACTACACCTGCAACAACTGTGATAACAATTGGGAATAAAATACGGGTAAGCTTTGAAACCTCTTTTGGTTGATACGGCATTCTGATAAGGCGTTCTTTTTTTGTTGTTAAAAGTTTAATAACAGGGGGTTGAATGATAGGAACCAAAGCCATATAAGAATATGCAGCTACCATTATTGCGCCTGTAATATCACTGTCTGCACCTAAAAGCTTGTTTGCAACAACAATTGCTGTGGGGCCGTCTGCCGCGCCGATAATACCGATAGATGCGGCTTCGGGTGTGGTGAAGAACATAGATGCCAAACAGAAGGTAAAGAATATACCAAACTGTGCTGCTGCACCGAAAATCATAAGCTTGGGGTTGGTAAGAAGCGGACCAAAGTCAATCATCGCACCGATACCTATAAACAGTATGAGCGGAAATAACTCGTTTGCTATACCTGCGTTAAAAAGTGTGGTTAAAGCACCTTCAGCTATAACTTCACCCGTTTCGCTAAATCTGGTTATAGCGCCCGAAGAAGGGATATTAACCAAAATTGTACCAAAGCCCATTGGTAACAAAAGTGTGGGCTCCATATCGTGACGGATTGCAAGATAAATTAGCACGCCGCCAATCACCCACATTACGAGGTACTTCCAGCCACCTGCTGCTGCAAAAGCAGAAAGATTTTCGACAAGGAAGCTGAGTTCTTTAAGTGTGTCCATTAAAAAATCCATTTTTTTCAAGTCCTTTCATTTTGTTTGTGGGAGTAAAAAAAGACCTTTACTGCAAAAACAGTAAAAGTCTTGTCATTTAATGCAAAATGCGGGTTAAAAACCGTATTGACGCAATTGCAGCACATATATGTGCCGACTACTCCCTAATACTTAACGATAATAACACATATTTAGGTTTTTTTCAAGTAAAAATCTAAAATGTTATGAAAGACAAGAAAAGTTGATTTTTTGAAAAACTGTGGTATAATGATTAGAAACGGATGTATACTCTTTTAACCATTTTTAGTAAGAAGCGGAGAAGATTATGGACGATAAAGATTTATTCAGTTACGATAATTCCGGCAATATTGAAGAGGGCGAGTCGAGTTTTGACCTTAACAGTTTTTCTACCAAAACCGAAGATTTACCCCCAAAAAAGAATAAAAATAAAAAACAAAAGGTTTTGCAAATTATTTTAACCTGTTTTCTTGTAGGTATTATTACGGTTAGTTTGGTTGTGGGTTCTTTTTTGGTTTACGCTTTTACTATGATAGACGGCACGGTAGACCAAAACCTTAATGATTTGAAGGTGAATTTTACAACCAGCGTTTATGTGCAGAACAAAAACAACGAATGGGAAGAATATAAACGTCTTCACGGCACGTTTAACCGCATTTGGGTTGATTATGACGAAATTGCCATTGAAAACGGAGATAAAGATTATAAAGGTATTCCTGCAAATTTGGCACACGCCTTTATCGCTATTGAGGATAAGAATTTTGAATCCCACTACGGTGTGGACTGGAAACGTACCTTTGCCGCCTTTGTAAACGAATTTTTGCCTTTTCGCTCAAAGTTCGGCGGTTCTACCATTACCCAACAGTTGGTAAAAAACCTTACAGACGACCGTGACCAAAAGGCAAGCCGTAAGGTTAGGGAAATAATGCGCGCAAGATACCTTGAAACAAAGTACTCCAAGGACGTTATTTTGGAATGTTATTTAAACACAATCCCTATGGGACACGGTACTTACGGTGTCCAGGTTGCGGCAAACTATTATTTTTCCAAAAGCGTAAACGAACTTACGTTGGAAGAATGTGCCTGCCTTGCATCTATTACCAAAGCACCGTCTTATTATGCGCCCGATACTAACCCCGAAAACAACCAAAAACGCCGTAACACCGTACTTTACGAAATGTATGACCAGGGCTATATAACAAAAGAAGAGTACGAAACGGCAAAAAATACCGAAATTAAACTTAATATAAACAAGGATAACGCTAAACAGGACGAAATAAATTCCTATTTTATTGACGGTTTAATAGATCAAGTTGTAGACGATTTAATAGCAGAGTACGGCTATAACAAAGAAAAAGCCGAGCAACTGTTTTATACCGGCGGTTATAAAATTTACGCAACGGTAGACACTAAAATGCAGGAAATTGTGGATAAAGCGTATCTTGATATTGCCTCTTCGGTTAAACCCAGCGCTAAAGGCGACCCGCTTTGGGGTGCTATGACGGTTATGGACTATGAGGGACACGTGAAAGCCATTGCCGGCGGTATTGGGGAGAAAACCAAAAACCGTGCGTTTAACTGTGCTACCGATGCGGTACGTCAACCCGGTTCTACAATGAAACCGATTGCGGTTTATGCACCCGCTATTGAGCAGGGGGTTATAAACTATTCAAGTATTCTCAACGATACTAAAACCACCTACGGAAAATGGACACCTAAAAATGCGGGGGGCGGATATTCCGGCAATATGACCGCACAAAAAGCGCTTGAACGCTCTATAAACACAATTCCCGTAGCACTTGTAAACAAAATGGGTCCGCAAACCTCTTATGATTTTCTTACCCAAAAATTAGGGGTTAAAAATCTTACAAATAAGGATATTGATTTAGCACCGATGTCGTTAGGCGGTACAAACGGCGGACTTACCACCCTCGAATCTGCGGCGGCTTATGCGGTGTTCGGCAACGGCGGACTTTACTATAGACCTACCTTCTACACAAAGGTTACCGACCAAAAGGGAAATATTGTTTTGGAACAAAATACCGAACCGACTATGGCATTAAGCGAAGATACCGCAACTATTATGAACAAAATGCTTCAAAATGTTATTTACGGCAGCAACGGTACGGGTAAATCGGTTGCCTCTGCGGTTAGCAATATGAAGTTGTTCGGTAAAACGGGTACTTCAAGCGAAAACAACGATAAATGGTTTGTCGGCGGTTCGCCGTACTATGTTGCATCTTCTTGGTGCGGTTACGAAACTATGCAGAAAATGCCTTCGGCTAACCTTAGTGTTGCAAAAAATCTTTGGAGCAGTGTAATGTCCAAAATTCACAGCGGACTTACTCCCCGTGAATTTACGGTAAGCAGTTATGCCGTAGAAAGATATTACTGCACCGAAACCGGTCTTCTTGCTACCGATGCCTGCCCGAACAAACAAATCGGTTGGTACAAAAAGTCCTTTTTACCTACTGCTTGCAAAACTCACGAGGGTACGGTTTTGGGTAAACCTGTAATTGAAACTCAAGAGGATACCGAAACTGCTGAATCCGAATCTTCACAAACAACAAGCGAAACACAACAAAATGCTCAGTAATTAAAGCGTGCTTTTTTAGCACGCTTTATTAAGGTGGAAAAATGTTAGAATTTAAAAAGTTCAAATTATCGGACATAGAAAAAATAAAGAAATATACAACTTTGCATAATACCTACTCTTGCGAAACAAACTTTATAAATCTGTTTATTTGGCAGGATATTTACAAAAACCGCTACGCCCAAAAGGATGGAATGCTTTTTGTAAAATCGGGTGAGGGGGAAGACGAGTGTTTTTGTTTACCCTTTGGAAAGGATATTAAAAAAGGTATTGAACAAATTTTGGAATACTGCGGAAATAAAACCCCGCTTTTTTGGGTTCAGCAAGGGGACAGACTCAGGGAAATAGAAACCTCTTTGCTTGAAAATTATCAGTTAACCGAACAGCGTGACTCATTCGATTATATCTATTTGCAGAGCGATTTGGCAAATTTAAGCGGTAAAAAGTATCACAGTAAGCGAAATCATATTTCGGCGTTTTCCAAACAGTACAATTGGGAGTACAGGGAAATTACAGGGGATATTATACCCGATATTTTAGAATGTGCCGAAAAATGGTACAAAGGGAATGCCGACAGGTTTGACAAATATATGCAATGCGAAAAAGACGGTATTAAAACCATTTTGGAAAATATGGAGCGGTTTTCGTGCAAAGGCGGAGCAATTTATGTTGACGGTAAACCGGTTGCTTTCACACTGGGTTCCCCTTTAAACGGCGATATTTTTGACATTCATATAGAAAAAGCCCTGCCAGAATACGCCACGGCATACACCGTGATTAACAACGAATTTGCCAAAAGATTAGGGGAATATAAATATATTAACCGTGAGGACGATATGGGACTTTCGGGACTTCGCAAAGCAAAACTTTCCTATAAACCGGAAATTCTTTTAAAAAAATATGTTTGCATACCTAAAAAGGAAATTTGCAAAAATCTTTATAACAGCAACTTCGCCGAGGAGGACAGCACCTTCTGCGACGAGTTGTTCGACAAATATTTTAAATACTGCAAATATTTGGAAAAAGACGGTAAAATAGTATCCTTCTGTTTTGCGTTTGACTGTAAAATAGGGGAGAAAAACGCAAAATATATATTTGCCGTTGCAACCGACATTGAGCAAAGAAACAAAGGTTACGCAACCGAACTTTTAAACAAAATAAGAAATGAAAGTGATGCGGTTTTAATTCTGCGCCCTGCAAACAGGAACTTAATTTCATTTTATGAAAAGTTAGGGTTTAAAACCTTTAATGCCACAAACGAACAAAGTAATTTTGCCGTAATTCCTTGCGATGACCTTTTAAATTTAGCAAAGGATTATAAAGAAAAAAGCGGCAGTTACACGCTTATGTATTTAAGTAATAATACCGAAAATTTTGAAAATATCTATTTTCCGTACAGTATGCCGTAAAAAAACCGAGTGTTCGTTAAAGAACACTCGGTTTTAGTGTTAGTCGTTCTTGTTATCGTCTTGTCTGTTCTTATTTTCGTTTTTGTTTTGATTTTGGTTGTTTTTGTTCTGGTTATTTTTGTTTTGGTCGTTACGATTTTTATTGTTTTCCATTAAAAATCACCCCGCTTTCACAGTTATTATCTGTTTTTGGCGGGGTGATTATTCTAAATTTTAAATAAATTTTGTGCGTTTTTAAAGGTAGCGGTTAAAACTTCGTTTAAAGGTATCTGCTTTATTTCCGCCAATTTTTCGGCGGTGTATTTAATAAATGCCGAATGGTTGGTTTTGCCTCTAAACGGTTCGGGGGCTAAATAGGGGGCATCGGTTTCAAGCAAAATCCTATCCAAAGGTGCATTTTTGGCAACGCTCGGCAGTGCTTTGGCATTTTTAAAGGTTAAAACACCGCCTATTCCCAAATACATACCAAGATTTAAAATTTCTTCCGACATTTCCACACTGCCCGAAAAAGCGTGAACCACACCTTTTGGTTTATATTGCTTTAAAATTTCAAGAGTATCTGCGTGTGCTTCACGGTCATGCACCAAAACAGGCAAATCATACTCTTTTGCAAGTTGGAGCTGTGCTTTGAAAAATTCTACCTGTTTCGGCTTATTTTCCTTGTTCCAATAGTAATCAAGCCCGATTTCACCCACCGCAACGCACTTTTCGTGGTTTAAAAGCAACTTAATGTCGGATATCTTGTCCCCGTCTTCTACATTTTCGGGGTGAATACCCACTGCCGCATAAACAATATCATACCTTTCGGCAAGTTCTATGGCTTTAAAACTGGTTTCTTTGTTTATGCCGCAGGTAATAATTCCGCCGACGCCCGATTGCTTTAATGAGAATATTAAATCATCCAAATTCGCACTGAAAACCTTATCGTCATAATGTGCGTGGGTATCAAAAATAAGGGGTTTTAAGTTTTCCAAAATAATCACCTAATCTTACTGCCTGCGGGTACACCGTCTAAAAATACTACCTTAATTTCTTCGCCGCAATCTGCCGCTAAAATCATACCCTGCGATTCAATACCGCAAAGTTTGGCGGGTTTAAGGTTGGAAACCAAAATCACCGTTTTGCCTACAAGTTCATTTGGGGTATAAAATTTAGCAATACCCGATGCAACGGTGCGTTCGCCCTTACCGTCGTTTAAGGTTAATTTTAAAAGTTTTTTGGCTTTGGGTACTGCTTCGCAAGCGGTTACGGTTGCGGCGGTAAGTTCTACCTTTGCAAAATCTTCAATTCCTATTTGCTCGCTTGTTACAACATTTTCGGCAGTTGCTTTTTTGCTTTCCTCTTGTTCGGCGTTAAGTTCGGCTAAAACCTTTTCGGCATCAAGACGTGCAAAAAGCGGGGTGGCAGTTTCTACCGAATACTCCCTAACCGCACCGAAAGAAAGTTCGGTATTTTCGGTACAAAGTTGTTTTTTTATACTGTCACAACTCTGGGGCATAACAGGAGATAGCATAATGCTTAAAAGACGGATACATTCAAGCAAATTGTAAAGCACGGTGTTAAGACGGTTACGGTTTGCCTCGTCCTTTGCCAAACTCCAGGGTGTGGTTTCGTCAATATATTTGTTACAACGCTTCGCAAGGTTCATAACCGTTTCAATCGCTTCGGCGTTGTGGTAAATATCCATTAAGTTTTTGTATTTTTCTATTGTTTTGTTTGCTTCGCAGATAAGTTCCTTATCGCACTCTTGCGCTATTTCGCCGAAAGACACTTTACCGCCGAAATACTTATTGGTCATAGCAACCGAGCGGTTTACAAGGTTACCCAAAGTATTCGCAAGGTCGGTATTAAATTTGTTTATAAAGTTTTCGTAGGTAAATGTACCGTCCTGCGAGAAGGAAACTTCGCTTAAAAGGTAGTAACGAACGGCATCAATACCAAAGCGTTTTGCAAGTTCGTCGGCATAAACCACATTTCCCTTTGATTTGCTCATTTTATCTTCGCCTACAAGTACCCACGGATGTCCCAAAACCTGTTTAGGAAGCGGCAGACCTAAAGCCATTAAAATTATTGGCCAATAAATTGTATGGAAACGGACAATATCTTTGCCTATAACGTGCAGGTCGGCAGGCCAAAGTTTTCGGTATAATTCCGAATTTTCCTCGGCGTCATAACCAATACCCGTGATATAGTTTGAAAGAGCGTCAATCCACACATATATAACGTGTTTATCGTCAAACTCAACCGGAACGCCCCATTTAAACGAACTTCTTGAAACACATAAATCCGAAAGACCGGGTTTTAAAAAGTTGTTTATCATTTCGTTTTTGCGGGATTCGGGTTTAATAAAATCGGGATTTTGCTCGTAATATTCAAGCAATTTATCCTGATATTTGCTTAATTTTAAGAAGTATGCCTCCTCTTTTGAGTCAATTACCTCACGTCCGCAGTCGGGGCATTTACCGTCAACAAGTTGACTTTCGGTGTAAAAAGATTCGCACGGAACACAGTACTTGCCTTGGTATTCGCTTTTGTAAATATCGCCTTGGTCGTAAAGTTTTTTAAATATTTTTTGTACCGTTTTTTCGTGGTAATCGTCGGTAGTTCTTATAAATTTATCGTAATTTGTGTTAAGACTGTCCCATACCGATTTTATAACGGCGGCAGAATTATCAACATATTCTTTGGGCGTAATTCCTGCGGCATTGGCTTTTTCTTCAATTTTTTGTCCGTGTTCGTCCGAACCGGTCATTAAATAAACGTCAAACCCCATCATTTTTTTGTAGCGAGCAATCATATCAGCCAAAACAATATCATAAGCATTGCCGATATGGGGTTTGCTTGAAGCGTAAGCAATGGCGGTTGTAATATAAAATTTCTTTTTATTTTGCATAAAAAACACTCCGTTCTTATGGTTTTTGGGTTAGGTATAAAATGTATGTTACGGCGGTGGAAATAAGTGTGTATAAAAGCAAGGTGCCGCTGTCTATTATAGAATCAGAACCGTTAAAGGAAGCATAAGCAAATATTATTATTCCGAGAATGTAAAAAATAATATACAAAACCGAAAGTAATGTGTTGCTTTTTCTTATTCTGTTGGCACAGTTCATAATTTTTGCAAGCGCTAAAGAACTTCCTCTGAACTTTGCGGGGGCAGAGCAGGACGCTCCTTTAATTACGGTGCTTTTATACATATGGCAACCCGCAGTAGTCATAATCATTACCGAATCGTCATAAAGTCCCAAATAATCGCAAATCATTTCCTTTGTGATGTTAGGGTCGGAATTACTTACAAGAACAGTAATTCCAAGTTTGGTAAGTGTCCGTAATTCCTTTGCAACATTTGGGTTTACATCGTACCTTACCGTAAGCAGTGCGCAAACCTTGTCACCACTTGCAACATAAACGGGGAAATAGCCGTCGTGCAGTATTTTGCGGTCAACTTCAATGCTCGGTACGGTTATTCCGTGAGCTTCCATAAGGGTGCGGTTGCCGATAAATAACAGTTTATCGTCAACCCAACCCGAAATACCCATTCTGTCTTCGTATTTAACCGTGTCCGAATCGGGGAAAACGGTAATATTACTGTCACCCGCTATTCTTTTAAAAATAGGCGCTAACGGGCTGTTAAGGGTTTCGGTTAAAGATGCGGCACGTAAAATGGTTTCGTCCAAACTGTTTTCGGACAAAACTTTCATATTATGCAAAGTAACCGTGCCTATTGGGAATAAATCGGTGGAATTAAGCACCAATGCGTTTGCATTTTCTACAGTTTTTGCACCGTGTTTGCCCGCTATCATACAACCTGATTTATTAAGTTTCTTTGCCGTACCGTAAAGGGGGAGAGTATCAATAAAGAAAACCGTAGGCAAAGTACAAAGCAACATAATTGCGGCGGCGGTATATAAAGCGGTTACAATACCGTCAAAATAATAAAATGCAGTAAGTCCCGAAATAAGCGAAATTATAAGTGACAAAACCGTAACGGTAGGCAATTTGCCGTTTAAAAAAGTGCCGAATGTGGAATATTTCATATAATCGTCAATATGAAGACACTTTTGCGGAGCGCAAATAAGTGCATCCCCCTCGATAGAATCTTTTGCCATTGCAAAGGTAACGGCAGGGTCGCTTATCATTCTAACGGCATTTTTTTCTTTGCTGTTTACAATTTGCTTAAAGTTTGAAAGCATATAGGAATCTTTACGGAATTTGGAAAGACTGCGCAAAGATACCGTAAACGAAAGGCAGAGTAATAAATCAAGCACTATTTCATTCTTTATTATACCTATTACGGCGTATAAAAGCACAAAAACGCTCGCTAACGATGTCAAAACATCGGGTTCTGCCTTTTTTGAAAACATTTTGGGGATAGATAAAAACATATTAGCGTTAAGCAGTACCGTAAGGAATGAAAGTGCGGTACATACTGACATAGAAACAACGGTTTTACCCAAAATAAAGCCGGACAAAAGAGGAAGTTTCATACTGAAAAGCAAAAGGGTAATAAATACGGTAAAGCAACAAGTTAAAAAAGAGCGACGCTTTTTTATGGAAAATTTACGCAAAAATTTTTTGTTTTGGGTTTCGTTCGCAAATTCATTTTCGGGTTTAAAATCTTCAAAATCGTTGGTTTGTAGGGTAACACGGGTATCTTCTGCCGTTTTTGAAGAACTGTTTACATTTTCAAATTCGCCCGTAAGGTCAATCGGTATGGTTGCGGTGTTTACCGTAACTTTCGGTTTTTCGGAATTTTCCGCAGATATGGGTGTAAAGGTAATAGTAGAAGTGGAGGAAATGTCCCTATCCGTTTTCTGTATTTCGGTAACGGTACTGTCAATATCCGAAATAACAAAAGGAACACTTGATTGAACATTCTTAACCGGTGTGTTTATTTCTATTTTTTCTTCAAATACTTCCTTTTCGGTTTCTTCAATTTGCGGTTCTTTTTTGGGTTTCACTTCAGGTTTTACTTCGTCTTTTACTTCCTTTTTCTTTGAAACCTGCGCCGTTTTTTCTTCCACAAATTTTCCTAAATAGTCAACAGAAATATCATACTTTTGTTTTAATTGGTCTAAAATCTTTTCGCTGTCATCCTTTAGTATTTGGTCAACACTTTGCAGCGTATAAGCGGGGGCGGTATCCACCGAAGTATCGTTACCCTTTTCGTCCACAATATATGGCTTGCATTTTTCAAGCAAACTGCGTTTATCTTTAGCGGCGGCTTGGTGCATTCTGATTTTTAAAGAATTTAAAGCACCCGTACTGTCATACCGCTTTTCGGTAACCGTTTTGGAGGACAAAACCTCCTCCGGTGTCAGTGCGTGAGAGGGTTCTTTTGTGTTTTCACCCTTAATTTCAAATTCGGTTTCGTATTCTTCATCGTCCGGTATTATAAAAAAATCATCCTGTTTTTTAGAAAAAAATTTCATTTAAAATCTCCGTTCTAATTATGACTTCTTCTTTTTCTTACTACTTCGTACATTAAAATTCCCGCCGCAACCGAAGCGTTAAGAGAGTTAATTTTTCCGTTCATCGGAAGCATTACAATTTGGTCGCATTTTTTGGCGGTAAGTTCGCCTATGCCTTTTCCTTCATTGCCGATAACAAGGGCGGCAGGGCAGTTAAAATCAATCTTTTCGTAATCGGTTCCGTCCATATCCGCACCGAAAACCCAAACACCGTTTTCCTTTAAAAAATCTATTGTGTTTGAAATGTTAGTAACCCTTGCCACTTTCATATATTCCAACGCACCGCTGGCACTCTTTGCAACCGTTGCATTAAGAGATGCACTTCTTCTTTTTGGAATAATAATTCCGTGAACTCCGGCTGCTTCGGCGGTACGGATTACAGCACCTAAATTGTGCGGGTCTTCAATACCGTCACAAATAATTATAAAAGGCATTTCGCCTTTTTCCTTTGCATAGTTTAAAATATCCTGCGGTTGGCAGTATTCCTGTTCGGCAAACAGCACCGCAACACCTTGGTGGTTTGCACCGCCGCAGTAATAATCCAACTTTTGGGAACTTACTTCTTTAATTAAAATTCCTTTTGCTTTGCATTTTGCAATAATAGCGGTAACCGAACCGCCGTTTACACCGTGTGCTACTAACAGTCGGTCAATTTCCCTGCCGGAACGCACCGCCTCAAGCACGGGGTTTCTTCCGCAAATAATGTTATAACCGTTTTCTTTTCTGTTTTCCATATCAAATCAACTCTATACATAAATATTCATTATAAAGTATAACATAAAACACAACAAAATTAAATAGGAAATTTATAATAAAATCAAATTATTTAGGAAAAATATTAAAAACACAAAAAGGGTTGATAAAATGAGTGATATTTGCATTAAATCTTTAAAAGGTTACGAAGTTTTGGATTCAAGGGGAAACCCTACCGTTGCGGCTAAGGTTACACTTTGTGACGGCAGTATAGGGTTTGCAATTTCGCCTTCGGGTGCATCTACCGGTATGTACGAAGCACACGAATTGCGAGACGGAGACGTCAACCGTTACGGAGGTAAAGGAGTATTAAAGGCGGTAGAAAATATAAACCGTAAAATTGCCCCTGAAATTATCGGTAAACCCGCTTTAGAGCAAAGAAAAATCGACGAATTTTTAATAAAACTTGACGGAACGGAAAACAAGGAAAAATTAGGCGCAAATGCGGTTTTGGCGGTATCTTTAGCCGTTGCAAAAGCGGCGGCGGTTGCCAAAAAAATTCCGCTTTACCGTTATATAGGCGGAATTGCGGGCAACACCATGCCAAGACCAATGCTTAACATTTTAAACGGCGGTGCACACGCAAATAACAATATTGATATTCAAGAGTTTATGATTATTCCCGTCACCCATAAAAGTTTTAGCGAGGGAATAAGGCAATGCACCGAAGTTTATCACG
This sequence comes from Acutalibacteraceae bacterium, assembly GCA_036310925.1. Taxonomy (GTDB): domain Bacteria; phylum Bacillota; class Clostridia; order Oscillospirales; family Acutalibacteraceae; genus UBA737. Next base: position 23,569 of record JAXJQX010000026.1, read on the forward strand.
CATTAGGTAAAATTTTAAAGCAAAACAACAAACTTACCGGCGTTGGGGACGAGGGCGGATTTGCACCCGACCTTGAAAACGATGAACAAGCGATAGAAATTATTGTAAAAGCCATTAAAACGGCGGGATATACAACCGAGGAAATTAAAATTGCGTTGGACGTTGCCTCAAGCGAATGGTACCAAAGCGGACACTATTTATTGCCTAAACGAAACAAAAAAATGACCGCAGAAGAACTTATAGAGTATTACGTGGAATTAACCGAAAAATACCCAATAATTTCAATAGAAGACGGCGTTGCCGAAAACGATTGGGACGGTTGGTGCAAACTTACCGAAAAATTAGGCGGCAAAATTCAACTTGTAGGGGATGATTTGTTTGTTACCAACGCAAAACGCCTGCAAATGGGAATAGACAAAAAATGCGGAAATTCCATTTTAATAAAACTCAATCAAATAGGCACATTAACCGAAACTCTTGACGTAATAGAATTAGCCAAAAAGAATGGTTATACCGCCGTAATATCCCACCGTTCGGGCGAGAGCGAGGATACCACAATATCCGATTTAGCGGTGGCGGTAAATGCAGGACAGATTAAAACCGGCGCACCCTGCAGAAACGATAGGGTGGCAAAATATAACCGACTTTTAATTATAGAAGACGAATTACATTCCGACATTACAAACGAATTTTTTAAAGATTTAATTGAATAAAAAGAAAACCTCAACTACGCAAATTGCGTGTTGGGGTTTTCGAATGTTAAGTTGTTCGAAAAAAACAATGCTAAAACGCTCGATTTTAAATATTTGTCGGCGAAGTCACACTGAACTTATTACCTATTAAATATTACTTCTTACTTCCCAAAAATCCCATAAGAGTTTTGGCGAGGTAAGAGTGAATGGGTAAGAAGAAAGAAGTAAAAATCCCGCCCACTTTCGTGAACGGGATTTTTGGTCGGAGTAGCGTTATAGTAATCAAGCGTAAACCCGCATAAATACTGGGTTTTTCGCAGCCAAAAACAGTACATATCTCTATTTTTAACGCTGTTAGACCTATAAAAATCACATTCTCCAGTCAAAATTCAACCTAAAAACACGGTGGTGGTTCGAAAGACGTTACTATCACCATGTGGCGTGGTTTAATGAAAATTGGAGGAAAACGCGATGTCTAAAATAACATCAATTATTTCATGTAAAGGCGGCGTTGGTAAGACCACATCGGCCGTAAACATCAGTTCATATATTCACACTCAAGGCAAGCGTGTTCTTGCCGTGGATTTAGATTATCAGCACAACCTATCGAAACACTTCGGTATTTTCCCTGGGCATCTCAAAGACAAGCCCACCGTGTATGACTTATTCAACGCTGCAATGGATGATTGCTCAGACGATGAAATGAATGAGTTGGTACACAACGCTATTGTGAAATCAACAACCGTTGATGTATTACCTGCAACGGCAAAGCTTTCTCTGCTTGATAAGGTATTACCTACAGCAACCTGCAGAGAGTATATTTTAAAAGGCATCTTGAAGCATATTAAAAACGAATATGATTATATCTTCATAGACTGCCATCCAGGATGCGACCTTTTCGCAATCAATGCTTTGACTGTTTCAGATACTGTAATTATTCCGGTTGAAGCTCATCCTCTTGGTTTAGAAGGTCTTGACCAAGTAGAAAAGCTTATAGGAACGGTGCAGCGACACCTTAATCCCAGTTTAAGGGTTGAAGGCATTTTGCTTACCAAGTTCCAGAACAACACCAACTGTTGCCGTAATATTCGCGATGTCGTGAAAGAAAGTTACGGAAACCGTATGCACGTGTTTGATGAACATATTAAGTATTCAATCAACATTGCAGAGGCTCCTGAATTCGGTCTTTCTATTCACGAATACGCACCGAGAATTGAGGCGGCACAATCCTACGCTAAGATAGCAATGGAGGTGATGTTCAAATGAAGAAATCAGATTTAGAGGCACGAAGACAGCAACTAAACTCTGTATCTTCCGATACGGAGAACGACTTTGATGAAATCGTGTCCTCTGCACGTAGTCCCAATGATACAGCAAAAATCAGCGTAATTCCGCTTGAAAAACTTGTGGAGTATTCAGACGATGCCTTTGAAGGTATTACAGGCAGACCACAACCTTTTAAGGCGCACAGTCAAGAAAGTCTTGAATCTCTTGCAAAGAGTATCAAGGAAAACGGAGTTATAAATCCGATTATCGTAAGACCGCTTGAAGATGGCAAATATCAGATACTTGCAGGTAGAAATCGAACAAGAGCAGCTCGTATTTGTGGTAAGACTGATATACCCGCCATTGTTCGAGCAGATATAGACGATATCGGCGCCGCTATGATAATGCTCGATACCAACCTTGAACAGAGACCGCATTTAAGCTACAGCGAAAAGGCTTATGCATATAAGATGCGCGTTGATCTTCAACGAAGTCAAGGTAAACGAACTGACATTGACGGCGGTAAGAAAGTAGATGTGTTAAGTGAGGTCGGCAAAGATAATAATGAAAGCCGCCGAACAGTAGCCTACCTTATAAGGCTGACATATCTTATCCTCCCCCTCATTGAGATGATTGACGATGGTAGACTTGGTTTTAAGATCGGTGTTGCAATATCGTATTTATCAACCGAAACTCAAAACATGCTGTATTCGGAAATCATTATGGCGGGAGAAAAAATCAAACAATCTCAGATAAAGGAATTAAAAGTCTTGGATGAATGCGGCGCAGTTAACATTGATAGCCTAAAGGCGCTTTTCAGAAAACCTATAAAGCCGCAGATATCCTCTGTAACCATAAGCGGCGATAGTTTAAAGGAATATGCGGATATACTTCCCGACAGTAAAGAAGTTGAGCGTTTATTCCTTGAATTTCTCAAAGCGTATCGCTGCTCCGTAACACAGGCTTGACCTTGTGCACCCGGTGCACCAAGTTCAGTATATACACAGAAATGTGGTGAAAATATGAAACAATTACTTACTATACTTCTTGTTGTCATGTTAATCGTATCTGCAGGATGTTCCTCTAAAAACCACTTAAATAATAACAGTGTGAGCGATACTTCCAGCTACGTTGAAAGCCAACAAGACCAATCAAATACATCACAAAAAGAAACATCTGATGCGGAAGATATTCCGACAACAACAGAAAGGAGCGATGATACCACAACAAAAGAATCTGTCAGTACGGAAAGCACTCCATCTAAAACAGATAACGAGGTTAAAAGTGATAAGAAAGAGCCTCAAACTACTGTAAGCGACACTACGAGCAATAACACTTCCTCTAAAAAGGAAACGACATCTCAGACGGAAAAGCCAAAAGAAGAAAGCAAGGACGATAACAAAACGGATAGTTCCACCTCTTCCGTTCCGACCGAGCCGACTATTCCTAAAGCAACCGCCGATGATGCAAAAGCCGTAGCCGCAAAGATGGTGGAATACATCAATGCTTACCGAGCAGAACAAGGTGTACCTGCCGCTGTAGTATTGCCCGGACTGACAAAGTATGCTGAATATCGCAGTCGTCAACTCGTGTCCAACTTTGCACACGATACCACCGATGAACGAGCTGCCGCTACTGCCCTTGAATATGGTGAGTACGTAGATCCACCGCTTTACGGTATGACCGGAGAACCATATTACACGGCGAACGCTCGTGAGGCAATCGCAAAGACAGAATATGGCGGTACTGTAGATGATGTTGCCAAGCACTTTGCAAGAATGGCCCGTAACAGTTCATCCCATTGGACTTATGTAGGCGGTGCCAGATATGTATATATTGCTGTTGGTGTCACATATCAAAACGGTACGTGGTATTGCGATATTGCAGTAACAAGCGTAAACACAGATAATTGAATATGTATGCTTTTTCTTTTTGTGTTATGGTGTTTTTAACTTTCTTCTTTGCCATTTTACCACCCTTGCCGACCTATGCATTGTTTTAATGGTCGTGAGTTTATTATACATCAAAAACGGAAAGATTACAAGAGTATATATGAAAAACGGAGCAAAATGCTCCGTTTTACTAATTTCTCAACTTGTTTATTTCGTTTATGTAATCATCTTTGGCATTATCATCTACACCATCAAGCACTTCTAAACACAATTCCAGTATATCATCGTGCTTTTGAATTTCCTTTGTCCTTTGTGCAATCAAGTCGGCAACAGGGTTTTTGATTTTATATCTAAACTCAGGCATATAATCATTATCAGGGTTAAAGGTATAAAAACAAATTTCCTTATTATCAACAATCAAATAGTTCGATATTCTTCTTCGTAATTGTGCCTTATCTTCATTACTGAACTTGTACCAATCTAAAATAGGCACGGTGGTGGTTATAATTATTGTGCTACCTAAAAATGTCTTATTATAAAAGCGGCTGCGAATACTGGTAGCGGTATAATTGTCTAACATTTTAAGTAAATCAGGAAACTCAAATGCATTATCTCGCAAGTCATCAAGTATTGCCGTTTCCTGTCCTGCATAGTCTTGCATACTATCGTTAGCAGATGATGATACATAATAACTACCATTCCCGATTTTTTCAGCGAGCATTTTTGCATAAGTTGTTTTTCCGCTACCAGTATTTCCGTAAATAAATATTACTTTAATGTTTCTATTGGGGTCTCTCATAATCTTTTCGCTCCTGTTCTTAAATGCATTTTTAATTAAATTACTATTTTTAGCAAGCACAACATCATCTATATACTCAAAACGGTTATACTCTCGAATTGTGCCATCTGCAATTCTTCTCAATATGGTGTCAATGTCGGTTTTTTCTTCGTTTTCAATTTCGTTTTGTATTTCCTGTTCCACATCAAAATTACTATGCACATCTTCCATTGAATACTGATATTTTTCAGGACTGTTCTTGTGTGTCAAATATGCAAGTACATCTTTCTTTTTTCTTTTAATGGTACTTACCCATTGCACATCATCTTTAAACCATCTTGCAACATCTTCAAGAGTTGCAGATGATTGTCCAAAGTGCAAATATAAATGAATGTGTGGTTCTTTTTGTGTTCCCGCTTTGTTGGATGGGTTTTTCGCTTCATCTTCTTTTGTGTATACATCCTTATCGTGAATGATGTATGCCCATTGCTTAATTGTTCTATAATCGGCAATGGTATTTTCAATTTCTTCAAGTGGGGTTTTTAAAAATCTCAACTGTTGCACATACTCGCAATGCCTATGTGTTTTCTTGCTCTCGGCTTTCTTGTTTCCATTCTTGTTTTGTTTTTCTTTTTGTGCCATTTTGGCTATCTCCAATCTATAAAATTATTTCGCAATTTTTTAATTGCAAAATAAGAATGAAAGACCGAAAGAAAAATATTTTTTTCTGCATATCTTTTTTTACACTTTTACACCGAGAAAACACCGCCTTGGACAAGCCCTTTACGGCGGTGTTTTCTCGGTATTTAGCGGTATTGCAACAACTTTACACATTTACACCTTGTTTTTAAATTTTTTAAGTAATTTACTTTATAGGCAAAATATGATATAATTCTATAAAGAGATTTAAAATTACTGGGGGTGCTTTGTTTTGAAAATACATATTATTGGTTGTAGTGGTTCGGGAAAAACCTATTTGGCAAAGGCACTTTCAAAAAAATATAATATTCCGCATTTTGATTTAGATGATATCCAATGGGATAATGAATCTAATGGATATGGAAAGAAAATGCCTGTTAAAAAAAGAAATTGTTTATTACAACAGATATTAGCCAACAATTCTTGGATAATAGAAGGAGTATATTATGCTTGGGTTTTAGAAAGTTTTGAAAAAGCAGATATAATTTATGTTTTAGATATACCTAAATACATTTACAAGTATAGAATTATTATCCGTTTCTTAAAAAGAAAGTTGGGAATTGAAAAAGGCAAAAAAGAAACATTAAAATCTTTATACAATCTTTTGAAATGGACAGATAGTTTTCAAAATAGAAATCTAAAAGAAATCAAAGAGATTTTTCAAAAATATGAAAACAAGGTTATTTGGCTTTCAAGTGTTCGTGAAATTGATAGAATTATAACTGATTAAACATTTAAATGACTATAAAACATCACATTCTCACTCTATGTCCTGTTATTCTAATGATAAATGTAATATAATTCCCATAAGGAGATGATGATATGGACCAAGAAAAAATTGGAAGATTTATTGCGAATTGTAGAAAAGAATGTAATTTAACCCAAGAACAAGTTGCTGAAAAATTAGGGGTTAGCAATAAAACGGTATCTCGCTGGGAAAACGGAAACGGTTTTCCAGATGTGTCATTGCTACAACCTTTGTGTGAATTACTTAATATATCTGTCAATGAATTATTATTAGGCGAAAAAATACCAGAAGATACTTACCGCAAAAAAGTTGAAGAAAATACTATTCGCATTTTAGAAGAGTGCCGCTTTTCACTTGAAAGCGGTCGATATTTCAAAAACACAGAGGAAACAATCAATTTAAGTTTTTTCGGTATTGTAGCAATAGTATTTATAATATTAAAATTGACAGGCACAATAACTTGGTCTTGGTTATGGGTTTTATCGCCTTTATGGATTGGTTTGATTTTATGTGCCATTATAGTTGCCGTTGTACTAATCATTATGAAAATCGTTATGAAAAATAAGAATTGGCAAAAATACATCTGGAAAATGCCTAAAATTAAAATCAAGTTTTTTTGAAAGTCGTATATTAATAAACAGTCTATAAGAAAAAACTGCTCGCACTTTAATCGGTGTGAGCAATTTCTTTTTGCAAGGTTTCATATAATGCCTGTATGTCAAGTTCAACGGCATTTCGTTTTTGCTCTAAATCGTATAAAGTTTCATTCATATTGTGGTCGCTCCTTTCCGTTTTCTTCACAATAAATATGATTGATGTTTATTGTGAATGGCTGTCGGCAGACCTTACTGGTTTAGCATAAACCGTAGTAAGTCATATTTCTACGAAATAATATCTGTTTAGGCATACTGATTTTATAGAGCAGAAATATGACCGCACGAAAAAACACCGTTTCCCAAGTGGTTTTTCGTAAGGTTAAACGGCAACACTTTTCCTTTCGTGTGTGTTGCCGTTCCTTTGCTCTTGATTACAAAGCAAAGGGGTTTTGATATGAGCAATTATGCAATAATGCGATTTCAAAAATATAGCATCGCATCCGTTCCTAAAATAGAAAGACATCAACAATCAAGATTTCAATTTTTAAAAAATCTTCCACACCCTGAAAGAATAGATGAAGATATTACTTGGAAGAAATATCCCGATAAAACGATGTCAAAAGTTATAAAAGAAATAATAAAAAATCACGAACAAATATCAAAAAGAAAATTCCGTAAAGATGGAATTTCGTTAGTGGAATTTGTAATGACATTCAGTCCAGAAATGGAAAACTCCATCAACTTTGCAGAATGGCATAAAGCAAATTTAAAATGGTTAGAACAACAATTTGGCAAAGAAAACATAATAAGATTTGATACCAATAATATGGAAACCACAAGGCACGGACATTATTTCATAACACCCGTAAAAGATGGTAAGTTTAATGCAACATTCTTTTTTGGTAAGAAATCACAAATTGTTGGTATGCAAGACAGTTATGCAAAGGCGGTGGAGCAGTTTGGTCTTGCTCGTGGCGAAAGCAAAGAAATAACGAAAGCCAGACATAAAACTATACACGAATGGCACAAGGAAGAATGTGAAAGGTTAGAAAACGAACTGATTGAAATGGCAAACAATGTTTTAGCAGATGAAAAGGAAATTGCACCGCAACCCTTGGAAAGTGATATTTTTGATGAATTGAGGTAATGTGCCGTATGAACAATTTTGAGAAAGAGTGCAAAAGGTGTAATGTTCAAAAATGGAAAAAGGCACTCCGTATTGCAGAGATACAAAAAGAAATTAACTGCACCTATGAACAGGCAGAGCAAATATATAACAAAGAAAAAGAGATACAGGAAAAATAAAATTCCTGTATCTCTTTCTTATATCATACCGAAATATTTAAAAGCACTTTCTATTGCATTTTCTTTTTCGGGTGTGCAATTCGGCACACGGTGGTCTTCTTTTCCTTTGTTATAGTTTTCTCGTTTTTCCAATCCGTGTTTTTCCTTAACTTGTGCAATATTCAAAGAAGAAACACACAAACCGTATTTTTCTTTTATATATGCTTTAATTTCGGGATAAGTGGCTGTTGTTCTTGTTGTTTTTGGTAGATTTGCAACATCAACATCAAAATGAATATACTCGTTGATTTTTTGCCGACTTAAAAGAGCAACCGTTTCGAGATAGTATTCTTTATGAAGAATTGCTTAAAAGAATTGGCGAATGTAAATTATGGATTAGTTCCTATTCAGCATCATTATTCCCGCAGATGAGTAACATCATCATAGATGATGATTACTGTTCAAAAGCAACCGAAAATGAATATTGTTTCATAGAGAATAAAGGATATGAAATTGATAACTGTAAATCAGTTATTATTTACAAATGGAATCGTTTATATCCTTCGGATACTTCTTTTAATATAGATCTGAAAAAGAACGGGTTTAAACTAACCTCAAAGAGAGATTTTGTCGGAAATTCTCACGAAAAAATCACAGAAGAAATTTATGAAAGAGTGTGAAATTAAATGAAAAAAAGTTCCCAGATCGCTCAATGGGTATTTACAGGATTATTCGGTATATGTGCTTTGGGTAATGGCTTCCATTGGTCAAGCTTGTTTTTACTGCTTGCTGCTGTTCTGATGGCTCCTATTCCTGCAATCCGTAATTGGCTCAAGAGCATTAAAATTAAAAATGGGTTGGCAATAACATTAGCGGTAGTTGTTTTCTTTGTCGGCATGATGGGTTCTCCTATGTCGGAAACACCGGATAATCTAGATTCAGGCGGTTCTTCTTATAGTGAAAGCCAAATTGATGACTCAAACAGTTCTGTAACAACCGATAACAATTCATCGGATACGAATGGTGGTACAACATCTTCTGAGGTATCGAGTACGGAGTCTTCAAAAGACAATTTTACAAACAGTAAACCTACTGATACGAGCAAACCAACGGAGTCAAGCAAACCATCTTCTGTTGGTAGTGGTACAGCAAAGCCTGTTGAACTTTCGAGTATTCCTGCTTATTCGGGGAAAGCATATATAACTGTTAATAACAACAAACCATCTTTTAGCAGTTCTGAGCTTACAACAAAAGGTTACGAAAAGTATTCAAAACTTGACAGTCTTAATCGGTGTGGTGCAGCTCTTGCTTCCTGCGGAAAAGAAATCATGCCAGGAGCTGATGAAAAAAGAGGAAGTATAAGCTCTATATATCCTAGTGGATGGAATCAAGCAAAATATGATGGTATTTCAGGTGGTTGGCTTTGGAATCGCTGTCACTTAATTGGTTGGCAATTATCTGCAGAAAACGCAAATCGCGAAAACCTTATTACCGGCACACGTTATATGAATATAAGCGGCATGCTACCGATAGAGAATATGGTTGCTGACTACATAAAAGAAACCGGAAATCACGTTGCATATCGTGTTACACCAATTTATGATGGCAACAATCTTGTATGCAGCGGAGTGCAAATGGAAGCATACTCCATCGAGGATAAAGGCGAAGGTATTGAATTTAATGTTTACTGCTATAATGTTCAGCCAGGTATAAAAATCAATTATGCAGATGGTTCAAGTAGTTCAACAAGCGGTCCCAATAATACAACAAGTTCCTCGAAACCGACAGCATCTGTTGAGCAGGATACAAATAAAAATGAAAATGCAGGTTCTACTAAGTATGTATTAAACACAAGTACAAAGAAATTTCACTATCCTACATGTGGTTCTGCAGGCAGAATTGCTACAAAGAACTATGCTGAAAGTAATGAAAGCCGGGACTCTTTAATTGCTCAAGGATATAGTCCTTGTGGAAATTGTGACCCGTAAATAAAATGTATTGGGATGAGCGTTATGTCGAAAAATGATAATATCCTTAAACGAGCATTAGATCAGTGCGCTCGTGAGAAAATGAAAGAGTTTGATAGAGAACTTGCAAAGGTAGAACTTGACAGTATAACCTTTAGTGATAATTTCAAACGAAGAATGAATACGCTGTTTCGCAACCTCGGTTATAACAATGTGCCACACCCAGAGGTAGAAACAGAGGAAATGAAAGAATAAAGAAAACAGAGACATCACAGAACTGTATGGGATAGATATTTATAACGAAGGATTGATAAAATTGTTAAACGAAAGCAGATACAAATCACTAAAAGAAACTTTTAATGAATTAAACATTCATATGTCCGAAGAACAGATTAAAGAATACACAAAAATTATTGATTATATAGCTTATGTAACGGAAGACAAATTCACCGTGATGGAGATGGTTGCCATCTATGCAGTGCTCGGTGATATCGTAGAAGGCAAAGAACCACAAATGTCCTTAATTGTAAAGAGTGATGATATCATACCCACTCTTGTTCGTATAATGGAAGAACTTCCACTCACAAAAGGAAAACTAACGATGGAACAAAAACTCCGCATTGCTTTTTGTGAAAGAGCTATAACAGGAGTACACGAACAACCGGAAGGTGTTGTGTTCGATTGGTATGATACTATTGAAGGCGCAGAAAAACAGTTCAATTTCTTTAGAGAAACAATGCCATCATGGTTTAACGTAAGCGAAGAACCAAGAATTAATAGAGCCAAATACGGACTCTCTGTTGACGAACCAATTCAAACAACATCCGTCCGTGCATCATATATGTACCTCAATAGGCTTAAATATAACGGCAAATCAGTTATCTATGAGCGTGTAGGTTCATGTGGCGGTAAAAACGGAAACATAGTTGACAAATACAGAGTGTTCCAAGAGAAAGGAATATTCTTTAAAAAGAAAGTGTTCATCTGCGAATTGTACATAGATGCTTATTCAACAAAACAACCTAACCTTGCTCCACGAGGTTTTACATTGTAAATTTGATTTGAATATGATATACTAATTAGAAGTGAAAGTGAGGTGAGCTTGTTGAAGAACACAGAATTTAATAAAATTATGGAAATTATCGTCAATGCCCTCAGAGAGCGCGGCTATAATCCATATATGCAGCTATACGGATATGTAACTGAAAACGAGCCATCTTACATAACAAAGCACAACAATGCGCGAGAACTCATAACTACACTTGATAAAGAGAAAGTCCAAATATATGTGCAGAATATGAAACAATCTTAATAACAGTAAAGGCATCGCATTTGCTGATGCCTTTTGTTATATGCATTAAATTATTGATTGAGTATAGGAGAACAAAAATGCTTTTATTATATTTGTCTACTATAGACTCAGATGAATCCAAGGATAAATTTGAGAGTCTATATTTAAAATACAGAAAACACATGAAACACATTGCCTTGAAGATTCTCGGTGATGAGCATCTTGCTGATGATGCAGTACATAATGGTTTTATAAAAATTATTTCAAATTTACATAAATTTAATGAAATTGATTGTCAGGAAACAAGAAATCTAATCGTTATAATTATTAGAAGCGTTTCAATTGATATGTATCGTAAAAGAAATAGAGAGTTTGAAAATACCGATATTCTCGATAAAGAAATATCGATTGAAACTGACTTTTCAATTATTGAAGTAGATAACATATTAAAAGAAATTGATGTTCTTCCGGATATCTATAAAGATATTCTTCTCCTTAAAGTCGAATACGGCTACAAAGATAGAGAGATAGCGAAACTGTTAGGAATCAAAGTTGATACCGTGAGTAAACGGTTAGAACGCGCCCGAAAGCAGCTTAAAAAACAATTGAACGAAGGAGGCTCATTAAAATGAAGAATTATAACGACAATAATTTAAAAGAAGCATTACATCTTTATGCAGAAAAAATGGATAAAGAATTTCCCACTGATGAGGAAGTTGCAGATGTTAAATTCTCAGCCGATTTTGAGCAAAGTATGGACAATATCGTTCAGAGTAGAAAAAGACCTTTTCTCCGTATATTCAATTCTACTGCAAAAAGGGTTGCTTCCGTTGCAGCAATCTTTATTGTTCTTATATCGGTTACTTTTAGTGTTAGTGCAATTAGAGAGCCTTTTATCGAAATGTTCCAAAAGATTTTCAATGACCATGTCGAGATAAAAATCGAAGGAGATATCACAGAATATATTGCTAAAATTTATGCAATTACTGAAATTCCCGAAGGCTATACCATGACTGATGAGATGATAAGTACAAGTATGGTTAATAGAGATTATGACAATGAGGACGGCTTATCATTCTCTTACACACAAATATCAACCGCCAATGATCCAATGGTTAATATAGATAATGAACATTCGAACCATTATAAGAAAAAGGTTGATGACCTTGAACTTTATATAGCAGATTTTGAGAAAGATAAACTTAAACATGTCTATTGGGTACAAGATGGATATTTATTCCATTTAACATTTTACAGTAGACCTACAGATGATGAAATAATCCCTATAATTAAAAGCAATACGATTATAGGATATCAGGAAGAAGAATAGGACGATAGCAAATGCAACAACCTCTGCCGACATTGTGGATAAATGAAGAAGAAAAGATAATCTCCTTTCACAGCGAAGAAAACTATGAAAAGAAGACCTTTGATTCGCAAGATGATTATGTAACATTTATCTTAATACACGGCAGATGCGGTTATAAATTTCAATAGAGGTAATTTTAATGGATTCGTTGTTATACATTTCGTTAATGGCTATACATATTTTAATCTTGATCTTGCTTATTTTCACATACCCAAGAAGCAAATTTAAAAAATTATATCCTATAATTTCAGGTGTACAACTGGCTTATTCATTATTTCTTTATATCAGATATTTGTATGATTCCTTTTTTGCTACTGAATTTTTTTCTGGATATGTAGTAGTCACTGATATTATGAGAATTTTTATGCTTGATGATCATTACAATTTGATTAACAGAAAAATCGGTGTTATCACATCAACAATATATTTATCATTTAATATATTCTTTTTCGCTTTATTTTTAATCAAGTTTTTAAAATCATCAAAACAAAGAAAGGATAATAGGTAATGAATAAAACATTAAAAATTACAAATTATGTTGTTATTGTAGTTGTTATAGGACTTATTATTGCTCTTTTTAATTCTTATACAAGAATTAATGAACTAAACAATAGCGTTAGCAACCTACAAAACAATCTCGATCAAAATATAAACACTATGAGAACTGACATTGCAGACATATATGAGAATGTTGACCAAAGACTAAAAAAGGAAGCAAGTATATTAAGCGGATATGATATTACATACGGCCCGTTGGATACTACTAACTATACAACTCCTATATTGGTGTCTGTAACCCCAAAAAATGCTGACAACAATACCTCTGTATCAGTTAATATTGGTGAAACAACAGTACAATTGAACCGCAAAGGCGAAGTCTTTTCGGGATACATTGATACGAATGTTTTTATTGCTGATTCAACCCTTCCTTTAATTACTGTCAAAAATAGCAGCTCCACCCAAAATGAATATCTTGAAGACCATGATATGAAAAATCTATTTACAGTATTTATGCCATATTTGTATTCGGATCTTGTAATTCGTGAAGAAGCGTATTCTAATAACAAAACTAAAGTTTCGTATGAACTATCGGTTGACAGCAAACCTCAATCAGAAAACTCCACAACAACTTATACTCAAATTTGGTTAGTTGGAGAATCTAACGGAAAAGAAGTATTCCGGAATGACATTACACAAAAGGTTGAAAACAGCAATGGTAAAATTATATTGATTGAAAAAACTTTTAATTCTGCAGAGTACAAAAACTATTCAGATATGAAATATTTTATTGTTGCTACAGATTCATTAGGCTTTACTCACAAGTGTCCAATCAACACCTTAAACCATAGCAGTGACGGAAGTACAACCGAGCTTGAACAAGCAACAGATGGTTGGGGATGTATATATGACAAAGATGGAAAACTCCTTTACGGAAAGGAATAAACAATATGAAAAAATTTGTTACCTATTTGGGAACTATAATTATCTCGTTAATAGTAACTTTTGTAACATTTGAAACATTGAGTTGGTATCATTTTGGAGATAATCCAACCACAGTTGTTTCGGTAAGGTTGATTATTTTCTTTTGCGTAATAGAATGTTTGTTTATTCTAACTTTATCACTTATAAGAAATTTTAAAAAATAACGAAACAGAAAAATTTAGAGTTAGGAATAAGAAAAAATGAAAAAATTATTATTTGGTATTGCATTAATACTCACTGCAATATTTATTGTAGTATTAGATAGAGGCTATGATCTACCCGGAATCGTTGAATTCCTCTACATTATCCTCCCAATTGCTGGTATAGGTTTTTCAATATTTGGACTCATCGAAAAGGAAGACTAAAAATGAAAATAATATCAAGAATTTCCTCTATTTTATTATACATAATTTCGGCTATAGTATTAGGAATATATGCTGTTGCCGACCTTAATCCACGAATAATGATGGTTCCTACATCAAGACTTATACTGTTAGGAGTTATTTGTCTTTGTTCATATTTTGGAACTGTTCTTCTTTCCAAAACATTAAGCGAACAGACAAAGAAGCGATTGATTCAAGGTACATTTATTTTCTACTTCCTAATGTATTTGTTCTTGCTCTTAACCTTCGTATTCTTCGATAGTTTCTTTGGTAGAGCGCATATGGGTGTTATTTGGAATTGTGATCCGTTTTATTTTGAGAACTTCTTTTTAAATTCAGTTAATCTGATTCCTTTCAAAACGGTAATCGAATACATCGTTTCATTCTTCAACAACGCAATTCCTGCCCACACAATTATAACTAATATCTTTGGAAATATATTAGCGTTTGTGCCATTTGGCTTCTTTGCTCACATAATTCTAAACAAGAAACCATCTTTACTAAAATTCACACTGCTAATGATTTCAGCATCACTCTTAATTGAAGTTATACAGCTTATATTCCTTGTAGGTTCATGTGATATTGATGATATAATCCTCAATGTTTTAGGTGCGGTATTCAGTTATCTTATATTCAAAACAAAAATATGTAAAAAGATAATCCGGCAAATAACATTAAACACTGTGTTTGCAAAACATCAGAGAGAAACAATAACTTTAATTTCGGACACTTTACCAAACGTGAAAGTTTGTGATGTTATCAATGGAGTTCCGAAAGTTAAGCGTATCGAAAAAGATGATATTATTGAATTTGAGTTGAAATATTCTCTCTTTAAGAAGGAAATAAAAAGGTATAACAGAAAAACATTTGAGGAAATAAAATGATGAATACTAAATCAACAATTCTGTCGATAATAAAAGTTCTTCTAATGCCACTTGTTGTATTTTTACTGTTTTTATACTTAAAGAACTTTGGTGATATTTTGACAGGTTCATATATCCTCTTCCCCTTATGCTTTATTGCTCAGGGAGTATTTCTTTCAAAGAAGATTCCACACTTAGTTTTAGCATACCTCCTTGCATCAACAATAATTCTTATACTCACAAACATGTGGTATAATGTGGCCGACACTTTTGGGGGTGTGGTAACTTACTGGATATTAGGTTTTATCGCATATTCAATAAAAACAGTTATTATTAAGAAAAAAGCCAATAAGAAGGTGCAATAATGAAAAAAGTTCTGTCATATTTAGGTTGGATTTTATTTGCCGTTACCCTAATAGCAATGTTTTGGATTGCAAAACCATCCGCCACAGTCGATTTTAGCGGCGTAGTAAAATCAATTGAATATAACGAACAGGAAAACTGCACCTATATTACAACTTCGATGATTTTTGATGATAATTCAAGCGTTATTATTAAAGCCAAAGATAGCATATCCGTGAAAGAAATTACCGGCGAAAAAATGAAACTCGAAGAAATTAAGGTCGGCGATTTAATAGACTTGGATTATAAAGGAAAGATCGATGGAAAAGACAGCATCGTAACTGCAAAATGGATAAAAGTAGCTAAGGGCTATATGACGGATAAAAGCGAGGTCGATTAGAATGACAAGATTCACAAGAAAAGTAAAGGTATTAATTATAGTTAGTCTTGCTGTTATAATAGCAATCGGCTCTGCTTTTGTGCATTTATACAATGAAAAAGTATATTGGCAAGAACGAACAGGCGATTACAATTATTCTCATTGGTTGAATTTAGAGCAAATGGCACGAAGCATTGATCATTACGGATATTCAATAGACGTCTTAAAAGAACACACTTCGAGAATAAATAGTGTTATATTTACAAACACAAACCCACTGATGCCAAGCTTGAATGGTAATGGTAAAGCTCATTCTTTTATGGGCGGTTATTACGATTCATTAGTAAAAGATTTATGTTCTAACAAATTAAGTGATGAAAAGAAAAAAGAAGGCCTGCTTATTTTTGAAACTATGAATAAGGAGTTTCTTGCTTTGTGTGAAAATATAACTGCGAAAATTGGAAAAGATAACAAGGCCAAAACAGAGTTAGTCAACAATGAAAGTCCGTTTTATATTGATACCGAGAAAAAGATAATTGCTTTTTGTAATAAATATGCAGAACAAGTTAGTCAATTCACATATAATGCTGGAATTTCGAGTTACATTATTAAAAATGTTGATAAAGAATATAAAAATGAAAACATTTCCGTCTTCGTGCAGTATATTGCTGATTATTTCGAATATACACAAGTGGACTGTATTATTAGGATAAATAAAGACGAAAAAGTTCTCAATCATCTTGAAACACATATAAAGGGAGTAGAAAAAATATATAAATACACAGAAGGAACTGGTCACGCCAAGAACGGAGAAACCCAATATTCACTTTATTTTGAACCCATTGGAAATGAAAAAGAAATTGAATTATATATAGAACTTAAAAGTGGAGAAAAAATTACAATTCCACTTGATTTAAATTAACGATAGTATAAGTAGGTTAATAAATGAAGAAGTTTTTAATGCCACTTTTGGTTTTGGTACTTGCAGCAGTAATATCAGTGATATTATATTTTGTGAGAATTGAAATCCATAAAGATTGGCGAACCACAACCGGAACTATAACAAATATAGAGATTACTAAACGAAACAGTCGAGGTATAGGTGGCGGTGGCTGGACTATACATTACTATTGGACATATACTGTTGATGATGTGGAATATTCAGGGTATGATAATTTTCATTATTATAGAGGAGAATCGAGCAATAAATCTATAGGCGATCAAAAAGAAATATGGTATAACCCCGATAATCATTCTAAATCGAGTTTTTATAAACCCGGACCGGACTTATATCCTTATGTTCCCTTTATCTTTGCTATCCCAATAATGTTAGCGGTTTATCACGTACAAGCAAAGAAAGAAAATAAAAGTCTTCGTTGGTAAGGAGAATTTCAATGAAGAAAATAATATCAATTTTCATATCTATTGTTTTATTATTGTCCTTTTCAGGATGCACTTCTAATGATAACACAGTTAAATATGACTCATACGATTTAACAATAATTATCCCGGCTGGAAGTGAAGAAAAATTTGTGTATTCACTTCAAGAAATCCAACCGAAAAGGGATAAACTGACTGTATATGCTGGACCGGATTGTCCGGACACAGAGGTTGTTCTATTACCAGTAGAAGTAACCGAAGAAAACACCTATGAACCGAGCTACATTACAAACGGTATGCCTACAAAATTGAATGCTGAAAAAGATGCATGGTTTAAGGTAGGGGTTAATATACAAAATCCTACAAATGAAGATATAATAATCCATGTGACTCTTAAAGATATTTCTGTTCGTGATAGTCAGGAAGTGATAAGTTGAAATCAAAATGTATAAAAGCAGTTGCTATGATGACAACTAAAACAAAATTAAATCTACTTTCGATTTTCTTATTCTTGACGGCGGTGATATTGGAGAGTCATATATATTTTTTCATTTAATTGAGAGTAATAGAATTTCAGAGATCACATCAAGAATTGGATACTTTTTTATGCTTATTCATATTGTAAGCATTGTTCTACAATTCGTATTGTTTTTCAAATATCGAAAACAAGGAGTACAATTAAATGAAAAAAAGTAAGAGAATAATTATAATCTCCGCCGTATTGATAACTGTAATTGCTGTTTCTTGGTTTAGCGGACTTATTCCAAGACAAATAGCCAAGATATATGGAAAGAACTATGTAAAAAACAACTTTCCCGAAAAGCAATTGGAGTATGTTAATATTGAGTGGAACAAGTTTTACGGTGATTATATAATCACTTTCAAAGACAACGAAGGTAAAATCTACAGTTCCGTCATCGGCCCAAAGTTCTTTCCGATAAGTATGGGACAAGGTGTTGACGGATGGAAATAAAACTGGAGGTGTGGCTATGAAACGAACAAAGAGAGCGATAGTAATTATCACATCAATAATAGTGGTTATGCTCATCATTCCCTTAATAACAGTAAACACAGTCAAAGCAGATGCAGGTATGCTCGTGACAATGCTTTTATTCTTTGCGGTTAATCCTGTACTCTCCGTAGCAATGGGAATACTATCTGGCAAGGATATAAAATTCTTTTGGTTTACACCATTGCTTGTTGCAGGTTTGTTTTGGGCATTTTCATCATTTACATATGAAACTGCATTTCCAATCGTATATTCAGGAATATACTTTATAATCTGCACAATAGCGATGCTGATAACTTGGGTAATAACAAAAAATAAATCAAACTAAAAGCATCGCCTTTGCGGTGCTTTTTTGCTACTACAAAAGAAATAAATTATATGTTATAATAAAAATAAGGAATTATATATGCCTCAGTTGTATAATAAGTGAAAGGATTCAGACGTGAGCCTTAAAGTCAGGAGGAAACCCTATGGATAACGGTGCAAGTAGCTACCGCCGTTTCCTTAATGGTGATGAGAGTGCCTTTGACGAAATAATGAAAGAGTTGTTCGATAACCTCGTGTTCTTCATTGACCGTTATGTGCATGACATACACGCAGCCGAAGATATTGCCATCGATGCCTTTTCGGATCTGGTGGTTAATAAGCATCGGTATAATTTCAAGGTAACACTTAAAACATATTTATTTATGCTTGGTCGCAGCCGTGCTCTTAACTACATAAAACACCGCAAGGTAATAAATTTTGTAGAGCTTACGGAAGCGGATAATACATCAGCCGAGCAAGAAACACTTGAAGAAATCATCCTTTCAGATGAGAGAAAGCGTATTGTAAATAACGCTCTTAACTCTTTGACGGATGATATGCGTGTTATTGTACACTTAATCTATTTTGAAGACTTGTCCTATGATGAGGCAGCCAAGGTTATGAAGAAGAATCGTAAACAAGTAGACAACCTTTTATATCGCGCTAAAAAGGAACTTCGCATCATTCTTGGGAAGGATGGTGAGCTGTTATTATGAGGAACTTTGATGAAAGAAAAGCGGAGATATTCCGCAGAAGCGAAAACAGAATAAAAGAACGCAAAAGAAACCGCAATCGCATCCTTGCCTTGTGTGTTCCACTTTGCTTATGTATCGCAATCTTATCTGTGATATATCTTCCCGATATGATGATTTCACCCGATAAAAGTAATACTGCCGAGGATATGAATATGGCAGGTGGTGTAGAAAATTCATCGGGATTTGTCTATACCTCATTTGAAATCACAAGCACTAAAACAGCAAAGAGCGATACTGACAAACAGAACATTGAAAATATCTATAACATCATCCAATCAGCATTCACGGTTAACGATTATAGTGACGATGTCGAACAGGAAACAACAACGGATAAAAGCGAATTTCCTCAAGAACAGAAACCGTCAACACAAAAAGGAGAAGGCGCACTTAAAGGCGAAGATAATTACTCCACTGGTTTAGTTGAATCCTTTAGCAAAGGAGTAGTATATACCCTTACCTTTACTGCTGATAACGGACAAAGAATAGTATACACCTTATTCGATGACATTCTAACAAACGAAGCGACAAAAGAAAGTGTACTTGTTACCGAAGACCAATTAAAAGACTTATATACCAAGGTCTTCACAGTAACATACGGAAAGGAGTAATCAAAATGAAGAAATCACGAATTGCAATAATTATAGTAGCAGTTTTACTCTTAATTCTTTTGATTCCTATTCCATCCGGCACAGCAGATGATGGTGGCTCAAGAGAGTTTACAGCATTAACATATAAAATTATCAAATGGAATCATATTGTAGATGCCGATGAAACCTATACAGGTACAGACTTCTATTTATTGCCCGACAATTTCAAAAGTATGAGTGAATTGTGGGAAGAAAAAGGAATATCATCAGGCGCAGGTCAAATGACAAGTGGATATAATGAAGATGAAGGTGTTAGTGATAGCGATGATGTAGGCCCCAAAGAATCTGTTTCATCCACACCTGCTGAAAGTTCTTCAAGTCAAGCTGATGATGTGGTCTCTACAGTAAATGATAAGTTTATCTATGTTCTCTCTGAAAAGATGATAAAGAATACCTATGTGCTTTCAACAGAACATCCCAATGACCTTAGTAACTTCACTGTTGTACGCACATTAAACGATAAAGCGAATGACATTATAGAAAATCTTCTTGCGGCACCGAACTTTGTAAGTAAGAACGAAAACGAGTGGGTAAAGTTCAGACCGAACCGTCCAAACGAATATGCTCTTGCTATTGAGTTTACAGATGACACCTGCTTAATAATTTCAATTCATTTCACCAAGGACAGTGATACTTATTACATCGCCGAAGCAGAATCAAACAGCAAATTTGATGAAAAGGCTGATTATTCTTCCCTTGATTTTCATAGAGGAATTGCATCGGAAGACCTTGGTAAATATTTAGGAAATTTAACATTTAATTATAGCGAATAAATCCTTTTAACTCGTTGTGAGAGGAGGAACACAAATGAAACGGATAACTGCAATTTTAATTTCCCTCGTACTTTTATTGACTCTATGCGCTTGCCAAAAAGACGGCGCAGACAAAATAGACTTTGACACAGGTTCTATTAAAGTCGCTGTGGCACATACCGATTTTGAAGGTGTAAATATCCAAATTGTTAACGCTATTTGGACAGCCGAGGAAATCAAACTCGAAGTCAAATGGAATAACGATACCTCTTATGATGTAGTTTACGGAGAGAGCTTCGGTATTGAAAAACAAACCAATGGTGAATGGAAAAGTTGTGTAACACTTGATAACCTTGCGTTTAATGATATAGGGTATGAATTGAGTGCCAAGTCCTCACAAAAGCAAACATACAATTTGACAGATATGTTTGATATTTCAGAGAACGGCGAATACCGTTTTACAACCTATTGCCATGTGTATGATAAAGGTCGTGGCGGCGAAAGTACGAAATGTGAGATGTGGGCAGCGTTCACCGTTTCAAGAACTAATGATGCCGATAAGGATATTAAGAAATCCTTTATTGATTTTGATGCCCAATATATCAGAACAAACGGATATCATGAAGATGTGAAATATCCCGTAGTTAAAGTTATTCGCTCTGTTGATGAGTTGAATGCGTATTATAATGCAAATAAGGATAAGTACAATCTTGAACGCAGAAGCGATCCTGCCTCCGATAGTACAATCGGCTTCCTTGATGCAGTTGATAAATACACTGCAGAATATTTTGAGAAACAAATTCTTGTAATGGTGCTGCTTGAAGAAGGTAGCGGGTCAAACCGTCACAATATAGACAATGTGAAGCACGGCTCTGACGGAAAACTCTATGTCAGCATAAGAAGGGATGTGCCTGAAGTTGGTACATGTGATATGGCTGAATGGCATATCTTAATAGAACCCGAAAAAGATATTACTGTAGCAAGTGAGTCGGATATAGTTGTATATTTAGATGGTGTAAATCCCAAGACACAGCCGACCACCGTTTACGAGTCAGGAAACTTTTCGAATATTTCTCTGACCATACCACATGATTGGGAATACGAAACAGAAAAAGGAAACAGTGACGGCGAATACTGTATCGCTTTTTGGCCGGAAGACCAAACCGAAGGTAAAATAAAAATGTGGTATTATACCGCCTTTGGTGTATGCGGAACAGGTCTTGAAGAAAAGGAAATCACCGTTGGCAAATACAAAGCTTGGCAAGGAATTTATGATAATAAAAAGGTTTGGGATTTTATCAGTTTTAGAGGTATGCTCGGCTCTTATGTAGCTATGAACGAAGGTGCTGACAAATGGTGGAGTCAGTATGGTGACGAAGCGATGGAGATACTTTCTACCGTTAAAATCGCTGAAAACATCTTAACCGAAGAACAAGCCATAGAAATTGCTAAAAAGCAAACTACAGCAGATTATGATGACACAAGCGCAAGATTCGATACCGAAAAAGGAATATGGACGGTCACATTATCTTTTAAGAAAGCTTCAAATGGTGACGGAGTGCATAGTTACAGAATTACGCATGAAGGCAAAGTTTTAGATGCAGCTTATGGCGACTAAGGAGGTGCTTTTATGAAAAAGAAAATATGGATACCGATATTAGTAGTAGTTATTTTAGCGATTTTGTTTGTGCCGATCCCATCAGGTGCATACAAGGACGGCGGCACAAGAGAATATACTGCACTCACATATAAGATTGTAGACTGGAATCGTTTAACTGACGGTGGAGGCATATACGAAAAAACAAAGGTGTATTTCTTCCCTTATAATTTCAAATCAGTTAGCAGCCTTTGGCATTACGAGAAAGATGAAATTGAAGAAGATGTGCGGTATTCTTTTAACGCTAAAATTTTGGAGATTAACAATAATACCGTAATTGTAGAGCCACTTCCAAGCGAAGCAAATGCCGGAAGTAGTGACAAAATATCTTTTGATACATCCAAACTTCCGGTAATGGAGATTAAGGTTGGAGATTATATTAAAGTAACATATACAGGCGAAATAATGACAACATATCCTTCTCAAATCGATGCAATCAGTTGGGAAAAAGCCAAAGAAGTGCGTAGTGCCGAATATACAGAGCAATGGGTAGAAAAAACTGATGAAAATAAATGGACTGGCAACTATGAATTATTCTCAGACATAAGGATAACCGAGATATATTCAAATTGCTTCTTCGCAAGAACAGTAATCCCATTTCCTTATGAAATTAAACTTAACGGTAAATTGTCGGATGAATGGTGCGTTGGTGACCAAGTAATCTGCTCATACGAAAATACATACTATGATGAGGAAACTCATAAAGTTGAGGCAGATTTTACAGATATAAAAGTCAGCACCTTCCAACTTGAAGAAGGAAAAGCATACAAACCTGTAATCTATCTCTACCCCGAAGAAGAAACAGAGGTATCAGTTAAGCTCGACCTTAATGGTAGACTAACCTGCACCTATCCCGAATACAAAGACGGTTGGAAAGTAACTGCAGTACCGGATGGAACGCTCACCGATGTAAACGGACAGATCTATAACTATCTGTATTGGGAGGGCGAAACAAATACTAACTATGACCTCTCAAAAGGTTTCTGTGTTAAGGGTAAGGATACAGCAAAATTCCTTGAAGATGCACTTCGAAGACTTGGTCTTAACCGCAAAGAAGCGAATGAATTTATAGTTTATTGGCTACCTTTAATGCAAGATAATCCGTATAATATAATCTCTTTCCAAACGGATATCTATACCGATGCTGCCAAACTGAACATCAGTCCTTCTCCCGACACCTTAATCCGTGTATTTATGACATGGCAGTCGGCAGATAAATATGTAAACCTTCCCGAACAGCAGCTCTCCGCTCCCGAAAGAAACGGATTTACAGTTGTTGAATGGGGTGGCACAGAAATCATAAAATAATATCGTTTAATAAAGTGCCGTGTAAAAGCGGCACTTTATTTTTGTGACTAAAATGTCACTTACATTGTTTTATCAGACCAATTATGTTATAATGGGATTTGGTAAAAAAGGAAGTGATATAATGACGAAGATATTATTGGTTGAAGACGATAAAAATATCGTTGCCAACTTAACTGAGTATTTGAATAGCGAAGGATACGCGGTTGAGAGCGTCTCAGGTCAGACTGCGGCACTGAATCTTCTTGTTGATAAAAAAGTGGACCTCGTGCTGCTTGATGTGTCCCTGGCAGAAGGCAACGGTTTTGCTGCCTGTAAAGCAATTAAAGCCGAATACGATATTCCCGTCATTTTCCTCACTGCATCCGGCGACGAGTATAGCACGGTTACAGGTTTCGATCTTGGTGCCGATGATTATATTCCAAAGCCTTTCCGTCCGCGAGAATTGGTATCCCGCATCAAGAATGTCCTCAGATTGACCGGAAACACTGGCAAGACTGTAAAGCTCGGTGATGTAGTTGTCGATACGGAAAAAGGCACGGCAATGAAGAACAATAAGGACTTGTTCCTCTCTGCTTTGGAATATCGGCTTTTACTTGTCTTTATCAATAATCGCGGTATGGTGCTTACCCGAAATCAGCTCCTTGATGCTATTTGGGATGTCGCAGGTGAATATGTAAACGATAATACGCTGACGGTATATATCAAACGTCTGCGTGAAAAGATAGAGGACGATCCTGCCAATCCGCAAATCATTTTGACGGTACGTGGCATTGGGTATAAGGTGGAAGCATGATAAAGTTACTAAAAAACAAAGAGGTCAGAAAAACACTGATTCTTCAATTAGTCATTGCGA
>JAXJQX010000027.1:0-26874 GCA_036310925.1 Acutalibacteraceae bacterium
ATTTCAGAAGATTCAGAAACCGTATTCTACATATTTTTTCTCATAAACAACTAAATAAAGAACAAGCAGCTGCCTAATAGCAACTGCTTGCACTAAAATTTTCATTTTATCTCTTTACCCCAACTATTGACAAAGAGCCTAAAAAACACGGTAGAATTTTTCTGCCGTGTTTTTTTATGTTTATTGTTTAGAACAAACCGGAAATTACGCCATTTTCATCAACATCAATTCTCTCGGCGGCAGGGGATTTAGGTAGTCCCGGCATGGTCATAATATCCCCCGTAAGGGCAACTATAAAGCCCGCACCTGCGGAAATTTTGACGTTTCTAACAGTTACTTTAAATCCGGTAGGTGCGCCTAATTTGGTAGCATCGTCCGAAAAACTGTATTGGGTTTTAGCCATACAAACAGGGCAGTTACTAAAGCCGAGTTCGGTAAGTTTTTCAATTTGCTTTTTGGCGTTCGGGGTTAAAATTACACCGTCACCGCCGTAAATTTTGCGTACAATCGCATCAATCTTTTCCTCTATCGTTGTATCTAATTCATAAGCAAAGGTGAAGTCGGCTTTTTCTTCTTCGCAAAGGCGTACAACTTCTTTTGCTAATTCAATTCCGCCTTCGCCGCCTTTTGCCCAAACGTCCGAAAGGATTACATTAACGCCTAATTCTTTGCACTTTTCAATAATAAACTCAATTTCATTGTCAGTATCGGTTGGGAAACGGTTAATAGCTACAACGCAAGGTAATTTGTAAACATCTTTTATGTTTGAAAGGTGTTTTAAGAGGTTAGGAATACCTTTTTCGAGTGCACCTAAATTCTCTGTACCAAGTTCCGTTTTTGCAAGTCCGCCGTGCATTTTAAGCGCCCTTACAGTTGCAACAAGCACAACGGCTGAGGGTGTAAGACCTGCCATACGGCACTTGATATCAAGAAATTTTTCTGCACCTAAATCTGCGCCGAATCCCGCTTCGGTAATAGCATAGTCACCTAATTTTAACGCCATTTTTGTTGCGGTAACACTATTGCAACCGTGTGCAATATTTGCAAAAGGTCCGCCATGAACAAGTGCGGGTGTACCTTCCAAAGACTGTACCAAATTTGGTTTAATGGCATCCTTTAAAATGGCAGTCATAGCACCTTGAGCGTTCAGTTGACCGCAGGTTACGGGTTTATCGTCATAAGTGTAGCCGACAATAATTTTAGAAAGACGTTCTTTAAGGTCGCAAATATCGGTAGCAAGGCATAAAACCGCCATAATTTCGCTTGCAACCGTAATGTCAAACCCGTCCTCACGGGGAACGCCGTTTACCTTGCCGCCAAGACCGTCGGTAATATATCTTAACTGGCGGTCATTCATATCAACACAACGTTTCCAGGTGATTTTTCTAACATCAATTCCTAATTTGTTGCCTTGATGAATATGATTGTCAAGCATTGCGGCAAGCAGATTGTTTGCCGCACCTATTGCGTGAAAATCGCTCGTGAAGTGCAAATTTATGTCCTCCATCGGTACTACTTGGGCATATCCGCCGCCTGCCGCACCGCCTTTAATACCGAAAACAGGCCCTAAGGACGGTTCACGGAGCGCCACGCAAACATTTTTGCCAATACGGTTAATACCGTCGGCAAGCCCTATTGTTGTGGTGGTTTTACCCTCACCCGCAGGGGTGGGGGTAATTGCCGTTACAAGTACAAGTTTGCCGTCTTCTTTGTTAGTTTCTTTCATCAAAGAAAGGTCGATTTTTGCTTTGTAATTACCGTATTGCTCCAAATATTTGGGTTCAATACCTGCTTTTTGTGCAATTTCGGTAATCGGTTTCATTTTACAGTTTTGAGCAATTTCAATATCAGTTAAGAAATCCATATTATCATTCCTTATTTAAAGTATTTTACTGCTGATTCGAACATCTTAATGTCATAATCACCCGGAACGTTTTTGTAAAGACCGTAGCCCTTTCTTTCGGAGTGACCCATTTTACCGAATACACGGCCATCAGGCGAGGTGATACCCTCAATAGCGTACATAGAATCGTTGGGGTTGAAGTGAATGTCGCTTGTTGCGTTACCGCCAAAATCAACATACTGCGTAGCGATTTGACCGTTTTCGGCCAACTTGTTTATAAGTTCTTCGCTTGCAATAAATCTGCCCTCGCCGTGGGAGATAGGAACATTGTAAATTTCACCAACATTGGTAGCACTAAGCCAGGGGGATTTATTAGATGCAATTCTGGTTCTGACAATTCTTGACTGATGGCGTGCTATTGTGTTAAATGTAAGGGTTGGGCAGTTTTCGTCGGTATCAATAATCTTACCGTAGGGAACAAGACCTAATTTGATAAGGGCTTGGAAACCGTTACAAATACCGCACATAAGACCGTCACGTTTTTCGAGTAATTCGGTAACCTGTTCTTTTATAGCCCCGTTGCGGAAGAATGCAGTAATAAATTTACCGCTTCCGTCAGGTTCGTCACCGCCCGAAAAACCGCCGGGGATAAATATCATTTGACTTTCTTTAAGTTTATTTGCAAATGTATCAACACTTTTTGCAATACCGTCACTTGTGCGGTTGTTAATTACGAAAATTTCGGGTTCTGCACCGGCGTCGCGCATAACTTTTGCAGAATCAAATTCGCAGTTAGTACCGGGGAAAACAGGAATTAAAACTTTGGGTTTTGCGGTTTTAACCAAGGGGGCTACACGTTCGGTTGCGCTATATGAGAAGTTCTTAACAGGGGATTTTGAATCCTTAATGTTGCACTTAAATACGCTTTCCAACTTATCTTCGTAAATGCCCAACAATTCGTTAAGTTCTACTGTTTCGTCACCTAATGAGATTTTGCCGTCATCAGTTACAACACCTATAACGTTTTCACTAAATACATCTTCGGTAACTTCAAGAATAAACGAACCGTAGTTATAGCCGAAAATCTTTTGGAGCGAAATACCGTCACTGAATTTAAAACCAAGACCGTTACCGAAACACATTTTCATAACCGCTTCGGCAACACCGCCGATAGTGGGAGTATAACAGGCAACGCACTTTTTAGAACGCATAAGTTCGGTTACGGTTGCAAAAAGTTTAAGCATTGACTCGGTTTTGGGTAATTTGTTACTGTCAAATTCGGGTGAAAGCATAATTACTTTATTTCCCGCTGATTTAAACTCGTTGGAAACAATATTGTCAACCTTATTGGTTGTAACTGCAAACGAAACAAGAGTAGGTGGAACATCTAAATCTTCAAAAGAACCACTCATAGAATCTTTACCGCCGATAGAACCGATACCGTATTCCAACTGTGCTTTAAAGGCACCCAAAAGTGCGGCTAACGGTTTGCCCCAGCGTTTGCCGTCCTTACCTAAACGTTCAAAATATTCTTGGAATGTTAAATAAACATCCTTAAATTCTGCACCGGTTGCAATTAACTTACAAACCGATTCAACAACCGCCAAATAAGCACCGTGGTAGGGGCTTTCGGTAGTGATAAAGGGGTTGTAACCCCAGGCCATTAATGAGCAGTCGTTAGTATGTTTCTTTTCAACACTGATTTTTTGTACCATCGCTTGAATTGGTGTTAACTGATTTTTACCGCCAAACGGCATAAGTACGGTACCGGCGCCTATTGTAGAGTCAAACTGTTCGGACAGACCCCGTTTTGAACAAATATTAAGGTCATCTGCTAACTTTTTATAGTTTTCAGTAAATGTACCCTCAATAATTTTCTTTGTAATAACGGGCTTTGCGGGAGCAACGTCAATATGTTTTTCAGCACCGTTAGAGTTTAAGAATTCACGGCTGATATTAACAATAGTTTTGCCGTTCCAGTTCATAATAAGCCGTGGTTCTGCCTTGATTTCGGCAACTACCACCGCTTGCAGGTTTTCACTTTCGGCAAGTTTTAAGAAATTTTCTACATTTTCTTTTTCAATAACAACTGCCATTCTTTCCTGTGATTCGCTGATTGCAAGTTCTGTACCGTCAAGACCGTCATATTTTTTGGGAACAGCGTTAAGATCGATAACAAGACCGTCCGCCAATTCGCCTATAGCAACCGAAACACCGCCTGCACCAAAGTCGTTACAGCGTTTAATCATTTTAGTTGCAACGGGATTTCTGAAAAGACGTTGAAGTTTGCGTTCTTCGGGGGCATTACCTTTTTGAACTTCCGCACCGCAGGATTCCAAAGACTGTAAAGTGTGCGATTTGGAAGAACCGGTTGCACCGCCGCAACCGTCACTTCCCGTACTGCCGCCCAAAAGGACAACAACGTCACCGTCTTCCGGTACTTCACGGCGTACATTTTCTTGTGGGGCGGCGGCAATAACAGCACCTATTTCCATACGCTTAGCGGCATAACCGTCGTGATAGATTTCGTCTACAATACCTGTAGCAAGACCTATTTGGTTGCCGTAGGAAGAATAACCGTCTGCCGCAGTTGTAACAATCTTTCTTTGGGGAAGTTTGCCCTGCATTGTATCGGCAACACTCTTAAGCGGATTAGCGGCGCCGGTAACACGCATTGCACCGTAAACATAACTTCTGCCCGAAAGCGGGTCACGGATAGCACCGCCGATACAGGTAGCCGCACCGCCGAAGGGTTCAATTTCGGTAGGATGGTTGTGGGTTTCGTTTTTGAACAAAAGCAACCACTTTTCGGGTTTGCCGTCTACTTCAACATCAATTTTAACGGTACAGGCGTTGATTTCTTCGGATTCGTCCAACTTATCAAGTTTACCGTCTTTTTTAAGTTGCTTTACCGCAATGGTTGCCAAATCCATAAGGCAAATGGGTTTGGTTCTGCCTAAATTCTTGCGTACTTGTAAATATTCGTTGTATGTGTTTTGCAAAAGTTCATCTTCAAATACAACATTGTCAATGTTAGTAAGGAATGTGGTATGACGGCAATGGTCCGACCAGTAAGTGTCTATCATACGGATTTCGGTAATGGTGGGATTGCGGTTTTCCGATTTAAAATAGTTCTGGCAAAACGCAATATCGTCCGCATCCATTGCAAGACCGTAATTCTTAACAAAATCTTCAAGACCTTTGCGGTCTAAATCAATAAAGCCGTCAAGTGTTTCAACCGTTGTGGGAATATCGTAATTCACCTTTAAAGTTTCGTAAAGGTCAAGGGTTGCTTCTCTTGATTCTACGGGGTTGATTACATATTTTTTAATAGCCGAAAGTTCGTCCTCGGTAATATTACCGTAAAGGCAGTAAACCTTTGCGGTTTTAACGGTGGGACGCTCTTTTTGTGAAATTATTTGAATACACTGTGCGGCAGAATCGGCACGTTGGTCGTACTGACCGGGCAGGTATTCGGTAGCAAATACGGTAGCACCCTTTGTATCAATTTCGGTTGTGGCAATATCAAGTTGCGGTTCGGAAAATACCGTGTTTACCGCATAATCAAACAAATCCTTTTCAATGTTTTCAACGTCATAACGGTTGATTACCCGAACATCGGTAACCGATTTAATCTGCAACAAGCCGTTAATATTTGCTAAAACGCCCTTTGCTTCGTTGGCTAATTCCTTTTTCTTTTCAACATAAATACGGTAAACCATTATTTAAGTACCTCCATTGCTTTCGCACCGATATCCTTGCGGTAAAAAGCGTTTTCAAAATGAACCTGTTCAACATTTTTGTAAGCGAGGGTTAAAGCGTCTTTTAAATTATCGGCAGTGGCGGTAACGCCCAAAACACGTCCGCCTGCGGTTTTTAAAATACCGTCACAAAGTTTTGCACCTGCAACATAAACCTTGTTTTCCACTTGCGGTTCAATGTTAAGTTCAAAACCGCTTTCGTATTTTTCGGGGTATCCGTTTGAAGCCATAACAACACAAGCGGCGGCACCGTTTTTAAATTTAACTTCGGTTTCATTCAATGTGCCGTTGGTTGTAGACATCATAACCGTTAATAGGTCACTTTCCAAAAGGGGCAAAACAACCTGTGTTTCAGGGTCGCCGAAACGGCAGTTATATTCGATAACTTTTGGTCCTTTCGGGGTAAGCATTAAGCCGAAATAAAGGCAACCTTTAAAGGTTCTGTTTTCGCTGTTCATAGCGTTTATTGTAGGAATAAATATTTTTTCCATACATTCTTTTGCTATGTCTTCGGTATAGTAGGGGTTAGGCGCAACCGTACCCATACCGCCGGTGTTAAGCCCCTTATCGCCGTCCAAAGCACGTTTATGGTCCATAGAAGAAACCATAGGAACAACAACCTTACCGTCGGTAAACGATAATACCGAAACCTCAGGACCGGTTAAAAATTCTTCAATAACTACGTTATTTCCGCTTTCACCGAAAATTTTATCCTCCATCATTGAACGAACGGCGTTTTTGGCAGCTTCACGTGTTTCGGCAATAATAACACCTTTACCGAGTGCCAAACCGTCCGCCTTAATAACGGTGGGAATGGGGGCAGTATCTAAATATTCGAGTGCTTTTTCCAAATCGGAAAAAACTTCATACTCTGCGGTGGGAATATTGTATTTTTTCATAAGATTTTTAGAAAAAACTTTACTGCCCTCAATAATTGCCGCCGCTTTATTAGGTCCGAAACAGGGGATACCAGCGTTTTCTAAAGCATCAACCGCACCTAAAACAAGCGGATCATCGGGTGCTACTACAGCATAGTCGATTTTGTTGTTAAGGGCAAATTCAACCTGCTTTTCAATTTCTTTAGCACCGATATCTACAAGAGTAGCGTCTTTTCCCATACCGCCGTTACCGGGGAGTGCAAAAATTTCGGTTATGTTTTTGCTTTCTTTTAATTTTTTGATGATAGCGTGCTCTCTACCGCCGCCGCCTACAACCATTATTTTCATAATAACCCTCCTTAATAGATGGGGAATTTTTCACAAAGTTCGGTAACCTGTTTAGAAACAGTTTCCTTATTTGCTTCAAAATCATCAACAATTAAGCGAATCCAATGTGCGATTTTTTTCATTTCTTCTTCTTTAAATCCACGTGTTGTAACTGCCGGAGTACCCAAACGCAAACCGCTTGTAACAAACGGGCTTTGCGGGTCATTGGGTACGGTATTTTTGTTAGCGGTAATGTGAACTTCGTCCAAACGGTGCTCAAGTTCTTTACCGGTAATGCCTTCTTTAATAAGTTTTAAAAGCATTAAGTGGTTGTCAGTTCCGCCCGAAACTATTTCAAATCCCTCATCTGTAAGAGCAGTTGCAAGGGCGGCGGCATTTTTAACCACCTGTTTTTGGTATTCTTTGTATTCATCGGTAAGTGCTTCGCCTAATGCAACCGCTTTTGCAGCAATAATGTGCATTAAAGGACCTCCCTGTGTACCGGGGAATACCGCTTTATCTATTTTTTTGGCAATTTCTTCGTTGTTTGAAAGAATCATACCGCCTCTGGGTCCACGCAGAGTTTTGTGGGTTGTGGTTGTAACAACATCTGCATACGGAACAGGGGAGGGGTGAACACCTGCGGCTATAAGACCTGCAATATGTGCCATATCTACCATTAAGTAAGCAGAAACTTTGTCCGCAATTTCACGGCAACGCTTAAAATCAATAATTCTTGAATAAGCCGAAGCACCTACTACAATAAGTTTCGGTTTACATTCTAAAGCGATTTTTTCCATTTCGTCATAGTCAATAGTTTCGGTAACATCATTAACACCGTAAGGGACAATGTTAAAGTATTTACCCGAAATATTAACGGGTGAACCGTGGGAAAGGTGACCGCCCTGTTGTAAATTCATACCCATTACGGTATCGCCCGGTTGAAGCAAAGCAAAAAATACGGCAAGGTTTGCGTTAGCACCGCTGTGGGGCTGAACATTTGCAAAATTACAACCGAAAAGTTTTTTTGCACGCTCCCTTGCAATGTCTTCTACCACGTCAACACATTGGCAACCGCCGTAATAACGCTTTGTGGGATATCCTTCTGCGTATTTATTGGTAAGAATACCGCCTGCCGCCAAAAGCACGGCGGGGGAAACAATGTTTTCCGAAGCAATAAGTTCTATATTGCCTCTTTGTCTTTTAAGTTCGCTTTCGCATGCAGAGGCAACTTCGCTGTCATACTCTTTAAGGGTTTCAAAAAAATTCATTTGTTTTCTCCTATCAAATATCAGTGGTGGAATAATCTCATACCGGTGAATGCCATAGCAATACCGTATTTGTTACAACATTCAATAACCGCATCGTCACGGATAGAACCGCCGGGTTCTGCAATATAAGAAACACCCGAACGGTATGCACGTTCAATGTTATCGTCAAAGGGGAAGAAAGCGTCCGAGCCGAGTGCAACACCCGAAATTGTTGAAAGATATTCTTTAATTTCAGCATCTTCGAGGTGTTCGGGTTTAACGGTAAAGTATTTTTGCCAATTACCGTCGGCACAAACATCTTCTTCGTTGCGGTTAATATAACCGTCAATAACATTGTCTCTTGTCGGTCTTGCAATGTCAGACTTAAATGGAAGATTTAATACCTTTTCGTGTTGGCGTAAAAACCAAGTGTCCGCTTTACTGCCGGCAAGACGGGTACAGTGAATACGTGACTGCTGACCGGCACCTACGCCGATTGCCTGACCGTCTACCGCAAAGCAAACCGAGTTTGATTGGGTGTATTTTAAGGTTATAAGAGATATTATTAAATCTCTTTTAGCACTGTCGGGCAGATTTTTATTTTCGGTAACAAGGTTGGAAAGCAATTCTTCGTTTATTTTAAAGTTATTTCTGCCTTGCTCGAAAGAAATACCGTAAACTTGCTTTGTTTCTTGCTCGGCAGGAACATAGTTAGGATCAATTTTTACAATATTGTAGTTTCCGTTGCGTTTTGATTTTAAAATTTCAAGTGCCTCAGGGTCGTAATCGGGGGCTATAACACCGTCCGATACTTCACGTTTAATTAAAAGTGCGGTGGTAACGTCACACTTGTCCGAAAGGGCAACCCACTCACCGAAAGAACACATACGGTCGGTTCCTCTTGCCCTTGCGTAAGCACAGGCAAGTAAAGAATCGTCAAGTCCCGGAATATCGTCTACAAAACACGCTTTTTTAAGTTTTTCGGGTAAAACAGTACCTACTGCGGCACTTGTAGGACTAACGTGTTTAAAGGAAGTAACTGCAGGAAGTCCTAATGCTTCTTTTAATTCTTTTACCAACTGCCAAGAGTTAAAAGCGTCCAAAAAGTTTATGTAACCCGGTCTTCCGCAAAGAATTTCAATGGGTAATTCACTACCGTCCGCCATAAAAATTTTAGAGGGTTTTTGGTTGGGGTTACAGCCGTATTTAAGTTCAAATTCTTTCATATCGTTCTCCTTTTATTTTAAAAGTTTTTCCTGAGGGTATATTTATTTTTTTACCGTTTATTTTAACCCAAATATCTGTTGAAGTCGGGTTATATATCATATTTCCGTCCACACTGTAAACAAGATTACGGTATGCCGTTATATAATCATAAATTTCAATATTTGTTGCATACCAAACATTATTGTTATTTGCAGTTTTGGTGAAAAATTCTTCAATAACATTCCAGTTATTATTCTTACGGAATTCGAATGTATGTCCCCACAGATAAAACAACCAGCCGTCATTGTTTACTACATTTCCGTTTATGAATTTTTCGGCAAGGTTCATAAGTTCGGGGTCGTCATGGTGGCAGGTAGCGCCCATTCTCAGCCAATCGGAAGGAATTTTAAAGGAATGATGCGACTCAGTTGTTCTTGCGTATACTATCCCCGCTTGCTTTAAAATATCCACAACATCGTCATTATAAGTACCGAACGGGAAAGCATGACCACGGATTATTCTGCCGAACAGTTTTTCAAGTGTCTGCCTGTCCTTTAGTATTTCAAGCATACAATGTGCTGTCGGCTGATGGTTTAAAAACGGGTGTGTAAAGCCATGAGTTGCAACCTCGCACAGGGGATTATCGTAAACATTTTTTACCTCACTTTCGGAAAGACGGAAATGCACCTGACTTTCGGGGCGAACACTCCCCTCAGGACTGAAACAACCTGAATTAATGTTAAAGGTACATTTAATATTGAATTTTTCTAAAAGTTCAATAAATCTTATGTCTGTATCAACGCCGTCGTCATAGCTTAAAGTCAGAGCTTTTTCTTTTCCTTCGGGGAATAACAGGTAGGTATTCATAATTTATTTTCAGAATTACTCCTCGTTTTTATTGATGATAATTTCGGTCGGCTCGCTTCCGTCAAGCGGTACTTGGCGAACAAACAAAGAAACCTTATTATCGGGGTTTAGATTATTCCAAACAATGTTTGCAAGTTCTTCTGCGGTGTTGGGTAACTCCACTTCTTCGGGTTCGCCGTAGAAAGAAGGAATTGGATTACCGTCACACTTATAGGTGTGAATAAAATGGCCGATACCGTTTTCGGGGGTGTAATCGTAATAATAACGGTTGCAAACAGGTCTGCCGTTTGAACTTTTTAAAATTGACAGTTTATAGGTGAAGACATTTCGAGGAAAACAGTAATATAAAATACCCGAAATACGTGGGGTGAAGTTAGGACTGTCATCCTCAAATTCACGCACCGATAAAGCGTCTTCAAAATGTTTTCCGTCATTCAAATAATCATAAACCGTGTTTGTCTGGTCACCGTTTGTAATTATATCTATATTACCGCCTTTTGCAGATAAATAGGGATTATAAATTATAAGATGCGGGTCGGAAAGTTTACTTTCGTCATACGCTTTAGTGCGCATACCGCCCTCGAACCGTTCAAAAATACGGTTACGGCTGTTTTCGCTCCTACCCATAATAAAATAAGCAATTAAAGCACTTTTACCGTCTTTAGATTTACCTATAACTATACCTCTGCCGGGGTATGAGTTTTCGGATAATAATGTTTTTAAATCAAATAAAGCCATACTATTCACCTTTTAATTCCTTACAAACTTTTTCAACAGACTGTGGTAAAATTATCCACTCTGCGTTTTCCATAACACGTTTTTGCAAAGTTTCAGGGGTATCGTTTTCAAGAATTTCCACCGCTTTTTGCATAATAATCTTACCGCCGTCGGGAATTTCGTTTACAAAATGCACCGTAGCACCCGTAACCTTAACACCGTATTCCAAAGCGGCTTCATGCACGTGAAGACCGTAAAAACCTTTGCCGCAAAAGGAGGGAATCAGCGACGGATGAACATTTATAATTCGGTTTGCAAAATACGTAGTAAATTTTTCGCTTAAAATACACATAAATCCTGCAAGTACAATTACATCGATGTTATTATCCTCAAATACGCTTATCAGTTCAGCTTCAAAATTCGCACCTAATTCCTTTTTACTGCAAACTACGGTTTTAATATCGGCATTTTTTGCCCTTGTAAGGGCGTAAGCATCGGGGTTGTTGGAAACCACCAACTTAATTTCGCCCGAAATTATAATGCCGCTTTTTTGAGCGTCTATCAGTGCCTGCAAATTAGTTCCGCCGCCCGAAACCAAAACGGCTATGTTAATCTTTTTCATATTGCACCTTAAATAATTGTAATTTTATTTTCCGATTTTACGATTTTACCTATAATATAAGCATCTTCGCCGTTTGCTTTTAAAATCTCCAATGCTTTTTCGGCATCTTCTTTGGCTACAACAATGCTCATACCAACCCCCATATTATATGTATTATACATATCTCTTTCGGGGATGTTACCTGTTTTTTGAAGTAAATCGAAAATCGGTAATACACGAATTGCGGATTTTTCAATTTCCGCACCGTAACCGTCCGGAATACTTCTTGGGATATTTTCGTAAAAACCGCCGCCTGTAATGTGGGAAATTGCACGTACTTTAACATTATCCAATAATGCCAAAACGGGTTTAACATAAATTTTAGTGGGGGTAAGCAAGGTTTCGCCTATTGATTTGCCGCCGAGTTCGGGATATGTTTTAGAAAGGTCGCAATTTTCAACGTCAAAAACCTTGCGAACCAAAGAAAAACCGTTGGAATGAACACCAGAAGAAGGGAGTGCAATTACAACATCGTCTTCTTGCATTGTGGTATTATCAAGAATTTTCTTTTTATCAACAATACCAACCGCAAAACCCGCAAGGTCGTAATCGTCAATCGGCATCATACCGGGATGTTCGGCAGTTTCACCGCCGATTAGTGCCGCATCCGACTGAACACAACCTTCGGCAACACCGCTTACGATTTGTGCGATTTTTTCGGGAATGTTTTTACCGCAAGCAATATAATCGAGGAAGAAAAGCGGCTTTGCACCAACGCAAATAATATCGTTTACGCACATAGCAACCGCGTCAATACCGATGGTATCGTGCTTGTCCATAAGAATTGCAAGTTTAACTTTAGTACCGCAACCGTCGGTTCCGCTTACAAGTACGGGTTCCTCCATACCGGCAATCGGCAAACCGAAACAACCGCCGAAACCTCCCACATCGTCAAGGCAACCTTCGTTTTTGGTTCTTGCAATGTGTTTTTTCATAAGTTCTACTGCTTTGTAACCGGCAGTAATATCAACGCCTGCATCCGCATAAGATTTTGATTGTGAATTTTTCATTTTGTTATTCCTTTCCGTTCCAGCAATAGGTACATATTTTGTCTTTATCAATACCGATCGCTTCAATTATTCCGTCCAATGACTGAAATTCCAAAGAGTCAAATCCTAATTTTTCCGCAATGGTTTTTCGTAAGTTTTTACCCCTTTCGGTTGAAGAATCGCTGTATTCTGCAATATATTTAAAGCCCTCTTCGCCCTCAAGTTCTAAAATCACCCTTCTTGCAATAAGGTCATAATCACTGTTACTGCGGGAAAAATTCAAATATTTGCAGGTATACATAATAGGGGGACAAGCCGAGCGCATATGAACCGATTTAGCACCGTTGTTATAAAGAAATTCCACCGTTTCTTTAAGTTGTGTTCCTCGAACAATGGAATCGTCCACAAACAGTAAACTTTTATCGGTTATAAGGTCGTGTATCGGAATTTGTTTCATTTTAGCAACCTTTTGGCGCTCTTTTTGCTTTTGGGGGATAAAGCTTCTTGACCAAGTGGGTGTGTATTTAACAAAAGGCCGTGCAAAAGGAACTCCGCTTTCGTTTGCGTAACCTACTGCGTGGGGAGTACCCGAATCCGGCACACCGCCGACATAGTCTAAATCTTGTGCTATGCCTGTTTCTCTGTCGTGCTGTGCCATAATTTTACCGTTACGGTAACGCATAACCTCAACATTTACGCCCTCGTAACAAGAGGTGGGATAACCGTAATAACTCCAAAGAAAGGCGCAAATTCTCGATTTATCGCCCGCTTCCGAGAGAATTGTCAGATTATCGCTTGTAATTTCCACAATTTCGCCCGATCCTAATTCTTTGTAATCTTCATAACCTAAT
The DNA here is from genome assembly GCA_036310925.1 of Acutalibacteraceae bacterium. Lineage (GTDB taxonomy): Bacteria > Bacillota > Clostridia > Oscillospirales > Acutalibacteraceae > UBA737. The sequence continues at coordinate 13,351 of JAXJQX010000027.1, forward strand.
TTTAAATATGAAAAAGATTCCATAGCAACGCAAAAACCGTTTTCGTTTTTACCGATAAGAACGGGAAGACGGCCTACCTTGTCACGTGCGGCAATTATTGAACCGTAATCGGTTAAAATTAAAATGGTTGCACTGCCTTTAATTACGCTTTGGGCAAATTTAATACCGTCGGTAAAATTGTCCTTTTGGTTTATTAGTGCGGAAATCAGTTCAACCGAATTAACCTTACCGCTTGTCATAGCGTTAAAATGGATACCCTGTTTTACAAGATATTCGTTAATAAGTTCATCCGAATTCTCAATAAGACCTACAAAACAAATTGCATAAGTGCCGATTTTTGAACGCATAAGCAAGGGTTGCGGTTCAAAGTCGCTTATACAGCCGATTGCACTTTTGCCGTACATTTCGTCAAATATTTTTTCAAATTTTGTACGGAAAGGGGAATTCTGTATGTTATGAATATCCCTTTGCAAACCGATTTCTTTGTCGTAAGCGGCAATACCTGCCCTGCGTGTACCCAAATGTGAGTGATAGTCAGTTCCGAAAAAAACGTCCGAAATAGCGTCATTCTTGCTGACCGCTCCGAAAAATCCTCCCATTTTTTATGCTCCTTTAATTAAACTGTTCTTCAATAGCGCTGTTTTTATCCAAAACCTTTTGTGCGTCTGCCTTGCGTTTATTATCAAGCAAGTTTGCTAAATTTTCGTCCTCTATTGCAAGAATTTGAACGGCAAGCAATGCGGCGTTAGCAGCACCGTCAATAGCAACGGTTGCAACCGGTATACCGGAAGGCATTTGTACCGTTGAAAGCAAAGCATCGATACCGTTTAAATGACCGGATTTAATAGGAATACCGATAACCGGTAAAGTAGTGTTGGCGGCAATAGCACCCGCCAAATGTGCTGCCATACCTGCGGCGGCAATAATAGCACCAAAACCGTTTTTGCGTGCATTTACGCTGAAATCTTTTGCTTCTTTCGGGGTTCTGTGTGCCGAGAAAACGTGTATTTCATAAGGAACAGAGAAATCCTTTAAAGTATCAACCGCTTTTTTAACGGTTGGCAAATCACTGTCGCTTCCCATAATTATACCGATTTTTTTCATAATATAACCTCCAAAAAAATAAGGGCGCACTTAATCCGTAAAGAATTAAGAGCGCCCAGACGGTCGACAAAAATTATTCCTTGATTCATGTGGTGCTCCACAAGTGATAAAATCACTTTTCCGTCAGTTTCAAAGAACAAGTAAAGTATACCATAACACGTATATTTTGTCAATAAAACAAATATAAATTTATAAATAAATAAGGGAAAACGAATATTAAAATTTTTAGGTAAATTTGTTAATAATGTTTTAAATATAAATTTTGTTCTTGACTTTTCCTGACTTTTGTTTTAAGATATTCGATACAACGTGATAACGCTAATTTTAGTTTGGAGGAATCAGTATGAAGATTAAACCGTTGGCTGACAATGTTGTTATAAAAGCAACCGAAGCCGAAGAAACCACAAAAGGCGGTATTATATTAACTTCTGCCGCTAAAGAAAAACCGCAAATTGCCCAGGTTGTGGCAGTAGGACCGGGCGGTATTGTTGACGGTAAAGAAGTTAAAATGACCGTAAACGTAGGCGACAAAGTTTTAGCCGCAAAATACGCCGGAACAGAAATCAAAATCGACGGCGAAGAATATGTAATACTTCGTCAAAACGATATTTTGGCTATTGTTGAATAAGGAGGAAGAATTATGGCTAAAGAAATTATTTTCGGTGAAGAAGCAAGAAAATCTCTTCAAAACGGTGTAGATAAACTTGCAAATGCAGTTAAGGTTACATTAGGACCTAAAGGCAGAAATGTTGTACTTGACAAAAAATACGGTTCACCGCTTATCACTAACGACGGTGTAACAATCGCAAAAGAAATTGAACTTAAAGACCCGTTTGAAAATATGGGTGCTCAACTTGTTAAGGAAGTTTCGGTTAAAACCAACGACGCCGCAGGTGACGGCACTACAACCGCTACCGTTTTGGCACAGGCACTTATTAACGAGGGTATGAAAAACGTTGCCGCAGGCGCAAACCCGATGGTAGTTAAAAAAGGTATTAAACTTGCAGTTGATACCGCTACCAAAACCGTTATAGAAAATTCCAAAAAGGTTAGCGGAACAGATGATATTGCACGTGTTGCCACCGTTTCTTCGGGCGACAGCGTTATAGGCGAACTTATTGCCGAAGCAATGGCAAAAGTAACTGCCGACGGTGTAATTACGGTTGAAGAATCCAAAACCGCCGAAACCTATTCCGAAGTGGTTGAGGGTATGCAGTTTGACCGTGGATATATAACCCCTTATATGGTTACCGATACCGACAAAATGGAAGCGGTATTAGATGACGCTTTAATCCTTATTACCGATAAGAAAATTTCCAACATTCAAGAAATTCTTCCTATTTTGGAGCAAATTGTAAACGCAGGCAAAAAACTTTTAATTATTGCGGAGGATATTGAAGGCGAAGCACTTTCAACCCTTATTGTAAACAAACTCCGAGGTACATTTACTTGCGTTGCAGTAAAAGCACCCGGTTTTGGTGACAGACGTAAAGAAATGCTCCGTGATATCGCTATTTTAACCGGCGGTGAAGTTGTTTCGGAAGAACTCGGTCTTGAACTTAAAGAAACCCAAATGTTCCAGTTAGGTAAGGCACGTCAGGTTAAGGTTACAAAGGAAAACACAATTATTGTTGACGGTGCAGGGGACAGCAACGCCATTGCCGACCGTATTACACAAATTAAAAACGAAATTGCCGTAACAACGTCTGACTTTGACCGTGAAAAACTTCAAGAACGTCTTGCAAAACTTTCGGGCGGTGTTGCAGTAATCAAGGTTGGTGCCGCTACAGAAATTGAAATGAAAGATAAAAAACTCCGTATAGAAGATGCTCTTTCGGCTACAAAAGCCGCAGTTGAAGAAGGTATCGTAGCAGGCGGCGGTGTTGCTTTAATAAATGCTATACCCGCAGTTTACGCTTTAATTGATACTTTGGAGGGTGACACCAAAACAGGCGCTCAAATCGTCCTTAAGTCACTTGAAGCACCTATCCGTCAAATCGCTTACAATTCCGGTCTTGAGGGTTCGGTAATTATTGAAAAAATAATTTCAAGCGGTAAAGTAAACTACGGTTTTGACGCTTATAACGAAGTTTATACCGATATGATTGAAGCCGGTATAGTTGATCCGACAAAGGTTACCCGTTCTGCTTTGGAAAATGCCGCAAGCGTTGCATCTATGGTTCTTACAACCGAAAGTTTGGTTGCCGATAATCCCGAAGATGCCGCTGCTGCTGCATCCGCCGCTGCCGCCGCAGCAGGCGCAGGCGGAATGTACTAAAATCAAAAAAATCCCGTGAAAACGGGATTTTTTATTTTATAGTATTATAATTTAACGGTTTTTTGTATTCTTTTGATAATGGGGGGAGTGATAACTGCGAAAATTACGGCAAATGCAATACCGCCGATAAATTTCAGAGAAGCGAAAATAGCAATAAGGTTTGCAACTGCTTTTCCGCCCGAAATGTAATTTGAAAGATAAGATGCACCTATGTTAAGGGCTGAAAGAACAACCGCACTTATAAACAGTTCAAGTGCAAAAAGCGGGAATGAATCCTTTTTGCCGAGAACTTTATGAAGCAAGGCAACGGTTAATGCGTAAACTACCGTTGGAATCATCCAAATAACGGTTGACCAGTTAATTCCGTAACCCATTGCAAGTTGCGAAACAAAAGCGGCAACAAGTGCGGTAGCACCGCCCCAACTTACCCCAAACATTACCGACGATATAATCAGCGGAAAGCAACTTATCGGAATCTGGTAATTATCCAAAAAGGCAATTTTACCGAAGTTTGCCGCCAACATTTCAAGCGGTACGAACAATGCCGCCATCACAGCGCAGATACATACTTTTTTTACATAATTGTTTTTCATAAAAATAACCTCCTATTACCCGTATTACCGATAATAAGAGGTTTTACCCGATATTAAGCGGCAGCGGGATGCGAATACCGAACCGCGAAAATCTTCGTCCGATTGGCAACTCCCCGTCCAAACGGCACTTAACGCTCGATATTCTACTCTGCATTTGATAACCATTATAACCTAAAATTTCAATTTGTCAACCTAATTTTGTGTCCCTTGCGTAAAAAAATATGTATTGTTGTGCAATACCGGCATATTCTTTGGCACATTCGGGCAATTCACCGCCGAACAAAACCTCCATAGCACGCTTTATCCAAACGTCTTTAGGAAAGGCGTCTGTATGGCGGTGGGAAAACAAAAGGCAACAGTCGGCAACTTTCGGACCTACACCTTTAATTTTCATAAGTTGGTTTCGTGCGTCTTCTAAATTCATTTCCTTAAGCAGTTTTAAGTCAACTTCGCCGTTTGCTACCTTCTGTGCGGCATCAAGCAAATATTTTGCCCTGAAACCGCTACGCAAAACCGACAAATCTTCGAGTGTTAATGTTGCTAATTTTTCGGCAGTAGGGAAGGTGTAATACCCCTCCTTTTTCTCGCCGAAGTTTTCGCAAAGCCGTGAAATAATGCCCTTTATTCGCTTAATATTGTTGTTTTGCGAAATAATAAAAGAACATAGCGTTTCAAAGGGTTCTTGGTTTAAAATTCTAATTCCGTGGGAATATTCACACGCTTGCTTTAAAACCGAATTTTCGCTTAAAATTTTAATTATTTCACCGTAGTCCCTCGAAAAATCAAAATAATCTTTCCAAATATTTTCAAAATCTTCGGCAGTTGTGTTATAAAGTACAACCGTGCCGTCTGTTAATTTTTCAAGTTTTAAAAACCTGTTATACGCAACACCGCTCCAAACATTGTTCTCATCACAAACCCAACGGAATGCCTGACCGCAGTCGAGTGTGTGGGGCAAATCAAAATCCTCTGCACCGTAAATATAAATATTGTTGTTTTTATTTTCAATTCTCATAAAATTCACTTCCGTATTTGCATTATACATTTTTTATGGTATAATATCAACAAGAATATTCAGTAAAGGTGATTTTATGCGTCAGGATATTTGCACAATACCTATAAGCGAAGTTTTTGAGGTAAATGACGGCTGCCCCATTTGCCGAATGAGGGAAACGGTTGAAAAACGGATAATTGATTACATAATGGGCGCCGCTATGATGGAACCCGATGTTCGTATCGAAACCAACCGTTTGGGCTTTTGCGAAAGGCATTTTGATATGATGTTAAATTCACGCGGTCGGCTTCAGTTAGCGCTTATTTTGGAGTCACATATTGACGAAATCGGTAAAAATATTTTTGATAAAAAACTTTTTAATACCGCCGGTAAAAAAGGGAATACCGCACGTAAAATTTCCGAATCCTGTTTTGTTTGTGAAAAAATTGAATGGGGTTTCTCCCGAATGATTGAAACGGTTTTCCGTTGTTACGAAGATGACCGGGAATTTAGGGAAATGCTTAACTCACAACCTATGTTTTGCCTTAAACACTACGAACTTCTTATGAACTCTCCGTCTAAAAAGTTTTTAAAGAAATACAGTACAGAATTTAATCAAAATTTAAGCCGTATAACGGGAAATTACGTTAACGAACTGCATAATGATTTAAAAAAATACTGTTCAATGTACGATTACCGCTCCGCCGGTGGGCAAAATGCCGACTGGGGCAACAGTAAAAACTCGGTTGAACGAAGTATTTGCTTTTTAAACGGCAGAAATTTTAAAGAGGAATAACTTTACATAATATGTCGAAAAACTGCGAATGTTAATAACTAAACCTCTATTTTACGTGGGTTTTTCCACTTTTCCACCGAGTTATCCACATTTTTATGTAAACTTGAATAATAACTCCATTTTTTGTTAAACCTATTACCATAAACAGTAAACGAGGTAAAATTATGGTAAAAGGTGTAAGCAAGACCATTATAGAGGTTAATAACACGGGCAGTAAATATTTTGAAAAAATTGTATTCTACGTAACACCCGAATACGGCACGCTTAATGCAAAACATTTAAAAAGGGCGGCTTCGGAATTTGCGTTTAATTACAATAACATTAAAGATACTAAGCCGATAAGAAAAATCCATAAACGCAAAAAAATTATTAAAACCGTTTTAATTTCGGCATTGGTTTTAGGAATTGCGGCTATTATAATTATTTCCAAATTGTAAATATTTAGGTAAATAAATGCCGGTAATAGTTATTTTTCTTGCATTTATTTCTATTTTACAATATAATGTTTTCTATATCGAATGTAGGTGTGTAAAATGAAGGATATTCTAAAAAAAAGTTTTAAGGTGTATTTTTTACTGTTTTTAGCAAATATTATGTCTTTCTTTCTTATTATTTCGCTTAATGTCATCACCGTTGGGGTTTCAACCGAGAATATAGGATATGTAGCTTACGGCACTACCGAAGAATCCCAAGAACCGAAACAACTGTATACACATTATTATGACCAAGGCGAGGATACAAAAAAAGCAGAGTTTGAAAATAACGGTTACACCGTAACAACAAGTACGGTACGTTCCAATCCGACTAAAACCGCAACAGTTGTTTCAAAATCAATTTCAACCGTTTTGTGTCTTATTATTGTTATTGCGGTGCTTTACAATAATATGTGGAAATACGGCAATAATGACCGCACGGCGGTTAAGTATAAAAATCAAAAAGAAAAAACCTATAAAGGATTAATTGTAGGGTTTATTGCAAACGCACCCGCCTTGTTGCTTTTTGCGGTTTTGGTTTTGTTCAAAAGCGGATTTGCAAAGAATTTTCCAATTAAATTTTTCGGTTTATTAAATACTTATTTGTTTGATTTTTTAAATATGATTTCAAACAATACCGTATTTGGAAATATTGCTTTTTGGCAGATTGCGGTTATTTTACTTATGCTTTTAATCGTACCTTTTTCTTGCTGGATTGCATATTATTTAGGATATAAAGATGTTATTATAAGTGAAAAAATCGTTTATAAAAAGAAGGAAACGGTGTAAAAATGGCGGGTTTTTTTGGTTTATTTAATTACGAAAAAGAAGGTCCGGGAATAGAAAAGGACGGACCCAAAAAGAAAACATTTATTGTATTCTTTGAAACCTTTTTCAGAAACTTTTGGAAATTTATTCCCTTAAATTTAGTTTACATAGCTATTTCTTTACCCGTTTTTACAAACGGTTTGGCAAATGTCGGCATAACTAATGTTGCAAGAAACACCGCAAGGGATAAACATTCTTTCGGTTTAAGTGATTTTTTTGAAACAATAAAGAAAAACTTTAAACAAGGACTTTTGGCGGGAATAATAAATACCGTAATACTTTTTTTAATAACCTTCAGTGTGTGGTTTTATTATACGGGAAAAGGTACTTTTGCCGTTATCGGTTTGGGAATTTCACTTGCAATGCTTTTTGTGTTTACGGTAATGAACTTTTACCTTTGGACACTTATAATAACTTTTAGTTTTACTTTGAAACAGGCCTATAAAAACAGTTTTAAATTTGTTTTTATAAATCTTCCAAAAAACTTGCTTTGCCTTATTATTAGAATTTTAATTATTGCCCTAAATATTGCTGTTCTCTTCCTTTCGGGAAACCATTGGTATTTTGCACTTTTGATAGAACTCTTTATTTTCGCATTAACATATCCTTGCTTTAACGCTTTGTTAATTCAGTACTGCACTTTCCCCGCAATAAAAAAATATATAATTGACCCGTATTATAAAGAGCACCCCGATATGGACATTGAAAAACGCCGTTCTTTAGGTTTAGAGGTTGAAACAAAGCCCAAAAAGCCCGAAACAAGGGAGAACACAACCGAAACTTCCGAAGAAGAGTCCGATGTTATTTTTGAAGATTGATTTTGCATATAATTTCATATAAAACTTTTGGAGTGGTGTTATATGAATTGCAGAATTGCCGACCTTCGCAACAAGCAGGTGGTTTGTGTTAAAAGCGGGGAAATTTTAGGTTATGTTTCGGATGTTGAATTTAATACAACTACGGGAAATCTCGATTCCATAATTATCTTCGGCAGACCGAAATTACTGGGGCTTTTCGGTAAATATGCCGATATTGTTATTCCGTGGGGCGATATTGAGGTAATCGGCGAAGAAACCGTGCTTGTAAAAAACGATTTACCCTATTGCGAAAAACAATAACTATATTTTTCATTTATTAAAAAATCACTTTCCGTACAAAATAGTATGGGAAGTGATTTTTTTGAAATTCGCACGTAATTTAATAAAAACCGTTTTCTTTTGTTTAACGGCTTTTTGTATCTTAGTTTTTAGTTTTGTTTTATATATTGGGGGTAATATTAACCGTGATTTTAAAATTAAAAAGGGTGAATCACTTAATATTTCTTCACCTGTCCCCGTAACGGCGGTTTACAACGGTACTAAATTATCCCAAATAAGCGGGCAAAAAAACATCGGCGAAGAATTTTCGGTAGATTTAAAAGCATTTGGAATTATACCTATTTCTACCGTTAATGTTGAGGTTGTAGACCAACTGCACGTTGCGGTTTTAGGCAGTCCGTTCGGTATGAAAATTTACACCGAAGGGGTTCTGGTAACCGATATTAGCGAAGTTGCAACCGAGGAAGGAAATTTCAATCCCGCAAAAAAAGCGGGAATAAAGAAGGGGGATTATATTGTTTCGGTAGACGGTAAAACCGTTTTAACCAACGAAGAACTGGTAAGTGCGGTTGAAAATTCGGGCGGAAAAAAATTAAAATTTGAAGTTTTGCGAAACAATACCAAAATTTATTTTAATGTAACGCCGGTAAAATCGACAGATACCGAAACATATAAAATCGGTATTTGGGTAAAAGACAGTTCGGCGGGAGTGGGAACACTTACCTTTTACAGTCCTTCCTCTAATATAGTTTGTGGGTTAGGTCACGGAATTTGCGACGATGACACGGGAAAACTTTTGAAACTTAACAGCGGGGAAATTGTAACGGCAGAAATACTGTCTGTAGAAAAAGGTCAAGTCGGAAATCCGGGGAAACTTACGGGAAAACTAAATTATAAAACCTTGGGCGATATTTGTTTAAACTGTGAAATCGGTGTGTTTTCTTCTCTTAAAGGTAACCTTAAATACGATAAATTAACCGAAATCGCATTAAAACAGGAGGTAAATGACGGCGCCGCAAAAATTCTTTGCACTGTAGATAATACCGAACCGAAGTTGTATTCCTGCAATATAAAGGTACGAAATTCCAACTACCATTCCAAAACACAAAACCTTTTGGTGACGGTGACCGATAAGAATTTACTGCAAAAAACCGGAGGTATTGTCCAGGGAATGTGAGTGTGTTATAATAGAAACAACACAGGAAAAGCCCGTAAATAAAGGGTTTTCCGGCGTTAGCCCAAGTCATTGACCACGACAAGGGAGATTATCTGCGCGGATAAGTTTGTATTATATCGTTAAAGGAGGATCGTACAAGCCAACCAGCAAAATTCAATACTGCCACAAAGCCAGACAGGATTAGCTACCCTGCCTGGCTTTTTTATTTTCCAAACTTAGAAAGGAGATAATATGAGAGAAGGTGTACTTATTTATGATCACGAGAGTGGTCGAATGGACATCCGATTTGACTTGCTGGATTACTACGGTGGTTTGCACTGTGGTGAGCCACTTGAGGTTAAGATCGGAGATGTGTGGGTTCCAACCACAATTGAGCTTGGAGACTTCTGGTATCTCAAGGGAGTCTACATAGCGAAGCTGAACGGTTTACACGTAAGAATTAAAGATTGAGGGTATTTCCTCACTTACAAAACTGAAGAAAGGAGTTGTCCCTTATGAAATGCTTAATGAAGTATCAATGGGTAAAGTTGCCTCGCAACCACCTGCCTGAAGGCAAAGGTGTAATGGGTGCTTGGGCGAAGCTGGCATCTCGTGCTGCGTTCCGTAAGGGACAAGCCTCTTATTGCGGCCATATTAACGCTGTAAGGCCAGGAATGTGGTCTGGTGGTGTTGTGGGGCTAAAGAGTATTCTCGGCCTCAGAAGCCGCGCACAGAGCCTTGAGACGCTAAATAAATTGTCAGAGCTTGGATTTGTCAGTTATAAGCTCGACAGTAAGACAAAGAAACTCAATTATGAAATCAAGGATTGGGTTATCAACTGTTCCGGAGCTGAGTGTATGGATGGGACAGTATATGCCACAGAGGGTTATGGCTTCCTCTGCCTCCCTCGTGGCATCACAGACAGACTTGTACAACAGAATTATGTATTTGAGGAAGCAGACGCATGGCTTGATCTCTGGTGCCACACGGTATCCGAGGACGAGAACAATGCGTTTTCTTTTTTGGCACCGACAATTCAATTTGGCAGATACGGTGCCGTTATGACTTTGGAAACCCTGGGCCGACGTTGGAACTGGGAGAAGACTAAAGTGTGGCGCTTTTTCCAAAAGTATAGGGATGCTTTTGTGCTGCATCGTCTTCCCGGATCTTACGGCTGTCTCATTTTTAATATGCTGTATCCCACAGATACAGAGGTTTCATTACCCGAGTCTGAGAAAATTGAGCGTATAATTGCCGAAATACGCATTTTAGGCAAGAAAACGCAGAAAGTGGGTTCTGATAGCGAACATATCGGCAGACTCATTGTCCTTTACAGCTATCAGCTTATTTCTGAATGTGCTTTTGAACCTGAAGAAAAGGTATCGCAAAATCGCGTTGCACTTTTCGACGTATATAAATTACGCGCGTATTTTTCTCACTCGAATTGTAAGAACTGTATATATGACTGCAGGAGTAATTATATATACCCTCCTGTAGTTGAAGATACGAGTAAAATCCGTGGGCCATGTGCGCCCGTGGATATAACCCAAATAGCAAAGGAGATGTTTACATATGAGCCCGAAACCGGACGAAAACTCGCTGTATGAACAGCAAGAGAATAAAATACTTCAGCAGTCAGACGCTTTTATCTCACTTCTTACAAAGCGTGGGATATTGGGTGATCACGAGATCGACAACACAAGAGTTCGTAATGCCCAGCAGAAAAGACGCAGAACTGCTTTCCACAACACGCAGGTTCTTCTGCAACATTACCGTTCTTTCAAGTGGATCCTTGAGATGATGCCGGAAACCATCGCTGAAGAACTGGATAAACCATTCGAAGGGATCGATATGCTGCTTGAACACGTAGATACCGAGCTTGCCCTGGGCAATAAAAAGCTTGCAGGACGATTGGAAGGCGTGGAAAAGTCAAGATTGTTGATTGATAAGCTGGAAATGGCCTTAACTGTGCTCAAACAAAAGCCCGGTAATGGTGAGCGCCTGTATGAGCTGATTTATCTTACATATCTTGGACCGGAAAGATACTTCCACACCGAGCTACTTGAAAAGCTTAAGATGTCGTCACGAACCTATTATCGTCTTCGTCAGCAGGCAATCACAATTCTTTCAATTCGTTTGTGGGCAGCCCCCATCGCAGAGGTTGATATGTGGTTCGATATTCTCACATTGATGGAGAATTTGGACTGACTTTTAGGGGCGCCTATTTCGTGCCTATTTTTTGCCTATAAAAAGACGATTTTTTGCCGATGACAAGGGAATGTAAATGTGCTATACTTGTATCGTGCAAAAGTGTAGATAGACACGGGCACGGTATAAATAACGTCTTGAGAACTTCACTCTCCGAAGTTTTTAAGGCGTATTTTTTATGCCATTTTTCGAAAGGAGGTACACAGGCATGGTAAAGAAACTTAGACTGGGCGGAACCCAAATTAAATCCGCTTACTGGACGCTCGTCGGTATGGCATCGGCTATGATTTGGTCGTTGCAGCCGGTTATGGCCGATACTATCTGGGATCGTTTCTCAACGATCATGCAGGATATTTACGGTCAGATTGTTGCGATCAGTACCATTGTGGCAGTCACGGTGGGTGCCATTGCCCTGATTATCCGAATGGTTTCGCGTAATCAGCGTGCAGTGGACGAAGCAACCCAGTGGCTTAAGAGAATTGTTATCACATGGATTATCCTGAACTCTCTTGGCTTCATCGTTGCTTACTTACAGCCTCTCATCGCCGGCGGTAATTACAACGCAGGCGGCGGTGGCGGAACAGCCATCTAAGTATCCGTGTCAAGCAGGAATGGAGGTGAACACATATGCTTGACTGGATTTTTGAAGGGATAATCACTTGGGTCAGCAGCGTTGTGACTGATCTAATGGATGCCGTATCCGGATTGTTCCTTCAAGCGCTTGGAACAGATATGACAGCGATGGAAGAATATTTCCCGTTTGTCACAAAGGCGTTTACAGTCATGCAGTACACAGCATGGGCTATACTCTTTTTGATTACGGTCTGGCAGCTGTTCCGTATTTTTGGCGGACCATTAACTGATGCGGAAAACCCGTGGGCACTCCTTGCCCGAAGTGCTTTGATGGCACTGCTCATCGGTTATTCGAAGCCTATCTTTTCAATGGTGCTCAATATTGCCAGGGCACCGTACACGGCCCTGATGGATATCCAATTAAGTGCAGAGGATTTCACCTTTGCAGGAATTGAGGCAATGCTAATGAACGGATTGACGACGCTCATCGCCACGATATCCGTTGTTGGATTACTGCTCCTTGTTATTTTGGAACTCTGTCTCGGTTGGAACTATTTCAAACTACTGCTTGAAACAGTAGAACGGTATATAGTAGTCGGAGTGCTCTGCTATACCTCGCCTCTTGCATATTCCATGGGTGCCTCTAAAGCAACGACACCGGTGTTCAGAAGCTGGTGTCGTATGGTCGGATCACAGATGTTGTTGCTCGTGATGAATGTATGGTTCCTGAGAGGTTTCAACTCCTCAATGGGTGCCTACATAGGAAATGGCGGCGCACTGTCAACAGGACAAGGAAGCGTATTTCTCTGGATGTTCTGTGCGCTCGCTTTCCTCAAAACCGCCCAGAAGTTTGACTCCTATCTTGCATCGATAGGACTCAACGTGGCTCAGACCGGCTCCGGCATGGGAATGGAGCTTCTGATGGCAGCACGCGTCGTTACAGGCGCTGTTGGCGGAGGAATGAGAAGTGCTGGTCGAGTCTTCGGCGGTGGTGCTGGTGCTACTGCCACAGGTACCGGTGCTGCAGCAACTGGTTTTGCAGGTGGATTTGCCAATATGTTCAAGGGTAACTCCTACGTGCGAGATGCAGTTGTTAATGGCGGTCAGAGAATGGGCGCTGGCGGAACGATTGGTTTTGTCGGTCGTACATTCGGTGGAATCGCCGCAAGAAACGGTGCTCAACTTACGGGCGACTCTATTTCGTCCGTTGCATCAAGACCCCCTGCTGTGTCCGGTTCGATAGCCGGAGATATTGCAGACAGAAGCCTTGGAAACTATATGCCGCATCTTAGCGGAATGCAGGTTTCCGGCACCGAAATCACCGGTGGTCAGATTACTGCCAAGGTTGTTGGTGCAGATGGCAAAGAAACCTCTGTCGGTCTTTACAGCACAGGTCAATTTGAAAAGCCTGAAGGTCCTTACTC
>JAXJQX010000028.1:0-2189 GCA_036310925.1 Acutalibacteraceae bacterium
AATGATATGCACCCCAAAAGTTAGACACTTTTGGAGGTGCATATTTTTATGCGTAAAAAAGGTAGTAAGAATAAAGAATATAGTGCAGAATTCAAAATAGGTGTTATAATGGATATGCGAGAGCACCATTTAGGGTATAGAGAAACAGTACGAAAGTATTGGGATGTAAGTAAAGGACAAGAAGCAAATTACAAAAATGCTGTACAACGGTGGGAACGCATATACCTAGAAGAAGGAGCCGAAGGCTTAATGAAAGAACGACGAGGCAGAGCTTATTCCACTAGTGGAGCAAGAAAAGGCAGACCACCCAAGTTGGATAAAAAGGTTGAAGAAGATTTAATTGCAGAAAACCAACGACTACGAATGGAAATTGAATACTTAAAAAAACTCGATGCCTTAGTTCAGAAAAGGTTGCAAGAGGAAAGGAAAAAGCAGCAATAGTCAATGAATTAAGGCAAGAATATCCATTAAATGACTTGCTGCAACTGTCCGGATTGGCTCGTAGCACATTCTACTATTATCTAAAACATTTAAACACAGATAAATATGAGTGCGAAAAGCAAGAAATACAAGAAATCTATAATGCGAATAAGGGCAGATACGGATACCGCAGAATAACAATAGCTATGCGCAACAAAGGCTATGTAATTAACCATAAAACCGTACAAAAGCTGATGAAACAACTCAGTTTGAAAGGTAAGCAACGTAAAAACGATAAATACCATTCATACAAAGGTAATGTTGGCAAGGTTGCTGACAATTTACTGAAAAGAGATTTTTATGCAGAAAAGCCTTTTGAAAAGATAACAACTGATGTTACTCAATTCAATGTTTGTGATGAAAAAGTATATCTTTCACCTGTTTTAGATTTATTCAATAATGAAGTTGTATCTTATTCCATTTCGACAAGTCCCAATTTAGAACAAGTTAGAGAAATGCTTAATGGTTTATTTAAAAAACTTCCTGCTGATGCAACGCCAATTTTTCATTCTGATCAAGGTTGGCAGTACCAACATGCCGAATACCAACGCTTATTAGCAGAGCACAACATTATTCAAAGTATGTCTCGCAAAGGTAACTGCATGGATAATGGTGCTATGGAAAACTTTTTCGGCAGGCTTAAGGTTGAAATGTTCTACGGCGAAAAATTCGAAAGCGTTAACGCTTTCATTGATGAATTAAAGAAATACATAGATTACTACAACAACGAAAGAATTTCCTTAAAACTAAAAGGAATGAGCCCGGTACAATACCGAACTCATTCACAAACAATTTAATATTTAATTTTGTCTAAACTTTGGGGTTCACTTCAAGTCAAGCGGGGTTTTTAATTTTTTTAGGATGGCTTGTTTATACGATGTCTTATCTTGGAAAGGTGAATTATTCCGCCAATATTACGCAGATTATTGATTTTTATGACGTAACCAAAACCGAGGCGGGTATTGTTCCGACCTTTTTCTTTTTTGCATATGGAATCGGACAGATTGTCAACGGCTTGCTTTGTAAAAAGTACAATATAAAATGGATGATTTTTATCAGCTTGTTTATATCATCAAGCATAAATCTCTTGATTGCGGTGGGCTCTGATTTTTCAATAATGAAATGGTTGTGGCTTGTTAACGGCTTTGTTTTGTCGGTGCTTTGGCCGACCATTGTACGAATGCTTTCGGAGTATTTACCACAGGTGAAACTATCGACCTCCAGCATTGTTATGGGTACGACTGTTGCGGTTGGAACGCTGATAGTGTACGGCTCAAGTTCGGTGTTTGCAATTTTTGACAACTTTAAACTTTCCTTTTATCTTGCAGGTGTTTCGGTGCTTGTTGTTGCAATTATTTGGGTTTTTTGCTTTGATAAAGCGGTGAAATTTGCAAAGCAGGAAAAGGAGCAGGAAGAAATCAAAACTGCACCTGAGAATGACGGAATCAGCAAGCAAGAAACCGATAAAAAGCAACGAAAAATCTTGTTTGCAACGATTTACATATTGTGCTTTTTCGCAATCTTGGTTAATTTGATTAAGGACGGACTGATGACTTGGGTTCCGTCAATTCTCAAAGAGAATTTTTCGATGAGCGACTCGCTTTCGGTGTTGTTGACGTTGTTTTTACCTGTTTTGGCTGTGTTTGGTAACGCGTTTGCTCACGTGGTGCATAAAAGAGTGCCTGATTACATTAACCATAGTGTAGCCG